>NZ_FLRH01000003.1:3227811-4643122 GCF_900089585.1 Micromonospora sediminicola | reverse complement strand
CGGTCAGCGTCGAGACGGTCAACGGGTCGCCCTCACGGGGCGTCCATTGGCGGGTCGGACGGGTCGGTTGTCGGTGTTGGGGTCGAGGTCCAGGACCGCGAGGGCTTGCGTGGCCTCCTCGGAGGTCACCTTGAGGCGGACGGCCAGTTGGCCCGGGGTGATCGGCGTGCCGTGCTCGATGCGGTACTGCTTCGCGACGCGGGTCGCTCGGGCGAGCAGGTCCGGGGCCACGATCGGCAGCGGAAGTTGGGCAGCGTCAGACTCGGTGACAGGAATGTCGGTGGTGGGACGGTGCCAACGTCGGTGCCGGGGTGACATCAGGCTTGCTCGGACGGGGACGGGCGGGGCGGGCAGCCGCATCGGGCCGGGGCGTCGCCGGCTCCGGTGCCGGGGCCGGTCGCGGTGCGGTGATCCGGGTGGCGAGCTGGGCCGGGGTCGGGATCTCGGGCTGAGCCGGCGTCGGTGCCGGTTCGGCCGTGTCGATGGTCGGGATGATGGGCAGCTCCGGCCGGCCGGGCGTCGGTGCCGGGACGGCGGGAACGGTCATGGTCGGGGTTGGCGTCTCGGCGGGTGCCGGGAACGTCGGTGCGGTGCCGGTGGCGGCGTTCAGGGTTCGGCCGCTTTCCCGGCGGATCAGGGCGCGCATGTGCACGGCCAGGCCGGCGACGGCGGGCGGCAGTGCGCCGACGATCGCGGCCATGGCCACGCGCCAGGTTTCATCGGTGTTGGCGTTGGTCTGGAGCAGGTGGTACGCCGACTGGGCAGCGATGCCGATGCCGGCCGCACCGTAGGTGTTCTTCTTGGCGAACGCGGCGACCCGTGCGGGCACGGGAGCCATCCACAGCACCAGGGCGACGACCACGTAGCCGTCGACCGCGATGGGCATCAGCCAGGCCAGGGCGAGGCTGACCGAGGTGCCGGGGATCGTGATGTGAGCGGTGAAGCCGGCGAGTTCGGCCAGCGCGATCCAGGTGGAGGCGGACAGGCCGAACGACGCGGCCAGCACCGCCCACGAGGCGATCGACGCCAACCGGGGCTCACCGGCCGCCGGCCGGAGGTTGGTCGGATTGATGGTCATGCCGTGGCCCTCCCGTCAGCGGGGCCGAACAGGGTCGGTTCCTGACGGGAGGCCGGCGGCGTGGGTTGGGCCGCCCTACGGGTGGCCGTCCGGTTGGACCGGGCGGTCTTGAGGTTGTGCAGGTCGGCAAGCTGGTCAGGCGTCAGCACGCTGAGCGCCTGCTTGTCCTCGCCACGTCGGCGGTACAGCAGCGGACGAACCGTGGCGTTGGTCGGGCAGTCCGTCACCCCGTCGGGGTAGCGGAAGCCGCAGCCCGGGCATACCGAAGCGGCCGGGCTACCGGAGTGGTGATCGGCGAACACCTGAGCGAGGGTCGCCACCGTGACGCCCAGGCCGGCGCGGATGAGCCGCTCGTCCAGGGCGATACGGTCGGCGCGGTCGGCGTAGCGCATCTGCACCGCCTGCCGGGACACGCCCAGCCGGTCGGCGATCTCCGCCCAGGAGTACCGGTACGGAGGCTGGCGCAAACCGGTGACAGCGAGCCGGGTCATGGCGTCCACGTCGGTGGACAGCGCCGCGAGCGACCGCAGCGCCTCGATGTCGCCGGCCGCGACCCGACGGGCGTACGCCCGCAGGATGCGCCGCACGAACGCGTCGAACTCGGTGGTCTCCACCGACCGCTTGGCGCGCTTGGTGCGGGTGCGCGTCAAGCCGGGCTTGACGGTGTTCTTGTTCATGCCGCACCGCCGTTGGTGCGGTCCCACGCGTCGGCCGCCGCGTTGAGAACGGCGATGACAGCGTCGACGGTCTGACCCTTGGCGTCGTTGAAGTCGTAGGCGGTGTCGAGCCGCTCGTAGTACTGGCTGTCGGCGAACCGGAGGGCCAAGTACCAGTCGAGGTAGGTCAACGCGGCGTTGAAGTCAGCGAACTCTGGGGCATCGAACATCTGGGCCGGGGCGTCGACTGGTCCGCCGTAGCAGACCATGCCGACCGCGCCGACCAAGCAGGCCGGGGGAGTGAACGACCCTGAGGTGGCGTCGTAGTAGGCGCCCTGCGTCCAGCCGTGGCGGGACAGGTACAGGGCGGCGTCCCGCAGCGTGCGGGCCGGGGTGGTCACCTGCTCGGCGACCGTGTTTTGGGTAGCGTGCATGACGGCAGCTCCTTCCGGGCTGTTGATGGGGCGGGTCGGCGGCTTCGGGGTGCTTTCTCAGGGCGAATCCCGGTGCTGCCGGCCCGTTTCTATGGGGTTCGGCGCTGGGGGCGGACCATCCGCCGCAGGGCCGCGTCGAACTCGGTGACGATCCGCATCAGGTGCGCCCGGGCGTTGTTGTCGCCGGGCGCGAGGCTGATGCGGGTGCGGATCTCGGCGTGCTGGCTGCCGTCGGCGGCCAGCACGCGGGTCAGGACCACCACACCGCGACCGGGAACCCGGAGCGTGACCGGCTGTGCCCGATGCTCGCCCAGGCCGCAGGCGTGCCCTCGGGCGCACCAGTCCGGGTGCGGCAGGTGGTCATCGGCGGCGGGCCAGGTTGGCGACGTGGCCGGCCGGGGTCGGATACGGATACTCATGCCGCACGCTCCTTGCGGTCAGCCCGCATGCGGGCAGCGTGGATGGCGATGCGGGCGCAGGCCGCGTCATCGAGGTACGCGGCTTTGATCAGTTGCGGGGTGCCGCCCTCGGCGATGAGCAGACCCACGCCGGGGTTGGTCGGGCTGATCGTGTTGGCCGACCAGCCGCGGTCGGCCCACCCGTGCCCCAGGACGATGTCGGAGGACACGTTGGTGGTGCACCGGAATGCGCACCGCCAGGCGAACAGGTCCCGCAGGCTCGTCGGGATGATGTCGGACGAGGGTCGTTGCGTCGCCGCGACGACGATGATCCCGACCGCCCGGCCCCGAGCCACCAGGTCCCGCAGCAGACCCGCGAAGTCCTCCCGGGTCTTCTTGTCCCCGACGGTGGCCGAGAAGTAGGCGATCTCATCGACGGCGACGAGGATCGGGCTGAACACGTCATCGCGCTGGGTCTTCCGGCGGCCCGCCACTTCCAGGTAGGCGTACCGGTTGTCCATCACGATCTGCATCCGCCGAAGCGTGGCCAGGGCATGCGTGATGTCCGGGCCGACGAACACGTCGGCGCAGCTCTTCCACTGGCCCAACTCGACCTGCTTGCCGTCGAGCAGGCACAGCCGGCAGTCCAGCGACAGGGCGGCGTGAGCCACGATCAGGTTCAGCAGGGTCGACTTGCCGCCGCCCGGTTCCCCACCGATCAACAAGTTGCGGTAGATCAGCGGGACCCGCACCGGGTGGCCGAACTCGTCCACCCCGACATGCACCGGGTCGAAGATCGACACGGGCGCATCGGCGGGCATGCCACCCGGTACGGCGGGAACGGTCAGCGTCGACATCAGCGCATCTCCGCTCAGGCCGCCGACGCCGGCGCGGCGGTCGACCACGGGTCATCCGCCGGCGTCTCCGGAGTGAACCCGTCCCCGTTGCGGGTGCGGGCCATCTTCTTCACCGTCGCCGTGGCGAACCGCAGCGACGGGCCGACCTCGTCGACGTCCAGGCCGTACGCGGAGCGCTTCTCGCCCTGCTCGTTCTCCCACCGCGACAGCCGCAGCCGCCCGGCCACCACCACGCGGGTGCCCTTGGCCAGGGACTCGGCGATGTGCTCGGCCAGGTCCCGCCACGCGGTGCAGGTCAGGAACAGCGGGTCACCGTCGCGGTACTCACCCGCGTTCCGGTCGAACACCCGAGGCGTCGACGCCACGGTGAACTTCACCAGCGCCACCCCAGCCGGGGTGAACCGCAGTTCCGGGTCGGCGGTCAGGTTGCCCACCACCGTCACGGTCGTGTCGTTTGCCATTGCAGATCCTCCCTGGATCGGTTTCCCGAGGTGCGCCGCCGAGCGCGGCACCACCTGGCACACGTCGCACAACGTGTGCGAGTTTTCGAGGTCAGCGGCGCGGGCTGCGCTGCTGCGGCGGCGCGGGCTCCGGAACGTCCAGCAGGTCCAAGTCCACCGGCGGCACAGCCGGCGACACCGGGGCGTCCTCGTCGCGCATCCACGCCACCCAGGCCGACAGCGGCGACGCCACCAGGCCGGTCAACGGGTCACGACGGGTGATGTCGACCCGCACCAACGCGGCATGCCGGGCTGACGCGCGGACCATCCGCGCCTCACCCGCCCAGCAGGCCACCGCGAGCTTGTCCGCCTTGCCGTCCAGGTCCGTCAGGTCCAGGCCCGGCCGCAGCCACACCCACACCCGCTCCCCGGCCGGTGTCGGCCGCGCCCACAGGATCAGCGGCAGTCGACCCGGGTGCAGCCGCGACGCCGACCGGATGAACTCCGTGAAGCAGAGCCGCAGCCGGTGACGCACCACCACGCACCACACCCACGCCGACACCCGCCGACGAAACCGACCGACGCCGAAGAGCACACCCAGCACCACGGCCAGGAGCACCAGCGGCACCGCCGGATGCGTCGCCCGAGACAGGTACGCCATGCCTACGAACACCGTGACCGCAGCGACGATCTCGACCGCCCACCACCACAGCACCCGCAGCGCCGGCCACACCCGGACCACACACGCGACCACCAAGCCGCACACCCCGCCGGTCAGCAGTCCAACCAGGACCGCCAGCGGCAGCGGCAGCGCCACCGAAGCGGTGGCGCCCACCATCAGAGCGACGGACGCCGCCACGACGAGGAACGCCACCCGAGCCTTCTGCGCGTACGACCGCGACACCGGCGTCTCCACCAGCGTCACCGCGCCCACCGGGCGCTCACCGAACATCCCTGACTTCGCCATGCCCAACCTCCCCTTGTCGTGGGACAGCGGTGCGACTCAGTACCGACTTGACCGTACTGACTCACTCAGTACAGGTCAAGGTGGTGACGCATCGCGCTGTATTGATCCCTGGGTGTAAGAGTGCGAGGCTGGGAAGTGCTCTTTCGACCCTCCGGCGGGGGTACCCATGATGGGTAGGCCACTGGCGGATGTGGATGAGGAGCTACCGACGGGGTGGAGGCGTTCATGTCGCAGCGAGTCAGCGGGATAGCTATTCCGCGCCATGTCCTGGAGCGCGAGGACATGCGCGCCGCACTCGCGCGGCATGACTTTGGGACAGTGTTCATGCTGGCTCGGAAATGGGCTGGCATCAGCTATTCGCGAATTGCGGATGCGTGCTCTATCAAGGCCGAAAGAGTAGGTGCGCTCGCCCGTGGACAGGGCAGTATCGCAACATACGAAAAGATCAGCCTTATCGCAGATGCCATGCGAATTCCGGGGCATATGCTGGGCTTGGCTCCCCGAGACTGGGAGGCCAGCCAAGCGATGGCCCAAGATGCCCGAGGTGAGACCGTGAATCGGCGTGATTTCCTGCGCGTGTCTGCCGTTGGTGCCGGCACCCTGCTCGGTGCCGTTGACGTCGCTGACCTCTCCTCCGGGCGGCGGCTCGGCGAGGAGCTGCCGAAGGTCCTTGCGCGACGGACGGCGAGGCTCCGTCGCCTCGATGACGTCCTCGGAGGCGGCGACACCGTTCGCCTGTATCTGTCCGAATACGAGATGACCAAGAAGCTCGTGGCGGGCGGCACCTACACCGAGACGGTCCAACAGCGCCTGCTCGCAATTCTTGCGGAACAGGCGCAACAAGCTGGCTGGGCTGCGTTCGACGCGGGCAACCTGGACCTATCGAAGCGGCTATACGGCGAAAGTCACGGGATAGCCAATCAAGCGCAAGCACCTCACCTCGCTGGCAACGCGCTGGCTTTCCTGGCGTATCAGACAGTTGGCGGCGACCCCCGCGAAGCGGTTGCGATCGCAGAGGCTTCTTGCGCCGCTGCCGGCGACGACTCCCCGGCCACCGTCACTGCTCTGCTGCACGAGCGTCGAGCCTGGGCGCACGCTGTCGTCGGCAACGCCCGTGAGACTGACGCGGCACTGGCAACGGCGCGCGCCGCCTTGGCGCGTCGCAACGCGACCGAGGAACCCGACTGGTCGGCGTGGGTTGACGACCAGGAGGTGACCATCATGACCGGCCGATGCTGGGCAGAGCTTGGCCGGCCGCTGCGCGCGGTTCCGCTCCTGGAGGACGTACTAGCAGGCTTCGATGACGCCCACGCCCGAGACAAGGCCCTGTACTCGTGCTGGCTGGCGGACGCCTACGCCACGGCGGGGGAGCCGGAGGAGGCTGCCCGGGTCGCCGGCCGCGTGCTGGACCTTTCCGAGGGCGTCGCCTCCGTGCGACCGCGTCAGCGCCTCGACCCGGTCCTGCAACGGCTGCGGGTTCACGCCGCCGTGCCGGGAGTCCGGGAAGTCTTGGAGCGCTCCAGGACGTAGCCGCTACGGCTCAACGTCCAACAGGAGCGTCCTGCCGACCCAGGCGGCGTACTCGTCTGAACTCATCACGACCGGCACGGCCGCGATCTCGGGGTTCTGCCAAGGGTGATGGTCCTGGAGGAAGGCTCGTAGGTCCTCGAAGCGCTGAGCGTGCGTCTTCAGGAGGAGCTGCCACTCCTCGCCCGTGCCGAACTCGCCCTGGTGCCAGAAGGCCGAGATGACCGGCCCGACGATCTGCGCACCGGCCGCAAGCCTCGCCTCAACGACAAGGCGCGCCAGCTCGACGGCGGCGTCCCGGGTCTCTACCGCCGTCGAGACTTGCAGGACGGTCCAGGGTTGACCGTTGCTCACGTCAGCGGCGCGACTCCCGAGCCGAGGCCGACCCTCGTGCCAAGACGTGATCGTCTGCGGGCGCCACAGGTGGGTGCGGCCGAGCGTCTTGTCAGGCTCCGGCATCTGGCCGCGGTTCCGGTAGGAACTCACGGTGCCGACCTGGACGCCGAGGTACTCGGCGACCTCCGACGTCGTCCACCACTCCGCCTCTGGATCAGGGCTCGTCACATACGCCATTGTGCCTGTGTTGGACGATCAACGCATCTCTGCAGCAGAAGCAACCAGCGGGGGTTGTCGCAACGGGTTACTACAATCCTCGCCTGCAAGGCTCGTGCTGCCCGGGTTCGGAGGAAAGTTGATCGATTCAGACTTCTGGACTACCGGCGCTCAGACGATGCCAGTCTTGGCATTGGCGATCGTCGTGGAAGCTCGCTCTATCATGTCGAAGTGGGTTCCGGGTGAACGACGCATTCTGAAGAGCCTGCAAGGCCTAGTGTGGGCTGCGCCCCTCACCGTGTACGCCTTCGCGATACCAAAATGCTTCGAGGCGTTGGCTGGCGGCACCGTACACCCATACTGGGTCAAGGTAATTTCGTGGGGAATTGCGCTGGGCGTATCCTCGCTAGTGCTAAATCCCGCGCTGGAACTGCTCGTGCGGACAAATGCCCGCTTGCTGGCTCACATTATCCGCTTCTTGATTATGCCTATCCCGATCGTGACTCTTCGTTGGATTATTCTGCAAAAAAAGATCCTGCAGTGTCGCACGCAAAGACGTATTGCGGAGTTAGGCGCTCTTGAAATCAAGTACCGCGCACACCGCCACCTGATTGATTCTTCGGAGGATGCAGGATCGGAACTGAATCAGCAAAGATTGAGAGTGATTGAGCACGGGTTGAGCGCGCTAGCGGAGCAAAAGAAGTCGATTGAGGGTCGCGTCTCTGAATTTGCATCCGCTAGTGCCGATCGTCGCCAAAAGATTAGGGCATTGCGGGAGAAGCACCTGGAATTCATTGAGGTGGCGCTGGCAGGGTCGGATAGTAGAGGGGCTCCAGCACGGGAAGGCGCTTCACCAGTGGGCCGAACAGCCCAGCCAGACTCAAGCGCAGGTGCAAGCCGTTCCGCGAGCGACGATTGATGCGCTGTAGGCGCGTACGTGGCCGAATGCGCCCTGTGAACACCAGCCAGCCACTGGTGTCAAGCATGTGTTGGGACGCGAGTGTCAAGCATCTTCCGTGACGGGACAACGGGCAGGTGCGGGCAGGTGCGGGCTGTCGAGTCTCGGGACCTGCGTGACAGGTCAGTCTCGGGACGTGGGTGACACGTCCGGCTAGACGACTGCTAACTCTGGTGAGGGTAGCTGGCGATCAGTTGAGGGAGGTTTTCCTGCGACTGGCCGTCTGACGGGTTCTTCAGACGGGGGGGTCAGGGCTGCCCGAGGAGTGGGTAGGCACTTTCGAGTGCCGACAGGGCTGTGAGCATCGCTGGGATGTTGGTCTGGTCGAGGCCGGTGATGGCGAACGTCAGGCGGTTCCCGATGCCGGGATTGTCGGCAAGCTCTCCGGTGACGGACAGCGAGCCGTTCGGGCGGCAGGTCACGGTCAGTGAGATCCATTGTTCAAGTGAGGTGAGCACTGCTTCGCCGCGTAGTTGTTGGTTGATCAGCTCTAGCCCGTGTCGGAAGGTCTGTAGTTCATCGACACGTAGCCCGGCGGCGAGCTGTGCTGAGAAGCCGCCCACGTGGGCCGAGATCGGGCTGATCAGCCAGTTGCCGTCCCAGTAGTCGGTGCTGCCGGGGTGCATTCTTCCCATGACGCGGACCGTTAGATGGTCGTCGTTGGGGAGTCCGATGACCAGTTCGGGGGGTTCGGTCACGCCGGTGATCATGCCATCCCTTCCCGGGTGGACGTCTTCTGTCTGGGTGGTTCGGGTTTGCGGACCTTGAACCGGGCGATGGGCTTGGTGGTGGTGCGGGGCACTTCGCTGAGGAGCTGGTCGCCGTCGTGGACGCGGAAGGTGGTGTCGGCGGCTTCGACGGTGAGGGTGGTTCCGGCGTGGGCGATGCCGACGTGGATGCGTTGACCAGCGATGACCAGGGATCCTCGGCAGCTGACGCGGCGTTCGACCCGCAGGGGTTCGGGTGCCGGTGTTGGTGGTGGTCCGGCGGGGCGGGCGTCGCGGATGCGGGCGACTTCGGCCGGTGTCAGCGGGTTGGGCAGGCTGCGCAGCAGGACGCCGTCGGCGGTGATCTGCATGAGGCCGCGGTCGAGGCGGACGGTGACGCGCCTGCCGGCGAAGTGGTAGCCGACGGGGTGTTGCCGGCCGGCGAGGCCGATCAGGCCGGTGGCGTTGACGAGCCGTTCGACCTCGATCGGGGCGCCGGCCTGGATGGTGCCGGTGGTGATCGGTGGTGGCCCGGCCGGTTGGCCGTCGTCGGCGAGGATCTGGCGCAGGTGCGCAGGGGTAAGTCGGGACGGGACGGTCTTGAGTCGGACGCCGTCGACGAGCAGGTGAACGACGGTGGTGTCGGCCCAGAGGGTCACCGGAAGTCCGGCGCGGGTGGGGCTGAGCCAGAACTGCTGTCCGCAGACGGTGAGGTTGCCCGAGGCGGGAACGAGGCGGGTGACCTCTACGGCCAGGCCAACGTCCCCGCTGGCGGCCACCGGCACTGGCGGGGCGACGGCATGCCCGGCGGGTGCTGGAGGCGTCGGTGCCGGTGTTGCTGGCAGTGGCCGGCGGGGTGCAGGGATGGTGGTGGCCAGCGCTGGCGGCAGCCGCAGCGGCAGCTGTTCCTCAGCCGGCTGGGCGGTGAAACGGTCGGCCGGGAACGCCATCCCGAGGGACTGGTGCGGCCGTTCGGTGTTGTATTCGTGCCGGAACACGTCGATCGCTGCTTGGGCCTCTTCCGGGGTGGCCCAGACCTCGACGTCGTCGAGTAGTTCGCGTTGCAGGGTCTGGTGGAACCGTTCGACCTTGCCGGTGGTGGTCGGTGAGCGGGGCTTGGTCAGCCGGTGAGTGATGCCGTTCTCTCGGCAGATCCGGTCGAACATCACCTCACCGCCGCCGCGGCCGAACCGGGCAGTGAACTGCTTGCCATTGTCCGTGAGGACCTCTTCGGGAATCCCGAACCTGTGCAGGGCTTCGGCGAAGGCGAGACAGATCGCCCGACCGGTGGCCCGGCGGACCACGGCGGCGATGACGCAGAACCGGGAGTGGTCGTCCACGCCGGTGACGACCTTCGCCTCACCGCCATCGGCCAGCTGAATACCGCCGACGATGTCCATCTGCCACAGTTCCATCGGCCGGCCACGTTCCCATCGCCGGTAGTCCTCACGCCGACGCCGGCGAGGTGTCGGATCGACCAGGCCGTGCCGGATCAGCACCCGATGCACGGTGATCCGAGACGGGATCGGACCCGGGCAGTCACGACGGCCAAGCTCATAGAGCAGGCGACGGGCACCCCATCGCGGGTGATCCCGGCGCAGCTCACAGATCAGCGCCTCCACCTCAGGAGAAGTCTGGCCAGGCGAGGAACGCGGCCGGCTGGACCGGTCCGCCAGCCCTTCCAAGCCCTCGTCCTGATACCAGGCCAGCCAGCGGTGCACCGCCTGGCGGGAGACCCCGAATCGTTCGGCGACGTCCGTGACCGTGGATCCGGCAAGCACGTCCTGGACGGCTCGATACCGCTGTTCCATCACGCTCATCTCCACCAACACTCGGCGGAGTGTCACCCAGGTCCTGACACCGATGTGTCACGCAGGTCCCGAGACCGGACACGGGCAGGTGCGGGCATCTGTGAGAACTTTCTATACGTCTTCAAGGCGGGCCGCAAGCGGCCCGCAGTGCGCCGCTCGGGGCACGCCGCGCCTTGCCGCTGCGCTCCCGGCGCGGCGACCCCGGCGTCGCACGCCGTGACAGTGCACACGCGGAAGCCCCGGAAGCGTCACGGAGACGCTTCCGGGGCTAACGCCGCTTCGTCAGATCAGTGGTCGTTCGGCCGAATCGCTTGGAGCCACACTCGCGGCCCACCGCCATTGTCGATCTGCCAGAAGCCCCAGCCGTTTCGGTTGTCGTTCACGCTCGGGTTGTAGTGACGGACGACCGCGCGTGCTGCCCCTGTGGGTGTCTTAAACGACTGGCCCCTTAGCGGCCCGTCGATGATCTCGACGCGCCCGGGTGGGTAGTACAGCCCCCGCGTCCGGTGTCCCTCATAGTCGGCGTAGATGGGCTGGGCGCTTTCTGCCTCCTGCTTGGGCTCCTCTTGCGCCTGCCCCAGCGAACTCGCAGCAATCAGCCGGCGGACTATCTCGCCCTCTGTGGCGTTGGCCATCCTGGCTGCGAACGCCAACGTCTGCTTGGTTCCCTCATCGACCTCGATTGTCGCCATGCTGCCCCCCCTTGTTCCGCTTGCCAAAGAAGATAAAGCAGAAAGAAGAGCGAGTCAAGAGGATGGAGGGCGGCGCGGCCCGACGGCGGCCAGGTGGATCGCCTCCGGCGGGTAGGGCCTCCGGCCCTACGACCCGGGGATAGCCTCCGGCGGCCGGGGCTACTCGCCCCGGACCCTCGGCGACTCTGGGATGCCTCGGCCGCGACCGGGTACCCGTCGCGCACCGGAGGCCACCAGACCGCGCCGACCTGGTCCAGGTCGTTCGTCCGGCGGGGCGCTCCACCTGGACCAGGTCGGCGCGGCCCGGCAGGGCGGGGCCTGCGCGACGGGATGCCGGGTCGGCTCCGAAGCAGGCTACGAGGGCGGTCCATTGAATCCGGCCGGGGACCAGCAGGGGACCACACGTCCAGCTCGGACTGATACGGACAGTGCACTCGCCGACGGCATGCCACCCGGCGGATCGTTGCTGACGTGCGCAGACGCCTACCGCGACGTCCTGGGGGTCAAGGGGTCGTCGGTTCGAATCCGGCCGTCCCGACATTAAAACAGCAGGTCAGGGCCTTGATTCACTTCGGTGGGTCGAGGCCTTCTTGCTGTTCCGTCTCACAATTCATCACTCCGGCGAACCGGGGAACCTCCACGACTTCCGGAGTCAGTCTTCACCGAGCGGCGGCACAGGTCGGATCCTTGATCTGGCAGGGATCGGGTTCACGACTGCCCCGGGTGACCGAGGGCTCCTACGCTGAGATTTGTGGAAGATGTCGATGACGCTCGGCAGCTCGTTGAGCAGCGGATGCGCGCCACGGGGTTCGAGGAGGACATCCTCGACAAGGTCTTGGATCTGCTGGAACGCTTCGACACCGATCGGGAGAAGCTGTTCGAGGAGATGCTCTCCAAGCTGGAGCAACCGGGCTATGACGGCCTGACCGACCGGTGGGAAACCAACTGCGAGCAGGCCGAGGCGCTGATGGAGCGCCTCGAATCGGACATCCGGTCGGTGCTGGAGGACAGCCAGGCCAACGCGATGTCCGTCGACGAACGGTGGACCGCGGTCGGCCCGCGTGACTTCCTCGCCGGGGAGCGCAAGATCTGGGCGCAGGTCGCCCGGCTCGACGTCCCCGAGGTCGCCACGCTGATGAGCAAGGTCCTGGAGGCCGACCTCGCGCTCATCAAGAAGTGCGAGGAGGACCTCAAGAACGCGCGCAGCAACGACGCGATCGTCGAGCAGCTGCTCCTCAAGAACTTCGGCTCCATCCAGGACACCGTCAAGAGCCTGCTCGTCAAATACCTCCCGACCTCGGGCGCCCGCCTGATCGTCCTCTTCATGAAGGACCCGTCGTCCAAGGAAGCCGCCAATGAGGCGATCAAGAACTTCGAGAAGCTCACCGCGGAGAACCTCATGGCGGCCAAGCAGAAGCGTGCCGCGAAGCAGACGGTGGTCGACAACATCAAGCTGCTGACCGCGGCCCGCGAACAGCTCGACGAGGACTGGATCGACAAGCTCTTCGCCCGCGGCGCCGAGGCGGCGGGGAACTGGCGCGGCATCGGCGCGTCCGGCGACTACCGGGCCACCGACTGGGACTGGATGAAGGAGAACGTCCTCGACCGAGGGCTCGACACGCGGGCCGAGGCGGCCAAGGAGCAGTCCAGCAAGCTCTACGACGAGCTCTTCCCCACGCTCGTGGAGGAGAGCACCAACGCCTTCGCCCAGCTGACCGATGATCCGGGCACGCTGGCGAAGTTCAACGAGGAGCTGAAGAAGGCCTCGGAATCCCTGGAGTCGCTGCTGGCGACCGAGGAGGAATACGTCAAGGACCTGGCCGAGGGACCCTACAAGCAGACGGGCCTCGCCGCGTTCGCACAGGTCAGAGACGCGGTCAAGGTGGGCTTCAAGCTGCTCGCGGACAAGACGGAGGAAGCCGACGACGAGGTGAAGAAGTCATGACCGACCTCTTCGTCGCGGCGGGCGGCCCGGTCGGCGACGGCACCCGGGCCCGGCCGTTCCACGACCCGTGGCTCGCGCTGCGGCAGGCTGCGCCCGGCGACCGCATCCACATCGCGGCGGGCACCTATACCGGGCGTGGCGAGCGCTCCTCGTGGGTCGTCGACACCCCCGAGCTGGCCCTGCTCGGCGGATACAGCCCCGACTTCGCCCGCCGTACCCCCTGGCAGACACCGACGGTCTTCGCGGCAAAGACCGGCCTGCGCGTCCCGAACGAGCCGAACATGCTCCAGGGCATCGGCGGCCACGACGGCCTCGTCCTGGACGGGCTGTTCTTCGACGGGGCCGGGCGCGACGACTACGACGAGCAGGGCGGCCTGCAGCGCGCCTCCTACGGGGACGGCCCGCTGGTGAGCCTGCGCGGCAAGCGCATCACCGTCCGCGACTGCTGCTTCGCCAACGGCAGCTCCGGCGCCGTCGAGCTCGGCGGCGACTCCGTGGTCTTCGAGAACAACATCGTCGTCAACTGCGTCGGCCTCAGCCTGCTCACCGTCCGCGACGGCGCCCCCGAGACCCCGGCCGCGGTCAGCCGCAACACCTTCGCCTTCGCCCACGACGACTCCGACCCGCCGCGCGGCTCCGGCGCCGACCGGGCAGTCGGCGTACGGGTCAACGGCGCTGCCGCGATCGCCGACAACGTGTTCGTCGGCTGCGGCAACGCGGCCGTCGCCTGCCTGTGCGACGTCGGGCAGATCGCCATCGACCGCAACCTGTTCTTCGCCACACCGCGCGACATCGTGCGCAGCCGGGTGTCGGGCGCGGAGGCCGAGCTCACCGAGGAGTACGCCGCGGAGCTCGAAGACGTCGGCCTGCGCTCGGCGGCCGGCAACACCGTCGGCGACCCACAGCTGACCGGGCTCCCGGCGGCGTGGCTCGACACGTACACGGTGGACGTCGCCGTCACGTACGAGCGCCCGCCGATCGCCGCCCTCAACGCGCTGCGGAAATCGGCCGGCCTCGGCGAGCTGTCGCCCACATCGGACCGTGATGTTCAGCGGCCCGTCATGCGCCGGCTCGCCCCGGCCGAGGTGCTCGCCCTCGCGGTCGGCGCGGCGCCGGGCGCGCACCCCGCCGACCTGGCCGCGCCGGAGCCGTTCACCGAGCTCGCGGCCGGTCCGGCGTACCAGGCCGTCGACTGGGCGCGGCTCTACGAGGCCGACCCGGCGCTCGCCGGAGCCCCGGTGCAGGTGCGGGCCGGGGTCGGCTTCGACCAGAACACGCAGATCCTCCCTGAGCTCGCGGAGACGCACATCGGCGTCGCCATCTACGAGCCCGGCACCGACAACAGCCCGTGGTGGGCGCTCGCCCCGCGCTACGGCCTCGTCCATCACCAGACTGAGGAGGCCGTACGGTATTCGCGCGGCCTCGACGTCGAGTCCACGTACCTGCTCCGCGGCACGTATCGCCTCACGCCGCCCGGCGGGCGTCAGAGCGCCACCATCGTCCTCGACTCCCTCGCGCCCGTGCTCGACGTCACGGCCCCCGAGCCGCCCCGGCCGGCCGGCCGCGACTGGTTCGTGCGGGCCGGATCCTCTGGCGGGGACGGCAGCCGCGAGGCGCCGTTCCGCGACCCGTTCCAGGCCCTCGAAAAGGCCGCCGAGGGCGACCGCATCCTCGTCGCCGCAGGTGAGTACACGGGCCGCCTGCGGTCGGGCACGTGGCGCATCCCCGTACGCAACCTGACGCTGCTGGGCGGGTGGGACGCCGAGTTCGCCGCACGCGACCCCTGGCGACACCCCGTGCGCTTCGTGCTCACTCCGGAGACCAAGGCGAAGGGCATCTTCGGCGATCCGGTGCTCACCGGCGAGGACTCGGTGGAGGGCCTCATCCTTGACGGGTTCATGTTCGACGGGGCGACCTACAACGCGTACGCCGACAGCGGCGCCCTCGACGCGGGCCATTCCCAGTCGGCGGCGCTGCTCGACCTGCGCGGCAGCAGCGGTGGCATCACCGTGCGCAACTGCGTCTTCGCCAACGCGGCGTTCTGCGCCGTGCAGCTCAGTGCGGCGTACGGGACGTTCGAGAACAACGTGGTCGTCAACACGAGCGGCACCGCCGTCCGTATCCAGGCACCCGGCGCGGGCCCCTGGACGATCCGCGGCAACACGGTCCTGTTCGCCGCCGACCCCACCGGCCGGGCCTCGACCGGGCAGTCCACGACCGGCTGCCTGCTGGACATCTCCGGCCGGGGTGTCATGCGGGTCGAGGCCAACGTGCTCGCCTTCGCCGACAGCATCGCCGTCCGCGCGACCGTGCCCGACCAGAACCTGCTGCTCGACGGGAACGTGCTCGCCGCCAACCTGTACGCCGACCTCCACGACGGCCGCCACGTGCTCGTCGACGCCGAGAACCGCGACCGGGTGTTCCGCGACGCCCCGTTCGGCGCTCAGACCGGAACCCGGTTCGAGCTGCCGGCGGTGTCGGTCGACGCCACGTACGCCGACCAGGCCGTCGGCCGCCTCTCGGCCCTGGCCGCCGCGATGCCGAAGGACGGGCTCAACGCCGCCGCGGCGGCGCTCGGCGTCTCGATCACGGCGCCGAAGACGGAGGCACCCGTCGAGGCGGCGCCCCCGGAGCCGAAGAAGGAACCGTCAGTGGCCGACCTGCTCGCGGACCTCGGCCGGGCCCGCAAGGCGTTCGAGGTGAAGGACGCGGCCCCGCCGGCCACAGACACTCCGCTGTACTGCCCGGTCTATCCGGTCGAGGCGGCGCTGAGGCTGGCCCTCGACGCCCCGCCAGGCGAGCCCGGCGCCCACGCCCCGCCTTCATGATCGAAGAGCTTGTTACGCCTGATTCCGCAACTCATCTGGCTTGCTCCACCCACTCGCTCGACCGCAGGATGGGTGAGCGGTGCCGCAGCCGCCGGCGCCGGCGGCACTTCGGGTTCCGAGGTGCCGCACCCGGCGGTCAGGGGCAGCGCGGCGCACAGCATCGTGACGGCAAATGCCTGCTGCTCGCCGCGGCTTGCGGGGAATGTTCGTCATGGCGTCACGTCCGAGAGGCTGATCAAGTCGGTTTCTGCGGCGCAGAGCGGACGGTTTGTCTCCTGCACCCGGTTGCCGAGGCGGGCGGCCGATGATCCCGTGAAGCGCGAGTGGATCAAGGCGGCCCGCAAAGCGCCGGCCCGGCCGGTCACGCTGACGGACGACCAGAACCATGAAGACCTCGGGGCTTTGCCCGAACCCCGGCCCTCCTCAGAGATCCGCCGACACCTTCGGGCGACGGCGGGCGGCAGGACAGGGCATGATGCTCGGATGACGTTGGCCGAGGTCTGGCCCGTGCGCCGTCTGCGGGTGACGACGTCCGTGCTTGAGCTGGCTGTGCCGGGCGAGGACGAGCTTGCCGAGCTGGCGATGCATGCGGCAGCGGGCATCTACGATCCGCAGAGCCGATTTCTGGCGCGTTCGCCCGTGGCGGGATGGGAGTCGGGACCGTCTCCCCAGGCCGAGTGGTCGTTCCTGCGGTACTACTGGGCGTCCCTGGCGGACTGGCGGCCGAGCAGATGGAACCTGGTGATGGCCGTGAAGGTCGATGGCGCGTGCGTCGGGGTGCAGGAGATCGGCGCGCAGGACTTCGGGATCACCAGGACCGTCTCGACGGGGTCGTGGATCGCGCGGCGGTTCCAGCGGCGTGGCTACGGCAAGCAGATGCGGGCCGCCATCCTGCACCTGGCGTTCGCCGGGCTGGGAGCGGATCGCGCCGAGTCCGCCGCCTGGTCCACCAATGCACCGTCGCTGGGAGTCTCGTGGTCGCTCGGCTATCAGTCGAACGGCACCACGATCCGGGCTTTCGACGGTGCCCGCCAGGAGCAGATCAACCTGGTGCTCGACCGCCAACGGTGGGAGAGCGGGCGTGACGACATCGCGATCCATGGACTCGGTGACGAGGTGCTTGAGCTGATGGACGTCAGCGCCGCATCCCGGTGATGGCCGCTGCCCGTGGCCGCACGTCCGTTGGGCCGTAGGCCATTGGTGCAGCCGAGCTGGCCGGCAGGCGTGGGTGACGAGCGACGGCAACCGAATGAGAGCACGTGTCTCGTCGGGGGGCGAAGATCGCGTTGTTGGGGCCTTCAGCCCGTACCCTGGCGGTTGACCCGCCCTTCCCCGGCCGCCTTCGCCCGGCCGTGGTCGCGTTCGGTGCCGGCTGGTCCGGTCGCGGTGCGCTCGTGCCGCTGATTCGGCGAGTGCTCCACCGTGGCTCCCTGCCGGCCTCGTGCTCCGCTGCCCGGGTGTCGGCGGCCCCGCGCCGACTCGCCGCCGCTGTCATGCTTGTTGCGCTGTTGGCTACCCATGCCCGGGGATACCCGGTAGCTGGGCGCCCATGCTCTCGAGCGGGACGGCTTCGGTGAAGGATGCCGACCTGTTCGAGTTCGACGAGGTTCTCGAGCCGGATCGCCCGGGTGCTCACGGAGGCGCATCGGGATCGGTTGCCCGGTGGAGAAGCCGGGCAGGCGAGCGTCGTTCCCTGGCCGGCCGGCCGGCCGGCGGCCGGTCCGGACGACGACCGCCATCTGTCCTGGCACGACACCGCCCATCCGGATGGTATGTCGATCAGCCCTGCTGCTGTTGCCCCTGAGGTCCTACCAGGCGCGCCGTGATGTGCCTCAGTGGCTGGCTGCTGTTGACCATCCTCTTCATCCGTTGCCAGGCGGCTCGGGCCGGAGATCCGCCCGGGCCACCACCGACGGTCTGGTGCAGCGTCTGCGACAGTGGTCCCTCAGGCCCCAGCGCCTCCTGCGCCGTCTGCCCGACGTGGTCGAGCGTCCGCGCCAGTGGCCCCTGCGGCCCGAGCGCCTGCTGAGCCGTCTGTCCAACCTGGTTCACGGCGGTGTCCACGGTCTTGACCAGCGACTCGATGATCTGAGGATTGCGTTCGATGGTGTGCAGGGCGCTGTCGAGAATGCCGCGGAGTTCCTCGAGTCGAACCTCGAGCATCGCCTCGGCCTCGACGCCCTTGATGTCGATCTTCACCGTGCCGAGCTGCGCCTGAACGCCCACGTCGAGCTGGAGCAGGCTACCCAGGCGGGCTCGGAGTGAGACGGAGGCGTCCAGGTTGTCGACCTCGACGTAGATCTGTTCGACCTTGGCCTGCGGGATCTGGAGGACGACATCCGGTTCTGACATCGTCTTGCTGCTGCGTCCGCCGGTCGGCCGGGGCAGGTCGCGCTCGCCACGCTGTGGGGCGGGGTGTCCCCCCGGCCTCGCACCCGTCGGCCCGCCGGTGGCGCCGAGGTTCCGGCCCCGATCGGAGACGTCAGCGCCCTCCTCGGCGTCGCGCTGCGGATCGATGTGGTCGCGCGGTTGCGCGGGCGACTCCCGTGCGTCCCTGTCCCGGCTCTCCGGTTCGGCCATCCCGCACTCCTCGGTCCTCGCCCGTCATGCGGACCGGACGGAGCCCACCATCTGTGGCTCCGATCCTCGGTCCACCTCCTCGGACCGGGTCGCGGTCTACCCGTGTGCCGAGGCGTCAAACGGCTCAGCGGTGTTGGTGAGATCTGCTGCCTTCGCGGGTGCCGCTGGTCGCGTGGACCGTCGGCCGGCGCCTGCTGTGCGATCGGGGCAACGGCCGATCCGGCAGGGTTCAGGCGCTCGGCGGGGGGTATGCCGGCCCCGCCAATCCGCCACCCCGTTCCCAAGGGGATCGAAATGCTCGGCCAGGCGCGACCGGACAGGGAGGCCACCCGTGACACGACTTGCGGTCAGAGAGGTAGGGAAGGCCAGGCAGGAGGAGGTGCGGCGGCGGGGGCGCGGGCTCGGCTGGATGAGTGCCGGTCTGGGCGTGGCGCAGTTGGCGGCACCGGACACGGTGCGCCGAATCAGCGGCGTGGACGACTCTGCGACATCTCGAGTCATGGTGCCGCTGGTCGGAGCGCGGGAGCTGGTACACGCCGCCGGGCTCCTGACGAGCCGGCGGAAGGGCTTCTGGGCGTGGACCCGGGTCGTGGGCGACGCGATGGACCTGGCCTCGCTCGGACTGGCCCTCGCTCATCGGGGCGGTCGCCGCCGGCGGCGACTCGTCGGTGTCACCGGCGCTGTCCTCGGGATCACGGTGCTGGATCTCCTGACCGCCGTGCACGCCACCCGGGCGAAGGAGGCCGGCTCCGCGTCGGCGACACGAGGCGCACGCAGAGGAGGACCCATGGAGCTGACAGCCACGACAACCGTTCGCAAGCCCCCGTCGGAGGTCTACGCGTTCTGGCGCGACCTGGACAAGCTGCCGAGTTTCATGGCTCATCTCGAAGAGGTCCGGCCCACCGGTGAGCGGACGAGCCACTGGTCCGCCAACGCTCCGTTCGGCAAGAACGTCGAGTGGGACGCCGAGATCATCGGCGACGTGGCCGGCGAGAAGATCGCCTGGCGGTCGATCGGGAAGGCAGACGTGCCGAACGCCGGTACGGTGCGGTTCGTGCCCGCCCCGGACGGTGTGAGCACGGAGGTGCACGTGCTCCTGACCTACGACATCCCCGGCGGCGCGGTCGGCAAGGCGGTCGCCAAGTACTTCGGCGAGGAGCCGCACCAGCAACTCGACGACGATCTGCGCCGGCTCAAGCAGGTGCTGGAGACCGGCGAGGTGGTCCGCTCCGACGGCGCACCGTGGGGCAAGCGGGCTCGCAGGGAGTTCCCACAGCGTCCGGCGCAACCGCTGTCGGACGCCGAGCTGGCGAAGGGGGCGGGGGCGTGAGGGCGAACACCTGGGCGGGCCGCAACAACGTCAAGGTCCGTGACGTACCGGACCCGAAGATCCTGAACAACCGCGACGCGATCGTCAAGATCACCTCCACCGCGATCTGCGGCTCCGACCTGCACCTGGTGGACGGATACGTGCCCACCATGCAGGACGGCGACGTCATGGGCCACGAGTTCATGGGCGAGGTGGTCGAGGTCGGCTCGGGCGTACCCCTGAACAAGCTCCGGGTCGGCGACCGGGTCGTCGTGCCGTTCCCGATCGCCTGCGGCAACTGTGGCGCCTGCGCCGCCGAGCTGTACTCCTGTTGCGAGAACTCCAACCCCAACGCCGGGATCGCCGAGAAGATGTTCGGCCATCCGGTAGCCGGGATCTTCGGCTATTCGCACCTGACGGGCGGGTTCGCGGGCGGTCAGGCGCAGTACGCGCGGGTGCCGTTCGCCGACGTCGGTCCGTTGAAGATCGAGTCTGACCTGACCGACGAGCAGGTGCTGTTCCTCTCCGACATCCTGCCCACCGGCTTCATGGGCGCCGACCTATGTGACATTCAGAAGACCGACGTGGTGGCGGTGTGGGGTGCCGGACCGGTCGGCCAGCTCGCCATGGACAGTGCCCGGGTGCTCGGCGCCGCGAAGGTCATCGCCATCGACAAGGAGCCGTACCGGCTGCAGATGGCGGAACGGGCGGGCCACACGACGATCAACTTCGACGAGGTCGACGTGCGGTCCCGGCTGCTGGAACTGACCGGCGGGCGGGGACCGGACAAGTGCATCGACGCGGTCGGCATGGAGGCCACCCACGGTGCCGCGCACATCCACGCGTACGACCGGGTCAAACAGGCGGTCCGCTCCGAGACCGAGCGCCCCCACGCGCTACGCCAGGCGATCATGTCGTGCCGCAGCGGCGGCATCGTATCGGTGATCGGCGTGTACGGCGGCTTCCTCGACAAGTTCCCCGCCGGCGCGTGGATGAACCGGGCGCTGACCCTGCGGACGGGGCAGTGCCACGTGCAGCGCTACATGAAGCCGCTGCTGCGGCGCATCGAGCGCGGCGAGATCGATCCGACCCGGGTGATCACTCACACCCTGCCGCTCGAAGAGGCGGAACGTGGCTTCGAGATCTTCAAGAACAAACAGGACCAGTGCGAAAAGGTGGTGCTCAAAGCCTGACGAGCGGGACGCGGCGGCTACGGAGGACAGGTTCAGGGGCGGTCGCGACGACCACTCGGCCCGCGCCGCCGTCGCGATCCCAGGAACTCACGCCCAATCCGGTGATAGCTCCAGGTTTCCCGTGCCCCACCCGGCCTGGCCGGAACGCTGAACGGATGGAGCAGCGATCGGCAGGACGGGACCTGGGGCGCCTGCTGTCAGTCAGGCGTGCCGTGTGGTCGTTGGTCGTCGGTGTGGTCGCCGGCACGGTCACCGCCCTGGTCGGGGCGCCGGAACTGACGCCACTGGTGATCTGGACGATCGCGGCGGGCACGATCCTCGTGTGGGTGTGGCGGTCCTGCTGGTCGGCGAGCCCGCAGCGTACCGAGCAGCTTGCCGAGGCGGAGCAGCGCTCCCGTTCCACCGACTCGGCGATCCTGATCGCGTCCGTTGTCAGTCTCGTCGCCGTGGCCGAGGCGCTCGTCCGCGCCTCGGACCAGCAGGACATGGTTGCTGTCACGTTGGTGATCCTCAGCGTCGTCGCGGTGGTGCTGGCGTGGATGCTGGTGAACACGGTGTTCACGCTCAAGTACGCCCGGATGTACTACCGCGGCGACGGCCGTGGCATCGACTTCGGGCGGGACGATCCTCCCGCGTACGCCGACTTCGCATACGTCGCCTTCACGGTCGGCATGTCCTACGCCCCGGGAGAGAACGAGCCGACCAGCAACCGCATGCGCCGGATGGCACTCGGACACGCGCTGCTCTCGTACACCTTCGGGACCGGCATCCTGGCCGTCGCCGTCAACCTGGTCACCAACCTGGGCCAGTCGTGACCCACGGGGCATGTGCTGCACGTGCCGGACGGGAGTGCCGATGACGGTCGCCGGTGGCGGGAAAGTCGGTTGGTGACCACGAGGACGGTCCTGGTGGTCGCGGTGGCTGTGGTGGTCGCAGCGGGCCTGCTGGCCGGCGTGCTGGTCCAGCGTCGCGCCGGTGGTCGCAGCAGCTACCGTTGGCTGCTCGCGCCGCTGTACCGCGCATCCCGCCGCCCCGCCGTCGCCGTGCTGCTTCTCGCGGCGCTGTATGTCGGAACCCGCGTTAACCCCGGCGCGGTACCCTCCTTCGTCCGACGCGTCGTCGTGGTGCTGTTGATCGCGAGCGTGACGTGGCTGGTGCTTCGCGCCCTGCACATCGCCGAGAGGGCCGCTTTCAGCCGGCTGCCGGGCGAGACGCGGGCCGATCGCCGGATCCGCCGGGCGCGCACCCAGATCCGACCGGTACGGCGCCTCACCTCTGTCGTGGTGACGGTCGTGGCGATCGGCCTGGTCCTCACCACGTTCCCTCCGGTGCGCACGATCGGGCTGTCCGTGCTCACCTCGGCGGGTGTCGTCGGCGCGCTGCTCGGACTGTCCGCACGCACCGCGCTCGGCAACGCCTTCGCCGGCATCCAGGTCGCGTTCGCCGACGGACTCCACGTGGGGGACGTGATCGTGGTCGACGGGCAGTGGGGGCGCGTCGAGGAGGTGAAGCTGACCAACGTGGTCATCCGCCTGTGGGACGACCGGATGCTCATCCTGCCCACCACGTGGTTCACCGAGCACCCCTTCCAGAACTGGACCCGGCACGAGACGCGGGTGGTCGGCGAGACCCGGCTCCACGTCGATCACACCGCCGTTCTGGACGACCTCCGCGCCGAGACCAGGCGGATCGTCGAGTCGTCACCACTGTGGGATCGGCACCAGTGGGTGCTGCAGATGGTGGATGCGACGCCCCAGACCGTCGTCGTCCAGGTCCAGGCATCGGCGGCCGACGGACCGAGCGCGTGGGACCTTCGCTGCGACGTGCGTGAGGGGCTCATCGGTTATCTGCGTGACCACCACCCCGAGTGGCTGCCCCGCACCCGTGGGGAGTTCCACCCCTGAGCCCACACCAGCGCCGTCGGGGCCGCGAGGGCGCTGGGACTCGGTTCGCCAGCCACTGCGCCGCGATGTCCCGGAGGCGGACGCGGGCTGGCCGAACCGGACGCCACCGACAACTCGCGCTCCACCGCCGGATCTCCCGGCCGTTACAGCATCTCCAGCGGTTGCGGGCCGGCCGGCGCGGGGAACGCCGTGTCGAGTGCCGCGACATCCTCCTCAGCGAGATACAGGTCGCGCGCTTCCGCGTTCTCCCGGGTGTGTTCGGGGTTGGACGACCGGGGGATGGCCGCTATGCGCCCCTGCCGCAGCAGCCAGGCCAGCGCGACCTGAGCAGCCGTGGCCTCGTGCCGGGCGGCGACCTCCGCGACCTGGGGGTGGCCGAGCAGCCTGCCCTGCTCGATCGGCGAGTAGGCCATCACCGGGATCTGGTGCTCGCGCAGCCACGGCAGCAGATCGAATTCCGGACCGCGGCGGGTGAGGTTGTACAGGATCTGGTTGGTCGCGCAGGCGCTTCCGCCCGCCTCGAGGAGGTCCTGCATATCGGAAAGATCGAAGTTGCTCACGCCCCACTGGCCGATGTCGCCGGCCTCGACGAGTTCGCCGAACGCCTCGATCGTCTCGGCGAGCGGATGGCTGCCGCGCCAGTGCAGCAGGTAGAGGTCGATGTGGTCGACGCCGAGTCGTCGCAGGCTGCGGCGGCAGGCCTGCACCGTACCCCGTCGGCTGGCATTGGACGGCAGGACCTTGTCGACCAGGAACACGTCGGCGCGTCGTCCGACGATCGCCTCGCCGACGAGTTCCTCGGAGGCGCCATCACCGTACATCTCGGCAGTGTCGATCATGGTCATGCCCAGGTCGAGCCCGGTGCGCAGGGCGGCCAGCTCGTCCCGTCGCCTCTCGGGGCGCTCACCCAGGTACCACGTGCCCTGGCCGAGCACGGGCATCGTCTGGCCGGACGGCAGTTCGATCGCGTCGGCGGCGAGGGTCATGTCGTGCCTTTCCGGAGCCTGGATGCCAGTGGGTTGAATGCTTTCCCGCTGCGACAGGAAGCACTCTCCAGGCCGGACCCCTCTCCGCGCAGCGGCGATCGTATGTGGGGATTGTCCGCCCTTGGGCGCCGTGCGGTGGCCCGTTTTGCGGTCCCGACACCGGGAAGGCGGCCGCGAGCGAACGATGTGCCGCCGACCGGGCGGCACCACGAAGGGGGCCGCAGAAAATGGCACAGAGCCAGCAGCGACTGACCGGCAAGCGGGTTGCTTGCCTCGCCGCAGACGGGGTGGAGGACGTGGAGTACACCCAGTCGAGGGCCGCCGCGGAGCAGGCGGGGGCCGAGGTCCACCTGGTCTCACTGAATTCCGGCGAGATCCAGTCGATGAACCAGGACATCAACCCGGCCAACCGCTACCGGGTGGACCGGACCGTGAACGAGGCCGATGCGGCCGACTACGACGGGCTGCTGCTGCCGGGTGGGACGGTCAATCCCGACCGGCTCCGGATGAACCAGCAGGCGATGGACTTCGTCCGGGCGTTCTTCGAGCAACAGAAGCCGGTGGCCGCGATCTGCCACGGCCCCTGGTCGTTGGTCGAGACCGGGATGGTCAACGGCAGGACGGTGACCTCGTTCCCCAGCCTGCGCACCGACATCCGAAACGCGGGCGGCAACTGGGTGGATCAACAGGTTCAGGTCGACAACGGCCTGATCACCAGCCGCAACCCCAGCGACCTTCCGGCCTTCTGCGCCAAGATGGTCGAGGAGTTCGCGAAGGGCGAACGCGTTCGTCACATGACGACGGCGTGACCCGGTGGGGCTCCGGAGCGCGAGGATCAGCGCGGCCCGGAGCCCCGGACCGGCAGACGTCACGCCGACCGGATCCGGCAGGCTGGCTGTCCCGGTCGGCGACGGGAGGCGAAAGTACGACGCACATCGCCGCAGCGAGATGGCATCAGCTTCGGCCGGAGCCGGCCGTCCCCGCGGTGCCGCATCCCATTAAGGCTGCCGCTAGCGCCGGCCGCCCGAGGCGCGTCCATCATCGGACGGGTTCCACGACAGCGACGAACTTGTCCTTCGACCGTCTCAGCTGGTCAGGTCGCGCCGGTTGAATGTGCTCACCGCGATGCTCAGTAGCACCGCCACGACGGCGGTCAGGACCCCGAGGTCGGTCCATTGGAATCCGTTCCGGAGCGGCTCTCCGCCGATGTAGTAGTGGAAGGGGGAGGCGTAACGGAGGGCGTCGGCGTCGAGCTGGGTGGCTGCGGTGCCGGCGGCGTAGGTGAGGACGGCGACGCCTGCGGTGCCCGCGAGTGCGGCGGGCCGGCTGCCGGTGGCCGCGCCGATGGTCATCGCGATCGTTCCGAAGACGACGATCAGCAGTGCCAGCGCGAGGCACTGGGCGGTGAACTGGCCGGCGCTGATGCTGTCGAGCCGGGCGCCGGGCCGGACGGCGAGCATGGCCAGCAGGACCACTCCGGCGATGAGGGTGGCGCCGACGGTGAGCGCGGCGAAGCGGTGCAGCAGCAGTCGGGTTCGGCCGACCGGGTGGGCGAGGAGCAGGTCGAGGTAGCCGGCCTCCTCGTCGCCGGCGATGGCGCGGGTGCCGGTGGTGATGCCGAAGATGACGGCGACCAGGGGCACGATGATGCCGAAGACGCTGGAGCCGAGGTACCCGGCGGCGGAGGCGAGGTCGTCCATCCGTAGTGCCTCGCGTAGCGCGGGGGAGAAGCCCTGGACGGTCTGTCCCATCGCGCCGTCGGCGACCTGGGGGTAGAAACCGGCGTACGCGGCGCCGATCAGGGCGGTGCCGGCGGCGAAACCGGCAAGGCCGCGCCGGCCGTCCCACAGGGTCTTGGTCAGGACGTCAGGCATGGGTGGTCTCCTTGCTCGCGGCGTCGGCCTGGTAGTAGGTGAGGAACAGTTGTTCCAGGTCGGGTTCGGTGGCGCGCAGCGCGGCGACCCGGTGCCGCGCGAGGACGCGGATGAGTTCGTCGGGGGTGCCGGCGAGCTGGAATCTCGCGGTCGGTCCGTCGACGGTCAGGTCGGACACCTGCGGGAGGGCGGCGAGCGCGGATCTGTCGATCGGGCCGCTGAAGGTGACGTGGAACTCGTGCACGCTGCGGTCGCGGAGTCGAGCCACCGTGTCGAGCGCGACGAGGCGGCCCTCCCGGATGATGCCGACCCGGTCGGCGACCGCCTCGACCTCGCTCATGATGTGCGACGACATGAACACCGTCTGCCCGGCGGCTCTGGCTTCGCGGACCAGGTCGAGGAAGGTCTGTTGCGCCAGGGGGTCCAGCCCCGACGTCGGCTCGTCCAGGATCAGCAGGGCCGGGCGGTGCATGAACGCCTGCACCAGGCCGACCTTCTGCCGGTTTCCCTTCGACAGGGCGCCGATGCGCGCCGTCAGGTCCAGCTCCAGCCGCCCGGCCAGCTCGTCGATGCGGGCCCTCGGTGTGTCACCGCGGAGGCCGGCCAGGAAGGTCAGGCACTCGGCTACCCGTTGCCGCGGGTTGACGACGACGTCGCCGGCCAGGTAGCCGACGCGCCGGTGCAGCGCCACGGCGTGCCGGCGCGGGTCGTCTCCGAACAGCAGCGCGCGTCCGCTGGTCGGTCGGATCAGGTCCAGCAGCACGCGGATGGTGGTCGACTTGCCGGCGCCGTTCGGGCCCAGATAGCCGAACACCTCACCCTCGGCCACCGAGAGGTCCAGGTCCACCAGGCCCCTGCGGCGTCCGTACGTCTTGGTCAACTTCTCCAGCTGGATCACATCGCCCATGTCTTGCAGAGTATCGAAGTTTCAAAGAATTCTGAAGAGTAAGAGATGTTAAGATCCGCCAGATCGAGTAGGGAGGACGCGGATGGCACTCAGCGATCCGGCGGAGCGGCTGGCGCTGGCCCTCACCGAGGGTGGCCTGCAACGGATGACCGCCCGCGTGCTCGCGGCGTTGTTGTTCACCGAGCGGGAGACGATGACCGCCGGCGAGATCGCCGACACCCTCACCATCAGCTCCGGCAGCGTGTCCACCGCGCTCAAGTCGCTGTCGACCGTCGGGCTGATCGAGCGGGTGCCCGCCCCCGGCAGCCGCCGGGAGCACTTCCGGCTCCGCGAGGGCGCGTGGGCGACGCTCATGTCCGGTCAGAACGCGATGATCGGAACCATGCGGGAAGCCGCCGAGGAAGGCATCACCGCGACCGGCGCGGACAGCGTCGCCGGCGCCCGCCTCGCCGAGATGCGCGACTTCTACGACTACCTCTGGCGGGAACTGCCGGTCCTGATCGACCGGTGGCGGGACGGCCGGCGTCGCTGAGGTCGTGCCGGCCGTCAGAGCCGCAGGTCCCGCCGGGCATAGGCCCAGCTTCCCGCTGACATCACGGCGACGGCACCGGTGACCATGACGCCGGCTGCCGTCCAGTTCGGTGCCGTGGCCGGCACGGCGGCGAGGTGCGCGTACGGGGACAGCGAGCCGACCCAGGCCGGGGCGTGGACGCTGTCGACCGTCGCCGTGAGCAGGAACCCACCCGCGGTGGGCAGCATGCCGATCGTCGCCACCGCCCGCGGCGCCAGTCCGACCGCGAGGGTGGCGGCCGCGGCGCTCAGCAGCGCCACCGGCAGGGCGTTGACGGTTCCGGCCAGCGCGGCGGTGAGCGGTAGTCCGGCGCCGACAGTCGTCGTACCGGCCCAGGTGGCGACGGCGGCCACGGCCACGAGGACGGCGGTGCCGGCGACGGTGGCGACAACCTCGGCGGTCAGCAGGCGGGCGCGGCTGACCGGTCCGGCGTGCAGCAGGGTCAACCGTCCCGTGTTCTCGGCGGCGGCGAACGCGGTCAGGCGGGCGGTGGCGAAGGCGCCGACCGGAACGGCGAGCAGGGCGAAGAGGGTGGCGGTGTATCCCTCGACGGTGCCGAGACCGGCGAAGCCGGCCCGGGCGGCGAGGTCGGCGAACCGAGGATTGTCGGTGAGGAAGCCGGTCAGCGACTCGGCGAGCAGGCCGATCAGCAGGAAGTAGGCGCCGATGCCCGTCGACCAACCCGCGAGGGGGCGTACCGCGCGCCGGACCGCGAAGGCGCCGACGGAGCCGAGCAGCCACCGTCGGGGCGCGCGGCCCGCCGGCGGGCGCAGCAGCCCGGACCGGACGTCGCGTCTGCCGGCCAGGACCAGCGCGATGCAGGCCAGCGCCACCGCGCTGACGGCCTGCGTCAGCAGGGGAGTCCAGCGGTCGTCATGGTAGGGGCGGCTCAGGGCGAGCGGCCCGTACGGGGGCAGCCACCGCAGCCAGGCCAGTGCGGACACGCCGTCGCCGACCATGCGAGCCAGCAGCCCGACGCCGAGGAAGGCCAGCGTGGCGCCGGTGGCGCCGGCGCGGGTGGGAAAGATCTGCGCGGCGCAGGCCGCCGCCGCGACCGCGGTCAGCCCGGCCAGGGCGAGTCCGGTGGCGTGCAGCAGCGCCCCGTCCGTCGGCGTCCCGAGGGCCGTGAGCGCGCCGGCGAGCAGGAGCCCGGTCGACGCCATCGCCTGGGTGAGCACGGCGAGGTGCCGGCCCAACAGGGCCGCCGGGGTCAGCCGGCCGGCCAGCAGCAGGTCCCAGCGGCCGGCCTCCTCCTCGCCCCGGGTCAGCCGGGTCGTCGCCAGCGCACCCCAGGTGGTGAGCAGGACGGCGAGGACGGTGCCGGTGCGCCAGACGGCGAACCCGCCGGCGGTGTCCAGGGCGACGGGTTCACCGAACAGGGTGCGGACGGCCGGGTTTCCGGCGAGCGCGGCCAGCGCCTGCGCCGCCGCGGCATCGCCCACTGTGCGGGCGTAGGTGGCGACGACGAGGGCGGACATGCCGACGGTCACCGTGGCGACGACCAACGCCGGGCGGCGTACCTGACGGGCCGCGAGGCGGGTGACCGCGCGGCCCGGCGCGGTGGGTGCGGCGGCGCTCACCGGGCGGCCTGCCCGTAGTAGTCCAGGAAGATCTCCTCCAGGCTGGGTTCGCGTACGGCGAGGGCGGTGACCTCGGCGGCGGCGAGCACGCGCAGCGCCGCGCCGGGCGGGCCGGCCAGGGTGAAGCGCAGCGTCCCGTCCGACTGGTCGAGCAGGTCGACGCCGGGCACGCCCGCCAGGTCGGGCGCAGGGCCGGTGAACCGGGCGGTGACCTCGCTGCGGTGCAGCCGCCGCAGCTCGGGCACGGTCGCGACGTCGACGAGCCGGCCGGCCCGCAGGATCCCCACCCGGTCGCAGACCGCCTCCACCTCGGCGAGCTGGTGGGAGCAGAGGAACACGGTCTGTCCGTTGTCGCGCGCCTCGGCGACGGCGCGGCGGAACTGCAGTTCCATCAGAGGGTCCAGGCCGCTGGTGGGTTCGTCGAGCACCAGCAGGGGAGCGCGGGTCGCGAACGCGGCCACCAGCGCCACCTTCTGCCGGTTGCCGGTGGAGTAGGTCCGGGCCGGCCGGGACAGGTCGACGTCGAAGCGGGCGACCAGATCGGCGCGGTACGCGACGTCGACGCCCGGGCCGGTGGCGGCGAGCAGGTCCAGCAGTTCCGCGCCGGTGAGCTGCGGCCACAGCGAGACGTCGGCGGGCACGTACGCCAGCAGTCGGTGCGCGGCGGCCACGTCGCCGGCGTCGACGTCGAAGATCCGGGCCCGGCCGGCGGTGGGTCGGGCCAGGCCGAGCAGCAGCCGGATGGTGGTGGACTTGCCGGCGCCGTTGGGGCCGAGGAACCCGAACACCTCGCCGGCGTCGACGGTCAGGTCCAGCCCGTTCAGGGCGAGGAGCCGTCCGTAGCGTTTGGTGAGCTGGTCCGTGCGGATGGCAGGTGCGGTCATCAGGGGCCTTCCGGTCGACGACGATCACGAACGCCGACCAGGCTTCCCGGCACACCAGCGGTAACCGTACTCACGATCCGGCGGGTGCGGAAGCCGCCCCCGTGCACCTACAGGGCGCCTCGGACACGGGACGGATATGATCGGCCGGATCCGTGGAGCGCCGGGAAGTCTGGTCGGCACCCTGCTTCGCCGTGCCCTCCGGAGGTTCCCGTGCTGCTGCTCTCCTTCGCTGTCGTCCTGCTCGCCGCCGTGCTGGTGTCGGCGTTGGCCAAGCGGACGATCCTGTCGACCGCGGCGCTGTTCCTGGTCGCCGGCTTCGCCCTCGGCGAGGGCACCACCGGGGTGCTGCACCTGCGGGCGGACTCGCCGATCGTGGCGCAGCTGGCGGAGCTGGCGCTGTTCGCGGTGCTGTTCACCGACGGGATGCGCGTGGGCTGGGCGGACCTGCGCAGCGCGTGGCGGCTGCCGGGCCGGGCGCTGGGGTGGGGTCTTCCGCTGACCCTGCTGGTCACCGCCGTGTTGGCGCACTACGTGGCCGGCCTGGACTGGCCCGAGGCGCTGCTGATCGGCGCGATCCTGGCGCCGACCGATCCGGTGTTCGCCGCCGCGCTGGTCGGCAACGACAAGGTGCCGGCGCGGTTGCGGCACCTGCTCAACGTGGAGTCGGGCGTGAACGACGGGCTGGCGCTGCCGTTCGTGGTGGTGCTGCTGGCCGTCGCGGCCGGCTCGGACGACCTGCACCTCGGGGAGCTGGCGACCGAGCTGGCCGTCGGCCTGGCGATCGGGGTGCTGGTGCCGCTGCTCGCGATCGCGTTGGAGCGGACCCGGTTCTTCGCCGCGTCGGCGGCGTACGCGCCGTTGAACGGGGTGGCGATCGGGTTGCTGGTGCTGGCGCTGGGCAAGGCCACCCACGGCAACCTGTTCCTGGCCGCGTTCGCCGCCGGCATCACGGTGGCGACCTTCGGGGCCCGGGAGCGGGCCGCGTTCGAGCATTTCGGAGAGAACGTCGCGGAGCTGCTGAAGCTGGCCGCGCTGCTGGTGTTCGGGGCGCTGATCTCGCCCGGGTTCCTCGGCGAGATTCCCTGGACCGGCTGGGTGTTCGCGCTGCTGGCCATCGTGGTGGCCCGGCCGGTCGCGCTGTGGGTGTCGTTCCTGCGTTCCGGGCTGAGCCTGCGCGAGCAGGCCGCGGCGATGTGGTTCGGGCCGAAGGGTTTCGCCTCGGTGGTCTACGGGCTGCTCGTGCTGGAGGCCGGCATCGGCGCCGCGGACGAGGTGTTCCACCTCGTCGCGTTGACCATCGTCATCTCCATCCTGGCCCACTCCTCGACCGACGTGGTGGTGGCCCGGGCGTTCGACGACAGCGCCGAGACCCCGAACTGGCACGGCGTGCTGCGCCGGATCCGCCGTGCCCCGCGTACGGGCGCCGTTCCCGGCCAGCGGGCGGCGGCCGGGCCGAGCGAGGCGGACGGCGAGCGGACCGGCGAACAGGGCCCCACCGGCGACGGCGCGGCAGCGGTGCCGCGCGCGGGGGATCAGGAGGTCAGGCGACCGCGGTCGTGATCATGCCCGGGCTCCTCGATGCAGTGTGCGGAAATGGGGAGAAGCGAGCGGCTCGCGGACCAGTTGGACCGGCACTGGCAGAAGTACCTGCGGCCGCGGCTGCACGGTCTTGCCGATGCGGAGTACTTCTGGGAGCCGGTGCGCGGCTGCTGGAGCGTCCGCCCACGTGACACGTCGGCCGCACCGAACTCGGCGCGCGGTTTCCCATGGAGGGCATCGTCCCGCACGTCAACCGGGAGCTGATCCATTACGGCGCCGAGATCGCCCTGCTGCGCGACCGCTACCGCTGGCGGCGGCCGATCCGCTGGGAGCGGTACCAACGGGGCGACAATCCACATCGTCCGGTCGCTAGACTCCGGGACGAAGTCCGGAGCCGCCCTCAGCACCCCGCGCGCTGACCAGAATCGGATGGAGAGGCCATTGACCGGCGACAAGGCCGCACCCCCCGGAATCGACCGCACCGTTCCCAGCGTGGCCCGGGTGTACGACTACTTCCTGGGCGGCAAGGACAACTTCGAGGTCGACCGGCAGGTCGCCGAGCACGCCCTGCGGATCACGCCGGACGGGCCGGCCGCCGGTCAGGCCAACCGGGCCTTCCTGCGCCGCGTGGTGCGCTTCCTCGTCAGCGAGGCCGGCATCGACCAGTTCCTGGACGTCGGGTCCGGGCTGCCCACCCAGGGCAACGTGCACGAGGTCGCCACCGCGCACGACCCGAGCGCCCGCGTGGTCTACGTGGACAACGACCCGATCGTCCTGGCGCACGGGCGCGCGCTGCTCGCCGCGGAGGGCACGACGACGGTGATCCAGGCCGACATCCGACGCCCGCAGGAGATCCTCGGCGATCCCGACGTCCGCCGGTTCCTCGACTTCGACCGGCCGATCGGGTTGTTGCTCTTCGCGATCCTGCACCATCTCGGCGACGACGAGCAGCCGCGAGCCGTGTCGGCGGAGTTGATCGACGCGCTGCCGTCGGGCAGTTACGTGGCGATCTCGCACTTCCGTGATCCGGGTGAGCGGGACCCGGAGGGCTCCCGGAAGGCCCGCGAGGTCGAGCGGGTCTTCAACGAGTCGCTGGGCACCGGCCGGTGGCGGACCGACGAGGAGATCCTCTCCTTCGCCGACGGGTTGACCCTGCTGGAGCCGGGGCTGGTGCCGTTGGCCGAGTGGCGTCCGGATCCGGGCACGCCCGCGCCGAAGCAGACCGACACCTACCACACCTTCGTCGGACTGCTCGCCCGCAAGCCGTAGGCGCTCGCGACGTCGCCGGTGCCCTCGCCCGAGGCGGAACGGACCGCGACGAGGCTCGCCGAATGCCGGCCCGGACCCGCCGTTGGGAGGATTGCTACTCTGCGCCTCGCCGCCGGAGCGTCCGACGTGGTGCCGCGGCCGATGGAGGAAGTGGCGTGCGCGCGATCCCCCAGTCCCGTCGACGGATGGCGGTCGGCGTCGTCCTGGTGCTGCTGTCGTCCGGGTGCGGCGCGGGCCCGCCGGACCGCCCCGGCGCGGCTGCGCCCACGACGGTCAGCGCGGACCGCGTCGCCCCACCCTCGACCCCGTCCGCCGGCCGGGCCGGGCTGGGACCCGCGCCCGTCGACTGCCCGCGGCCCGGGTCGGCGCCCCGGTCGTCGAACCGGCTCAGCCCGACCGCCGGGTCCTACCTGGGGCGCGCCGGCGGCACGGCGAGCGCGGTGGACGTGACCCCGGCATGCCAGATCGTGGTCGGTGGGCGGTTCACCGGCCTGCCGGGCGGACCGACGACGACGATCGGTCGGGGTGGCGCCGGCGCGCTGCTGCTGCTCGACGGCACCGGTCGCCGGCTGCTGCGTACCGTCCGGCTGGCCGGCGCGGTCGAGGACCTGGAGGTACGCCGCGGCGGCGGGGAGATCGCCGTGGCGACCGACCGCGGCGCCGTGCTGCTGGACGCGGCCGCCGGGCGGGCGCGCTGGCAGCGCGGCGGGCCGACCAGCCGGGTCGCGGTCGGATCCGCCGGCACGGTCGCGGCCCTGAGTGGTTCCACGGTCACGGTGTACGACCTGGGCGGCGCGACGCTGGCCCGGATGGCGCTGGGCGGCCGCACGGTCAGCGACGTCGCCGTGGACGACCGCAGCGGCCTGGTCTTCGTCAGCGGTTTCCGGCAGACCGGCGGCGCGCGGTGCGTGCCGGTGCAGATCGCGTACGTGCACGCCTACGACCGGCGGGGCGCGCTGCGTTGGCGTGCGTACGACCATCCCGTGGACCGGCTGGGTGACCTGTGCGCGGACAGCCGCGCCGACCGCGTGGCGATGGGCCGGGACGGGCGGTTGTACGTGGCCGGCGAGACCGACGGCGGGAACACGGTCTTCGCGCGTTCGGCCGCCGACCTGGGGCGGCCCGCGCCGAACGTGGTCACCGACGACTTCAGCCGGGCCAGCAACACCGGGAACGCGCACTACACCTACCTCGCGCGCTTCGATCCCGCCTCGGGACGCCAGCTCGCCGGTCAGGCGGTGATCAGCCGCATCGACAGCAAGGGCGACCGGGGCAACACCATCACGCCGCTCGCGGTCACCGCCGACGAGTCCGGTCGGATCTACGCCGGCGGGGTTTCCGCGTACCAGATCGCCGGCCGCGCCCAGGTGACGCTCGGCGGCCGGCGGCTGGCCCCGTACGCCGGTGGTGACGCCTGGGTGCTGGTGCTCTCCGCCGACCTGCGGCGGCGGCTGACCTGGGTGGTGTTCACCGACGGCGGTGCCGGCGTCGTGCGCGGGGTGGCCGTGGCCGGCGGCGTCGCGGCGGCGGCGGCGCAGGTGGACCGGGCCGGCTTCTGGCGCGGGCCCGGTCCGTCCCTCGGCGCCGGCGGCGGCTACCTCGCCGCCTGGCCCGGCCTCGGCTGATCCGCGTCGCGGCGCCACCCGATCCTGGGCGGTCCCGCTACTCGCTGCGCAGCGCCGTCGCCGTCCGGGTCCGGGCCGCCCATCCGGCCGGCAGCAGCGCTCCGAGCAGGGCCGTCACCGGCCCGCCCAACGCCAACGCCGTCAGGAGGACCGGCCCGTACACGTCGAGCAGCGTCTCCGGCAGGCGCAGTCCGCCGCTGGCGGCCATGGCGGGGACGACGAGCCGTTGCATCGCCATGCCGGCGGGTACGCCGAGCAGCCCGCCGAGCAGCCCCACCCCGGCGACGGACGCGACCACCATCGCGATCGTCTGGCCCGGCGTCATGCCGAGTGCCTTGTGGACGCCGAGGTCGTGGACCCGGTCGCGCAGGTCGAGGACGAGCATGTTGAGCACACCGAGCGCGGCCACCGCGAGGAGCAGCAGGGTCAGCGTCGCGGTCAGCCCCTCCACGACCACCAGGAGCGGGTCGGTCTCCGGGCCGGTCGGCTGGGCGGTCAGGGCCTGGGCGGCGAGTGCGCCGGTCAGCCGCTGCGCGTAGTCGCCGGCGTCGGCGCCCGGGGTGAGGGCGATCCGGTACTCGGCCGGCTTCCGGCCGGCGATCGCGGCGGTGTCGGCGATCACGGCCATGGTGGACTCGAAGACCTCGCCGACGATGCGCAGGCGCGCCGGGGCGCCGTCGACGTGGACCGTGACGGTGTCGCCGATCCGGGCTCCGGTCGCCCTCAGCAGGGGACCGCCGGCGACGGCCTCGCCGGGCGCGGTGAACCAGCGTCCCGACACCATCTCGAAGCCGTCCCACGTCGCGTCCCCGGTGATCGCGGTGACGGAGACCGGCTCGGAGACGCCCACCACCGTGCCCGGTGTCTGGACGAGGCCGTACCTCGCCCGGGTGCCCCGCTGGGCGTCGATCGCCGCCAGCACCGCGGCGGGATCGGCGGTGAGCGGGGCGCCGGGTCCGGCGGCGCGGTCGCCGCCCACCGTGACGTCCGCGACGTTCTGGTCGAGGGCGGTCTGGATGCGCAGCAGCGACGCGCCGAGCCCGGTCGCGAACGTCACCGCCGCCGTGCCCGTCGCGACGGCCAGCAGGATCGCGACCGTGGCCACCGGTCGGGTGAACGGGCGGGCCAGGCCGAGCCCCACCGGCCTGGCCACCGGCAGCCGCGCCGCCACACGTGAGGCCCACCGGCCCCGTGCGGGGCCGGACGCCCGTCCGACCGCGATGGCGTCGACGGTGCGCAGCCGGCCGGCCCGCAACGCACCCGCCCACGCGGTCACCGCCACCACGGTCAGCACCCCGGCGGCGGCCAGGGCGGTCACCCACCAGGCGATCGTGGCGTCGGCCGAGCCGTAGAGCTGCTCGGTCTCGGCCAGCACCGGCAGCGCGATCAGGTTGCCGGTGACGGTTCCGGCGACGGCGCCGACGGTGGCCGGCACCAGCGCCTGGGCGACATAGGCGCGGACGACGCCGGCGGGCGTGCAGCCGAGCGCCTTGAGGATGCCGATGCGGCGGGTGGCCGCGCCCACCGTCCCGGCGACCACCGTGCCGACCACCAGCGTGGCCATCACGATGCCGAGCAGCGCGAACGCGACGAGGAACGGCACGAAGACGGCCGCGTCCTCGACGGCCTGCTGTCGCACGTCCAACCAGGACCGGGCGCCGGCGACCGCGTCGGACGGCAACGTCGCGACTACGGCGTCGCGGCCGGTCCCGACCTCCGCCGCGGTGCGCGCGTCGGTGAACCGGTAGAGCATCTGGTAGCCGCCGGCCGTCCCCGGCCCGTCGAGCACGCCGACGGCGGACGGCAGGACCCAGGCGCCGGCGGTGTCGCTGACCGACCGCGCCGTACCGACCACGGTGAAGTCGGCGCCGTCGGGCGTGGCCAGGCGGGAGCCGGGCGGAAGGCGGACGGCGCCGCCGGCCAGTACGATCTCGTCCGGGCGGGCCGGCCACCGCCCGTCGGCCAGCTCGACGCGGTCGACCGGGCCGGCCGGGTCGGCGCGGGCGACGACGGTCAGCGGGGGCAGCCCTATCCCGCCGCGATCGGTGAAGGTGACCACCAGCACCCGGTACGGTCCGGCGGCGGCGACCACGCCGGGCGCCGAGGCCGAGGCGGCGAGCTGCGTCTTCGTCACCGCGCCGGGATTCGTCCGCACGGTCAGGTGGGCTCCCCGCTGGGTCGCGAACGCGTCGTCGAAGGGCGCCGTCGACGCGACCAGCAGCCCGGCGCCGAGCACCGTCGCGGTGACCGCGGCCGCCGTGACGAGCCCGATGACGGCGGTCTGCACCCGGCGACGCCGGAGGCCGGACCGGACGACCCGACCGAGGCCGGTCACGCGTCCCCCTCGACCCGGCCGTCGCGCAGCCGGACGGTGCGGCTGGCGCACGCCTGCGCCAGCCGCAGGTCATGGGTGACGAGCACGATCGTCTGGCCGCTGTGGTGCAGCTCGTCGAGCAGGCGCCGCACGTCCTCGCCGGAGGCGGTGTCCAACGCGCCGGTCGGCTCGTCGGCCAGCAGGAGCGCGGGACGGTTGATCAGGGCGCGGGCGACGGCGACGCGCTGGCGCTCGCCGCCGGAGAGCCGTCCCGGATACGTGTGCGCGTGCCGGGTGATGCCGAGCGAGTCCAGCAGGCGGGCCGCGTGGTCGCGGGACGCGCGGGCCGGGGCGCCGGCCAGCTGGGCGGGCAGCAGCACGTTGTCCAGGACGGTCAGGTCGTCGAGCAGGTTGAAGAACTGGAAGACCAGGCCCACGTGTGCGCGCCGGAAACGGGCCGTGGCGGCCTCGCCGAGGCTCTCCAGTCGCGTGCCGGCGACGGCCACCGTGCCCGCGTCCGGCCGGTCCAGCCCGGCGAGCAGGTTGAGCAGCGTCGACTTCCCGCTGCCGGACGGTCCGAGCACGGCGACGGACTCGCCGGGGTGGACGGTCAGCGACACGTCCCGCAGCGCCGGCGGGCCCTCGCCGTAGCGGCGGGTCACCCCGCGCAGCTGGATCACCGGTTCGCTCATGTGTCGCCCCTCGGGTCAGGCCGGTCGTACGGACGTCGTGACGTTAGGGGCGGGTCCGAGGCTCGGGCATCGGTCCGGCGACGCATCGGCCGTACCGTCGGGGTGGGATCTTCGCCCCGGGTCATCCCTGCGATGTAGTCGCCCTGCACACCGTGGCTGATGCCGGAAACGGCACGCGGCGGCGAGAATGTCGCGTGTGAGGGGCATCGTGGCGACGGGACCGCTGCCGAGGCCGGGTTGGCGGGCGCTGCTGCTCGACGCCGCGCTGGCGGCGGTGCTCGGGCTCGTGTGCTTCCAGGCCGCCACGGACGACGCCGGCGTTCCGCCGCCGCTGCCGCCGCCGTTGCCGCCGCTGGGGACGCTGCCGGAGGTGCGGCCGGCGGAGCCCGGATCGAGTCTCGGGGCGCTGCTGCTGGTCTTCGTCATGTGTGCGCCGCTGGTGCTGCGTCGCCGGTATCCGCTCGCGGTGCTCTGGGCGACGATGGCCGCCGCGTCACTGGTGCTGGCGACGGACGGGACCCGGCAGCCGAACCTGTTCCCGTGTGTGGTGCTGACCTGCCTTGTCGCCGTCTACAGCGCGGCGGCGCACAGCCCGTACCGGCTGCCGGCGTTGGCGTCGGTCCCGGTGGCCGCGCTGCTCGCCATGGGCCTGCGGGAGCTGATGCTCGTCCCGGTGCCGGCGGACCGTCTGCCGTTCGTCCTGCTGGCCCCGCTGGTGGCCGCCGCCGGTGGTCACCACGTGTGGCGACGCCGCGCGGGTGAGGACCAGCAGCGGCTCACCGCCGAGGCCCGCGCCCACGAGGAGGCGTTGCGCGACGCGGTGGCCGGTGAGCGGGCCCGCATCGCCCGCGAACTGCACGACGTCGTGACCCATCATGTGAGCGTGATGGTCATCCAGGCCGGCGCAGCCCGGACGGTGCTCGCCGCCGCACCGGATCAGGCGCGGGAGGCGCTGCTCGCCGTCGAGTCGACCGGCCGGTCCGCGCTGACCGAGCTGCGGCACGTGATGGGCCTGCTGGCCCAGCCCGAACCGGGCGATCCGGAGGACCCCCAGCCCGGGATCGAAGGGCTGCCCGAACTGATCGAACGCGTGCGTGACGCCGGTGTGCCGGTGCGCCTGACCATTTCCGGCCAGCGACGACCGGTCACCTCCGGCGTCGGGTTGACGGCCTACCGGGTGGTGCAGGAGGCGTTGACCAACATGGTCCGGCACGCGCCCGGCGCCGCCGGCACGGTCGTCGTCGAGTACGCGCCGCAGACCCTGCGGATCGAGGTCGGCAACACCGAGCCCGACATCCCGGCCGTGACCGGCCCGACGGGTGGGCGTGGCCTGATCGGGCTGCGGGAGCGGCTCGCCGTCTACGGCGGGACGCTGCGCTCCGGGGCCCGGCCGGGCGCCGGTTACCACGTCGAGGCCCTGATCCCGTGGGAGGCGACATGACGGTGCGGGTGGTGGTCGCCGACGACCAGGCGCTGGTGCGCACCGGGTTCCGGATGATCCTCGCCGCCGGCGGGGTGGACGTGGTGGCCGAGGCGGCAACCGGCGCGGAGGCGGTGGACGCGGTCCGGCGGACCCGGCCCGACGTCGTGCTGATGGACGTGCGCATGCCGGAGGTCGACGGTCTGGAGGCCACCCGCCGCATCCTCACCGGGGCCGCCGCGGCGCCGAGGATCATCATCCTCACCACCTTCGACCTGGACCAGTACGTCTACGCCGCGCTCGCGGCCGGCGCCAGCGGATTCCTGCTCAAGGACGTGACGCCGGAGCACCTGGTCGCGGCCGTACGGATGGTGCAGGACGGTGACGCGCTGCTCGCGCCCGCCATCACCCGCCGCCTGGTGCGCCGCTTCGCCCGCCCGGATCCGCACACGGTGACCGTGCACCGTGATCTGGCCACGCTGACCCCCCGCGAGACGGAGGTCCTGCGCCTGCTCGCCGGTGGTCTGAGCAACGCCGAACTCGCGGGCGCGCTGCACCTGTCCGAGGCGACCGTGAAGACCCACGTCGCCCGGATCCTCGCCAAGCTCGGTCTGCGCGACCGGGTCCAGGCCGTCGTGGTCGCCTACGAGACGGGCCTGGTCAGCCCGGGTTCGCCGGACGACTGAATCAGGAACGCGTACGTGACCTCCTCGTCGGCCATGATGGAGAGCGTGAGTTCTCCCCTGGACACGCTGCCGAAGATCGGTGCGCCGGCGACGCGCGCGTTGCACGACGCCGGCTACACGGCCCTGCGTGAGCTCGCCGGGGTGCCGCGCGCGGAGTTGGCCACGCTGCACGGCATGGGCCCGAAGGCGCTACGGACCATCCAGCACGCGCTCGAGCAGCACAACCTGAGTCTGGGCTAGAACGCGACGCGACGTCTGAAGGTTCCGGGCCGGCGCTGCCCGGTCACGACTCGGCACGATCCGGCCGGTGGCGCGCGAACGCGTCGAGCCGGCCCCAGCGGCCGGGAATGTCGAGCAGGGTGATCCGTTCGAAGGCGGGCGGGAGCGCCGGAGTGGTGGCGAGGTGATCCTCGTGCGGCTCCAGACCGAGCATCGTCCGGATGAGGAGCAGCGACGCGCCGCTGGACCAGGCCTGCGGACTGCCGGCGGTCGGGTAGCGGACCGGGTACCGGGTGGTCCGGCGGTCGAAACCGCCGAACGCCTCGGGCAGCCGGCCCTCGAAGTAGCCCGCCGCCTGGATGATGCCCTCGGCGATGCGCCCCGCCTCGTCGGTCAGGCCGTAGCGGCGCAGGCCCCAGGCGATGAAGGAGTTGTCGAAGGGCCAGACGGTGCCGGTGTGGTAGCCGAGCGGGTTGTAGCGGCGCTGCCCCTCGGCCAGCGTACGGACGCCCCAGCCGGAGAACAGCGCCGGACTCATCAGGTGTTCGGCGACGCGTCCGGCGCGCTCCGGTGGGACGATGCCGCTCCACAGGAGGTGCCCGATGTTGGAGGACAGGCTGTCCACCGGAGTGCCGTCGCCGTCGAGCGCGAGCGCGTAGTAGCCGCGATCGGCCAACCAGAAGTCCCGGTTGAACCGGTCGTACAACTCCGCCGCCTCGCCCTCCAGGCGCTCGGCCAGGGCCGGGTCGCCCCAGAAGGTGCGCGCCAGCCGGGCTGTGCGGATCTTGGCGTCGTAGGCGTAGCCCTGGGTCTCACAGGTCGCTCTGGGGAAGCCCGGCAGCCGGCCGTCGGCGTAGGAGATGCTGTCCCAGGAGTCCTTCCAGCACTGGTTGTCCAGGCCGGTGGACCGGTTGCGGCGTTCGTACGAGACGTAGCCGGTGCCGGTCAGGTCGGCGTGGTGGTCGAGCCAGTCGAGGGCGGCGCGCGCCTCCTGTTCCAGCTCGCACACCAGGGCCGCGTCACCGCTCCACCGCTCGTACTCGTCGAGCAGGACCAGGAAGAGCGGGGTGGCGTCCACGGTCCCGTAGTACGGCGAGTGCGGTTGTTCCTCGAAGGCCGCGGACTCGCCGTACCGCAGTTCGTGCAGGATCCGACCGGGATCCTCCTCCAGCACGTCGTCGGTGCGCGCCCCTTGCAGCGAGGCGAGGATCCGCAGGGTCGTCGGTGCCAGGGACGGCGTGAACGGTAGCGTCTGGAGGCAGGTCAGCAGACTGTCCCGGCCGAAGAGGGTCATGAACCAGGGCAGCCCGGCGGCGGGCACGGTGGCGCCGCCGAGCGAGAGCGGCGCGAACCGCAACGCGGCCAGGTCCACCAGGCTGCGCTCGTAGACCTGTCGCAGCACCGGGCTGTCGGTGTCCAGCGTCGGCGCCGCCGACACCCAGGCCCGTGCGCTGTCCGGCAGGGTGGACGCGTCGGGCCGGAGGGCCCGGGGCCCGGACCGCAGGTCGACGCCGTCGGGCCGCAGCGCCCTCATCTCGGCCCGTATCTCGACGGTCCAACTGGATCCGGCGGCCAGCCGGATCGGGAAGTGGAGGTGTTCCGGTGTGAAGGTCGCCGGTTCACTGGCCGTGAGGACGATCTCCCGCTGGAAGGTGCCCCGACGGTAGCCCAGCCGCAGCTCGTCCGGCGCGGCGTGGGCGTAGCGCTCGCCCACCTTCGTGCCGACGTCGAACTTGATCTCGAAGATGTCGGCGAAGTCGGCGTCCACCTCGAGACGTACGGACAGGTCCAGATCAGACTCGCCGTAGTTGAAGACGGTGACGACCTCCACGAGGTCGGCGCCGATGCGGCGTCGTCGGATCGCGGACACGTCGGCCTCGACGTAGTCCATCCGGCCGCCGGGTACGAGGAAGAACGCCACCTCGAAGTACTGGCTGTCGTCCACGGAGAGGGCGGTCATCCGCTCGCCGTCGACGGTGAGCACCCAGCGCGACAGGTACCGCGTGTCGGCGGCGAACAATCCCACCGGCGCGGCCGACGACGCCTCGATGTCCCCACTGCTGTCGGACACGACGAAGGTGTTGCCGTCGATGCACGACACCGTGCCGGGCACGTCCCTCACGCGCCGCCTCCACCGTGCCGGCCGTTCGCCGCCGGCGCGGGTAGCAGTCGCCCGAGCCGCAGCGCCAGCGCGAGATCCCCGTCGACCATGATCTCCCCCCGGTTGATCGCCGCCAGTCCGTTCATCTCGCCTGCCACCAGCGCCTCGGCCGTCTGCTCGGACATCCTGATCACTGCCGAGGCGGGGCCGTCGTCCTCGGTGACCCGCAGCCGCCCGCGGTCGATGTCGAGCCGCCAGTGGCGCAGGCCCCGCTCTCCCCTGATGTCGAACCGCACGCTGCCGCTGACCCGGACGAGACGGTCGTCCGCGCCGTCGCGGCGCAGACGGTCGAAGAAGGCGTCGATCGACGTCACCCGTGCCTCCTCGCTGCCACTCTGCGGGGTCGTCGCCTACCCGCCTGGTGGCGGCGCTAACGCCGGCCTGCTGCTCCGGAAAGCTCGCCGAGCGGCGGAAGTCGAACCACGGGTGGATTGCGGTGCAACAAACCTGCACATCTCAACTGTTGCCTTGACGGTAAGCGCTTTCTTAGCCTGTGTTTCATCGATGTTTCGGTTCTCGACCAGGGCCGAGGGTGCGCGCGCGAAGCCATGCGCGGCGCCGGACTGTGCGCAGGTCCGGGCCGTGTCGACTCCCGAGGAGACGTAGTGAGAAGCGTAGTGCGACACAGATTTCTTGCCGGCTTCACCGCCGCCGCGGCCACCGCCGCGGTCGCCGCGGTGCTGCCGATGACGTACGCGTCGGGCGCGCTCGACGCGGCGAATTCAACATCGATCATCGCCAATGCTGCGAATCTCAGTATCGGAGCCGGCGCCGACGGCTCCAGCAAGGCTGCCGGCACCAGTTACGGCAATGTGGTGGACGGCGACCTGGGCACCTACTGGTCGCCGGTCGGCACGACCGGGCGCATCTCGGTCAAGTGGGGCTCCGCCACCACGGTGGCCTCGGTCGCCGTCCGGGAGGCGGCCGGCGCGGTCGGGGTGATCGGCTCGTGGCGGATCGTCAACAACGACACCGGGGCCGTCCTGGCCAGTGGCGCCGGAGCGGGGGTCGTCACGTTCGCCGCCACCTCGCTCCGAAAGATCAACTTCGAGATCACCAGCGCGACGGGGACGCCGAGGGTCGCCGAGTTCGAGACGTACGCCCCCGGGGCGACCACCCCGCCGCCGAGCACCCCGCCGCCCACCGGCGGGCCGACCACCCCGCCGCCGAGCACGCCGCCACCGTCGGGCGGCGTGCTGTACGTGGCGCCGACCGGCACCGACGGCGCGGCCGGCACGCAGGCGAACCCGACGACGCTCACCTCCGCGATCGGCCGGATCACCGCCGGCGGCACGATCTGGCTGCGCGGGGGCACCTACCGCTACGCGCAGACCGTCACCATCGGCCAGGGCAACAACGGCACGTCGAGCGCGCGCAAGAACATCTTCGCCTACCCCGGTGAGACCCCGGTCCTGAACTTCTCGGCCCAGAGCGAGGACCCGGCGAACCGCGGCCTGCAGATCGGCGGGTCGTACTGGCACATCCGCGGCCTCGTCGTCGAACGGGCCGGGGACAACGGCATCCTGCTCGCCGGAAACAACAACATCATCGAGCGGGTGGTGACCCGCCACAACCGGGACTCGGGGCTGCAACTGTCCCGACTGGTGGCCAATGCCCCCCGCGACCAGTGGCCCTCGAACAACCTCGTCGTCAGCACCGAGTCGCACGACAACGTCGACTCCGACGGTGAGGACGCCGACGGGTTCGCCCCGAAGCTCACCGTCGGCCCGGGGAACGTCTTCCGCTACACCGTGTCCCACCACAACATCGACGACGGCTACGACCTCTACACCAAGAACGACACCGGGGCGATCGGCCCGGTGACCATCGAGTCCTCCCTCGCCTACGACAACGGCACCCTGAGCAACGGCGGCCAGGCCGGCAACGGCGACCGCAACGGCTTCAAGCTCGGCGGCGAGGACATCGGGGTGAACCACACCGTCCGGGGCAACATCGCCTACCGCAACGGCCAGCACGGGTTCACCTACAACCGCAACCTCGGCTCGATGACGGTGTCGAACAACGCCAGCATCGACAACACCGAGCGCAACTTCACCTTCGACGGCGGCTCCTCGGTGTTCCGGAACAACACCTCCTGCGACGGCGGCTCGAACGACCGGATCGTCGGCAACTCCGACAGCTCGAACCAGTTCTGGTCCGGCACCAACGGATCCCGGTGCTCCTCGTACACCGGAGCCCTGGGCTGGTCCTTCGCGGCCGACGGCCGCCTGGTCGTGACGTTCGGCGGCCGGGTGGTCACCCCCTAGCCGGGCGGACGACGCCGGCGTCACCGCCGCGGTGACGCCGGCGTCGGACGGCGGCCCGGCCCGAGATCGGTCGGCCGGCCGCAACGGCGGGTGGGGGAGCGGCGACGACCGGGCCCGCGCGTGACATGCTCGCCGTGATGACCGCCGAGCGACCGTACGACTCCCGCCCGCGCCGCCGCGCGGTCCGCGTCGCGTCGGTCGTCGGCGTGCTCGCGGCGCTGGTCGCCGCCGCGGTGGTCGTGGTGCCACTGCTGCGGCCGGGTCCACGGCCGGCCTTCCACCTTCCGGTGGCCTGCGGCGAGACGTGGCGGTTGTCCACCTATCCCGGGCACGACGACTACGACGTCGACCTGTTCCCGACCACGGGTGAGGCGTGGGGCCGCCCGGTGCTGGCGTCCGCCGCCGGCACGGTCACCGTGGCGGGGATCAACGGCTCCCTGGGCGGTCGTACCCCGCAGGACCCGGACGGGCCGAAGGGGCGGGGCGGCGGTTACTGGGTCAAGATCGATCATGGTGGACGGTGGGAGACGCAGTACCTGCACCTGCTCGAACCGCCGTCGGTGCGGGCCGGCCAGCGGGTGGCCCGGGGCGACCAGCTCGGACGGGTCGGCAGTACCGGGAACTCCGGCGCGCCGCACCTGCACTACGAGCAGCGTCGGGGCTGGGAGAAGGTGGAGACCCACTTCGACGGCGTGCCGTCCGGGATCACCTCCGACGACCGCGCGTACACGGTGCGGCTCACCAGCGCGAACTGCCCCCCGGCCCGGCGCTGATCCGACCGGGTCGGCGCGTAGCTCCGGGGTTTCCCGTCTGACCGAGGCGCGTGTGCAGGGACGCCGGGCACGGAAAGTTCGACCCTTGGTCCGTCGTGTCTCGTCCCTCGTGCCGGGTAGTCCTGCTCCGGCGGCCGGGCGCCGGGCGACGCCGGTACCGGTGCGGGGTATCCGTGACCGCCGAACATCCCCGGTCGGAGTCGATGGTTGCCGTAATACCCCCTAGGGGTATAGGTTCGGTGCGGAGGTGGACCCGATGACACGTCACGACGCCGACCACGGGCGGCACCAGCACGGCGGCCACGCCGCCCACGGCGGCGGGCACGACAAGCACGCCGGTCACGACCCGGAGCAGTTCCGGCGCAGGTTCTGGCTGAGCCTCGCGCTGACCGTGCCGATCGTGGCCACCAGCCACATGGTCATGGACTGGTTCGGCTACCGGCTGGACCTCCCCGGCGTGACCTGGGTCGGGCCGGTGCTCGGCACGGTGGTGTTCGGCTACGGCGGCTGGCCGTTCCTGGTCGGTGGTGTGCGCGAGGTCCGCGACCGGGCGCCCGGCATGATGCTGCTGATCTCGATGGCGATCACCGTCGCCTACGTCGCGTCCCTGGCCACCAGCCTCGGTGGGTTCAGCCTCGACTTCTGGTGGGAGCTGGCGGCGCTGGTGACCATCATGTTGCTGGGCCACTGGCAGGAGATGAAGGCCATCGGTCAGGCCCAGGGCGCGCTGGCCGCGCTCGCCGCGTTGCTGCCCGACGACGCCGAACGCCTCGACGACTCCGGTCGCGCCCACCCGGTCCCGGTCGGCGACCTGCGGGTCGGCGACGTGGTGCTGGTGCGCTCCGGTGGCCGGGTGCCGGCCGACGGGCGGATCGTCGACGGCGCCGCCGTGCTGGACGAGTCGATGATCACGGGGGAGTCCCGGCCGGTGCCCCGCGCCGCCGGGGACCGGGTGGTCGCCGGCACCGTGGCCACCGACTCCACCCTGCGGGTACGCGTCGACGCCGTCGGCGAGGACACCGCCCTCGCGGGCATCGGCCGGCTCGTCGCCGAGGCCCAGAGCTCCGCCGGCCGGGCGCAGGTGCTCGCCGACCGCTTCGCCGCCTGGCTGTTCTACCTCGCCACCGCCGCGGCGCTGATCACCTTCGGCACCTGGTGGGCGCTCGGCGACCTCGACCAGGCCGTGGTCCGGACCGTCACCGTCCTGGTCATCGCCTGCCCGCACGCCCTCGGGCTGGCCATCCCGCTGGTGATCGCGCTGTCGACGGCCGTCTCCGCCAGAGCCGGCATCCTGGTCAAGGACCGGACCGCCCTCGAACGCATGCGGGGCGTGGACGCGGTGCTGTTCGACAAGACCGGCACCCTCACCCGGGGCGCACACACCCTCACCGCCGTCGCCGCCACCGCCGGACACGCCGAGGACGACGTCCTGCGTATCGCCGGCGCCGTCGAGGCCGACAGCGAGCATCCCCTCGCGCGCGCCCTGACCGCCGCCGCGCACGACCGCGGACCGACGCCCCCGGCCCGCGACTTCCGGTCCCTGACCGGTCGGGGCGTGCGGGCCGTCGTCGACGGCACCCCCTACGCCGTCGGCGGCCCCGCCCTGCTGCGGGAACTCGACGCCACCGTGCCCGCCGAGCTCGACGCCGCCAGCGCCCGCTGGTCGGCGCGGGGCGCCGCGGTCCTGCACCTCGTACGGCTGCCCGCCGACGGCCGCCCCGAACCGGTCGGCGCGTTCGCGCTCGAGGACGAGGTGCGCCCGGAGGCCCGCCAGGCCATCACGGAGCTGCGCGAGCAGGGCGTCCGGAAGATCGCCATGATCACCGGAGACGCCCGTCCGGTCGCCGAGGCGGTCGCCGCCGACCTGGGCTTCCGGCCCGGCGTGGACGAGGTGTTCGCGGAGGTTCTCCCCGCCGACAAGGACCGTGCGGTGGCCGAGCTACGGGCACAGGGGTTGCGGGTGGCCATGGTCGGCGACGGGGTCAACGACGCCCCCGCCCTGGCCCGCGCCGACGTCGGCATCGCCATCGGCGCCGGCACCGACGTGGCCATCGAGTCCGCCGGGGTGGTCCTGGCCTCGTCCGACCCGCGCGGGGTCACCGGCGTGATCCGGCTCTCCCGTGCCTCCTACCGCAAGATGGTGCAGAACCTCGCCTGGGCCGCCGGCTACAACGTCGTGGCCATCCCGCTGGCCGCCGGTGTGCTGGCCTGGGCGGGCCTCACCCTGAGCCCCGCCGTCGGCGCGGTGCTGATGTCCGCCTCCACCATCGTCGTGGCGCTCAACGCGCAACTGCTGCGCCGCGTACGCCTCACCCCCTCGTCCGACTGACGGAGCGCACCGCGGCCAGATCCGGGCGTTCGTCGTACCCACGTCTGTCAGCCGTGATATCTCATCTACTATAGACCTGTAGTAGAAGTGCGAGTCGGTGCGGACGACCTCTGCCGCCAGACGCCACACGGTCGGCCGAACGTGCGGGGGTGACATGCGACAGCCGCGGGTGGACCGCCCAGGCCCGCCACGACCCTTCGCTTCGTCGACGCGTCGACTGACGCGTCGGCCGGCGCGTGGGCCCCATCCGCTGCTGCGGCTGGCGCTGCTCGTCGCCGTGACGCTCGGCGTGTTCGGCATGCACACCCTCGGCCACCCGGCCGAGGCCGGGGCCGGGGCCCTCCACGCCGGGCACGCGAGCACCGTTCACGCGAGCGTCACCGCACCCGCCGCCGACGGCTCGCCCGGGCACCACGACGGGATGCACGCGTTCACCGTGTGCCTCGCGGTGCTGGGTGGCGCCATGGTGCTCGGCGCCCTGTCCCTGCTGCGGCACCGCCGCCGGATCTCCGGCGCGCCGCTTGGCCTCCGCTCCCGGGACATTCGCCCGGACCGGGGTCCGCCCCGCCGGCCCATCGGGCTGCGACTGCGAGCCGGAACGGTCCTGCGCACGTGAGCAGACCCCGGTCCGGGACCTCACCCGGACCCGACGGCCCTGTTCCGGCACACCTCACGACAAGGACCACGTACCTGATGAAGCCCACCATCCTGCGCCGCGCCGCCCTCGCGGGCGTCGCTCTGACCGCCCTGCTCGCCACCGCCGCATGCGGCGGCGCGGACGACACCGGCGGCATGGCCCACGGCACCGGCGGCTCGACGCCGAGCGCGTCGTCCTCGGCCGACGCCAGCGCGAACGACGCGGACGTGATGTTCGCCCAGATGATGATTCCGCACCACCAGCAGGCGGTCGCCGTGGCCGATCTGGCTCCGACCCGCGCGAGCGACCCCGAACTGAAGGACCTGGCTGCCAAGATCAAGGCGGCGCAGGACCCGGAGATCACGACCATGAAGGGGTGGCTCACGGCCTGGGGCAGGCCCACGGACCTGCCGAGCGACCACAGCATGCCCGGCATGAGCGCCACGCCCGGCCATGACATGCCCGGCATGTCCGCCAGCCCCGGGCGCGACATGCCCGGTATGGACGCGGGCATGCCCGGCATGATGTCCGAGCAGCAGATGACGGACCTCGCCGCCGCCAAGGGCGCCGCGTTCGACAGGATGTTCGCCCAGATGATGATCGCCCACCACAACGGCGCCATCGACATGGCCAGGACCGAGCAGGCCGAGGGCAGCAATCCCGAGGCCAAGGCGCTCGCCGCGAGGATCGCCGCGGATCAGGCCAGCGAGGTGCAGATCCTGCAGAGGATCCTCGACCGGCTGTAGACGGCAGGCCCGGCCGGTCCCGGCGTCCGTTGTCGGGACCGGCCGTCTGCGGGTGGGAAGCCGCCCTGTCGCTCACGTACCCTGACGCACACGGAAGGGGATCACGTGGCGGAACTGGGCAAACTCGAATCGGCCGTGATGGACGTCCTCTGGCGTGCCGCCAACCCCCTGCTCGTGCGCGACGTCCTCGACGCGGTGACCGCCGACCGGGCCCTGGCCTACACCACCGTGCTCACCGTGCTGGACAACCTGCACCGCAAGGGCTGGGTCGTACGGGACAAGGACGGCAAGGCCTACCGCTACCGTGCCGCCGGCACCCGCGAGGAGATCACCGCGCGCACCGTGCGTCGGGTCATCGAGACGAGCGCCCACCCCGACCTGGTGCTCCTGCACTTCGCCCGGTCCGCCTCCGACCACGAGCTGCACATCCTGCGTCGGGTCATCGACGAGCGGGAGTCCGACGCGTGAGCCTCGCGCTCGCCCTCGCCACCGGGGCGACGGTCGTCGCCTGGTGGGGCCCGGCCGCGTTGCGGCTGTGCTTCCGCCACGTCGCCGACCCGTTCGCGATGCTGCTCGGCTGGTTCGGTCTGCTCGCCGCCGTGATCGCCACCTTCGTTTTGACCATCGCGATGCTCCTCGCACCGGACAGTGCCCGGCAGTGGGCGCTGCACGACCTCGCCCGCCTGTGCTGGCACTGGGCGCGACCCGACCGGCGACCCGCCGCCGACGAGATCGCCGGAGCGGTCGGAGCCCTGATCCTGCTGGCCGTGCTCACCCGGTTCACGGCGACGTGCGCCCGCCGGGCCCGCCGCGCCCACCACGCGCGGCGGGCCCACGCGGACCTGCTCACGCTCGCCGGCGGGCCGGCGGAGTCCGGTGCGGCGGCGGTACTGTGGATTCCGCACCCGACCCCGATGGCCTACAGCATCGGCGGAACCCGCGGGCTGACTGTCCTGGCCAGTGCCGCCGGTGACCTCCCGGCGGACCAGCTCGCCGCGGTGCTCAGTCACGAACGCGCCCACCTGCGCGAGCGCCATCATCTCCTCGTCGCCGCCGTGGAAGGGCTCGCGGCAGCCGTACCGTGGCTGCCGCTGACCCGGCAGGCGCCCTCGGCCGTGCGTCTGCTCGTCGAACTGCGCGCCGACGCCGCAGCGGTCCGAGAATGCGGCGAAACCGCGGTACGCGACGCGCTGCTGACCTTCGCCGGCGCGCCGCACCCGTTGTCCACGCTGTCGATGGCCGGGGCCGACGTGGCCGTCCGCCTGCAACGCCTCCAGGGACGCCACCCGCACCGTCGCAACCTGCTCGCCCGCGTCGTGCTCGCCTCCGCCGCCCTGATCGCACCGCTGGGCGTCGGCGTGGCCACCGGAATCCTGTTCTGCCGGTAGCGCCGGGGTCTACGTCAGCGGTGTGACCTACCACGTGCCCGCCGGAACGGGCCGACGGCGACGGTACGGCCGGCCGCGACCCGCCGCTCCACCGTCCACGAACGTCCTGTGGCGGATCGGCGAACCGGCTGCGGTTGCCGTCTCGGCCCGATCGGGGTAGCCGACAGTGGGCCTCCTGCTCCTATGCTCTCCAGCGTGCGTCTCCCCAAGATCCCCTCCCTGCTCGGGGTGCCGAGCTACGACCTCGTCGACCACTACGCCGATCTGGCGCCGCTGCGGCGGGCGCTGCGCGCCAGGGACTGGCCGGCCGTCGTCGCCTTCTTCGACCGGTTGCCGGAGCACGACGACCCGACGGTCGCCACCGCGATGGTCGCCGAGACGAGGGGCGTGGAGACGTTCCTGCGCGTGGCGGGAGGCGGACCGGCCGAGTCCACCCTGGCCGGAACGCTGCTCGGCGCCCGGCTGGTGTGGATGGCGTGGCAGGCCCGGGGGTCGGCGCGCGCCCGCTACACCAGCCGCGGCCAGTTCGCGTCCTTCCACCAGATCCTGCACGAGGCCGAGCGGGTGCTCGGCGAGGTGACCGCGGAAGAGCCGGGCAACATCGCCGCGTGGACGGCGCGGCTGCGCACCGCCCGGGGTCTCGAGATGGGGCAGGCGGAGGCGAACCGTCGGTACGAGCGCGCCGCGAAGGCCCGGCCGGATCCGTTCTTCGCCCAGCTCACCCACGTCCAGCAGCTGTGTCCGAAGTGGGGCGGCTCGCTGGACCGGTTGCTCGGCTTCGCCCGGCACTGCGCCAAGACGGCGCCGCCCGGATCGCTCAACGCGGCGGCCGTCGCCGACGCCCACCTGGAGTTCGCGTACGAGTCGGGCATCGCGCACCTGCGGTCGCCGGCCGTGCTCCACGAGATCCGCGGCGCCGTGGCCCGTTCGGTCGGGCACCCGGACTACCGGCCGGTGCACGGTTGGGTCCAGGCGGAGTGCAGCTTCTCGTACGTCCTGCGGCTCGCCGGTGACCGGCCCGGCGCCGCCGCCCGACTGGCGGCGCTCGGCAACCGCGTCACCATCTACCCCTGGCCCAGCGCGGGGGAGCTCAGGACGGCGCGGCGCACGCTCCGGGTGGCCGCCGCGCGATGATCCGGGGTCGGGCCGGCTGGGGTGGACCCGGGGACCGATTCCGGTGGCGGCGGCGGGCCGGTCGTGCCAACCTGGAGACTGCTCGCCGCCGTACCGGGCGGGCCGCGAGTTCGGCCACGACGACCACGACGAGGAGTGACAGTGCGAGCAGCTTCCACGCTCCGGACCCCTGACCGTCTGACCGTGGAGTCCTGCCTTGGCCCTGGTGAACCTCGGAATCGTCGCCCATGTTGACGCCGGCAAGACCAGCCTGACCGAACGCCTGCTCTACGAGGCCGGCGCCGTGTCCCGGCCGGGCAGCGTCGACGCCGGCACGACGCGGACCGACTCGATGGAGTTGGAGCGCCGGCGCGGCATCACCATCCGGGCGGCCGTCACGTCCATCACGATCGGTGATCTGCGTATCAACCTGCTGGACACCCCCGGTCACCCCGACTTCATCGCGGAGGTCGAGCGTTCGCTGGCCGTGCTGGACGCCGCCGTGCTCGTGGTGTCGAGTGTGGAGGGTGTCCAGCCGCAGACCGTCGCCATCTGGCGGGCGCTGCGCCGCATCGGTGTGCCGACGGTGGTGTTCCTCAACAAGGTGGACCGCCGCGGCGCCGACGTCGACCGGGTGGTGGGCCAGGTGCGCCAGCGGCTCGGGGCACGTCCGGTCCTGCTCACCGCGGTCGCCGGCCAGGGTGGTGCCGAGGCCCGGGTGCGGGCCGTGGGCCTCGACGCCGAGCCGGTGGTCGAGGCGGTGGCGGAGGTCGACGACCCGGTGGCGGCGCGGTGGCTGGCGAACGAGCCGGTGCGCGTCCGCGACGTCCGGCGGGCGATCCGGAGCGGGGTCCGCCGCGCCGAGCTCACCCCGGTGGCGTGCGGCTCGGCGATCACCGGAGCCGGCGTACGGCAGCTGTGTCACCTCCTCGCCGACCTGCTGCCGCGCGGCGCCGAGCGGGACGGCCCGCTGGCGGGCACCGTCTTCGCCGTGGATCGGGACGGGCACGGCCGGCGGGCCTGGCTGCGGTTGTGGTCCGGGCGGCTGCAGGTGCGGGATCGGGTGCAGCTGGCCGGAAGCCGCCCGCAGACGGTGACCCAGATCGCCGTCATCGAGCCCGACGGCGTCCTGGTGCGTCCCTCGGTCTCCGCCGGACAGATCGCCGCGGTGCGCGGCGTGTCGGCCCGGATCGGCCAGCACATCGGGGACCCGCCGCGGCGACACGTCTACCGGTTCCCACCCCCGACCAGACAGGCCGTCGTCGAGCCGGTCGACCCGGAGCAGCGCCTGGCGATGTTCGCCGGTCTGGCCGAGCTGGCCGACGAGGACCCGCTGGTCGACCTGCGGCTGGACGAGCGGGAGGCGGAGGCGGTAATCCGCCTGCACGGCGAGGTGCAGAAGGAGGTGCTGGCCGCCCTCATGGCGGACCGCTACGGCGTCCGGGTGCGGTTCTCCGGCACGTCGACGGCCTGCATCGAACGGGTCGCCGGCACCGGAACCGCCGAGGAACGGGCGAACGAGCGCGGCAATCCCTACCTGGCCGGGTTGGGTCTGCGGATCGAGGCGGCCCCGGTCGGGCACGGCATCGAGTTCCGGCCGGGTGTCGAGCCCGGCCGACTGCCACCGGCGTTCGTCGCCGCCACCGAGGAGGGCGTGCGGGCCGCCCTCCGGCAGGGCCGGTACGGCTGGCCGGTCACCGACTGCACGGTCACCATGACCGCCTCCCGGTACTGGCCGCGACAGAGCAGTTCGCACCAGAAGTTCGCCAAGTCCATGTCGAGCGTGGCGGCGGACTTCCGCAACCTCGCCCCGGTCGTGGTCGCCGCGGCGTTGCGACGGGCGGGTACCCGGGTGTGCCAGCCGGTCGAGCGGTTCGACGTCAACCTTCCGCAGCGTGCCGTGGAGACGGTGATGGCGCTGCTGGGCCGGTTGGGCGCGGTCGTCCACGACACCACACTGGCCGGCGGGTACCTGGAGGTGAGCGGCACCCTGCCGTCCGCGCGGGTGCCACAGGTCGTCGCCGCGCTGCCCGACCTCACCGGTGGCGAGGCCGTCCTGAGCACCACCTTCGACCACTACGCGCCGGTCACGGCCGAGGAGTCACCGACGGCGCCCCGGCGCGGACCCGATCCGGGCGACCGGGAGGCGTGGTTCCGCGCCGTACCGCGGTAGGTCGCTCCGGCGGCGGCGGGTGCCCGGACCGGCGTCCGCCGGTCAGGTCGTGGGCCCGCCGCCGGCCGGGACGGTGGTGCGGGCGGGGTCGGTGACGTCGATGTGGAAGGCGGCGTCGACGGCGGCGATGCTGCGGTCGATGTCCCCGGCGGTGGCGGCACGCATGACGACGACGCCGGCGTAGGTGGAGGAGTCGACCGGGCCGCGGACGGTGTCGCCGACGTGGGTGGTGATGCTGGCGTCGACGACGCAGTCGAGGCGAAGGAGTTCGTCGCGGCTGGTGATGGCGGTGACCGTCCCGGCGGGCCGGGGCAGCATGTACTGGATCATGTGATCGTCGCGGGGCGCCCGGGCCACGTCGACACCGATGCCGGTGGCGAGGTCGAGGAAGGTGTCCCATAGGTCCACGCCGTACTGGTGGCGGATCTGGGCGGTGATGCCGCCGCCGCCGGGACGGCAGGCGATCTCGCCGATGAGGTACTCGCTCGGGCTCTTGAGGACCTCGAGGTGGGTGACGCCGTCGTGCAGCCCGAGGGCGTCGACGACCTGGGTGTGCAGGTCGGCGATGAGGCGCGCCTCGGGGTCGCGGTCGGGCAGCGTGTACGAGCCGATGACGCCGCCGACGCTGTCGAGGACGGGGGCGAAGTAGCGGGACACCGCCGCGAACCTGACCTGTCCGTCGACGACGACACCGTCGCAGTGGTATTCGGCTTCGATGTCGACCATGCGCTCGGCCATGAGCGGGAACGGCGCGGTGCGCATGGCGGCGCGGCTGTCCTCGGCGAAGACCTCCCGCAGGTGGTCGGCGTCGCGGACGACGACGACGTATCCGGCGCCGCCGCCGCAGACCCGTTTGACGACGACGGGCCAGCCGAGGTGGCGGGCGGCCTCGACCGTGTCGCCGAGGGCCTCCAGGCGTCGGAAGGCGGTGACGGGCAGGCCGGCCGCCGCCAGTTTCTGCTTCATCACGAACTTGTTCGAGAACGCGTTGGCGACTTCGTATCCGGGGCCGGGCAGGCCCAGGTACGAGCGGAGGTAGCCGCCGGCCTGGACGCTCCACTCGGAGGGCGCGACCACCCAGTCGAACGGGTGCCGCTCGCGGATCCGCAGCGCGGCGAGCCGCACGCCGGTGAGGTCGGCGACCGAGTCGACGAGTTCGACGTCGGTGCCGGGGTCGTAGAAGTGCCGGTACTTCTCGATGGTGATGACGGAGAGCCGGACGTCGGGGCGGTCCTGCAGGAGCCGGGCCCCGGTGCGGCAGTTGGAGTTGACGAGCAGCACGCCGGCCATGGTCACCGCGCCGCTTCCTGCGGCACGGCGTGCGCCATGGCCGGGGTCTCGGTGGGGACGGGCCCGGGTGTGGGCGCCGGATCCGGCGCGCTGCTGGCGCGGGTGGGCGACGTGGTCCAGATGACGACGGCGAGCACGGCGGTGACGGCAGCGGGGAGGAAGACGAGGAAGGAGCCGGTGAAGCCGACGGTGAGACCGAGCAGGAGCGACGACAGCGGCACGGTGCCGGTGATGAACGTGCGGATGACGGCGTTGACCCGGCCGGAGAGTTCGGCGGGGATCTCGGCCTGACGGTAGGCCATGGTCGTCGCGTTGACGCCGCCCTCACCGAAGCAGAGCAGGCAGAACGCGATGATGACGAGGATGGGCGCGACGAACAGCAGGCCGAGTGAGCCGAGGGCCGCGACGCCGAGCCACACGCCCACGCGCAGGTGGCGGCGGTGCGGGCCGTGGGGTGCGAGGGGGCTGACCCAGGAGCCGACGGCGGCGGCGACGGCGCCGAAGGAGACGGCGATGCCGAGGGCGCCGGGGGACCAGTTCCAGTGGTCGGTGCCGATGGTGAGGATGGTGGGCTCGACGGCGCCGGCGCCGAGGTTGTAGAGCGCCACCGCGGCGGTGAGCCGGCGCAGGTCGGGGCGGGCCCGGAAGTAGGCGATCCCGGCGCGGATCTGTTCGCGCATGGTGGGGCCGTGTTGTTCGATGGCGGTGCGCACCCTGGGCAGGAACAGGGCGGCGACGGCGGTGACGAGGAAGCTGCCGGCGTCGATGATGAGGGCCCAGGTGACACCGGCGGCGGCGATCGTCAGGCCGGCCAGTGCCGGGCCGGCGAACCGGGCGACGAGCTGCGCGGAGTTGAACCAGCTGGCGGCCTGGTCGAGCCGCTCGCGAGGAACGAGGGCGGGGATCAGGCCGTAGTCGCCGGCGACGTCGGAGACGACCTTGGCCAGGCCCATGACGGCGAGCATGACGAAGACCAGGGCGACCTGGTGGAGCATGAGCAGCAGCGGGATCATCGCGACGGCGGCGCACTGGACGATCTCGCCGGCGATGAACAGGGTGCGCCGGTCGTGCCGGTCGATGAACGCGCCGAGGAGCGGGGCGAGCAGGAACGGTGCGGTCTGAGCGGCCATGCTCGTGACCGCGAGCAGGCCGGATCCGGTGTGTTCGAGCAGTGCCCACGGCACGGCCAGGTACAGGAACGTGTTTCCGGCCATGGAGATGGCCGTCGCTCCGGTGTACAACCAGAATTTTCTCATGATCTTCCCATCGCCGTCGCGGCCGGGGTGCGGCTCTCGCTGTGTCGGGCAGGGCCGGGTCGGGGGTGACGAGCTTCGTCGGTTCGGGGCGGCGCGCTGTCCGATCGCTGCCATGTTGCCACGCCTTGCCAAATCTTGGCAATGAGGTCACGATGATGACGCGATGGAATGTTTCCCGCGCTGCCGGCCCTGGCAACGCCGGCGCGTCGGGAGGTCGTCCACGCGCACGATCATCCGAGAGAGAGGCAGTACCGTGGCGCAGACCCTCGTGGCCCCACCGGCCGTCACCGTCACCCGGCTCGCGGGCAACATCGGCGCCGAGATCGGTGGCGTCGACACCAGCGGACCGCTCAGCGACGAGGCCGTCGCCGCGGTCCGCGCCGCCCTGCTCGCGCACAAGGTGGTCTTCCTGCGGGACCAGAAGCTCGACTACGACACCCAGCGGGCGTTCGCCGAGCGGCTCGGCGAGCTGACCCTGAGCCACCCCATCTACGCGGCGCCGGAGCGTCGTCCCGCGCTGCGGGAGATGGACTCGGCCCACGGGACCAAGGCCAACCACTGGCACACCGACCTGACGTTCATCGAGCGACCGCCCGCCTTCTGCCTCCTGCACGCCAAGATCATTCCGCCGGTCGGTGGGGACACGATGTGGGCGAACTGCGTCACCGCGTACCAGTCCCTGCCGGAGCCGCTGCGCGTCCTCGCCGACCAGCTGCGCGTCGTGCACAGCAACGACTCCGACTTCACCGACGACACCGTCGACCACCGGGACGACTACGTGGCCACCCCCTACGTCGCGGAGCACCCGGCCGTCCGGGTGCACCCGGAGACCGGTGAGCGCGCGCTGCTGCTCGGCGGCTTCGCCCGCAGCGTCGTGGGAATGGCCCCGGCCGCCGGCCGCGACCTGATCCGGGTGCTGCAGGAGTACGTGACCCGGCCCGAGCAGACCGTCCGCTGGCAGTGGCGCGTCGGTGACCTGGTGATCTGGGACAACCAGGCGACCATGCACTACGCGATCTACGACTACGGCCGGGAGCGCCGACGCGGTGAGCGACTGACGACCATCGGCCGGACGCCGGTCGGGGTCGACGGGCGGCCCAGCGTCACCCTCGCCGGCGACACCTCCGCGTACAGCGCCGGACTGCGCTGACGCCGGGGCCCACGTCCGCTGCGAAGGAAGAGGCTGCGACATGAAGAACGTGCTACTGATCAACTCGGGTCGCAAAGCCGTCGCCCGCGCCCTGCAGGAGCGGGACGACATCCGGCTGTCGGTCATCTCCATGCCCGGCTACCTCGACTGGTACGACGCGGGCACCGACCTGGAGGTCGTCGACACCATCGAGAACCTGAACCTGGTCCGTCAGGCCGCCCTGCGGATCCGGGAACGCAACCCCTTCGACCACGTGGTCGCCCCGTCCGAGTGGAGCGTCCCGGCCGGCGGGTTCGTCCGCTCCTACTTCGGCATTCCCGGGCCGAGCTTCGACGTGGCGAACGCGTTCTCCAACAAGTTCGTGATGAAGCAGAAGGTCGCCGCGGCCGGGCTGCCGGTGGCGACGTTCCGCCGGGTGAACGCGGTCGGCCAGCTCGTCGCCGTCGGCGACGAGCTGGGCTGGCCGTACGTGCTCAAGTCCGCCTTCGGCGGCGGCTCGGAGAACGTGTTCGTGGTCCGGGACGCCGCGCACGCCCGGTCGATCATCGACGGCGAGGTCCTGGCCCGGCTCGGCGAGCTGGACAGCCCGATGCTGGCCGAGGAGTTCGTCGACATCGAGACCGAGTTCCACTGCGACGGCGTCGTGGTCGACGGGACGGCCGTGTTCGCCGCGGCCTCCCGGTACTTCGCCCCGGTCCTCGACAGCCTCGGCGGCGTGATCGGCTCGTACACCCTGCCGGACGACGACCCCGAGGGCCGCCTCATCCGCGACCTGCACGACCGGGTGGTCGCCGCGCTGGGGCTGCCCGACGGCGTCACCCACCTGGAGATCCTCAAGTCGGCGCGGGGCTACCTGGTCGGCGAGGTCGCCTGCCGGACCGCCGGCGGCGGGATCCCCCTGCAACTGGAGCACCAGTACGGCGTGGACACCACCGACGCCCTCATCGCCACGTCCATCGGCGACCCGGTCGACCTGGACGTGCCGGCCCGGTCCGACCACATGATCCAGTACATGCTGCCCCGGCCGGTCGGCACCGTCACCGCGATCAGCACCGCCGCCGAGCTGCGGGCCGCGCCCGGGGTGGAGTACGCGGAGATCACCACGAAGGTCGGCGACCACCTGGCCGGCCCGTTGGACTCCTCGATCTACGCCGGGATCGTGCTGATCCGGGCCGCGACCGAGGCGCAGGTGTCCGAGCGGTGCGCCGAGGTGGCGCGCCGGTACCGCATCGAGGTGGCCGCCACGTCGGCCGGGCAGGCCGACCTGGCCGTCCCGGCCGAGGCGAGGGGGTGAGACGGTGCGCATCAGTGACCACCACGGGCTGGCCGTCGCCGAGATGGAGCCGGACGAGCTGGCGCGGCGGCCGTGGCGCGGCGACGACCGGCACATCGACGTGGTGCGCCTGCCGGAACCGCCCGCCGACCTCCTGCCCGAACTCACCGGGCTCGGCTTCGTCCACAAACCGGAGCTGCTGTCGTGGCGCGCCGAGCTCGGCCCGGGCGAGGAGGAGTTCCTCGCCGGGCTGGCCACCAAACCGCGTCAGGACATCCGGCGCGCGCGGCACCGGGCCGAGGCGGCGCTCACCCTGACCGTCCACGACACGTTGCCGGCGTCGCTGCTCGACCGGTTCCTGGACCTCTACCGCTCCCGGGTGGAGCAGATGACGTACGGGATCACCATCGCGTGCCGGTACCGGGACGCGATGCTGCACGGCCCGGACAAGTACTACGGCGTGTTCGCGATGGACGGCGAGGAGATCGCCGGCGGATGCCTGGTCCGCGAGTGCCCGGACGAGGACATGGCCCGTATCCGGTTCTCCGCCGTGACCGAGGAGTGGCGTCGGGCCAGCCTGGCCCGCACCCTCTACTTCGCGGCCATGCGGGTCGCCCGCGACAAGGGGTTCAAGTGGGTGACGTTGGGCGACGAGCCCAACCTGTACGGCCACCTGACCAAGGCGGGCCTGTTCCCGTTCAAGGTCGCGATGGGCTTCCACCCGGTGCCGTCGCAGGACAACCACGACCCGGAGGGCCGTGACCTCGCCGACCTGATCCTGACCGACGCGCACCTGAGCGGGCCCGGGCTGATGCTCGGGTACGCCCACGGCCGGCGGCACGAGCGGCAGCTGACCGGATACGTGATCAGCGCCGAGCCGGTGGACGTGAAGCCGATGGCGGCGCCGTTCCTGGACGGGGTGACTGTGGTGCCGCCCGGTGAGCGGGTCGCCTCGGTCCCGCCGGCCTGAGCGGCGCCGCTCCCGCACGGCCGCGGCCCCACCCCACGACGCGACGGCTCCCGGTTTCCGCCGGGAGCCGTCGCCGTTGTGCGTCGACCGTCCATCGTGGCCGCCCCACCGCGGGCCCGCGGCGGAACCGGGGCGCAACGCGGGCGTTCCCCGGTCGCGCACCGGTGGACCGGTGTGCGACCGGGGAACGGGATCGCCCGCGCCGACGGGGGCTACATGCCCGTGCCCGCCACGAACTCGGAGGTGTTGCCCTGCAGGGTGACGGCGGGAGCGCCGTCGACACCCACCGTGGTGGGGCCGGCGACGGTGACCCGCTCACCGCGGCGGTGCTCGGTGTAGTCCCTGATCGCGTAGTGCAGGGTGGCCTGGTTGTCCCAGATCACCAGGTCGCCCTTCTGCCACTTCCACCGCACCGTGTACTCGGGCTTGGTGGCGTACTCGGTGAGGATCCGGAGCAGGTCGCGACCGGCCTGCGGGGTGTAGCCGTTGACCGCCCGGGCGAATCCGCCCAGCAGCAGGCAGCGCTCGCCGGTCTCCGGGTGCACCCGGACGGCCGGGTGTTCGGCCGCGAACCGGTTCTTGAGGTACTTGGTCCGCACGTCGCCGTCGTAGGTGGCGTCGGTGAAGTCCGAGTCGTTGGAGTGGATGACCCGCAGCCCGTCGGCCAGCGTGCGCAGTCCCTCCGGCAGGTCCCGGTACGCCGCCCCGGTGTTGGCCCAGATCGTGTCGCCGCCCACCTCGGGGCAGACCACGTTGTGCAGGAAGGCGAAGGCCGGCGGGTTGTCCATGTAGGTGAAGTCGGCGTGCCAGTAGTTCGCGCGGGTGCCCTCGCCGCGGGAGTCCATCTCCCGCAGCAGCGGCTTGCCCTCGGGGCCCCCGTAGATCGGGTGGCCCAGGGTGAGGGTGCCGAACCGCTTGCCGAACGCCACCAGCTGGTCGTAGCCCAGGTCCTGCCCGCGAAGGAAGATGACCTTGTGGGTCAGGAGGGCCTGCCGCAGCTCGCCGATCACCTCGTCGCTGAGCTGCGCCCCGGCGTCGACGTCGAGGATCTCGGCGCCGATGTTGCCCGCCACCTGCCGGATCCGGACCCGGGTCGCGGTGGGGTTCTCGATGGTCTGAGTCACTGTTCCTGCCCTTCCTCGTCGGGGCCGGCGCCTGCCCGTGCGGGGCTGGGGACGGTACGTGGCGCGCCGCGGGTGGGGAGACGCACGCCCGATGCCGCCGGCCGTGGGACCCATATTGCCAACTATTGCCATCGCTGGCAATGCCGGAATCCGCAGCAGGCGCACGATGTCTCGGGCCGGCGTATCCTGAGCCGGCCACGGTGTTGGCGAGCACTTGCCACATCTGGCAAGCTCTGGCAAAGGCAACCGTGTCGTGGGAGGGCTGGAGATGATCGATACCGAGGCCGTGGCGGCGATCCGGCAGGAGCCGATCACCTGGAGATACAAGGGACTGCCGGTGGCGCTGGACGGGTGCACGGTCGCGCAGGCGGCGGAGCGCGGGCTCAACCTGTTCGAGGACGGATTCCTCGGGCCGGTGCTGGTGCTCGACGAGGCCGCCCTGAGCCACAACCTGACCACGATGGCGAAGTGGTGCGCCGACCGGGGCGTGCAGCTGGCCCCGCACGCGAAGACGACGATGGCGCCGCAGCTCTGGGCGCGCCAGATCGAGGCGGGTGCCTACGGCCTGACCGCGGCCAACACGGCCCAGCTGCGGGTGTACCGCGCGTTCGGGGTGTCCCGGGTCATCTTCGCCAACGAGTTGGTGGACCCGGCCGGGCTGCGCTGGGTCGACGAGGAACGGTCCGCCGACCCCGGGTTCGAGTTCACCTGCTTCGTCGACTCCGTCGAGGGGGTGGCCCGGATGGAGGACTCGCTGCGGCAGGTGGGCGCCGCGCCGGTGGACGTCGTGGTGGAGGTCGGCCGCACGGCGGGCCGAGCCGGGGCGCGCTCGACGGCCGAGGCGACGGCGGTGGCCCGCGCGGCGGCGGCCAGCCCGCTGCTCCGCCTGGTCGGGGTGGGCGGCTACGAGGGCGTGCTGGTCAACGATCCGTCCCCGCACAGCGTCTCGGTCGTCGACGAGTTCCTGCGCCGCATGCGGGAGCTGACCGTCGCGCTGCACCGGGAGGGGCTGTTCGAGACCGACGAGATCCTGCTCACGGCCGGGGGGAGCTGCTTCTTCGACCAGGTCGCCGACGTGTTCGCCGGCCCGTGGCCGGGCATGTCGGTGACCACCGTCCTGCGCAGCGGGTGCTACGTCACGCACGACGACGGCTTCTACCGGTGGATGTCCCCGTTCTCCCGGGGAGAGGCCGGCAACGGTTCGCTGCGACCCGCGCTGAAGCTGTGGGCGCGGGTGACCTCGCTGCCGGAGCCCGGGCTGGCGCTGCTGACCGCCGGCAAGCGGGACCTGTCGTTCGACGCCTGGCCGCCGGAGCCGCAGCTGGTCCGCGGTGCCGACGGCGAGATCCGGGAGCTGACCGACTGCACCGTCAGCGCGGTCAACGACCAGCACGCCTTCATCACGTTGGCCGCCGGGCACGGGCTCGCGGTGGGGGACTGGGTCCGGCTCGGTCTGTCCTACCCGTGCACGGCCTTCGACAAGTGGCAGCTGATCCCGGTGGTACGGGGGGAGACCGTGGTCGACTTCGTCCGGACCTACTTCTGACCACCCGGCCGGTGCGGGGCGGTGTCGACGCGTCGCCGCCCCGCCGGGCCTCCTACAGGAAGTGGCCGCTGGCCAGGTACGGCGCGGGCTCCGGCAGGCCGCGCAGCGCCAGGTAGCCCTCCTGCCCGAGGTCGAGCCGGGCGGCGAGCCCGACGTCGACCGCCCAGTGGTTGGCGGTCGTGATGCAGTTGACGAGCGTGGGCCCGCGCGACGCGGCCAGCGCCTCCCACAGCAGCGCGGACGCCGTCCGCGGGTCCTGCGCCGCCAGCAGCTTCGGCTGCCCGGTCTCCTCGTCGAGGTAGACGTACCCGAGTCGGCCCGACCGCCGCGACACCACCAGCCGCAACCGTCGGAGCATGTACTCGTGGTCGGGGCCGTGCCCGGCGCCGCGGCGGCTCTCGTCCAGCCGATCCATCCATCCGATGTCGTTGCCGTCCCCCTCGCTCAGTCCGGGGACCGCCGGGAGCGTGGACCGGTCCACCGTGCCCACCATCCGCATCTGCGGATACAGCAGGAAGCCCGCCAACCGGTAGCGGCGGGTGGCCCCGGGGTGCACGGTGGAGGAGAACAGACCCGGTCGGCCGTCGGCGTGGGCGAGGACGGCGTCCATCAGCCGCCGGCCCAGCCCGCGTCCCTGCTGTCCGGGCAGCACGCCGTAGGTGGCCAGGTACCAGAACCGACCCCGGTTCTGGGAGATCGCGAAGCCGACGAGGTCCTCGCCGTCCACGGCCACCCAACAGCCACCCGGATCGGTTTCCACCAGGTACGACATCCGGTCGATCCACTGCCCGCCCACCGCGGCGGACCGGGGCCGGACCTCCGGTTCGCTCACCCGGCGGCTGAGCCGGTCGCCCTCCAGGAAGGTCACCGCCGAGGCGCGCTCGGCGGCCGGCACGTCCTCGACCCGCATCGGCCTGACCCACGGCTGCGGCACGGTTGCGTCCCTCCTAGCCGGCGCTCGCCGGCGGTCGCGTCGTCATCTCCCGCAGCCGGGCCGGAGCGGACAGCGTCTCGGCCAGGCTGCGCCAGGTCTCCGCGGCCAGCTCCAGGTTGTGCGCGGCGGTCGCGCTCTGCGCCAGCCGTTGCAGGTGCTCGATGCCGGCCTCGGTGTCGCCCTCGACGATCCGCAGGCGGCCACGCAGCACCTCGATCCGCAACTGGTCCCGGAACGACAGGCGCCCGCCCGAGTCGTCGATCCGGCCGGCCAGTTCCCGGGCCTCGGCGAAGCGCCCCTCCTCGAACGCCAGGTGGGCCCGCAGGGAGAGCAGCTCCTGGTGGTGCAGCTCGGACCCGATCATCTCCACCACGGGGGCGACCTCGTCCAGGCGCGCCCGCGCCGCGGCGGCCTGGGCCGGCGTGCTCTGCAGGTAGAGGGAGGCGGCGGCGAACCGCAGGCGCATCCAGAGCTTGAGATCCTCGTGGCTGTCCAGCAGCCGCAACGCCCGTTCCAGCACCTCCTGCGAGGCGCGGTGGTCACCCTGGCGCATGCTGACCGTCGCCGACGCCCACAACGCCTCCACGTACGCCGTCCCCGGCGTGCCCTCGGTGAGGGCGCACAGCAGGTCGGCGTGCCGGCGTGCCTCGCCCAGTCGGCCCGCCTCGGCCTCGGTGGAGATCAGCACGTGCAGCGCGGCCGTCCGGTCCGGCAGCGCGAGCTCGGTGGAGAGCGTGACGGCCCGCTGGGCGTACTCGTGGGCCTGCACGTTGTCGCCCAGCACGCGCAGGCAGCGCGACATCCGGGTGCAGGTGCGCACCAGCAGCTCGGGCACGTCCAGTTCCTCGGCGAGCCCGAGCAGTTCGGTGAGCAGCGCGTACGCCGTCTCGTGCGCGCCCTCGTCGCTGCGCAGCCCGGCCAGCAGCCACAGGGCCTGCCAGCGCAGCTCCGGCGCGCGTCCGTCGTCGAGCCGGAGCGCCTCGGCCACCCGGTCGGCGCTGTCACGCGGGGTGCCCGACGTGACCGAGGCGAGCACGATCGCCAGGGACGTGGGCCTCGCCTGGGCGAGGAACGCCGACTCCTCGACGCCGAGCCGCTCCGCCAGGTATGCCACCACGCGTGGTGTGGGTTGCCGGGCGCCCGACTCCAGTCGGGACAGATAGCCGGTGGAGATGTAGTTCCCGGCGAGCGCAGCCTGCGACAGCCCACGCCCCAGTCGGAGGGCCCTCAAGCGTTGACCGAACTGCGGCTGTTCCAATGTCTCATCCCTGAGGTGTGGGAGACGGTGCCCTCGGCATCGTCTCCCCTCTGCCGAGACGCGGAATCACGGCAGAATGCGGACGGGTTGCGGTGTCGACAAATGCGCCCCCCGCGCCTCTTTGGCCGCTTGATCGTAGTAATGGCACAGCAGTGTTGTCAATGTCAGGCAACAGCATTGTCAAAGACGTTGCCATCCTCTACCGTCGTCGCTGGGCACCATCCCGCCCCCCAGTTCGCCACCCTTTCCGCCCGCCGACTGCGGGTCCCTCGGCCAAGCCGCCGGCGCGAGCTGGGCTGACCACCGCTGGCGGCTTTTTGCCACGTGCGCACTCGGCGCGTGCCCTCTGCGAGGAGTCTCGAATGGCCTCGGCGAACCACCTCAGCCCGCCCACCGATCTCGACTTCAGCAAGTTGTCCCCGGAGATCCGACGCGAACTGCGCCGGCTGTGCCGGCTGGACAACCACCACGGGATACTCGGCGTCCTCTTCGACTACGCGGTCATCGCGTTCGCCGTCTACCTGAGCCTGGGCGTGTCGTACTGGTTCTACCCGGTCTCCCTGGTGCTCATCGGCTCCACCCAACGCGCTCTGGTCAACCTGCTGCACGAGGCGTCGCACAAGGTGCTGGCACGCAACCCGACCCTCAACCTCGTGCTCAGCACCGTCTTCACCGGGCACCTGGTGTTCCACATGCACAACCCCTACCGCAGCTCGCACATCGGGCTGCACCACCGCTACCTCGGGGACCGGGAGAAGGACCCGGACTACAGCTTCCACGTGGAGTGCGGCATCTACGATCCGCGCGGTTCCAACCGGGCCTTCTTCCTGCGCAACATCCTGTTCGCGGTGCTCGGCCTGCGCACGCTCGAGTACGTCCGGTACGTGGTGGAGGACCGGCTGCTGTTCCGCGAGGACCAGGTGGCCGTCTCGATGCCGATGAGCCTGCGGGCCGAACGCTGGCTGCTGCTCGGCGTCTGGACGGCGCTGCTCACCCCGATCGTGTCCGGCGGCTATCTGCTCGAGTTCTTCCTGTTCTGGATCGTGCCGCTGTTCACGACCGCGGTCGCCATCGGCTGGCTGTCCGAACTGGCCGAGCACTTCCCGTTGCCGGAGAGCGAGAGCCGGCAGATCCTGATGACCCGCAACCGGCACGGCTGGGCCGTCGAACGGTTCCTGCTGGGGCGGCACAACGACAACTACCACCTGGTCCACCACCTCAACACCGGGGTGCCCTTCTGGAACATGAAGAAGGCGCACCGCATCCTGCTCGGCGACCCGGCCTACGCGCAGTGGGACGGGCTGTGGGCCGGCATCCTGACCCGCCCGCCCGGCCGCCGGGACAAGGAGACCCTGATCAGTTACGCGGCCAAGTACCGGCAGTGGCGTCGGGACGGCGGCGTGCCCGGCGATCCGGGACAGCGCAGCTTCGCCGAGATCGTCGCCCTCGGCCGGACGGCGCCGGAGGCGCGGACCGCGCCGTACCGGACCGATCCGCCGCAGGCGGAGCTGGCCTCCGTCCTCGCGTCGTCCACCGCGACGCGACCCACCCCACCGCGACAGCCGGCGGACACGCCGACACCGGCCCGGGCGCGGCGATGACGGCGGGCGCGATCCACCTCAACACCGCCGGAGCGGGCCTGCCGGCCCCCGGCGTCACCGCCGCGATGACCGGCTACCTCGACGCGGAGGCCGCCGTCGGGCCGTACGAGGCCGAACAGGCACGCTCCGCCGACCTCACCGACCGGGTGTACGCCGCGCTCGCCGCCCTCGTCGGCGCCCGCCCGGAGCACATCGCCCTGTTCGCCAGCGCCACCGACGCCTGGTGCCGGATCGCGTGCCACCTCGACGTCGCCGAGGGCAGCCGGATCTGGACCACCCCGTACGAGTACGCCGGCAACCTCATCGCCCTGCAGCGGCTCGCCGCCCGGCGCGGATGCACGCTCGAGGTGATCCCGGTGGGCGACGCCGGGGACGTCGACCTGGAGTGGATGCGCGCGCGTCTCGACGACCGGGTGGCGCTGGTCTCGGTGGTTCACATGCCGTCGGCGGTCGGCCTGATCCAACCGGTGGAGCGGATCGGCACGCTGCTCGCCGGCTCGTCGGCGGTGTACCTGGTGGACGCGTGCCAGACGATCGGTCAGATCCCCGTCGACGTCGGCGCGATCGGCTGCCACGCCCTGACGGCGGCCGGACGCAAGTTCCTCCGCGGCCCGCGCGGCACCGGGTTCGCCTACCTGCGCCCGGACCTGTGGGACCGGATCGATCCGGTCTTCTACGACCTGCACGTCGCGCAGGCGGTCTCGCTGCACGAGCACCGGCTGGACGTGGAGACGGCGGCCCGGTTCGAGACCGCCGAGCGTGGCAACGCCGCGGTGCTCGGTCTGCTCGCCGCTGCCGAGTACGCCCGCACCGCACCGGCGCCGACGGCCGAGGTCTACCCGGCGCTCACCGCCACGATCGGACAGACGCCGGGAACCCGGCTGCTGATGCCCGGCAGCCGGCACGGCGGCATCGCGTCGTTCACCCACGACCGGCTGCCGCCGGAGCGGATCCGTGACGCCTTGGCCGAGGACGGGCTCAACGCGTGGGTCGGCGTCGGCGCGCACACCCCGCTCTACCTGGCCGCGGCCGGGATCGAGCGGTTCGTGCGCACGTCGGTGCACCACTACAACGGCGTCGCCGACATCGAGGCGCTCGGTTGCTCGCTCCGGCGCGTCTGCGCCGCCTGACGCGGTGCGGCACCGGTCGTGCGAGCCGCCGTCGGGGCGGGGCTCAGCCGGTGGGGGCCCGGCCGGCGAGGGCCGGATCCCCACCGTACGGCCGGGCGAGGGTCTCCGCGAGACTGCGCCACAGCTCCGCGGCGAGTTCGACGTTGTGGGCCTGCTCGGCCTGGCGGGCGACGTCCTGCAGCGCCCGGATGCCGCCGTCGGCGTCACCGCCCAGGATGGCCAGCCGGGCCTGCAGGGCGGCGAGCTTGAGCCGGTCGCGGAACGACAGCAGGGAGCGCCGGTCGGCTGCCGCGTCGCAGATCGCGCGTGCGTCGTCGAGCCGTCCCTCGGCGAACGCCAGGTGCGCCCGCAGGCTCTGGTGCTCCTGGTGATGGCGCTCGGTGCCGATCAGCCGCAGCACCGGCTCCACCGTGTCCAGCGCGGCCCGGGCCTGCTCCGGCTGCGCCGGGGTGGTCTGCAGGTAGAGCGAGGCGGCGGCCAGGTGCAGGCGGATCCACAGGTGCAGGTCCTGCCGGCTGTTCGCGCCGGAGAGCGCCTCCTCCAGCCGGGCGATGGCGCCGGCGTGGTCACCCTGGCGGGTGCGGACCGTTGCCGCCGCCCACAGCGCCTCCACGTGCAGCGTCCCGCCGGCCGGCTCGGTGAGGCGGCACAACTCGTCGGCGTGGGTCCGGGCCTCGTCGAGCCGGCCCGCCTCGGCCAGCGCCGAGACCAGGGCCTGCAGCGTCGCCGCGCGGTCGGTGAGGGACAACTCGCCGGCGACGTCGTACGCCCGTTGCGCGTACTCCCGGGCACCGGCGGTGTCACCGAGGGTCCGCAGGCAGCGGGACAGCTGGGTCTGCGCGCGGGCCAGGAGCGGCGCGACGCCGAGCTGCCCGCTCAGCTCGACCAGTTCCTCGAGCAGGTGGCGCTGTTCGTCGCGCTCGCCCTCGTCGCCGCGGATCTCGGCGAGCAGCCAGAGCGCCTGCCACCGCTGGGCCGGGTCGTGTTGGCCGTCGGCCCGCAGCGCCTCGGCCAGCGGTTCGGCGGCGCGGTCGTGGCTGCTGGCGGAGATCACCGCGGCCAGGACCTGGGTGAACGGGGACGCCTCGACGGCGTCCACCGGGTCGGCGTTCGGATCTTCCAGGACCGAGACCGGCACGCCGAGGCGTTGCGCGAGATAGGCCACCACCCGGGGGGTCGGCCGTCGGGCGCCGGACTCGAGCCGGGACAGATAGCCGGTGGAGATGGCGCCCTCGGCCAGCGCCGCCTGGGACAGGCCACGCTTCTCGCGCAGCGCGCGAAGCCGGGATCCGAACTCGGACTGCTGCAGCATTCCCACTCCCAAGGCCAAGATCACCGACAACCGCCACGGAACTCCGCGAGGTGTGGCCGCCGGTGATGGTCGGCTCGGCATTGCCATCGCCGGTTTATGGCTGTAAAGGAGTATAGCCACCCTGACCGGGCACCGGGTAAGGGTGTCGGCACAGTCATTGCCAGCGGGTTGCCGGCTCCCACGGTCCCGCCGGACGGTGGGACCGTGGAAGAGGGTTGCCGACGCCCTTGCCGCGTCGGCAACCCTCCCGGGATCAGAAGCGGGTGTGGTAGACGGCGTAGGCCTCCGACTCGGGCAGCGCCGCCAGGTCCCGGACGTCGGCCCGCTTGATCGCGGTGTAGAGCTCCCGGCGGGGCGAGCCCAGCACGGACATCAGCAGGTCGTCACGTTCCAGCGCGTCGACCGCCTCGGCCAGGCTGCCGGGCAGGGTGGTGACCCCCCGGCGGCGCAACTCCGCGTCGGACAGGGTGTTCGGGTCGACGGTCAGCGGTGGGCCCGGATCGAGCCGCCGTCGCACGCCGTCCAGGCCGGCGTGGATGACGGCGCCCAGCGCCAGGTACGGGTTGGCGGTGCCGTCGCACGGCTTGATCTCGACGTTGGTGGTGCCGGACTCGTCACCGCCCAGCACCGACGGGACCCGCACCGCGGCCTCGCGGTTGTCGAAGCCGTAGCACCCGTAGGCGCCGGCCCACTTGCCCCGCATCAGCCGGGTGTAGCTGTTCACGCCGGCGCACAGCAGGGCGCTGAGTCCGGGTAGGTGCGCCAGCACCCCGGCGATGAAGTGGTGCGCGACGTCCGACAGCCCGCCACCGGGCGCGGCGAACGCGTTGCCGTCACGCCAGAGCGACACGTGCAGGTGGTTGCCGTTGCCGCGCAGGCCGGCCAGCGGCACCGGGGCGAAGGTGGCGTGCAGACCCCGCCGCCGGGCCAGCCCGCGGGTGATCATCCGCTGCCACACGTGGTTGTCGGCGGCCCGCAGCGCCGGCGCGGGCCGGACCGTGACCTCGTGCTGGCCCGGTGAGGTCTCCGGGTGGTACTGCTCCACCGCCACCCCGGCCGAGCGCAGCGCCCGGACCAGCGCGATCACGTAGTCGTTGGTGACGTCGAACGCCTCGTTGTCCAGGGTGAGCCCGTCGTCCAGCGGCGCCCCGTCGCGCAGGAGCGTGAACTCCGGTTCGAACGCGGCCACGACGGCGTACCCCTCCCGGGCGGCGTCCGCCACGGCGTCGCGGAGGAACGCCCGCGGACACGCGCCCCATGGCGTTCCGTCCCTGGTGAGCAGGTCACCGAGAAGCGCCGCCGAGCCCGGCGCGTGCGGCAGCAGCGCCAGGGTGCCCGGGTCGCCGGCGATGCGCACCTCGTCCATGACCGCGAAGCCGGGCACCGGTTGGGCCTGGTCCAGCAGGCTGGCCGCCTGCCGGCCGACGGACAGCGGCACCCCGGACCGCAGCCGCCCGGGCAGCGACTCCCGGGAGACGCCCTTGCCGCGGACGATTCCGTTGTGGTCCACCCACAGGAAGCGGACGATCTCCACGTCGTGCCGTTCGACCAGTTCCAGGACGTCCGCCGCGCGGGCCGGAGTCGACCGTCGCGGCGGTTCGCCGGCGGAGCCGGGGAGGGCTCCCCCGGAGTCGCCGTCGGGGCCGGCGGCCAGCGGCGTCGGCGTGGCGGTCACGGACGTCACGGCCCGCTCCGCACCGGCACCGGCAGGCAGTCGCCGAGCAGCGCCAGCGGCGGCTCGTCCACCAGGTAGAAGTGGTCGCCGCGGACGCCGTGCTCCCGCACCGGCCCGCTGGTCAGCGTCGACCACGGGCGGCGGTCGGCGTCGTCGTCGACGTCGCCCACGATCGTCGTCACCGGGCACCGCAGCATCGGTCCCGGGCCCGGCGTGTACGCGTGGAACATCCGGCCGTCGGCGCGGACGTACGGCAGGACCAGTTCCTGGAATTCGGGGTCGGCGGCCAGCTCCGGGTCGGTGCCACCGAGCGTCAGCAGGCGCTCCACCACCGCCGCGTCGTTCAGCTCGTCCGGGTCCGACAGCTCCTCCGGCTCCGGGTAGGGCGCGTCGCGCGACCCCGACGCGAACAGGTGCAGCGGCTCGACCCCGCGCTCCCGCAGCGCGACCGCGGTCTCCAGGGCGACGGCCGCGCCCATGCTGTGGCCGAACAGGATCAGCGGGCGGTCCGCCAGCGGCATCAGGGCGTCGGTGATCTGCGCCGCGAGGTGGCGCAGATCGGCGGGGGGCGGTTCGGCGATCCGGTGCGCGCGCCCGGGATAGCAGACCGCGTGCACCTCGACGCCGGGCAGACGCCCGCCCCAGGGATGGAACATGGCGGCGGAGCCGCCGGCGTGCGGGAAACACACCAGGCGCGCCTCGGGACCGTCGAGCGTCAGCGGGCACCGCAGCCAGCGGGCGGTGTCGGGGGTCGTCGTCACAGCGCCTCCTGGGGGGTGAGCCCGGCACGACGGGCACGCAGGGCCCGTGCCCGCTGGGCGCGGGCGGCGCGGCCGTCCCCGTCGTCCGCGTCGGCGGCGTCCGGGTCACCGCCGTCGCGCAGCAGCGCCACCTGCGCTGCCACGGTGGTGTGCTGGAACAGGGCGACCACCGACAGCCGACGCCCGGTGCGCCGCTCCAGCGTCTCCCGGAGCCGGAACATCGCCAGCGAATGACCGCCCAGGTCGAAGAAGTTCACGTCGTCGGGGACGTCGTCACGCTGCAGAACCTCCGTCCACGCCGCGCTGACCTGGGCGGCCAGACCGGCCGGGTCCGTCGTGCCCGGCCCGGCCGACGCCACCGCGTCGTCGGCCGGCGGACCGGCGTCGGCCAGGCCGCGCAGGGCGTCCCGATCGGTCTTGCCGTTGGGGGTACGCGGGAAGCGGTCCAGGACCACGATGCGGCTCGGCACCATGACCGCGGGCACCCGGTCGGCCAACTGCCGTCGCAGCGCGTCCGGAGCGGGCTCGCAGGGGGCGAGGACGAAGCCGACCAGCTCGGTGTCACCGGCGGTGGGCACCGCCACGGCCTCCCGCACGCCGGGCAGCGCGCACAGCTTCGCCTCGACGGCCGCAAGCTCGATCCGGTGACCGCGCACCTTGACCTGGTGGTCCCGGCGACCGAGGAACTCCAGGGTGCCCGCACGGGTCCACCGGCACAGGTCACCGGTGCGGTACATGCGCTCGCCCGGGGTGGTCACGAACGGATCGTCGCGGAACGCCCGGGCGGTCGCGTCGGGCCGCCCGTGGTAGCCGCGGGCCACGCCGGCGCCGGCCACGTACAGCTCGCCGGGCTCGCCGACCGGCACCGGGCGCAGCCGCTCGTCCAGCACGTACGCCCGCGCGCCCGGGATCGGTCGGCCGATCGTCACCGGGGCCGGCGCGGTGAACCGGTGGTAGGTGGACCACACGGTCGCCTCCGTCGGGCCGTACTCGTTCACCAGCTCGCAGCGGCCCGCGGTCGCGGCGAAGTGCCGCTCGACCAGTTCCTGCGGCAGGGCCTCACCGGCCACGATCGCGGTCCGCAGCGAGCCGAGGCGGTCCGCGCCGGCACGCGCGGCGGCGTCGAGCAGATAGCTGTACAGCGACGGGATGCACAACAGGTGGGTGGCCCGGTGGTCGTCGATCAGCGTCACCAGCTGCTCCGGGTCGCGCACCTGCGCGCCCGTGGCCACGATCAGGCAACCGCCCGCGGTGAGCGTGCCCCACAGCCCGGCCACCGAGGAGTCGAAGCTGAGCGGCGACACCAGGAGGAACGTCGGCTCGCCCGGGTAGACCAGCCGCCGGGCCCGGGTGGATGCGGCCAGCTGCCCGTGCTCGACCACCACGCCCTTCGGCTCGCCGGTGCTGCCCGAGGTGTAGATCAGGTACGCCGGGTCGGTGAGCAGCACCGGGACGTCGACCGGCGTCTCGGCGCCGTCGGTGGCGCCCTCGGGCAGCGCGGTCGACACCAGCGGCAGGCCCGTGCCGGTCAGGCGCGCCCGGGTGTCCTCGTCGACCAGGGCCGCGGTGACCTGGGCGTCGGCGAGGATCTCGGCCAGCCGCTGGTCGGGCTGCCCCGGGTCGAGCGGCACGTAGGCGGCACCGCAGCGCAGCACGGCGAGGACAGCGGCGACCGTGGCCGTGGAGGCGTCGGCGAGGACCGCCACCCGGTCCCCGCGGCGTACCCCGGCGCGCGTCAGCGTGGCGGCGATCCGCGAGCTTGCGGCGACGAGTTCGGCGTAGGTCATCTCGTCGGCGCCGCAGCGTACCGCCGGGCGGGACGGTGCGCGTGCGGCGACCGCGGTCACCAGGTCCGGCACCGGCGTCAGCGGACGGTCCGGCAGGGGGTGGCCGAGGTGCGCCGGACCCGGCAGGTCGGCCGGGGTGCCCGACCGGGGGGCCATCGACAGCGTCGTCATGGACTAGCTCCTTCTTTCGCTGGTGACAGGGGTGTGGCGGCGGCCGGCGGTCAGCCGACCGTGACCCGGGCGCGGGTGTCGTCGTCGAGCAGGGCGCGGCACAGCGACGTGTGGTCGCCGAGCGTCGGGCGGGTCATGAGGTCGCGGATCGGTACCCGGACGCCGAGGTCCGTGCGGAGCCGGCGCGCCAGGTGGGTGACGCTCAGCGAGTCGCCGCCCAGGTCGAAGAAGTCGGCGTCGTCGGACAGCTGGTCCCGGCCGAGCAGATCGCGCCAGAGCCGGCCGACCAACGCCGGCACGTCGTGTCCGGTGGGACCGGCCGGGTGGTCCGGAACGGGGGTCGTCGTGGCGGCCACGAGCGGCGGGACACCGGCCGGCGGGGTGGGCCCGTCGGCCACCGGAGCGGCCTCGGCGGCGAGGTGGCGCGGCCCGTGGAAGGCGTAGCCGGGCAGGTGGACGCGACGCCCGGTGGGGCACGTCGCCTCGATCGCCACCGGTTGGCCCATGGTCCACAACCGGCCCAGGGCGCCCAGCACCGCCTCGTCGTCGTCGGTCCGACCGCCGCACAGCGGCACGGCGGTGAGACCGCCGCTCTCCGCCAGGGTGGACAGGGCGTGACCCGGTCCCACCTCGACCACGACCGCGCCGGGGAACCGGCCGGCCAGCTTCTCCAGCGCCGGTCCGAATTGAACGGTGTGGCGTGCCTGCGCGGTGAACCGGGTCGCCTCGACCGGTGTGCCCGGGACGAGCACGTCGCCGTTGTTCGCGGCCCACGGCAGCGTCGGGGGTCGGAGCCGCGTCGCGCCCAGTGCCTCCCGCAGTGGCGCGTCCGCGGCGTCGACGAGCGCGGTGTGGAACGCGCGGCGGCTCCGCAGCCGCCGGGCGCGGACCCGGCCGGGAGGAAGCCCGGCCTCGAAGGCGTCCACCACGTGCGGCGGCCCGGCCACGACGGTGTGGTCGGGGGAGTTGACGGCGGCGACCTCCAGCGCCAGGCCGGAGGCGCGAATCAGGTCGTCGGCCTCGGCGCGGCCGCACGTCAGCGCCAGCATGGCGCCGGGCGGGCACTGCTGCATGGCCTGCCCCCGGACGGTCACCAGCCGGGCCGCGTCGGCCAGGTCGAGCACACCGGCCACGCACGCGGCGGTGATCTCGCCGAGGCTGTGTCCGATCACGGCCGCCGGGCGCAGGCCGAGCGCGCGCAGGGCCGCGGCGGCGGCGTGCTCCACCGCGAACAGGGCGGGCTGGGCCAGGGCGGTCTCGGCCAGTTCGTCGGCGGGGAACCGGGGGTCGTGCAGGGCGCGGCCGACCAGCTCGGCGGTGGTCGGGTCGTACGCGTCGAGCACGGTCGCCAGCGCCGGGGCGAAGCCGGGCAGGCCGGTGGCCAGTGGCCGGGCCATCCCGGGGTGCTGGGCGCCCTGGCCGGGGAAGGCGAGCACGATCGGGGCCGGGCCGGACGCGGGCACGCCCGCGCGCAGGGCGTCGCCGGACGTCAGCCGCCGGGCGAGCTGGTCGGTGTCGGCGGCGACGACGGCGAGGCGCTCGGTCAGGTGGGCCCGGCCGGTGGCCAGGGTGCGCGCCACGTCCCCGGGCTCGGTGCGGTGGGCGCCCAGGTGGGCGGCGAGGCGGGTGGCGGCCCGGTCGAGCGCGGCCCCGTCGGCGGCGGACAGCACCACCAGGCGGTGGCCCGGGTCGGCCTGGGACTGCGGGCTCGCGACCGGCGGTTGTTCCACCACCACGTGGGCGTTGGTGCCGCCCACGCCGAACGAGCTGACCCCGGCACGCCGGGGCCCGTCGCCGGGCCACGGACGGGCCTGGTCCGGCACGTACAGCGGCGACTCCTCGTGGTCCAGCAGCGGGTTGAGCGCGCCGTGGCCGGCGACCGGCGGGATCACCCCGTCCCGGACCACGAGGATCGCCTTGATCAGCCCGGCCACGCCCGCGGCGTTGTCGAGGTGCCCGGTGTTCGCCTTCAGCGCGCCCACCGCCACCTGCGCCGGGCGCGCGCCGCTGGCACGCAGCGCCGCGGACGCCGCGGCCCACTCGATCGGGTCGCCGATGCGGGTGCCGGTGCCGTGGCTCTCCAGGTATCCGATGGTCTCGCCGCCGACGTCGGCGGTCCGCAGGGCGGCGCGGATCACCGCCTGCTGGCCCTCGACCGAGGGGGCGTAGTAGCCGACCTTCGCCGACCCGTCGTTGTTGACGGCGGTGCCCAGGATGACGCCGTGCGGCGCCGGGCCGTCGTCGAGCGCGTCGGCGAGGCGCCGCAGCACCACGCAGGCGACGCCGGACCCGGCGACGATGCCGTCGGCGCGGGCGTCGAACGGGCGGCAGTGCCCGGTGGGGGAGTGGATGCCACCGGGCACGTGCAGGTGACCGGCCTGCGGGAAGGCCATCCCGGCCGCGACCACGAGTGCCTGGTCGCAGTCGCCGTTGAGCAGCGCCTGCACGGCGAGGTGCACCGCCACCAGCGACGACGAGCAGGCGGTCTGCACCGCCAGCGCCGGGCCGTTCAGGTTCAACCGGTACGACAGGAGGCTGGCCAGGAAGTCGGGCTGGGTGCCGTGCAGCGCGTCCTCCAGCGTCAGCGGCGTGAGCCGACCGCCGGCCACCATCCGCCGGAGGTAGTCGCTGCTGCTGGCGCTGGCGTACACGCCGGTGGTCAGCCCGGTGTCGAGCGGGTTGACTCCGGCGTCCTCCAGGGCCGACCAGGCGCACTCCAGCATCAGCCGGTGCTGCGGGTCGAGCATCTCGGCCTCGCGGGGACTCATCCGGAACAGCGCGTTGTCGAACCGGTCGGCGTCGGCGAGGTGTCCGTGCACCGGCACGTAGTCCGGGTCGTCGAGCAGGTGCCGGGGCACGCCCTCGGCAGCCAGCTCGTGCCGCTGGTAGCGGCGGGTCAGAACCTGTCCATCGGTGAGAGCGGACCACCACCGGGTCAGCTCGGGTGAGCCGGGGAACCTCCCGGCCATGCCGGATACGGCGATGTCGAGGGAACGGTCGCGCGCCATGCACCCACCTTTGATCAGTCACCAGGCGCACCGTCCGGCGTGGAAGATGCGGCCTCGATGCCCGGACTTGCCAGTAGGTTGCCAGACGAGGCAAGGTCATGGCAACGTTCTTGTCGAACATGGTGACGCGCATCGTCCGGTCACCACGAGAGGGCACCGACGAGGGGAGAGGCAGCGTGCAACCAGACCCACGATGGACGGTCGGCGCGCCCAACACCGCGCCGGCCGAAGGGCTGCACCAGACCGTGGCCCGGCAGGCACGGTCGCGGCCCGCCGGCGTCGCCGTCGTCGAGGGCGCCCGCGCCCTCACGTACGCACGGCTCGACGCCACCGCGGACGCCTGGGCCGCCGGGCTGGTCGCCGCCGGGGTACGCCCCGGCGACCGGGTGCCGATCCTGCTGCCCCGCGGCCTCGACCTGGTCGTCGCGCTGCTGGCGGTGCTGAAGGCCGGCGCCGCCTACTGCCTGCTGCCGCCGGAGTGGCCCGCGCCCCGGCGCGACGCCGTGCTCGCGGACCTGCGACCGCCGCTCGTGGTCACCGGCGACGAGCCGGCCGGAGACCTCCCGGCGCCGGCGTGGCCGGTCGCGGCCGCGCCGGTCGCCGCGCCCCCCGGCTTCCGACCGGTGGCCGTCGACCCCACCGCGGCCTGCTGCGTCTTCTTCACCTCGGGCACCACGGGCCGGCCCAAGGGGGTGGTCAGCCCGCACGGCGCCACCGCCCGCCTGCTGCAACCCGGCGGCTTCGCCCGCTTCGACCACACGACGGTGACCCCCCTCGCCGCCGCCACCGCCTGGGACGCCTTCTCCCTCGAACTGTGGTCCGCCCTGCTCAACGGCGGCACCTCCCTGATCGTCGCCGATCCCTACCTCTCCGCCTCGGCCCTGCGCCAGGGATCGGCCCGGCACGGCGCGAACACCGTGTGGTGCACCGCGAGCCTGTTCAACCTGCTGGTGGACGAGGACCCGGACGCGTTCCGGGGGCTGCGCCAGGTGATGATCGGCGGGGAGCGGCTGTCCGTGCCGCACGTCCGCCGCTTCCTGGCGCGCCACCCCGACGTCGTCCTGCTCAACGGCTACGGCCCGGTCGAGTGCACCATCTTCGCCACCACCCACCGGATCCGCCCGGACGACTGCGACCGACCCGGCGGCATCCCGCTCGGGCGGCCGGTGCCCGGCACGCAGGTGTACGTGCTGGACGGGCAGCGCCCGTGCGCGGTCGGCGAGACCGGGGAGATCTGCCTGGCCGGCGACGGGCTGGCGATCGGGTACCTCGGTGACCCCGCCCTCACCGCCGCCAAGTTCACCCGGGTCCGCCTCGACGGTCGTGACGTCCGGGTCTACCGCACCGGGGACCTCGGCAACTGGGCCGACGACGGCCTGCTGCACCTGACCGGCCGGACCGACCGGCAGCTGAAGATCCGTGGCAACCGGGTGGAGCCGGCCGAGGTCGAGCGCCAGATCGAGGAGTTGCTTCCGCAGGTGCGGCAGTGCCGGGTGGTCGCCCGCACCGACGGGCGCGGTGACCGGGAGCTGATCGCGTTCTGCGTCCCCGACCGCGCCGACGCTCCGCTGACCGACGCCCTGCCCCGGCTCCGCGACGCGCTCGTCGCCCACCACCGCCCGGCCGCGGTGGTCGGTGTCGCCGCGTTCCCGCTCACCGCCCAGGGCAAGCTCGACGAGCGGGCGCTGCTGGCGCTGGCGCCGCCGGTCGCCCACCCGGATCCGGTCGTCGGCGCCGACCCGGCCACCCTCGACGACCCGGTGCTGCGCGACGTCGCGGAGTGCGTCGCCGCCGTCCTCGGCGCCGGCACGGTCCGGCTGGGCACCCCCTTCCCCGAACTGGGCCTGACCTCGCTCGACGCCGGCCGGGTGTGTGCCCGTCTCACCGCCCGCACCGGCACCCCCGTACCGGTGTCCTGGCTCTACGAGTACCCGACCGTCGCGGGTCTCGCGCGCCGGCTGTCCGACGCGATCGCCGTCCCGGACCCGGCACCGGAGCCCGCCGCGCCGGCCTCCGACGACGACGCCGCCCCGCTGACCACCGTCCAGGTCATGCAGCTCACCCGGGAGCTGCTGAACCCCGCCGACCGCACCGGGCACTGCCTGCTCAGCTGGGTCGTCGAGGGCGACCTCGACCGTGCGGCCCTGGCCCGGGCGATCGAGGCGGTGCACCTGCGGCACGAGTCGCTGCGCGCGGCGTACCTGCTCGACCCGGAGCCGGCGGCGTACCCCGACGACGTGCCCGCGCCCGCGTTGACCGTGCTGCCGTCGCACGACCGCGTCGACGCGGCCCGGGCCGCCGCCCGCGCGGCGCTCGCCGCGCCGTTGGCGCCGCAGGACGCCCGGATCTGGCACACCGTCCTGGTTCCCGTCGACCGGCCGGCGCCCGCGCCGGCCACGGCCGTGTTCGGATGCGCGGTGCACCACGTCGCCTTCGACGGCTGGTCCGAGGCCGTGCTCGCCGAGGACCTCGGCACGGCGTACCGGGCCGCCCTGGCCGGCGCCGGCCCCGACCGGGTCGCGGCCGCGCTCGGCACCGGCCCGGCCCTGGCCGACCTGGCCCGCGCCGCGCGTGCCCGCGACCGCCTGGCCGAGCCCGAACGCCGCCTCGCCGAGACCCGGGTCGACCTGGCCGGCGTGCCGCCGCTGCGGTGGCCGTCCCTCGACGGCGACGACCCGGGCGTCGGCCCCGACGCCGGGGCGGCGCCGACCGGCGCGATCGTGCGGGCCGGGGGCCGCCGGCCGCCCGAGCGGGTGGAGGCCAGGCTGGACGCGGACGCGCTCGCGGCCGTCGACGCCACCGCCACCACGGCCGGCGTCACCCGCTTCGTCGTGCTGCTCTCCCTGTGGGCGGCGAGCGTCGCCGACGTCACCGGTCAGCGGGACCTCGCCTTCGGGGTGCCGGTGGCCCGCCGCGACGACCCCGCGCTGCGACGCGCGATCGGTTGCCACATCAGCATGCTCTGCCTGCGGCTGCGTGACGCCGCGTGCGCGGGCGACGGCGCGGCCGTGCGGTCGGTGGCCGCCGCCGTCCGGCAGGGGCTCGCGGCCCAGAGCCTGTCCGGAACCCACCTGCTCGGCCCGGCCGGACGGCCACCGGCCTACCAGACCCTGTTCGCCTGCCAGGACAACGCCGTGCCCGAGCTGCGGCTGCCCGGCGCCCGCGTCACCTTCGCCCGGCAGCCGTATCTCGATCTGCCCCTGGACCTGCACGCCGAGCTGTGGCCCGACGGCGACGGACTGCGGCTGGAGATCGCCTACCACCCCACCGCGGTCACCGCGAAGACCGCGCACGACCTCGCCAAGTACTTCACCGAGCACGTGTACAGCCAGGCGACGGGAGCCCGGGCATGACCATCAGCGCCGTACCGGCCACCACCTTCGATCCGGCCGGGCCGCACGCGCCGTCGCTGTCCCGGCTCACCGACCCGGAGCTGTACGCCGAGGGCGACCCGCACCCGCTGTGGGCGTGGATGCGCGCCCACGCCCCGGTGCACCGGCAGCACGCGGGCGAGCTGCCGGCGTTCTGGTCCCTGACCAGGTACGCCGACATCCGCGCGGTCTACCAGGACAGCACCACGTTCAGCTCGGCGCAGGGGGTGCTGCTGCGGCCGGCCGTGGTCGGCCCCGACCCCGGCGGCGGTCTGACGCTCGCGCTCACCGACGCTCCCCGCCACAAGCAGTTGCGGTCGCTGATGGCCGGCTGGTTCAACACCCGCGCGGTACGCGCGCTGGAGGGCTACGTGGAGGCCGCTGTCCGCCGGGTCCTCGACGACGCGGCGGCACGCGAGACCTGCGACTTCGCCACCGACATCGCGGGCCGGCTGTCCCTGGCGGTGATCGCGCACATCCTCGGGGTGCCCGAGGCCGACCACGACCGGCTGTACCGGTGGACCGACGAGGCGTTCGCGGCCCACAGCTCGCTCGTCTCCCACCCCGACATCGTCGAGTACTTCCTGGACCTGCTGTACCGGCGGATGGAGGAACCGACCGGGGACCTGGTCAGCGCCCTGCTGCACGGCACCGTGGGCGGTGAGCTGCTCACCGAGATCGAGGTCGTGCTCAACTGCGAGAACCTCATCGGGGCCACCGAGAACGGCCGGCTCGCCCTCATCGGCGGCGTGCAGGCGCTCCTCGAACACCCGGGGGAGTGGCGTCGCCTGGCGCGGGACCGGAGCCTGCTGCCCGGCGCGATCGAGGAGATCATGCGGTGGACGTCGAGCGCCACCCACAGCGTGCGGACCGCCACCCGCCCCTCCGAGCTGCACGGTCGGTCCATCGCCGCCGGTGACAAGGTCGTGCTCTGGCTCCCCTCGGCCAACCGGGACGAGGACATGTTCACCGACCCGTACCGGTTCGACATCTCGCGGACCCCGAACCGGCACATCGCCCTCGCCGTCGGTGAGCACTTCTGCATCGGCGCCACGCTGGCCCGGGCCCAGATGCGGGTGCTCTTCTCCGAGCTGCTGGACGGGGCGTACGCGATCGAGCTGGACGGTCCGGGCCGCCGGGTCGCCTCGATCGCGGTGAACGGCCCGCAGAGCCTGCCGGTCCGGCTGCGCGCGCGCTGACCGGCCGCCGTCACACCCACCCATCACCGCATCCTCGGGAGGACACCTGTGCCAGCACCACGGATCACACACCTGAGCGAGCCGGCCGGCGTGCAGCCGAGTTCCGGCTACACCCACGTCGTCGTCGGGCGGGGCCGGCTCGCCGCGATCGCCGGGCAGATGGCGTTCGACGCCGAGGGGGAGCTGGTCGGGGCCGGCGACCCCGAGGCGCAGGCGCGGCAGGTCTTCACCAACATGGGCCGGTGCCTGGCCGCGGCCGGCGGCGGCTTCGACGACGTCGTCAAGCTCACCTGGTTCGTCACCGACGTCGCGTTCCTGCCGACCGTGCTGGCGGTCCGGGACGAGTTCATCGACACCGCCCGGCCGCCGGCCAGCACCGTGGTCCAGGTGGTCGCGCTCTACCGCCCCGACCTGTTGCTCGAGGTGGACGCCCTGGCCGTGCTGGAGGAGGCCTGATGACCGGGACCGTGACCCGCCCGGTGGCCGCCGCCCCACCGCCGTTCGACCCCGAACTGGCCGGTCCGCTGGCGGAGATCCTGTCGGAGCTGCCGATGCCGCTGACCGCGGACCTCGTCGCCGACCGGCGGCGCCGGTCCCGCGCCGGCCGGCTGACCGACGCGCAGATCCGCCGCGACGGGGCGTTCGAGATCGAGGAGCGGACCGTTCCCGGCCCGGCCGGCGCTCCCGACGTCCCCCTGCTGATCTGTCGTCCGGCGAACGTCCCGGCGCCGGTTCCCGTGGTCTACCACACGCACGGCGGCGGGATGGTGGCCGGCAGCCACCGCAGCACGGAGCTGGCCGGGGAGCTCGACCGGGCGCAGGCGCTGGGCCTGGCCGTGGTCTCGGTCGACTACCGGCTGGCTCCCGAGCACCCGGATCCGGCCCCGGTGGAGGACTGTTACGCGGGGCTGCGGTGGCTCGCCGACCACGCCGGCCCGCTCGGTCTCGACCCGGACCGCATCGTGCTGAGCGGCAACAGCGCCGGTGGCGCGCTGGCGGCCGGGCTGGCGCTGCTCTCCCGGGACCGCGGTGGCCCGCGACCGCGGGGGCAGCTGTTGCAGTTCCCGATGCTGGACGACCGGTGCCTCTCGGACTCCTGCCGGCAGCTGGGCCGGGTCGGCCTGTGGGACGGGCTGTCCAACCGGGCGGGATGGACCGCGCTGCTCGGTGCGCGCCGGGGGACGGCCTCGGTGTCCTGCTACGCCGCCCCGGCCCGGGCCGCCGACCTGTCCGGCCTGCCGCCGGCATACCTCGAGGTGGGTTCGGTCGAGGCGCTGCGGGACGAGGGCATCGCGTACGCGAGCCGGATCTGGCAGTCCGGTGGGCAGGCGGAGTTGCACGTCTGGTCCGGCGCGTTCCACAGCTTCGACGAGTGGGTGCCCGCCGCCACCGTGTCCCGAAGTGCCCACCAGGCGCGCGTCGGCTGGCTGACGCGCGTGCTGGGCTGACCGAGTCGGATCAACAATCGTCCGGAGCCGGGTCGTCGCCGTGAGGCGGGGGCCCGGTTCCGCGCGCGGAGGGGATCCGCAGAAATTCGAGGCAAACTGTTGGCATGAAGTAGGCAAAAGCGCGCTTCCTGGTACGCGTGACCGGTGCCGAATACGTGGAGCGCCGCCCTGCGGCTGCCACCGCCTGGCAACGGGTCGACGACCCGGATCAAGGCGGGACTCCCGGGTTCTGTCGTCCTTGTCGGATCTGCGTGGTGCTTCACATTCGTCCTGGGATCTGCGGCGGAGGAGAAGCCGAATTCTGCGGGTACCTGGCTAATTGCCCTGCTTAATCGGCACGTCGGAGCGGGTCGTCCCGAGTCGTCGGCCCCTGGTGCGGTGCCGACGGAGGTGCGTGGCGGTGGCCCGAGCGGGCTCCCGGGGGCGACGGGTCAACGTCACGTCCGAGCGAGGATTTCTCGCGTCCGTGCGCGAGTTGCCAACGGTGAATTGATTCGTGCCAAAGTCAGGCAACACCTTGCCAAGAGCCGGCCGGTGTCGATAGGTTATCGCGTAGCGGGGCGGACAACCCGAGCGACACAACCGCCGGTTCTGTCCACATCCCCATCCCTCTGATCTGGAGTTGACAATGCGCAGGTGCCTGGTTATCGCCGTTGCCGTCCTCGTCTCCGTGCTGGGCACCACCAGCAGCGCGTCGGCCTCGGACATCGACTGGCCGGTGGCCCCGGTCTCCACCGCGCGGTGACCCCCGGGCTCGCCGGCGCCGTGGCGTCCCCGGGTGTCGGGTCGGCCTCACCGGTCGGGTCACGCCGGCGCCCGGAGCGAACCGGATCCGTCCTCCCGGACGAGACGGCCGTGGCTCTGGTCGCCGCCGCGGCGCTGGCGAACACGACCACGGCGGACGACGCCCGACCCGACGACGCCGCGCTCGACCGGATGGCCCCTCTCCTGGACACCGGGGAGGGGCCGGTCTGCGGCGCGGACGACCTGCGGACACTGCGTGGCCTCCGCCCACGGGTGCGGGCACTCTGGCAGACGACCGAGGACGGCGCGGCGTGCGCGGTCAACGACCTGCTCGACGAATTCGACGCCCGGCCCCGGCTGGTGAACCGGGGCCCGTGGGGCTACCGCCTGGAGGTCGTCCCGGTGGACGCGCCGCTCGCGACCCGCTTCGCGATCAGCACCTCGATCGCCGTCGCCGACCTGCTCCGCCGGGGCGAGTTCCGGCGGCTCCGTTCGTGTGCCCGTCCCACGTGCCACAACGTCATGGTGGACCTGTCCAAGAACCGGTCCAGGAGATACTGCGAGGGCCGATGCGGCAACCGCGCCGCGGTCAGCGCCTACCGTTCCCGCCTGGCGTCGGGCGTGGCCGACGACCGGGACCCTTCTCGGGACCTGCCGCGCCGCTAGGCGGGTTCGCAGCCGCCGGAGACCGCGACCGGCAGATCCCTCCGCGGGCGCCGCACTCCTCGCAGGTCGGGGAGCCGCGGGCCGGCGGGCTCGACCTCAGGACGATCGCCGGTCGCGCGCCGACCGGCGGGTCAGCCACCACGCGACGTACGCGAGCGTGAGGACGACCGCGGTGGCGAGCAGATACCACTGGAACCGGTGCAGCTCCACGACGAGGGCGCGCAGGTGGTCGCCGGCCGTGTACCCGACGGTCGTCCACAGCCCGACCCAGGCGGCGGCGCCGATCGCGTTCCAGAGCACGAAGCGGGGCCAGGGCATGCCGGTGGCGCCGGCGACGAGGCCGTTGAACTGCCGCAGGCCGTCGACGAAGCGAGCCGCCGCGACGAGTTTCGGGCCGTGGCGGTTCATTACCGCCTCCATCCGCGCGTACCGCTCGGGGGTGAGCCGCACGCGGCGGCCGTGGCGCAGGATCAACCGACGCCCGCCGTAGCGACCGATCAGGTAGCCCACGCTGTCGCCGGCCACCGCGGCCAGGAACGCGGTGACCGCCACCCCGACGACGGTCAGCCGGCCGTGCGTCGCGTATCCGGCGCCGAGGACGATCGCGGTCTGACCTGGCGTGGGTACGCCGAAGCCCTCCGCGCCGACGAGGAGGGCGAGTCCCGGATAGCCGTAATGGCCGACCAGTCCGGTGAGGGCGTGGAACGGGTTCACCGGCCGGCGGCGGCTGCCCCGCCCGAGACGTCCTCGTCCACCAACCCGATCCCCTCCGGGGTCACCGCCCCGGTCGGGGCGCCCACGCGGACGAGCCTAGCTGTCGCCGCGCCCGGGCCCGTCTTCTCCGGCGAACCGCGCGCCGGTCAGAGCCGCGGGCCCATGTCGCCGGCGTCGGACACGGACCGGGCGTCCCGGGCCGCCATGACCTCCTGCCGACCGGCCTCCTCGCGCAGCACGGCGCAGTGCAACCACAGCTCCGGGATCCCGAACCCGTCCACGAGCGTGCGCATGTGCGGCCGCAGTTCCTTGAGCAGCCCGTTCACCACCGCGGTGATCGCCTTCGAGCGCGCGGGGGTGAGGCGGCCGTGCTCCAGGAACCATCCCCTGTCGGCCTCGATGACGCCGAGCACGTACAGGTCGCAGACGCGGGAGAGCAACGCCTGCGCGGCCGGGTCCGCGGTGCGTTCGATGCCGGCGACGAACGCCTCCAGGGCGATCCGGTCGACGTGCGCCGCGGCGACCGCGAGGACGTGGTCCTGGACGTCGTTGAAGATGTCGAAGGGCCGGTCCTTCTTCGTCGTCGCGCCGTTGCGCAGGCGCCGCACCGCGCCGTCGAGCAGGTGCCTCTCACGGTCCTCGAAGAGCTTGAGCTGCCAGCCGCGGTCGGTGACGGCGACTTCCTCGTCCCGGCCGGGCACGGAACCGACCAGTCGCTCGATGAGCGAACGGGCGGCGGTGCGTTCGAGCACCATCTCGCGGACCTGGTCGGCGACGAAGGAGGCCCGCCCCCACCCGTCCAGGGAGCCGAACTCGTCCCGGTAGCCGGTGAGCAACCCCTTGGCCACCAGTTGCAGCAGCACCGTGTTGTCGCCCTCGAACGTGGTGAACACGTCGGTGTCGGCCTTGAGTCCGGGCAGCCGGTTCTCGGCCAGGTAGCCCGCGCCGCCGCACGCCTCGCGGCACATCTGGATGGTCCGGGTGGCGTGCCAGGTCTGTCGGGCCTTCAGGTCGGCGGCCCGGGACTCCAGCTCCCGCTGCCGGTGCTCGTCGACCGGCTCGCCGCCGCCCTGCACCTCGGTGAGCGTCGTGACCAGCTCGTTCTGGGCGAAGTGCAGGGCGTACGTGGTGGCCAGCGCGGGCAGCAGCTTGCGCTGGTGGGCCAGGTAGTCGTTGAGCAGCACCTCACGGTCGGCGTCGGGGGTGCCGAACTGACGGCGCACGTCGCCGTAGCGGATCGCGATGGTCAACGCCGCGCGGGTGGCCGCGGACGCGGCGCCGCCCACGCTGACCCGGCCCCGGACCAGGGTGCCGAGCATGGTGAAGAAGCGCCGGGAGTCGTTCTCGATCGGGCTGGAGTAGGTGCCGTCCTCGGCCACCTGGGCGTACCGGTCCAGCAGCATGTCCCGCGGCACCCGGACGTGGTCGAAGCTGAGCCGCCCGTTGTCCACGCCGAGCAGACCGGCCTTGGGCCCGGCGTCCTCGATGGTCACGCCGGGCAGCGGCCGTCCCCGCTCATCGCGGATCGGCAGCAGCCACGCGTGTACGCCGTGCCGCCGCCCCTCGATGACCAGTTGGGCGAAGACCACCGCCATCCGGCCGTCCCGGGCCGCGTTGCCGATGTAGTCCTTGCGGGCCGCCTCGTGCGGGGTGTGCAGGTCGAAGGTCTGCGTCCGCGGGTCGTACACGCAGGTGGTGCGCAGTTGCTGGACGTCGGAGCCGTGACCGGTCTCGGTCATCGCGAAGCAGCCCAGCAGCCGGGCGGCGACGATGTCGCGCAGATAGGCGTCGTGGTGCCGCTCGGTGCCCAGGGCCATCACCGCGCCGCCGAACAGCCCCCACTGCACGCCCGCCTTGACCATCAGCGACAGGTCGACCTGTGCCAGCATCTCGCTGGCCACGATCGAGCCGCCGATGTCGGACCGGCCGCCGTACTCGGCGGGGAAGGCCGACGGCATGCCCATCCCGGTCGGCAGCTCGGCGAGCAACCGGGTGATCCGCGCGCGTGCCTCGTCGCCGGTCTCCCCGTACACCGGGAGGAAGCGCTCGTCGAGCTGCGTCCGGTGCGCGTCGCGGACCGCCGCCCACGGCCCGTCCAGCACCTCCCGGAGGCGGGCCGGGTCGACGGGGCCGGGCACGTGGGTCATGAGCACCTCGGTAGACGACGTCATGGTTACCTGTCGTACCCGTTCAACGGTTGCGGCCACGTCCGCGACGCGGTGAGTGTGATCACGAACGCGTCGCCCGGTTCCGGCCGTCGTGTCCCGGGACGGGCGGCAATCCCCTGGACCGATCCGGGGCGCGTGGGCGAGCATGGGCGGGTGGGACCCGGGACGAGGCTGCCGCTGCAGGGTGGGCTGCCGCCGGCCGACGCCCCCGCCGGTCCCGTGGTGGAGATCGCCTGCGACGAGTCCGGGTTCTCCGGCACCAACCTGCTCGACCCCGCCACCCCGGTGATCGCCCACGCGAGCGTCGACCTGACCGCCGTCGAGGCGACCGCACTGCTCACGTCCCTGCGTGCCGGGTTCCGGTTCTCCCCGCACGAGGTCAAGTCCCGGCAGTTCCTCCGCCGTCCGGAGTCCGTCGAGGCGCGGGACTGGTTCCTGGCGGCGCTGCGCGGGCGGGCGCACGTGCACCTGGTCGACAAGCAGGTCTTCCTGGCGACCCGGGTCGTCGACCTGCTGCTGGCCGAGCCGTCCTACGCGGCCGGCACCCGCCTCGCCCCGGCGGGCCGGGAAGCCGCCCTCGCCCTGCACCGCGCCGGACACGCGGCCGGCGCCGACTGGACCGCCTTCCTCGCCGCGTTCGTCGACATGCTCCGGACCAAGCGGCGGGACCGGGCCGGCGACGGCAGCGTGGACCGGTTCCTGCGGGCGCGGGACGCGCTGGCCCGGCACGCGCCCGCCGACGCCGTCCTCACCGGGCTCGACCGGGCCCGGGTGGCCGCCGTCCAGGCCCGCCTCTACGACGACGACCGGTCGATCCCGCCACCGCTGGAACCGCTGCTGCCGGCGCTGGCCGAGACCGTGCTGTCCTGGAGCGGCGGCGGCCGGCGGGTGCTGGTGGTCCACGACGAGCAGAGCGCGCTCACCGCCGACCGCCTGCGCCGCCTCCAGCGGGCCCTCGCCGACGGCACCGGACGACCGGTCGAGGAGTCGCCGCTGGCGGGCCTGGTGACGACCGACTCCCGGGACGACCCGCGGGTGCAGGTGGCCGACCTCCTGGCCGGGGTGGCGCGCCGGATGCCGGCGACGCCCGACACCGCCTTCGGCGCGGATCTGCTCGCGCTCGTCGAGGCCGACCTGCATGAGCTGCTCGGCGCGCCGGTGCGGCGCGACGGCGCGCCGACGACCTGACCGGCGGCTGGGTACGGGTACTCAGCACGATCACCGTCGCACGGCTCAGGCGCCGGCGACGCGGCGTCGACAGGATGCTGGGCATGGCCGAGACGCTGCACCGACCCGCCGTCCTGCGTACCGTCGAGACGCCGATGCCCGCCGTGGCCGCGCTGTCGCTCGTGGCCCGGGTGGTCGCGGCGCTGGTCCGGCTCGTCGGCCGCCGTCCGGCGGGCTGGCGGTGGCTGGCCCGGCACCACCACCCGCTGCTCGACGGGCTCGCCGAGGCGAACGCGCGGGCGACCTGTGTGCGGGCGGCCCGGCGGGTGCCGGCCTACCGGGCGTTCCTGCGGGCCCGCCCGGCCGGCGTCCGCCGCCGGCTGCGGGATTTCCCGGAGACCGACAAGCTCGGGTACGTGGTGGCGCACGCCGCCGCCGCGCGGTGCTGGCGGGGGCGACTGCCGCGACAGGGGGTGGTGGTCGACGAGTCGGCCGGGTCGTCGGGGCGGCCGTTCAACTGGCCGCGCGGCGAGCGGGAGCTGCGGGCGGTGCACCGGGACATCGCCGGCTACACCGGGCTGGCGTTCCCGATGCGCCGACCGTTCGTGATCAACGCGTACTCGATGGGGGCCTGGGCGACCGGGACCACGACCGGCGCGGCGATGGCCCGGATCGCGGTGGTGAAGAACACCGGCCCGGACCTCGGGAAGATCGTCGACACGCTGCGGGAGTTCGGCCCGGACTTCGACTACCTGGTCACCGCGTACCCGCCGTTCCTCAAGCACCTGCGGGACCGGCTGGACGCCGAGGACTTCCCCTGGTCGCGGTACCGGATCTTCGGCAGCTGCGGCGGGGAGGGGATGACCGAGGCGCTGCGCGACTACCTGGAGCAGCGGTTCGTGCGGGTGCGCTCGGCGTACGGCGCGTCGGACCTGACCATCGGCATCGGCGCGGAGACCCGGTTCACGGTCTGGCTGCGACGGCGCCTGCGCACCGACGCCGCGCTGCGCGCGGAGTTGCTCGGCCCCGGGGAGCAGCGGCTGCCGATGGTGTTCCAGTACAACCCGTTCGCCACCTGGCTGGAGACCAACGAGCGGCGGGAGCTGGTCTGCACCGTGACCGGCCCGCACGTGCTCCAGCCCCGGCTGCGCTACAACGTGGGCGACGAGGCGCTGCTGGTGCCGTACCGGCGGATCGTCGAGCTGGCGGCGGCCGACCCGGTGCGCCGGGCCGAGTTCCGCACCGCGGTGGCCGAGGAACGGATGACGCTGCCGGTGCTGCTGCTGTTCGGCCGCGCCGACTCCACGGTGTCCTACCTGGGCGCGAACCTCTACCCGCAGGACGTCGAGTACGGCCTGTACACCGGCAACCCGCACGCCGCCCAGATCAGCCGGTTCTGCCTGGCGTTGCACGAGGACGCGGCGCTGGAGACCCGGCCGGTGATCCACGTCGAGCTGCGCCGCCCGCTGGCCGCCGCGCAGCGCGCCGCGCTCGCCGACGCGTGCCGCGACGGGGTACGCCGACACCTGGCCTCGGTGTCGCGGGACTTCGCCCAGTCCCTGGTGGAGGATCCGGCCGCCGGGGACCTGCGGGTGGAGTTGCACGAGGCGGACCACGGCCCGTTCGCCGGCCAGCAGAAGCTCAAGAACGCCTACCTGGTGAGGTGACCCGTGCGTACCCGTGACTTCTCCCGCGCCCCGGCGCAGGCCCGCGCCGGCGCGATGTTCATCGGCGGCACCCGCTACGCGAACCCGCTGGTGCTGCTGCGGCTGGCCCCCGACTGGTTCCGGATGGTTAGGGACATGCGCCGGATGTCCGGCTACTGCTGGCACACCGTCTACTGGCAGTTCCCGCTCACGCTCGGCACGATCGCGTTCTTCACCGACCGGGACGCGATGCTGCGCTTCGCCCGCACCCGCCACCACCGGCGGCTGATGACGTGGCTGACCGACGGCACCCGCAACGCGACCGCCGGGTTCATCCGGCTCTACACCGCCTCCCCGGACGGCTACTCCAACGGGGCGTGGCGGGCCGAGGACGGCGCGATGGGCCACATCGACACCTTCACGCCGCTGGGCGCGGAGACGACCGGGCCGGCGGTACGCCGGTGAGCGGCCACCGGTTCGCGCGGGTCACCGACCGGCGTGGCCTGCGGGACTTCGTCGCCCTGACCGACCGGCTGTACGCGGGCGAGCCCCGCTACGTGCCGACCCCGCGCCAGCAGATCCGCCGCTGGTGGCGCGACGGCGTGCCGATGTACGTGTTGCGCGACGCCACCGGCACGGTGGTCGCCCGCACCACCCTGCACACCGACGCGGACCTGGACGCGAAGCTCGGCCGGCGGTGCCAGCTGTTCGGGCTGACCGAGTTCGCCGGGCCGGCCGCCGAGCCGCTGTTCGACGCGATCGCCGGGCACGCCGCCGCCGACCGGGACCTGCTGTTCGGGCCGGTGGCGCTGCTGCCCAACCAGGCCGGTGGGGTGATCACCTCCGGGTTCGACGACCGGGGGTTCGTGGACAGCGCCTGGAACCCGCCGGGCTACCCGGCCGCCTACGAGGCGTACGGGTTCACCCGTCGGTTCGTCTCCGACACCTGGATCTGTCCGGTCCCGGCGCCGGACGGGCCGCCGCCCGAGCCGGGCGTGCAGCCCGACGGCGCGCGGCTGGACCTGCACCGGGGGGACGTGCGGCGGTTGGACGCGCAGCTCGACCTGCTGCGCGGGATGCTGAACGACTCGTTCGCCCAGCTCGGCTACTACACGCCGATCTCGGCGGCGCAGTTGCGCCGGCAGACCGACGGACTGGCCCACCTGCTGGACGAGTCGCTGTTGCTCTACCTGACCCGGGACGGGCGGCCGGTGGCGTTCGTGCTCTGCCTGCCCGACATCAGCGAGTTCCTGGTCGCGGTGCGCGGCGACCTGCACCCGGTCAACCAGCTGCGGCTGCTGGCCACCCGTCGCCGGTACCGCCGGGAGGCGGTGCTGATCGTCAAGGGTGTGCTGCCGGAGTTCCAGGGGCGCGGTTACCAGCGGCTGCTCTCCGCGCATCTGCACCACCACCTGCGTGCCGGCGGCTACACGGCGCTGCGCAGCACCTACGTCGGGCGGGACAACCCGGCGTCGGCGGCCCAGTTCCGGCGGCTCGGCGGCCGGCCGCTGCACGGTTACACCTTCTACGCCCGGGAGCGCTGACATGGACCTCGCCGTGTTCCGCGCGCTGGAGCCGCTGTGCTGGCGGGCCCCCAGCGCGCACAACACCCAACCCTGGCGGCTGCGCTACGAGCGGTGGGCGGTTACCGTGGGCTGGGACCCGACCGACGCGCTGCCGGCCGGCGACCCGACCGGGCGGGACCTGCGGCTGTCGCTGGGCGCGTTCGTGGAGACCTGCCTGATCGTCGCCGCCGACGCGGGGCTGCGGCTGGACTGGGTCGCCGACCTCGACGCCGCCGACCGGCGGGTGGGCCGGCTGCGCCCGGCGCGGCACCCGTACCGGACGCCGTTCCGCACCCCGGAGGTGTGGGACCGGCGGACCGACCGGGGCCGGTTCACCGACGGGCCGGACGCCGACGTGATCGCGGCCGTGGACGCCGTCGCCCGTCGGTCCGGCGGCGCGGTCCACGTGGTCCCGGACGGGGGGCGGGTCGGCGCGTTGCTGCGCGCCGCCGACCGTCACGTGTACGGGGACCCGGCGGTCGTGGCGGAGCTGCGGCGGTGGCTGCGCCTCGATCCGGCTCGTCGGGACTACCGGGCGGACGGGCTGACCGACAGGTGTCTCGGGTTGTCCCGGCCGGCGGCCGTCGGGCTGCGGGCGGCACTGGCCGCGTACCCGGTGCTGCGGCCGCTGGGACTGCCGCGGGCGCTCGCCGCCGCCGGCGGTGACCCGCTGGCGCGTGGGGGAGCGTTGCTGGCGCTGGTCGCGCCGGCCGACCTGGACCCGGCCGGGCAGGTCGAGTTCGGACGGGTGCTGCTGCGGGTGTGGCTGACGGTGCAGGCGGCCGGGCTGGCGGCGCATCCGCTGAGCCAGCTCGTCGACGTCGCCGGCAGCCGCGACGCGCTCGGCGCGCTGCTGGACGTCGAGCCCGGGCGCATCCTGCACGTGACCCGGGTGGGCCGGCCGGTCGGTCCGGCGCCGCGGTCGGCCCGCCGGGTCGACCCGGGGGCAGGGGCGGCAACGTTCGCAGAACCCGTTCCCGCTCCTTGACGACCGGTGTTCTCATCCACGACAGTCCATATCAGCAGATGTGGCGCGCGTACGGGAGCTCGGGCGCAGACATCGGGCAGGTGAGCGTGAGGGGCGCGTGGGCAACGCCTGTTAGCGCTAACAGCGACCCCACCCGTCTCTGATCCGCGTGACCTGGAGAGACCATGTCCGAAGTGACCCGAAGGAACGTCATCAAGGCCGCGGCGGCCGGGAGCGGCGCCGCGCTGCTGCCGGCGGCCTGGACCGCCGCCGCCCGCGCCGGCTCGGCCGCGCCACCGGAGGCGCTGGCCGCCGACGACCTGGCCCTCTGGTACGACGAGCCGGCCGGCACCGACTGGCTCCGCGCGCTGCCGATCGGCAACGGGCGTCTCGGCGCGATGGTGTTCGGCAACATCGACACCGAACGGCTGCAGCTCAACGAGGACACCGTCTGGGCCGGCGGCCCCTACGACTCGGCCAACACCCGGGGCGCGGCCAACCTGGCCGAGATCCGGCGGCGGGTCTTCGCCGACCAGTGGACCTCGGCGCAGGACCTGATCAACCAGACCATGATGGGCAGCCCGGGTGGCCAGCTCGCCTACCAGACCGTGGGCAACCTCCGGCTCGCCTTCGGCTCGGCCGACGGGGCGACCCAGTACCGGCGGACCCTCGACCTCGCCACCGCCACGGTGACCACCACCTATGTGCGGGGCGGCGTACGGCACCAGCGGGAGGTCTTCGCCAGCGCGGCCGACCAGGTGATCGTGGTCCGGCTGACCGCCGACCGGGCCGACGCGATCACGTTCTCCGCCACGTTCGACAGTCCGCAGCGGACCACCGTGTCGAGCCCGGACGGCACGACCATCGGACTCGACGGCGTCTCCGGCTCCATGGAGGGCGTCACCGGCTCGGTGCGTTTCCTCGCCCTGGCCCACGCCGCCGCGACCGGTGGCACGGTCAGCAGCTCCGGCGGCACGCTGCGGGTCTCCGGCGCCACCAGCGTGACCATGCTGATCTCGATCGGCTCCAGCTACGTCAACTACCGCACCGTCAACGGGGACTACCAGGGCATCGCCCGCAACCGGCTCGCCGCCGCCCGGACCGTCGCCGTCGACCAGCTGCGCAGCCGCCACCTCGCCGACTACCAGGCGCTGTTCCGCCGCGTCAGCATCGACCTGGGACGCACCGCCGCGGCCGACCAACCGACCGACGTACGGATCGCCCAGCACGCGACCAGCGACGATCCGCAGTTCGCCGCGCTGCTGTTCCAGTACGGACGCTATCTGCTGATCTCCTGCTCCCGCCCGGGCACCCAGCCGGCCAACCTCCAGGGCATCTGGAACGACTCGCTGGCCCCGGCCTGGGACTCGAAATACACGATCAACGCCAACCTGCCGATGAACTACTGGCCGGCCGACACCACGAACCTGTCCGAGTGCTTCCTGCCCGTCTTCGACATGGTCAGGGACCTGGCGGTCACCGGGGCCCGGGTCGCGCAGGCGCAGTACGGGGCCGGCGGTTGGGTCACCCACCACAACACCGACGCCTGGCGGGGCGCCTCCGTCGTCGACGGCGCGCTGTGGGGCATGTGGCAGACCGGCGGCGCCTGGCTGAGCACCCTCATCTGGGACCACTACCTGTTCACCGGCGACCTCGGCTTCCTTTCGGCCAACTATCCGGCCCTGAAGGGCGCCGCCCAGTTCTTCCTCGACACCCTGGTCGCCCATCCGACGCTCAGTTACCTGGTGACGAACCCGTCGAACTCCCCGGAGCTGCCGCACCACGCGAACGCCAGCGTCTGCGCGGGACCCACGATGGACAACCAGATCCTGCGTGACCTGTTCGACGCCGCGGCCCGGGCCGGTGAGGTCCTCGGCGTCGACGCCACCTTCCGGTCCCAGGTGCGGACCGCCCGGGACCGGCTGCCGCCGAGCCGCGTCGGCTCCCGCGGCAACATCCAGGAATGGCTGGCCGACTGGGTGGAGACCGAGCGGACCCACCGGCACGTGTCCCACCTGTACGGCCTGCACCCCGGCAACCAGATCACCCGGCGGGGCACCCCGGCGTTGTACGAGGCCGCCCGGAAGACCCTGGAACTGAGGGGTGACGACGGCACGGGCTGGTCCCTCGCCTGGAAGATCAACTTTTGGGCGCGGCTGGAGGACGGCGCCCGCGCCCACAAGCTCCTGCGCGACCTGGTCCGCACCGACCGGCTGGCGCCGAACATGTTCGACCTGCACCCGCCGTTCCAGATCGACGGCAACTTCGGCGCCACCTCCGGCATCGCCGAGATGCTGCTGCACAGCCACACCGGCGAGCTGCACCTGCTGCCCGCGCTGCCGAGCGCCTGGCCCATCGGACGGGTGACCGGCCTGCGCGGCCGGGGCGGCTACACCGTCGGGCTCGCCTGGAGCAACGGCCAGGCCGACGAGATCGGCGTCCGCGCCGACCGGGACGGGACGCTGCGACTGCGGTCCCGGCTGTTCACCGGCAGCTTCGTGCTCGTCGACGCCGCCGACGGCAGCTCGCCGGCCACCACCCGGCCGGAGGCGGACGTCGTCCAGCTCACCGTCCGCGCCGGCCACACCTACCGCGCGACCCGTCCCGGCGTGACGCCGTCGCCCACCCTCACCCCCACGCCGAGTACGCCGCCGACGCCGACGCCGACCACCAGTTCGCCGGCGCCCTCGGGCGCCCGGGCGACGTACGCGGTGACCGGCTCGTGGTCGGGTGGCTTCCAGGGCGAGGTCACCGTCACCGCCGGCGCGACCGCGATCCGCGGCTGGACGGTCTCCTGGACGTTCCGGAACGGCCAGGTCGTCAACCAGATCTGGGGCGGCACGCACAGCCAGAGCGGCGCGAACGTGACGGTGCGCAACGTCGACTACAACGGCGCGTTGGCGGCCGGCGCGTCCACCACCTTCGGCTTCATCGGGTCGGCGAACGGGGCCAACGACCCGCCGACGTCCCTGACCGTCACCACCACCTGACCGGGGCGGGACGCGCCGACCGCAGCGGCCGGCGCGTCCCGTCCCTCCGGCGGACGGCGGTCAGGCCAGCAGCGTCTCGCGCAGTCGCGCGCCCGGGTTGATCCGGCCCACGACGTGCGGCCCGGCCGGGTCGTGGACGTCGACGGTGTGGTTGCGGCGCATCATCTCCCGCACCGCCGGCGGCAGTCGGGGCGGGTCGTCCATCGCGGCGAGGACCCGCGCGGCGGTGCCCGTCAGCCGTTCCACCAGGGCGACGCTGTCGGTGTCCACCCGCACCCGGCCGAACTCCCACCCGGCCGTGGTGAGGTCGAGCACCTCGAACAGGCGCACCACGAACGGCTGCGGGTCGGTCACCCGGTCGAGGCGGTCCGCCCGGGCGCCGACCACCGTGACGGCGGCGGACACCTGCGCGTACGGGTGCAGCCCGCTCGGCAGGGCGCCCAGCGGCCAGCGCAGCGCCGGACCGGCCTCCTTCCACAGGGGCCGGTAGTTGCGTCGGTGCACCAGCAGCCGCCGGCCGGTGCGCCGGAACACCTCCTGCGCCTGGAACTGGAGGTCGGCGTGGGCCTCCTCGGCGGCCTCGCACACGATCCCTGCGGCCACCACCAGACCGTCGTCGTCGGACAGCAACCGGGTGATCGCGTCGACCTGGTCGGGGAACCGGACCCGCGCGTGCGCGCCGTAGGAGTGCCGGACGTCCCGCAGCAAGGCCTGCTGACGCCCGGGGTCCAGGTCGACCCGATCGCCACCGAGCAACCGCCGGAGCCAACCCATCGCGCCTCGCTTCCGTCGCCGTCTGCGGACCGGGCAATGCTAGTTCGTCGGTTCCTGCTCGTATGGTGACGGGGTGGCTGAGCGATCTTTGACCCTGATGGCGGTGCACGCGCACCCCGACGACGAGGCGACCAGCACCGGCGGCGTCCTCGCCCGCTACGCGGCGGAGGGCGTCACGACGGTGCTCGTGACGTGCACCGACGGGCGGTGCGGCGACGGACCCGACGGCGTCAAGCCGGGCGAGGACGGACACGACCCGCAGTCCGTGGTGGCGATGCGCCGCGCCGAGCTGGCGGCCAGTTGCGAGGCGTTGAAGGTGACCCACCTGGAGACGCTCGACTACGCCGACTCGGGGATGATGGGCTGGGCGACGAACGAGGCGCCCGGCGCGTTCTGGAACACGCCGGTGGACGAGGCGGCCGACCGGCTGGCCGAGCTGATCCGGCGCTACCGCCCCGACGTCGTGGTCACCTACGACGAGAACGGCTTCTACGGCCACCCCGACCACATCCAGGCCCACCGGATCACGATGGCCGCGGTCGAGCGCACCGACATCCCGGCCAAGGTCTACTGGACCACCGTGCCGCGCAGCGCGTTCCGGGAGTTCGGCAAGGTGATGCAGGAGATCGGGGTCGAGTTCCCCGAGCCGGACGCCACCGACGAGATGCCGGCGCTGGGCCTGCCGGATGACGAGATCACCACCTGGGTGGACACCCGCGCCCACGGCGGGCAGAAGTTCGCCTCGCTGGCCGCGCACGCCAGCCAGGCGGAGAACATCTTCTTCCTGCGCCTGGGGCAGGAGCGGTTCACCGAGCTGATGGGGATGGAGACGTTCGTCCGGGTCCGTGACCGCACCGGCGCGTCCACCCCGGAGGACGACCTCTTCGCCGGCCTGCGCTGACGACGCGGTGCGGGCCACCGCCGTCAGTCCGCGGTGGTCTGCGCGGCCAGGTGGTCGAGCACCACACGGACGTCCCCGCCGGTGTCGGCCATGATCCGTCGTTGCCGGGTGGCCCCGGTGCCGTCGCGGCGGACCCGGTCCACCTCGCGCAGGATCAGGTCCCGGTCCCCGTGCCGGGTGAGCGCGGGCGCGACGACGACGAGCAGGTCGTCGACGAGGTCCCAGGCCGGCCGGGGGCGGCCGGTGCGCAGGTCGACCAGCTCACCGTCGACGCCGTCGTGGGCGGCCCGCCAGTGCGCGGCGGCGACCAGGCAGTCGCGGATGCGGGGGGCCGGCACGCCGGCGCCCACCTCGTCGATCATCGTGGCGACCAGGGCCCGGACCAGTCCGGCGACCAGGACGGTGTCGTCGACCGTCGGGCAGACGTCGCCGACGCGGACCTCCACCGTCGGGTAGGAGGCGGACGGCCGGGCGTACCAGTAAACCATCGCGGCGTCGAGCATGATCCCGGCGGTGATCAGGTCCCGCACGGTGGCGTCGTAGTCGGCGGCGGAGTCGAAGTGCGGCGTGGGCCCGATGCTCGGCCAGCGTTCCAGCTGCATCGACCGCCAGCTCGCGTGTCCGGTGTCGCGCCCGTCGTGCAGCGGGGAGTTCGTGGTGAGCGCCTGCACCACCGGCAGCCACGGCCGCAGGTGGTTGCAGACCTGCACGGCGAGTTCCCGGTCGGGCACGCCGACGTGGACGTGGCAGCCGCAGACCGCCGGGTCGTGGGCGACCGGACCGAACCGGCGGGACATGTCGTGGTAGCGCTGCTCGTCCGGCACGGTGCGGTGGGCCTCGCAGACCGGGGTGGCGCCGACGGCGACCAGTCGCGCGCCGACGGCCTCGGCCGCGCGGGCGGCGGCGCGGCGCAGCGCGACCAGGTGGTCCCGCAGCCGTGCCAGGTCGGGGCTGACCGGGGTCACCATCTCCACCATGCTGTGCCGGAACTCCTGCCGGCTCTGCTGCCTGGCGGTCCCGGACAGCGCGTCGCGGACCCGGTCGGCGACCGGCATGCTCTCCCCGGTCTCCGGGTCCAGCAGCAGGAACTCCTCCTCGACCCCGACGGTGAGGGTGGCGGGGATCGCCGGGGCGGAGGTGGCGGTGGCGGGCCGCCGCCTCATCGACGGCTCCACCGGAGTGCGGGTCCGGTCGGTGCGTCGTCGCGCGGCGGGGCCATGCCTCGACGGTACGAGTCCGGGTGCCCGCCGGATGCGGTTTCCCCGCAGCGCCGCCCCCACGTGCGACACGCGGGGGCGGCGGGCCGGGATCAGCAGTCGAAGTAGAGCGCGAACTCGTGCGGGGTGGGCCGCAGGCGCACCGGGTCGACCTCGTTGGCGTTCTTCCAGTCGATCCAGGTGGAGATCAGGTCGTCGGTGAACACGCCACCGTCGAGCAGGTAGTCGTGGTCCTGGGCGAGCGCCTCCAGCGCGTGCGGCAGGGAGCCGGGGACCTGCTTGACGTCGCCCCACTCCTCCGGCGGGAGGTCGTAGAGGTCCTTGTCGATCGGGGCCGGCGGCTCGATCTTGCTCTTGATGCCGTCCAGGCCGGCCATCATCATCGCGGAGAAGGCGAGGTAGACGTTGGCCGACGGGTCGGGGACGCGGAACTCGACGCGCTTGGCCTTGGGGTTGCTGCCGGTGACCGGGATGCGGGTGCAGGCGGAGCGGTTGCGCTGGGAGTAGACCAGGTTGACCGGGGCCTCGAAGCCGGGCACCAGTCGCCGGTACGAATTGATCGTCGGGTTGGTGAACGCCAGCAGCGAGGGCGCGTGGTGCAGCAGGCCGCCGATGTACCAGCGGGCGGTGTCGGACAGGCCGGCGTAGCCGGTCTCGTCGTAGAACAGCGGTTCGCCGTTGCGCCAGAGGCTCTGGTGGGTGTGCATGCCGGAGCCGTTGTCACCGAACAAGGGCTTGGGCATGAACGTCGCCGTCTTGCCGTGCGCCCACGCCTCGTTCTTGATCAGGTACTTGAAGAGTTGGAGCTGGTCGGCCGAGTGCAGCAGCGTGGAGAACTTGTAGTTGATCTCGGACTGGCCACCCGTGCCGACCTCGTGGTGCGAGCGCTCCACCGTGAAACCGGCGTCGACCATCCGGCGGACCATGCTGTCGCGCAGGTCGGCGTAGTGGTCCACGGGCGGGACCGGGAAGTAGCCGCCCTTGTAGGCGGTCTTGTAGCCGCGGTTGCCGCCCTCCTCGACCCGGCCGGTGTTCCAGGCGCCCTCGATCGAGTCGATGTAGTAGAACGACTGGTGCGCGGAGGTCTCGTGGCGGATCGAGTCGAAGATGTAGAACTCGGCCTCGGCGCCGAAGTAGGCCGTGTCCGCGATGCCGCTGGCCGCCAGGTAGGCCTCGGCCTTCTTCGCCACGTTGCGCGGGTCCCGCGAGTAGGCCTCCCGGGTGAACGGGTCGTGCACGAAGAAGTTCAACGCGACCGTCTTCTGCGCCCGGAACGGGTCGACGAAGGCGGTCGACACGTCCGGCAGCAGCAGCATGTCCGACTCGTGGATCGACTGGAAGCCGCGGATCGACGAGCCGTCGAACGCGAGGCCGTCGGTGAAGACGCTGTCGTCGAAGGACTCGACCGGCAGGTTGAAGTGCTGCATCACGCCGGGCAGGTCACAGAAACGTACGTCGACGAACTTCACGTCCTCATCGCTGAGGTAACGCAGGAGTTCCTCGGAATTGGCGAACACACGTCCTCCTGGCAGGCGTTGTTGATCATGGCCACGTCCCGTGGCCGGACCGCCCGGGGACATGGCCCGTACCGCCACCGTACGACGGTCCGCCCGTTCCGGCTCGCCAACCGCCCATCCCGGGTTTCCTCCGTCACAGGCCGGGTAGACGGCGGACCCGGCGAACCGCCCGGGGGACGGCGCGGCGGGAGGTGTGCCTGGTGGGTGCTCCGCGACTGACCGGCGGCCGCTGAGATGTGCGGGATCAGCGGCGAGGCCCGCTTCGACGGCGCCACCCCCGACGCGGCCGCGGTGACCCGGATGACCGAGGCCATGCGCTCGCGCGGCCCGGACGGTGAAGGACTCTGGAGCGACGGCTGGGTGACCCTCGGGCACCGCCGGCTGACCGTCATCGACCTGTCCGAGGCCGGCGGCCAACCCATGGTCCGGGAGGACCTCGGCCTGGCCCTGGTCTTCAACGGCTGCGTCTACAACTACCCGGAACTGCGCGAGGAGCTGCGGGCGGCCGGGCACACGTTCCACAGCACCAGCGACACCGAGGTGATCCTGGTGGCGTACGCGCAGTGGGGTGAGCGGTTCGTCGACCACCTGGTCGGGATGTTCGCGGTCGCGCTCGTCGACCGGCGGCGGCGCCGGCTGGTGCTGGCCCGGGACCGGCTGGGCATCAAGCCGCTCTACCTCGCCGAGTCACCCGGCCGGCTGCGTTTCGCCTCCACGCTGCCGGCGCTGCTCGCCGCCGGCGACGTGGACACCGGCATCGACCGGGTCGCGCTGCACCACTACCTGTCCTGGCACTCGATCGTGCCGGCGCCGCGCACGATCCTGCGCGGGGTGCGCAAACTGCCCCCGGCCACCGTCCGGGTGGTGGAGTCCGACGGGCGCAGCCGCGAGCACGTCTACTGGCGGCCCGAGTACCGGCGCGACCCGGCCCACGCCGGCATGGACGCCCGCGACTGGCGGGCCGCGGTCGGGGACGCGCTGCGCACCGCCGTACGCCGGCGGCTGGTCGCCGACGTGCCGGTCGGGGTGCTCCTCTCCGGCGGGCTCGACTCCAGCATGATCGTCGCGTTGCTCGACGGGGCCGGGCAGCACCACCTCCAGACGTTCAGCATCGGCTTCGACAGCCGGGGCGACGAGTCCGGCGACGAGTTCCACTACTCCGACCTGGTCGCCCGCACGTTCGACACCGACCACCACCGCATCCGGCTCGCCGACGGCGACCTCGGCCCGGCCGTACGGGCCACCGTGACGGCGATGACCGAACCGATGGGCAGCCACGACGTGGTGGCGTTCCACCTGCTCTCCGAGCAGGTCGCCCGGCACGTGAAGGTGGCACAGTCCGGGCAGGGCGCCGACGAGGTCTTCGCCGGCTACGGCTACCACCACCGGCTCGCCGACGCGGCCCGGGCGGACGCGGCCGCCGAGTTCACCGCCGCGTTCTTCGACCGGGACCACGCCGAGCTGAACCGGGTGGTCGACCCGGCGTACGCCTGCGACCGGGACGCCAGCGGCGAGCTGGTCGCCGCGGAGCTGGCCGCGCCCGGCGCGCAGACCGCGGTGGACGCGGTGCTGCGCCTGGACACCCACCTGATGCTTCCGGACGACCCGGTGAAGCGGGTGGACAGCATGAGCATGGCCTGGGGGCTGGAGGTGCGCACCCCGTTCCTCGACCAGGACCTGGTGACGTTGGCCGCGGCCTGTCCACCCGAGCACAAGCTGGCCCAGGGCGGCAAGGGGGTGCTCAAGGACGTGGCCCGCGAGGTGCTGCCGCCCGAGGTGATCGACCGGCCCAAGGGCTACTTCCCGGTGCCGGCGCTGCGCAACGTCGACGGTCCCGTGCGAGAGTTGGTGGTCGAGGCCCTGCACGCGCCCGAGGCGCGCCGGCGTGGCCTGTTCCGCCGCGCGTACGTCGACGAGCTGCTCACCGAGCCGGACCGGGCCCAGGCCGCCGCCGGCAGCAACAAGCTGTGGCAACTTGGCCTGCTGGAACTGTGGTTGCAGTCCCAGGGCGTGAGCTGACCCGAGACGGGAGGCGCGGTGAAGTTCGTCATCGAGAGCGAGCCCGACGGCACGGTCGGGTTCACCGTCCTGGGCGACGACGGGCAGGTGCTCGCCACCGGCCGGCCCTGCCCGGACAAGGGGTCGGCGCTGGCCGCCGTCGGGGAGCTGATGCACGGCGGGGGCGACGCCTGCGTCGAGGACCGGACCGAGGCCACCGGCCCGCCGCGCCCGCCCGGCGACACCACCGAGATCGGTGGCGGCGACATGTCCGCGATCGGCCGCTCCGGCATCCCGCCGGTCTGAGCGCGACTCCCGCCGTCAGGCCATCGGCCCGGGCGGGCGCGGCCGAGCCGGAGAGAGGCTCGACCGCGAAGACCTCGTTCGCGCGATCGGGATGGCGAACGTCCCGGGCCCGCCGGCGGTATCGCTCCCGACCGTCACTGTTCGTCGTCGACGACCTCGGTCCGGTCGTCGACCGTGGCGGTGACGTCGAGGTGCTCGTCCGGCTGGGGCGCCTCCGCCAACGTGTGGTGCGGATCGCCGTCGGGTGAGAACAGCACCTGGTCGGTCTTGCGGGTCTTCTCCTGCTCCTCTTCCGGCTCCGTCACGGCGTCCCCCTCCGGCTCAGGCCGCCTCCTGCCCAGGCCGCCTCCCTGCCCACACGCTATGCGCCGGCCGACCGGTCGGGCGGGTGTTTGCGCCGCCCGGGCGGTCACAGGTGGCGGTTCCGCCACGCGCTCACCGCCTCCTCGGTGGCCCGTTCCTCCGCACGCAGCCGGGCCCTGACCCCGCGCCGGCCGGCGCGGTGCGGCGACGGATGTCGGACCGGCGTCGTAGGGTCACCGCCATGACGACAGGGACCCACACGCTCGCCGTGCCCGGCGCCGACCTGGTCTACGACGTCCGTGGGCCGCTGCCGCCGGCCGACGGCCGCCCGGTGCTGCTCATGATCGGCCAGCCGATGACGGCGGAGGGCTTCGACGCGCTCGCCGGGCACTTCACCGACCGCACCGTGGTCACCTACGACCCGCGTGGCCTGGGTCGCAGCGTGCGCACCGACGGCCGGTCCGACCACACCCCGCAGCAGCAGGCCGCCGACCTGCACCTGTTGGTCGAGGCGCTCGGCGCCGGGCCGGTCGAGATCTTCGCCAGCAGCGGCGGCGCGGTCACCGCCCTCGAGCTGGTCGCCACCCACCCCGACGACGTCGTCACGCTGGTGGCGCACGAGCCGCCGATCAACGCGGTGCTCCCCGACGCGGCAGGGGCCGAGCGGGCGCGCGCCCGCTTCCACGAGGCGTACCGGGCCGGGGGCAACGGCGCGGGCATGGCCGACTTCATCGCGATGACGTCCTGGCAGGGCGAGTTCACCGACGCCTACTTCGCGCAGCCGTCGCCCGACCCGGCCGCGTTCGGCCTGTCGACGGAGGACGACGGCAGCCGCGACGATCCGCTGCTGTCGCAGAACTCCTGGGCGGTCACCGACTACCGGCCCGACGCGGGCCGGCTCGGCGCGGCGTCGACCCGCATCGTGGTCGCCGTCGGGGAGGAGTCGGCCGGCACCTACACCGCGCGCACCGCGGCGGGCACCGCCGCACTGCTCGCGCAGCAGGCGACGGTCTTCCCGAGCCACCACGGCGGCTTCCTCGACGGCCGGTTCGGTTACGGCGGCAAGCCGGAGGAGTTCGCCGCCCGTCTCCGCGAGGTCCTGGCCGGCGGCTAGGGGCGGATCAGGGGCCGCCGACCATCTGTCGGCGGAGGCCGTCCGATCAGACGTCGGGACGACGGCGGTGACCCGGAGGGTCCAGGTCGAGGAGCGTCCGTAGCGACCGCAACAGGCGGAGCCGGAACGGTGGCGGTGGCGCGGCGGCGATCGCCGTGAGCACCGCGGACGCCTCGGAGTGCAGCTCGGCCCCGAAGGCACGCAGTGTCGCCCGGTTCTCCCGGTAGCGCAGCCAGAGCTGTCCCGGTCCCAGGGTCGGCAACAGCACGATCAGCAGCAACCCGGGCCCAATCGTCCCGCCACCGGTCACGACCCGCACGACCAGCACGTACAGCAGCACCGCCGTGGTGACGGCGGTGGCCGTGGCGAACCACGCCAGCTCGAGCCGGGGCCGGCGGCGGAGCCACTGCCCGAAGGACCGGGTCCGGGCGTAGGAGTCCAGCCGGAGACCGGTGGCCGCGAGGCGGGCCGCCCGCCGCGTCGCGGCCGCGCGGTCCTCCCGTGACGCGCTCGTCCAGTCGCGGTGCAGCATCTCGGCGAGGAGTTCGCGACGGTAGGCGACCGCGGTGCCGGCGACCCGCCGGATCGGCTTGACGGCGAGTCGGCCGCCGATCATCACCACCACGAGCGCCGCGACGAGCATGAAGGCGAAGGCGTAGAGGTAGCGATCCGGCTCGGTGGTCAACAGGTTCGTCCCCACGCCGGCGACCGCGCCGGCGTAGACCGAGATCAGCGGAAGCATGATGGCGTTGCGGAACTGCTCGGCGGGCAGCCGTTGCAAGGGGCGGCTCAGGTTGTCCAGGGGCCTGCGCAGGACCGCCGCCGCCAACGCACCGACGAAGCCGGGCGCCAGACCGAGGAGCGCGAGCACCTCGATCACGGCGACGACCTGCGACATCTCTCCATTATGGACCCGGCTGCCGAACGCGCCGAGCTTGCGGCCGTCGAGGTCCACCTCGACGCCGGTACGCCGCCCGGCACGCTCATCCCGGCGTCGACGGCCGGCCGGTGTGCCGAGGTCGGCCCGCGAGCGGGGTATGGCGGTCAGCGGTCAGGTGTTCCGCCAGGCCTCGACCAGGTCCGGCACGGACGCGTACCGCGCATCCGGATCGGCCCGGGTGGCCCGCTCCACGACCGCCGCGGCGCGGTCGTCGCCCCGCCAGCCCGACGGCGTGTCGAGCAGGTGGTGCAGCGTACGGCCCAACGCGTGGACGGTCGTGCGCTCGTCGATCAGGGAGCCCCGGGTCAACTCCTCCGGCGAGAGGTAGCGGCGGGACCCGGGCAACCGCTCGGAGTCCAGGACGAACGGGCCCGGCCGGTACTCGTCCAGGTCGATCAGCCGCATCCGGTGTGCGTCGAAGTCGTAGAGGAAACAGCCGTCGTACAGGTCGACCGCGACGTAGCCGGCGGCGCCGACGGCCAGGTGGGCGTCGAGGATCACCGCCAGGGCCGCACGCGCCTCGGTGACCGGGAGGCGCTGGAAGCGGGCCAGGCCGGCGCGGTCCGAGCCGTGCACGGTGGCGTGGTTGAGCACGGTGCCGGCGCACCACGGGTAGATCAGAGTGGGCCCGTCGGTGCCGTCGCGCACCAGCTCCGGCCGGACGATGCCCGGGTGCCGGACGGCGGCGTGCAGCCCGAGGGCCCGGGTGAGCGAGACCCGCGCCTGCGGCGTCCGGGCCTGCTTGACGAACCAGCGCCGGCCCGCCGCCCGCACGCCGAAGGACAGACAGCCGGAGTCCTGGTCGCCGAAGACCACGAACGCGTCGGCCGGATCCGGTGCGAACACCCGTCGAGACTAGCGCCCGCTCCGGCCGTCCGAGCCCCGGTCGACGTGGGCATGCGGCGGTGCCGGACCGGGTAGACGTCCACGCATGTCCGGAAGCGCACGGCAGCGGGACCTCTTCATCGCGACGCTCGGCGCGGTCCTGGCCGGCTACGGTGTGCTGCGCCTCGTCACGGAACCGTTCTCGTGGTTCTCCGTCCTCTGGCTGGCGGTGGCGGTCACGATGGTCGGGACCACCCTGCGCCGGGCCCTCGCCGCGCGCACCGCCGAGCGGCGTCCGCCCGGCCCGCGGCCCGCCCGGCGGGCAGGACGGGTGATGGCCGTCGCCTCGGCGCTGTTCGGTGCGGTCCTGCTGGCCGTGGCCCTGCCCCGGTTCGCCCGGGACGGTCACTCACCTGCGTTGCTCGCGCTCTGGGCGACGTTCGCGGTCGCGATCCTCGGCTTCAACCTCTGGACCGCCTTCCGTCGTCCGGCGGAGGGGGACGACGAGGTGGTCACTCCGGCGGCGCGACCACCTCGATGACGTCGGCCGGCGTGCGGCGCGGCGCCGGCGGCAGCTCGGTGTCAGGCCCCCAGCCGACCCGCACCACCAGGTAGGGTGCCCCGATTCCGGCGAGCAGGTCACGCATCATCCGGCGCGGCCAGGCCAGCTCGATCGCGTCGCTGAGCGGCGCGCTGGCCAGCCCCTCGGCGGTCGCGGTGAGCAGCAGCGCCGACAACGCCTCGCCGCCGCGCAGCCAGGCCGCCGGCTCGTCCCGCTCACCGAACAGGATCAGGTACGCCGCGCCGCGGTCGAAGTCCGCGCCCGGGCTCAGCCCGGCAGCTCCGCCGGGCGCGTAGTCGCGCACCGGCACCCGCCTCGGCGCGGGTCGCACGGCGGTGGCGGCGGGCACGCCGTCGCCGCTGTCCGCCGGCCGGTTGGTCCAGCGCCGCAGCTCCTCCCGGTACGCCGGGTCGGCCAGCTCGGCGTCGGCGGCCCGTCCGGTGGAGACGGCCAGCATCGGCATCTGGTCCGGCCGGACCACGTGCAGGTGCGCGCCCTCGGCCTCGACCGCGTCGGTGAGGCGGGCCAGGACCGGTTCGGGCACCGGGCGGTCGCCGTACGCGCGGCGGTCGGTGCGCCGGCGCGGGATCGCGTCGACCAGCCGTCCCGCCGGGACGTCCAGGTTCGCCGGGCCGGTGGCGCGCAGCCGGGCCAGCAGCGTCGGGTCACCCGGGTCGGGCATCCGTTCCACCGTGACCGCCCACCCGGCGGCGGTCAGCGAGACGCGGGCGTGGTGCAGCGCCGCCCCGCAGCTCAGCGTGAGCAGCCGGGCGTCCGGGTCGGTGTGGGCGAGCTGCCGGTCCGGGTCGGCGCGCAGCTCCAGCGCGTCCGGGGTGACCCGCCAGCGCCAGGGCTGGGTGTTGAAGACCGAGGGGGCGTGCAGGGACTGCCGGGCCGCCGCCTCCAGCACCCGTACCGTCGGGGTCTGCCGGACACCTGTCGATGAGCGGTTCATGGTGGCGCCTCCTTGTTGCTCGTCCCCTTCCGACCCTGCCCGCCGCCGCGGGCGGGGGACAGGGCCGGAGGACCCGGCCGCTCGGGCCCGGTGACCCGGGGCCGGCGGACCGTCAGGCGGGGGCCCCGCCCTGCTCCGCCGGTACGGCGAGCGCGATGGTGAGGTCGAGGACGGTGGCCGGGTCGTGCAGCCGGTCGCCGAACAGCTCCCGGAGCTTGCCCATCCGGTAGCGGACCGTCTGCGGGTGGACGAAGAGGTCCGCCGCCACGTCGTCGCGTCGCCCCTGGTGCAGCAGCCAGGACCGCAGCGTCTCGGCGAGCCGGTGCGCGGTGGCCGGCGGCAGCGCGGCCAGCGGGGCGAGGGCCTGCGCGCGCAGGTCGGCCAGGGCCTCCGGGTCCATGCTGAGCAGCAGGGTGGCCAGGTGCCGTTCGGTGTCGACCGGCCCGGCGTCCGGCTCGCCGAGGCCGAGCGCGAGCGCCCGGGTGGCCCGCTGGTACGACGCGGCGACCCGGTGCCACGGCCGGGCCGGGCCGAGCACCGCCCGGTGCCCGTGCAGCAGTCGGGTGAGCTGACGCCGCCGGCCGCCGTGCGCGTCCGGCACCAGCAGCACCGCCAGCTCCTCGGCCGGACTCATCCCGGGCAGGTCCTCGCCGCTCTCCAGCGTGTGCGGGTTGAGCAGGGCGAGCACCGCGCGCAGGTGCCGGCGGGGCAGCAGCACCACGGTCAGGGTCTGCGGCAGCGGCCAGTCGGCCCGTTCGGCGCTGGCCCGTAGCGACTCCTCCGGCTCCCCGGCGAGCAGCTGCTGGGTGAGCCGTTCCAGGCTGCGGCGGCGCACCCGGCCGGCGCTGGCCAGCTCGTCGGCGTGCCCGGCCACGCTGGCCGCCGACAGCTCGTCGATGTACGCGAACATCAGCTCGGCGAACTCGGCCACCGTCTCGGCGGCCGACCCGCTGCGGACCGTGGTGGTGGAGACCTCCCGCCAGGCCACCCGGGCCCCCACCCGGTACGCGGCCAGCAACGCGTCCATGCTCCGCCCCGAGCGGGCCTCGCCGCTGCCCAGCGCGTAGGCGGCCTCCAGCGCGGGGGCCAGGGGCGTGCTCGGGTCGGCCGTCTGGGTACCCTCGATGAGCTGGAGGAACGTGCCGAGCGCGATGCGTACCGCGTTCTCGATCTTCTCCCGCATGGCCCCGGTCAGCGCGCCCGAGTAGTCCGGAACCTCGGCGGTGATCGCGGTGACCGTCCGCTCGGCGACCATGGGCAGCCGTTCGCGCAGCGTCGCCGCCACGCCGGCGTCGAGATCGAGATGGGCTGCCCGCTGGCCCGTCCCGGCCTCCTGCGTCATGTTGTTCTCCTCGAACAAAAACCTGGGACCGTTTCACCTTTGCCGGTCAAGATGTTATGCGATTGTGCGGCCACGCTGGTCATATGACCACAACTGCCCACCGCCGCCCCCAGAAGGTCTCCTTCCGGGACAGGCTGCTGCGGCTGGCCGGCACGGTCACCACGCCGCTGCTCCCGGACGACTACCTCGACATGGTCGCGCCGCTGCGCGCGGGCGCGCCGCTGCGCGGGCGCGTCGTCGCCGTCCGCCCGGAGACGCGGGACGCGGCCACGCTGGTGATCCAACCTGGTCGGGGCTGGCGGGGCCACCAGCCCGGGCAGTACGTGCGACTCGGCGTCGACGTCGACGGGGTCCGGCAGTGGCGGGCGTACTCGGTCACCTCGGCGCCGGGCGCGGCCGACGGCCGGATCAGCGTCACGGTGAAGGCCATCCCCGACGGCAAGGTCAGCAACCACCTGGTCCGCCGGATCCGGCCGGGCACGATCGTCCAGCTCGACCAGGCCCAGGGCGACTTCGTGCTGCCCGCGGCCGTGCCCGAGCGGGTCCTGTTCCTCACCGCCGGCAGCGGCGTCACGCCGGTCATGGGCATGCTCCGGTCCGGGCTCCTGGAACGGGCCGACGTGGTGCTGGTGCACTCGGCACCCACCCGCGACGACGTCATCTTCGGCGCCGAACTGCGGGCGCTGGCCGAGCGCGGTACGGTACGGCTGGTCGAGCGGCACACCGACACCTCCGGCCTGCTCGACGTGGCCGAGCTGGACGACCTCGTACCCGATCACGCGCAGCGACACACCTGGGCCTGCGGCCCGGTCGGCCTGCTCGACGCGGCCGAGACGCACTGGGCGGCGCGCGCCGCCGCAGAACTGTTGCACACCGAGCGGTTCCGTCCCACGGTGATCACACCGGGCGAGGGCGGCACGGTGACCTTCACCGGGGCGGGGGTGACCGTCGAGGCCGACGGCGCCACCACCCTGCTCGACGCGGGGGAGAACGCGGGGGTGCTCATGCCCTCGGGCTGCCGGATGGGGATCTGCTTCGGCTGCGTCGTGCCGTTGCGCCAGGGCGCCGTACGCGACCTGCGCAACGGCGACGTCACCACGGCTGTGCCGGGTGACGGCGTCGCCATCCAGACCTGCGTGTCGGCGGCCGCCGGTACCTGCGACATTGATCTCTGAAGGAGCCACCGACGTGACCGTGATCCAGAAGAAGGCCGACAACCCGATCGCCCACCTGAGCGCCGAGGACATCGAGATCATCGGCAAGGAACTGGACGCGATCCGGGACCGGGTCCTCGCCGACCGGGGGGAGCGGGACGCCCGCTACATCCGCAAGGTGATCAAGACCCAGCGGACGCTGGAGATCAGCAGTCGGGCGGTGCTGCTCTTCTCGCTGTTCCCGCCGGCCTGGATCGTCGGCACGGCCGGCCTCACGGTCGCCAAGATCCTCGACAACATGGAGATCGGGCACAACGTCCTGCACGGCCAGTGGGACTGGATGCGTGACCCGAAGATCCACTCCACCACCTGGGAGTGGGACCACGTCTCCCCGGCCGACCAGTGGAAGCAGTCGCACAACGAGCTGCACCACCGCTTCACCAACGTGGTCGGCAAGGACAACGACCTCGGGTACGGCATCATGCGCGTCGACGAGGATCAGCCCTGGCACCCGATGCACCTGGGCCAGCCGGTGTGGAACCTGCTCAACGCGTGCTTCTTCGAGTACGGCATCGCCGCGTACGACATGGAGCTGGGCGACCACCTCAAGCAGAAGCGACTCAAGGACCCGGCGTTCCGGGCCAAGGCCAGGGCGGTCGGCCGCAAGATCCGCCGCCAGGTGCTGAAGGACTACGTGGTGCACCCGCTGCTCTCCGGCCCCTCGTTCCTGTCCACGCTCGCCGCCACGTTCACCGCGAACCTGCTGCGCAACGTGTGGAGCCACTCGGTGATCATGTGCGGGCACTTCCCGAACGGCGTGGAGACGTTCGAGAAGACCTCCATCGAGGGCGAGACGCGCGGCGAGTGGTACCTGCGGCAGATGCTCGGCTCGGCCAACATCAGCGGCCCCCGCCTGCTGCACCTCATGACCGGCAACCTGTCGTTCCAGATCGAGCACCACCTCTTCCCCGACCTGCCCAGCAACCGCTACCAGGAGATCGCCCCGCAGGTGCGGGCGCTGTTCGACCGGTACGGCCTGCGCTACACCACCGGCCCGCTGCCCAAGCAGGTCGCCTCCGCCTGGTGGAAGGTCATCCGGCTGTCGCTGCCCAACCGGCGCGACCGTCGGCAGCCGGCCGCCCCGGGCCCGCTGGTCGCCTCCGGCGCCGTCTGACCGACCCGTGCACGGCGGGTGAACGTTCGCCCGCCGGCACCTGCACACTCGGTGTCTTCGCAGCTCAGGGCGCTTCCACTGCGGTCCTGGCGGCGTCGCGCTCCCCGTACACTCGCGCCCAGTCCGGCCGACGAGCTGAAGGGGTGTGGTCGCCGATGGACCGCGACGCCGCGACGCCGCGCGCCGGCCGCCGGGTGGTGATGCTGGTCGACAACGCCGTCGAGGGTGACTCGCGGGTGCAGAAGGCCGCCCGGTCCGCTGCCGACGCCGGGTGGGACGTGACCCTGCTCGGTTGCGCCCACGTCGACGCCGAGCGCCGCTGGCGGCTCGGCGACGCCGAGGTGCGTGTCCTGCCGCTCGACGCCCCCCGTCCCGCCCCGCCCGGCGCGTCCGGGTCCCCAGGCGGCGTGGCCGGGCTGCGGCGGCGTCTGGTGGCCCGGGGCGGGCTGCCGCTGCGGGCCGCCCGGCTGGCCCGCCGGCCCGTCGAGCACGCCCAGGTCCGCTACTGGCGGGCGCGGCTCGGCGACCGGGCCTGGCGCCGGCTGGAGCCCGGGCTCTGGGGGTACGAGCGGCTCGCCGGCCCGGTCGTCGACGCGGTGCGCCCCGACCTGATCCACGCGCACGACTTCCGGATGCTCGGCGTGGCCGCCCGCGCCGTGGAGCGCGCCCGCGCGCAGGGACGCGACGTCAAGCTGGTCTGGGACGCGCACGAGTGGCTGCCCGGCGCCCGGCCCCGCCGCGACAACGCCCGCTGGCTGCCCGCCCACCTCGGCTACGTCCGCGAGTACGTCGGCCACGCCGACGCCGTCGTCACCGTCTCCGACACCCTCGCCGACCTGCTGGTCCGCGACCACGACCTGCCGCAGCGCCCGACCGTCGTGCTCAACGCCCCGGTCGCGACGGCCGAACCGGCGGCCGTACCGACGCCGGTCGGCGGATCCGTGGTGCTCGCTGCGCCGGTCGGTGGATCCGTGGTCGGCGCTGGGCCGGTCGCCGCCGCGGTGGACGCCGGGGGCGCACCCGACCTGAGGGCGCGCTGCGGCCTGGCCGCCGACACCCCGCTGCTGGTCTACAGCGGCGCGATGGCCCCGCAGCGGGGCGTCGACACCGTCGTCGAGGCGCTGCCCCGGCTGCCCGGCGTGCACCTGGCGCTGGTCGTCGGCGACCCCGCCGCCGGGTACGTCCGCCAGGTCGTGGCCCGCGCCGCCCGGCACGGCGTCGACGACCGGGTGCACGTGCTGCCGTACGTGCCGCACCGGCAGCTCGTCGCGTTCCTCGCCGCCGCCGACGTCGGGCTCATCCCGCTGCACCACTGGCCCAACCACGAGATCGCGCTGATCACCAAGTTCTTCGAGTACGCGCACGCTCGGCTGCCGATCGTGGTCAGCGACGTACGCACCATGGCCGACACGGTCCGGGCCACCGGCCAGGGCGAGGTGTTCCGGGCCCGGGACGCCGCCGACCTGGCCCGCGCGGTCCGGGCGGTGCTCGCCGACCCGGGGCGCTACCGCGCCGTCTACGACCGACCGGACTCACCGCTGCCCGGATGGACCTGGGAGGCGCAGGCCGAACGCCTCGACGCGCTCTACCGCCGCCTACTCACCCCCGCGACCGCCCCCACCCCCTGACATCCCGTCCGGTCCCGTCCCCCTGGCGTCGCCGCGCCGAACCCCCAAGATCGGCGCAACCTCGCCGAGGTGGCGGTCTCCGGTCGCCCGCGACCCCGCCACCCCGCCGAAGTGGCGCCAGGCCGTCGGCTGACGGGCCTGCTGGTGGCTGGCCGGGGCCTGGCCGGTTGTCCGGCTGCCTGGTCCGTTGGCCGGTTGTGCGGTTGCGGTGCTCGGTGCTCAGTGCCCGTTGGTCCGGTGCTCGATGCCCGTTGCTCGGTGCCCGTTGTCCCGGTGCCCGTTGCTCGGTGCCCGTTGCTCGGTGCCCGTTGGCCCGGTGCTCGGTGCCCGGCGCTGGACCGGCCACACCCGGTGGTGGACCCACCCCGCGCGCCGGCACCTCTCACCACCGAACGCCGCCCACCCGGGTGGAACACCATGGGTGTCTCCGGCCCGATTTCACACCCATGGCGTTCCACCCACGGCCGGTCCGGATCTCGGCGTGTGCGCAGCGCACCGCAACTTCCCGCATTTCCGGCACTGGCCACGTCGATCATGAGGTTGACCGGAACAAAACGCCCAAGGAGTGCCGCCAACCTCATGATCAACGGGCAGGGGCAGAGGCAGAGGCAGAGGCAGAGGCAGGGGCAGGGGCAGGGGCAGGGGGACGGGTAGGGGGACGGGGAGAAGGGGACGGGGAGAAGGGGCGGGGAAAAGGGGTGGGCGGGGACGGGTGGGCGGGATAGCGTGGACGGATGCAGAGCAGGCGCATTGTCACCGCCGCCGCCGCGCGAGCTTCCCGCTCGCCGGTTGCCGCCGCCTGACCTGCCCATTCATCGCCGGCGACCGGAAACGGTCCGCCGGCGTCGTCGTGTCACGCCATGGTTGCGCGGACCGTCCGGACGCCCGTACCCGGAAGGCACCCGCCATGACCCCCGACGAGATCACCCGGATCTTCCACGACCACTACCACCGGCACGGCCATCGGGACGCGCCGGAGAGTTCGCTGGTCCCGCCGCCCGGCGACCCGGTGCTGTTCACCACGTCCGGCATGCACCCGCTCACGCCGTACCTGCTGGGGCGCCCGCACCCGGGCGGACGCCGCCTGGTCGACGTGCAGCGGTGCCTGCGCACCACGGACCTGGACGAGGTGGGTGACCGCACTCACCTGACCGTGTTCCAGATGCTCGGCTCGTGGTCGCTCGGCGACTACGACATCGCGACCAGCCTGCGCTGGGGCTACGAGCTGCTCACCGGCGGGTACGGCATCCCGGCGGGCCGGCTGCACGCGACCGTCCACGCGGGGAGCCCCACGGACGGCGTCGGCCCGGACGAGACCGCGCGGGACACCTGGAGCGGGCTCGGCGTGCCGGTCGAGGCGCTCGGCGAGGACAACTGGTGGTCCAACGGCCCGACCGGCCCCTGTGGACCGGACTCGGAGATCTTCGTGTGGACCGGCGACGGGCCGCCCACCGGCACCCCGAGCGGCGACGAGCGCTGGGTGGAGGTGTGGAACCACGTCCAGATGCGCTACCACCGCCACCCCGACGGCCGGCTCACCCCGCTGCCGCTGGTCAGCATCGACACCGGCATGGGGTTGGAGCGGCTGGAGATGGTGCTGCGCGGCGACCGGTCGGTGTTCACCGGCGACGGGCTGCGCCCGTGGGTGGAGACGGTCCGCGACCGGTGGGACCTGCGCGGCACGGACCTGCGGGTGGTCGCGGACCACCTGCGCTGCGCGGTGGTCGTGCTCGGCGACGGGGTCCGGCCGAGCAACACCGGCCGGGGGTACGTGCTGCGTCGGCTGCTGCGCCGCGCGCTGACCGTGCTGTGGCGCGACGACCCGGAGCGGAGCCTGGACGAGCTGCCCGCGACGCTGCACGCGGACACGTCGCGCCGGTTCCGTCAGCACGTCGACCCCGGCCCGCTGCGGCAGGCGCTGGCGGACGAGGAACACCGCTTCCGGGGGCTGCTGCGACGGGGCCGGCCGCTGGTCGACCGGGTGCGCGCGCGGGGCCCGCTGACCGAACGCGACTACCACTGGTTGCACGACACCCACGGGCTGCCCCGCGACCTCGTCGACGGCCTGCTCGGTGGGGCGGCCGGCTGACGTGTGGCCGCCCGCGCCGGTGGGTGCCAGACTCGCAGGGAGACGTCGCCGCGAGGGAAGAGGACCCATGACCGGGTACGAGGTGCGGCCGGACGAGGACGTGGTGCCGCTGCTCGGCGCCGAGGTGCGCGTCGTCGACGCGACGGGGCTGCTCGCCGCCGCCCAGGACGGGCCGGTTGACCTGCTGGCCGGCGGCGACTTCCCCGCCCCGGTCCGGGAGGTCCGCTGCACCGTGCGCGCCGACACCGTCGCCGGGCGGCCGGTGCACCGCTTCGAGGCGTACCTGCGGGTGGAGGCCGCGCCGGCCGGCCTGCTCGCCCTCGGGCTGGCCGGGCCGGTCGGCCTGCTGCTCGCCGAGCGGCTCGCCGCGCGCGGCGGCGACGGCCCGGCCGCCGTGGTGGGCCGGGCGGCGGCCGAGGCGGGCCGCCGGCTCGGGCTGCGCCCCGCCGGTACCGCCCTGGTCACGCCGCCGCGTGACCCGGCCGGCCGGGCGGTGCTGCACACCGCCGAGGCCGCCGGGGTGCGGCCCCAGGTGGACCAGGACAACGGCACGGTACGCATCCGCGCCGACGTGCCCAGCGCCGAGGTGGGTCCGGCGCAGCTGATCGCCGTGCTCAGCCTGCTGTTCCAGGCCGTCCGCGAGCTGGCCGGCGACAGTGTGGAGCCGTCCGTGCTGCGCGGACGGACGTACCGGGTGGGGCGGCGACCGGTCGCGGTGGCCGAGCCGCGCAGCACCACGGTGACCCTCGACCAGGTCGGCGGCCTGCCCGACGTGGTCGCCCGGTTCCGCGAGGTGGCCGTGTCGTTCCGGCACCCGCAGGCGATGGCCCGCTGGGGCGCGCGCCGGCCGCAGGGCATCCTGATGTACGGGCCGCCGGGCACCGGCAAGACCATGCTGGCCCGGGCGCTGGCGAACGAGATCGGCGCGGACTTCGAGGAGATCCGCACCCCGGAGATCCTGGACAAGTACCTCGGCGGCTCGGAACGCAACATCAAGCGCATCTTCCGCGACGCCCGCCGCTACCGCCGGCCCACGGTCATGCTCTTCGACGAGTTCGACTCGATCATCAGCTACGCGGGCGCCGGCGGGGACGCGGCCAGCCAGGCGGTCAACGCCGTCGCCGGCATCTTCAAGCAGGAGATGAACACGCTGTTCGAGGAGAACCCCGACGTCATCGTGGTGGCCACCACCAACTTCCCACAACGCGTCGACGCCTCGCTGATCCGCTCCGGCCGCTTCGACCTGAAGATCGCCATCCCGGCGCCGGACGAGACCGGCCGCGCGGAGATCCTCACCAAGATGATCCGTGAGCTGATCGACCGGCACGAGCGGCCCGGCTTCCGGATGTTCGCCGACGACCTCGACCCGGCCGCCCTGGCCGCCGACACGGCCGGGCTGACCGGGGCGGACCTGCGCGAGGCGCTGCGCCGGGTGCAACTCGCCAAGGCGCTGCGGGAGGCGGCGGAGGGTGCGCCGCCGGCCCCGATCGGTCAGGATGACCTGCGGGAGGCCGTCGCCGGTCTGCGCCGCGGCTGACCGGAAGGAGCCCACGTGTCCTCGTCCGATCTGCTGCTGTCCCGCCGCGACCTCGCGTTCCTGCTGCACGACTGGCTGGACGTGACCCGGCTGACCGAGCGACCCCGCTACGCCGAGCACTCCCGGGAGACGTTCGACGCGGTGCTCGACCTCGCCGCCCAGGTCGCCGCCGAGCGGTTCGCGCCGCACAACCGGGCCGCCGACACCGGCGAACCCACCTTCGACGGCCAGCGCGTCCGCACCATCCCGCAGGTCAAGGCCGCGCTGGACGCGTTCGCCGGCACCGGGCTGCTCGCCGCCACGCTGGACGAGTCGATCGGCGGGATGCAGCTCCCGCACGCCGTGGCCGCCGCCGCGTTCGCCTGGTTCCAGGCCGCCAACGTGGGCACGTCGGCGTACCCGTTCCTCACCCTCGGCAACGCCAACCTGCTGCTCGCCCACGGCAGCCCGGAGCAGGTCGACACCTGGGTCCGCCCGATGGTCCAGGGCCGGTTCTTCGGCACCATGTGCCTGTCCGAGCCGCAGGCGGGCAGCTCCCTGGCCGACCTGACCACCCGCGCCGAGCCGCAGGACGACGGCACGTACCGGATCGTCGGCACCAAGATGTGGATCTCCGCCGGGGACCACGAGCTGGCCGAGAACATCGTCCACCTGGTCCTCGCCCGCATTCCCGGCGGGCCGCCCGGGGTGAAGGGCCTGTCGCTGTTCATCGTGCCCAAGGTGCTGCGCGACGGCGACGGGCCGGGCCCGCGCAACGACGTGGTGCTGGTCGGGCTCAACCACAAGCTGGGCTACCGGGGCACCACCAACACGCTGCTCAACTTCGGCGAGGGCGTGCACCGGCCGTACGGGCGGGCCGGGGCGGTCGGCTACCTGGTGGGCCAGCCGCACCAGGGGCTCACGCTGATGTTCCACATGATGAACGAGGCGCGCATCGGCATCGGGGCGGGCGCCACCGCGCTCGGCTACACCGCCCACCTGAAATCCGTCGCCTACGCCCGGCAGCGACCGCAGGGCCGCCCGGTCGCCGACAAGGACCCCACCGCGCCGCAGGTGCCGATCATCGCCCACCCCGACGTACGCCGGATGCTGCTGGCCCAGAAGAGCTACGTCGAGGGCGCGCTCGCGTTGATCCTCTACTGCGGACGGCTGCTCGACGAGGAGAAGACCGCGCCCGCCGAGGCCGACCGGGACCGGGCGCACCTGCTGCTGGAACTGCTCACCCCGATCGCGAAGAGCTGGCCGGCGCAGTGGTGCCTGGCCGCCAACGACCTGGCCATCCAGGTGCACGGCGGGTACGGCTACACCCGCGACTACGACGTCGAGCAGCACTGGCGGGACAACCGGCTCAACGCCATCCACGAGGGCACCCACGGCATCCAGGCCCTCGACCTGCTCGGCCGCAAGGTCACCATGCGCGACGGTGCGGCGCTGGAGGCGCTGCTGGAGACGATCCGCGGCACGGTCACCCGGGCCTGGAAGGCGGAGGGGTTCGCGTCCGAACTGGCCGGCCAGCTCGGCGCGGCGGTGGACCGGATCGGCGTGGTGACCCGGCGACTGTGGGCCACCGGCGACCCGGAGCTGGCGTTGGCCAACGCCTCGGTCTACCTGGAGGCGGTCGGGCACGTGGTGATCGCCTGGATGTGGCTGGAGCAGGCGCTGGCGGTGGAGGCGCTGGGCTCCCCGGACGGCGCCGAGGGGGAGTTCCTGGCGGGCAAGCGGCAGGCGGCGCGCTACTTCTACCGGTGGGAGCTGCCGACGGTGGCGGCGCGGTTCGACCTGCTGGAGAGCCTGGACCGCACCACGCTGGACATGCGGGAGAGCTGGTTCTGATCCGGCACCGCGTCGTTCATGCCTGCTGCGCCCGCAGCACGTCGACCTCGCAGCCCGGCGCGTGCGGGTCGAAGCCGTGCTGGACCAGCCAGCGGATCCCCAGCAGGCTGCGCATCGACCACCAGGCGCGGATCAGGTCGAGGTCGACGTCGGCGCCGTAACCGGCGACGACGTCCGCCAGGTGTTCCCGGTGCCCGAGCGTCAGGGTCGCCAGGTCGTACAGGGCGTCGCCCGGGCTCGCCTCGGACCAGTCGACCACGCCGGTGATCTCGTCGGCGGCGACGAACACGTGGTCGACCTGGAAGTCGCCGTGGATGAACGCCGGCGTCCACGGCCGCAGCGCCGTCTCGGCGAGCCGGCGGTTGCGGGTGACCAGGTCGGTGGGCAGGACCTCGTGGCGCAGCAGCCACGCGCACTCGCCGTCGAGCTGCGCGGCCAACTCGTCGTGGCCGCGTCCCGGCCACGGTGGCAGCGGCGCGTCGTGCAGCAGCCGCGCGGCCGCGCCGGCCGCCGCCCAGGCCGCCGGCGACGCCGTCGACGGTTCGCCGAGGCGGCCGAGCGCTGTCCCGGGCAGGGCGGCGAGCGCGAGTACGGGCGGCCGGCGCCACAGGATCTCGGGGGTGGGCAGCGGCACCAGCGCCATCGCCTCGACCTCGACATCGGTACGCGCCGGGTCGGTGTCGATCTTCAGGAACACCTCGCCGACGCGCAGGGTCGCGCGCTCCGTATGGGCGACGACGACCTCGATCTGCTCCACGGCGACATTGTCACGGCGGTGGCCCTCGCCGGTCACCGGATTTTCGCGAGCACGGCCGGTGCTGATTCTGCGATCATGTGCGCCGTGGCCGGGTTCTGCTTCAAGACGACATGGCTGGCGGTCCGCGACCGTACCGTGCAGGAGGTGGCCGACGCCCTCGACCTGCGCGAGCGGGAGACGCTCGACTGGGCCGCCGGCACCGACCGCGCCTACCGGCAGGGCGTGTACGTGGCGGAGCCCGTACCCGGTTGGGTCCTCGCCCACGGCCGGCTGGACCTGCCGCCCGGCCTCGACACGACGGAGCCGGAGTTCCGCGACTGGCTGCGGGAGCTGAGCCGGACGCTCGGCGAGGTGCAGTTCTTCGTCACCGAGCGGGTCCCCGAGTACCACCTGTGGGCGCGGGCGGTGGACGGTGATCTGCTGCGCGCCTACTGCTACATCGGTGAGCGAGGAGAGGTGCCGCTGGTCGTGGGCGAGCCCACCGTCGACGAGATCGAGCGGAACGTCGGCGTCCGCCGCCGGGAGCCCGGTATGGAGCACTGGTCGGACGACGAGTGGGACCGGTGGCACGAGGCCATGCCCAACGAGTTCGACGTGATGGCGATCGCCGGCCGGTGGAGCGTCGACCCGAGCCGGATCGACGACGCCACGGTGACCGGCGACGGCATCTTCGGCCGGCCGCCGACCGGCCCGAAGGGTACGTGGAGACCGTGACCGCATCCGCGCTGCCCCCACTGCTTCGACCGCGAGCCCTGCGCCCCGGAGACCTCGTCGTGATCGCGTCCCTGTCCGGGCCGCTGCACGCCACCTACGAGCCCGACCTCGACCGGGCGGTGGCCGTCCTGGAAGGGATGGGATTCCGGGTGCGTCGGGCGCCGCTGCTCGAGGCGGGGCGGCGCCACTGGTGGAGCGCGGGAACCGCGGCGGAGATCGCCGAGGAGTTCAACGCGCTGCTGCGCGACCCCGAGGTGCGCGCCGTCGTCGCGCACGACGGCGGTCAGACGGCGCTCGGCTACCTCGACCTGATCGACGTCGAGGCGATCGCGGCCGACCCCAAGCCGATCCTCGGCTACAGCGACATCTCGCTGCTGCACCTCGTGCTCCACGCGCGTACGGGCCTGGTCGGGTTCCACGCCGACCTGGCCACGCCGGGGCTCGGCGGGGCGTGGCAGCGGGTGACCGAGGCGCGCCGGGCGGAACTGGAGCGCCTCTACTCGACGTTGCTCACCGGCACGGAGGCGATCGGCGCGCTGCCCACCACCCCGTCGTGGGAGTGCTGGCGCGCCGGTCGGGTGGAGGGCCGGCTGATCGGCGGGGTGCTCAACCGCGTCATGCGGATCCAGGCGACCCGGTACGCGCTGCCACTCGACTGGTTCGACGGCGCGGTGCTGTTCTGGGAGGAGATGGGCGGCTTCGCGTCGTGGGTGTGGAGCGACCTGCAGGTGCTGCGGCACTGCGGCGTCCTCGACCGGATCGCCGGCATGGTCGTGGGCGTCCCGCACGCCATCGAGGGGTTGGGGGTGCCCGACCCGACCCTGGCCGAGATCGTCCTCGACGTGCTCGGCGACCGGGACATCCCCGTGCTGGGCAACGTCGAGTTCGGACACGCCGGCCCGAACCTGCCGATGCCGGTCGGCATCCGCGTCGGCCTCGACGCGGGGCAGCGGAGGCTGTCGCTGCTCGAACCGGCGGCGTGCGCGGATCCCGGGCGCACGTCCGGTCAGGCGGTCTCCCGGGGTGACCGCCGTGGTTGACGCGGACGACGTCCGGCGGGTGGCGTCGGCGCTGCCCCACGTGGTCGAGATGGACAGCGACGGCTTCGACTTCCGGGTCGCCGACAAGGGCTTCGTCTGGTCCTATCCGGAGCGCACGCCCGGACGGCCGCGGCGTATCCGCACCGACATCGCGGTGCTCTACGTGGGCGACGAGGCGGAGAAGCAGGCGTTGCTGCTCGGCGAGCCGGACCTCTTCTTCACCACACCCGCGTACGACGGTTTTCCGCTGGTCATGCTGCGGTTGGCGCACGTCGACGTCGAGCGCCTGACGGAACTGGTCACCGACGCGTGGCGGATGCGCGCCCCCGACTCGCTCGTCGGCGACCTCGACGCGGCGGGGAGCTGACGGGCGACGTCACATCTGTGTTCTCGCCTGCTCGATGTGCCGCACCGTGGCGTGGGCGCCGTGCGGACGGGCGATGGCGTACGCCTCGTCGAGCGTGGCGAGCGCTTCCGCCCGGCGGCCCTGTGCCGCGGCGATGTAGGCCAGCCCGACCATGTTGGACGCCACGCCCGGGAGGTTCCCGATCTCCCGGCGCAGCCGGGACGACTCCTCGAGCTGCTCACGCGCCTCGTCCCACCTGCCGGCGGCGTGCGCCGCGATGCCCAGGTGCCGCAGCGCCTCGGCCTGGGTCCGGCGGTCACCGGTCTCGGCCGCCAGCCGACACGACCGTTCCAGGTGCGGTGTCGCGGCCTCGTCGTCGCGCCGGACGAACTGGTGGAGACAGCCGATCCAGAACAGCGCCTCGGCCTCGCCGCGGGTGTCGCCCAGTGCGCGGTACAACCGGAGTGCGCGCTCGAACAGCGGAAGTTCGGCGGGGTCCTCGGCGGCCGACGAGCCGGCGGCGGCCTGATACCGGGCGTGCAGGATCTTTCCGCGCGCCAACGCCACGTCGGCCTCGACCGCGTCCAGGGCTCGCTCGGCCTCGGTCAACGCGCCGGTGTCACCGCTGTACACCGCCCGCTCAGAGGCTTCCCTGGCTCGTTCGATCCGGTCTTCAGCGCTCATGGCCGCCCCCGCTGGCACCGCTCCGACATGCGTGTGCGGCAGTTTACCCATCCGGACCGAGCGTGGATCGCCGTCACGACCGGAGGTGTCCGCGTCGATCGGTGTGTTCAGTCGCGGCCGGGGCGAGGCAGCGGATGTACGTGTTCTTAGGGTCGGGCCCTATCTATGTGTGCGGCTCACGACAGACCAAGGCACGGACTGATCGGTGGGACGATTGGACGGTGGAGGGTAGCCGTATTCCGGTCCGGATTCGTGGCCTTGTCGTTCCGCGGCTGCTGCTGTCGCTGGTGAGGGAAGGTCGATGGCGGCATCCCGGCACCACCGTCCTTGCCCGGACGATGCCGTGGTTCGAGGACCCGCTGGACTTCCTTACCAGCATCGAGGCGATGGCGCGAGAGTCGCGATCGCTGGACTCGCTCAGTGAGGACGACGCGACGGCCCAGGTGTTCAGGCTGGCGCGGGGCAGCGAGCAGCCCGGGCCGGTCGACCTGCCGTGGCTGGACATCGACAAGGCGTTCCTCGTGGCGGTGAACGAGCGAGCCGGCGATGACGTGGTCGTCGCCCTGGACTACCGCACGGATCCCACCGACCCTCGCGTCCTCGCCAGTGACTTCTGGACCCAGCCGGGGCCGTGTTCGTGGCGCGAGGTGGCACCGACATTCTCGGCCCTCGTCGCCGCGTTCGATCTGTGACCAAGGACCGCAGGAACGTGTTGCAGCGGGCTCGGCGGTCCGCCGGCTGGTCGCGTCGCACATTCGTTGTCGGGCCCGCCCGCTAGCATCACCGCGATCGTCAATGGGAGGAGGGACGCCGTGGCCGAGGGCGACGTGAGGACTTTCGAGGACAAGGACCTGCGAGGCGCGCGGTTCACCAGGTCGACGCTGGCCGGCGCGGTGATGCGCGGTGTCGATGTGCGCGGGCTCGATATCGATGCGCCCTGGCTGGCGGACGGCGCACTGCTGGTCAACGGAGTCGACGTGGTGCCGCTCGTCGAGGCCGAGCTGAACCGGCGCTTTCCCGGGCGCGAGCTGAAGAACGCCACGGATCTCGACGGCCTGCGCGCGGCGTGGGCGGCGCTCGAGAGGGCCTGGGCAGCCGCGGTGGACCGGGTCGAGTCCATGCCCGAGGGCGCCGCCGACGTCTCGATCGACGGCGAGTGGTCGTTCGCGCAGACGCTGCGCCACCTCGCGTTCGCCACCGACGCATGGCTCGGCAAGGCGATTCTGCGACTGCCGCAGCCCTTCCACCCGCTCGGGCAGCCGCACGCCGAGTACGAGACGGACGGCTACGACATGTCCATCTTCGCGGCAACGCCGCCGAGTCTCGCCGAGACCCTGGACCTGCGGGCCGAGCGGCAGGCCATGGTGCGGGACTTCCTCGCGAACGCCACGCCGGCCCTGCTCGCCGAGCCGCGGCCGACAGCGTGGTCACCCGATCACGAGGAGCCGGTCGTGCACTGCCTCCACGTGATCCTCGACGAGGAGTGGGAACACCTCCGCTACGCCCTGCGCGACCTCGACGCGCAGGAATAGGGCTGGTCTCGATCGAGGTCAGGCGTCGCAGGTCCAGGGCCGTCCCGGGGCCGCGCGTACCGCGCTTCGTCCGGGCGGCAGGTCAAGGACGTCGATCAGGCTGGGATCCTCGTCGACGGCATGGTGCAGGTGCCCGAGCCTGCCGTTGCTGCCGTCCGCGTCGCTGGCCCCGATGAGCTGCCAGATCCCGTCGTCCGCGTCGTGACTGATCCGCAGCACGGGCTCGTGGCGTTCGAAGACCTGAGCGGTCTGGATGCAGGTGGTGCCCAGGAGCCAGTGTCGCATCCACCGGGCTCGCCGATCGTGTTCCATGACGTGGTCGGTCACCCACCACACGAACGGCAGGTCCTCGTGGGCACGTGACTGGTCCGCGGTCAGGTCCGGGCCGCCCTGCGGGACCCGCTCGAAGGGCTCGTCGACGAGCGAGAACGCATGGCCTTCCTCGTTGGCGAAGATGACGGCGTGGAAGGTGCCGCCGCCGGGATTGCCGGCGCCGATCCCCACGGACAGCCGGGCGACGTGCGGGTCCGAGCCGGTGACCCAGCCGAACGCGTACGACGCCAGCTCACCCCCCGGCCCGACGAACTCGCCGAACGCACGCCGGTCCATGCCCGTCATGCCCGGCGTCGGCACCTCGACGAGCGTGCCCTCCAGCACCTGGATCTCCACGCCGGCAAGATATCCGATCGAGAGCCTCGCCCCGCAGGCGCACGGCCGGCGGCTGACGTCCGAGCCTCAGGGGCGTCGAACGACGGCTTGCCGGCCGCCCAGTGCCGTACCCATCCCAGAAAACCAGCACGATGCCGTGTCCCGCTAGCGCGTTGACAGCACGCGTCCTCGGAACGCACCTGCCGCCGAGCCCCGGCACGCGGAGTCGGCTCGCTAGGGTCTGCGCCATGGAGTGGGAGGACTTCTGGCGCATCGTGGAACGCGCCCGAGCGGAGGGGGGGCGCCGACACGGAACGCGTCGCCCAGGTGCTCCGCCGCCGCCTGCGCGCGTTGACCCCGGACGAGATCGAATGGTTCGACGACCTGTGGCTGCAGGCGCAGGACAGCCTGTACCGCTGGTCGATCCGGGACGCCGCGACTCTGCTTCTGGGCAGCGTGGACGACGACGACTTCTCCGCCGTGCAGGACTGGATCCTGTCGCATGGACGGCCTGTCGTCCGGCTCGTGCAGAACGACCCTGACAGCCTCGTCGAGTTGGCGTCCGACCGGCACAACGCGCGAATCGACTGGTTCTGCGGTCTTCCCCTCGATGCGCACATCGCCGCGACCGGGGCTCCGTTCGCCATCGACGGCCCGTCCGGACCCGAGACACCGGTGGGAGCGCCGGGCGACCTGACCGACGAGACCCGCACCCGGCAGCGGTTTCCCAGGCTCACGGCCTACCTCGACAGCAATCCGTGGATCGAGCGTCCGTGGGAACGCGAGACCGACTGACGGACGCGAGCCCGGCGTATCCCTGTGCTCCGATCCCGTCACGCATGGATCGGCTGGCCTGATCCGACACCACTGGCTGCCGAGGACTTCGGTATCCCTCGCGCCTGTCAGTCGACCGTCTCCACAACTTTCTCTCGGGATGCCGTCGCACCCGGGCCCCGTCGATCGTGGAACAGGCGGAGGGTGGAGACGCCCGGCCGGATCCTGATGACAGACATGACGGTCGGTCAGCGGGCAGATCAAGGTGACACCGCGGGTGCACCGGAAGGTAGAGGCATGGCAAAGCTGATCTACGTGAACAACGTGTCGCTCGACGGGTACATGGAGGACGAGGCGGGAGTCTTCGCCTGGTTCCCGCCCGACGACGAGGTGTTCGCATTCACCACCGATCTCCTGCGGTCGGCGGGCACGTTCCTCTACGGGCGGCGCCTGTACGAGATGATGGCCGTCTGGGAGACCGACGCCTCGCTGGCCGCGCAGTCCGATCTCATGGCCGAGTTCGCGCGCGTCTGGAAGGCGGCGGACAAGGTCGTCTACTCGACGACTCTCACCGAGGTGCCGACGGCTGCCACCCGGGTGGAGCGCCACTTCGACCCCGCCGCCGTACGCCAGCTGAAGGCCACGGCGGACAGGGACATCACCATCGGCGGCGCCGACCTGGCCGCGCAGGCCATCCGGGCCGGCCTGGTCGACGAGTGCCAGTTGCTCGTCTGGCCCACGTCCGTGGGAGGCGGCAAATCGGGACTACCCACGGGTGGACGCACCGACTACACGCTCCTCGGCGAGCGCCGGTTCGGCAACGGCGTCGTCCACCTGCGCTACCGCCCGCTCGTCCGCTGACCGGGGCGCGGCCCTGTTGCCGAGGCGCCGCGGCCGGTGCGCGTTCGACGCGGGTCAGTCGTGGCGGTGACGGACGATGTGGTCGATGGAGCGGATCGTGTCCGCGCGGTCGTCCTCGCTGATCAGGTCCCACAGGTCGGCCAACCAGTAGAGTGAGCCCGACAGCATCCAGGCCCACCCGCGTACCCAGGTCGCCTCGTCGAAACCGAGCGCCTCCCGGTAGGCGGCCCGGGCGCGGGCATCGAACAGGCTCCAGCCCGGCCGCGTCTCGACCGCCGGGTCGCCGCGGCCGAGAGCGCCGAAGTCGATGACGCCGGTGAGCCTGCCCCGGTCGACCAGCAGGTTGCCTCCGAGCAGGTCGCCGTGCAGCCACACGGGTGGTCCGGGCCACTCGTCCGCCGCCATCGCCTCGTCCCACGCGGCGGTCACCGCCCGCCGGTCGATCCGGTCGCCCAGCGCCGCGATCGACCGGCGGGTCAGCTCGTCCCGCTGCGCCAGGGGTACGCCGCGTTGAATCCCCTCCTTGACCGGCCCGTCCATCGGGTCGATCGCGATCATCGCGCGGACGAAGCCGGCGAGGTCGACGGCGAGGTCGACGAGGTCCTGCCCGGCTTCCGGGTTGTGCCCGTCCAGCCACGGGACGATCGTCCACGGCCACGGATAGTCCCCACCCGGCTGGCCGAGGCCGATCGGCACCGGCACCGGCACCGGCAGGTGCGGCGCGAGCCGCGGCAGCCAGGTCGCGTCGGTCGCCACCTGGTCGACCGCCCACGGCGCCCGCGGCAGTCGTGCCGTCAGCGAGTCGCCGAGCCGGAACAGCGCGTTGTCGGTGCCGGTCAACGGCTGCGCGGCGATCGGCAGTTCCGACCATTCGGGGAACTGCGCGTCGATCAGGGCGCGAACCTGCTCGGCAGTGACGACGATCTCTCCGGGGCGCACCACGCGACCGTAGGGCCACTCGATCGTCCTGTCGATCGAATTCGGACCGCCGGCATCGCGGCCCCGGCGGCGAATCCGCCGGGGCCACCGTCGGTCGGCGTCCCGCCGGAGGTACGTCTCCGTAGGCTGCTCGGGTGACCGACAGGATGGCCGCCGGGACCGTGCGTCTGTTCAAGATCAAGCGCCCGGGTGGTGTCTTCTGGTTCGACCTGCGGTGCGTCGGGCAGGACCGCGACGGCACGTGGCTGCGCGGGCCGGTCGGTTCGGCCTGGGGCGCCCCGCACGACCGCGGCACCCTGTCCGTACCGGTGGTGGTGTTGCTGGCGACCGGTCGGCCGTGGGCGGCGTGGTGGGTGGGCGATCCCGCCGACCGACGACTGGAGATCGACGTGTGCCGCCCACCGGAGGTCACCGAGGGCGGCTGGCGGTACGTCGACCTCGAACTCGATCCGGTCCGGCACGAGGTCGACGGGCGGGTCGAGATCGAGGACTGGGACGAGTACGACGACGCCTGCCGCGACGGCTGGATGAACCCGGACGACGCCGAACTGGCCCGGGCCACGGCACAGCACTGCGCGGATCTGCTCCGCCAGGGTACGGAACCGTGGCTGCGCCGCGGCTGGCAGCTGCTCGACCAGCCGATGTGAGTCTGGATCCCCGGTCAGGGGATCGACCGGAGCCGCGGGGCCTTCGTCGTGATCCCGGGCGGTTGGAGCAGGGGCGGCGGCTCGGGGCCGGGGTCGTCGGTGACGACGACGCCGGCGCCGAGGTGGTCGAAGTCGGCAGGCCACCGGGTGAGGTCGCTGGCGAGAGCGCCGTCCAACCGCGCCCCGGTGAGGGTGGCGGCGCCGAGATCGGCGCCGCGCAGGTCGGCCAGACGCAGATCGGCGCGGCGGAAGACGGCGCCGGTGGCGTCGGTCTTGCGCAGGTTCGCCTCGCGGAGGTCCGCCTCGCCGAAGTCGGCGTCGCGCAGGTCTGTCTCCACCAGCCGGGCCCCGCGCAGGTCGGCCCCGACGCACCGGGCGCGGCGCAGGACGGCCGTCTTGAGGTCGGCGTGTCGCAGGTTCGTCGACACCAGGGACGACTGGGTGAGGTTGGCGTGGAAGAGGCCCGCCGACTCCATGCAGGCCCGGTCGAGATTAACCTCCGGCAGCCACAACCCGTCGCAGTCCGCCCGACGGAGATCCGTGTCGCTGAGGTTGACCCAGCGCTGTTCCCGGTGGTGCTGGCACAGCACACCCAGCCCGGTCAGCGCGACCTGGGCGTCGGCGACACGCGTCTCCAGCGGCGTGACGTCGTTGATGTCGACGTCCGCCGCGGGCGCTCCCGCGGCGTGCGGCGGCCAGGGCAGGTGCGTACGCAGGAAGGCGGCCTGGATCGAGATGACCGCCTCCCGGTCGCGGGGGGAGTGTTCCGCGATCCGCCACAGCGCGTGCAGGCCGCCGATGCGCACGTCCAGCTTGTCGCTGCCGAGCTGGTCGACCGCTCGACTGAAGCGGTCGGTCAGGTTGCTCTCCTGGGTGGCACGCAGGCTGTCCTGACTGACCCGGAGCTGCCGCCACGTGGCGTAGGCGCCGAAGAACAGCACGACGCCGGCGAGCGCCTGGAGCATCGTCTTGCGGACCTCGCCCACCGCGGTCAGCCGATCCGGCGCGGAGACGCTCGCTCCGGCCAGGTCGTGCCCGACCACCAGGCCCGGCAGCACCACGAACGCCGTGGCGAGAACGGCCAGTCCGATCGCCGCACCCACGACGGCCGCCACCGCGCGCCGACCTACCGGCAGATCGCGCCCGCGTCGCCGTCCGCCACCCGGCTCGTTCGCTCCCACAGGCCCGCGGTCAGTCGTCGATCGACTGGTAGACGGCCGTCCAGAGGTCGTGCCACATCGGCAGCCTCTGGTCGCCGGCGTGCGCCCGTTGCATCATGACGATCGTCGTCATGTCCTCGGCGGGGTCGTTGTACCAGGCGGTGCCGTAGAGGCCGGGCCACCCGTAGCTGCCGACCGAGGGTCCGAGGTGCGTGCGGCGGGTGCGGACCGACATCCCGAATCCCCAGCCGATGGCGTCGAAGTAGCCGGGCCAGAAGCCGGACACCGGCTTCTGCTCCGGGGTCAGGTGGTCGCTGGTCATCAGTGTGACCGCCGGCCGGGAGAGCACCCGCTCGCCGTGGTGGACGCCGCCGGCGAGCAGGGCCGAGGCGAAAGCGAGAAAGTCGTCGGCGGTGGAGACGAGCCCGCCGCCGCCGGACTCGAATGCCCGGGGCCGGCTGAACCGCCCGTCGGGGCCGTCCTCGACGACTGGATCGCCGGTGGGGGCGTCGTCCTGCGCGTACGCCGTCGCCAGCCGGTCGGTGTTCCCGGCGGCCACGCTGAACGCGGTGTCCCGCATGCCGAGCGGGTCGCAGACCCGCTCGCGGATGGCGTCGTTGAAGGACATGCCGGTGGCCCGGGCGACGAGCACGCCGGTGACGTTGGCGGCGACGTCGTACATCCAGCGCTCGCCGGGCTGGTGGACGAGCGGGAGCGCGCCGAGCTGGCGGATCCACCCGTCGGGTGACGCGTAGTCGAGCGCGTCCAGGGCGTCGGCGATCGGGACGGTGCCCGGCTCGGCGGGGACCATGCCGGTGCCGAGGGTGCCGACCAGCAGGTCCCGCAGCGTGATCGGGCGTCGCGCCGCGACGGTGGCGTCCAGGGGCCCGTGCGGGTCGGCGAGCACGGTCATGTCCGCCAGCTCGGGCAGGAGGTCGTCGACCGGGTCGTCGAGGCGGAGCGTGCCGTCCTCGACCAGCGTCATCACGCACGCGGAGACGACCGGCTTCGTCATCGAACCCAGGCGGCAGATCGTGTCGGCCGCCATCGGCGTGCCCGACCCCGCGCCCTCGAAGGCGAGCCGGCCCACCGCTTCGACGTGCACGTGGCCGTGGCGGGCGAGGACGGTCACCACTCCCGGGACGAAGCCCGTGTCGACGTGCCGGTTGAGCAGGTCGCGCAGCCGCACCAGCCGCTTCGACGAGAGGCCGCCACCGGTCATCGCTCTCCTCCTCGTCCCGCCCGTTCGCACGGTACCCGGCGCGCGACGATCGCACGTGCCCCCGCGCGTCAGGCCGCGAGGACCTGTTCCCGGAGGATGTCCGCGTGCCCGCAGTGCTGGGCCAGCTCACGCAGCACGTGGAGGTAGACCCACCGCAGCGGGAGCGGCCCGCGCCGGTGCCCGGTGAGGACGTCGTCCAGGCCCAGCGACGAGGTCGCCCGGCGGGACGCCTCGCAGGCCGCGCGGTGTGCCTGCCGGATGCCGGCGATCGTGTCCCCGTCGTCGAGCAGGAACGAGTCCTCCGACCGCTCCGGGATGCCGATCTCGGCGCGCGACCGGCCCGTGACCGCCTCGTCGAACCAGACCTTCTCCACGAAGGTCGCGTGCTTCACCAGACCCAGCAGGGTGGTCCGGGAGGTCACCAACGACCGGCGCGCCTGTTCCTCGGTCAGCCCGTCGAGGCAGTGGTCGAGCGCGTCGCGGTGTTCGTCGAGGAACGCCTCGAACTGGGCCCGGGCGGGCTGCGCGACGACCTCGGCGGCGAAGGTGGGCGGGAAGGACGGCATGGACGAAGCATTCCAGACCGGCGGCCGGCGTTAACTCGTTCGTGGCGCCGTACCCCGGCTGTTAGCGTCGCGGCATGTTCGCCACCGACCGGGTCCGGCTGCGCCCGCCCACGCCCGACGACGCGCCGAACCTGTTCCGTCTCCACGGCGACCCCGAACTGCACCTGCTCACCAACGACGGCCCGTTCGTGCCGCACCACGTCGGTCAGGTCCGGGCCCGGCTGGAGAAGCGGATCAGTGACCCGGCCGAGGTCGACGACGGGGTGTCGCTGCTCGCCGAGGCCGTGGCGGACGGCACGTTTCTCGGCGGCAGCTCGCTGTGGGGGATCAACACCTTCAACCGGTACGCCCACCTCGGCATCACGTTGCTGCCCGAGGCGCGCGGCCAGGGGTACGGGACCGACGTGGTCCGGCTGCTCTGCCGGTACGGGTTCCGCAACCGCAACCTGCGCCGCCTGGAGCTGGAGACGCTGGCCGGCAACACCGCCATGCGGCGGACCGCGGAGAGGTGCGGCTTCACGCACGAGGGCACCCAGCGGGAGCGCGAGTACGACGGCGACGGCTTCGCCGACATGGTGATCTACGGCCTGCTGCGGCGCGACTGGACGCCTTAGCGCGACCGGCAGGCCCTTCCGCCGGCCGGTGGGCAGGTCAGCGGCTGAGCGTGATCCAGTAGCGGCGGACCCGGACCTGTCCGGTGTCGAGGATTCCCTGGAACACGCCGCCCTGGCTTTCGATGGTGCGCGCCGAGGCGAGGTTGTCCTCCAGGCAGGGAATGAGTACCCGGCGCAGACCCAGCACGGTGCGGGCCTCGCGGAGCATCTCGCCCAGGGCCCAGCTCGCCAGGCCGCGGCGGCGCGCCGAGGGACGTACGCCGTAGCCGATCTGGCCCAGGTCGTCGTCCTGCCAGTGCCGCATCGCGATCCCCCCGAGCACCTGCCCGTCCTCGACGATCCACCGGCAGGAGGCGTGCCGCTCGTCGGGGCATGGCGCCCCGGCCCCGTGGTCGAGCCGGACACATCGCCGCACCCAGTCGGCGAAGCCGTCGGGCGAGTCCAGGTCGTCTTCGGGGCCGATGCCGAAGCCGTCCTCGTGCAGACCGGGTCCCCAGTCGTCGCGGCAGTCCTGGAAGGCGGCATACAGGCTGGTGGTGGGCGATATCAGAGTTGGCATGCGAGCCACCGTAGCCACGTTCCGAGCCTCCGGCGATCCCCTCGAATCCACTGTGGATCATGCCCGCAGGCAGTCTCTGCCTTCGGCGAGGGCGTTTGCTTTGGGGGAGTACGTGTGTGCTCGCCCAAGTGGTCTCCGGGGGTCTCAGGGTGGGTGAGTGGCTACTTCCGCGGCAGCGGACCCTGGCGCGCGAGGGCTGAGCATGAGCGAGGTGAGTGATCTGCGTCACAGCGTGGTCGCGGCGCCGTCGGCGGGTGCCGCAACCACTGCCTTCACGCCTACTGCCGGTCGCTCCTGGCCGGACCGGCGGCGCGGGACGTCACGGCCGGGCGTACCGCGGCACGTACTCCTGGCCGGACAGCTCGGCCACGGCGGCCATGACGGCGTCGGTCGCGATCCGCCGGGACCGCGCGTCGCCGGGATCGCCGCCGAGCACACCGAGGTCGACCGGCTTGCCGAACGTCACCCGGACCCGCGCCGGGCGGGGGAGTGTCCGTCCGGGCGGCAGCACCCGGTCGGTGCCGGACATGGCCACCGGGACGACCGGTGCGCCGGAGCTGAGCGCCAGCCAGGCCACCCCGGTGCGGCCCCGATGGAGGCGGCCGTCCGGGGAGCGGGTGCCCTCCGGATAGATGCAGAGGATCCCGCCTTCCGTCAGCACCCGCAGGCAGGTCTCCAGGGACGCCACGGCGGCGCGCCGGTCGTCCCGGTCGACCGGGACCTGACCGCCGGCGGCCAGGAACCGGGACGTGAGTCGCCCCAGGACGGTGCGTCCGGTGAAGTACTCGGCTTTGGCCATGAACGTCACCGGCCGGGGTACGACGAGTGGCAGGAAGGTCGAGTCCGTGACGGACAGGTGGTTGGAGGCGAGCAGGACCGGCCCGCTCAGCGGAACGTTCTCCACCCCTTCGACCCGCAACCGGACGGCGGCCCGCAGCACCGGGCCGAGCGTCGTCCGGAGGACGGCGTAGCCGCGCCCGTGGCCGCTCATGCCCGCCCCACGATGGCCGAGCGCCGGGCGAGGACCGCCGCGACGACCGCGTCCGGCGCGGTCGCCGGATCGCCGGCCCGGTAGGGCGGCTGCGGCTGGTACTCGTGGGCGAGTTGGATGCCCTGCGCGACCGTGCCACCGGCGATCCGGCCGGCCAGGGCGAAGGCGAGGTCCAAGCCGGCGGAGACGCCGGCGGCGGTGCCGTACTTGCCGTCGAAGACGACCCGCTCGGGCGACGCGACGACGCCGAGCGCGGCCAGGTCGTCGCGGAGCAGCCAGTGCGTGGTGGCGCGACGGCCGGCGAGCAGGCCGGCGGCGGCGAGCAGGAGCGAGCCGCTGCAGACCGAGGCGGTCCACGTGCTGTGCGGGTCGACGGCACGCAGCCAGCGCAGGACCGGGCCGTCGTGCATGTGCGCGTTCTGGCCGGGGCCGCCCGGAACGACGATCACCTCCGGGCGGGTCACGTCGACGAGCGCCGCGTCGGCGTACAGGTGGAGGCTGCCGACGTCGTTGCGGACCGGGCCGGGACGGTCGGCGACGAGGGTGACCCGCGCGCCGGGCAGGTGACTGAGCACGTCGTAGGGGCCGACGACGTCCAGTGCGGTGAAACGGTCGAAGAGCAGGAACGCGATCTGCAAGGAACCCTCCCCGGGGTCAGAAGCGGCGTCGGTACTCGGAGGGCGGAACGCCCAGTGCGCGGACGAAGGCGCGGCGCATGGCCTCGCTCGTCCCGTACCCGGACCGTCCGGCGATCCGGTCGACGCTGTCGTCACCCTCCTCCAGCAGGCGGCGCGCGGTCTCCAGGCGTACCCGGTCGACGTAGCGGCCCGGTGGCTCACCGACCTCGGTGGTGAACGCCCGGGCGAACTGCCGCGGTGACAGGTTGGCCCGTCGCGCCAGCGTCGGGACCCGCAGGTCGGCGTGCGGGTTGTCGGCGATCCACCGCTGCACCTCGCGTAGGCCGGAGCGGCTGGCGACCTGGGCGGACAGCTGGGCGCTGAACTGGGTCTGGTTGCCGGGGCGGCGCAGGAACATCACCAGGTGCCGGGCGATGGCCAGCGCCACGTCGCGGCCGAGGTCCTCCTCGACCAGGGCGAGCGCGAGATCGATGCCGGCGGTCACGCCGGCCGAGGTGGCGATCGGCCCGTCCCGGACGAAGATCGGCTCCGGATCGACCAGGACGTCGGGATACCGCCGGGCCAGCGTGTCGCAGACCCGCCAGTGGGTGGTGGCCCGGCGGCCGGCCAGCAGACCGGCCTCGGCCAGGACCAACGCACCGCTGCACACCGAGACGACGCGTCGCGCCCCCGAGGCGTGCGCCCGGAGCCACCGGACGATCGCCGGATCGGTGTCGCGGGTGCCCTCGCCGCCGGGCACGATCACCGTGTCCGGCGCCGGCACGACCGACAGGTCCGCGTCGGGCACCAGGGTCAGGCCGCTCGACGTGCGGACCGCCGCGCCGCCGGAACTGGCGGTCACCACCCGGTAGGCCGGGCCGGCGCCCGCGAAGACCTCCAACGGGCCGGTCACGTCGAGGCTCTGCACACCCGCGAACAGCAGGATCAGAACGGTACGGCCGGACATGCGACCAGCCTGCGGCCTGGTGTCAACGGCAGCAACGTCGTGGATCCCACCTTCTCTGCCACGGCGTCCCGGTCACGGTCTCACCGCGCGGGCGGGTTCAACCACGCCATCGGACTGCCGGTCAGGGCGGCGTCGGCGAGGCGGTGTGCGGATGCCGTCCTCAGCGCCGCCCGTGAGCTGTCGATCCATCGCTGGACGTCGGCGACGCCCTGGTGCCGGTACTCGACGGCCTGGACGAGGCATTCGAGCTTGTCGGCGTCGCGGGCCACCACCGCCTCGTGGGTCTCGCCGGCCTCGTACTCGGCGACGGCGGCCCGCATCGCCTCGGCGACAGCCGGTGGGCAGTCGGCGACCTGGTCGGCCGTCACGGCGGTGTTGGGCACAGAGGTGAGATAGCGCTTGGCGATGTGCGGCATGTCGGTGATCCGGGTTTCCTGGGTGTCGTGCAGGACGCACAGCATCGACACCCGGCCCGGGTCCGCGCCCTCCATGGCCGCGAGCACCATGCCGATGAGCGCCGTGCGGAACGAGTGTTCGGCAATCGACTCCGGGTGCTTCACACCGGCGAACCACCAGCCGGTCCGGGCCGCGCGCTTGAGCACTCCCGCCTCGAAGATGAAGCTCATCGCTCCAGCAGCGTCCTGGTCGTCGCTCATCTGCCCGTCCTTGTACCGGTGACTCCGTCGGCACGGAGGCTGTAGAGGATAGACGCTAGTTCCTGTCGCGACTGCTTCGATACCTGGTCGCTGTCGAGCAGGAAGGCGCTGCGGTCGGCAAGTGCCTGCCCGGCGACGGGGTCGTCCTGGGGCAGGCGACGCCTCACAGTCAGCAATGCCCAGAGGTTGTGGATGTTGAGATCGACGAACGGGTGACCGATGGCAAGGCGCTCGACCAGGTGCCGGAACAAGATGACTCCTCGCCAGTCGCCGAGCGCAGTGGGCATGAACGAATCGTCACGATGCCGGTACGGACTCTCACCTACCCAATAGGCGGAGTAGTTGAGAGCGGCACGTTCACATGCGTCGTCCGGGTGAGCGCTAGCGATGAAGTGCCGCAACGGTTCCGGATCTCCCTGATTGGCTAGGGAGGTCACCATCGATCGGACGTCGGGCCACTGCGGTGACCAGGTGTGGAAGCGTTGGTACCGCCGCGCCGCCCGGAGTGTGCTGTCGGCGAGCCACGATGCGGATGCGCCAGTGGGGTCCATGCCAGCGAGGAAGCAAGCTTGTCGGTGTAACAGGACATCCGTCTGTCGCCCGGGCGACGAGCGTTCGGCGAGGACGCGAAGGCGCGCGAAGAACGCTGCTCTCTCAGCGACGGACAGGGATGGGGCAGTCGCCACGGGGCCGCGTCGTCGGGGTGTGGGAATGCTCCTGAGGAAGGTGGGCTCCTGCCCTAGGACGCCCCAGAGGATCAGGTCTGTCAGACGGTGCGTCAGGACCGACCAGCCGAGCGGTTCCTCGGCGACGGCGAATGGTGCTGCCTCATCCCTGAGAAGAGCCGCAAGGACGAGGTCCGCCTCGGCGGCATCGTCCAGGGCGGCGAGAAGCTTTGCGTTCGCACCAAGACTCCCGAGCCGTTGGCGAATCGCAACGGCCTGGCCGAACGGTACGGCGGTGAATGGCCTACGTCCCGACTCCCAGCTCTGGACGGTCGCCCGGTCTACGCCCAATTGGGCTGCGAGCTGCTCCTGAGTCAGCGGGATGGATTCCCTGACGAGCTTCAGGAGATAGCCCGTCACCTCGCCGCGATGGGGAGTTGATAAACGCTGGCCTGCCATCTGACATCCCTACGTTGACCGGTGGTCCACGTTTCCCCGTCTGTGGACCGCGCAGGTGGCGTTCCTGGACGGCTCACTCGTACGGCTGGTGAGTCCAGTGATCGATGCCGTGATCGTAGCGTCGCAGTTACCGAACGTTTCAGACCCGGTCCCGCGATTCGGGGCCGGTCGCAGTCCGCTGCTCTTCGGAGGAAACGGCGATGGGGGAGAGGACACCACCATGGAGACGGGTTACCTACGACCAGTATGTGATAGCTGTTGCGCTGACGCTGGCACGACGGCACCGCCCGCGGTGGTCGTGGCCGCGGTGGAAATGGGTCTGCCGATGTGGTGGAGAGTTGCCGTGTCGGAACCGGCACCGCATACCCATCAATCGCCGCCACTGGCCTCGCCAGGAGGACGAGTGAGCGATGAGGACGTGGACCGGATCCTGGCGGTGCACGTACGGGGTCTCGACGGGATGTGCGCGGGGTGTCGGCTGTGGTGGGCGCGGCTCACTCCGTACCCCTGCTGGCAGGTGACGTGGGCGACCAGCCGGCAGGCCCGCGCGAGCGTCGCCCGCTTCCTGGGAGCGGGCGGGTGAGCGCCCACGGGCCGGTGCTGCCGGTCTGGACGTGCGGTGGGTGCGGCGGGCCGTGGCCGTGCGCGACCCGGCGGCGGGAGTTGAAGGCGGAGTACGAGGACGCGCCGATGTCGCTGGCCCTGTACATGGGGGCGCAGTTGGTGCGGGCGACGGCCGACCTGAGCTGGGCGCCCGCCGGGGCGTTGCACCGGCGGTTCCTGGGCTGGCTGCGGTGAGCGTGCTGCGGGCCGGGGACGAGAAGTTCCACTACAGCGACGGTTCGCACCGGTGGATCGCGCCGGGGCCGGACTACGACCAGGCGGTGTGGGACGAGCAGGTCCGCCAGCACAAGCTGGGTCACCTGCGCAACGAGCGACCGAGGGTACGCATCCGCAAGGTCGTGTGAGGTTCAGGCGCCGGCGGAGGTGTCCGAGCCGTACGCGGCGTCGTACATCGTCCCCGCGTTCCCGCCGCCGCCCTGGCCCCGGATCGTGCCCTTGCGGGAGCGCCCGCGCCGGCGGTCCATCTCGGCCATGGCCCGCCGGGCGTCCCGCAGCACGGCATCGCCCGCCGCCGCGCGGGCCGCTCGGCGTCGTCGGACGACGAACGCCACCACAAGAAGCAGCGGTACGCCGCACAGGACGATCCAGAGCCAGGTCGCTGTCACGGTCCACCCCCACCGGCCGTTGCCCGAGTCACCCCAGCATGACCCACCGGCGCCACGCACCGGCGACCCGCCGGCGGGGGATTCCGATCGCGGCGGCGGCGCGGTCGTGCGATCGTTGCCGCATGCCTCAGCCGATCTTGCGTACCGACCGCCTGCTGCTGGTTCCCCTGGCCGACCGGCACCTGGAGCTGGAGGTCCAGCTCGACTCCGACGCCGAGGTGCTCCGCTACCTCTACTCCCGCCCGCGCACCCGGGACGAGGTGGTCGCCTCCCACGCGCGGCGGCGGGGCCTGGCCACCAAGGTGGACGGCCTGGGCTTCTGGATGGCGTTCGGCTCCGACGGCGGCGCGCGCGGCTCGACGGCCCCGGCGGGGGAGGACGACGGTGAGTTCGTCGGGCTCATGATGCTGCCCCCGGCGAACGGCCCCGACCAGCCTGACGACCCCACCGTCGCCGAACTGGGCTACCGGCTGGTGCGCCGGTACTGGCGCCGGGGCCTGGCCAGCGAGGCGTCCCGCGTCCTGCTGCGGCACGCCTTCGACACGGTCGGGCAGCGCCTTGTGATCGCCCAGACGATGACCGTGAACGCCGGCTCCCGAGGGGTCATGGAGGCGGTCGGCATGCGCTACGTGCGCACCTACTTCCCGACCTTCGACGAGCCGGTGCCGGGAGCGGACCAGGGCGAGGTCGAGTACGAGATGACCCGCGAGATGTGGGAGCACGTTTCGGCAGCGCCGCCGCCGGCCACCTCATAGGATCAGGCGGTCGTGCCGCCCAGGTGGGAGACCGCGTGAGTAGTCCGGAAACCTCCGACCTGGCTCCTCGGCTCCGACACGAGCTCCATCACCGGCTGCGGCCGATGACCGGCCGTGACCCCGGCGAGCGGGACCGGTCGACCACGCCGCTGGAACTGCTCTACGACCTGACCTACGTGGTCGCGTTCGGGGCCGCCGCCGACGAGCTCGCGCACCAGATCGGCGAGGGTCACGTCGGCGCGGCCCTGGGCGCGTACGCGTTCGCGATCTTCGCGGTGACGTGGGCGTGGATCAACTTCACCTGGTTCTCCTCCGCGTACGACAACGACGACGCGCTGTTCCGTGGCGCGACGCTCGTGCAGATGCTCGGCGTCGTCGTCCTGATCTTCGGGCTTCCGGTCAGCTTCGAGGCCGCGGCGGATGGGGGCAGCCCCAACAACCTGCTCCTGGTCGTCGGCTACGTCATCATGCGCGTACCCATCATCGGGCTGTGGCTGCGCGCCGCCCGGCAGGACCCGGCGCACCGGCGGATCACCGTCGCGTACGCGGTCACCATCGCCGTGGCGCAGGTCGGCTGGCTGCTGACCGCGATCCTTCCGCTGCCGGTCACCGTGGTCGTCGCCGCGCTGGTGCTGCTGGCGCTCGGCGAGATGGCCCTGCCCGTGGTGCTGGAACGACGGCGGGGCAGCCCGCCCTGGAACGCCGGCCACCTCGCCGAACGGTTCAGCCTGCTCACCCTCATCACGCTCGGTGAGGTGGTCGCCGCCACCACCGCCGCCGTGGCCGCGCTCATCCACGCGCAGGGGTGGAGCCTCGCCGCCGTCGTGATCATCGCGTCCGGTCTGGTGCTCGCCGCGACGCTGTGGTGGGCCTACTTCCTCATCCCCTCCCGGCCCATCCTGGAGCGGTGGCCGGGCCGCACGTTCGCCTGGCGGTACGCCCACCTGCCGATCTTCGGCGCGATCGCCGCCGTGGGCGCCGGGCTGCGGGTCGCCACCGCCGCCGTGGAGGAGGAGAAGATCTCCGTGCTCCAGGTGGCGCTCTCGCTCGCCGGGCCGATGGCGGCCCTGCTCGTCATGATCTTCGTGACCTGGAGCGTGCTGATGCGCTCCTACGACCTGACGCACGTGCCGCTGCTGGTGCTCTCGCTCGTTCCGCTCGCAGCCGCCGTCACCGTGCCGTCGCTGCTGGGCGCCACCGGGCCGATCCACCCGGACGACGGGACGAGCCTGACCGCCCTGGTCGCCGCCATCGCCCTGGTCGCGCTGGCGGGGATCGTCGAGGTGGTCGGGCACGAGACCGTCGGGTTCCGGCACACGATGCGCGCCCTGGACCGGCGCTGACCCTCTATCGTCGTCGGGTGACGACCACGGATCAGGTCCGCGAGGCGTACGCGTCCGTCGCGGACCTCTACATCGAACTGTTCGGCACCAGCGGGCAGGTGCACGCCGACGACCTCGCCTTCATCCGTGCGCATGTGGCCGGGCGGCCCGGTCCGGTGCTCGACGTGGGCTGCGGGCCCGGTCACCTCACCGACCACCTCCGCTCGGCCGGGGCCGACGCCACCGGCCTCGACGTCGTCGGCGAGTTCATCGCCCACGCCCGGGCCACCTACCCGGACGGCAGCTACCTGCTCGGCTCCATGACGGATCTGCCGATCGCCGACCGCCGCCTCGCCGGCGTCCTGTCCTGGGGCTCGGTCATCCACCTGCCACCGGACGACCTCGACGACGTGCTCGCCGAGTTCCGGCGGGTCACGCGCCCGGGCGCGACGATGGTGTTCGGCATCTTCGTCGGCGACGAGGTGGCCGCGTTCGACCACAAGGTCATCACCGCCTTCCGCTGGCCCGTGGACGCGTTCGTCGACCGGCTGGCCCGGGCCGGCTTCGCCGAGGTGGCCCGGCTGCACCGGCCCGCCGACGGCGTCAACCGCCCACACGCGGCCGTCGCGGCGGTCAGGGCGTGACCGGAGGCCTGGCCTTCTGCGGATGGGGCGTCTCGTGGCGGGCCAGCATGGCCACGAACTCGCCGATCTTGCGCGCGCGGGTCTCCGCCCGCTTGACCGCGTTGAGGCGGTGGATGAGCGCGAACCGGTTGGCCTTGGTGAGCACGTCGAACATGGCCTGGGCGGCGGGCACCGCGGCGATCGCGGCCAGCAGGTCGGCCGGCACCTCCGCCTCCGACGGCGGGGCATAGGCGGCGTCCCAGCGGCCGTCCGCCTTCGCGGCCTCCACCGCGGCGCGGCCCGCGGGTGTCATCCGGCCCGCCGCCTCCAACCGGGCCACGTGCGAGACGTTGCGTTGCGACCAGATGCTGCGGGGCCGGCGCGGGGTGAACCGGATCCACGAGGTCTCCTCGTCCCGCTTGCGGGCCTGCCCGTCGATCCAGCCGAAACACAGCGCCTCGTCGACCGCCTGCTGCCAGGTCAACGTCGTGACGGTGCCACCCTTGCGGGTCAGCGCGAGCCAGACACCCGGGGACGTGGCGTGGTGGGCCGACAACCACGCCCGCAGCGCGCCCGCGTCCGCCACGACCAACTCGTCCAGCTCCGCTCCCGCCATGACGGCAGGGTAGCCGCCACCTCCGACGGGATCAGGTGAGGAAGCGGTGCAGCGCCTCGGTCAGGTCGTCCGGGTTCTCCTCGGCTACGTGGTGTCCGGACTCGATCGGGTGACCGCGCAGGTCGTCGGCCCAGGGACGCCAGACGGCCAGCGGATCCCCGTAGAGACGTTCCATGTCGTCGCGGGTCGACCACAGGAACAGGGTCGGACAGCGTACGGAGCGACCGGCCCGCCGGTCGGCCTCCTCGTGCTCCCGGTCCACACCCAGCCCGGCACGGTAGTCCTCCAGCATCGCCCGGACCGTCGCCGGGTCGCGGACGGCCTGGAGGAACTCCCGGTGGTTCTCCGCGCCCATGCTCTCGGGGCGCGCCTTGGCCGCGTACCAGGCGTCCGGATCGGCGGTGATGACCCGCTCCGGGATGTCCGGCTGGGCGAAGAAGAACCAGTGGAACCACTCGCGGGCGAAGGTCGCGTCGCACCTCGCCAGCGCCTCGCTGATCGGCACGCCGTCGAGGACCACCAGGCGGTCGACCGCGTCCGGGTGGTCCAGTGCCAGGCGCAGCGCCACGTAGGCCCCGCGGTCGTGCCCGACCGTGGCGAACCTCGGGTGGCCGAGGAGGTCCATCAGCCGCCGCAGGTCCGCCGCCACCGCCCGCTTGGACTGCTGGGAGTGGTCCGGGCGCAGGTCCGCCTTTCCGGACCGCCCGTAGCCGCGCATGTCCGGGCAGACGACGGCGAACCCCCGCTCCACCAGCCGCGGGGCGACCCGGTGCCAGGTCGCTCCGGTGCGGGGATGGCCGTGGATCAGGAGGACGGGCGGGCCCTGCCCCGCGTGGCGGACCCGCAGCTCCACCTCCCCGACGTCGATCCGCTCGTCGGTGAAGTCGTCGAACATGCACCACAGGTGACCGGCCGGACCACTCGGCAAACGTCCGCGCGCTGGCGGGCCATCTATCCTTGTCGTGCCAGTTGCCATCTGACGGAGTGGTCGATGCTGAACGGTCTGGCCGCGGAGCGACCCGCGACGGGGGACAGCCACCGGCGTAACCTCGCCGCGCTGCTCCGCCGTGTCCACCTGGGCGGCCCGGTCTCGCGCGTCCGGCTGGCCGAGGAGCTGGGCGTCAACCGCAGCACGGTGCTGGCGCTGACCGGCGAACTCGCGGCGGCGGGACTGGTCCGCGAGGGGTCCGCCCCGGCCACCGGGCGGACCGGCCGACCGTCCCTGCTGGTCCGGCCGGCGTCCGACGCCGTGCACGTCCTCGCCTTCGACATCGCGGTGGACCGGCTCGTGGCCGCCCGTGTCGGTCTGGGCGGGGTGGTGTCCGGCCGCCTGGAGGCGACCAGGCCGAGGGCCGGGGCCGACCTCGACTTCGTGGTGTCCGTGCTCGCCGACCTCGGTCGGGCGTTGCAGCACGGCGCGCCACCCGGGTCGGTGTGCGTCGGGGTCGGGGCGTCCTACTGCGGGATGATCCGGCCGGGCGACGGGCTGGTGCGGTACGGGCCGGACCTCGGGTGGGTGGACCAGGCGTTCGGCGCCGAACTGGCCCGGCGGTTGGACCTGGGCCTGCCGGTGCTCGTCGGCAACGAGGCCCACCTCGGCGCGGTCGCCGAACACCAGCGTGGTGCCGGGGTCGGGGTGCGCAACCTGGTCTACCTGCACGGCGACGTCGGTGTCGGCGGCGGGATCATCGTCGGTGGCGACCTGCTCGGCGGGGACGGTGGCTACGGCTCCGAGGTCGGTCACATGCTGGTGAACCCCTACCAGGGTCGGCCCTGCCTCTGCGGTTCCCACGGCTGCCTGGAGGCCGAGGTCGGGGAGCGGGCGCTGCTCGACGCGGCCGGCCGTCCCGCCGACAGCATCGGCCGGGAGGCGGTGCGGGCCGTGGTCGCCGACGCGGCCCGGGGCGACCTCGCCGCCCAGGAAGCGTTGCGGCGCGTCGGCGACTGGCTGGGCATCGGGGTGGCGAACGTGATCAACCTGTTCAACCCCGGGGTGGTGATCTTCGGCGGCACGCTCCGCGAGGTGTTCCAGGGCTCGGCCCCGCACGTGCGCCGCCGGATCCGGGCCAACGTGCTGCCCGTGTCGCGGGACAAGGTCGAGCTGCGGGTGTCGGCTTTCGGTGACGACACCACGCTGATCGGCGCCGCCGAGCTGGGCTTCGCGCCGCTGCTCGCCGATCCGCTCGGAAACCGCACCGCCGTGGCGAGCTGACCCGGGGGCGGCGTGTGTTCACAGCCGGCGGGCCCGCCACCGGTTCAGCTCGGTCTCCATCCGCGTCTGCTCGTCGAGTGCCACCCGGCGGACCTCCCGACGTAGCGTCCGGGTCACCCGGAGCTGGACGGTCACGACCCCGAGAGTGACGCCGGCGAGCAGCGCCAGCGCGGCCAGCTCCGGCACCTGGTACGCCACCGGCACCAGCGCGGCGAGGACCAGGGCCGCTCCCAGCAGCACCCGGTCGAGTCGGCGCAACGCGCGCAGCTCGATCGCCACCAGGGCGAGCGCGAAGAGGATCACCCCGCCGTAGAGCAGGAGCGGATGCAACTGACCGGGTCGTTCCGCACCGGTCGGATGCTCGGCGTGCAGCAGGATGCTCAGCAGCCGTTCGAGGCTGAGGGCGAAGAGGATGATCCCGACGACCAGCGGCAGGTGCAGGTAGCTGTAGACGTCCCGCGCGAGGGGGATCCGGCTCGGCCCGCGTACGCCGTGCAGGCGTTGTTCCACGGCCGCGGCGATCCAGTCGAAGTACAGCCACCAGAGCGCGGCGATCACGACGATGCCCAGCGCCGACGCGACGACCGTCGGCAGACCCACCGGGCGGCCGTACTGCGCCGACGCGCCGATCCCCAGCGCGATCACCGACTCGCCGAGGGCGACGAGCACGATCAGCGCGTGCCGTTCGGCCGCGTGCCCCACCGAGCGCAGTCGCCAGCCCGTTCGGGCGAGCAGCAGTCCGCCCAGGTACTCCAGCACCAGGGCGACGACCCAGAACCCGATCCGCACGTTCTGCACCGCGCCGGCCGCCACGATCCGCTGCGGCACCACCGCCGCCAACAGGACGACCACCGTACTGACCAGCGCCGGCCCGACCAGCAACAGCGCGGACCGGCGCGGTGTGCCCTCCGCCCGCGCGATGGTCCAGAGTGCGGTCGCCTTCAGCCCCCAGGTCATCAGGTACGCCACGGCGAACAGCCACGGGCCGTAGAGACCACCCGGCTCATCGCGGAACGCCACCCCCACGCTGACCGCCAGGAGGAACACCGGCACCATCATGGCGAGCCCGATCAGCGGCATGACGCCCTCGTCGGACCGGACCGCGTTGCCGATCGTGACGAAGCCGGTCCAGCACCACCACAGCAGGACCAGCACGAGCAGCGCCTCCAGCAGCGACTGCGCCGTGAGGTTCTTGCTGGTGAGGGTGGAGACGTTGAAGAACGCGAAGACGAACACCAGGTCGTAGAAGAGCTCCAGGCGGGTTGCTCGGGTGCCGGGCCCACCCCAGCTGATCAGCTGGGACCTGATTATCCTCCCCATACAGGCATTATCTGCACCGAAACAGGGCGGATGGCGCGATCAACGAATCCGCTCGCCCGCCGCGTTGTGCTCGGCCACCAGGTCCGGAAGCTCGGCCAGCGAGCCGATGCGGAACAGGCACCGCTGGGCCACGTCCGGCATGTCGAGGATGTGTCCCCACGGGCCGCGCCGGATCAGGCACGCCGGCATGCCGGCCGCCATGGCCGGGCGGGCGTCGTTGTCGGGCCGGTCGCCGACGTACAGGATGGACGACGCGTCACCGCCGCCCGCCTCGACGACCCGGGTGAAGAACGCCGGTGCCGGCTTGTCCACACCCCACCCGTGCGACGTGCCGATGACGTCCACCGGAAGGCCGAGGGCGCGCAGGCTGGCCTCGGCGTGAGCCGGCTGGTTGCCGGCCAGCCCCAGGTGCAGGCCCTGCTCCGCCAGGGCGGTCAGGCACGCGCGCGCGTCGGGATAGAGATCCTCCTCGCCGAACGTCTCCGGCACGCCGGCGGCCACCCGGCGGTCGAGTTCGGCGGTGAGGTCGAAGTCGGGCCGGAACACGCGGAACACCTCCTGGTAGCCCAGGCCCCGGGCGATCACCGCGCCGAACACCGCCGAGAAGGTGTGCCGGGGCACGCCCAGCCAGTCCGCCCAGTCGGCGAACTCGCGGGACTCGTCCAGGATCGTCCCGCCGACATCGAAGAAGATCGACTTGATCATTCCGTTCCCCCGCCCCGGTCGCGCCGTGGGTGGATCATAGGCGCGGATCGACGCGACCGTCCGGGGCCGGCTCCGCGAATTGTCGTCCATCGGTCTCCGGGTGGCCCAGAAATTCCGGCACACTGCCTCCATGAGTCGCCCGACCTTCCTTCCCGACCCGCCGCCGGGTCCGGCGGTCACCGCCGCCTACGACGAGGACGTCGCCTCCGACGGCTACGTCAACAACCTCACCCGCGTCTGGTGCTGGCGTCCGGACGTGTCCGCGTCGTTCCAGGCCGTCCGCGCCGAGCTGCTGGGCGACTCGGGGCTGTCGGCGCGGGAGGTGGCCGTGCTGGTCGCCGCCACCGCCGCCGCCCGTGGTGACGCCTACTGCGCCCTGGCCTGGGGTGCCCGGCTGGCCGACCTCAGCGACGAGGCGACCGCCGCGGACGTGCTGGGCGGCGCCGACGGCGAGCTGTCCGGCCGGGAGGCCGCCCTGGCCGGATGGGCCCGTCAGGTCGTGCGGGACCCCAACGCCACCACCGAGGACGACGTGCGGGGCCTGCGCGAGGCCGGCCTCAGCGACCGGGAGATCTTCGAGGCGACCACCCTGGTCGCCTTCCGGTTGGCGTTCTCCACGGTCAACGACGCCCTCGGCGCCCGGCCGGACCAGCAGCTCGCGGAGCGGGTGCCCCCGCTCGTGCGGGACGCCGTCACCTTCGGCCGTCCGGTCTAGGACCGTTCCTCCACGAGGGACCTCCCGGGTCAGGCGCGGAGCGAGGCGAGCGCGACATCGACCGCGCCGAGCAACTCCTCCTGGCGGTCGAAGTCGTCGGCGTGGTCCGGGTTGACACCGCACTCCCGTTGCCGGGCCCGCAGCAGGTCGTGGTGGGAGTACGCCGAGACGTGCACCGGGAAGGCGAACGGGTCGAGACCGCACTCGACGAGCACGTCGACGGGGTCACGGTCGTCGGGCCCGACGTGCAGCCAGGTGTCGTACGGCGAGCGCGCGTAGACCCCCGCCGCGAACCCGTCGGTCCACGCGGAGACCAGCGCCGCCAGGCTGGTGGCGGCGCGGACCGGGTTCCGGTCGTCCACCTCGATCTGGTAGCGCCAGATCTCCCCCTCGTGGTCGCCGGCGAGCACGAAGGTGAAGACGATGCGGTCGCAGATGAGCAGCGGCAGCTGATGCCGCCAGGGGAAGGGGACCCCGACCGCCATGGACAGGTAGCCGAGGAGGTTGTCGGCGTTGTCCCAGAGCAGCGGATGACCACCCTCGGGCAGGACCCGCGCATACGGCAGGCCCTCGTGGTGGAACCAGATCGCCTGCTCCGCGATGCGGTCGACGTCGAAGACGCGGCAGAGCGCCTCGACGCCGAGCGCGTCGGCCCGCTCGTCGGTGTCCCACGGGACACCGGCGGCGGTCGCCGCCCTCCGGTAGCGTTCCACCGCGCCACGCAGCACCCGCATGTCGTCGAGCACGACCGACCTCCCCGCACAGTCGCGGCCGACGTTAGCGCGGCGCACCGACAGCTCGCTGCCCCCCGGGTGCGGCGTCGGCCTCGGGCCCGCGCCCCGGTTCCGGTCGGGGCAGCAGGAGCGGGGTGGCGAGCAGCAGGACACCGGAGACGGTGATCGCGGCGAGCGGGCCGACGCGCGTCGCCAGGACGCCCCAGGCCAGCATCAGGACGGCCTGCGTGAGCCGGCTGCTCACACTCCACGCGGTGAGCACCTGGGCGGCGTGGTCGGGGGGAGTTCGGCGCAGCCGTTCGGTGGCGTGGATCGGGTTGAACACGCCCATGCACGTGATCAGCAGAGCCTCGACGACGATCACGGTCAGCAGCCCGGAGACGCCGGGACCGACGAACGCGAGGCCGAGCGGGAAGACCGCTCGCAGCCAGCCGGACACGATCATCACCCGGTGCCGGCCGTGCCGCCGGACCAGGGGCGCGGAGAGACGGGCGCCCACCAGACCGCCGAGCGCCGGGACGCCGAAGGCCAGCCCGTACTGCCAGGCCGGGAGGTGGTAGTCGCCCAGCAGCAGGACGGCCAGCAGCGGCGCGGTGGCCATGATCAGACCGCCGACCAGCACCGAGTTGAGGAACAGGCGCCGCAGGACGCGGTCGTGGCGGATGAACCGCCAGCCCCGGACCAGGTCGGCTCCGGTCAGCCGGGCGCCCGCGGCGCGGGGCGCGGCCACGTCGTCCCCCCGGATCCGGCGGACCGCGAACGCAGACAGCAGATAGCTCAGCGCGTCGGCCGCGACGGTGACGACCGGGCCGAGCAGCCCGACGAGCGCGCCGCCCACCGGCGGGCCGACCGCGGTCGCCACCCAGCTCGTACCCTCGAACCGCGCGTTCGCCACGAGCAGGCGCCCGCCCGGGACGAGGTGCTTCAGGTACGCCCCGGACGCCGCGCCGAACGCGATGCCCGCCGCGCCGCAGGTGACCGCGACGACCAGCAGCTGACCGTAGGTCAACACCCCGAGCAGGTACGCCACCGGCACGCTCGCCGTCGCGACGAATCGGGACAGGTCGGTGGCGACCATCACCGGCCGCTTGGGCCGGTGCGCCACCCACGGCCCGAGCGGGATCGCCACGACCGCCGCGACGGCGAGCCCGGCCGCCTCCAGCAGCGACACCGCGAACGCCGACGAGTGCAGCACCCGCACCGCGAGCAGCGGAAACGCCCCGAACGCGGTCCACGTGCCGTACGTGCTGACCGCGTACGCCGCCCACAGCCAGCCGAAGCCCGATCCGAGTTTCACCGGCGCATCACACCGGCCGCGCGGGCGGCGGATCAAACAACCGGCGATCGGCGAGCCACAACCATCGGTGGGGCGGCCCTAGGGTGGGCCGGTGGACACCGAGGCAGTGCGATCGTTCGTCCGGGCGGCCGAACTCGGGCAGCTGCGCCACGCCGCCGACGAGCTGGGCGTGACCCCGCAGGCGGTCTCCAAGCGCGTCGCCGCCCTGGAACGCGACCTGAGGGTCCGCCTGTTCACCCGTACCGCCCGGGGGGTCGAGCTGACGCTCGACGGCCGGGCGTTCCTCCCGTACGCCCGGGGTGTGGTGGTGAGCGCGGACCGCGCGGTCGCCGCGGTCCGGCCGGGGTCACGGGCCCCGCGCGTGGACGTCCTCGGGCTGCGCAGCGCGCAGGCCGTGGTCCTGCACGACTACTGGCGGTCACATCCCGGCGCCGACGTCGACGTGGTGACCCTCCGCGTCGACGACCCGCGCCGGGTCGCCGCCGCCGTGCAGGCCGGCGACATCGACGCCGCGTTCCGCACCGTCACCGACCCGGCCGCCCTGCCGCCCGACGTCCGGATGGTCCACGCGTTCGACTCCCCGCTGCAACTCCTCGTCGGCCCCCGGCACCCGCTCGCGTCCGCCCGGTCGGTGACCCCGTCGCGACTGCGCGGACACCTCATCCGGGTGCCCGGCATCGTGCCGCGCAGCGAGTGGTCGGAGTTCTACGACCAGCTCGTCACCGCGTTCGACCTGCGCGTCGACGCGACCGGCCCGAACTTCGGCGACGAGGTCCTCCTCGACGCCATCGCCGGCTCCGCCGACGTGGCCACCCTGGTGGGCGCACGCGACCGCTACGTCTGGCCGGCGGGCCACGACCTGCGTCGCATCCCGCTCGTGGACCCGACGCCGGCGTACCCGATCTCGCTCCTGCTGCCCCGGACCAACCCGCACCCGGGGCTGCGGGCGATCCTCGACCACGTCGCGGCGCTGCCGCCGGTGCCCGAGCCGGCGTGGCGACCCGCCTGGCCCCGGCTCAGCCCGGCGGCGGGTCGGCGGTGATCCGCTCCAGCGTGCGCCGGCCCGTCCGGCTCATCACCGGGTTGGACTCCCGGTAGTACCAGACCAGCCCCATCGCCTGGGCGAACGCCCACGCCCGGCCCCGTTCCCACGCCAGGTCGTCGCAGCCGAGACGCCGCCGCAGCGCCCGGCGCGGCCCGGCCCCGAGCAGGTGCCAGGCGCCGACCAGGTCGAGCGCCGGATCAGCCGGCCCCAGCCCGCCCACGTCCAGCACCCCGGCCAGCCGCCCGTCGGTGACGAGGACGTTGCCGGGGATCAGGTCGCCGTGGGTCATCCGGTCCGGCGTGTCACCCCGGGGCAGCTCCCGCATCGCCGCCCAGAACCGCCGCAGCAGCGGCACGTCCAGCAACGACTCGCTGTGCCGGAAGCAGGTCTCCATCCACTCGTCGTGCGTGGGCAGGTCACCGCCCCGGCCCGGGCCGTCGAACGTGCGCCCCCGGGTGTCGATGGCCCGGACGCCGTCGACGAACTCGGCCAGGTCGTCGGCGAAGGCGTACGAGTCACCCGGGTCCCGGTCGGTCCCCACCACGCCGGGCAGCCAGGTCTGGACCGACCAGGGCAGCGGATAGCCGGCGCCGGGCGCGCCGAGCGCGACCGGCTCCGGGGTGGGGAAGCGGGTACGCCCCAGCAGCTCCCGGGCCGCGTCCGCCTCGCGTTCCAGCCAGCGCCGCGCGACCTCGGGCTCCTGCGGTTGCAGCGGGAGCCGGACGGCGAGGCCCTCACCCAGGCGGAAGACGGCGTTGACCGTGCCCTCCGAGGCCACCGGGCGGACGGGCAGGTCCCGCCACGCGGGGAACTGTGCGTCGACCAGCCCACGCACGGTGGCAGGGGTGACGGTGAGCTGTCCCTCGTGCATCGGCATGCCGGGCAGCCTGTCCGTCGCGGCGGACGCCCGCAACAGGATTGTCCGTCGTACCCGCTCTCTATGATCGTCGACCGTGACCCGCACCACGCCGCCGCGCCCTGTCGACGTCGCGGCCCTCTTCCCCGAGCTGACCGCCCACTCGACCACGGCCACCCGGCTGCACCCCCGCCCGGGCCGCCCGACGGTCGCCGACAGTTCGGTCGGCGGGCCGCTGCTCTGGCCGGCGCACGAGGCGTGGCCGGTCTGCGACGACGGCGACGCGCACTACGTCTTCCAGCTCCGGACCCCGGCGTCGGTGCACCGCGACCGGGCGATCCTCGCCGCCGACGAGGTGACCGACGAGCAGCGGGCGCAGCTGTCGCCCCTGGGCTTCTCCGAGCCCCACCACCTGGTGGACCAGCCGATACCGATGGTCCCGGTGGCCCAACTGCACCGTCGGGACGTCCCCGACTTCGTCGGGCCCGACGACACGGACGTGATGCAGGTCCTGTGGTGCCCGCTGGACCACCCCGAGCTGGGATACAGCCCCAAGGTACGGCTGTTCTGGCGGCGCGCCGACGACGTGACCGAGCCGGTGGCGACCGCCCCCGAACCACCAGTGGTCAACGACTCCTACCTGCCCGCGTCCTGCGTGCTGCATCCGGAGCGGATCCGCGAATACCAGTACGGCGGGCTGCTGCCCGATGACCTGGACGCCCGGATCAGGGACTGGGAGGACGAGGACGAGGACACCTACCAGGTGGACCTGTCACTGGCCCCGGGTTGGAAGGTCGGCGGCTTCGCGAACTGGTCGCTGACCGACCCCCACCCGGTGGACTGCGCCGAGTGCGGCACCCCGATGACGCTGCTGTTCACCGCCGACTCCTCCGAGTGGCACGGGACGGACGGCAGTTGGCGGCCGGTGGAGGACCCGCCCGGAGCGTCCGCAGCGCCGACGGAGGTGACGATCGGGCGGGGCTACTCTCTCTACGTGTTCCGCTGCCCCACGTCCTTCGACCACCCGGCCGCCACCACCATCCAGTGACCGGCAGCCGGGGGCAGGTCAGGACGAGGCGTCCGGCCGCCGGCGGGCGAGGTGGACGGTGACGTCGGTGGTGACCTCGACCGTGTCGGGCAGCACCTCCCGGATCCGCCGGAAGACCTGCTCCCGCCGATCCGCCGACAGTTCCAGGTAGGCCGAGACGGTCGACAACAGAGCGACGTAGTCGTCCGCGCCCATCGTGACGCGGCGCTCGATCTCGGACTGCCGGACGTCGGTGAACCGGGCATCCCGGCGCAGCTCGGTGCCCGGCCACCGCATGGCGTGCGTCTCCGGCGTCCCGTCCGGGGAGGGGATCTCGTCGCTGTCGAGGAACGGCGCCCGGGCCCGCCGCACCGACGCCTCCACCGCCGGGTCGCGCAACCGCAGCGGCCCACCGAACGAGGCGAACACGCCGCCGGGAGTCAGGAGCGCGGCCACCCGGTCCCACCGGCCCTGGGGGCGCGTCCAGTGCAGCGCCGCCGCCACGTAGACCAGGTCGTAGGCCACGTCCGTCGGCAGCTCCTCGAACGCGGCTTGCACGGTCCGCACCTGCGCCGGCACGTGCGCGCGCAGCTCGGCGAGCATGGCGGCGTCCGGTTCGGTGGCGGTGACCGTGAGGCCCGACCGGGCGAACAGGCGCGTCGCCTTGCCGGTCCCGGCGCCGATCTCCAGCGCGGTCCGCAGCGGACGGTCCGCGTACGCCAGCACCAGGTCGGCGAGGGCCGGCGGATATCCGGGGCGGAACCGCTCGTACGCCCGCGCCGCCGCCCCGAAGCTGAGTGCGCGCTCGGACATGCCGAGCATCCTCACACGCGGCGGGGGCTATCGTGTGCGGACATGGGCGCTGCCAGCTGGCTCGACGACACCCGCACCTCCTACGACACGGTGGCGACCAGCTACGCGGATCTGCTGCGCGACGCCCTCGCCGGGGAACCGTTCCAGCGCGGAATTCTCGGGTTGTTCGCCGAACTGGTGCGGGCGCAGGGGAGCGGGCCGGTCGCCGACATGGGCTGCGGACCGGGCCGGATCACCGCCCACCTGCACGGCCTCGGGCTGGACGCGTTCGGCGTCGACCTGTCACCCGCGATGATCGAGGTCGCCCGGCGGGACCACCCGAACCTGCGCTTCGAGGTGGGCTCGATGACCCGACTCGACCTCGCCGACGCGTCGCTGACCGGTCTGCTCGCCTGGTTCTCGCTGATCCACGTGCCGGACGAGGACGTGCCCGGGGTGCTCGCCGGGTTCCACCGGGCGCTGCGGCCCGGCGGGGTGGTCCTGCTCGGCTTCTTCGCCGGCGAGGGCAGCCGGCTCAAGACCCAGGGGTACGGCGGACACCCGATGCGCGTCCACGTGCACCGCCGCCCGCCGCAGCGGGTCGCGGGCTGGCTGGACGCCGCCGGCTTCACCGTCGACGCCGAGATGACCCACCGTCCCGCCCCGGATGTCGAGGGCGGGTTCGTGTTCGCCCACCGCTGAGGGCGGTAGCGTGCCGTGGTGCTCGACTACTACCAGCTTCTGGCTCCGGCTGACGGCGTACCGCTCGGACTGCTGGTCGAGGAGTTCGAGCTGGCCGACGACCTCTCCGCGACGCGACTGCGCAGCGCCGGCTGGACGCCGTCGGACGGCGGCTGGTGGAGTTCCCGCGCCTTCGCCCGCGCGCTGCGCGCCCGGCCGGACGTCCGCGCCCGGGTCCGCGCGGTGACCCGCACGGCCGCCGAGGATACGTATGCCCGGCTCGGCGGCGGGGCGCTGCCGTACGAGGACACGCTGCGCGACCGGTTCCGCGACGACCTCACGCTGGCGGTCGCGGAACCGCTGCGGCTGGGCACCGGCCCGGCCGTGCACCGGGTGCTGTTCGCCGGCGACCTCGACGCCGGACGGCTGGCCGGCCTGGTGGCGTCGCTCCCGGCCGATGGGAGCGACGAACCCGGGCCGGCCGGGCCCGGCGTGGTAGCCACCGGGCGGGCAGCCGACACCGCGCGCTGGGAGGTGCGGCGCGTCGGCGGCGGAGTGGCGTGGTGCGTCGACGTGACGGCCGAGCGGAGGAGCGGCGCGCACCTGCGGACGCTGCTGGAAGCGGTCACCACCGCGGCACGCCGGCACGGCCTGATCCCGGCGACGATCGAGCGCCTCGGCTGAGCGTCCCGTCCGGCGGTGACGCGCTGGGTCGGCGCACCGGATGCCCACCGGCGCGTCGCGGAGCGGCTGGTAGGTTCCCGCGTCGATGGCACGACGATTCGGTACCCGGAGCACCTTCGCCGTGGAGATCGGCGAGGCGCTCTCGCCAGCCCTTCGCGTCGTCGACCTGTGGGCGGCGGACACGCTGTTGACCACCGACGACAACGTGGCGTTCGTGCCGGCGTTCCGCCGTCTGCTGCGCGACACGGCGGAGCAGGTACGCCGACGCGCGATCCCGCCGTGCCCGTTCCCGGGGCGCCCGGCCGAGGAGGTCTTCCGCCTGCTCGCGGCCGATCAGACGGAGTTCCGCGAACGGTACTGGTTCCTGCGGTGGGGTGAGACGGTCGACAACCTGTCGAGCTACGCCTACCTCGACGACGCTCTGGTGCTCGTCTTCGCGTTCTGGCGATCCGACCCCGCCGGACGCGAGGACCGGGGTCGGGTCTTCTCCGCCACCATCTGCCCGGACGAGTTCACCGCCACCCTCGACGCAGCGGTCGACCTGCTGGAGGCGAAGACGGCCGGACGCCGCTGACCGCCGGTCAGCCGCCGAAGTCCACGCCCGCGAGGGACACCGACCGGTGGGCCGCCAGGCGTTCGGCCTGCTCGACGACGGCGCGGCGCCGGCTCTCGGACAGCTTCTGCCAGGGCTCGACGGACACCCGGAACGTGCGGCCCGACTTGCGGGGGCGCCAGGTGCCGACCAGCTCGCCGTCGACCAGGACGGCGCCGGGGCGGCCCAGCACCGGCCACAACTCCTTGGCCCGCGCCGCGTCCGGCGCCACTGTCGCCCGGTCCTTGGCCTGGAGAAACAGGTCGAACGGCCCGAGCAGCCGGGTCGCGGCCACGTCGGTCGAGGTCAGCGCCGCCTCGTCGGCGGCGAGGAGCCACCGCTTCTCACCGTCGACAGTCACCTCGACCGCGTCCTGCGGCCAGCGTGCCTTCACGTCCTTGACCGGGGCGTCGAGGTAGTCGGCCACGTGCTTGGGCGTGGCCGGCCCCAGCAGCCGCAGATAGGCGCGGACGAGGTCGAACCGCTCGCCCGGGTCGCGGGGCGTGAGGTCGGGGATGCGTTGCAGGACCGGCGGGGACGTGTCCAGCCGCAGCTCCAGCCCGGCCCGCACGGCGGCCAGCCGAAACGGCATCTCGTAGAGGTGGGTCGCGTCGCACGGGCGGCAGAAGCGCAGGTAGGGCTCGGGCAGCAGCTCGGCCAGCCGGCCGGAGACCTCGCCCTTCACGGTCGGCGCGGTCACGACCTCCCGCATCCGCGCGGCCACCTCGTCGAGCGCGGCCAGGTTGCCGACGCCGGCCGCCTTCAGCGGCTTGGACGCGTCGTAGATGCGCTTGCCCGCGTCGGCGTCCGAGAACGGCTCGACGGCCGACGCCACCGCGCCGACGTCGGCGCGGCGGTAGAGGTGGGGAGCGCCGCGAACCGCCCACAGCAGCACCAGGTCGTCGGCCGACAGGGCGCTCACATCGACCCCGCGCAGGGCCAGCGCCCACCGGCCGCCGTCGGGACCGGTGTCCTGCACGCCGAGGTCGAGCACGGCGGTGTCGGCGAGCGCGCCCCGCTCCCGGTCGAGCTGCTGGGCACGGACGCGGAAACTCATCACCTGACGCCGGTCGACCACCGGACCAGCCTAGGCGGCGACACCGACACTTTCCGCGCGTCGCGGCCGGCGCGCTGCCGCCGTCAGCGCGCGTCGCGCGGCACGGATGCCGGGCGGGCCGCCCGGCCGCCGTCACCCGACCGCTTGAGCAGGAACACCCCGCCGGCGAGGAACACGGCGCTGAGCACGATGCCGACGAGATTGCCGTCGGCCAGGCTGGAGAAGGCGCCGAGGATGCCCAGGATGACGGCCACCCCACCGACGAGCCGCATGACGTAGCGGCCGACGGAACGAGCTCGAGAATCCACCATGGACGATCGGCTACCCGCCGCGTCGCTGCCGCAAACGCTGTCACCGGGCCCGTCGTAGCACCGTCAGCACGGTCGGGCCGACCGGCTCGACCAGCGTGAACCGGAAGTCGCCGGGGATGCCGGTGGCGAACAGCCGCTCGCCCGCCCCGGCGACGGTCGGGAAGGTGATGAGCCGGTACTCGTCCACCAGATCGGCCCGGGCCAGCGCGTGCACCAGGCTCAGGCTGCCGATCACCACGACGTCCCGCCGCGTGCGCTCCTCGCCGGCCCAGGCCACCGCGTCGCCGGGGATCGCCGCCGAGTTCGACCACGCGGTCACGTCGACGCCGGTCCGGGTCGCCACCCGCTTGGGCGTCGCGTTCATCAGCCGGGCCCGGTCGCCGTCGCGGCCCGGCCAGAGGCGCGCGAAGTGGTCCAGGTCCGCCGCCGGCGGCGCTCGGGCAGGATGGCGGCGTGGACTCCTGGGAGACGATCGACGAGCACATCGTGCAGCAGCGGATCATCCTCGCCGTGCGGGCGATCCGGGAGGCCGAGCGCTGCGGCATCCCGCAGGCACTCGACCTCTACCACGAGCGGTACGCCCACCTACGCCGGACCAGAGCGAACGACTTCACGGTGCCGGAGGAACGGTACTGGGACGGCGTGTACACCTGACCGCCGTTCGCGGGGAGCGCGCCGGGTCAGCCGTCGCTGCGGAGCTGGTCGCGGACCGCGCGGCGCAGGATCTTGCCGATCTGCGAGCGGGGCAGGTCCTCCACCACCACGACCCGGCGGGGCACCTTGTACCCGGCCAGGTGGGTGCGGCAGGCGGTCCGGATCGCCTCCGGGGTGCCGCCGACGGCGGCGTCGAGCACCACCGCCGCGACGACCTCCTCGCCGTCGTCGGTGGGCAGACCCACGGCGGCGGCCTCGCGGACGCCGGGGATGCGGCGCAACGCCTCCTCCACCTCCGACGGGTAGACGTTGAAGCCGCCGGTGATGATCAGTTCCTTGATCCGGTCGACCACGGTGACGAAGCCGTCGGCGTCCATGGTGACGATGTCGCCGGTGCGCAGCCACCCGCCGGGCAGCAGCACCTTCGCCGTCTCCTCGGGCCGGTTCCAGTAGCCGGCGAACACCTGCGGACCCCGGACCAGCAGCTCCCCGGCCTCACCGGGGGCGCGGTCGCGGTCCAGGTCCTCGGGGTCGACGATGCGGACGTCGGTGGAGGGGAACGGCACCCCGACCGTGCCCGGCCGGCGGGTCGGCGCGACCGGGTTGCCCAGCGTGATCGGGGACGTCTCGGTCATCCCGTAGCCCTCGACCAGCAGGCCGCCGGTCACCTGCTCCCACAGGTCCACCGTGGCCGGTGGCAGCGCCATCGCGCCGGAGATGGCGTACCGGATCGAGGTGAGGTCGACGCCGCGCTCGCGGGCGGCGGTGGCCAGCCGCGCGTAGACCGGCGGTACGGCGGGCAGGAACGTCGGCGGGCGTCGGCGGGTCGCGTCGAGCACCTGGTCGGCGTCGAAGCGGGGGAACAGCACCAGTGTCGCCCCGATGCCGACGGCGAAGGTGAGGCAGAGCGTCAGGCCGTAGGCGTGGAACAGGGGCAGGACCGCGTAGACGGTCTCCGCGCCGTCGCGCAGGCCGGGCACCCAGGCCCGGCCCTGCGCGGCGTTGGCGCGCAGGTTGCGGTGGGTCAGCACGGCGCCCTTGGGCACGCCGGTGGTTCCACCGGTGTACTGGAGCAGCGCCACGTCGCCGGCCTCCGGACCGGGGTGCGCGGACGGCAGCGGCCCGGCGGCGGCGACCAGCTCCGACCAGGCCGCCGCGCCGGGCGCGGGGGCGGTCATCGCCGCGCGGGCGGCGCGGACCTTGGGCAGCGGCAGCCGCAGCGCCCACCGCTTGAGCCGGGGCAGCGCCGAGGTCAGGTCGACCGCGACGACGGTACGCACGGAGCCCCGTCCCGCCACCAGTGGCGCGACCTTGTCCCAGACGACCGCCACCCGGGCGCCGTGGTCGGTGAGTTGCCGGTCCAGCTCGTCGGCGGTGTAGAGCGGGTTGTGCTCGACGACCACCGCGCCCAGGCGCAGCACCGCGTAGAACGCGACCACGTGCTGCGGGCAGTTCGGCAGGACCAGGGCGACCCGGTCACCGGGCCCGACGCCGAGCCGGCGCAGCGCCTCGGCGGCACGGGCGACCTGGTCGGCCAGTTCGGTGAAGGTGGTGGTGGCGCCGTAGAAGTCCAGCGCCACCCGGGGCCCGAAGCGCCGGGCCGCGTCGGTGAGCAGGTCGACCAGCGAGCCGTCCGGCTCCGGGACCTCGGCCGGCACCCCCGGCGCGTAGCTGCGGGTCCAGGGTCGCCGGTCGGTCGCGTCCATCGCCGTCTCTCCTCGCTGCGCGGATGACCGGCCCAGCCTAACTTAACCAGCCGGTAACCTACGCTGACGTAGGTTGCCGGGTTGGTCACACCGGCCTCAACGGCGGCCCGTCGAGTGGTGACTCACCACCCGCCGGGTCTTCACGATCGCGAAGATGATGACCGCGGCGAGCGCGATCACGCCGATGATGACGAGCCACCGGACCGCCTCCAGCAGCAGCCCGAGCAGGATGAGCACACCGGCGACCACGCCGACCACCCAGAGCAACGCGCGCATGTTCCAGCCTCCCGTCGTACGGTGGGCCGTGCGCTTTCCCGCTGCGCGGGCGGCCATGCCGCCGCGCCGGGGATCACCGCCGGGCGACGTAGACGGTGTTCGCCGCCTCCCGGCCCTGCAACGGGTTGGGGAACCGGACGACGTGCGCCACCGAGGTCGGGAACACCTCGGTCAGGGTGCGCTGGAACGCCGGGTCGGGCGGGTCGTTCGACCAGAGCGCGAAGACGCCCTCCGGGTGCAGCAGCGCGGCCAGCCGGCGCAGCCCTTCGGTCGTGTAGAACGGCGCGTGGCTGGGGTGCAGCACCTGGCGGGGGGAGTGGTCCACGTCCAGCAGCACGGCGTGGAAACGCCGCCCGGGCTCGTCCGGGTCGAGGCCGGCGTCGGCGACCGCGGCGAAGAAGTCCGCCCGGACGAACCGGGTACGCGGGTCCGCGGCCAGACCGGCGGCGAATGGCAGCAGGTCCAGGCGGTGCCAGTCGATCACGTCCTCGATCGCCTCGACCACCAGCATCGAGCGCACCCGCGGGTCCTCCAGCGCGGTACGCGCGGTGTAGCCGAGGCCGAGCCCGCCCACCACCACGTCGAGCGCCTCGCCGCTGAGCGGGGCCAGCCCCAGCCGGGCCAACTCGATCTCGGCGACCGGGAACGCGCTGGACATGAGGTACTCGTCGTCGAGCTTGACCTCGTACACCTCGGCGTCCAGCGCCGGGTCACGGCGCCGGCGCAGACTGATCGCCCCGATCGGCGTCTCCCGCCAGGCCAGTTCCTCGAAGCGCGCGCCCACCCGGTGTCCTCTCCGCCGTTCCGTCACCGGATGTTACCGGTCGACCCGGGCCCGGCCCGCGGGAACGACCGCTGCGGCGCCTCAGTCGGCGGGACGGGTCGCCACCACCACGGTGTCCAACGCGTCCACGCTGCCGCCGTCGCTGGTCGGCACCGGCCGGCGGGCCGTCTCGGCGCGCTGGATGCGCAGCCCGGCCAGCCCGTCGACCACCGCCTCCGGGGTGAGCAGCACGCTCGCGTCCTGCGGGCCACCGGTGCCGCCGGAGAGGTTGGCCAGGTCGTGGCCGACCACCACGAGCGTGCCGCCGGGGCGCAGCGCCGACCGCGCGGCGCCGAGCACGCGGGCGAAGTCGGCGGCGGGCAGGTGCAGGTAGCTGATCAGCACCAGGTCGTAGCTGTTCGGCACCGGCCGGTAGGCGGTCACATCGGCGACCCGCCAGTCGACCGAGACGCCCCGCGCGGCGGCCAGTTCGCGCCCGCGGTCGATGGCCACGGTCGAGAAGTCCACCGCGTTGACCCGCCAGCCCTGACCGGCCAGCCAGACCGCGTTGCGCCCCTCGCCGGCGGCGACGTCCAGCGCCGCGCCGGGTGTCAGACCTGCGACCGCCTCGACCACGAACCGGTTGGGCTCAGCGCTCCACACCAGTCCGGGCGTGTTGGCGTACCGGCTGTCCCAGGCGCTGCTGTCCACTGTGTCCCCTCCTTCGGCGGCCCCACACCACCACGCTGACCGTACCGGCAGCGGCAAGCGCTCCCACCGCGAGTCCCCACGCCGGGGGAAGCTGCTGCGCCAGGACGAAGACGCCCATCACCACGACGAACCAGCCGAACGACGTGCGCAGCACGTCGGCCGGGATCCGGCCGGCGAGCCGGCCACCGAGAAGGCTGCCGACGATCGCGGCGGCGGTGACGGCGGCGGCCAGACCCCAGTCGATCTGCACGCTGGAGAGGTAGCCGGCCAGGCCGGCGAACGACTTCATCGCGATGACCACCAGCGACGTGCCGACCGCGACCGGCATCGGCAGGCCGCCGAGCAGGGCCAGGGCGGGCACCACCAGGAAGCCGCCGCCCGCGCCGACCAGGCCGGTGACCAGACCGACCACCACGCCGTCGAGGACCACCCGCAGCACCGGCAGCTCGTGCGGCGTCGGCCGCCCCTCGGCGGAGCGCCGACCGCGGATCATCGCGGCCGCCGTGGCGAGCATCATCAGCGCGAACGCGGTGAGCAGGACGCTCGCCGGGATGAACTCGGCCAGCCGACCGCCGGCGTACGCGCCGGTCATGCCGGCCAGGCCGAAGATCAGCCCGGTGCGCCAGCGCACCCGGTGGGCGCGGGCGTGCGGCAGCACACCGACCGCGCTGGTGGCCCCCACGACGAGCAGCGAGGTGGCGATGGCCTCCTTGGGCGGCAGGTCGGCGACGTAGACCAGCAGCGGTACGGCGAGGATCGACCCGCCGCCGCCGAGCAGACCGAGGCTCACCCCGATCAGCACCGCGCCCGCCACGGTCAGCACCAGCGCGGCGCTCACGACCGGCGCCCGGCGTCGCTCAGCTGGCCGACGACGCTGTCCAGGTCGCAGCTGGCGCCCCGGTTGTACGGCAGCTTGCTCAGCAGCATGCCCATCGCGCAGGTGTTCGAGACGGCCGCGAAGGTCAGGCCCGCGCCGATGAAGCCGGCGACCCACTTCAGGCCCGGCACGAAGACCGAGGCGACGACGCTGGCCAGCACGATCGAACCGGCGACGAGGCGGACCTGCCGCTCCAGGTCCCAGCGCGGCCGACCCTGGTTGACCGGGGCGTTCGCGGCCTGCCAGGCCAGCATGCCGCCGTCGAGGACCTTGAGGTTGGGCAGGCCGACGGTGGCGAGCGCCTGTTCCGCCTGGGTGGCGCGGGCGCCGGACCGGCAGATCAGCACCACGTCCTCGTCCAGGTGGTTGCGCAGTTCCTCGCGGTGCTCCTTGAGCAGGTCCAACGGCACGTTGTAGGCGCCGGGGACGTGCGCGGCCTCGAATTCGCCGGGGGTGCGGACGTCCAGCAGCCGGGGCGCGCGCCCGGCGGCGATCAGCTCGCTCAGGGTGACCGCGTCGACGGTCGAGGGGGTCGTGGTGGTCATGTTCTTCTCCTTCGTGGGCAGGGGTCATCGCCGGCCGGCGCGAGCGCGCCGGCCGGGTGCGGGTGGGAAGGGTCAGGTGGTGGGCGCCATCCGGACGCCGGCCGCCTCGGCCTGGCCGAACATGTCGTCGATCAGCACGACGTCGCGGCCGGCGTTGGCCAGCAGGGACGCGGCGGCGGTGGCCCGGTAGCCGGAGCCGCAGTGCACCCAGACCGTGCCGGCGGGCACGTCGGCGAGCCGCGTCGGCAGGTCGGGCAGCGGGACGTGCACCGCCCCGTCGACGTGCCCGGCCTTCCACTCGTTGGTCATCCGCACGTCGAGGACGACCTGCGGGGCGGGCAGGCCGGCCGGGGTGTTCCCGGCCTGCGCGGCGGCCAGCGCGCCGAAGTCGGCCACGGCCAGCTGGCGCAGCTCCGACCGGTCGGTGGCCCACCGCTCGGGCTCGCCGGTGGCCTGCGCGGCCGGCCGGTCGATGCCGATGCGGACCAGCTCCCGCTGGGCGTCGGCGACCTGGTCCGGCGTCTCGGCCAGGAAGGTGATCGGCACGCCCCAGTCGATCAGCCAGCCGAGCCAGGTCGACATCGGCCCGTCCAGGCCGAGGCTGACGGTGCCGGCCAGGTGCGAGGCCGCGTACGCCTTGCGGTGTCGCAGGTCGACCACCCACTCGCCGGCGGCGATCCGGTGGCGCAGCTCGTCGGCGTCGGCGCGGGCGACCGGGGTGAGGTCGACCGGCGCCGGCCCGGCGGCGTTGGCCACGCCCATGTGGGCGTAGTACGCCGGGTAGGCGTCCAGTCCGGCGAGCGTCTCGGTGACGAACCGGTCGGCGGCCAGCCGCAGCACCGGGTTGGCCTCCTTCTCCCGGCCGATGGTCGACTCCGGGGCGTCGGCCTGGCTGGCCGAGCAGAAGCTGCCGAAGCCGTGCGTCGGCCACACCTGCGCGCCGTCGGGTAGCAGGTCGGCCAGCTTGCGGGCGGAGGCGTGCTGGTGGTGGGCCAGCTCGTGCGCGTGCTGCTGGCCGAGCAGGTCGGTGCGGCCGGTGGTGCCGAACAGCAGGGACCCGCCGGTGAACACGCCGACCGGGGTCCAGTCGCCGTCGCCGGCCTCGTCGAGCGCGTACGAGAGGTGGTGGAAGGTGTGGCCGGGCGTGCCGACCACCCGCAGCCGCAGGGCGTCCGACACCGGCACCTCGTCGCCGTCGGCCACCGGCATCCGGTTGAAGCCGACCTCGTCGGCGGCGGCCACCAGGTAGTGGGCGCCGGTGATCCGGGCCAGCTCCAGTCCGCCGGACACGTAGTCGTTGTGGATGTGGGTCTCCACCACGTGGGTGATCCGCACCCCCTTGGCTCCGGCCAGGTGCAGGACGCGGTCGATGTCCCGCTGCGGGTCGACCACGATCGCCACCCGGCCGTCCGAGGCCAGGTAGCTGCGGTCGCCGAGCGAGGACGTGGCGATGACGGACACCTCGACAGTCACGTGCCGTTCTCCTCTCATTGGCATACATACCCCGGGGGGGTATGCATGAGGCAGACTCCGGCCCGGGTCCTCCGGGCACGGGGTTACCCGCCCGGGACGCGATCACGCGGCCCGGGGCGGGCGTCTTTCGGTGCTAGGCCAGGGAGAGAAAGAGCTTCTCCAGCTCCTCCTCGGTCATCTCCGGCTCCTCGCCCGCCTGGCGGGCGGTGCCGCAGTGGCGCATGCCGGAAGCGATGATCTTGAACCCGGCGCGGTCGATCGCCTTGGACACCGCGGCGAGCTGAGTCAGCGCCGCGCGGCAGTCCTCGCCGTTCTCCATCATCTCGATCACGGCGTTGAGCTGCCCCCGGGCCCGCTTGAGTCGGGTCAGCGCGTCGCCGGTCATCTCGGGTCGAAGCTTCACGTCACCACCTCCTGCCCTCGACCATACCCCAGGGGGTACCCGGGCTGCCACCTCTCCGGACCACGCGACCCCGTCTGCTGCCGGTGGTTCGCGTCGCGCCGCTGTTGATCGTGTGGCCACCACCCGTCACTCGGCCACCGGGGCACCGTGGGCGCCTCACGCCGCAGGAGACACCCGCCACGTTCCACCCGCCGCCCGCCCGCCTCCCGCGTGACCCGTTCCCGCGACGCGTCGATCTTGGAGTTGTGGTTCCTGGTTTGCAATGAATTACACGGTTTGCCGGGTGCCACAACTCCAAGATCGACGGAACGGGTGCGGCAAGGTCGCGGCGTCGGGGCTGCGCCTGGACGACGCGGAGGGGGAAGGGGGTTTCGCCCGGCGGGACCCACCCCGTGAGGGGAACACCATGGGTGTCTCATGGCCCGGGAAACACCCACCACGTTCCACCCGTCGGCCTTCAACCCCGTCGGTGGAACATCATGGGTGTATCCGGTTCTCCGCGACCACGGCGGCAGACAACTCCGTCAATGGCACCGGGGGCCCGCCGTTCGGGCCCACCTTCAGCGCTGTCCCGGGCCGCCTCACTCCAGTTGCTGGGTCCGGACGGGCGCGATCCCGCAACTTCGGCGAGGTTGCGCCGGGCCAGCCGGACCAAGCCGGACCAAGCCGGGCCAGCCGGGCCAGCCGGGCCAGCCGGGCCAGCCGGGCCAGCCGGGCCAGCCGGGCCGGCCGGGCCAGCCGGGCCAGCCGGGCCGGCCGGACCAGCCGGACCAGCCGGACCAGCCGGACCAGCCGGACCGAGCCGGGCTGGCCGGGCGGCGCACGGCGGCTCGGGGGACACGCAGGGTCGCCGGGGGATCGACGCAGCGCTTATCCTGTGCGCCGACGATCCCGGCGGAGGGGCATCGATGGCGTCGCGGCAGGACCAGCTGCACTCGTACCAGTTCGCCGTCCAGCGGGCGGTCGCCGCGCTGGTCATGCGGGAGACCGACCCGGCGCGGTCGCCGTTTCGCCGGTTGGCCGGCGCCGGGCTGGCCAGTGTGCTGGTGGCGGCGATCGCGCTCGGCGGGGTGGCGCTCTACGGGCTGTTCACCGGCGGGGGCAGCGCCTGGCGCGATACCGCGGCGGTGATCGTGGAGAAGGAGTCCGGCGCCCGCTTCGTCTACCGGGAGGAGAAGCTGCACCCGGTCCTCAACTACGCCTCGGCCCTGCTCATCATCGGGGCGGAGCGGCCGAAGACCGTGCTGGTCACCCGCCGGGCCATCGAGGGGGTGCCGCGCGGCCTGCCGCTCGGCATCGCCGACGCCCCGGACTCGCTGCCCGCCGCCGGCCGGCTGGTCCGTGACGGGTGGACGCTGTGCTCGTCGGTGACCGTCGAGGCGGGGCGGGCCGAGGCCCGCTCGACGCTGCTGATCGGCCGGGACGCTCCCGGCGGGCGCCCGCTCGGTGACCAGGGCCTGCTCGTCCGCCACCCGGACGGCGGGCTGCACCTGATCTGGCACGATCGGCGCTACCTGCTGCGGGACACCGACCGGGTGCTGGCCGCGCTGGCCGCCACCCGGGAACGGGCCGTCCCGGTCGCGGCGCCGCTGCTCAACACCGTGCCGGCCGGCGCCGACCTGGTCCCGCCCCCGGTGGGCGACCTGGGCGCCCCGTCCGAGGGGGTCGACGGCGCCGAGGTGGGCGACGTCTACCTGGTCCGCAACTCCGGCGGCGGCCGGCAGTACGCGGTGGCCGGGCGCGGCGGACTGGCCGGCATCACCAAGTTGCAGGCCGCGCTGCTGCTGGCCCGCACCGGCCAGGGCGAGCCGGAGCCGATCACGTTGGGCCGGTTCGCCGCGCTGCCCAAGCTGCCCGACCTGGTGCCCACCGGTCCGGCCGCTCCGCCCGCCGTGCCGCCCCGGCTGGCCATGTCCGAGGGCGGCGCGCTCTGCGCCCGGGCCGGCGACGACACGGGCGTACGCGAGATGCGCCTCGGCGCCACCGCGCCGGACCCGGCCGCCGCCGCGCGGACCGCCGGTGGCCGGGACGGGCTCGCCGACCAGGTCGTGGTGGAACCGGGACGCGGCGCGCTGGTGGAGGCGGCGGCCGCGCCGGGCGCGACCGGCGGCGCGGTCTGCGTGGTCACCGACCTGGGCCGGCGGTACGCGCTGACCGGCGCCGACGTGCCGGGCATGCTCGGCTACGCCGGGGTGCGCCCGGTGCGGCTGCCGGCGAGCCTGGTCGACCTGCTGCCGGCGGGCAGCCCGCTGGACCCGGAGGCGGCCCGCGCGGTGGCCACGCCGGCGTGACCGGTCCCGCGACTCAGACGGGGCGGCGCAACACGGTCACCGCGAACTCGGCGTCGTCGCGCCAGGGTCGCAGGTCCCAGGTGGCGAAGCGGTGTTCCAGGCGCAGCCCGGCGGCCACCGCGTCGGCGTCCAGCTCGGCGACCGGGTAACCCCGGTCGGTGCCGAACCCGACCACCACCAGGCCGTCCGGGCGCACGTGGGCGGCGATCCGGGCCAGCACGGCGGGCTCGGTGCCGGGGGCGACGAACGTCATCACGTTGCCGGCGACCACGGCCGCGTCGAACGGCTCGGGTTCGCCCTGCCCGGGCAGGTCCAGCTCGGCCAGGTCGGCGACCAGGAAGCGGGGGCCGGGGTAATCGGCGCGGGCCGCCTCGACCAGCGTCGGGTCGGCGTCCACCCCGACGAGGTTGTGTCCCCGGGCGGCCAGCGCGGCGGCGACCCGGCCGGTGCCGCAGCCGGCGTCGAGGATCCGCGACCCCGGCGGCACGAGCGCGTCCACCATCCGGGCCTCACCGGCCAGGTCCGCCCCCTCGGCGGCGAGGCGGCGGAACCGGTCGACGTACCACTGCGAGTGGCCGGGCTTGGTGTCGGTCACCCAGCGGGTCGGCTTGGCCATGACCTCACGGTAACTGATCTTGTTCAGGTCAGCGCGAGGAACACCCCGGCGGCCAGCGGCGCGCCGAGCGCCGTGCCGGCCAGGACCTGCGGCCAGGTGTGGTCGCGCAGCCGCACCCGGGACCAGCCGACGGCCGCCACCAGCGGCCAGCCGAGCTGCGCCACCGGCCCGAACAGCAGCGCCAGCACGGCCACCGTGGCGCCGGCCACCGCGGCGTGGATGCTCAGCTTCCACCAGTGGTTGACCAGCGTGCACGCCGCGCCGACCACGAAGATGACCACGATCACCGCGAAGAGTTCGGCCGGCGCGCGTAGCGCCGCCAGCAGGAGCAGCCCGACCGCCACCGAGGCCAGGCCGATGGACAGCGGGCGGGCCCGCTGCCGGTGGTCGCCGACGTGCCGGTCGGTGAGCCGGCCCCGGCGTACGCCGTGCAGGATCACGCCGACCGGGACGACCGCGCAGAACAGCAGCGCGGTGCCGCCCCAGAGCAGCAGGTGCGCGGGGGAGCGGCTGACCCGGGCGGCGGCGACCAGCGGCAGCGCGGTGACCAGGACGCCCGGTGCGAGCACCTCGGTGAGCAGCCGGGCCAGCCGCGCGCCGGCCGGACGCTCCCGTGGTGCTCGCACCGGGTCATCCTGGCATGCCGGGGTCAGCCCTTCTCCGCCCCGCTGGTGAGTCCCTCGGTGAGCAGCCGCTCGCCGGCGAAGAACAGCACCACGATCGGCAGGGTGAGGATGACCGAGCCGGCCATCAGCACGGTCTTGGGCACCTCCACGCCGTCGGCGAGCAGGGACAGCCCGAGCGAGACGGTCCACCGGTCCGGCCGGTCGACCAGGAACAGCAGCGCGAACAGGAACTCGTTCCAGGCGATCATGAAGTCGTACAGGGCGACCGCCATCACCGACGGGGCGGCCAGGGGCAGGCTGACCCGGCGGATGATGCCGAGCCGACCGGCCCCGTCGATCGCCGCCGACTCCTCCAGACTGACCGGGATGGTCTCGAAGTAGTTCTTGAGCATGTAGACCGACACCGGCAGCGTCTGCGAGATGTAGACCAGCACCAGCCCGAACAGCGACCCGCGCAGCCCGGCCCGGGTGAAGACCACGAACAGCGGGATCGCGATGACGATCGACGGGAACAGGTAGACCGCCAGGAACAGCGCGCTGACCTGCCGCCGGCCGAAGAACCGCAACCGGGACACCGCGTACGCGCCGGGGATGGCGACCAGCAGAGTGAGCACGGTGGCGGCCAGCGCCACCAGGCCGCTGTTGCGGATGAAGGTGAGGAAACCCTGGCCACCGTTCTCGACGGACCGCAGCACCTCGGCGTACGTGGCGACGGTCAGCTCGCCGAACGGCACCCAGAGCGAGCCGGGGTCGAGCAGCAGGCGTTCGATCGGGCGCACCGAGAGCACCAGCATGTACCAGAACGGCAGCAGGGTGACCACCAGGAAGCCGGCGATCACCAGCCGGCGCAGCCAGCGCAGGCTGACCGTCTCGATCCGGTCGCGGTCCATCACGCCTCCCGTCGCGCGCCGAAGAAGCGCAGGTAGATGGCCACGAACACGAGCAGCACCACGGCCAGCACGACCGCCTGGGCGGCGGCCGCGCCGATGTCGGTGCGGGCGGTGAGGAACTGGTAGACCCGGACGCTGACCACCTCGGTGCCGGCGGAGCCGCCGGTGAGCAGGTAGACGTCGTCGAACTTGTTGAACGTCATGATGAAGCGCAGCACGCCGATCAGCGCGATCACCGGCATCAGTTGCGGCAGCAGGATGTGCCGGAACCGCTGGGTCGGTGTCGCCCCGTCCACCCGGGCGGCCTCCTCCAGTTCGCCCGGCACGGCCTGGAGCCGGGCCAGCAGGAACAGGAACGCGAACGGGAAGTAGCGCCACGCCTCGAACGCGATCACCGTCCACAGCGCGGTGGACTCCTGGGACAGGAACGGCACCGGGGAGTCCCAGCCGAGGAACCGCCGGCCCCAGTCGTTGACGATGCCGAGCTGCGGGTCGAGCATCACCTGCCAGACGAATGTCATGGCGACCACCGGCGCCACGTACGGCAGCAGCATCGACGCGCGCACCAGCGTGCGGCCGCGGAACGGCCCGCGGACGGCGAGCGCCGCCGCCAGGCCGACCACGATCGACCCGACGGTGCCGCCGACGCTGTAGAGCACGGTGGTCCAGAGCGTGTCGGCGAAGCCGGGGGTGTGCAGCACCCGGTCGATGTTGTCCAGGGTCAGCTCGCCGAAGAGGCCGGTCTTGCGCAGCGTCGCCAGGCGTACCCGCTGGAAGGCCAGCACCACGGTCCAGACGATGGGTATGCCGATCACCGCGAGCACGACGAGCAGCGTGGGCGCGACCAGCGCGAGCCCGGCGCGGGACTCGCGGCGGCGCAGGGTCAGTGGCCGGCGGCCGGGTCGGCGGGGCCGCTCCGGGGTGGGGGAGCGGCCGGCCTCCGGCACGGTGGTGGTCAATTGACACCCTTGGCGATGGCGTCCACGTCCTTCTTGGCCCGCTCCGCCGCGCCCCGGGCGTCGGACTTGCCGCCGACCACGTCGGCGAGCGCCTTGGGCACCGGCAGCTCACCGAGGATGGCGCCGACCAGCTTGCCCTGGCCCTGGGTCAGGCCCCAGCGCTGGAAGGTGTCCGGGCTCTCCCGCAGGGTGGTGAGCACGTCGTCGCCGTAGACCTCGGAGAGCGGCTTCTTGGTGTCCACACCGGCCGGGCTGGTGTTCCAGGCGGTGCGGAACTTCTGCTTGTCCTCCTTGGTGCCGGTCCGCACCGGGAAGCGCCCCTCGGGGGACATGCCGAACCAGCGCGGGTAGCCGTCGGAGAGCATGTACTCCACGAAGGACTTGGCCGGGTCGGCTGCGCCGTCGAGCACCGCCCAGGAGCTGACCTCGCCGTACTGGGCCGGTTCGGTGCCGTTCGGGCCCTTGATGGCGGTGACGAAACCGCTGTTCTTCGCCAGCCAGGCCGGGTCGGACTGGCACTGCGGGCAGGTGGGCCGGGCGTCGTTGCGCAGCCCGGCCAGCTCGTCGAGGATGAACGGCGACCAGATCAGCATGGCCGCCTTGCCGGCGAAGTAGGTGGCCCGGGTGGTGTCGACGTCTTGGGCGCCCTTGACCGAGTTGTTCCGCATCAGGTCGCCGTAGAAGCGGAACGCCTCCACACACTCCGGCGAGTCCAGCGTGACCTTCCCGGCGTCGTCGGTGAGCTGGCAGTTGTTGGCCAGCGCGAGGTGCTCGAAGGTCTGCTGGGTGAACACGTCGCCGGGGGCGGTGGCCGCGGTGATGCCGGCGACCCCGCCGGTGTTCAGCTTCGCCGCCGCGGCGGCGATCTTCTCGTACGTGTCGGGGGCCGGCAGGCCGGCGGCGTCGAACAGGTCCTTGCGGTAGACCAGCAGCTGACCCCATCCGTCGCTGGGCACGGCGAGCTGTCGGCCGTCGTCGCTGGTCAGTTCCAGCGCGCGGGGGGAGAAGGTGTCCCGGCCGAGGGCGTCGACGACGGCGCCGTTGGCGTCGGGCTCCAGCAGCTCGTTGCCGGCGAGGGTCCGTACGCCGGCGAGCGAGACCGAGCCGACCACGTCGGGCAGGTCGCCGGCGGCGGCGCTGGACGCGATCAGGGACGGGAACTGGTCCTCGTTGACGGTGACCAGGTTGACCTTGACGCCGGTCTTGGCGGTGTAGTCGGCGATGATCGCCTTGGTGGCGTTGACCCGGTCCGCCACGTCCTCCAGGCTCCACACGGTGATCTGGGAACTGTCGGATTTCTGCCCGTCGTCGCTGCAGGCGGTCGCGCCGGTCCCGGCCAGTGCCAGGATCAGGCTCGAAGCGAGCAGCCGTGTTGAGGGTGATGACATCGGTGGCACTCCTCTCGAAAGAGCACGGCGCGGCATCAATACCCACCGATTCATCGATCTAATCACATATGCCCATTTTTTCGGTTAGAATCGAGGCCGGCACTTCCCTCGGAGCGACGCCATGGGCAACTGGGTTGTCTCTCTGGCCGGGCCCCGGCGCGTACGCCTGGAGCCCTGCCCCCCGGACCGGCTCGGCCCGGGCCAGGTCCGCGTCCGCACCTGCTACTCCGGCATCTCGGCCGGCACCGAGCTGACCCTCTACCGGGGCAGCAATCCCCGCCTCCGCAAGGACTGGGACGCCGCCGCCCGGATGTTCGTGCCCCGACAGGCCACGCCCGCGTACCCGGTCGTGGGCTTCGGGTACGAGGAGGTCGGCGAGATCGTCGAGGTCGCCCCCGACGTCGCCGACCGCCGGGTCGGCCAACTCGTCTGGGGCATCTGGGGACACCGCGCCGAAGCGGTGCTCCCCGCCGCCGCGGCGCACCCGCTCGCCCCCGGCCTCGACCCGCTCACCGCCGTCTTCGCCCGCCCCGGCGCCATCGCGCTGACCGCCGTGCTCGCCGGCGACCTGCACCTCGGCGACTGGGTCGGCGTCTTCGGGCAGGGCGTGATCGGGCTGCTCGGCACCCGGCTCGCCGTGCTGTCCGGCGCGCGGGTGGTCGCCGTCGACCGGGTGCCCGGACGGCTCGCCCACGCCACCCGGCTCGGCGCCCGCCGGGTCGTCGACGCCGGCGCCGACTCGGCCGCCGCCGCGCTGCGCGCGGAGACCGACGGCCGGGGCGCCGACGTCTGCCTGGAACTGTCCGGCTCCTACCCGGCGCTGCACGAGGCGATCCGGGCCACCGCGCACGCCGGCCGCGTCGTCGCCGCCGGCTTCTACCAGGGGTACGCCCACGGGCTGGAACTCGGCGAGGAGTTCCACCACAACCGGATCCAGCTGGTGGCCGCCCAGGTCTCCGGGCCGGACCCGGCACCCGGCACGGCCGGCCGGTGGTCCGGAACCCGGATCGCGCACACGTTCATGGACCTGGTGGCGGAGGGCAGCGTCGACCCGCTGCCGCTGGTGAGCCACGTCGTCGACGCGGGCGCGGTGGCCGACGCCCTGGCGTTGCTCGACCGCGGTGACGGTGACGTCCTCCAAGTGGTGCTGAGGTTCTGAATGGACATTCCCCTGGCCTGCCAGGAGCAGCTGCTCCCCGGCGCCGACCTGACCGAGAAGTACGCCCTCGCCGTGTCCCTCGGCTACCAGGGCATCGAACTGCGCGGGCGGGGCGACCTCGCCCTGGCCCGACGGCTGCCGGAACTGCGCCGGGCCCACGCCGCCGGCGTCGTCACCCCGACCGTCTGCGTCGAGATGGACCACTTCATCGGCGACTTCGACCCGGAGCGCTCCCGGGACGCGGTGCGCAACCTGCGCTCCCAGCTCTCCGTCATCGCCGAGCTGGGCGGCGTCGGCGCGATGACCCCGGCCGCCTGGGGCATGTTCTCCCGCCGGCTGCCCCCGTTCGAGCCGCCCCGGTCGCCCGAGCGCGACCGGCAGGTCCTCGTCGACGCCCTGGGCGAGCTGGCCGAGCACGCCCGGGCCGAGGGGGTCACCCTGTTCCTCGAACCGCTCAACCGGTACGAGGACCACATGGTCAACCGCCTCGACCAGGCGGTGGAGCTGTGCCGCGCGGTCGGGTCGCCCGGCGTGCGGGTGGTGGCCGACACCTACCACATGAACATCGAGGAGGACGATCCCCTCGCGGCGCTGCGCGCCACCGCGCCCTACCTGGGGCACGTGCAGGTCAGCGACTCCAACCGGCACCAGCCCGGCGCCGGGCACCTGGACTGGGACGCGCTGCTGGCCACGCTCGACGACCTCGGCTATCCCGGCTGGCTGACGCTGGAGTGTCGGCTGCGCGGGGAGCCGGTCGCCGCGCTGCGCCAGGCCGCGACCGTGCTGCGTCCGGCCCGTCCCCGGCGGGCCGCCGCGTGACCGGCAGCCTCGCGGCCGGGGTACGCGCCGGCGCGGAACGCGACGCCCGGCTGCGCCGCCTCGCGCTGGCCACCCTCGACGCCAACTGGGAACACGACCACACGGTGCCCTCGCGCACGCTCTACCCGCACCAGTGGAGCTGGGACTCGGCGTTCATCGCGATCGGGCTGGCCCACGTACGCCCGGACCGGGCCTGGCGGGAGCTGCGGACGCTGTTCGCCGCCCAGTGGGTCGACGGGCGGGTGCCGCACATCGTGTTCAACCCGGCGCTGCGCGTCGGCGCGTACTTCCCCGGGCCGGAGTTCTGGGAGTCGGCCCGCGCCGACGGCGCCCCGGCGGCGGCCACCTCCGGCATCGTCCAGCCACCGGTGCACGCCCCGGCCGCCTGGCTGGTGCACCGCCGCGCCCCGTCCGAGGCGTCGGTGGCCGCGCTGCGCCGGCTCTATCCCCGGCTGGTCGCCCAGCAGCGCTACCTGACCGGCCGGCGCGACGTCGGCGGCGGCGGGTTGGCCGCCATCGTGCACCCGTGGGAGTCCGGCCTGGACAACAGTCCCGCCTGGGACGCCCCGCTGGCCGCGGTGCCCGCCGACGAGGCGGTGATGCGCGCGTACCGCCGGCACGACACCGCCCACGCCGCCGCGACGCAACGCCCCACGGACCTGGACTACGCGCGCTACGTCGCGCTCGTCGACTCCTACCGGGCCGGCCGCTACCGCGACGAGGGACTGCTCGGCCGACACCCGTTCCTGGTGGAGTGCCCGCTGGTCAACGCCGCGCTCGGCGTCTCCGAGTACGCGCTGGCCCGGATCGCCGCGGTGGTCGGCGCCGACCCCGGGCCGCACCGGGACCGGGCCGCCCGCATCACCGAGGCCCTGGTCACCCGGCTCTGGGACCCGCTCACCGGCACGTTCCGCCCGCGCGACGTGCGCACCGACCGGCTCGTGGCGGCCCGTACCGTGCTCGGGCTGATGCCGCTGGCCCTGCCCGACCTGCCGGAACCGCAGGTACGCGCGGTGCTCGCCGAGGCGTGCTCGCCCCGGTTCGGGCTGGCCGCCCGGATGGACCGGCCGCTGCCCACCTACGACCGCACCGCGCCCGACTTCGAGCCGCTGCGCTACTGGCGCGGTCCGAGCTGGGTGAACACCGGCTGGCTGCTCTGGCAGGCGCTGCGGACGCACCGCCGCGCCGACCTGGCCGCCGGGCTGCGGGAGTCCCTGCTCGACCTGGTCGACACCGCCGGCTGTCACGAGTACTTCCACCCGGACACCGGCGCCGGTCTCGGCTCGCCGGCGTTCAGCTGGACCGCCGCGCTGGTGCTGGACGCCCTGGCCGACGGTTGAGCGGCCGTTTCGCGGCGGCACCCCGGCCGCGTGCCACCGCCGGTCGGGCCGGGCCGGGGCGATGCCGGCCGGGGTGTCGACGGGCAGGCCGGGCCGGGCTCAGGCGATGCCGGCCGGGGTGCCGCCACCGAGCCGCAGCGCCGACATCGGCGCGTCGTCGATCGCGAAGCCGAGCGCGTCGACCACCTCGACCACGCCGCTGACCTGCCGGGCCAGTCGCAGCGCCAGGTGCACCGTGGACCAGCGCTCCAGCTGGCCGGTGAGCGTCACCACGCCGCCGTGCACGCTCACGTCCACCACGCCGTCGCGGACGCCGAGCGTGCGCCGCAGCACCTCCTCGACCACGTCGCGCCGGATGTCCGCGTCCGGGCGCAGGTGCACCTTGAGCAGGTCGCCGCGGGTCACGATGCCGACCAGCCGGCCCAGGTCGTCGACCACCGGCAGCCGCTTCACGTCGCGGGCGTCCATCACCCGGGCCGCCTCGACCAGCGTGGCGTCCGGCGCCACGGTGACCGGGGGAGCGGTCATCAGGTCCGCCGCGAGCGTGGCGTCCGCCTTCGCCCGCGCCTCGCGGCGGTGCCGGTCGGGCAGGATGCGCCGCTCGCGCGGCTGCCCCAGCAGCTCCACCTTGTACATCAGGTCCGCCTCGGAGACCACCCCGAGCACCCGGCGGGCGCCGTCCACCACCGGGACCGCCGTCACGTGCCGGCCGGTCAGCACGTCGACGATCTCCCGGTACGCCGTGCCCTCCCGTACCGACGCCACGTCGGTGGTCATCACGTCCTGCACCTGCCACGTACGCATGGCGACCTCCCTGTGTCCACCGCCGACGCTACGGGCGCGCGGGACGGGGGAGCAGGGGCGCACGGACCCCGACGACCGGGCCGGAAGTCCCGGCTCAGCCGGCCGACGCCGGCTCGGCGGCCCGATCGACGGCTGCGTCGGCGGGCGGCTCGGTGGCCTGGTCGGCGGGCGGCTCGGTGGTCAGCAGCTCGGCCGGCACCGGCTCCACCTCGACCCGGCAGTCGTGGAACGTCGGGGCCCCGCCCAGGTCGGTGTCGCGGACCGCGGTGACCGCGTTGACCGTGGCCCGGCCCGGGCTCAGCCGCGCCCAGTACGCCTTGTAGGTGAACGCCACCCCCGGCCGGGTCGCCTCGTCCACGGCGACCGCGGCGAGGAACGCGCCCCGGTCGTTGCGCACCCGCACCGCGTCGCCGTCGGCCAGCCCGCGCGCCGCCGCGTCGCTCGGGTGCAGGTGCACCTTCGGCGGCCCGGTGCGGCGCGCGTGCCAGGGCAGTGAGGCGAACGTCGAGTTCATCAGGTACCGGCCCGCCGGGGCGAGCAGCACCAGCGGGAACCGGCGGGCCAGGCCGGCGTCGGCGGCCTCGGCCGGCGGCGTGTAGCCCGGCAGCGGGTCCACGCCGAGCCGGGCCAGCGCGGGATCGTGCAGCCGGGCCCGCCCGTCCGGGGTGGGGAAACCGCCGTCGGCGAACGGCGCGGAACCGACCGGCACACCGGTGAGCCGGGCGTACGTGCGCTCGCGCAACTCCTCGAACCCGATCGGGGTGTCGGCCAGCAGCTGCCGGGCCAGGTCCTCGTCGCTGTCCCGGAACGCCGGGTGGTCGATGCCCAGCGCCGCGGCGATCCGCCGGAAGATCTCGGTGTTCGGCAGCGCCTCCCCGGGCGGTCGGGTGGCCGGCAGGTTCAGCGTCGTGTAGTGGTGCCCGTAGGAGGTGTGCAGGTCCAGGTGCTCCGGCTGCATGGTGGCCGGCAGCACCACGTCGGCGTGGTCGCAGGTGTCGGTCCACCGCTGCTCCAGCACCACGGTGAACAGGTCGGCGCGGCGCAGGCCGGCGAGCAGCCGGGTCTGGTCCGGCGCGGTGGCGGCCGGGTTGGCGTCGAACACCACCAGCGAGGTCACCGGCGGGTCGGCCTCCCCGGTCAGCAGGGCCGCCAGCCGGCTCATGTTCAGCGACCGGGCCGGTGGCGCCGGCATGCCGGCGGGCCGGATCACCCGCTCGTCGTCGATCGGGTGGTGCCCGCTGGTGGTCACCAGGGACCCGCCGCCGGGGTGGCGGAAGTCGCCGGTGACCAGCGGCAGCGCGCAGATCGCCCGGATCGCCTGCCCGGCGCCGTGGTGCCGTTGCAGGCCGAGCCCGACGCGGACGGCGGTGGGGCGGGTGGTGGCGACGCGGTCGCCCAGGCGGCGTACCACCTCGACCGGTAGGCCGCACTCGGCGGCGGCGCGGTCCACCGGCCACTCGTCGAGCCGGGCGGACAGCTCGGGCCAGCCGACGGTGTGCGCGGCCAGCCACGCCTCGTCGGCCGCACCGACGTCCCGGACGTGCCGCATCAGCCCGAGCGCGAGCGCCGCGTCGGTGCCCGGCAGCGGCGCCACGTGCTCGTCGCTGCGCGCCGCCGTGTCGGTCCGCAGCGGGTCGATCGTCACCACGTACGCGCCGCGCTCGCGCGCCTGCTGCACGAACGGCCACTGGTGCAGGTTGGTGGCGAGCGGGTTCGCGCCCCAGAGCAGGATCAGCTTCGCCTCGACGATCGTCTCCGGCTCGAAACCCACCGAACCGCCGTGCAGCGAGCGCAGCGCCGCCCGCGCCGCGGCCGTGCAGATGGTGGTGTCCAACCGGGACGCGCCCAGGTACGCGAACAGCCGCGGCCCCATGCTCCAGCCCTGCACCAGACCCATCGTGCCGGCGAAGTAGTAGGGCAGCACCGACTCCGGGCCGTGACGTTCGATGCTCGCCCGCAGGCCGGCGGCCACCCGCTGGAGCGCCTCGTCCCAGCTCGCCGGCCGGTACGCCACCCGCCCGACCCCCTTCGGTCCGGTGCGGACCCACGGGGTGGTGAGCCGGTCCGGGCCGTTGACCGCGTCGAGGTAGCGGTTGACCTTGCCGCAGAGCGCGCCCCGGGTGAACGGGTGCTCGCGGTCGCCGCGCAGCGCGACCGCCCGGCCGTCGGACACCGTGAGCTGCCAGACGCAGGTGTCGGGACAGTCCAGGGGGCAGGCGCCGGGGTGGGTGACGGGAGCCATGGCGCGGATGCTACCCACCGGCGCGGGGCGGCACGACCGGGTTCCGGCGGGGCGGCGGTGTGGGCACGGCTCGGGCAGGATGGGGCGGTGAACGGACCCGGGGAGGGCGCGATGACGGTCACGGCCGACGACCTCGACCGTGCGGCGGGTGCCGTGGCGGCGACGCTCGGGTCGGTGACCGGCGCCGACTGGTCCCGCCCGGCCGGCGGGCTGGAGTGGACCTGCCGGCAGACCGTCGAGCACCTGGCCGACACGTTGCTGTCGTACGCGGCCCAGGTGGTCTCCCGCCCGGTCGACCGCTTCGTGCGCCTCGCCGCCGTGGTGGAGGCCGACGCCGGGCCGGACGAGCTGGTCGAGTGCGTCACCTGCGCGGCCGGGCTGCTCGCGTTCGCCGTGCGCGGGACACCGGCCGGCGTGCGCGCGTTCCACCCCAGCGGGCAGGCCGATCCGGCCGGTTTCGCCGCGATGGGCGTGGCCGAGGTGCTCCTGCACGGCGAGGACGTGGCGGCCGGACTCGGCGTCGCGGTCGACCCGCCGCGCCCGGTCTGCGCGCGGGTGGTCGCGCGGCTCTTCCCCGACGTGGCGCCCGGCCTGGCCGACACCGACCCGTGGGCCGCGCTGCGCTGGTGCGCGGGCCGCCTGGACCTGCCCGCCCGCCCCCGCCGCCACGCCTGGCAGTGGCGCGGCGCCCCCATCGGCGGCTGACCGCCGCCCCCGCCCCCGCTTCGGCGATCTTGCGCTTGGTGCCCGCGAGACGCGGTATCGGTCCCTTTTGTCGGGGCACACAGTGCAAGATCGCGGGGCGGGGCGGGGCTGTTTGGTGGGGTGGGTGCCGGGTAGTCGGCGGGGCCGGCGGGGCGGCACCGGGTCGTGGCGGCGGCGCGAGGGGGGAGGGTGGCGTGCGGTTTCCCCTGTTCGTCGAAGCGGTGGCGCGTCGGGCCGAGTTGTCCACGGACCAGGCCGCGACGATCTCCCGGGCGGTGCTGCAGACCCTCGGCGAGCGGATCACCGCCGACGAGGCCGGTGACCTGGCCGCGCAGTTGCCGGACGACGTGGGCGGCTATCTCGCGGCGCCCGAGGGGGCCGGCGCGACCGGCGCGGCGGTGGAGTTCCTGTACCGGGTCGCCGAGCGGTCGGCGGTGGACCCGGCGGTCGCCGAGGTGGGCACGCGCGCGGTGCTCGCGACGCTGCGGGAGACGGTCACGGTGGGCGAGTTCCAGGACCTCGTCGCGCAGCTGCCCCGGGGCTTCGACGCGATGGTGGACCCCATTCCGCGCCCGCCGTACGATGTCTGAGCAGGCTCCCCGCGACCCGGGTCGAGCCATTGCACTAAGGCCGTAAAGCGAAGATTCCACGGCCACAGAGTATTTTCACCGGAAAATTACTCGCGAGTAGGCGCTTACGCCGTAAATGGTCCGGTCGCTAGACGGACGATCGGACGAACTCCTCCGTCCCCGGTCCACCGGTCCTCGCCCCTTCGGCTCGACCCGGATCGATGGTCTTTCCGTCGGGAAATCGAGTCCTATTCTGCTTCCCAGGTGACGTCCCGGGGGCCGGCCACCTCCGTGAGGTGTGGTCCGGCCCGGGTTCTCCGTCGCGGCCGGCTCGCCGACCACCCGCGCCGCCCGCGGGTCCGGACCCGGTGCGCGCCGCCGGTCGCGGGACCGTCGGCGGCGCGCACCGGCTCGACCCGACCGGCCCTCCTTGGCCCCGCCCCGGGATCGACCGACCCCGCTGCCTGCCCGACCTCCGGTGATCAAGGAGTTCGCGTCGGTCCCGGACCGTCCTGGTGACGCGACCTCCTTGGTCACCGGAGGTCGGGCCGGGCGGGGTCGGGGATGGTGAAGGCGGCGGCCAGTGCGGTCGCGATCAGGTCGGGGAGGTCGGCGCGGCCGTCGTCCTCCGCCCACCGCACCAGCGCGGTGTGCATGACGGCCAGGCAGGCGCTCGCCGCGGCCGCGGCGCGGAACGCCGAGTCCGGGTCGGCGGCCTCGTCGCCGAGCCCGTCCACGATGGCCTGTTGCAGCACGTAGTGGTTGTCCAGGTGCCGGGCGCGCAGAGCCGGCGTCGCGATCATCAGGCGCAGGCGGGCGAGGAGGAAGCCGTCGTCGCCCTCGGTCAGCGACCGGGCCGACTTCACCAGCGCGCTGCCGATGCGGCGGACGAGGGGCTGCCCGGCCGGCGCTGCGGCGATCCGCTCGGCGACCAGCGGGCCGTTGCGGTCGGCCAGGACGAGGTCCTCCTTGGTGGGGAAGTGCCGGTACACCGTCATCGCGGAAACGCCGGCGGCTTCGGCGACGTCGTTCACGGTCGTGTCGTCATACCCGCGCGCGGCGAACAGTCGCACCGCGTGTGCCTGGATCAGGCGCTGCGTCTCGGCCCGTCGCTGCTCCCGGAGGGTGGTCCGCCGCCCAGTCATGTGATAGACACTAACAGCCTGTTAGTCACTAACGTTTAGGGAGCGACTCACATCATGAGCGATCTGACCGGCAGGACAGCGCTGGTGACCGGCGCGTCTCGCGGCATCGGGCAGGCGATCGCCGTCCGACTGGCCGCGCGGGGAGCGGTGGTCGTCGCGCACTTCGGCACCGACGAGGCCGGCGCGACCGCGACGGTCGAGCGGATCGTGCGGGCCGGTGGCACCGCGTACGCCGTCGGCGCGGAACTGGGCGTGGACGGAGACGTCGAGACGCTGTTCGCCGGCGTCGGCGCCCGCCTGGCCGGTCGACCGCTCGACATCCTCGTCAACAACGCGGCGGCGCCACCCGCCGGCCCGCTCGGCGCCACCACCCGGGCGGCCTTCGACCACCTCTTCGCGGTCAACGTCCGAGCGCCCTACTTCATCGTCGAACGGGCGGTGCCCCTCCTGAGCGACGGCGGCCGGATCATCACGATCTCGTCCGCGGCGACCCGCATGGCGAACGCCACCCAGACGTCGTTCGCCATGACCAAGGGCGCGATCGAGACGATGACCCTGACCCTGGCCAACCAGCTCGGCGCCCGGGGCATCACGGTGAACGCGGTCGCGCCCGGCGCCACCCGGACCGCGACCAACGGCCCGGTCTTCGAGGCGCCGGGCCTCACCGAGCTGATCAGCGGAATGACCGCGCTCGACCGGCTGGGCGAGCCCGACGACGTCGCCGACGTGGTCGCGTTCCTCGCCTCCGACGCCGCGCGGTGGGTGACCGGTCAGGTCATCGACGCCACCGGCGGCCTGTTCCTGGGCCCGCGCACCTGAGCACCCCGCGCCCGCTAGTCCGCCTCGTCGGCGGGCAGGTCGTCCGGGTCGCTGACCCAGGCGGAGTAGACCGGGAGGGCGTGCCACGGCCCGCCGGCCGCGTCGGTGGCGACCGCGACCACCGCGTACGGATGGGCGAAGCGCAGGTCGGCCACCCGGGCGACGCCCTCCGGCGGCAGGCCGGTCGCCATCCCGAACGCGGTCACCGCGGCCGCCTCGAAGCCGTAGCGGCCGAACCGGGCCACCGTCGACTGTGCCGCCTCGAACGGCGGCTCGGTCAACCCGAGCAGCTCACCCAGTGCCCGTGCCGCCGCGTCGAACCCGACGCCGGCCGACGTGAGGTCGTGCCGGCTGCGCGCCGACCAGCAGGGCAGCACGGCGGTGGCGTGCTCCTCCCGGCCGTCCGCGGCGAACGTCCGGGTCGGCTCCTCGCGCAGGCGCCACAGCGGGGTCTCGCCCAGCGGCAGGTCGAACAGCGACCGGCGCCCCGGCACCGGACCGTCCGGCACGGTGGCGGCGGCCACGGCCAGCTCCCGGGCGGCGGCGAGCACGTCGGCGGCCGGCACCTGCGGCGCGGCGGCCACGGACACCACCAGCATCCCGGCGCCGTCGTCGCCGGCGTGTGCCGGGGCCACGTGCACCGCCACGTCGCCGGCCCGTTCCGTGGTCGAGACCCAGCAGCGGTGCCCGAACGGTGGCGTGCGCAGCACCTGCCGCAGCCGGCCCGCCCAGGCGCTGCCCGCGCCCAGCTCCGCCGCCGGTGCCACCTCGAACGGGTCGGCCCAGGACACCCGGGTGGCCAGCGCGTTGGCCAGGATCAGCACGGTCTCCGGGGTGACGTCGACCGGGAAGCGCTCGACCAGCCCGCCGGTGCGCTCCCGGGCCCAGGCGTCCAACGCGGCCTGGTCGGGCAGCGCGCCGCGCTCGGTGTGCTCGGGCAGGCCGGCGCGCCACTCGGCCAACTCGTCGACGGGCGTGCGTTCCCAGAGCGCGGTGGCCGCGGCGACCAGCGGGTGTGGCGCGGCGAGCAGCGCCCGGGCCGAGGCGGCGGCGTCGTCCGGGTCGACGCCGAGCGCGTCGGCCAGCGCCGCCCGGGCCTCGCCGGTGGCGGCCGGGCCGGTCAGCGCCAGCAGCAGCCAGGCGCCCAGCGGGGAGGCGACGTGGTGGGTGTCACCGGCGGCGCCGTGCAGCCGCTCGGCGTAGCGGGCCAGGGGTGCGTCGAGAGGATTCACCCGCCCCACTCTGCCCGCTGACCGGCCCACCGGCACGTCCGCTCAGGACCAGAGTTCGAACGGCTCGTCGATCTCCTCGCCGGCGAGGAACGCCGCCAGCAGCTCGGGCAGCCGGCCCGGATAGCAGCGCGGCCGGTCGGCGAGCACCTCGGCCACCGGCCACCACCGGAACCCGAAGTAGTCCTCCACCTCGTAGTCCATCCGCTGCGCCCCGTCCACGTCCGGCCCGGGTCCGGGCAGCCGCACCGGCACCACCACCTCGTCCTGCAGGTGCCGCCGCTGCCGGTGCCGGAAACTGGCCCGCCGCCGCCAGGTGGGCGCGCCGATCTCGCCCGGCGCGACCACGATGCCGGTCTCCTCGCGCAGCTCGCGCACCGCCGCCTCCCGGTACGTCTCGCCCGGATCCAGCCCGCCGCCGGGCAGCTCCCACCAGACCCCCAGGTCGGGGTGCTCCGGGTCGCGGGTGTGGAACAGCAACAGCCGGTCGGCGGCGTCGAGCACCACCAGCCGCACCGCCGTCCGCTCGAACAGTGGCAGATCGCGAGGCAACTCCACGCCCCCACCCTAGGAGGATCCCGCCGCTCGCCTCAGCCGACGGTCGGCGCCAGCCGCTCCGTGCCGCAGCGGGGGCAGCGCACCCGGACGCCGGCCGCGGTGCCCGGCGCGCGCAGCCGCTGGCCGCACCGACAGGCGAACACCACCGACCGCACCATCCGCAGATACTCCGCCCGGTCCCGGCGGGGCCACCGCCCGTGACAGCGCCGGCACAGCCGGGGCGGGAAGCTGTGGTACCAGGCCATCCCGGCGGCGCCGGCGACCGTCACCGCGCCCGACCCCGCCAGGCCCAGCGGCGCGAGCAGGCCGGGCAGCGCCGCCACCAGGTCCCCGTGCCACGCGGTACGCACCCCGACCGCCGCGACGAGGACGACCACCGGCAGGCTCAGCACCGTCGCGGTGAACCCCCACGCGAAGGTGAGCACGGAGAGCACGAACACCGTCGTCGCCCACCGGGGCGCCCAGCGGGCCACGCCGTACCCGCCGCAGCGCGGGCAGTCGGGCGGGGCCAGGTGCGGCACCGATCGCAGCACCTTCGGGGCCAGCCACTCGACGAGCAGCTTCAGCAACTCCTCGGCCAGCTTCGTGAGCAGCGTCTGCGCGAACATCACCGCCCTCCTTCCGCCGTCCCCATCGTCGCGGTCGGCGGAGGGCCGGAGCACGTACGCCGCGTGACGGTCATCCGACACGCCGGCCGACCGGTCAGCCGGCGTCGATCACCCGGGCGACCTCGGGCGGCAGCGGGTACGGCAGTTCCACCGGCAACAGCGCCGCCGCCCCGGGCTCGTCACCCTCGGTGAGCCGCTCGTGGACGGACCGGGCCAGCGCGGTGACGTCGGTCAGCCCGACGAGCCACTCGTCGACGTACCGGTGCACCGCCTCGCCGGAGAGGCCCACCTGCACCGACCGGTACGGCAGCGGGGCCAGCCGCAGCGACCGTTCCGGGTCCCACTGCACCCGAACCGGGCTGGTGCGCAGCTGCCGCCGCCAGGCGTCGGAGTCCGGATGCCGCCGCGGGTCGTGGGCGCTCAGGCAGGCGTGCCCGAGCGCCCACTCGAAGCCGGCCCGGCTGATCTCCACCGCGAGCACCCGCTCCTGCCCGGGCTTGAGCGCCCAGCCGCAGCGGTACATCATCCAGCGGAACGACGGCTTGATCCAGGTCATCCGCTCCCGCTTGAACGGCGGCACGAACCGGCCGGCGGCCAGCGCCGCACCGGCGATCTCCGGCGGGTACGCCTGGTAGACGGTCACGGTGTCGGCGGTGAAGGCCGCCCGGATCTGGTGGCGGGGAACGGTCACCGGGGCATGGTGGCGAAACCGGTGGCCCGGCCGCCACCGGATTCCCTCCCGGCGGCGACGGGATAGGCTGCCCGCCGTGGCAGGTCTGTTGAGGAACGTGGCGTCCCGGCTCGGCCGGATCACCGGGGGCGCCGCCGCGCCCGCCCGCCCGGGCGGGCACGTCCCGGCCCAGGTCGCGCGCCGCCGCCAGGTCAGCGCGTTGCAGCGCCGCGAGCTGTCGTACGCGCCGGAGCCGGACGGGCAGGCGGACCCGGGGGAGATCGTCTGGACCTGGGTGCCCTACGAGGACGACCCGCGCCAGGGCAAGGACCGCCCGGTGCTGGTGGTGGGCCGGCACAGCCGCACGCTCTTCGGGCTGATGCTGTCCAGCCAGGGCGACCGGGACGGGCAGCGGCACTGGCTGTCGCTCGGCCCGGGGGAGTGGGACCGGGACCGGCGACCCAGCTGGGTCCGGCTGGACCGGGTGCTCACCATGCGCGAGGACAGCATCCGCCGGGAGGGCGCGGTGCTGGACCGGCCCCGGTTCGACCGGATCGGCCAGGCGCTGCGCGCCGGCTACGGCTGGCGCTGAGCGAACCCGGGCCGGGCCAGGCGCGCGGTCAGCACTCGGCGACGAGCTGACGGGTGGGGCGGCCGGCGCCGAGCGTCTTCGCCTCGTACATCGCCGCGTCGGCGCGGCAGAGCGCGTCGGTGAGCTGGGCGGGGCCGTGCACCGGGGCGAGCCCGACGGAGGCGGTGACCCGGATGCTGCGCCCGCCCAGCGGGATCGGCGCGGCGAGCGCCTCGCAGAGCCGGCGGGTCGCGTGCTCGATCCAGCGCCGGTCGTGCGCCGGGCTGACCAGCAGGCCGGCGAACTCGTCGCCGCCGAGCCGGGCCACCAGGTTGTTGCCGGCGAACGCGGCCAGCCGCTGCGCCGTGCTGACCAGGACCTGGTCGCCGGCGGCGTGCCCGTAGCGGTCGTTGACCTGCTTGAAGTCGTCGAGGTCGAGCACCACCGCGACCAGGGGCTGGCCGCTGGGGTCGGTGAGCAGGGCGGCGGCCAGCCGGAAGAACGCGCGGCGGTTGGGCAGGCCGGTCAGCGGGTCGTGGCTGGCGGCGTGCCGCTCGGCGGCCAGCTCGGCCTGGAGCAGCTGGATCTCGGCCTCGGCGCGGACCGCCCGGCGACGCAGTTGCCACGCGGACACCAGGGCGCCGGCGGCGGAGATGCCGGAGGCGACGGTCATCGGATCCGGCACGCACCCTCCTCACCGCAGTCCCCGGCCGCGCGGGCGGCATCCGGGGGCCGGGTTCGGGTCACCGAACGTGAGCGACCCGGCACACCGTACGTTCGGTTATCATGCTCGCTGTCCATTGCAGATGCAATAGCAGATGCACGTGCATCTCACTCCTCAGTCGACAGACGCTCCTCCCCGCGGCCTCGGCTGGCGCTTCCCGAAGGACGCCCATGCAACAACCGCCGAACGGCGTGCCCGTGACCGAACTGCCCCCCGTGAGCTGGTTGAAGAGCCGCCGCAGCAACCCCAGCGGCAACTGCGTCGAGTTGGCCGAGCTGCCCGGCGGCACCGGCATCGCGGTGCGCAACTCCCGCCACCCGGAGGGGCCGGCGCTCATCTACACAGTGGACGAAATCGCGGCGTTCGTGCTGGGCGCCCGGGACGGCGACTTCGACCACCTGATCCGCCCGTCCCGTCCACGGGACTAACTCGTCCGTCCGGAGGAGTTCACCTCACTGTCGGTTCATGGCATGCTTACTCGTCGGCCGGGAGGGCGCCCGGTCGGGGCAGTCGGGATGCGAGGGCGGTCAGGTGGCGACGGTGCCCGTCGAGGGTGGTCCGACCAGCGGGCCGACCGTGCTGCGCATGCTGCTCGGGGCGCAGTTGCGCCGGCTGCGGGAAGGCGCCGGGGTCAGCCGGGAGAGCGCCGGCTGGGAGATCCGCTCCTCCGAGTCGAAGATCAGCCGGATGGAGCTGGGCCGGGTCGGCTTCAAGGAGCGCGACGTCGCCGACCTGCTCACGCTCTACGGGGTCACCGCTCCCGACGAGCGCGCCGCGCTGCTCAAGCTGGCCCGCGACGCGAACAGCCCGGGCTGGTGGCACCGCTACGGCGACGTGCTGCCCGCCTGGTTCCAGTCCTATCTCGGGCTGGAGGCGGCGGCGGCGATGATCCGCACGTACGAGGTGCAGTTCGTGCCCGGCCTGTTGCAGACCGCCGCGTACGCCCGGGAGGTGATCCTGCTCGGGCACCGCGGCGCGTCGCCGGCGGAGCTGGACCGCCGCGTCGACCTGCGGATGGAGCGTCAGGAGCTGCTGCGGCGCAGTGACCCGCCGCAGCTGTGGGCGGTGCTCGACGAGGCCGCGCTGCGACGCCCGATCGGCGGTGCCACGGTGATGCGCGAACAGTTGGACGCGTTGATCGCGGCCACCGCCTCGCCGCACGTGCGGCTGCAGATCGTCCCGTTCTCGGCCGGCGGTCACGCCGCGGCCAGCGGAGCGTTCAGCATCCTGCGCTTCGGCGACCAGGACTTGCCCGACATCGTCTACATCGAGCAGTTGACCAGCGCGATCTACCTGGACAAGCGCGACGACCTCGACTTCTACGCCGAGGCGATGGAGCGGCTGTGCGTCGAGGCCGCGCCGCCGGAGCGCACCGCCGAGCTGCTCACCCGCCTGCGCGACGAGCTGTACCGGGCCTGACCGTCGCGGCGCCGGGCGCTAGCATGACCCGGGTACCGACGATTGTGGACGGACGTCATCCGGCGGCGGTGGCGCGCGAGTCGTGGAGGCGGCCTTGACCAGCGAAGCATCCGGGACGGCGACCGAACCGGGCCACCCGGGCGACCGGATCGACACCTCCGTGGCGCACCCGGCGCGACGCTACAACTACTGGCTGGGCGGCAAGGACAACTTCCAGGCCGACCGCGAGTCCGGTGACGCGATGGCCGCCCGCTTCCCGACCATCCGGCTCAGCGCGGTGGAGAACCGCCGGTTCCTGCGGCGCGCCGTGCGCCACCTGGCCGGCGAGGCGGGGATCCGCCAGTTCCTCGACATCGGCACCGGCATCCCCACCGCCGACAACACCCACGAGGTGGCGCAGTCGATCGACCCGCGCGCCCGGGTGGTCTACGTCGACAACGACCCGATCGTGCTGGCCCACGCCCGCGCGCTGCTCAACAGCTCGACCGAGGGCGCGACCGCCTACCTCGACGCCGACCTGCGCGACCCGGAGCGGATCCTCGCCCACCCCGACCTGCGCCGCACCCTCGACCTGTCCCAGCCGGTGGCGTTGATGCTGGTGGCGGTGCTGCACTTCGTGCCCGACGGTGACGACCCCTACACCACCGTCACCCGGCTGCTGGACGCGCTGCCCGCCGGCAGCTATCTGGCCGCCTCCCACGCCACCCACGACTACCTGCCGCCGGCGGTGGCCGAGGAGGCGAAGGCGGCGGCCCGTGGCGGCGGCCCGCACGGTGTGATCAACCTGCGCGCCCGGGACGAGGTCGTCCGGTTCTTCGACGGACTGGAGCTGATCGAGCCGGGCGTCTGCTCGGTGGCCGAGTGGCGTGCCGACGACGAGCCCGAGCCGCGCCCCTCGGTGGCCGACGTGAGCATGTACGGCGGGGTGGCCCGCAAACCCTGACCCCCGGCCGGTTGGCGCACACGTGGGCCGGGCAGGCAGACTGGGGCATCATGTCGCCGTTCACGCCCAGCCTGCGGCTGCACGACCGGTACGTCCTGCGCGAGCGCATCGGCCTCGGCGGGATGTCCGAGGTGTGGCGCGCCGACGACGAGGTCCTGCACCGCCCCGTCGCGGTCAAGGCCCTCGCCGGCCGGCTCGCCGCCGACCCGCAGTGGCGCGCCACCATCCAACGCGAGGCCCGCGCGGCGGCGCGGCTCACCCACCCGCACGTGACCCAGGTGTACGACTACGGCGAGGCGGCCCTGCCCGACGGCGCGGTGGTGCCGTACCTGGTCATGGAACTGGTGGACGGGCGGACCCTGGCCGACCGGCTGGCCGGCGGGCCGCTCGCCTGGCCGGACGCGGTCCGGATGGCCGGGCAGGTCGCCGCCGCGCTGGCCGCCGCCCACCGGATCGGCGTGGTGCACCGCGACATCAAGCCGGCCAACGTGATGCTCACCGAGACCGGCGCCAAGGTGCTCGACTTCGGCATCGCCGCGCCGGCCGGCCCGCAGGCGGTCGGGCAGACCGGTGAGCTGTTGATGGGCACCCCTGCCTACTTCGCCCCCGAACGGCTCGACCCGGGTCCGGCGAACCCGGCCGGCGACGTCTACGCGCTCGGCGCGTTGCTCTACCGCGCGCTCGTCGGCCGGGCCCCGCTACCGGTGCAGACCTGGGACGACGTCGTCGACCTGCGCGCCAACCGGCCACCGGTGCCGCCGCTGCGCGTTCCCGGCCTGCCCGCCGACGTCGCCGACCTGGTCCTGGCCTGCCTGGCGGTGGACCCGGCCCGGCGGCCCGGCGCGGCGTTGCTCGCCGATCGGCTCGGCGCGGGCCGCCCGGTCGACCCGCCGACCGCGATCCTGCCCACGCTGTCCCCGGTGGAGCACCCGCCCACACTGGTCGAGCGGCGCCCGGCTCCGGCCCGCGCGGTCCCGCCGGTGCCCGCCGCCGCGCCGGGCCGCCCCGCGGTCTCGTCGAACCGGCTCTTCGCGGTGCTGGTCGCGGGCGCCGTGGTGCTGCTGCTCGCGCTGGTCGGCACGCTGCTGGCCGACGGAGGTTCCGGCACCCCGCCCGCCGGCGCCCCGGCCGCACCCACCACCGGCGCGGGCAGTTCCCCGCCGAGACCGACACCGTCGCGCGCCGCCCCGTCCACGGTGGCGCCCGAGCCGGTCACGCTGCGTCAGGTCGCCGACCGGTTCGTCCAGTTGGTCGACCGCGCCGAGGCGGCCCGGCTGATCGACCGCAAGACCGCCGACGACCTGCGCAAGAAGGTCGCGGAGCTGGACCGGGGGAAGCCCAGGGACCGGGCCAGGCGGGTCGAGGACCTGCGCGACAAGATCGAGGACGCGGCCGACGACGACAAGGTCGACCGGGTCACCGCCGCCGCGCTGCGCGAGCTGCTCGACGGCTACGAGCGGCTGCGCGGCGGCGGCTCCCAGGAGGGCTGAGGCGGCCGGCGGTCCGCCGACGTCGGCAGGGCGGCCCCGGTCGCCGCCACCAGCGCCGCCGCCTCGGGCAGCCGCCCCGGGTCGGGCGCCCGGCCGGCCGCGCGGTGCCGGACCGCCGCCGCCAGCGGACCCGGTGGCCCGGACGCGGCGACGTACGCGGACAGCAACTCACCGGCCGCAGCCGCCAGCGGATGGGCCGGATCGACGGCGACCTCCGCGAGGATCAGCGCGGTCACCGCCCGGTCCAGCGCCGGCGGACCCTCGGCGCTGTCGGTCCAGTCGATGACCACCGGACCGCCGCCGCTCAACAGCACGTTGTGCGGGTGCAGGTCGAGGTGCAGCAGACGCACCCCGGGATCGGTCGACCGCAGCGCCGGCAGCGCGTGCAGGCGGGCGTGCAGGTCGGCCAGCATGCGGGCGGCGCCGTGCGCGGTGACCGTGCCCGCCTGGAGCGCCTCCACCAGGGTCGGACCGGGGATCCGCTCGAGCACCAGTTCGGGGCCGTCGGCGTGGTGCACCCGGGGGACCGGGAACCCCGCCCGACGCAGGTGTCGCATCACCTCGGCCTCGGCGCGCACGTCGCCGCCGTCGCGGTAGCGGCGCAGCACCCGCCCGTCCGGCAGCGCCCAGACGTCGGCGGTGTGGCCGGTGCCCAGCAGGACCGGCGCCCCGACGTCCCCCGACTCGTCCATCCCCGGAGCGTAGGTGATCCGTCCTCAGCGCAACGCCCCGCCGACGACCTCGCCGACGTCGGCACCGGCTCGGGCCACCGCGACGCCGGCCGGCGACCAGATGCCCGAACCGCCCGCCGCCCGCGGGTAGCCACCGCCGGTCGAGCCGGCGAAGCTGGCCGCCGCCACCCACACCCCGTGCGCGGCGGCGACGCGCACGGCGCGCTCCTCGGGGACCGCCGCGTCCTCGGCCGACTCCAGCACCCCGGCCAGGTAGGCGTCCGCGCCGGCGGCCACGGTCGCCGCCGCGTGCTCGGGCACCCCGGTGTCCTTGCAGACCGCCAGGCCCAGCCGCCAGCCGTCGACGTCGAGCACCGCCGGCCGGCGGCCCGGCCGGAACCGCTGCGGCTCCGCGCCACCCAGCCACATCTTCCGGTACGCCACCCGCACGCCGTCGCCGTCGACCGCGAGCACCCCGATGTGCGGCCCGGCCACCGGCGCGCCGGCCAGCGCCAGCGTCCCGGTCGCCGCGCAGGCCGCGCGCAGCGGAGCGAGGCGGGGGTCGGCGGGGTCCACCGGCGCGGCCGCCAGTTCGTAGCCGGTCAGGGACAGCTCGGGGAAGACCACCACCCGGGCCCCGGCCGACCGGACCACGGCGGCGTGCCGTTCGGCGTTGCCCGCGACGTCGTGCGACCGGGTGAGCGGTTGGGCGACGGCGACCCGCAGCGGCCCACGCATGGGCACACCGTAACCGACGCCGCTTTCCGTGGTCGACGGCCGCGTCGCCCCGTAACGTGGTCTGATGATCGGAAACGCACAGCTCCTCGCCGGCCCCCGGGTGAGTGCCGCGCGGGCCGCGGAGCCGGCCGGCGAAGGACCCGTCGGCTGGGTCACCGGCCTGGTGGAACGGCTCGGTGGCCCCGGGGCCGGGCTCGCGGTGGCCCTGGAGAACCTGTTCCCGCCCATCCCCAGCGAGGTCATCCTGCCGCTGGCCGGGTTCACCGCCAGCCAGGGCCGGATGAGCCTGTTCGGCGCGATCGCGTGGACCACGCTCGGGTCGGTGCTGGGCGCGCTGGCGCTCTACTACGTCGGCGCGGCCCTGGGACGGGACCGGATGCGCGCGCTGGCCGCACGGCTGCCGCTGATCAAACTCGACGACGTGGACCGCACCGAGGCGTGGTTCCTGCGCCACGGCGTCAAGGCCGTGTTCTTCGGCCGGATGATTCCGATCTTCCGCAGTCTGATCTCCGTTCCGGCCGGTGTGGAACGGATGCCGGTGCCGGTGTTCCTGCTCTTCACCGCGCTGGGCAGCCTGATCTGGAACACCGCGTTCGTGCTCGCCGGCTATCTGCTCGGCGAGAACTGGCACGTGGTCGAGGCGTACGTCGGCACGTTGCAGAACGTGGTCATCCTGGCCGTGGTGGCCGGCGTCGGCTGGTTCGTGGTCAGCCGGGTGCGCCGTTCCCGTCGGGCGGCCGCCGAGTCCGACGCGCCGCCCCGGCCGGGCACCGTCTACCGGGGCGGCTGGTACGCGCCGGAGGAGGACTAGGGGCAGGCCGGGTAGAGGCGGCGGGTGCCGGCGCCGGCGGCCCAGGCGGCCGGGTCGCTGAAGCGGCAGCCGAAGTCCGGCGCCGCCACCGCCCGGGGGTCGGTGACCGCGTCGCCGGCCGGGCGCTTGCCGGTGCGTACCCAGCGGGTCAGGTCGTCCCAGGCGGCGCCGGCCTCGGCCGGGCTGAACTCGCAGTGCTGCGCGGCCCGGACCGCCCGCTGCACCAGCAGCCGGGACCGGCCGTGCCACGCCACGTCCCGGGCGTACGCCTGCTCCATGCTGAACGGCACGAACAGGTCACCCAGGTCGTGCAGGCTCAGCACCGGCACGGTGGGCCGGCCGGCGATCCGGGGCACCTCGGTCAGGCCGGGGGAGAGCCGCTGGCGCAGGTTCTCCGGGGCGACCCGCTGCACGGTGGCGTTCAGGTTCACCGGCTGGTTCGGCGTGTAGCGGGTGAACAGGTTCGTGGCGAGCTGTCCGGGCCGCTGCGCGGGAGAGTCGCCGCCGTCGGTGGTGGCGATGCCGAAGAGGAAGTCCTTCCACACCGCGAACGCGGCGTCGGCACCCGGCCTCGGCCCGCCGGAGCGGGCCACGGTGACCGCGCGCAGCTGCTTGCCGAGCGCGTTGGTGGTGTCCGGGCCGGTGGGGGTCAGGCCGGCCAGCCCGAGCGCGACCTGGATCCGGGGCACCGCGTTGGTCAGGTAGTCGGCCGGTGTCGGGTAGGCCCGCACCCCGGCCAGCGCCTGCGCGACCAGGTTGTAGTCGAGGAAGTAGTCGAACAGCTCCTGGTCGCCGAGCACGCCGCACATCGGCAGCGCGCCGGCGTAGTAGCCGGGGTACTGCTCCAGGGACCGGCCGATGACGTGCCCGCCCATGCTGACCCCGGCGATGAGCACCCGGTGCGGCCGGCGCACGGTGCGGGCGAACAGGTCCGCGAGGGCCCGGGTGCCGCGCACCCCGGAGCGGATGTCGTAGCCGTTGCGGTCGTAGGACGACGACGCCCACGCGTATCCCTGGGACAGCAGGCGCTGCCGCAGGTCGAACGCGGGCGGCTCGGGGGAGAGCTCGGTGCCCTGGCCGCGGTAGCCGTGCGCCCACATCACCAGGTCGCCGTTCCACCGCGCCGGGACCTCCACGATGTAGCCGGCGTGGGCGTGCACGCCCTGCCGGACGGTGGTGGCGGTCCCGTCGACGACCAGGGGCGGCAGCGGCGGGTTGACGATGGTGTAGCCGGGCAGCGGACCGGTGCCGTCGTCGCGGGCGATGGCGGCGGCGGGAGCCGCTCCGGCCAGGCCGAGCGCGAGGACGACGGCGGCGCCGACGGCGAGCAGCCGGCGGCGCAGGCGGGTGGGTGAGGTCTGCATCGCTGCTCCCCGGGGGACGGGTGCCGCCCCGGTACGCGGGACGGCGGGCGGGACGGATGCCTACCGGCCGGTAGCGACCTGAACCTAGGCCGGGGGGTCGAGGACTGTCAATCGCTGACTGACCGGGCGGTCAGCGCGGCACCGCCCGGTCGGTCCACGGTGGCCGGTCAGACCACGCCGTGCGCCAGCATCGCCTCGGCCACCCGCCGGAACCCGTTGATGTTCGCGCCGGCCACGTAGTCGCCCGGCAGCCCGTACTCCTCCGCGGTCGCCCAGCAGCGCTCGTGCACGTCCCGCATGATCTCTCGCAACCGCTGCTCCGACCGGTCGAACGTCCACGCGTCCCGGCTGGCGTTCTGCTGCATCTCCAGCGCGCTCACCGCCACCCCGCCCGCGTTCGCCGCCTTCCCCGGGGCGAACCGCACCCCGGCTCGACCGAGGATCCGCACCGCCTCCGGCGTGGTCGGCATGTTCGCGCCCTCCACCACGGCGACGCAACCGCCGGCCACCAGCGCCGCCGCCTCCGCGCCGCCGATCTCGTTCTGGGTGGCGCACGGCAGGGCCAGGTCGCACGGCACCTCCCAGACGCTGCGGCCGGCGACCGCCACCGCGTGCGGCACCTGCCGCACGTAGTCGTCCAGCCGGGTCCGGCGCTCCTCCTTCACCTCGCGCAGCAGCGCCAGGTCGATGCCCTTCTCGTCCAACACGTAGCCGTCGGAGTCCGAACAGGCCACCACCGTGCCGCCCAGCTGGTGCACCTTCTCGATCGCGTAGATGGCCACGTTGCCGGACCCGGACACCACCACCCGCTTGCCGTCCAGGCTGTCCCCGGTCTGCCGGAGCATCTCCTCGGCGAAGAAGACCGCCCCGTAGCCGGTGGCCTCGCGCCGCACCTGCGCGCCCCCGTACGTCAGGCCCTTGCCGGTGAGCACGCCGGCCTCGTACCGGTTGGTGATCCGCTTGTACTGCCCGAACAGGTAGCCGATCTCCCGTCCGCCCACCCCGATGTCCCCGGCCGGCACGTCGGTCTGCGGGCCGATGTGCCGGTACAGCTCGGTCATGAAGCTCTGGCAGAACCGCATCACCTCCCGGTCGGAGCGGCCCTTCGGGTCGAAGTCGGCACCACCCTTGCCGCCACCGATCGGCAGGCCGGTCAGCGCGTTCTTGAAGATCTGCTCGAAGCCGAGGAACTTCACGATCCCCAGGTAGACCGACGGGTGGAAGCGCAGCCCGCCCTTGAACGGGCCCAGCGCGCTGTTGAACTCCACCCGGAAGCCACGGTTGACCCGGACCCGGCCGTGGTCGTCCTCCCACGGCACCCGGAAGATGACCTGCCGTTCCGGCTCGCAGATGCGCTCGACCAGTTCGGCGTACCCGGGGTGCCGGGCCAGGGCCGGTCCGATGCTCTCCAGCACCTCCCGCACCGCCTGGTGGAACTCGGGCTCGCCCGGGTTCCGCGCGACCACCTTGGCGAACACCGTCTCGACGGTCTCCGGCATCACGGGCACGTCCTTCCGCCTCCCGGTGCCGGCACCGTTGCCCGCACCGCCCCCGGATACGGATCGTGACCGTCGTCCGGTTCACTGGGCCGGGTGGACGACATGATCTGGACCTCGGCGCGGGACGCCCGCGCCTGGCTGGACGCCGCCAACGGCACCGGCGACACGGAACTGACCTGCCGCATCCTGAAGATCGGCGAGGAGGCCGGCGAGGTGGCCGCGGCCTGGATCGGGGTGCTCGGGCAGAACCCGCGCAAGGGCGTGACGCACACCCGCGAGGAGGTCGCCGCGGAACTGGCCGACGTGGCGTTCACCGCCCTGGTGGCCATCGAGAGCCTGGGGTTGGACGCGCACGCGGCGCTGGCCGCGTGTGTCGCCAAGGTGCACGCCCGCCTCGGCGAGGCGGCTCCGGCGGCACCGGCGGGAATGAACCGGAGCGGAAACGGAGACGTATGAGCCAGTGGGGACCGGCGAGAGGGGACGACCATGACGGCATCCGGGGACGACCCTGACCTGAGCGGGCCCCGCTGGTCGCGCACCGCCCGGGCCCTGGTGGCCGCCGCCGTGCTGGTCGTGGTGCTCGGCGTGGCGGCGATCGCGGTCACCCTCGCCAACCCGGCCCGGCTCGGCACGGTCTTCTCCGGCGGGCCCACGTCGCCGGTCACGGACGCCGGTGGCTCCGGCGGGGTGGGCGGCGCCGAGGTCGCCGCCGCCGAGACGCTCACCGCGCCGCGCGGGGACCGCCGGCAGGCGAACTTCGAGCTGGTCGACGGCCTGACCAGCTTCACCCTGCGGGCCGCCGACCTCGGCGACGACCTCTACCGGATCGGCGCGCCGGACGACGCCGGGGTGACCCCGCGCCCGCAGCTGACCGGTGACCGGGTCCGGCTGCGGATCGAGGAGAACGGCCGATCCGGTCCCTCCGCCGTCGAGGTGGTGCTCAACTCCCGGGTGACCTGGCGGCTGCGGCTCGTCGGTGGCGTCAGCGAGCAGCGGCTCGACCTGGGCGCGGCCCGGCTGGCCGGGATCGAGCTGATCGGCGGCGCCGCGCGTACCCGGCTGTCGTTGCCGCCGCTCGACGGCGCGCTCACCGTGCGGATGACCGGCGGCGTCAGCGAGCTGACCGTCGCCGTGCCCGGCGGGCCGCCGGCCCGGGTGCGGGTCGCCGCCGGCGCCGGTTCGCTGGCGCTGTACGACGAGCGACGCGCCGGGATCGCCGCCGGTGAGCTGATCAGCTCGCCCGGCTGGGACCGGGCGGTCGACCGGCTCTACCTCGACCTGGTCGCCGGCGCGAACGCGGTGAGCGTGACCGCGGACCGGGCGTAGAGTCGGGCGGTGGACCGTACCGAATCCCTGCCGGCGCAGACGCTCCCCCCGGGCGTCGGCGCCACCGACCCGGGCAGCGTGCTGCTCCCCGGGCACGACGTTCCGCTCGGCCGCTACACCACCGTGCGCCGGCTGCTGCCGCAGCGGCAGCGGCGGATGGTCGGCGCGTGGTGCTTCGTCGACCACTTCGGCCCGGACGACGTGGCCGAGCGGCCCGGCATGGAGGTGCCGCCGCACCCGCACACCGGCCTGCAGACCGTCACCTGGCTGCTCGACGGGGAGATCCTGCACCGGGACAGCCTCGGCAACGTGCAGCCGATCCGCCCGGGGCAGCTCAACGTCATGACCTCCGGGCGGGGCATCGCCCACTCGGAACGCTCCCCGCTGGTCCACCCGCCGCTCATGCACGGCGTGCAGCTGTGGGTCGCGCTGCCCGACCCGGCCCGGGCCGGCGACCCGGACTTCGACCACCACGCCGAGCTGCCCCGGTGGCGCGACGGCGACCTCGACCTCACCCTGCTGGTCGGGGAGTTCGGCGGGGAACGGTCGCCGGCGGTGGCGTACACCCCGCTGGTCGGCGCGCAGATCGAGGTCCGGGGCGCGGCGCCGGCCACGCTGCCGCTGCGCCCCGACTTCGAGTACGGGCTGCTGGCCATGTCCGGCTCCGCCGAGTCCGACGGCGTGACCGTCGCCCCCGGCGCGCTGCTCTACCTCGGCGCCGGCCGGACGTCGCTGTCGCTGACCGGGGCCCCGGGCAGCCGGCTGCTGCTGCTCGGCGGCGCCCCGTTCGACGAACCGCTGGTCATGTGGTGGAACTTCGTCGGCCGGTCGCACGACGAGGTGGCCGCCGCCCGCGAGGACTGGATGGCCGGTCGCCGGTTCGGCACGGTCGCCGACGACCCCGCGCCGCCGCTGCCCGCGCCCGCCCTGCCCACCACCCGGCTCAAGGCCCGCGACCGCAGCGGCGGCCTGCACGGCTGAATGGCGCGTCCGCGCCGGGGTAGTCCGCGGCATGCCGACAACCACTGCCACCCGCAGCGTCGAGGAGAAGAAGCGGCTGGTCCGCCGGCTCGCCGGGGACGGACGCGGCTTCGCCGAACGGTACGGGTTCCGGGTGACGAACAACCCGTCCCAGCTGTTCCAGGTGCTCTACCTGGCCGTGCTGCTCGCCCGCCGGGGCGACTTCCACCGGGCGATCGACGCGGCGACGGCGGTGCGCGACGCCGGCTGGGACAGCGCCGCGCGGATGGCCCGCTCCCGGCACGCCGACCGGGTCCGCGTGCTGCGCGACGCCGGGCTGCGCGGCGACCTGCCCGCGCTCGCCGACACCCTCGGCGACCTGGCCCGCACCCTGGTCGAGACGTACCGGGGCGACCTGCGCCGGCTGCGCACCACCGCCCACCAGGACCCGGCCGGGGAGCGGCGACTGCTGACCGAGCTGCCCGGCGTGGACGACGAGGTCGCCGACCTGTTCCTGCGCGAGGCGCAGGCGCTGTGGCGGGAGGCGGCCCCGGTCGCCGACCGTCGCGCCCTCGCCGCGGCCCGGCGGCTGGGGCTGGGCCGCTCCGCCGCCGACCTCGCCGGGCTGGCCGGCGGCGGCGAGTCGGAACGGCTGTCCTGGCTGGTCGGGGCTCTGGCCCGGGTGGATCTGGAACGGCGCTACGCGGAGGTCACCGGCTGAGCGCGCACGTGCGCCCGGACACACTTCCGCGATTCTCACCCGTTCGGCTGATGTCGCATCGTATGATGATCGTGGCAGCGATGCCCGCCCGGTTCGGGCGAACATCCACCGCCTGGTGGTCGCGACCCGGTTCGGGCGTGAACCGCCAGGGACAGGTGTTGCGAGGCGCCCCAGGTCGCGGTTCGTGGCCCGGGGCGCCCGCCTGTCGACGGGCGCCCTATCGGGCCAGGGTTGCCAGCAGGTTCACCGTCGCGGCGACGATGACCGCGCCGAACAGGTACGACAACAGCGTCTGGCGCAGCACGGTCCGGCGAACGGCGCGGTCGCTCACGTCCGTGTCGGACACCTGGAACGTCGTCCCCACCGTGAACGCCACGTAGGCGAAGTCGGTGAAGTCGGGCGGTTCGTCCTGGTGGAAGTCGATCCCGCCCGGCTCGCCGCCGTAGTAGAGCCGCGCGTACCGGGTGGTGAAGACGGTGTGCACGACGAACCAGGAGAGCACCACGCTGAGCACGCCGAGGCCGGCGTACACGGCCCGGGCCAGCCCGGGCGGCACCTGACCGGCCGTGGTGAACACCATGCCCACCGCGAGCAGGCTGCCCAGGCACGCGGCCAGCAGCAGCGCGTCGCGCATCGCCCGCCCGGGGTCCTCCAGCTTGGCCAGCCGCGCGGTCCGGGCGGCGTCCAACCGGGACAGCCGGGCCCACTCCAGCGTCAGCCAGGCCAGGGCGGCGGCGTCCCAGCCCACGAGCGGCGCCAGCACCGGCCGGACGAGCACCCCGGCGGCGGCGCCGCAGGCGACGCCGACCAGCCCCATCACGGCGAGCTGGAGCGCGGCCGGCACGTGCCCCGGGACCCGGACCGCCGGGTGGCGCGGCACCGCAGCGGTCAGATGCCGCGCAGGTGCTGCGAGACCCGCGGGTGGCGGTCCCGGGCCTGCGCCGCGCGCTGCGACGGGCTCACCTCGGGAGCGGCGTCGATGCCGGCCGAGCGGGCCACCTCGGTGCCGTTGGCGTAGTCCACCGGAGGCAGCGCGCGCAGCGCCCGCAACACGTCCGGCGGCGCGCCCTCCCGTTCCGCCTCGCGGATGACGTCGTCCTTCCCGGCCGGGTAGTCCAGCGCGGACAGGTACTCCAGGACATCCGTGTAACTCGCCATCAGTCGGGCTCCTCGCGCCAGTAGTTGGGGTCACGACCGGGCGGCGGATACCCGCCGCGCGCCGGGTCACGCCCCCGACGACGCCTGTTTCCGCCGGGCCGGGACGGGTAGCCGCGGGGGCGCACCGAAGGGGGTACCACCGATGCACTACCTGACCTTCGTGGGCCGGGTCGCCCGGCTCACCGGCACCGCCGAGGACCGGGCGGCGACGTTGACCCGGGCCACCCTGGAGACGTTGGCCGAGCGGTTGACCGGCGGCGAGGTGCTGGACCTGGCCGCGCAGCTGCCCAAGCCGCTGTGGGGGCTGCTCAGCCCGCACCCGCGTACCGAGGCGGCCGAGCGGTTCGGCGCGGCCGAGTTCGTCGCCCGGGTGGCCCGCCGGGCCGACTGCGACGAGAACACCGCGCGCACCGCGGTGGGGGCTGTGTTCGCCACGCTGCGCGAGGCGATCAGCAGCGGCGAGTTCCAGGACGTGGTGGTGCAGCTGCCCCGGGACTACCGGGACATGGTGGAGCCGGCCCTCGCGCCGGCCGCCACCCGCCGGCGCTGAGCCGCCCGCTCAGCCGACCGTGCCGGCGGCGCGCAGCGCCGCGATCCGGTCGACGTCCAGGCCCGCCTCGGTGAGCACCTCGTCGGTGTGCTCGCCCGGTGCGGGCGGGGGCCGGCGGACCGACGTGGGCGTGCCCGAGAAACGCGGCGCGGGGGCCGGCTGGGTGACCCCGTCCGGCGCGACGAACACCTCGCGGGCCGCCAGGTGCGGGTGCCGCGGGGCCTCCGCCCAGTCGAGCACCGGCGCCACGCAGGCGTCCGTGCCGTCCAGCAGCGCCGCCCACTCGTCCCGGGTACGCGTGCGGAACAGCCGCGCCCACGCCGCGCGCAGCGCCGGCCAGTTCGCCGGGTCGTCGCGGTCCGGAGCGTCGTCGCCGTCGAGCGGGAACCCGGTGAGCCGCACCAGTTCGGCGTAGAACTGCGGCTCCAGCGCGCCCACCGCGACGTACCGGCCGTCGGCGCACTCGTAGGTGTCGTAGAAGGGTGCGCCGCCGTCGAGCAGGTTGACCCCGCGCGGGTCCTGCCAGAGGCCGAGCCCGCGCAGCGCGTGGATCTGGGTGGCGAGCACCGACACGCCGTCCACGATGGCCGCGTCGACCACCTGGCCGGGCGCGCCGCCGCGCACCGCGTACAGCGCCGCGACCATGCCGAGGGCCAGCATCATGCCGCCGCCGCCGAAGTCGCCGAGCAGGTTCATCGGCGGTACCGGCGGCTCGCCGGCCCGGCCCACGCCGTGCAGCGCGCCGGTCAGCGCCAGGTAGTCGATGTCGTGCCCGGCGGTGGAGGCGAGCGGACCGTCCTGGCCCCAGCCGGTCATCCGCCCGTAGACCAGGCGCGGGTTGGCGGCGAGGCAGTCCGTCGGGCCGAGGCCGAGCCGTTCGGTCACCCCGGGCCGGAAACCCTCGACCAGCGCGTCCGCCCCGGCGACCAGGTCACGCACCAGTTCCCGTCCGGCCGGCTGCTTCAGGTCCACGGCCAGGGAGCGGCGGTTGCGGTTGAGCAGGTCACCGGGGAAGGCCCCGAAGCCGCCCCCGCCGACCCGGTCCACCCGCACCACGTCGGCGCCGAGGTCGGCGAGCATCATCGCGGCGAACGGGCCCGGGCCGATGCCGGCCAGCTCGATCACCCGTACGCCGGTCAGCGGTCCCTGGTTGGTCACCCGGGTCACCCTAGGGGGCCGGGACCCGCGACGCCACGGCCCGGCCGCCCGCACAGCGGTTGACCAGGGCAATCATCCGTGGCGTGACTTGGCGTCCGGCCCCGGGTTGGCCTAGCCTTGTCCCCACGAGGGGAGTACTTCCCACGAACCATTCCGGTCAGTACGGCGAACCCCCCGAGGGTGAGCCTCGGGTGGTTGCCCACGAAACCGTGGGTGAAGGAGACCTCGAACATGCCACGGTGTTCGAGGAGGCCCCATGTCCGAACTGTCATACCTGTCCGCCGCCGAGCTGTCGTCGGTCGGCACGCCCACGCTGTGGGCGGTGACGATCGCCGGCGTGCTCGCCCTGCTGGTGCTGGACTTCCTCGTCACCCGCAAGCCGCACGAGGTCTCCATCCGCGAGGCGCTCGGCTGGTCGGCCTTCTACATCGCCCTGCCGCTGGCCTTCGGCGCCTGGATCTGGTCGCGCTACGGCGGCCAGCAGGGCATCGAGTACCTCACCGGTTACCTGGTCGAGAAGTCGCTCTCGGTCGACAACCTCTTCGTCTTCATGCTGCTGCTGGCCGCGTTCGCGGTGCCGGCCGTGCTCGCCCAGCGGGTGCTGCTCTACGGCATCGCCGGCGCGCTCGTGCTGCGCGCCGTCTTCATCGCGCTGGGCGCCGCCGCCCTGCAGACGCTCGACTTCGCCTTCCTGCTCTTCGCCCTCATCCTGATCGCCACCGCGGTCAAGCTGCTGCGCGACGCCCTCTCCGGGCACGAGCAGGAGGTCGACATCAACAAGATGCGGTCGGTGAAGCTGCTGCGCAAGGTGATGCCCGTCGTCGACGACTACCACGGCACCCGGATGACGATCCGGCAGGGCGGCCGGCGGGCGCTCACCCCGTTCGCGCTGGTCGTGGTCGCGGTGCTCGCCACCGACGTGGTCTTCGCGGTCGACTCGGTGCCCGCCGTCTACGGCATCACCGAGGACCCGTACCTGGTCTTCGCCACCAACGCCTTCGCGCTGCTGGGCCTGCGGGCGCTCTACTTCGTGCTGCACGCCGCGCTGAGCCGGCTGGTGCACCTCAGCTACGGCCTGGCGGTCATCCTCGCCTTCATCGGGCTCAAGCTCGGCCTGCACTGGGCGCACGGCATCTGGAAGGGCGTCCCGGAGATCCCGACGCTCGCCTCGCTCGGCGTCATCATCGGTGTCCTTGTGGTCGTCACCATCACCAGCCTGCGGGCCACCCGGGACAGCGGCGACGGCGACCGCACCGTCGTGCACGAGGTGCAGGGCGGCGGCCCCGGCGGGCACTCCCGCTGAAGCACTGCCCCGGCACGGTCGGGAGTGGTACGACTGACGGGTGGGAATCGTCTCGCCGGGCTTCCAGGGCCGGCCCCGTTCGTCCGCACCCGACCTGCCGCCGGGGCAGTACCTCACCGAGGACTTCCCGGTGCTCTCCGCCGGCCCGACACCCCGGGTGAAGCTGGACACCTGGGAGTTCGTCCTGACCAGCGAAACCGGCGCGGAGTACCGCTGGTCGTGGGACGAGCTGATGGGCCTGCCGCAGGACACCCCGACCGTGGACCTGCACTGCGTCACCCGCTGGTCCAAGCTCGGCACCACCTGGCAGGGCGTCTCACTCGACACGCTGCTCGACGGCGTCGACACCGGCGCCCGCTACGCCCTGGCCCACTCCTACGGCGGCTACACCACCAACCTGCCGCTGGACGACCTGCGTGGCGGGCGGGCCTGGGTGGTGCACACCTACGACGGCGGCCCGCTGCCGGCCGAGCACGGCGGCCCGGCCCGGCTGCTCGTCCCGCACCTCTACCTGTGGAAGTCCGCCAAGTGGGTGCACGGGATCCGGCTGCTCGTCGACGACCGGCCGGGTTTCTGGGAGACCGCCGGCTACCACGACTACGGCGACCCGTGGCGCGAGCAGCGCTACCAGGGCGACTGAGGTGGCGGCCCCGGCCACCGGCCGTCGGGTCGCGCCGCTGACCTGGCGGGTGGCCCGACTGGTCGAGCGGCGGATCGAGACGCCGACCGCGCAGACGCTGGTGCTGGACGTGCCCGGCTGGCCGGGGCACCTGCCCGGCCAGCACGTCGACCTGCGCCTGACCGCTCCCGACGGCTACCAGGCTGCCCGCTCCTACTCGCTGGCCGGTCCGGCCGAGGGGGAGCGGATCGAGGTGACCGTGCAGCGGGTGCCCGACGGCGAGGTGTCGCCCTACCTGGTCGACACCTACGCCGAGGGCGACCCGGTGGAGGTGCGCGGACCGGTCGGCGGCTGGTTCGTCTGGCGCACCGACGAGACCGCGCCGGTGCTGCTGGTGGGCGGTGGTTCCGGGGTGGTGCCGCTGATGGCCATGGTCCGGGCGCGCCGGGCCGCGGGCAGCCGGGTCCCGTTCCGGTTGATCTACTCGGTGCGCACCCCCGACGACGTGATCTACGCCGACGAGCTGCGCCGCCGGGCCCGCGACGACCAGGGCCTGGACGTCGCGTACGTCTACACCAGGCAGGCGCCCGACGGCTGGCGGGGCGAACCGCACCGGATCGGCCTGGCCGACGTGAACAGCCACGGCTGGCCGCCCGACCTGGAGCCGCTCTGCTACGTCTGCGGCCCCACCGGCTTCGTCGAGACCGTGGCCGACCTGCTGGTGGGGCTGGGCCACCCGACCCGGCGGGTCCGGACCGAGCGCTTCGGCCCGACCGGCTGACGATCCGAGGAGAGCGCATGACGGACATGTCCTACCTGGACGGCAACATGCTCGACGGGCCGCTGCGCGAACTCTTCGCGGTCGACCTGAGCAGCACCACCGGGCGGTGCGACACCTGCGGGACGACCGGCCCGATGGCCGGCCTGCACGTCTACTCGCACGCGCCGGGCCTGATCGGCCGGTGCCCCACCTGCACCGGCGTGATGGTGCGGCTGGTCCGCGCGCCGGAGCGGGCCTGGCTGGACCTGCGCGGCAGCACCTACCTCCAGGTCCCGATGCCGCTCGACCAGGGTTTCCGACCCGCCCGCTGAGCCCGCCCGGCTCAGGAGGTGACGGTCACCCGGCCGACCTGCGCCGGCCCCGGCTCGGCGTGGTTGCCGCTGCGCTCGACCGCCGTGCCGGCGCGGGGCGCGGCCCGCACCGTCGTGCGGGCCGGCATCGCCGGGCCGGTCGGGCGCCGCTGCCACCGCCGACGCAGCCGACCGACCACCTGCCCCACGGTCACCGGTACCACCGACAGGACGAGCTGGCCGGTGCGCGGGTCGACGGTCGCGGCCACCCCGTACAGCCGGGCGCCGTGGCGCAGCACCCGGGGACGGCCGGCGGCGAGCCGGGGCGCGCGTACCGGCGCGGACCCACGGCCGTGACCGCCGTCCACCTCGGTCCGCACCGGGTGGCGCTGGCCGCTGGCCGCGCCGACCGCGAGGAGCCGGTCGACCGGGAAGTCGGTGCGCACGGTCCGACCGCTCGGGTCGGTCGCGTCCAGCCGGGTGGCGCCGGCGACCGGCCCGGCGGCCAGGCGGACCGGCCCGGCCGCCGTCGCGAAACCGGGGTACGGGCTGCGCGCGGTCACCGTCAGGGTGTGCCCGTCGACCCAGCTCACCTCGACCGTGTCCAGCCGGGCCAGCCAGTCCGCGCGCACGTCGGTGACGTCGGTCCAGGCCGCCGGCGCGCCCGGGTAGCCGGCGTGCCAGCGGCCCCCGGCCACCACCGTCTCCGGTACGCCCCGGGTGGCGTCCTGCTCGATGACGGCCAGCAGGTCGTCCACCCCGCCGGCGGTGACCGCCCCCAGGCGCAGCCGCGCCTCGATGTCCAGCCGGGCCCGCACTCCGTCGGTGACGTGCCGCTCGACCAGCCGACGCACGCTCGCGTGCACCCGCTCCTGGGCGGCCCGGTCCAGCCGGCGGAAGTCGTCGCCGATCAGGTTGGCCAGCTCCAGCCCGGCGTGGCGGCGCAGCACCGCGTCCCGGCGCGGGCCGGCGGGGATCAGGTCGGCGACGAACGCGAACAACCGCTCGACGCTGACCAGACGCTGCTCCACGCGGCTGTGGTAGGTGATGTTGCGGGCGTCCAGCCGGCGCACCGCGTGGTAGTAGTCGTAGTCGGCCAGCACCGAGATCCGTCGGGCGTGGTAGCAGGCGGCCAACGTGAACGGCTGGTCGCTGAGGACCGGCATGTCCTCCGGGAAGCGGAGCCCGAGCCGGTCGACGAGGTCACGGCGGAACAGCTTGGTGTTCGCCAGCGACCACGGCAGCTCCGAGTCGAACAGGCTCACGTCGACCGCGTTGCCGTCGGCGAACACGTCGGAGAAGACGTGCCGCCCGTTGACCCCGACCACCTTGCCGAGCACCACGTCGGAGCCGTACCGGTCGGCGGCGGCGACCAGCCGTTCCAGCGCCTCCGGTCCGAGCCGGTCGTCGGAGCCGAGAAAGAAGACGTACCGGCCGGTGGCCAGGTCCAGGCCGCGGTTGCAGGGGGCGGCCGGACCACCGGAGTTGGCCTGGTGGACCACCCGTACGACGCCGGGGTGCCGCGCGGCGAACCGGTCCAGCAGCCGCCCGCTGCCGTCGGTGGACCCGTCGTCCACCGCCACGATCTCCATCCGCTCCGGCCCGATGGTCTGCCGCAGCAGCGAGTCGAGGCAGGTACGCAGGTAGCGCAGGGTGTTGTAGACCGGCACGACGACGCTCACGTCGGGGCGGGTCGTCGGTGGGCGGTCGGTCGCCGACTCGGCTGCCACTGCTGCTCCTTCGCGGGGTCGGCCGGGTGGTGCGGCGCGACCCAGCGTGGTGGAGCGACCCGTCCGGGTGACGACACCGACATGACGGCGAGGTGACCGACAGACAGCCGTTGGATACGCGAAAGGGCCCGGCCCCGTGGTGGGGTCGGGCCCTTTCGGTGGTGGGTCAGCTGGTGCTGTAGCCGCGGGTGGCGATCCAGTCGGCGAGGTTGTCGATGCTCATCCGGTAGGAGGCCATGTTCGGGTTGGCGCTGTCGGCGATGGTGACGGTGTTGCCGTTGTCGCGGTAGCCGATGACGCTGATGTAGTGGCCGCCTTCGAAGGAGTGGGTGGTGTTGTCGGTGTCGGTGGCGGTGCCGGCGATGTTGGCCACGACGGCGCGGCCGTCGTCGACGGTGCGGATGATGTCGGTGCGCAGGGTGTCGGTCTGCTTGTTGTCGGCCTTACCGCTCTTGATTTCGACGGAGCGGTAGGGCTTGCCGGTTTCCTTGTTCAGGACGGGGGTGATGTCGTTGATGCTGTTGGTGCCGGCTTCGGTGGTGCCCATTTCGCGGGCCATGGCGTGGACGTCGATGTTCTTGCCTAGGACGCTGATGGCGTTGCGGGTGGCGGCGGGGCCGCAGTAGTAGAAGTTGGGCTGGGCTTCGTAGCGCACGTCGAGTTCCCGCTCACCGTGGCCCTTGCGGTCGGCGACCACGGTGGTGGTGTCGGTGGGGGCGGCGTGGGCGGCGATCGCGGGGCCGGCGATGCCACCGGCGGTCGCGGCGATACCAGCAGCGGTCAGCACGGTCTTACGCAGCAGAGTGGTAGCCATGATGATGCCTCCCAGGGGGGTGGGGGGGCACGGCACGGGGGTGCCGTGTGAAGAGGGGGGAAGTCTGAAAGTCCGGCGGCCCGACAGGGCGTGCACGGGGCCTGCACGGCGGCCGGGGGGCCTGCACGGGCGGCTCAGGGGGATGTAACCACCGGCGGCGGCCGATCATTCCGACCGGGCCTGGCCTGTCGGCTCGGGGGGTCGGGGCGGCGCGCGGTCTACCCGGTACAACGCCGCACCCCCGGCACCGATTCCACGCTCACGGTGGCGCCGACCACCACCCAACCCGACACACGCGCTCATGGCACGCAGCCACTGTGCGCGGCGGCCCGCCGAACCGGACATCAGGGCTATATCTCCGACCACCTCCGCGCCGACGCCGGCTTCTGGTCGACGGTCCCGAGATCTTGGAAGGTAGCGGCCTCCATCGGGGCCGTTTCCTTCCAAGATCTCGAGGCGTCCGGGGCGGTGATCCTGAGGCGAGCAGCCAACACCCCACACGGCGCAGTTGGCATCCGGCCGGCGGGCACCACCGACGGGGGCGTCCGGTGACTACCCGACACGGGCCGGGCCGTGCCCGTCACGGTGCCTATCGAGCTGATGCCGTCAACGACTCACGCTCTCGTCGGGGGCGGGCACCGACGCCCGGAAGCGACCTCACGCTCTCGGTCGGGGGCGGGCACCGACGCCCGGAAGCGACCTCACGCTCTCGGTCGGGGGCGGGCACCGACGCCCGGAAGCGACCTCACGCTCTCGGTCGGGGGCGGGCACCGACGCCCGGAAGCGACCTCACGCTCTCGGTCGGGGGCGGGCACCGACGCCCCGAAGCGACTCACGCTCCGGTTGCGGGCGGGTCCCGGCCCTCCGAGTCGTTTCTGATATCAGCTCGAAAGGCGTTGCGGAGGCGAGTGCTGCGGGAACGCGGGCTGTGTCCGGTCCGTCCTGGGTGCGGTGCGGTGGCAGGCGGCGTGCTGGTCGGCCATGCGGGGTGCTGATCGGCCCTGCGGCGTGCAGCCATGGGCGTCCTGCGCGGGATGCGACGCGTACCTACCGACGGGGCTGCGGGCGGCGACACCGCGCAGGAGGACCGCGCCGCGCCGAGGCGGCGGCATCGGGGAGGCCCGGACGCCACCACCTCGGCGCACCGGAGTGGGTCAGGACGGCGGACCGCCCGGACCGGGCGGAGCGGCGGCTGCCGCGTCCGCGAGTCGGGGCCACGCCCACGCGGTGAGCCCGGCCAGCAGGGCCGCCGCCAGCCAGAGCGGCGTCAGGACGCTCCCGGTGGCCGTGGCGAGCAGACCGCCGGCGACGGTGCCGAGCGCCGCGCCACCCAGGTCCGCGAGGGCGTAGGCGCCGTTGACCCGGCCCCGCAGCCGATCCGGCACCAGCCGCTGGCGGAGCGACACCACCAGGACGCCCCACACCATGGCGTGTGCGCCCCAGACGGCCAGGGCCGCCCCGGCGACCAGTGGCTCCCGGGTGGTGCCCAGCACGACCTGGAGGCCGACCTCGACCAGCAGCCCCGCCCGCAGCAGGGCGGGCGTGCCGAACCGGGAGCGCAGCCGGGTCGTCAGCGCGCTGCCGGCCAGTCCACCGACCGCCGAGGCGGTCAGCAGCAGCCCGTACCCGATCTCGTCGAGGCCGAGCCGGTCGCGGGCGTAGAGCACGAACGCGGCGAACGCCGCGCAGAAGGCCACGTTCATCACCGCGATGCACGCGGCCAGCGTGCGCAGCACCGGTGTCGCCCACAGCGACCGCAGTCCCTCCCCGATCTCCGCCCGCAGCGACCGGCGGGCCGCCGCCGGGAGCGCCGGTTGCGCCGGGCCGAGCGGGCGCCGGGGGAGCATGGCCAGCAGGAGCGCCGCCAACCCGAAGGTGGCCGCGTCGACGCCGAACGGCAGGGCCGCGGCGCCCACGAACAGGTACGCCCCGAGCGGCTTGGCCAGGAACTGGTTGCCGACGACGAAGGTGGCGGAGAGCCGGCTGTTCGCCTGTTCCAGCCGCTCGGGCGACACGACCGACGGCAGCAGCGCGCCGGCGGCGGTGTCCACGAGCGTCTCCCCGACGCCGGTGAGGAAGAAGGCCAGGCAGATCAGCGGCACCGTGGCAGTGCCGGTGAGCACCGCCGCGGCCAGCGCGCCCAGGATCGCGGCCCGACCGGCGTTCACCACGGCGATCAGCCGGCGCCGATCGAGGCGGTCCACGACGGCGCCGCTGACCAGCGCGAACAGCAACCAGGGCAGTTGTGGGGCGAGCGCCGCGGCGGCGACGGCGGCGGGGTCGGGGGCGATCGAGGCGACCAGCAGCGGCGCGGCCACCAGGGTGATCCCGTCGCCCAGGTTGGAGACCGCCGAGGCGGCCCAGAGCAGGTGGAAGTCGCGGCCGAGTCGGCCGGCCGGCACGGTACCGGTCATGCCGGCCGCCGGGCAGGGTTACGTGGTCCGGGCGCGGTGGGGCGCCCGGACGGGTGGTCCGGAAACACGGGGAACTCCCTCGGAAGCGATGTGGTGGCGTGCGGGCACGCCGGGGCGGGAGACCCGCGCGTGGCGGGTCACCTGTCGCTTCGCGCTGAGGGTGGCGGGGTCAGGACACCGCGCGACCCGGGGGCGAAGCGGGAACCAGCACCGTGCCGAGTGGAGCAGTCCTCATGATCGACCTCCCGTCGTCGCGGACCACGGTAGGGGAATCCGAGGCGCCCGGCGACCCCGCCCGAGGCGAGGGCGAGCCGGTGGCCGAGAGTGGGCACCGTGAGATACCTGCGCAGCGACGGGCGCGTCGCGATCCGCCGTCCCCGCCCCGGTGACGAGACGGAGTTCGTCGCCGCCGCCCGGCGCAGCCAGGACCTGCACCACCCGTGGCTGTCGGCGCCGGACGACGCCGAGCGGTACGCGGCGTACCTGCGCAAGATCAGGGGCCGGGGCAGCGACGGGTTCCTGTTCTGCGACCGGGCCACCGGGGAGATCGCCGGGTACGCGACCATCAGCGGCATCGTGCTCGGCGCGCTGCGCGGCGGCTACCTCGGCTACGCCGCCTTCCGCCCGTACGCGGGCACCGGCCACGCCACGGCCGGGGTGCGGCTGGTGATCGCCCACGCGTTCGGCCCGCTCGGACTGCACCGGCTGGAGGCCAACATCCAGCCCGGCAACGAGCCGTCGAAGCGGCTGGCCCGCCGGCTGGGCTTCCGGCTGGAGGGCTTCTCCCCGGACTACCTGTTCATCGACGGCGCCTGGCGGGACCACGAACGCTGGGCGATCACCGCCCCGGCGCCGGACTGAGCCACCCGGCGCCGGCGGCGGCACGGGGTCAGCTGCCCGGCTTCGGGAACGCCACCGGGCTGCGGTGGCCGGCCCGGTCGACCGCCCGCACACCGAAGAACACGTTGTCCTTGGACAGGTCCACCGTCATCTCGGTGACGTCGCCGACCGGCAGCACCCTCTGCCACTCGGCGGCGGTGGTCTCCCGCCACACCACCTCGTAGCCGGCCAGGTCCGGCTCCGGTCCGCGCTGCCAGCGCAGCGTGGTGTCGTTGGTCAGGTTCGTGGTCACCACGACCAGGCCCTTCGGCGTGCCCGGCGCCTGGGCCAGCGACCACAGCGTCGCGGCGTTCACCCGGGCCACCCGGGTGATGTAGTCGAAGTCGCAGAACTCGGGCAGGTCGCCGTACTGCACGCCGTCGACCACCCGGACGTCCTGGTGCTGGTGGGCGAAGTCCTCGGCGGGCTCGGTGAACCGGCCGGCCGGCCAACCCTCGCGCAGGAACGAGATGTGGTCGCTGCCGCGCAGGTAGCGGTCCCGCCGGTAGACCACCCGGATCCCCATCCCGGTGGCGGCGTTGTCCGCCACGTCGCTGACGAACCGGGCCAGCTGCCGCGACGGGGAGTCGTTCTCGCCGCCGACGGACTGCCGCACGCTCGCCTCGGCCGGGGTCTCGGCGGTCGGCACACCCTCGGCGAAGAGCCGCACCGTACGCGGGTCGCGGGTGCCGTCGTCGGCGGTGCTGCTGCCCACGATGTCGTTGCTGAACATGCCCTGCACGTCCACGCCCGCCGCCTTCAGCCGGCCGGCCAGGTACGCCGAGCCGTACAGTCCCTGCTCCTCGCCGGCCACGGCGGCCAGCACGATGGTGGCCTCGCTGCGCCGGCTGGCCAGCACCCGGGCCAGCTCCATGACCACGGCCACGCCGGAGGCGTCGTCGTCGGCGCCCGGCGCGTCGCTGACCGCGTCCATCACATCCGTGGCACGGGAGTCGTAGTGACCGGTGATCACGTACACCCGCTCCGGCGTGACGTCGCCGCGCAGCGTCGCCACCACGTTGGTGATCGTGGTCGCGGTCGGGATCCGGGACGCCGGTTCCTGCACGTAGGACTGGAGTTCGACGGTCATCCGGCCGCCGGAGGCGGCGGCGTACCCGGACAGTTGGGCGTGGATCCAGTCGCGGGCGGCGCCGATGCCGCGTACCGGATCGGTCTGGCTGGAGAGGGTGTGCCGGGTGCCGAACGCGGCGAGCCGGCGGACGGTGGCCTCGATCCGGTGCCTGTCGATCTCGCGCAGCAGCGCGGTCAGCTCGCGGTCCGGGCGCTGCGGCCGGGTCGGACGGCCCGGGCCGGGCGGCGCCCCGGCGGCGGCCGCCGGGGCGGCGGTGAGCGGGGTGGCGACGGCGGCGGCGGTGGCCGCGGCGGAGGCGGTGAGGAAGGTACGCCGGCTCGACCTCGTGGGTCGACCCCCGGCGGTCTGGTGGTTTCCCATCAGGGCATCCTCGCGCCGATCACGACAATTGTCCATATCGTTGTTCGTGGATGGATCATCGCCACGTTTGTCGCAGGTCTGCCCGGGAACGGCAGCAGACATGACGAAACCACGTGTGGTGATCGTGGGGGCCGGGTTCGCCGGGTACCACGCGGCCAAGACGTTGCGCCGACTGGCCCGCGACCGGGCCGAGATCGTCCTGCTGAACACGACCGACTACTTCCTCTACCTGCCGCTGCTGCCCGAGGTCGCGGCCGGCGTGGTCGAGCCGACCCGGATCTCCGTGCCGCTTGCCGGCACGCTCGACGGCGTCCGGGTGGTGGTCGGCGAGGCCGACCGGGTGGACCTGCAGAACCGCTGGGTCGGCTACCGCTCCGCCGAGGGCGACCACGGCCAGCTCGCGTACGACCGGCTGATCCTCTCCGTGGGCAGCGTCAACAAGCTGCTGCCCATCCCCGGGGTCACCGAGTACGCGCACGGCTTCCGCGGCCTGCCCGAGGCGCTCTACCTGCACGACCACGTGGTCCGGCAGGTCGAGCTGGCCGAGCTGACCGACGACCCGGCCGAGCAGCGCGCCCGCACCACGTTCGTCGTGGTCGGCGCCGGCTACACCGGCACCGAGGTCGCCGCGCACGGACAGCTGTTCACCGACCGGCTGCTGGCCCAGCGCCCGCACCTGAAGGTCCGCCCGCGCTGGATGCTGCTGGACGTCGCCCCCCGCGTGCTGCCCGAGCTGGACCGGCGGATGTCCGTCACCGCCGACCGGGTGCTGCGCAAGCGCGGCGTGGACGTGCGGATGGGCACCTCGGTCGCCGAGGCCACCCCGGACGGGGTGATGCTCACCGACGGCGAGTACGTCCCGACCTGCAGCCTCATCTGGTGCGTCGGCGTACGCCCCGACCCGTTCGTGGCCGAGCTGGGCCTGCGTACCGAGAAGGGCCGGCTGGTGGTCGACGAGTACCTCAACGTCCCCGGCTACCCGGAGGTGTTCGCCTGCGGCGACGCCGCCGCCGTGCCCGACCCGACCCGGCCCGGGCAGGTGTGCGCGATGACCGCGCAGCACGCCCAGCGGCAGGGCAAGCTGGCCGCGCACAACATCGCCGCCTCGTACGGGCAGGGCGCCCGCAAGTCCTACAAGCACCACGACCTGGGCTGGGTGGTGGACCTGGGCGGCAAGGACGCGGCCGCGAACCCGCTGCACGTGCCGCTGTCCGGGCTGCCGGCCAAGGCGGTCACCCGCGGCTACCACCTGCTGGCCATGCCGGGGAACCGTCCTCGGGTCGCCGCGGACTGGGCGCTCGACGCGACGCTGCCCCGGCCCGCCGTGCAGCTCGGCCTGGTGCCGGCCAACGCGGTGCCGCTGGAGAGCGAGTCGCCCGAACTGGTCCGGCGGCGCTGACCGCCCCGCCTCACCCACCGGCCGGCGGCCGGTCCCGCGTGCCGGGACCCGGTGCGCCGGCCGGGCCGTCCCCGGCGGCCGGCACGGGCAGTGCCTGCCGTCCGGCCGGAACGAACTCCCGCAGCAGCACCTGGACGACACCGGCCGCCGGAATCGCCAGCAGCGCCCCGACCAGACCGGCCAGCTCGGCGGCGAGCAGGAGGCTGACCAGCACGGTCAACGGGTTCAGCCGGACCGCGCGGGCCATGATGACCGGTTGCAGCAGGTGGTTCTCCACCTGCTGGTAGACCACGAAGAACACCAGCACGACCACGCCGGCGGTGGGGGAGTGCAGGAACCCCGCGCCGGCCGCGACGATCGCGCCCAGCGTCGCACCGACCAGCGGGATCAGGTCGACCACGGCGACCACCAGGGCGATCACCGCGGCGAACGGCACGCCGAGGAGGAAGAGCACGACGAAGGTCAGACCCCCGCAGATCACGCTGATCAGCAGGTTGCCGCTCAGGTAGCCGGTGACGATCCGGGACGTGTCGCGGCCGATGCGGCGCAACCGCTCCGCCGCTCCGTCGCCGACCAGGCGCAGCGTCGCCGCCACGATCTTCGGGGCCTCCAGCACCATCAGGTACGCCAGCACCACGACCGTGACCACGGCGGCGACGGCCTGGGCGACGCCCCGGACCAGGCCGACGGTCGGCTCGCCGAGCCGGTCGCCGTAGCGGCGCAGCTGCTCCGGTTCGGCGTACCGGAGCAGGTGGAGACGCTCCAGCAGCCGGCCGACCGGCCCCCGCCCGGCCTGGGCCTCGCGCACCAGGTCCGGCGCCCGGTCGGCGAACCGGCCCACCTCGTCCACCAGCGGCACCACGATCAGCGTGCCCAGCGTGGCGAGCAGCACGAACGTGGCCAGGAACACGAGCAGCGTGGCCACGGCGCGGCGGCGTACCCGGCGCTGGAGTCGATCCACCAGCGGCTTGAGCGCGACCGCGAGGAACGCCGCGACCAGACCCCAGACGAGCACCCGACGGGTGGCCCAGACCAGTCCCAGCCCGACCACGGTGGCGAGCACCAGGCCGATCACGATCAGCGTCCGGCGGGCGGTGGAGCGGTCGTCGGCGGCGCTCATCCGGCGCGGCTACCCGCCGTGCCGGTGCGAAAACCCCCGCTCAGCGCGGGTGGGCGTCGGTGACCGGCAGCGCGCCGTCGGCGAACGCGTCCAGCGCCGCCCCGTGCAGCATCGTCCCCGGCACCGGGTCGCCGGCGACCCGGGCGGCGAGGCGGCGCACCGGCAGCCGGTCCGGGCGCAGCGCGCCGGCCAGCACCACGTTGCCGTAGCGGCGGCCCCGCAGCATCCGCCGGTCGGTGAGCAGGCACACGTCGGCGAAGACCGCGCGCAGCGTGGCCACCTGCGCCCGGGTGTGCGCCAGCGGCGGCAGGTCGGTCAGGTTCACCAGGTAGAGGCCGTCCGGGCGGAGCACCCGGGCCACCTCGGCGACGAACTCGACGGCCGCCACGTGCGGCGGCATGACCGCGGCCCGGTAGACGTCGGCCACCACCACGTCGTACGCCCCGGCGGGCGCGTCGCCGACCGCGTCCCGGGCGTCGCCGAGCGCGACGACCACCTCCGGTGGCACCCGGGGCAGCTTCCGGCGGACCAGGTCGACCACGCCGGGATCGCGCTCGACCACCCGCTGCGGCGAGCCCGGGCGGGTGGCGGCCAGCCAGCGCGGCAGCGTGAGCGCGCCGCCGCCCAGGTGCAGGACGCGAAGCGGCTGACCGGACGGTGCGGCCAGGTCGATCACGGCGGCGATCCGCCGCACGTACTCGAAGTGCAGGTGCCGCGCGTCCGCCACATCCACGTAGGACTGCTCGACCCCGTCGGCGAGCAGCGTACGGCCGGTGGGCCGGGCCGGGTCCACGACGATCTCCAGGGTCTCGGCCTCGCGTTCCACGGCGGGACACGGTACCGGGCGGCGGCCCGGCCCGGGCGGACGGGTGCCCAGCGGGGCCCCCGCCGCCACCGGTGGTGGCGGGGGCCCCTCCTCGCACCTCAGCCGGCGGCCATCCCGGCGCCGGCCTCGTCGACCGCGTCGTCGACCCGGTGGGCCAGGTCCACGTCCGCGGCCGTGACGCCGTCGACCTGCTGGGTCCGGACCGTGAGCACGGCGCTGTCCGGGTCGGGCCGGCCGATCTGCGGACCACGCCCGACCTCGACCTTGAGCTGGTCCAGCCGGTCGAGGACCCGGTCCAGGTTGCCACCGGGCAACTCGATCGTGCGGACCAGGGACCGCTGGTCGCTGGACCAGTAGGGCAGCGAGGCGAGCGCGTCCCGCAGCTCCGGCTCGGTCAGCGGGGCGGTGGCGGACGACGCCCCCACCAGGCCGCCGCCGTAGTCGGCCGGCGCGAGCAGGTCACGCAACCCGTCCGGTACGCGCAGCGACTCGACCAGCTCGGCATCGGCGTCGCAGATCGCGGCCAGGGTCGCCTCCGCCTGGTACCGCGCCTGCTCCGGGGTGAGCCGGCTGCGCCGCCCCACCTCGGCCAGAAAGCCCGGCAGGTCCTGGCGCCGCTCGATGCCGTCCACCGGCACCACGTCGTGCAGCTTCACCGGCACCGCCGCGAGCAACCGCTCCCGTTCGGCCTCGCCGAGCGCCCACGCCAGCGCGAGCACGGTGGCCTCGGCGGCGATCTTCGCCTCGGTGAAGTCCACCCCGGCCCGGCGGCTCACGTCGTCGACGAGATCCCGGTACCCGAGCGACGGCGCTCGTGGCGGCTGCGGGTCCGGCAGCGGGCGGGGACGTTCCGCCACCCCGACCGGCGGCGGCGCGGGTCCGCCGCGCGTGCTGTCCGGCTTGTGCCGGCCGGCCGGCGGCGGGCCGGACCGCTCGTGCTGGTCCAGCGAGGTGACCTGCTTGGACGCGCTCAGGCTGGCGCCGGTCTGGCTCGCGCTGCGGCCCTGTTCCCGGGCCTGTCGGGCCAGGGCCCGACGGCGCTGGTTGTCGCCCTCCATCTGCTTGCGCATCGTCGCACCTCGTTCCTGGTCGGTTGCGCTTGCGCCGGTGGCCTTCCCGGCGCTGCCGGGAAGCTAACGGGCGCCGACCGCCGGGCCGCTTCACTCGCTGCGGGTGAGGAGCGCTCACCCGGTGCTGCCGCACGATCGCTGTGGACCGGACAACTTCCGACGCACGCGGAAGGGCAGGTCGTCATGAAGCGGATCGTGGAGATCGTCCCCGCTCGTCCCGGCTGGTACGCCCGCTGGCGGATCGGCCCGGACCTGACCCGGTGCTACCCGGTGACCCTCTGGGCCCTGCTGGAGAGCAACGACGGCAGCGGCCGCGAGGTGGTCGGCGTCGACTGCGTCGGGCAGTGGCCCGGCGCGGACGACGACGAGGCCGGGGACTTCGTCCGTTACCTGTTCCAGACGCCCGATTCCGGTGCGCCGGAGGACGTCGAGCCCCCGGTCATGGGGGAGTCACGCGAGAGCGGGCCGCGCCTGCAGGCCACGCCCGCCGCCTGAGCCATCCTCCCGGCCCCCGGCCCCTGGTCCCAGGGTCGGGGGCCACCCCTCCCCGCCGGACCGGTCGCGCTCAGCCCGCCTCGCGGGCGTCGCGGATCACCGCGCGGGGCGGAGCGGCCAGCAGCTCGGCCAGGCCGGTGCGGTCCAGCAGCTGCCGGACCTGTGGGTTCACGTGGAGCAGGCGGACCGCGCCGGTGCCGGCTCGGTGGATTACCACCAGCGCGCTCAGGCCGGAGGAGTCGCACAGCACCACGCCGGCGAAGTCGAGCTCCAGCTCCTGGTGGCCGTCGCGGCGCAGCTCGGCGGCGGCCTCGACGAGCTCGGGCGCGGTGTCGAAGTCCAGCTCGCCGGCGAGCCGCAGCCGGGCGGTCCCGGCGTCGAGCCGGTCCACCTCGATGGTCAACAGCTGAGCGGGCACGGCTCCATGTTCCCAGTTCGGGGTGGGCGGGAAACCCGCGGGGTCACGCCGAGGCGGTCGAGCCGGACGCCGGCTGCCCCGGACGGCCGTCGGCCGGCGGGCGTTGCAGCAGGCCGGTGACCCCGGTCATGTCGAGGATCGTCGCCAGGAAGCGGGGGACCGCGCGCAGTTCGATGGTGGTGCCCGCGTGCTGCCCCTCGCGCCAGGCGTGCACGATCACGGAGAGGCCGGTGCTGTCCAGGAAGAGCAGGTCGCCGAAGTCCAGCACGAGGGCCCGGGGACGCTCGGCGAGCAGCCGGTCGACCTCGGCCCGCAGCGGTGCCGCGCTGGCGTACGCCAGGTCACCGCCGACGCGGACGACCGGGACGGACGGGTCGGAACGGTCCACGGAGATGCTCAGCGGTGTCGCCTCGGGCTTTCTCCGGTGAGGAACCACATCACGCCTTTCCGCAGGCTGCCGGTCGGGCAGAAACATTCGGATCGTAACAACCCCGCAACCGGCCCGCTCGGCGCCGCGTCCGCCCGGCCGGGGCCACGGCGTCAGGTGGCGGTTCCGGCATACCGGCGTAGGGTGGGGCGAGGAGATTTGACCACAGGGACCCGTTTCCGTGTCCCGCGGGTGTCGACGAGGAGAGTGGGGCTCAGCTGGTGACTGCTGCCGACGTCAGGGGTTCCGACCCGGGCGACGGACGGATCTCCACGTCGAGTGCCGCACGGCCCCCGGCGTGGTCCGCCGCCGCTCCGGACACGGCCGCCCTGCCGCCGCTGTCGCCCGACCGTGGCCTCACCGTCCCGGACTGGTCCGAGGTGGTGGAACACTTCCGCGAGGGCCTCGTCGTCTGTGCCGCCGACGGGGTGGTCCGGCACGTCAGCCCGGTCGCGGAGCGCCTCGTCCCCGAGGTCGTGCCCGGCGAGGTGCTGGCCGCCACCGGCGTGGCGGCGCTGGGCGGCGACGTCCCCGCCGAGATCACCCACCACGGGCGTCGGCTGCGACTGCGTCCCGTCGCGCTCTCCCACGCCCGGCGTTGCTGGTACGTCGAGGACGTCACCGAGAGCGTCAGCCGGGCCGACGCGTTGCTCGCCGAGCGGGCCCGTTCGTCGTTCCTCGCCGTGGTCGGCGAGAAGCTCGGCAACCCGCTGCACCCCGACCGCGCCGCGGCCGCCGTGGTGCGACTGGCCGTGCCGACGCTGGCCGACGCGGCGGTGCTGGTGCTGGCGCCCCGGTCCGGTCGGGCCCGCTGGTGGCGAGCGGCGCGCGTCGACGAGGAAGCCACCCCCGCGGTGGACAGCGGCGTGCTGCCGGCGCCGGCCCTGCCCGCGGCGATCGAGGCCGGTCTCGCCGGCACCGAGCCGCACGCGCTGGACTGGCTGGTCGAGCAGGCCGCCGAGGCGGGTTGGCTGCCCGGCCTCGACGTGCCCGGCGCCAGTGCGCGGGTGGTGCCCCTGCCGGGTCGGGAGGCTCCGGCCGGTGTCCTGCTGGTGGCCCGCCGGGCCAGCCGCTGGTACGACGACGCCGACGTCGACCTGGTGCGCGCGTTCGCGGCCCGGGCCGGCGCGGCGCTGACCACGGCCATGCTCTACCGCGACCAGGCCGAGGTCGCCGACACGTTGCAGGCCAGCCTGCTGCCGGTCGAGCCGGCGGCGGCCGCCGGCGTGCAGTGGGGCACCGCCTACCGGCCGGCGCAGGCCGGTCTGCGCATCGGCGGGGACTTCTACGGCTCGCACCGGCTGGCCGACGGCGGCTCGGTCTTCTTCCTCGGCGACGTGTCCGGCAAGGGGGTGGAGGCGGCGGTGTTCACCGGCCAGCTCCGCCAGTGCCTGCAGGCGTTGCACCGGGTCGAGACGCAGCCGGGTCGATTGCTGAAGCTGCTCAACGACGCGTTGTTGGAGACCACCCAGGCCCACGGGCAGGGCCGTTTCGCCACCATGGTGCTCGGTGTGGCCCGCCCGCACCGCGACGGCGGCCTGACCCTGACGTTGGCCGGCGGCGGGCACCTGCCGCCGCTGGTGCTGCGGGAGTCCGGCGAGGTCGAGGTGGTGCCGTTGAGCGGCATGCTGATCGGCGTGGTGCCGGACCCGCGGATCGGCGAGGTCACCGTGCACCTGGCGCCCGGCGAGACCTGCCTGCTCTACAGCGACGGGGTGACCGAGGCGCGGGGCGGGCGACGCGGTGACGACCAGTTCGGCGCCGAGCGGCTGGTCCACGCGGTGACCGGATGCCACCGGATGCCCGCGCCGGCGCTGGCCGAGCGGGTCGAGCAGGTGACCTGCGACTGGCTGGCCCACGGCGATCACGACGACATCGCGGTGCTCGCGCTGCGGGCGACCGGTCCGACCGGCCGCGCGTCCCGCCACCTGCACTCGGTGCCGGGTCCGACCGAAGCCGACCGAGCGAGGGAGCCCTCCGCGTGACCGCGACGACCGCCGCCGACCCGGCGCAGGCCTTTCCCGGCTATCTGGAGTGCCTGGCCGAGGCCGACGAGCAGGCCGCCGTGGCGGTGGCCCGGGGCCTGCTCGAGGCGGGTGTGCCGGCCGAGCGGGTGTTGCTCGATCTGGTGGCCCCGGCCCAGGCCGAGGTGGGGGAGCGCTGGGCGCGCAACGAGTGGAGCGTCGCCCAGGAGCACGCCGCCACCCACATCAGCGAGCGGGTGGTGGCCGCGGTGGCCGCGTACGCCGATCCCCGCCCGACCCGCGGCCGGATCGTGATGGCCTGCATGGACGGTGAGTGGCACGCGCTGCCGGCCCGGTTGGTGGCCGAGGTGCTGCGGTTGCGCGGCTGGCAGGTGGTGTTCCTCGGGGCCAGCGTGCCGGCCGCACATCTGGTCTCCTACCTGCACCGGTACGACGCCGAGGCGGTGGCTCTGGCCTGCGCGCTGCCGATGCGGCTGCCGCACGCCCACCGGATGATCGAGGCGTGCCGTCGCGCCGACGTGCCGGTGGTGGTGGGCGGTCGCGGCTTCGGCGCGGACGGTCGCTGGGCCCGGTCGCTCGGCGTGGCCTGGGCGCCGGACGCCCCGGCCGCCGCCGACCTGGTCGCCGACGACCGGGCGCTGCGGGCGGTGCCGGCCGCACGGCTGGACCACCTCGCCGACGACGAGTACGCCAGCCTGGTCAAGCGGCGCGGTGAGCTGATCGACAGCGCCCTGGCCGACCTGCGGGAGCGGGTGCCGGCGGTGGCCGACTACACGCCGGCGCAGCTCGACTCCACCGTCGGGGACCTCGGTTACATCGTCGACTTCCTGGCCGCCGCGCTCTACGTCGACGACGGCACCCTGTTCGGCGAGTTCGTCGAGTGGCTGGTGACGATCCTGGTCAGCCGGGGCGTGCCCGCCGCCGCCGTGGGTCTCACCCTGGACCACTATGGACACGAGCTGCGCGACTTCCCCCGGGCGGCCGGCTTCCTGGAGCGGGGGCGCGCCCTGGTCGGCGGGCTCTCGACCACGGGCGCGGGGCGCTGATCGGCGCGCGGCCGCGTCACCCGTATACTTGCTGCACTGCAAGGGTTCGCCTGCGGTAGGAGCGAGAGGGGCCACGGTGACGTTCACCGTCACGTACGCCCAGCGGGACGAGGGCGGCACTCGCCTCCGGCTCGCCGGTGAGCTCGACCTGAGCACGGCCCCGGAGCTGAACACCGCGATCGACCGGTTGGTCGCCGAGGGCCGTCGTGAACTGCTGGTGGACCTCAGCGAGCTGACGTTCTGCGACTCGACCGGCATCGCCGCCTTCGTCCGGGGGGACAACCTCGTCGCCGCCGACGGCGGCTGGCTGCGCCTCACCGGGGCCTCCGGCCGGGTGGCCCGGGTGCTCCAGGTGACCGGCGTGGCCGAGGTGCTGCGCCACGACCTCGAGCCCGCCGACCCGACGGCGTCGGCCGGCTCCTGATCGGATAGATTTCCCCGCCAGCGGCCGGCCCCGCGGTCGGCCCCCTCCCCGAGACGAAGCAGGTAGCGCCATGGGTCAGCCCCGCCCGAATCCCGTCCGCATCCTGGTGGTCGACGACGACCCGGGCGACGTCCTGATGATCGAGGAGGCGCTGGAGGAGTCCGACGTCGAGAAGGTCATCGACGTGGTCGCGGACGGTCAGGAGGCGATGGAGTTCCTCCGGTGCGAGGGCCGCCACGTCGAGGCGCAGCGGCCGGACGTCATCCTGCTCGACCTGAACATGCCCCGGATGGACGGGCGGCAGGTGCTCGGCGAGGTCAAGCGGGACGAGAACCTGCGGACCATCCCGATCGTGGTGCTGACCACCTCCAACGCCGACACCGACGTGGTCAGCAGCTACACCCTCCAGGCCAACGCGTACGTGACGAAGCCGATCGACCTGGACGACTTCAACGACGTGGTGCGCCGGATCGACGAGTTCTTCGGCCGGGTGGTCGTGCTCCCCAAGCACCAGTAGCGGCCGCGAAGTCCGGGCGTCCGGATGCTGAACATTTTCCGCGAACCGCCTCCGGGCTCGCCCGCGGCGCAGGATCGTGCAGGTGGGACGCACGGCGGCTGCCCGGGGGGCGACAGATGAGGTTCTCGGTGGTGGAGAGCGGCTACGACCGACGCCAGGTGGACGCCTGCCTGGACGAGCTGGCCCTGCGGCTGGGGCGACTGGCGGCCCGCACGGAGGGTGTCGCCGGGGTCGGCCGGGAGTGGGACCAGATCCGGCTGGACGCGCTGCACCTCGGTGAGTTCCTCCGGCGGCGGACCGTGCCCGACGGCGCGGCGACGCCCGGCCCGACCGCCGTCGAGCGGGAGGCCGCCGACCTGCTGGCCCGCGCCCGCGCCGAGCTGGAGGACGCCCGCCAGGAGGCCCGCCGGGTGCGGGAGGAGGCGTACGCCGAGGCCGTGCGGGCGCGCCGCGAGTTCGAGGCCGCGCTGCTGGCCCGCCGCCGCCGTGCGGCGCGGATCGAGGAGATCCTCACCGGTGACCGGGTCCCCGCCGACACCCCCACCGCCGCCGCCGGCGTGCCCGGGCGGTCCCCCGCCTGACGCCGGGTGTCGACGCTCAGACCAGCGCCGCCACCACCGTGGCGGCCCGCTGCTCGTGCTTGGCGTACGCGTCGGGGAAGGCGGAGACCTGCACGGCCTGGGCCGCGGCGGTCACGCTCATCTCCTCCCAGCCGGGGACCTCGGCCAGGGCGGTGAAGAAGGCCCGGGCGGCGTACGCGGGTCGCATGATCTCGGCGACGGTGCCCCAGCCGCTGCTCGGCCGCTGCTGGAACAGCCCGATCGAGTCGTGGTCGGAGCCGCTGCCCTGGTGGGGGTAGTCGAAGGATTCCGGCAGTACGTCGCTGGCCAGGTTGTAGAGGTCGCTCTCCTGCATCGCGGTGGCCACCGCCACCACCAGCGCGCGGCGGGGCAGCCTCATCTCTCGCCCGACGTCCACGATCGCCTTCGCGTTGTCCATCTGTCGCTGGTCCAGCCCGGCGACCGGGCGGGGGTGCTTGGGGCGGACCACCTTCTTCGGGGCCTTCTTCCGCGTCGGCGTCGGGCTGGGCGAGGCGGAGGGCGTCGGCGGCACGGCTGCGGCGACCGGCGGTACGGCGCGGGTGAAGTCACGCGAGGCCCGCTGCTCGGTGGCGGCCCGGTCGGCGAGCGCCTCGCGTACCTCCACGTGGGGCCGGCCGGTCTCGCCGACGCCGGCCACGCCGATCAGCCCGAGGCAGCAGGTCACGCCGGTGGCCACCGCGATCCGGCCGGGCACGGACCGGGTCGGGGCGCGCCGGGCCGGCTCGGGGGCGCGGTGCCGCCCCACCCGCCGTTCGGCTGATGCCGGGTCGATCGTTCGGCGAACCGGGCGCGGCGCGGGCAGCTGTTGATGATCGGGGTGGTCGGGGTGCACCCGCCGAGGCTAGAAAGCTTCGGGTCGCTTGCCATCGGGCCGGTTGGTGGCATGCGCCACAATTTGCCATGATCCGCCCCGGCATTGCCGTCGGACGATCATGAAAGGTCCAGACCTCGTGTCTCCGAAAGATCGCTCATGTCGGTTTCGCGAGGAGGAATCGGGCGCACGGTCCTCCGCCCCACCCCAGCCGCGGCCGTCCACCGTTCGGCCCACGGCGGGCCGGTCACCCGGCCCCGGCTGAACGCCGATCCACCGAGGCCGGACCGCGCCGACGAGTACCGCGATCGGCCGCACCGCCCAGGCGGGCGCTCGATACGATCCGGACGGTGACGGAGCAGATGGTCGACGAGCGGGCCGCGGGCGAGCCCGCCGGCAGTCGGGGCCGGCGAGGGCTCGTCCTCGTGGCCTGCGCCGTGCTGCTCGCGCTGCTCCTCGTGGGGCACCGCGCCGTGCCCAACGTCAACGGCCTGGGCAGCCTGGTCGACAGCGCCACCCCGCTGCTCGGCCTCGGCGTACCCCTGCTCGCGCTCGCGGCGCTGTTGCGCCGCTCCCGCCGGGCGCTGCTCGCGGTCCTGCTGCCGGCGGTGGTCTGGGCCGGGCTCTACGGGCGGGCGTGGCTGCCCCCGACGGCCGAGGCCGACGGTGCGGCGGTGCGGGTGGCCAGCCAGAACCTGCGCGCCGGCAATCCCGACCCGGCGGCCACCGCCGGCGCGCTGGCCGGTGCGGCGCCGGACCTGATCGGCCTGCAGGAGGTCGCCGACGGTGAGCGGGTGGCCTCGGTCCTGGCCGAGCGGTACCCGCACCGGGCGGCCGTGTCCACGGTCGCGTTGTGGAGCCGCTGGCCGATCCGGGAGGCCCACGGCGTGGACACCGGGCTGGGCTGGGACCGGGCGTTGCGCGCCGTGGTGGCCGCCCCGCAGGGGGACCTCGTGGTGTACGTCGTGCACCTGGGCTCGGCCCGGGCCGGGCACACCGCCACCCGCGACGAGACGGTGGCCGCGCTGGCCGCCACCGTCCGCGCCGACCCGGCCGACCGGCTGGTCGTGCTCGGCGACCTGAACACCGCCACCACCGACCGGGTCTTCGACCCGCTGACCCGGTTGCTCGGCGACGCGCAGGCCGAGGCCGGGCAGGGTTTCGGTTTCACCTGGCCGGCGGAGCTGCCGATGACCCGCCCGGACCACGTCCTCTACCGTGGGCTCACCCCGACCACGGCCGGGGTGGTACGCACCCCGGACAGCGACCACCGCGCGGTGACCGCCGGCTTCCGCTGGTGACCGGTCAGTGCCGGCCGTTCTCCGCCGACGTGACCGTGAGCCGGTGCCGGCTCGGGTCGCCACTGGAGAACGGCCAGAGCCGATCGGCGTGCGCGACCAGGTCGGCCAGCTGCTCCCGGGTCAGCCCCGCCGAGGAGATCTCGGCGTGCACGTCGGCCCGGTAGCGCCCGTCGTCGTCCCGCCCCAGCTTCGCCTCGGCGGTCACCTGCACGGTGTGCGCCTCGTCGGTGATCTCACCGGCCGCCTCCACCGCGGCGTGGTGCAGGCAGGAGGCGAACGCGGCGGCCAGGAGCTGTTCCGGCGTCAGGCCGGTGCAGTGCGGCGCCAGCGGGGACGCCAGGGCGGAGGAGAGACCGCCGTCGTCGGTGCGTACGTGACCGCCCGCCGCGGTCGCCGTGGCCGTCTCGGCCAGCCAGGAACTCGGATCCGGCATCGCGTTCCTCCCGTCACTCATCGGCCCGGGTTCCCGGCCCCCGACCGGCGAAACCGGGCCCGTGCCGGCAGTACGCTCAGCCCACCCGACCACTCGTGGCCGCGTCGACGGCCATCGCCTCGGTCGCCTCGGCGGCCGCCCGGCTGTTCCACGGCGACACCTGCGCGGCACGCTGCCTCGGCAGCGTCACGGTCATCGGCACGTAGACCCGGGCGTCCACCGCCTCGGCCAGCAGCAGGGCGGCCATCGCGCTGGTCGGCCGGGCGGCCGGGTCCGCGTCGAGGCAGCTGCGGCACAGCTCCGCCACCTCCGGCGGCAGGCCCGGGATCTCCGGCAGCGGCTGCGGTGGCCGCCGTCGCCGCCGCGAGCCGAGCAGCTGCGTGGTGCTTCCGGCGTCGTAGGGCAGCCGACCGGTCAGGCAGTAGTAGAGCAGCACGCCCAGCGCGTACATGTCGGCGGCCGGGGTGGCCGGCTGCCGGTCGAGCTGCTCCGGAGCCAGGTACGCCGGGGTGCCCACGACGACCCCCTCCGGGGTGTGGTCGGGCGCGCCGGCCGGGGTGGCGATGCCGAAGTCGAGCACCTTCACCCCGAACGGGGTGAGGATCACGTTCGCCGGCTTCACGTCGCGGTGCACGATGCCGTGCCCGTGCGCGGCGGCGAGCGCCGCGCACACCTCGGCGCAGACCCGCACCGCGATCCGCCAGTCCAACGGGCCGTTGCGCAGGTGGGCGGCGAGCGTCTCGCCCTCGGCCAGCTCCATCACGATGTACGGCACCGGCCGCCCGTCCGGCAGCTCGGCGGTGCCGAAGTCGTGCACGCTGGCGACGTTCGGATGCACCAGCCGCGCCGCCGAGCGGGCCTCGGACCGGATCCGCTGCACCGCGCCGACGTCCCCGTCCAGGCCGGGCGAGATCAGCTTCACCGCGACGGTCCGATCGAGCACACGATCGTGTGCCCGCCAGACCTCCGACATGCCACCCAGGCCGGCCCGCTGTTCGAGCTCGTACCGCCCGCCCAGCGTCCTCATCGACCACTCCCTGCCTCGTCCGGTCCCCTCCGGTCCCGCTACCCGGGCCCCGACCTGTGCAAACCGCCGGGGGTTCCGGTCCGACCGGGGTAGCTTCGCGGCGAGGGTGTCGACAGCGGAACGGAGAGTGACGGTGGCTTCGGTGCGCGTACGGTTCGTCGGCGGCCCGGCCGACGACCTGGTCCGGGACCTGCCCGCGGAGCCGGACGGCACGCCGCCGCCCCGGTGGATCCTGCGCCACCCGGACCGACCGGCCGACGGCGTGGCCGACCATCTCTACGAGCGCGGCAACCGGGCCGGCCCGGAGGGCTGGACGATGCGCTACGTGCGCACCGACCCGTTCGGCGCGACCGAGTGACGCTCAGGCCGGGCGGACGCCGGTCGTGTCGAGGATGACCGAGGTGACCAGGTCCGGGTCGTCGTGCATCGGCACGTGCCCGCAGCCGGGCAGGTCCAGGTGCCGGGCGGCGGGCAGCCGGGTGCGGGCCAGCGCCGCCTGGCGGTAGGGCAGGATCCGGTCCCGGGTGCCCCAGGCCACCGTCACCGGCACGGTGGGCGCGCCGGCGAACGCGTACCCCCGGCCCGCGCGGGCCACGGCGCGGAACGCCCGCGCCTGCCGCAGCGCGCGGGCGTCGGCCAGCGCCACGTCCAGCGCCATCCGGTTCGGCCGGGCCAGGATCATGCCCATCGCCAGCGCGCGCAGCGCCGGCGCGGCGAACAGGTGGCGCAGCACCGGTTCGGGCAGCCGCGCCGCGTTGCGGTGCAGGGTGAGCACGGTGAGGGCCCACCGCAGCTCGCGCGGGGTGCAGAAGCCGGCCGGCGACAGCGCGGTGGCCGACGAGACCGCGCCGGCGGCGGCCAGTTCCAGGGCGATCGCCCCGCCGAGGCTGTTGCCGGCCACGTGCGGTCGCTCCAGGCCGAGCGCGGCGAACAGCTCGACCATCCCGGCGACCAGCCCGGGCATGTCGGCGGGCAGGCCGGTGGTCGGCACCGGGGAGCGACCGAAGCCGGGCAGGTCGACGGCGATCACGTCGTGCGTCTCGGCGAGACGGTCCAGCACCGGCAGCCAGGCGCCCCAGTGGTGACCGATGCCGTGCAGCAGCACCAGCGCCGGCCCGGCGCCGCGCCGCTCGAACACCACCTCCACCGGCGCGCTCACCGGCCGGCCTCCGGCGTGCTCGCGCCGAAACCCCGGCCCAGAGCCCGGGTCTGCTCCTCGATCAGCGGGACGGTGACCCGTGCGGTCCGCCCGACCAGTCGGTCGGCCAGCGGGCTGACCAGCAGCGACCGCACCGCCTGCACGGCGCCCACGGCGCGTGGCACGTACACCCGGCGGCGGCGTCGTTCGATCGCCCGGACGAACGCCTCGGCGCACTCGGCGACCGTGGTGGTCCGCCGCATCGGCCAGGGCAGTTTCGCCAGCGCGCTCTCGAACGCCGGCAGGTCCGCCCGTGCCTCCCGGACCAGGTCGGTGTCCACCCAGGACGGGTGGGCCGTGCCGACCGCCACGCCGCGGTGCGCCAGCTCCAGCCGGATCGCGGTGCCGAAGTGCTCGACGCCGGCCTTGGAGGCGCAGTAGGCGGCCATGCCGGGAAGCGCGGCGAACGCCGCGGCCGAGGAGACGATCAGCAGGTAGCCGCCGCGGTCGATCAGCGCCGGCACGGTCGCCGCCGCCGTCCGCATGACGCCGACCAGGTTCACCTCGACGGTACGCACCAGCGCCTCGACGTCGCCGACCGCGATCGTGCCCCGGTTGGCGACGCCCGCGTTGGCCACCACCGCGTCGATCCCGCCGAGCGCGGCCACCGTGCCGTCGACCGCCTCGGTGAGCGCCGCCTGGTCGGTGACGTCGGCGGCGAACCAGACGTGTCCGGGCCCCAGCTCGGCGGCGAGCGCGGCCAGCCGGTCCGGCTCCAGCCCGACCAGGGACAGCCGGGCGCCCCGGGCGGCGGCGAGCCGGGCGGTGTGCTCGCCGATGCCCCGGGCCGCGCCGGTCACCAGCACCACCTTGCCGGCCAGCGGGCCGGCGGGACGACCGTCGATGGACATGCCGGCAAGTTACCACCGGGTAGCCTGCCGGGGAAGGCCCGACCGTTCCGCCCGGTTCCCCCCGCGCGCCCCGCACAGCTGGTACACAGGATCGGGACAGCCCCGGTACAGCGGGTGCGCCCACGATGGGGAGCATGGTCATGAACGGGCAGGCCGCCCAGGGTCGGATCGAGCTGCGCCGACCGGACGGCGAGCCGGTGCGGGTGCTGGTGGTCGACGACGAGCCGACCCTCACCGACCTGCTCTCCATGGCCCTGCGCTACGAGGGCTGGCAGGTCACCACCGCCGGCAGCGGGATGGCGGCGGTCACCGCGGCCCGGCAGTTCCGGCCGGACGCCGTGGTGCTCGACGTGATGCTGCCCGACCTCGACGGCTTCCAGGTGCTGCGCCGGCTGCGCGAGCAGTCGCCCAGCGTGCCGGTGCTCTTCCTGACCGCCCGCGACGCGGTGGAGGAGCGGATCGCCGGGCTCACCGTCGGCGGCGACGACTACGTGACCAAGCCGTTCAGCCTGGAGGAGGTGATCGCCCGGCTGCGCGCCCTGCTGCGCCGCACCGGGTTCGCGGTCGCCGCCCGGGAGGAGGCGGTGCTCACCGTCGGCGACCTCAGCCTCGACGAGGACAGCCACGAGGTGCGCCGGGGCGACGACCTGATCACGCTCACCGCGACCGAGTTCGAGCTGCTGCGCTACCTGATGCGTAACCCGCGCCGGGTGCTCAGCAAGGCGCAGATCCTCGACCGGGTCTGGAACTACGACTTCGGCGGCCAGGCCAACGTGGTCGAGCTGTACATCTCGTACCTGCGCAAGAAGATCGACGCCGGCCGGGCACCCATGATCCACACGTTGCGCGGGGCCGGCTATGTCCTCAGACCCGCGGAGTGACCGGGGCGGACGGCTGCGCCGGCGGCTGGCCGGCTGGTCGCTGCGCCGGCGGCTGGTGCTCTCGGTGGTGGCGCTGCTGGCCCTGGTCAGCGTCGGCATCGGCGGCCTGACCACGGTCGCCCTGCGGCACTTCCTGGTCGGCCAGATCGACAACCAGCTCACCTTCGGCGACCGCCGGCCGGACGACCTGGAACGCTGGGTCGGCCGCCCCGACCCGTACCGGTCGGACCCGTCCGGACGCCGGCTGCCGTTCGGCCCGGAGGGGGCGCCGCCGCCGCCGGGTGGTTTCCCGCCGGGCTCGATCGCGGTGCGGGTGCCGGCGTCCGGCGACCCCGCCGGGCAGGTCCGGCTCGAGAGCGGCGGCGCCGAGGCGGTGTCCGCCGCCGACCTGGCCGCGCTCGCCCCGCTGCGACCCGCCGCCCGTCCCCGCACCGTCGACGTGGGTGACCGGGGGGACTACCGGGCGATCGCGGTGAACTCCCCGCGCGGCGACGGCGACGTGCTGGTCCTGGCCATCCCGCTGGCCCAGGTCCGGGACACCGTCATGTGGATGGTGGTGGCGCAGGCCGGGGTGATCGGCGCCGGGCTGGTCATCGCCGGCGGCCTCGGCGCGCTCATCGTCCGGGGCACGCTGCGCCCGCTGAACCGCGTCGCCGCCACCGCCGCCCGGGTCACCGAACTGCCGCTGGACCGGGGCGAGGTGGCCCTGTCGGTGCGGGTGCCGGCCGCCGACACCGACCCCCGCACCGAGGTCGGGCAGGTGGGCGGCGCCCTCAACCGGATGCTCGGCCACGTCGCCGCCGCGCTCGCCGCCCGGCAGGCCAGCGAGACGCGGGTACGCCAGTTCGTCGCCGACGCCAGCCACGAGCTGCGCACGCCGCTCGCCGCCATCCGGGGCTACGCCGAGGTGGCCCGACGCGGACGGCAGGAGGTGCCGCCCGACGTGGCGCACGCGTTGCGCCGGGTCGAGTCGGAGAGCACCCGGATGACCAGCCTCGTCGACGACCTGCTGCTGCTCGCCCGGCTGGACTCGGGCCGCCCGCTCGGCGCCGAGCCGGTCGACCTCACCGCCATGGCGGTGAACGCGGTCAGCGACGCGCACGTGGCCGGCCCCGAGCACCGGTGGCAGCTCGACCTGCCCGACGAGCCGTTGACCGTCACCGGCGACGCCCACCGGCTGCACCAGGTGCTGGCGAACCTGCTCGCCAACGCCCGGGTGCACACCCCGCCCGGCACCACCGTCACCACCCGCCTCGCCCCGGTCCCGGACGGGGTGGAGCTGCGCGTGGTCGACGACGGACCGGGCATCCCGCAGGAGCTGCAACCGGAGGTCTTCGAGCGGTTCGCCCGCGGCGACGGCTCCCGCTCCCGCGCCCACGGCAGCACCGGGCTGGGCCTGGCCATCGTCGCCGCCGTGGTGGAGGCCCACCACGGGCGGGTCGAGGTCGACAGTCGCCCCGGCCGCACCGCGTTCTCCGTCCGGCTGCCGGGATCCACAGCCGACGCATAGGCCGCTCACGGGGGCGGGTCAGCGCGCTCTCCGAGGCTTGCCGGCATGGACAGATCCGAGAGCCTGCTGACCGCGCAGACCGCCGTCCCGCCCGCGACCGAAGCCGGCGCCGCGCCGCCCGCGTACCCGCCGGGCGCCACGCGCGTACCGGAGCCGACCCCGCCCCCGGCGGACCCGCCCGGTCGTGACCCGCGCTGGGCCCGCCCGGCGCTGCTCGGCCTGCTGGCCGCGACCGGGTTGCTCTACCTGTGGGGCCTCGGCGCCTCCGGCTGGGGCAACGCGTTCTACTCGGCCGCCGTGCAGGCCGGCTCGCAGAGCTGGGAGGCGTTCTTCTACGGCTCCTCGGACGCGGCCAACTCGATCACTGTGGACAAGACCCCGGCGTCACTGTGGCTGATGGCGCTCTCGGTGCGGCTGTTCGGGCTGAGCAGCTGGTCGATCCTGGTGCCGCAGGCGCTGCTCGGCGTCGCCTCGGTCGGCGTGCTGTACGCCGCCGTCCGCCGCTGGTACGGCCCGGCGGCCGGTCTGCTCGCCGGCGCGGTGCTCGCGCTCACCCCGGTGGCCACGCTGATGTTCCGGTTCAACAACCCGGACGCGCTGCTGGTGTTCCTGCTGGTCGCCGCCGCGTACGCGACGGTGCGGGCGGTGGAGACGGCGAGCGCGCGGTGGCTCGCGCTGACCGGGACGCTCGTCGGTCTCGGCTTCCTGACCAAGATGCTCCAGGCGTTCCTGGTGATCCCGGTCTTCGCCGGGGTCTACCTGCTGGCCGCGCCGACCGGGCCCGGGCGGCGGATCCGACACCTGCTGCTGGCCGGGTTGGCCGTGGTGGTCTCCGCCGGCTGGTGGGTGGCGATCGTGGAGCTGGTGCCGGCGAGCGCCCGTCCGTACATCGGTGGCTCGCAGCACAACAGCATCCTGGAGCTGACGCTCGGCTACAACGGACTGGGCCGGATCACCGGTGACGAGGTGGGCAGCGTCGGTGGGGGAGCGCGGCCGGGCGGCGGGGGCGGCGGACCGTTCTCCGGCCAGGCGGGGCTGCTGCGGATGTTCGACACCGAGGTCGGCGGGCAGATCTCCTGGCTGCTCCCGGCCGCGCTGATCCTGCTGGTCGCCGGCCTGTGGCTGGCCGGACGCGCGCCGCGTACCGACCGGACCCGGGCCGGCCTGCTGCTCTGGGGCGGCTGGCTGCTGGTCACCGGGCTGATCTTCAGCTTCATGTCCGGGATCTTCCACGCCTACTACACGGTCGCCCTCGCCCCGGCGATCGGCGGGATCGTCGGCATCGGCGTCACCCTGCTGTGGCGGGCGGCCCGGACCGCACCGGTTCCCGCCCCGGCGGGTGTCGAGCCGACCGGCCCGGTTCCCCCGGCGGGCGTGGCGCCGACCGGCCCGGTTCCCCCGGCGGGCGTGGCGCCGACCGGTCCGGTTCCCCCGGCGGGCGTGGCGCCGACCGGCCCGGTTCCGCCGGCGGGCGTCACCCCGGCGGACGGCGGCTCGGCCCCGGCCGGACCCGTGCGGCGGCGTCGACCGGCGGCCGCGTTCGCCGGCCGGTGGCGCGGTTTGGTCGCCACGTTGTCGCTGACCGGCACGCTGGCGGTCACCACCTGGTGGTCGTGGCACCTGCTCGGGCGCAGCCCCGAGTGGTACCCCTGGCTGCGCACCACCGTGCTGGTCACCGGCCTGGCCGTGGCGGCCCTCCTTCTCCTGCTCTCCCTTCTCCCGCGCACCACCCCCGCCCCCGTGACCAGGGAGTTGGCGTCGGGCGGCGGGGCCGGAGCCGACGCGAACTCCTTGATCACCCCGGCCTGGCGCGGGGGGCGCGCGGGACGGTGGCTCGGCGCGGTGGTGGTGGGGGTCGGGCTGGCGGTGGGGTTGGCCGGCCCGGCGGCGTATGCGCTGCAGACGGCGGCCACCCCGCACACCGGTGCGATCCCGAGTGCCGGGCCGTTCGTGGCGGGCGGCTTCGGGCCCGGCGGTCGGGGCGGCTTTCCCGGTGGGCGGATGCCGGGCGGAGGCAGCGGAGAGTTCCCGGGCTTCCCGGGCGGCGGCAACGGCCAGTTCCCGGGCTTCCCGGGCGGCGGCACCGGCGCGTTCCCCGGCCTCCCGGGCGGGCAGGACGGCGGGTCGAACGGGACGGGCGCCGTCCCGGGTTTCCCGGGCGGCGGCCAACCGCCGGCCATGCCGGGCGGCCAGAACGGCGGCACCGGCCAGAACGGCGGGAGCCGGGGACAGCGCGGCGGCATGGGCGGGCTGCTCGACGCCCGCGAGCCCAGCGCCGAGATGACGGCGCTGCTGACGGCCGACGCGGACGACTACACCTGGGTGGCCGCCACGGTCGGCTCGAACAACGCCTCCGGCTACCAGCTCGCCACCGGTGAACCGGTGATGCCGATCGGCGGCTTCAACGGCAGCGACCCGTCGCCGACGCTGGCCCAGTTCCAGCGGTACGTCGCCGACGGACGCGTCCACTACTTCATCGGCGGCGGCGGGTTCCGGGCCGACGGCGGCAGCGACGCCTCGGGCCAGATCGCCGCCTGGGTCGCGCAGACCTTCACCGCCACCACCGTCGACGGCGTGACCGTCTACGACCTGAGCAGCGCAAGGCAGGGCTGAGCGATGACCTTCACGCAGGAGCCCCGGGCCGCCGTACGGGCCCGGCCCACCGCCGAGGGCGCGGTGCTGGACGTGGTGGTCCCGGTCTACAACGAGGAGGCCGACCTCGGCCCCTGTGTCCGGCGGCTGCACGCGCACCTGACCGCGCACTTCCCGTACCCGTTCCGGATCACGGTGGCCGACAACGCCAGTGTGGACGGCACCCGGGCGGTCGCCGAGGCGCTCGCCGCCGAACTGCCCGGGGTGGAGGTGGTGCACCTGGCGGAGAAGGGACGGGGGCGGGCGCTGCGCGCCGCCTGGTCCGCCTCGCCGGCGCCGGTGCTCGCGTACATGGACGTGGACCTCTCCACCGACCTGGCCGCGTTGCTGCCGCTGGTCGCGCCGCTCCTCTCGGGCCACTCCGACCTGGCCATCGGCACCCGGCTGGCGCGGACCAGCCGGGTGGTCCGCGGCGCGAAGCGGGAGGTGATCTCCCGGGGCTACAACCTGCTGCTGCGCGGCACGCTCGCGGTGCGTTTCTCCGACGCGCAGTGCGGGTTCAAGGCGATCCGCGCCGACGTGGCGGCCGAGCTGCTGCCGCTGGTACGGGACACCGGGTGGTTCTTCGACACCGAGCTGCTGGTCCTGGCGCAGCGCGCCGGACTGCGGATCCATGAGGTGCCGGTGGACTGGGTGGACGACCCGGACAGCCGGGTCGACATCGTCGCCACCGCGCTGGCCGACCTGCGCGGGATCGGGCGGCTGGTCCGCGCGCTGCTCACCGGCGCGCTGCCCCTGCCCCGGCTGCGCGCCCAGCTCGGCCGGGCCCCGTTGCCGGCGCCACCGGCCCAGGTGCCGGTGGGGCTGCCCCGCCAGCTCGTCCGGTTCGCCGCGGTGGGGGTGGCCAGCACGCTGGCGTACCTGGTGATCTTCGTGGCGGCGCGTGGGCCGCTCGGGGCGCAACCGGCGAACCTGCTCGCGCTGCTGCTGACCGCGGTGGCCAACACGGCGGCCAACCGGCGGCTCACCTTCGGCGTCACCGGCCGCCGGCACGCCGGCCGGCACCACCTCCAGGGGTTGCTCGCGTTCGCCCTCGGGCTGGCCCTGACCAGTGGCGCGCTGGCGGTCCTGCACGCGCTCACGGCGCCGCCGCGCGCGGTCGAGCTGGTCGTCCTGGTGGCGGCCAACCTCGCCGCGACCGCGCTGCGGTTCCTGCTGCTCCGCCTGGCGATGCACCACCGCCCCTGACCGTCGCGACCCGCCTCCGGGGGTGGCAGGGTGGAGGCATGTACCGGGAGCGGGCCGAGGAGCGGATCCGGGGCGCGGTGCGGTGGGCGAGCGTGTCCGACGGCGCGGGGCAGACACGGGTGCTGCCGGACGGGTGCCTGGACCTGCTCTGGTCCAGCCGGGCCGGCCTGCTGGTCGCCGGCCCCGACCGGACCGCCCACCTGTCCCGGTCGGTGCCGGGGGAGCGGTGGATCGGGCTGCGCCTGCCGCCGGGCACGGGCCCGTCCGTGTTCGGGGTGCCGGCGGAGGAACTCCGCGACCTCCGCGTCCCGCTCGCCGACCTCTGGGGACGGGACGCGGAGGTCCTGGCCGCGCGGGTCGAGGAGGCGGCATCGGCCGCCGCCGGCTGGTCGGACGCCGGCGCGGTGGTTTTGGCCGAGGTCGCCAGGGCCCGCCTGGCGGCCGCCGGGGGCCCCGACCCGCTCGGCGCCCGGGTGGCCGCCCGGCTGGCCGCGGGGGCGACGGTCGCCGCGGCGGCCGCCGAGGTCGGCCTCGGCGCGCGGGCCCTGCACCGGCGCAGCCTGGCCCTGTTCGGGTACGGCCCGAAGACGCTCGCCCGGATCCTGCGGATGCGTCGCGCGCTCGACCTGGCCCACACCGGCGCGCCGCTCGCCGAGGTCGCCGCCCGGACCGGGTACGCCGACCAGGCCCACCTCACCCGCGATGTCCGGGAGTTCGCCGGCGTGCCCCCGACGCGCCTGCTCGGCGGCTGACCCGGCGCGAGTGGCCGGACCCGACCCCGGCGCCCGGGCGGGTGGTCAGTCGGCGGGCAGCGGCGCGAACAGGTCCACGCCGTTGCCGTCCGGGTCGTGCAGGACCGCGTACCGCTGGCCCCAGAAGGCGTCCCACGGCGGCAGCTCCCCGTGGTGGCCGGCGGCGGTCAGCTCGGCGTACCAGCGGTCCACCTCCGCCGGGTCGGCGCAGCGGAAGGCGAGGCTCATCCGGGAGTTGCCGCCGGACGGGTCGAAGGCGGGGTGGAAGCTGCGGATCGTCTCCACGGTGTCCCAGGCCAGTCGTACGCCGGAGGGCAGCGTGACCTCCACGTGGGGCTCGGTGTCGGCGCCGGGTGGGATCGGCAGCCCCAGCCGGCGGTAGAAGTCGAGCGTGCGGGCCATGTCGGTGACGACCGTCCCGACGAGATCGAACTGCGGTGTCATGGCCGCCACGCTAGGCCGCCCGGGCCCCTTCGGTCTTGAACGGATCGGACGGGGGACGAGTCACCGGTGTGCCCGCGCGTCCGGATCGCAGGGCGTACGGTGAGTGACAAGTCCGGCTTAGAGCAATAAAGCTCGCATACCGGGCTGCGCTCCGATGACCGGCGAGGGAAGGAAAGCAGTCGTGACGCACCTGGCCTACCTGGACGCGGGATCCGGCAGTCTCATCGTGCAGGCGGTGGTCGGCGGGGTGGCCGGAGTGGCCGTGGCCGCCAAGCTCTACTGGCGCCGCCTGGTGTCCCGCTTCCGCCGTCAGCCCACCGACCAGGGCTGACCGGCGTGACGATCCCCGACACCGGCGTACGCGTCGAGCCCGGCTCGTTCCGCGACCCCGGCAACCGCGTCTTCCACCGCGGCGACGAGGTGCTGCGCGGCCTCGACGAGCGCTCCGCCCGCGACTGGCGCGCCCTGTCCGCCGCCGACTTCTTCCGGAACCTCACCGCCACCGGTCAGGTCGTCGGCACCGAGGAGCTGACCCCGACACCGGTCGACGCGCCCTGGGCCGCGGTGCTGCGACACGAGCGGATCCCGTTCGTGTCGCACCCCTACGAGTGGTCGTACGCGATGCTGCGCGACGCGGCGCTGCTGCACCTGGACGTGCTGGGCGCCGCGCTGGACGCCGGCTTCACCACCAAGGACGGCTCGGCCTACAACGTGCAGTGGCGCGGCGCCCGGCCGGTCTTCATCGACGTCGGCTCCTTCGAGGCGCTGCGCGACGGCGAGCCCTGGGCCGGCTACCGGCAGTTCTGCCAGACGCTGCTCTACCCCCTGCTCGTCCAGGCCCACCTCGGCCTGGACTTCCAGCCGTTCCTGCGGGCCCGCGTCGACGGGATCGAGCCGGACCAGATGCGCCGGTTGTTCGCCGGGACCCGACGCTTCCGGGCCGGCGTGCCCACCCACGTGCACCTGCACGGCGCGATGCAGGCCCGCAACTCCGCCGCCAGCACCAGCGACGTCCGCGCCCAGCTGCGCGACGCCGGCTTCTCCCGGGAGCTGGCCCGGGCCACCGTACGCGGGCTGACGAAGCTGGTCCGCCGGCTCGACCACCGGTCCGGCGACAGCCACTGGACGGACTACCAGCGCACCTGCGCGTACTCGGTGCCGGACCGGCAGGCCAAGGAGACCTTCGTCGACCGGGCCGTCGCCGCCACCGGCCCCGGCACGGTGCTGGACCTGGGCGCCAACGACGGCCGGTACGCCCGCGTCGCCGCCCGGCACGCCGCGCACGTGGTCGCGGTCGAGCAGGACCCGGTCGTGGTCGACGCGCTCTACCGCGCCCTGCGCGACGAGGGGGAGCAGCGCATCCTGCCGCTGGTGCTGGACCTGGCCGACCCGTCGCCCGGCGGTGGCTGGCGCGGCGTCGAACGGGCCGCGTTCGCCGACCGGGCCCGCGCCGACGTGGTGCTCGCCCTGGCCGTGGTGCACCACCTGGCGATCGGCCGCAACGTTCCGCTGCCGGAGGTGCTGGACCAGCTCACCGCGTTCACCGCGACCGGCGGCGCCCTGGTGGTGGAGTTCGTCCACCCGGAGGACCCGATGGCCCGCCGGCTGCTGGCCAACAAGCCGGACGGGCTCTTCCCCGACTACCGGCGGGACACCTTCGAGGCGCTGCTGGCGCGCCGGGGGCGGGTGGTCGCCCGCACCGAGCTGCCGTCCGGCACCCGCACGCTCTACCAGGTGGTGGTGGGTGGCTGAGGACGTCCTCGCGCCACCGCGGGAGCGCCCGCCGGACACCGACCGGCCCCGGCGGCGGGCCGGCTGGCGGGCCGAGGCGGCGCGGCTGGCCGAGGTGGTGGCGCTGGTCGGGCTGGTGGTCACCCAGCCGCTGCTGGACGTGCTCGGTCGCAGCCCCGACTTCTTCCTGTTCCACCGCGCCGCGCGCGGCGACGTGCTGCTGCTGGTCGCCCTGATCGCGCTGGTGCCGACGCTGCCGTTCGCGGCGCTCGGCGCGCTGTCCCTGCTCGCCGGACGGGTCACCCGCGCCGTGGTGCACACGGTGATCGTGGGACTGCTGCTCGCCGCGTTGGCGGTCCAGGTCGGCCGGCACGTCACGCCGCTGCGCGGCGTACCCCTGCTGGTCGTGGCCGGTCTGGTCGGGGCCGCCGCGGCGGCCGCCCACCGGCGGTGGCGGGCGCTGCGCCGGATGCTGCGGGTGGCCGCGCTCGGGCCGGTGGTCTTCGTCGGGCTGTTCCTGTTCGCCTCCCCGGCCTCGGCCGTGGTGCTGCCGCGGGGCGAGGGTGGCGCGGCCGGGACCGCCGGCGCCGGCGCCCACCCGCCGGTGGTCATGATCGTGCTGGACGAGCTTCCGCTGGTGTCGCTGCTCGGCCCCGACGGGCGGATCGACGCCGCCCGCTATCCCAACTTCGCCGCGCTGGCCGCCGGGTCGACCTGGTACCGCAACGCCACCGGGGTCAGCGGCTGGACGCCGTACGCCCTGCCGGCGATGCTCACCGGGCGCTACCCCGAGCGGGGGGCGGCGCCGCACTACTCGCAGTACCCGGACAACCTGTTCACCGCGCTCGGCGGCCTCTACCAGATCAAGGCCGAGGAGAGCATCACCCGGCTCTGCCCGCCCAGCCGGTGCGAGCAGGCGATCACCCCGGAACAGGGGCTCGGCGTGCTGACCCGGGAGAGCGGGAAACTGCTGCGCCAGCTCGCCGCGCCGGTGGACAGCCGGGTCGACCCGGAGGACTCCTACCGCGAGCAGACCGCGGCCGAGGTCGGCCTGGACGCCGCCGAGCCGGTGCCCGACGACCCGAAGTTCCGCTGGGACACCCTCGACGACAACCAGCCCGCCCGGTTCACCGCGTTCCTGGCCGGCCTGCGCCCCGCCGACCGGCCCACGCTGCACTTCCTGCACCTGCTCATGCCGCACACGCCGTGGACGTACCTGCCTTCCGGGGCGCGCTACGACGCGCCGGAGGACCTGCCCAACGACGGCGCCGGCTGGGTGGACCTGGCCCGGGCCCGGCACCTGGCCCAGCTCGGCTACACCGACCGGCTGATCGGCGAGACGCTGCGGACGCTGCGCGCCACCGGCCTCTACGACAAGGCGCTGGTCATGGTCACCGCCGACCACGGGGTCAGCTTCCGCCAGGACTGGCAGGGACGCGGCATGGACGCCATCGACCACGCCGCGAACCAGGTGGCCTGGGTGCCGATGTTCGTCAAGGAGCCGGGCCAGCGGACCGGCCGGGTCGACGACCGCAACTGGGAACACGTCGACCTGCTGCCCACCATCGCCGACGAGACCCACATGCGGGTGCCCTGGTCGATGGACGGCCGCTCGGCGAACGCCACCGCGCGCGAGCGCGCCGACAAACGCTTCTACGACCGGCCCGGTCAACCCGTCACGATCACCGGCGGGGTGCCCGCGTCGGTGCCGCTGCCCGCCACCGACCCGCTGGTCGGCACCCGGGTCGGCGCCGTGTCGGCCGACGGCTCCGCCACGGTGGCCAACCTCGCCGCGTTCGACGCGGTCGACCCGGCGCGGGGTGCGCTGCCGGCGCTGGTCTGGGGGACCCTGCCCCCGTCGGTGCCGGACGGCACCCGGCTCGCGGTCGCGGTCAACGGCACGGTCGGCGCGGTGGTGCCGGTGGTGCCGCCGGACGCCGGTGGCCGGCGGTTCGCCGCGTTCCTCCCCGACGACCGGCTGTTCGCCGCCGGCGCCAACCGGCTCGAGCTCTACCGGGTGCAGGCCGACGGGAAGCTGCGGCGGCTCACCCTGTCCTGACCGGCAGCGCTCCCACCCGGTTTCCGACCCGGCAAGTCGGGAATCAGGTGACGCATACCTCACCCCGAAACCATGCCGAGCGTTGTCCGCCGCACCGTGATTACGGTAGAAGCGAAGGCAATTCAACGAAGATCTTGCCGGCGAAGCGAGGAACAGATGACGGAAGTCAAGCTCGACCACCCCGGTGGGCAGCTGTCGATGCCGGTGCAGTCCGCGGTCGAGGGCCCCGCCGGCATCGGGGTGAGCAAGCTGCTCAAGGAAACCGGGATGACCACGTACGACCCCGGTTTCGTCAACACCGCGTCCTGCTCGTCCGCGATCACCTACATCGACGGTGACGCGGGCATCCTGCGGTACCGCGGCTACCCCATCGACCAGCTGGCCGAGAAGTCCTCCTTCCTGGAGGTCTCCTACCTGCTGATCTACGGTGAGCTGCCGAGCCAGACCCAGCTGACCGAGTTCAGCGACCGGATCCGCCGGCACTCGCTGCTGCACGAGGAGATGCGTCGCTTCTTCGACGGCTTCCCCCGTGAGGCGCACCCGATGGCCGTGCTCTCCTCGGCCGTCAGCGCCATCTCGACCTTCTACCAGGACAGCCTGGACCCGTTCGACTCCGAGCACGTGGAGATGTCCACGATCCGGCTGATGGCGAAGGTCCCCACCATCGCCTCGTACGCGTACAAGAAGTCGATCGGCCAGCCGCTGCTCTACCCGGACAACTCGCTGGGCTACGTCGAGAACTTCCTGCGGATGACCTTCGGCGTGCCGGCCGAGCCGTACGAGGTCGACCCGGTGGTCGCCCGGGTGCTGGACATGCTGTTCATCCTGCACGCCGACCACGAGCAGAACTGCTCCACCAGCACGGTGCGGCTGGTCGGCTCCAGCAACGCCAACCTGTTCGCCTCGGTCTCGGCCGGCGTGAACGCGCTGTTCGGCCCGCTGCACGGCGGTGCCAACCAGGCCGTGCTGGAGATGCTCCAGAAGATCCAGGCCGACGGCGGCGACGTCCGCACCTTCGTGCAGAAGGTGAAGGACAAGCAGGACGGCGTCAAGCTGATGGGCTTCGGCCACCGGGTCTACAAGAACTACGACCCGCGCGCCGCGATCGTGAAGAAGGCCGCCCAGGACGTGCTCGGCCGGATGGCCAAGCCCGACCCGCTGCTGGACCTCGCGATGCAGCTGGAGGAGATCGCGCTCGCCGACGACTTCTTCGTCTCCCGCCGGCTCTACCCGAACGTGGACTTCTACACCGGGCTGATCTACAAGGCCATGGGCTTCCCGACCAAGATGTTCACGGTGCTGTTCGCGCTGGGCCGGCTGCCGGGCTGGATCGCCCAGTGGCGCGAGATGATCAACGACCCGGAGACCAAGATCGGCCGTCCGCGGCAGATCTACACCGGCGCCGCCGAGCGGGAGTACCTCCCCGCCGCCGACCGCTGAGGTGCAAGGAAGGGCCCCCTCTTAACGCCTGAGGTAGAGGAGGGGCCCCTTCTTAACAGACAGGCTGACGACAGAGGCCGCCGACCCGGCTCGGGTGGGCGGCCTCTGTCGTGCGCGTGTGCAGGCGTGCGGGAGGTGTTAAAAGGGGGCCCTTCCTCTACCGGAGGCGTTAAGAGGGGGCCCTTCCTTTCACCGCAGGCCGGCGGCGGTGAGGAGGTTGCCCTCGGGGAGGGCGGGCAGGGCACGGCCGGCGGCCATGCGCTGCTCGGCCCGGGCCGCGGTGAACGCCGGGTCGCCGGCGATCGCGGCGGCGTACGCGGCGGCCGTGCGGGACGCGATGGCGGCCCAGCCGTACTGCTCGTGCACCATGGTCCGGGCGCGCCGGGCCAGCGCGCGGGCCCGCTCCCGGTCCGACAGCAGCGCGTGCACCGCCTCGGCGAGGCCGTCCGGGTCGTGCGGGGCGAAGGTCATCCCGGTCACGCCCGGCTCGACGATCTCGGCCAGCCCACCGGTGCGGGACACCGCCAGCGGCGCGCCGGCCGCCGCGCCCTCCAGCGCGACCATGCCGAACGGCTCGTAGATGCTCGGCACCGCGAAGCAGTCCGAGGCGGCCATCACCGCGGGCAGGTCGGTGCCGCCGAGGAAGCCCGGCATGCTGACCGTGGCGCCGAGCCCGAGCCGGTGCACCTCGGCCTCCAGGTCCGCCTTGTAGGGGCCGTCGCCGACGATCACCGCACGCAGCCCGGGGTGCCGGTCGCGCAGTCGGGGCAGACCGGCGAGCAGGTGCTGCACGCCCTTCTCGTAGACCAGTCGGCCGGCGAACGTGACCAGCGGGCCGTCGCCGGCGAAGCGGGCCCGGGCGGCGGCGACCGCCGAGGCGGGCACCCGCCAGCGGTGCGGCTCGACCCCGTTGGGCACCACGTCGACCCGGGCCGGCTCCACGCCGAACAGCGCGCCCACCTCGTCGCGCATGTAGCCGGAGCAGACGATCACCCGGCCGGACTCACCGGCCAGCCACTGCTCGACGCCGTGGATGGTGCGGTTCATCTCCTCCGGCAGCCAGCCCTGGTGCCGGCCGGCCTCGGTGGCGTGGATGGTGGTCACCAGCGGCACGTCGAGGTGCTCGCGCAGCGTCATCGCGGTGTGCGCGACCAGCCAGTCGTGGGCGTGGATCACGTCGTAGACGCCCGACTCGGCGGCGCGCAGGGCGGCCCGGGTGAGCGTGTGGTTGAACGCCATGGTCCAGGCCAGCAGCGAGCCGGTGGCCAGTGGGAAGGTCACCGGGTCCTCGGCGGCGCGGACGATCCGCACGCCGTCGGCGTACTCCTCCAGCGGCGCGCCCTCGGCGTGCCGGGTGACCACGGTGACCTCGTGCCCGGCGGCGACCAGCGCGACGGAGAGCGCGTGCACGTGCCGACCGAGCCCACCCACCAGCACCGGCGGGTACTCCCACGACAGCATGAGGATGCGCCGCCTGCGGGGCGCGGCGCCGGGCTGCGGCGGCGGTGTCGGGCGGGAGGTCAGGGTGGGCCGGTGGAGCCGGTCCGTCGCGGTGGCGGGCTGCGCGCCGACCCGCAGAGAGGTCACGTCGATCTCCGTCCATGGCAGGGGAGGACACGCCGGCATCGGTGGCGGCGGAAGGCAGTGGTGAGGGATGGCCGAACGGCCGGGCGGAAACGCGCGGGCGCGTGTCCGCGATCCAGGAAAGTCCATCCGGCGCGAACCCGCATCTCGAAAAGGGCGATCGTGACGGACAACACCCGATCGTTTCGGTTACGGTCCGAACGGGTGGATTGGCGGCGCGTGAGGCGGGGCATCAACGGCGTGCGCATCGGCCGTCCCCCGTCCGGTGCGCTCACGATCATGGGCCCGAAGGAGCGACATGCAGGTCTGGCCGGGCGAGAGCTATCCCCTCGGAGCCACCTACGACGGGATGGGGACCAACTTCGCGATCTTCTCCGAGGTGGCGGAGAAGATCGAGCTCTGCCTGTTCGACGAGTGGGACATCGGCACCGAGCGGCGCGTCGAGCTGCGCGAGGTCGACGCGTACGTCTGGCACGCCTACATCCCGGGCGTGGAGCCCGGCCAGCGCTACGGGTTCCGGGTGCACGGGCCGTGGGACCCGGCCAACGGACTGCGGTGCAACCCGCACAAGCTGCTGCTCGACCCGTACGCGAAGGCGGTCGACGGTGAGGTCTCCTGGGACCCGTCGGTCTACGACTACGAGGTCGGCGGCGACCCGGACCGGATGAACACCGTCGACTCGGCACCGTTCATGCCGAAGTCGGTGGTGGTGAACCCGTACTTCGACTGGGGCAACGACAAGCCGCCGCGCACCCCCTACCACCACTCGGTGATCTACGAGGCGCACGTGCGCGGGCTGACCATGCGTCACCCCGGCATCCCGGAGGAGCTGCGCGGCACGTACGCGGCGATCGCCTCCCCGGTGATGATCGAGCACTTCAAGCAGCTCGGGGTGACCGCGGTCGAGCTGATGCCGGTGCACGAGTTCGTGCACGACCACCGCCTGGTCGACCTGGGGCTGCGCAACTACTGGGGCTACAACACCATCGGCTTCTTCGCCCCGCACCACGGCTACTCCGCGCTGGGCCGCCTGGGCCAGCAGGTGCAGGAGTTCCGGGGCATGGTCAAGGCGCTGCACGCCGCCGGGATCGAGGTCATCCTCGACGTGGTCTACAACCACACCGCCGAGGGCAACCACCTCGGGCCGTCGCTGAGCTTCAAGGGCATCGACACCCCGAGCTACTACCGGTTGTCTGAGGAGGATCGGCGCTACTTCGTCGACTACACCGGCACCGGCAACAGCCTCAACGTGCGCAGCCCGCACTCACTGCAACTGATCATGGATTCGCTGCGCTACTGGGTCACCGAGATGCACGTCGACGGCTTCCGCTTCGACCTCGCCGCCACCCTGGCGCGCGAGTTCTACGAGGTGGACCGCCTCTCCACGTTCTTCGAGGTGGTGCAGCAGGACCCGGTGGTGGGCCGGGTCAAGCTGATCGCCGAGCCGTGGGACATCGGCCCCGGTGGCTACCAGGTGGGCAACTTTCCGCCGCAGTGGACCGAGTGGAACGGCAAGTACCGGGACACGGTCCGGGACTTCTGGCGCGGCGAGCCGGCCACGCTGGCCGAGTTCGCGTCCCGCATCTCCGGCTCCGCCGACCTCTACCAGGACGACGGCCGCCGCCCGTTCCACAGCATCAACTTCGTCACCTGCCACGACGGCTTCACCCTCGCCGACCTGGTCTCCTACAACGACAAGCACAACGAGGCCAACGGCGAGGAGAACCGGGACGGGGAGAGTCACAACCGCTCCTGGAACTGCGGAGTCGAGGGGGAGACCGACGACCCGGGCGTGCTGGCGCTGCGGGCGCGGCAGCGGCGCAACTTCCTCGCCACGCTGATCCTGTCCCAGGGCGTGCCGATGCTCGGCCACGGCGACGAGCTGGGCCGCACCCAGCGCGGCAACAACAACGCCTACTGCCAGGACAGCGAGCTGGCCTGGGTGGACTGGGAGCGGGCCGACACCGAGCTGCTCGCGTTCGTGCGGCGGCTCACCGACTTCCGCAACCGGCACCAGGTGTTCCGCCGCCGGCGGTTCTTCACCGGGCTGCCGGTCGGCGGCCGGGCCACCGGCTCCGGCCTGCCGGACCTCGCCTGGTACACCCCGGACGGCCGGGAGATGACCGGCGAGGACTGGGGCAACGACTTCGGCCGCTCGGTGGCCCTGTTCGTCAACGGCGACGGCATCCCGGAGCGCGGCCAGTACGGCCAACGCCACCGGGACAGCTCGTTCCTGCTGCTGTTCAACGCGCACGACGCGCCGCTGGACTTCACGCTGCCCGGTGAGGAGTTCGGTCCCCGGTGGGAACTGGTGATCAGCACGGCGGAACCGGATCCGGAGAAGACCACACTGGTCGAGGCGGGGGGCACGGTCTGCGTACCGGACCGCTCGCTGCTGGTCCTGGAGAGGACGGCCTGACCCATGCCCGACACCCCTCGTTCCACCTACCGGGTGCAGGTGCGCCCCGGCTTCGACCTGGACGCCACGGCCGAGCTGGCCGACTACCTGTCCGCGCTCGGCGTCACCCACCTCTACACCGCGCCCCTGCTCACCGCCACCCCCGGTTCCCCACACGGCTACGACGTGGTCGACCCCCGGGCGGTCAACCCGGAGCTGGGCGGCGAGGCCGGCCGGCGGCGCCTGGTCCGGGCGCTGCGCGCGGCCGGGCTGGGCCTGGTCGTCGACATCGTGCCGAACCACGCCGGGGTGGCCCGTCCGGAGGCCAACCCGGCCTGGTGGGACGTGCTGCGCCGGGGCCGCGACTCGGCGTACGCGCACTGGTTCGACATCGACTGGGACCGCGGCCGACTGCTGCTGCCGGTGCTCGCCGACGCTCCCGACGCGCTCGACGACCTCAAGCTGGTCGACGGCGAGCTGCGCTACCACGAGCACCGGTTCCCGGTCGCCGACGGCACCGGCGACGGGACGCCCCGGCAGGTGCACGACCGGCAGCACTACGAGCTGGTGAACTGGCGGCGCGGGGACGCCGAGCTGACGTACCGCCGGTTCTTCGCCGTGTCGGACCTGGCCGGCCTGCGGGTGGAGGACGCGGCGGTCTTCGACGCCACGCACGCGGAGATCCTGCGCTGGGTCGACGCCGGCGACGTCGACGGCATCCGGGTCGACCACCCGGACGGTCTGCGCGACCCGGCCGGCTACCTGGCCCGGCTGCGCGCGGCCGCGCCGGAGAGCTGGCTGGTGGTGGAGAAGATCCTGGAGTACGGCGAGGACCTGCCGGACTGGCCGGTCGACGGTACCACCGGCTACGACGCCCTGGCGGCGGTCAGCGGGCTGTTCGTCGACCCGGACGCCGAACCGGACTTCACCGCGCTGGACGGCCGGCTCACCGGCCGGCACACCTCCTGGCAGGACCTGACCCACGGCACCAAGCTGGAGGCCGCCACCCGGCTGCTCGCCGCCGAGCTGACCCGCCTCGCCGCGTTCGTCCCCGAGCTGCCGCGCGAGCAGGTCCGCGCCGCCCTGGCCGAGCTGGCCGCGTGCTTCCCGGTCTACCGCGGCTACCCGCCCGAGGGGGCCCGGCACCTCGCCGCCGCCCGCAGCGAGGCCGGCCGGCGCCGGCCCGACCTGACCGGCGTGCTGGACGCCGTCACCGCCCGGCTCCGCGACCCCGACCACGAGCTGGCCGCCCGGTTCCCGCAGCTGACCGGCGCGGTGATGGCCAAGGGCGTGGAGGACACCGCCTACTACCGGTGGAGCCGGTTCGTGGCGCTCAACGAGGTGGGCGGCAGCCCGGCCCACTTCGGGGTGCCCCCGGCGGAGCTGCACCGGTTCGCCACCGCCCGCCAGGTGCGGTGGCCGGCGAGCATGACCACGCTGTCGACCCACGACACCAAGCGCGGCGAGGACGTGCGGGCCCGGCTCGCCGTGCTCAGCGAGATCCCCGGGCGCTGGGCCGAGCGGGTGACCGACTGGATGTCCCGGGCCCCGCTGGCCGACCCGGCGCTGGCCCACCTGCTCTGGCAGACCGCCGTCGGCGCCTGGCCGGTCGAGCGGGACCGGCTGCACGGGTACGCGGAGAAGGCCGCCCGGGAGGCGTCGGTCAGCACCAGCTGGGCCGACCCCGACCCGGCGTTCGAGCACGAGATGCACGCCCTGGTCGACCGGATGTACGACGACCCGGAGCTGCACGCGCAGATCACCGCGTTCGCCGACGAGATCACCCCGGCCGGCTGGTCGAACTCGCTCGGGCAGAAGCTGGTCCAGCTCACCATGCCCGGCGTTCCGGACACCTACCAGGGCACCGAGCTGTGGGAGAACTCCCTGGTCGATCCGGACAACCGGCGGCCGGTCGACTTCGCCGTACGCCGCAAGACGCTGGCCCGGCTCGACGCCGGCTGGCGGCCGGCGGTGGCCGCCGACGGCGCGGCCAAGCTGCTCGTGGTCTCCCGGACGCTGCGCCTGCGCCGCGACCGCCCGGAGCTGTTCGCCGGCTACCGGCCGGTGCCGGCGCACGGACCGGCCGGCGCGCACGCGGTGGCCTTCGACCGGGGTGGCGCGGTCGCGGTGGCGACCCGGCTGCCGCTGCGGCTGGCCCGCTCGGGCGGCTGGCGGGACACCACCCTGTCACTTCCCGTTCACGAGTGCACCGACTTGTTCACCGGTCGGGTCTACAGTGGTTCTGAGCTGCTCCTGGATGATCTGCTGAGCACCTATCCCGTCGCCCTCCTCGCACCCACCGACTCTGTGGAGGCCGCCGCATGACCGAGTTCACGGTGTGGGCGCCCGAGGCCGCCCGGGTGCGGCTGCGCCTGCCCGGCGTCGCCGACCACGAGATGCGCCCCGGGCGGTCGGGCTGGTGGCGGGTCGAGGTGCCCGACGCCGGTCCGGGCACCGACTACGCGTTCCTGCTCGACGACGACGAGCAGGCGCTGCCCGACCCCCGGTCGGCGTGGCAGCCGGCCGGGGTGCACGGCCCCAGCCGCCTCTACTCGCACGCCGCTTTCGACTGGACCGACGCGGCCTGGACCGGTCGGCAACTGCCCGGCAGCGTCCTCTACGAGCTGCACATCGGCACGTTCTCCCCGGAGGGCACGTTCGACGGCGCGATCGCCCGGCTCGACCACCTGGTCGACCTCGGCGTCGACCTGGTCGAGCTGCTGCCGGTCAACGCGTTCAACGGCGAGCACAACTGGGGCTACGACGGCGTCTGCTGGTACGCCCCGCACGAGCCCTACGGCGGGCCGGACGGGTTGAAGCGGTTCGTCGACGCGGCCCACGCCAAGGGCCTGGGGGTGATCCTCGACGTCGTCTACAACCATTTCGGGCCCTCCGGGGCCTACGCGCCGCGCTTCGCGCCGTACCTCACCGAGCAGAGCAACACCTGGGGCCGCACGGTCAACCTGGACGGTCCGCACTCCGACGGGGTGCGCCGCTACATCGTCGACAGCGTGCTGATGTGGCTGCGCGACTACCACGTCGACGGGCTGCGGTTGGACGCCGTGCACGCGATGCCGGACGGTCGGGCCACCCACTGGCTGGAGGAGGTGGCCACCGAGGTGGAGGCGCTGTCGACGCACCTCGGCCGGCCGCTGTCGCTGATCGCCGAGAGCGACCTCAACGACCCGACGCTGATCACGCCGCGCGAGGCCGGCGGCTACGGCCTGCACGCCCAGTGGAACGACGACGCCCACCACGCGCTGCACACGCTGCTCACCGGCGAGCGGCAGGGCTACTACGGCGACTTCGGCTCCCTGGAGTGCCTCACCGACGTGCTGACCGGCGCGTTCTTCCACGCCGGCACCTGGTCCAGCTTCCGCAACCGAAGCCACGGCCGACCGGTCGACCGGCAGCGCACCCCGGGTCACCGCTTCGTGGCCTACCTGCAGAACCACGACCAGATCGGCAACCGGGCCACCGGTGACCGGATCTCCGCCACGCTCTCGCCCGGGCTGCTGCGGGTCGGCGCCACCCTGCTGATGACCGCGCCGTTCACCCCGATGCTGTTCATGGGGGAGGAGTGGGCGGCGACGACGCCGTGGCAGTTCTTCACCAGCCATCCGGAGCCGGAGCTGGCGACGGCGGTGGCCACCGGCCGCAGACGCGAGTTCGCCGCGCACGGCTGGCCGGAGGGGGACGTGCCGGACCCGCAGGACCCGCAGACGTTCCTGCGGTCCCGGCTGGACTGGGCCGAGCTGGACAAGCCCGAACACCGCGAGATGTACGAGTTCCACCGGCGGCTGATCACGCTGCGCCGGTCCCGGGCCGACCTGTCCGACCCCCGGCTGCACCGGGTCGAGGTGCGCCACGGCGACCAGTTCCTGGTGATGCGCCGGGGCTCGACGCTGGTGGTGGCCAACCTGGCCGACCGGCCACAGCGGGTGAACCTGCCCGGGGTGGTCCGCCGGGTGCTGCTGGCGACCTCCGAGGGGGTCACGGTGATGCGCGACGGCATCGAGCTGCCGGCCGAGAGCGCGGCGATCGTCTCCCTCTGAGCGTCGCGGTCCGCGGTGGGAGCGGTGAGTTCGGCGGCGGGGCGCGGTCCTACCTCCGACGACCCGACCGTGGAGGTTCCATGTCCGACACCCCGACCCGCGACGAGCTGTGGGCGCTCACCCACGCCGAGCGTGCCGCCCTCGCCGACGACCTGGCCGCGCTCGACCCGGCGCGGTGGGCGCAGCCTTCGTTGTGCGGCCGCTGGACGGTCGAGGAGGTGCTCGCGCACCTCACCGCCGCGGCGAGCGTCGGCCGGGCCCGTTGGGTGGCCAGCGTGCTCGGCGCCCGGTTCGACTTCGACCGGCACAACGACCGCCGACTGGCGGAGCACCGGGGCGCCGATCCGGGGGAGACGCTCGACCGGTTCCGCCGGGTTCTCGGCAGCACCACGTCGACGTTCGGGCCGACCGAGGCCTGGCTCGGTGAGGTGATCGTGCACGCCCAGGACATCCGCCGTCCGCTCGGTCTGGACCGGACGCCGCCGGTCGGCGCGGTCACGCCGGTCGCCGCCTTCTACGCACGGCGGGACTTCACGGTGGCCGGACGCAGCGCAGTCGACGGCCTGCGGGTGGAGGCGACCGACGGTCCCTTCGCCGCCGGGGCCGGCCCACTGGTCAGCGGCACCACCCTGGCGCTGACCATGGCGATGGCGGGCCGGGCCGTCTACTGTGACGACCTCACCGGGCCCGGCGTGCCCACCCTGCGCCGGCGTTGCGCTCCGGCCTGACCACCCGAATGGCGCGCCGCTCGTGCCGGTGCGCCGTCCCGCCGTCCCGCCGCGAGACACGGAGCGCGGGGACCGGACGACGCGCTTGTCGGGAGGCCGCGCCGTGACCCTCGACGCCGTGCGCCGAGCCGACCGGCGCTGCGGTGAGCATACTCAGTATGTTCACCCGCACGCCGCCCTCGCGCCGCCGCCTGGCCCTGCTCGCCCCGTCGCCCGCGTCCTGCTCGGCTTCCTCGACTTCGTACAGCGGGTCAACCTGCCCGGGGTGGTCCGTCGGGTGCTGCTGGCCACCCCCGAGGGGGTCACGGTCACGCGACGGCGTCGAACCGCCGGCCGAGAGCGCGGCGATCGTCTCCCTGTGACCGGGTGGGCGTTCACGGGGTCACCGGCCGGGCGGCCCGCGGATAGGATTCGTCGATGCCAGGGCTGAATCCACCGTTGTATGTGGTCGCGGACGTGCACGGGCACCGATCCGAGCTGAGGGGCGTGCTTCGCGACGAGGGGTTGGTCGACCGCGACGGGCGGTGGTCCGGCGGATCGGCCCGGCTCTGGTTCCTGGGCGACTACGTCGATCGTGGTCAGGACGGCATCGGGGTGATCGAGGACGTGCGGCGGTTGGCCGCGTCCGCTGAGGAGGCCGGCGGCGAGGTGCGGGCGTTGCTCGGCAACCACGAGGCTCAACTGCTCGCCGCACACCGGTTCGGCACCACACCGATCCCCGGGTGGGACGAACCCGGGGGCTTCCGGGGTGGTTGGGCACGGTTCGGCGGCCGGGAGGACGACCTTGCCCGGCTGACGCCCTGGCACATCGACTGGATCATGAGTCTGCCCGCCGTCGCGGTCGTCGACGGTTACCTGCTCGTGCACTCCGACACCGCGCGATATCTGGAGTTCGGCTCGGACGTCGCAGCCGTCAACGCGGCCGTGGCGGCGGCCATGGCCTCGTCGGACGGTGTCGAGTGGCTGGAGTTCTGCGGGCGGATGAGCGACCGGGGGGCGTTTCGGAAGGCCGAGCCGGCGCGCCCGGACGACGCGGTGTCGACGATGTTGCTCGCGCTCGGCGGGGACGTCCTGGTGCACGGGCACAGCACGCTCACCAAGCACTTCGGCGTGGCGCCGGATGACGTGCGGGAGGCGCTGCGTTACGCCGACGGCCGGGTCGTCGCCATCGACGGTGGGGTCTACGAGGGTGGCCGGGTCCTGCTCACCCGCCTGGTCTGACATGGCGGACGCTCGCCCACGGGGCCGACGGGCGGTCGCCGAGGCGGCGGTGCGCTCCGGGAGGCCTCGAGGGTGACGCCCGGCCATGAGCGCCGGGGAGCATACTCAGTATGCTCCCGCGCATGCCGCCCTCGCGTCACCGCCCGACCCTGCTCGCCCCCGTCGCCGGCATCCTGCTCGGCTTCGTCGACTTCATCTGGATCACGCGGGTGCCGTATCCACTCGCCGAACTCGGCAATTCCACTGCCGTCTGGGCGGTCGCCGCATTCGCGCTCGGCTGGTGGGTCCGGTCGGGTGCGGTGCGGGCCGCCGTGGCCGCCACCGTCCTGCTGGTGGTCGCGGTGCCCAGCTACTACCTGGCGGCCGCGCTGATCCAGGGCGACGACCTCGCTGTGGTCGTGGCGCCCAGTTCGCTGCTCTGGATGGCGTTCGGGGTGCTCGCCGGGGTGGTGTTCGGGGTGGCCGGGACCTGGGCTCGCGCCGACGGGTGGCGCGGGGTGGTCGGCGCCGCGCTGCCGGCCGCCGTGTTCGTCGAGGAGGCGCTGCGCTTCGCCGGCCGCGCGCGGTCCGGCTACCCGGGCGGATGGTGGAACGTCGCGATCGACCTCGCGCTCGCCGCGCTGCTGGTCGTGCTCGTCGGGCGTACCGCCCGGCCGCGGCTGCTCGCGGTGGCCGTGGCGCTGCCACTCGCCGCTGTCGGCGCGTTGGTGTTCGCCGTCGTCTCCGGGTGACACCGCCGCGAACCGATTGACTTTCGATAGCTAGACACCGAAACTCGATACATGAACGATCTCGACGTGCTGGTCGTCGGCGCCGGACTGGCCGGTCTGCACACCGCCACGCTGCTCGCCCGGCGCGGCCACGACGTGCTGCTGGTCGACCGGCGCCCCACCCTGGCCGGCGCGATCCGGACCACCGGCATCTTCGTCCGCCGCACGCTCGACGACTTCCCGCTGCCCGAGGACTGCCTCGGCCCGCCCATCCGGCGCGTCGTGCTCTACCCGCCCGGGCTGCGCCGCCCGGTCACGGTGGACAGCGGGCGCGACGAGTACCGCGTCGGCGACATGGCGGGGCTCTACACGGCCGCCGCGCACGCCGCCGCCGACGCCGGCGTGCGGATCGCGCTCGGCACCCGCTACACCGGCCGGCGGGCCGACGCCCTCGCGCTGCACGGTCCCGACGGGCCGGTCGAGGTCCGCGCCCGGTTCGTCGTCGGCGCCGACGGCGCCCGTTCCCGGGTGGCCCGCGACCTGCGCCTGGACCGCAACCGCCACCTGCTGGTCGGCGCCGAGGAGGTGTTCGGGGTCCCCGCCGGCGAGGGTCCACCCACGTTCCACTGCGTGCTCGACCCCACGCTCGCGCCCGGCTACCTGGCCTGGGTCGTCAACGACGGGCGGCACGCCCACGTCGGCGTCGCCGGCTACCCCGACCGCTTCCCCGGCGGGCTCCGGCAGGCGCTGCGCCGGTTCGCCGCGACGGCCCCGGGACTGCCCGGCGCGGACCGGTCCGGGACGGTCGAGCGGCGCGGCGGGCCGATCCCGGTCGGCGGGCTGCTGCGCCGCATCGGCTGCCCGGACGGGCTGCTGGTGGGCGACGCGGCGGGCGCGGTCAGCCCGCTCACCGCCGGTGGCCTCGACCCGTGCCTGCGGCTGTCCGCGCACGCCGCGGACATCCTCGACGAGGCGCTGCGCACGGGCCGCCGCGAAGCCGTGCGCCGCTACGACGGCGCCGCGCTGCGGGCCCGCTTCCGGGGCCGGCTGACGCTGCGCCGAGGACTGGCCCAGGTGCGCACGCCGGCCGTCGCGACGGCGGCGTTCACCCTCCTGCGGACGCCGATCGGGCGTGCCGCGGCCCGGGGCGTGCTGTTCGGGGACCGGTCGTTCCCCACCCCGTGACGGTCAGGGGATCGGCCACTCGTGCACCGGGCGGTTGCTGTGCATCAGGTCCACGTAGTGGCGGACCACCTCGCGCAGCGCGGCCGGCCGGTCCAGGTGGTCGGCGGACTCCAACCGGTGCAACGTCTCCACCTGCCAGGTCGCGCCGTTGCGGCCGGTCAGGCAGCGCTGCTCGACGATGCCGAGCAGTCGGTCCCGCTCCACCGGGTCCAGGCCCCAGCGGTCGAGCCCGTGGTGGGCCAGCGGCAGCAACCGGCGCAGCACCAGCTCGGTCACCGGCAGGTAGCCCAGGCCCGGCCAGAACACCTGGGCGTCGATGCCGTGCCGGGCGCAGGCGTTGAAGTTCTCCTCGGCGGCGCTGAACGACATCTGGGACCAGAGCGGGCGGTCCGACTCGGCCAACGCCCGGACCACGCCGAAGTAGAACGCGCCGTTGGCGACCGTGTCCAGCACGGTCGGCCCGGCCGGCAGCACCCGGTTCTCCACCCGCAGGTGCGGGCGGCCCCGCAGTACGTCGTAGACCGGCCGGTTCCAGCGGTAGATGGTGCCGTTGTGCAGGCGCAGCTCCGCCAGCTTCGGCACCCCGCCGCTGTGCAGCGTGGTCGCCGGGTCCTCCGGGTCGCAGACCGGCAGCAGCGCCGGGAAGTAGCGCACGTTCTCCTCGAACAGGTCGAACACCGAGGTGATCCAGCGTTCCCCGAACCACACCCGCGGGCGTACCCCCTGGGCCTTGATCTCCTCCGCACGGGTGTCGGTGGCCTGCTGGAACAGCGGGACCCGGGTCTCGCGCCACAGCTCCCGGCCGAAGAACAGCGGGGAGTTCGCGCCGAGGGCCACCTGGATGCCGGCGACCGCCTGGGCGGCGTTCCAGTAGTCGGCGAACTGCGCCGGGCTGACCTGGAGATGGAACTGGGTGCTGGTGCAGGCGGCCTCGGGCGTGATGGTGTCGGCGGTGGTGGCCAGCCGCTCCACCCCGCTGATCGCGATCGGCAGGTCCTCGCCCCGGGCGGCGAAGATCTGCTCGTTGAGCAGCGCGTAGCGCGGGTTGGCCGAGAGCGAGGACGCGGTCAGGTGCTCCGGGCGCAGCGTCGGCAGGATCCCGATCATGACCATGTGCGCGCCGACCGTGCGCGCCTTCTCCTCGGCGGCGTTGAGGCTGGCCCGGACGTGCTCCTCGAACTGGGCGGTGCCGGTGCCGGCGAGCCGGCGCGGCGCGACGTTGATCTCCACGTTGAACTGGCCCAGCTCGGTCTGGAACGCCGGGTCGGCGATCGCCTCCAGCGCGTCGGCGTTGCGCATCGCCGGGTCGAACCCGTCGTCGACCAGGTTCAGCTCGATCTCCAGCCCGGTCATCGGCCGTTCCACGTCGAACCGGGACTCGCGCAGCATCTCGGCGAAGACGTCGAGGCACCGCCGTACCTTGTCGCGGTAGCGGGCCCGGTCCTCCCGGCTGAAGGTGCGCGCGCCGACGTCCTCGCCCATGGTCACCACCCTGTCACCGTTGGTCCTCCCAACCTCGCACGGAGCGGCGGGTCAGGAAAGGCCTGAAGGACCTTTTCTGTACCCCGTGCCGCCCCCGCTGATCCCCGGCGGTAAGGAGGGGCCCCCTCTTAACGCCTCGTGCATAGGCGGGGCCCCCTTTTAACACCTGGCAACCGCGCGGCCGGCTACCATGGGCCGCCGGTCGAAGGGGGAGTGTTGATGCGCGACGGGTGGATCCGGGCGTTCGTGTGGGCGGCGATCGCCGAGGCGTGCTCCTGGGCGGCGCTGCTGGCCGGCATGGCGGTCAAGTACGGGCCGCCGCGCGACGAGATCGGCGTGCAGATCTTCGGCCCGATCCACGGCGGTCTCTTCGTGGCGTACGGGCTGCTGGCGCTCGTGGTGGCCCGGCGCCGCCGCTGGTCGCTGGTGCAGACCGGGCTGGCGCTGGCCAGCGCCGTGCCCCCGTTCGCCACGGTGCTGTTCGAGCGCTGGGCCCGTAGCCGTGGCCTCCTCGCCGCTCCCGCCGTGCCCGCCGAGCCCTCGCTCACCCGCGTCGGTGGTTAACAAGGGGCCCCGCCTCTACCGCAGGCGTTAAGAGGGGGCCCTTCCTTTCAGGTGAGGGCGGAGCAGGCGGCGACGCCGAGCACCAGCGCCGCGCCGAGCGCCGCCTGCAGCAGCAGCGCCGGCCCGAGATGCGACCAGAGCGTCGCGGTACGCGGGGTGAGCAGCTGCCCGGTGGTGAGGTTGACGATCCGCTCGATCCGGGGCGGCAGGTCGCCGTCGCGCTGCGGGCGCAGCGTGAGCTGGATGTGGTCGCCCGGGTGCAGCGCGCTCTGCGGCAGGTGGCCGTGCAGCTCGACCTCGACCAGCCGGTCGGCGGCGTCGCGCACCCGGACCGGGGTGACCAGGAACTCCGGCCCCTTCTTCAGCTCCTTGAAGCTGCGCCGGGCGCCTCCGCCGCCGTTGCTGAGCAACGCGCGCACCACCCGCAGCAGCAGCCCCACCACCCCGGCCGCGGTCAGCACCGCCACCAGCGCCGGCTGCCCGACCCGGACCTCCCGGGCGTAGCCCTCCATCAGCCGCACCAGGCGTCCGGTGACGATGCGTTCCGTCGGTCGGACGACGCGTCGGGTGTGCAGCTCCGTGTCCATGTTCACCACCGAGAGTTCCGTTCCGTGCACAGATGGTATCGGTCCTTCGGGTTGAACGACGTGAATGAACGGCGGTCACGCCCCACCGGTGGAAGGTGACATCGGCCGGGGCGCGGGTATGCGTGCGGCCGAGCTGGAAAGGGGTCGAGCATGCAGCTGTCCTTCCTGCGCCCGCTCTACGACCGTCCCGGGCCCTGGTGCTCGGTGTATCTGGACGCCTCCCGGGACACCCACGACGCCCGTCCGCAGGTCGACCTGCGATGGCGCGCCCTCAAGGGGAACCTGTTGGCCCAGGGCGCCGATCCGGTCACCGTCGAGGCGGTGGAGGAGGTGGTCCGCCGGCACGACCCGATGCCGGGCGACTACGGCATCGCGGTCTTCGCCACCCGGGGCCGGGTGGTGCTCACCGAGTACCTCTCCGCGCCGCCGCTGCGGGACCTGGCCACCTGGTCCGCCCTGCCGCACACCATGCCGCTCGTCGCCCAACGGGGCGAACAGGTGGCCTGGGTGCGGGTGCTGGCCGACCGCACCGGCGCGGACGCGATGGCGGTCAGCGCCGGCGGGGTGCCCCGACGGGCCCAGGTGGCCGGTGGACAGAGCCGGCAGCTGCGGCGCGTGCAGCCCGGCGGTTGGTCGCAGTCCCGCTACCAGCGGGCCGCCATGGAGGCCTGGCACCAGAACGCCGGCGACGCCGCGGCGGCCACGGCCGACCTGGCCGAGCGGGTGGGCGCCGACGTGGTCGTCGTCGCCGGGGACGTCCGGGCCACCGGGATGATCGCCGCCCAGCTGCCCGAGCGGTGGCAGGACGTGCTGGTCCGCACCGACGCCGGATCCCGCGACCCGGGCGCCGACGACACGCTGATGGACGACATCACGGTGCAGACGGTCGCCGAGGTCGCCGACCGCCGGATCGCCGCCGCGCTCGACCGGTTCGGCGTGCAGGAGGACGTCGGCGCCGGCCTCGACGCGGTGGTCGCCGCGCTGCAACGCAACCAGGTCGACACCATGCTGATCGTCGACGACGCCTCCGCCGACGGCGAGCTGTGGGTCGGGCCCGAGCCGACCGAGATCGCCACCGACCCGGCGCAGCTGGCCGGCATGTCGGTGGCCGACCCGCAGAAGGTACGCGCCGACGCCGCGCTGCTGCGCGCGCTGATCGGCACCGACGCCGACGTGACGGTGCTCGCGCCGGAGGAGGCGCCGGAGCTGACCGACGGGGTCGGCGCGGTGCTGCGCTACGTCGACGCCGGCACCCCGGGGCGGGGCGATGGCTGAGCGTACCGTCGCCGACCTGGTGGTCGAACGCCTGCGGGCCTGGCGGGTGCCGCGGGCCTTCGGCTATCCCGGCGCGGCGATCGCGCCGATGCTGGCCGCGCTGGACGAGGCGGGCGGGGACCCGGAGTTCGTCCCCGCCCGGCACGAGGAGACCGCCGCGTTCATGGCCACCGGGCACGCGAAGTTCACCGGCGGCATCGGGGTGTGCCTGGCCACCCAGGGTCCCAGCGCGGTGCACCTGCTCAACGGCCTCTACGACGCCAAGCTGGACAGCAAGCCGGTGGTGGCGATCATCGGCGAGGACGTCAGCGGCCCGCTCGGCGGCGCGCACGAGGAAATCGGCCTGAGCCGGCTCTTCGGCGACGTGTGCAACCAGTTCGTCCGCTACGGCCGCAGTCCGGAGCAGGTGCCGGCGCTGCTGGACCAGGCGTTCCGCACCGCGGCGGCCACCCGCAGCCCGACCTGCGTGGTGCTGCCGCGGGCCCTGCAGGTGACGGTCGTGCCGGACCTGCTGCCGCAGACCGCCGGTGTGGTCACCGCGACGCCCGGCGAACCGCTGGCCCGGGTGCTGCCCCACGAGGCCGACCTGGACGCCGCCGCCGCGCTGCTGGGCACCGGAGCGCGGGTGGCCCTCCTGGTCGGTCAGGGCGCGCACGGCGCGGAGGAGGAGATCGTCGCGCTCGCCGACCGGCTCGGCGCCGGCGTGGCCACGTCGTTGCTCGGCAAGCCGGTGCTGGACGAGCGGCTGCCCTTCCACACCGGGGTGCTCGGTGAGGTCGGCACCACGGCCGCCGCGCAGCTGATGGGCGGCTGCGACACGCTGCTGATGGTCGGCACCAACGACCCGTGGACCGACTGGTTCCCGCTGGTCGGTCAGGTCCGCACCATCCAGATCGACATCGACGGCCGGCGGATCGGCACCCGCTACCCGGTCGACGTGCCGCTGGTCGGCGACGCCGCCGAGACGCTGCGCGCGTTGCTGACCCGGGTGCCGGAGCGGCGCAACGGGCAGTGGCGGAGCGTGGTGGAGAGGTCGGTGGACCGGTGGCGGGAGGCCGCCGCGGAGCGCGCCGCCGCCCCGGCCGAGCCGGTCAACCCGCAGCTCGTGCTCCGCGAGCTGTCGGCCCGGCTGCCCCAGCGGGCCTCGGTCGCCGTCGACGTCGGCTCGGTCGTCTACTGGTACGCCCGGCACCTGGAGCTGCCCCCGGGCGTGCAGGCCCGGCTCTGCGGCACGCTCGGCTCGATGGGCTGCGCCCTGCCCTACGCGGTGGCCGCCAAGCTGGCCCGACCGGACGAGCCGGTGCTCGCGCTGCTCGGCGACGGTGCGATGCAGCTCAACGGCCTGGCCGAGCTGATCACGGTGGCGCACCACTGGACCGAGTGGCGGGACCCGCGGCTGGTGGTGCTGGTGCTGAACAACCGGGACCAGTCCGGTGTGGGCGGGGGACGGCCGCCGGGCGTTCTCACCGACCGGCGTCCGGCCGTGCCGTACGCCGGGTGGGCCCGACTGCTCGGGCTGCACGGCGTCCGGGTGGACCGGCCGGAACTGGTCGGCGCGGCCTGGGACGAGGTGTTGGCGGCGGACCGGCCGAGCGTGCTGGAGGCGGTGGTCGACCCGGCCGTGGCGCTGGACGTGCCGGAGCCGGCGTTGGCGGACCTGCGCGGCCTGGTGGCCGACGGGGACGCCGCGCGCCGGGTGCGGGAGCGGGTGAACCAGACCGAGGCCATCGCGGCGGAGGACCTCGTTTAGCCAGCTCACGTCAGGGCACTGCCTCGAGGCAGTCACCTCAGGAGGTCAGATGCCCGCCGCCCCCACCGACCGTCGCTACGGCCCTGCCCCGCTGCCCGGGCCACGCGGGCCGGTCTCCGCCGCCCTGCTCGACGCGCTGCGCGCGGCGCCCGGCGACCTGCCGGCCGGGCTGGGCGTCGAGTTCGGGGCGGTGGCCGAGCCGCTGGTCGACGAGGACCTCCAGCTCACCCTCTTCCTCTGCTACGAGCTGCACTACCGGGGTTGGCGGGGAGTCGCCGACGACTGGGAGTGGGAGCCCTCGCTGCTGGCCCTGCGGGCGCGGGCCGAGCGGCCGTTCGAGGCGGCGCTGCGCCGGCTGGCCGGGCCGCTGCCGGCGGTGCTGCCGGCGGCGCTGCCGGGCGCGCTGACCGACCTGGTGGCGGCCGACGACGGACCGCCGCTCGCCGCCACGCTGCAACGCCGGGCCGACCTCGACCAGTTCCGCGAGTTCGTCACCCACCGCTCGATCTACCACCTGCGGGAGGCCGACCCGCACAGCTGGGCCCTGCCCCGGCTCGGCGGCGCGGCCAAGGCCGCGCTCGTGGAGATCCAGATGGACGAGTACGGCAACGGCCGGCTGGACCGGATGCACGCCGAGTTGTTCCGCGCCACCATGGACCGGCTCGACCTGGACACCGGCTACGGCGTCCACCTGGACCGGGTCCCGGCGGTCACGCTGGCGACCAACAACCTGATGTCGCTGTTCGGCCTGCACCGGCGGCTGCGTGGGGCGCTGCTCGGACACCTGGCCGCGTACGAGATGACCTCGTCGCTGCCGAACCGTCGCTACGGCAACGGGCTGCGGCGGCTCGGCGCCGACGCGGTGGCCACCCGCTTCTACGACGAGCACGTCGAGGCCGACGCGGTGCACGAGCAGATCGCCGCGTACGACCTGTGCGGCGGGCTGGTCCGCGCGGAGCCGGCCCTCGCAGCCGACGTGCTGTTCGGGGCGGCCGCGGCGCTGGCGGTGGACCGTCTCTTCGCCGACCACGTGCTCTCCGCCTGGTCCGCCGGCGGCTCGTCGCTGCGCTCGCCGCACCGGGCTCTCGCCGCCGCGTGACCAAGTGTTAAAAGGGGCCCCTTCCTCTACCGGAGGCGTTAAGAAGGGGCCCTTCCTTAACTGCGGAAGCCGGCAACCTTGTGCGTGCCGTCGCAGAACGGTTTGATCGCGCTCTTGCCGCACCGGCAGAGCGCGACCGTGCCCCGGCGCGTCTCGATCGGTTCCCCGTCCGGGGTCACCAGCGCGAAGTCGCCGCGCACCAGCAGCGGTCCGTCCCGGTACGGGGTGATGGTCGCCGCCGGGGTGCTCTCGTCGTCGGGCATGCGCGGTGCAGTGCCCGTCCCGGTCCGGCCCAAACCCGCTCCCACGTGCCGTTGCGTCCGTGGCGGCGGGGGAGCGGCGCGACGGCGTACCTGGGTGTCCCGGGCGGTGCGGTCGCCCGAGCGGGCGTTGGTCCGCGCCGTGGGGAGATGCCCCGTTTAGACCACAGAGGGACGGGAAGCCGGCCCGCGTGGTGAGCGAACGAGCACAGTCGGGACCGGCGACCGGCGCCGGGCTGCCCGGAGACCGGGTGGTGGCGGCGGGCAGCGCCGCCCGGCTCCTGGTGGCCGCCACCGCCCGGGCGCTGCGCGGCGACGACTGCGGCGACCTCGGCCATCCCGCGGCGCTGTCCCGGCTCCCCGGCACGCCCGAGCCGGTGCGCCGCGCCGCCGCCGGCCGCGCGGCCGGGCGGGCCGCGTTGAGCGCCGCCCAGGTGGCCCGGGTCGACGCCGAACGGGTGGCCGGCTGGTTCGTCGACCAGTACCCGGACCGGCGCTGGCCCGGAGCGGTGCTCGGCTCACCGCACGGCGCGGCCGCGCACCTCGCGGTGGCGCTCGGCGTGCCCTGGCTGCCGGCCGGGTTCGAACTCGCGGCGACCTGGAGCCGGGGCGCGGTGGACCGCCCGGACCGGGCGTACGACCACGGCGCCGCGCTGGCCGGGCGACTGCTCGCCGGCAACCCGCGGCTGCACGTGCGGCAGGTGCACTGCCCGGCCAGCCGGGGCGCGGCGGCCGGCGCCACCGTGACCCTCACCGCCCGCTGGCGCACGCTGCCCACGGCGTACGCGGGGTTCCTGGCCGACCGGCTGGAACCGGCGGCGCCGGTGCTGCTGCTGCACGACGCGCGCACGTGGCCGGTGCGGGACACGGGCGACGGGCACAGCTTCCAGGCCGGCTGCCCGAGCAGTGGCCTGGACCCGGTCGACTTCCACCCGGACGCGCACGGGCTGCGCCAGGTGCTGCGCGCGGCCGGCGGCGAGGAGACGCGCTGGGCGGCGCCGGAGGTCACGCTGCCGGCCGCGTTCGCCGCACACGGCGTGGAGTCCGGTTTCGAGCACGCCGCCCGGGAGTGGGGCGATCGGCACGGGCACCCGCTGCACCGGGTGGTGGTGCCGCAGCCGGACGTGCTCAGCGCGGCGACCGCCGACCTGTACCGCCGGTGGCTGCGCCGGGCCGGCAAGACCGGCGACCGGCTGGTCGTGGAGTGCGGCCGGCTGCTCGACCCGGGGCAGGTGCTGCGGGCCGGTCTGGTGCCCTACTGGTGCGAGAACGCCACCCGCCGGCGGGTCGAGGGCGCGGAGTGGTGGCTGGCCGGCAGCGAGCCGTTCACGTCGGTGGACGTGCTGCCGGAACCGCCCGGGCTCCGCTCGCCCGCGCTCGCCGGGCTGCCCCAGTGGCTCGCGGTGGCCGGCTTCGGGCGGCGCCGGCGGGCCCTCGACCGGGGCGCGGCCCGCGGCTACCCGGTCACCTCGGTTCCCACCCGACGTGCCACGGAGGTGTTGCGCAACCAGCCCCGCGACCTGCCCGCGCCGCCGCCGCTGCGGATGGCCGAGGCCCTCGCCGCGCTCCGGGACTCCGGCGCGCACCAGGGTCTGCTGGTCTGCTGAGCGCGGCGCCCGCGCCGGCGGCCCCGGCCGGCCGGCCAACCTGGCGAAACATCCTCGCGATCCTGCGGTCCGTGATTGAGTACCTACGGAGCGGGAAGTCCGCTCGCCGCGGAACGGCCCACGACGCCGTGCGGCGGGCAGCCACCGCTTTCGACGTGTCCGTCACGTAACCAACTTCCTCACCCGGTGCGTGGTCCGACCACGCGCACGACCGGTTCCGACCGGGCGGGGGGATCTTCGGCGAGGGAGGCGCGGATGTTCGGTCAGACCACCACGACACCCACCCCACCGACCAACGAGCGGGGTCTGGAGGACCTCGACGCGGCGGCGCTCGCGTACGCGGCCCGGATCGAGGGGCTGCCACCCGAGCGGCGGCAGGAGGCGCGGGACGACCTGGTCCGCTTCGCGTTGCCGTTCGCCGGCCGGCTGGCCCGCCGCTACCGGGGACGCGGGGAACCGCTGGAGGACCTGGAGCAGGTGGCCCGGCTCGGTCTGGTCAACGCCGTCGACCGGTACGACCCGGAGCGGGGTTCGTTCACCGCGTACGCGGCCATCACCATCGTCGGCGAGATCAAACGCCACTTCCGGGACCGCACCTGGGGCGTGCACGTGCCGCGCCGGCTGCGCGACCTGATCCTGGAGGTGGGGCAGGCGACGGCCACGTTGACCAGCGAGCTGTCCCGGGCCCCGTCCGTGGCCGAGCTGGCGGAACGGCTGGAGACGCCGGAGGAGGAGATCCTCGCCGCGCTGGAGTCGGCCGCCGGCTACAGCCCGGCCTCGCTCAACGCGCCGGTCGGGGGGGAGAGCTCGGCCGAGTTCGGCGACCTGGTCGGCGAGTCCGACAACGCGCTGGAGTCGGTCGACGACCGGGTCACGGTCAGCGGCCTGCTGCACCGGTTGCCCTGGCGGGAGCGGCGGATCCTGGCCATGCGGTTCTACGGCAACCAGACCCAGGCGGAGATCGCCGCCCGCTTCGGCATCTCGCAGATGCACGTCTCCCGGCTGCTGTCCCGGGCGCTGACCTGGCTGCGCCAGGCGATGCTCGCCGACGCCCCGCCGCCGTGGCAGAACGGGGCGGCCGAGACCGAACCGGCCAAGGCCCGGATCTCGGTGCGGCAGAACGGCGACCGGGTGGTCGTCGAGGTCGGTGGCGAGGTGGACCGGGCCGGCGCGGACCAGCTGCGTCGGGCGATGCTGGAGGCGGTCACCGGGCAGCCCCGCGAGGTCATCGTCGACCTGGTCGGCGCGGGCGGCTTCGACGCCGGCGGGATCGCCGCCCTGATGGCGGGTCGGGACGCCGCCGTGCGGACCGGGGTGCCGCTGCGGCTGACCCGGGTGCAGCCCGCGGTACGCCGTTCGCTGGCCGCCGCCGGCCTGCCCGCCGCCGACTGACGCGCATACGCGACGCCGGCTCCCGAACGGGGGAGCCGGCGTCTGCGCGTACCCGGGAACGGGGGCCGGAGCCCGACGGCGCCGGTCCCCGTTCCCGGTCAGTTCTCCGGGGTGTCGCCGTGTCCGCGCGGGTGCCGCCAGCGGTCGTTCGGCTGCTCCTCGCGCTGGGCGCCGAGGATCGTCTCCTCCGGCTCGTCGGTCTCCTCGAAGCTGGGCCGGCGGACCTCTTCCGGCTCCGGCACGTCGACCGGCCGGGCGCCGGACTGCGGCGCGGGTTGGTACTCCACCGCCTCGCGGGCGCCGTGCGCGCCCTCGGCGGCCGGCGACTCGGGCACCTTCGCGACGTGGTGCAGCTCCTCGGTGAAGTGCTGCGGCGGCTTGGTGGTCCGCTGGGGCAGGTCGCGGCCGAGGTCGGAGACGAGCGGGCCGTACTTGGCGTCGAAGGCCGGCCGCTCGGAGCGGATCCGGGGCATCCGGTCGAAGTTGCGCAGCGGCGGCGGGCAGGTGGTGGCCCACTCCAGCGAGTTGCCGAAGCCCCACGGGTCGTCCACCGTGACCATGGCGCCGTAGCGCCACGACTTCCACACGTTGTAGATGAAGAACAGCGTCGACGCGCCGAGGACGAACGAGCCCACCGTGGAGATCTCGTTCAGCACGGTGAAGCCGTCGCCGGGCAGGTAGTCGGCGTAGCGGCGTGGCATGCCCTCGTTGCCCAGCCAGTGCTGCACCAGGAAGGTGGCGTGGAAGCCGACGAACATCGTCCAGAAGTGGATCTTGCCGAGTCGTTCGTCGAGCAGTCGGCCGGTCATCTTCGGGAACCAGAAGTAGACCCCGCCGAACGCGGCGAACACGATGGTGCCGAAGAGCACGTAGTGGAAGTGCGCCACCACGAAGTACGAGTCGGTGACGTGGAAGTCCACCGGCGGGCTGGCCAACAGCACGCCGGTGAGGCCGCCGAGCAGGAACGTGACCAGGAAGCCGACCGCGAACAGCATCGGCGTCTCGAACGTGATCTGCCCCTTCCACATGGTGCCGATCCAGTTGAAGAACTTCACGCCGGTGGGCACCGCGATCAGGTAGCTGAGGATGCTGAAGAACGGCAGCAGCACCTGGCCGGTGGCGAACATGTGGTGCGCCCACACGCTCATCGACAGCACCGTGATGGCGACGGTGGCCAGGACCAGGCCGGTGTAGCCGAAGATCGGCTTGCGGGAGAAGACCGGAATGATCTCGGTGATGATGCCGAAGAACGGCAGCGCCACGATGTAGACCTCGGGATGCCCGAAGAACCAGAACAGGTGCTGCCACAGCATCGGGCCGCCGGTGGTCGGATCGTAGACGTGCGAGTGCAGGATCCGGTCCGAGGCGAGCGCGAACAGCGCGGCCGCCAGGAGGGGGAACACGAAGATCACCAGCACGCTGGTGAGCAGCATGTTCCAGGTGAAGATCGGCATCCGGAACATGGTCATGCCAGGGGCGCGCAGGGTGAGGATCGTGGTGATCAGGTTGACCGCGCCGAGGATCGTGCCCAGACCGGAGATGGCCAGGCCGACCACCCACATGTTCGCCCCGACGCCCGGGCTGTGCTGCGCGGTGCTCAGCGGCGTGTACGCGGTCCAACCGAAGTCCGCCGCACCCTGCGGGGTGACGAACCCCGCCATCACCATCGTGCCGCCGAACAGGTACAGCCAGTACGCGAACGCGTTCAGGCGGGGAAACGCCACGTCGGGGGCGCCGATCTGCAGCGGCACGATGTAGTTGCCGAACGCGAAGACCAGCGGGGTGGCGAACAGCAGCAGCATGATCGTGCCGTGCATGGTGAACATCTGGTTGTACTGCTCCGGGGAGAGGAACTGCATCCCCGGCCGGGCCAGTTCGGCCCGGATCACCAGGGCCAGCACGCCCCCGATCAGGAAGAAGATGAACGACGTGCTCAGGTAGAGCAGCCCGATCACCTTCGCGTCGGTGGTCCGCAGCAACCGCCACAGCGCGTTGCCCTTCACCGCCTCCCGGACGGGGCCGGGATATCCCCCGAACCGGGCCGGCGCGAGAATCGCGGGCCCCCGGTCTCGTGCCGGCTCCGTGACTACCCGCTTGGGCATGGCATCTCACCCCGTGTGACGACAGACAGGACGGGCGCGCGTACCCGGCCCTCTGACCATGTAACCAGGCGAGAGCGGAGAATTCGGTCAGTTCGCCGGGAGCATGGCCCAGACGACCTTGCCGGCGCCGACCGGCGTGCTGCCCCAGCGCTGGGTCAGCTCGCGGACCAGCATCAGCCCCCCGGCCCCCCTCCGCCCGCGGGTCACGGGAGGTCGCGGCCCGCGCGTCGGCCGGGCTGCCGTCGAGCACCGCCACCCGCAGGTACGGCCGCCGCAGCGTCAACGTGACCTGCATCGGGGTGCCGGCGTGCCGGACCACGTTGCCGACCAGCTCGCTGAGCACCAGCGACGCCGGACCGGCCAGCTCCGGCACGTTCCACCGGCCGCACGCCTCGGTCACCAGCTCCCGGGCCCGCCGGCAGGCCCCGGCGACCGGTTCCAGCCGGGCCCGCAGCCGGGGCGACGCCGCCGTGCCGGCCAGCGCCGTGGCCTCGGCGCAGTCGCGGCGCACCGGCACCACCCGGCAGGCGGTGGTCTCGGCCAGCCACGCCGCCGTCGTCGGCGGGGGAGCGGAGAGGACCATCGGCACCGCCGGCCAGTCGGCGGCCCGCCGGGCCGCCGCGGCGAACACGGACAGCGCCAGCGGCTCGGTGACGTCGATCTCCTCCAGGTCGACCACGAGCGCGTCCGGCTGCTCGGCGAGGCACCGGTCCAGCACCTCGTGCACCGCGCGCATCGTGCCCAGGTCGAGCGCCCCGGCCAGCCGCACCACGGTGACCGGGGACTCGTCGCGGACCTCGCACCTGATCCGGGTCGACATCGGGCCCTCGTTTCTGTCCGTCGGGGAGGACTACGGACGTACCCGGGGCATGGGCCGGTGAAACCGGGCACCGGGGCCGGGAGGAGCAGGTCAGCGACGGTGCGCGCGCCGGCCGGCCAGCAGGCCCAGGGCCGGCATGGCCACCCCCAGCAGCAGGTGCAACCAGGTGCCGGCCCGGTCGACCGCCAGGAGGTTCGCCGCGCTGCGCCGGTCGACCGCCAGGTCGTAGAGCCAGAGCACCAGGAAGATCGCGCCGCCGCCGAGCAGGAACGCCCGCGCGCCGGCGACCGTGCGGGCCAACGCCAGACCGGCCACCCCGAGGACCAGGTTCACGAGGTTGTGCAGCGCCGAGACCTGAAGCAGCCCGAGCAGCCGCGCGCCCGATCCCGGCCCGGCGAACCGCAGGTCGGCGTAGGCGCTGGTCACCCCCGGCACGAAACCCAACGCGCCGAGCAGCAGCAGGAACACGGCGAACGCCGAGGCGACCCGGCGCACCGGCGCCCGCCCGTCGGCCGGGTTGCGCCGGGCCCGGGAGTGCGCCATCGAGTTCGTCACGCCGGCCCTCCTCGCCACCGCGGGACCGACGGTTTCCCCGGCCCACCCACGGCAAACGCCGCAACGGTGGGCCGGGGCCCCGCTCAGACGGGCTGCAACGGCACCGTGGCGCCGTGGCGGACCCGGTCGTACAGCTCCACGTACCGCTCGGCCATCCGGGCCGGGGTGAACCGGGTCGCGGCCTCCCGCCGGCACTCGTCCGGCTCCAACAGCCCGGCCGCCAGCACCAGGTCGCCCAACTCCCGCTCGTCCGCGGTGAGCAGGCCGGTGCGGCCGTGCTCGATCAACTCCGGCAGGCAGCCCCGGGCGGTGGCCACCACCGGCGTGCCCAGCGACAGCGACTCGACCACGGCCGTCCCGCCCGGCTCCTCCCACCGCAGCGGGAACAACGACGCCCGCGCCGAGGCGACCAGGTCGTCGCGCTCCCGCCCGGCCACCGTGCCCACCCAACGCACCCGGTCACCGTCGACGTAGGGGGCGACGTGCTCGTGGAAGAACCGCACGTCCGGGTTCTGCCGGGCCTCGTCCCCGGCCGCGGCCAGGTCCTCCGGCCGGTGGTAGGGGCCGACCGGGCCGGCCAGCACCAGCGGGAAACCCACCTCGTGGGCCAGCCGGGCGCCCAGGTCCTGGCCCTTGCCCGGATTGATCCGGCCGAGGATCACCAGGTGGTCGCCCTTCGGCGTGGTCGGCCGGCGGTCCGCGTCCACGGCGAGCGGCGTGGACAGGTGCACGTGGCCGACCGAGTGCTCCCGCAACGCCCGCGGCGCCCGGGCCAGCTGCGACGCGGACACCCCGTTCACCCGGACCCGGTCGCCGCCGTCGAGGGTGCCGTACAGCTCCGGGTGCTTGGCCAGGTCCCAGTGCAGCGTGTGCAGCGCGGGCGGGGCGTCCGGGCCCATCGCGGCCATCGTGGCCAGCCCGACCGCCTCCACGTGGTCGTGCACCAGGTCGATGTCGTCCCGGCGGTGCAACGCCCGCACCACGCCGGCCAGGTGCGCCTGCGACACGCCGCAGACCTGGTTGTACGGCCGCTGCAACGCGGAGAACTGCCCGTCCGGGAAGACCGCGATCTTCTCGTCCACCGGCAACGTGCTGCTCTCCACCGAGGCCAGCACCACCCGTACGCCGAGCCGGCGCAGCTCCGGCACCAGCGTGGCGACGACGTTCTCGATCCCGCCGTAGCCGGGCGGCGGCACGGACAGCCACGGCCCGGCGTTCATCAGCACGGTGAGCGTCATGCGCTGTCCTCTCTCAGTGTTTCCGGTGTCACGCGGCACCTGCTGTTGTTCGTGACTGCGGGGCTCGCAAGCTCACTCCTCGCACTCACGCGGCGACCCGGCGGTGCGGGATGCGGTGCCGCAGCTGCGCCAGCGGCGGCCGTTCCTCGACCGAGACGTCGTTGACGACGATCTCCCGGTCCAGGTTGGGCAGTGCCTCCGAGCCGCCCCGCCGGAACTGGGTCAGCAGCGCGGTCGGTGCCACCCCGGGCGCCGCCCAGCCGCGCCGTTGCAGCCGCGACCAGGCGGTCAGCATGATCTGCGCCGACATCCGGCCCAGCGCGGCGGTGTCCTGGTGCCGGTGCTTGCGCTCACCCAGGTCGACCTGGGCCAGCGCGTCCAACCCGACCAGCTCCAGCAGGTCGATCAGCATGGCCGTCTCGACGCCGTACCCGGTGACGAACGGCACCCGCTCCAGGACGTCGCGGCGGCCGGCGTACTCACCGGCGAGGGGCTGCACGAAGCCGGCCAGCTCCGGCCAGAACAGGTTGAGCAGCGGCCGGGCCATCAGCTCCGTCACCCGGCCGCCGCCGTCGGGCTCGACGCTCGTCGCACCGACCAGGGGCCGGTGGTAGAAGCCCTTCACGAAGTCCACGCTCGGATCGGTGAGCAGCGGACCGAGCAGCCCGGTGACGAAGTGCGGCCGGAACTCGCGCAGGTCGGCGTCGACGAACGCGACGATGTCCCCCTCGGCCGCTGCCAGGCCGGCCCAGAGCGCGTCGCCCTTGCCGGTCAGGCGCGGCAGGCCACGCGTCATCGCGTCCTGGCTCACCACCTCGGCGCCGGCCGCGCGGGCCACCTGGGCGGTGCGGTCGGTGGACCGGGAGTCCACCACGATCAGCTCGTCGACCAGTGGCACCCGGTCGATCAGGTGTTCCCGGATCGTCGACACGATCGCGCCGACCGTGGCCTCCTCGTTACGTGCCGGCAGCACCACGCTGACCCGGCTGTTCCCCTTGGCCCGGACCAGCCGACGGGCCGGCCAGTCGCCGGCCGTACTGGTCCGGTACGTGGCCCACGCCTCCACCACCGGTGAGACGGTCACATCTGAATCCCGCACGGGCACCCCCATCAGTGGCGGAATCGCGAACTCCTGTTTTTCCCAGTACCGCATCCGCGCTAACCGGATCTTGCCTAACAACTCGATCACCAGGTGCGTACCGGGTGGTTCCCGGCGGATGAACGTTGCGTTGCGCACCACCTCGCGTTTGGCGGGACGCCGGCCAGGGGAGTGCTGTCGACGGTTTGTTCAGTCGTGGTGGGAGGGGCGGTCGGATGCGGGTGGGACTGGTCGGAGCCGGCGGGGTGGCGCAACGCCACGCCCGCGTGCTCACGGGGTTCGAGGACGTGGAACTGCTCGGTGTGACCGACGTCGCGCCGGACGCGGCGCGGGCGCTCGCCGACGCGCACGGCGGGCGGACCTTCCGGGACGTGGAGGAGCTGCTCGCCGCCGGCCCGGACGCGGTGTACGTCTGCGTGCCGCCGTTCGCCCACGGCCCGGCGGAGGAGGCGGTCGTCGCCGCCGGCGTACCGATGTTCGTGGAGAAGCCGGTCGCGGTCGACCTGGAGACGGCCGAGCGGATCGCCGACCTGGTGCAGCGGCGCGGCCTGCTGACCGGCGTCGGGCACCACTGGCGCTACCTGCACGTGGTCGAGGAGGCGCGGCGGCTGCTCGCGGACCGTCCGGTGCGCATGGTCAACGGCGCCTGGCTGGACAAGGTGCCGCCGGTCGCCTGGTGGGCCCGGCGGGACCGCTCCGGTGGCCCGGTGGTCGAGCAGGCCGCCCACGTGCTGGACCTGGTCCGGCTGCTGGTCGGTGAGGCCACCGAGGTCACCGCGTACGGCGACGGGACGCCGCCGCCGGTCGACGGCGCCGACATCGACTCGGTCACCGCGGCCACGCTGCGCTTCGCCTCCGGGGCGGTCGGCACGCTCGCCGCGGCCTGCGTGCTCACCTGGAAGCACCGGGCCGGGCTGGAGATCCTCGCCGACGGCCTGGCCCTGTCGCTGGCCGAGGACGGCCTGACGATCCGCGACGCGGACGGCGAGCGGCACCTGCCCGCCGACCCGGACGGCGCCCGGGTCGCCGTCGACCGGGCCTTCGTCGACGCCGTCCGGGGCGTCGGCGACGACGTCCGGGTCCCGTACGCCGAGGCCCTGCGCACCCAGCGGCTCGCGCTGGCGGTCGCCGAGTCGGCGCGGACCGGCCGTCCGGTGGCGCTGCCCACCGGCCCGGCGGCCCGGCTCACGGCCGCGGTCGCGGACGCGGGGGTGGGTGTCGATGCGTGACCGGGTGGTGGTGGTCAGCGGCCCGGGCCGGGTCGAGCTGGTCGAGCAGGAGGCGGCCGAGCTTCGCGAGGGCGCCTTCCGGGTGGAGACGCTCTTCAGCGGCGTCTCCGCCGGCACCGAGCTGAGCTACGTCAAGGGCACCAACCCCTATCTGCACGTCACCTGGGACGCCGCGCTCGGGCTGTTCCGGCCGGGGGAGGCGAGCACCCCGTACCCGGTGACCCGGCTCGGTTACATGCAGGTCGGCCGGGTGGTGGAGAGCCGCACGCCGGCGGTCGCGCTGGGCACGGTCGGGGCCATGACGTACGGCCACCGCAGCGGCTGGGTCGCCGACCCGGTGGCCGAGCGGTTCGTGCCGTTGCCCGACGACCTCGACCCGCTGCTCGGCGTCTACGTCGCGCACATGGGCCCGATCTGCGCCAACGGGCTGCTGCACGCCGCCGCCGACCTGTGCGGCACGGACGTGCGCACGCTCGGCGACGGGGTACGCGGCCGCCGGGTCGCGGTGGTCGGTAGCGGCGTGGTCGCCCTGCTCACCGCGCTGTTCGCCCGCCGCCACGGCGCCGCCTCGGTGGTCGTGGTGGACCCGACGCCGGCCCGCCGTCAGGTGGCCGAGGCGCTCGGCCTGGAGACGCTCGACCCGGAGGCCGACGACCCGGCGGTGGTGCTCAAGACCCGGTGGAACCACGCCGCCGGCGACCGGGGCGCGGACGTGGTGTTCCAGTGCCGGGGCCAGGACTGGGCGTTGCAGCTGGCGCTGCGGCTGCTGCGGCCCCAGGGCACCGTGATCGACCTGGCCTTCTACCAGGGCGGCGCGACCGCGGTCCGGCTCGGCGAGGAGTTCCACCACAACGGGCTGTCGCTGCGCTGCGCGCAGATCGGCCGGGTGCCCCGTGGCCTCGCCCCGACCTGGGACCGGGAACGGCTCTCCGCCGAGACGGTGGAGCTGCTGCGCCAGTACGGCGAGGAGATCCGCAAGCACGTGGTCTCCGCGGTGGCGCCGCTGGACGAGGCGCCGACCCTGCTGACCGACCTGGCCGAGCGCCGCCGCTCGGAACTGCAGGTGGTCCTGACCGGCTGACCCCGGGTGCGCCCGCGGCCGTCCCGGTGCGGCGTCCGGCTACCGTTCGGGTCATGACCGTCGAAGCCGGCCCGACGCCGGGGCTCGCCGCGTTGCTGCCCTACCTGCGCGCCCACCGCGGCACCCTCGTCGCGGTGGGCGCGTTGTCGCTCTCCGGCGCCGCCGCCGCGCTCGCCCAGCCGCTGCTCACCCGCGCCGTGCTGGACCGGATCACCGCCGACCGGCCGGCCGGCGCGCTGGTGGTCGCGCTGGTCGTCCTGGTGGTGGCCGGCGCGCTGCTCGGTGGGCTCCGCGACTACCTGCTGCAACGCACCGGCGAGGGACTCGTGCTGGGGGTCCGCCGACGGCTGGCCGGGCACCTGCTGCGCCTGCCGATCGTCGAGTACGACCGGCGCCGCACCGGTGACCTGCTGTCCCGGGTCGGCGCCGACACCACGCTGCTGCGGGCGGTGGTCACGTCCGGCCTGTTCGAGACCGTCACCGGCGCGGTGATGGTGGTCGGCGCCGGCACCGCGATGCTGCTGCTGGACCCGCTGCTGTTCGGGGTGACGCTGGCCGCGGTCGCGGTCGGCGTGGGCTTCGCGGTCACCGTCGCCCGCCGGGTGCGGGGCCTGGCCCGCCGCGCCCAGGAACGCGTCGGGGAGATGACCTCGGCCGTCGAGCGGGCGATCTCCGCGGCGCGGACCATCCGGGCCAGCCGGGCCGAGGGCCGGGAGACCGCCACCGTGGTGACCAGCGCGACCGCGGCGTACGACGCCGGTCTGCGGGTGGCCCGGGCCCAGGCGGTGGTCGGGCCGGCCAGCACGGTCACCGTGCAGGGCGCCTTCCTGCTGGTGCTGGCCGTGGGCGGGGCCCGGGTGGCGGCCGGGGCGATCAGTGTGGGCGACCTGGTCGCCTTCGTGATGTTCCTGTTCTTCCTGGTGCTGCCGCTGGGCCAGGCGGTGCACGCCTACACGCAGCTGCAGAGCGGGCTGGGCGCGCTGGCCCGGATCGAGGAGATCCTCACCGTCGCGGACGAGCGGGTCGACGACCGGCCGTCGGCCGCCGTGACCGTGCCGACCGCCGGCGTTCCCGCCCGGGTCGAGTTCGACCGGGTCGGTTTCGGCTATCCCGGCGGCCCGCCGGTGCTGCGCGAGGTGAGCTTCACCGTGCCCGCCGGCAGCCGCACCGCGCTCGTCGGCCCGTCCGGCGCCGGCAAGTCCACCCTGCTGGCGCTCGTCGAACGCTTCTACGAGGTGGGCGAGGGCGCGGTGCGCCTGGACGGCGTGGACGTGCGGGAGCTTCCCCGCGACGCGCTGCGCGCCCGGCTCGGCTACGTCGAGCAGGAGGCGCCGGTGCTCGCCGGCACGCTGCGCGACAACCTCCTGATCACCGCGCCCGACGCCACCGACGACCGGCTGCGCGGCGTGCTGGACGAGGTCAACCTGGGTCACCTGGCCGACCGGACCGCCGACGGGCTGGACGTCCAGGTCGGGGAGGGCGGTGTGCTGCTCTCCGGTGGGGAACGGCAGCGGCTGGCCATCGCCCGGGCGCTGCTGGCCGGGCCGCCGGTGCTGCTGCTCGACGAGCCGACGAGCAATCTCGACGCGCGCAACGAGGCGGCGCTGCGCCGGGCGATCGACGCGGTGGCGGTGCGGCGGACCCTGCTGATCGTGGCGCACCGCCTGTCGACCGTGGTCGACGCCGACCAGATCGTGGTGCTCGACGGCGGCCGGGTGGTGGCCGTCGGCACGCACGACGAGCTGACCACCGCCAGCCCGCTCTACCGGGAGCTGGCCACCCACCAGCTTCTCGTGGCCTGATCCACCCATCGCGCGCCTGACCTGGGGCGACCGGCCGAAATCCGGACACGGCGTGGCGGCGGCGCCGGGCGGGGGTCACAATCGGCTGCGGTTCGCGTACCGTTGCGGCTCATGGGTGTGTCGCAACGGTTGAAGACCAGGTTCCGCCGGTTCCTCCAGCGCCCCGGGACGACTGTCGACCTGGCGCCGCTGGAGAAGCTGCTGCCGGCGATCGAGGCCCGCGAGGCCGAGCTGGAGCAGCTCTCCGACGCCGAGCTGACCGAGGCGGCCGGGCAGGCCGAGAAGTACGAGGAGATCTGCGCGATCGGCCGTGAGGCGGCCCGGCGCGGGCTCGACCAGCGCCCGTACGACGTGCAGCTGCTCGGCGCCATGGCGCTGCTGTCCGGCAAGGTCGCCGAGATGGCCACCGGTGAGGGCAAGACGCTGACCGCCACCGTCGCCGCGTACGGGCACGTCCGGCTGGGCAACGGCCCGGTGCACGTGCTCACCGTCAACGACTACCTGGCCCGCCGCGACGCCGAGTGGATGGAGCCGGTCTACACCCTGCTCGGCCTCACCGTCGGGTGGGTCAACGAGGCGTCCACCCCGCAGGAGCGGCGCGCCGCGTACGCCTGCGACGTCACCTACGTCTCGGTCAGCGAGGCCGGCTTCGACTACCTGCGCGACCAGCTCGCCACCGACCTGGCCGACCGGGTGCAGCCGCCGCTGAAGACCGCGATCGTCGACGAGGCCGACTCGATCCTGATCGACGAGGCCCGGGTGCCGATGGTGCTCGCCGGCGCGGTCCCCGGCGAGCAGGACCCGGTGCACGCCGCCGCCGCGCTGGTGCGGGGCCTGCGCAAGGGCAAGCACTACACGGTCGCCGAGGACGGCCGCAGCGTCGCCTTCACCTCGGTCGGCCTGGCCACCGTCGAGGCCAAGCTCGGCGGCATTGACCTGTACGACGAGGAGCACGTCGGGCAGCTCTCCGCGGTGAACGTGGCGCTGCACGCGCACGCCCTGCTGCACCGCGACGTCGACTACATCGTCCGGGACGACTCGGTCGAGCTGATCGACGAGATGCGCGGGCGGGTCGCCCAGCGCCGCCGCTGGCCGGACGGGCTGCAGGCGGCGGTCGAGGCGAAGGAGGGGTTGGACGCCACGGCCGAGGGCGAGGTGCTGGGCACGGTCACCGTGCAGGCGTACATCGCGCTCTACCCGACGGTCTGCGGGATGACCGCGACCGCGGTGCTCGTCGGCGACCAGCTCCGCGAGTTCTTCGGCCTCGAGGTGGCGGTGATCCCGCCGAACACCCCCTGCGTGCGCGAGGACGAGTCGGACCGGATCTACGCCACCCGCGCCGAGAAGGAGGAGGCACTGGTCGACGAGATCACCCGCTGCCACCAGGCGGGGCGGCCGGTGCTGGTCGGCACGCTCGACGTCAAGGAGTCCGAGGGGCTGGCCGCCGCGCTGAACGCCGCCGGGGTCCCGTGCGTGGTGCTCAACGCCAAGAACGACGACGAGGAGGCCGGCATCATCGCCGAGGCCGGCGCCCACGGCGCGGTGACGGTCTCGACCCAGATGGCCGGGCGGGGCGTGGACATCCGGCTCGGCGGCAGCGACCAGACCGACCGCGACCTGGTGGCCGAGCTGGGCGGCCTCTACGTGATCGGCAGTGGCCGGCACGACAGCCGCCGGGTCGACGACCAGCTGCGCGGCCGGGCCGGCCGGCAGGGCGACCCGGGCGGGTCGGTCTTCTTCGTCAGCCTGGAGGACGACCTGGTCGTGCGGCACGCCGGCGACACCGTCCCGGCGTCGCCCCGGATGAACGCCGACGGCCTGGTCACGGACCCGCAGGTCGACTACGCGGTCGAGCACGCCCAGCGGGTGGCCGAGGGCGTCAACCACGAGATCCACCGCAACACCTGGCGCTACAGCCAGGTGATCGAGCAGCAGCGCAAGGCCCTGGCCGAGCGCCGGGAGCGCCTGCTGACCAGTGACATCGCCGCGTTGATGTTGCTGGAGCGGGTGCCGGAGAAGGCCGGCGAGATGGACGAGGACCTGCTCGCCGACGTGGCCCGCAAGATCGCCCTCTACCACCTCGACCGGCTCTGGGCCGAGCACCTGGCCGAGCTGTCCGAGGTGCGGGAGGGGGTGCACCTGCGGGCGCTGGGTCGCCTGGACCCGCTGGACGAGTTCCACCGCAGCGCGGTGCCGGCGTTCAACGCCCTGGTCCCCGAGATCGAGACGCGGACCGTCGCCACGTTCGAGGAGACGGAGTTCGACGAGGGCTGGGAGCCGGACGCGTCGAAGCTGGTGCGGCCGAGCGCGACCTGGACCTACCTGGTGCACGACAACCCGTTCGGCTCGGAGTTGGACCGGCTGATCGCGTCGGTGGGCCGGCGCCTCATCTCCGGGTCCCGCTGACCCACGCTCGGGGCCCCCTCCGGCCGGTACGCGCCGGAAGAGGCCCTTTTGCGCGGTTTCGATCCCGGTCTGCGAGGGTAGTAGGCCGAGGCTCGGCCAAAGAGAGGACGGACATGGACCAGGCAACGGCGCCGGACGGGGACACCGCGTGGACGGACGCGGGGGCGGTGGGGGCCGTGGCCCGGTGAACCTCGAGATGCGCCACGCCATGACCGACAACCTGGGTGTGCTGGAGACCGCCGCGCTGCTGCGTGAGCTGACCGCCGGCCTGATCGCCGTCGCCGACTTCGACGAGGCGCTGGACCGCCTGGTGCGGATCGCCCGCGACGCCGTGCCCGGCGTCGACAGCTGCGGTTTCACCGCGCTGCGTGCCGGGGAGCCGGCCGGGGTGGCCGCCTCCGACCCGCGCCGGGGCGAGCTGGACGACCTGCGGCACGGCCCGGACACGCCGGCCCTGACCGCGGTGCGCCGACGCGAGATGATCATCGCGGCCGAGCTGACCGGGGAGGAGCGCTGGCCGGCCTGGTGCGCGCGGGCCGACGCGCTCGGCGTGCACGGCGTGATCTCCGCCCCGGTCGACGTCGACGAGCAGGTGATCGGCGCGATCAACCTGTACGCCGACTCGCCCGGGACGCTCACCCCCCGGCACCAGCTCACCGCGATGCTGCTCGCCGAGCACGCCGGTCTGCTGCTGGCCGCCGTGCGGGACCGGGAACGGGCCACCGCCCGGGCCGGTCAGCTCGACGGCGCGCTGCTGGCCGAGGGAGTGATCGGGCAGGCCGTCGGCGTGATCATGACGCAGCGCGGCTGCCCCGCCCCGGAGGCGCTGGACGTGCTCCGCAGCGCCGCCTCCTCGTTGGACATTCCGCTGCGTGAGGTGGCCGAGCGGCTCGTACTCACCGTCTCCCGGCCCCGCGACAACTGAACGACAGTCGTTTCGCTCCCGAGGGCGTCGGGTAGCACCCTGGACTGGTGAACTGCGCCGACCTGGGGAGGACGCGATGGAGAGCCGACTGAGGGTGCAGGGGCACCCCATCCAACCGATGCTGGTGACGTTCCCGTTCGGGCTCTTCGTCAGCGCCGCCGTGTTCGACCTGGCGGACGTCGCCGGCGGCCCGGCCTTCCTCGGCGAGGTGGGCTACTGGACGGCGGTGGCCGCGCTGGTCACGGCCGGGCTCGCCACGGTCGCCGGGCTCGTCGACCTGTGGGACGTGCGGATCGGTCGCGCGAACCGGACCGCCGTCACGTTCAACCTGGTCAACGCCGTGATGGCGGCGCTGTTCCTGCTCACCTGCCTGATCCGGGCGCACGCGCCGCAGCGGGGCGCGACCGGCGGGCAGCTCGCGACCGAGCTGGTCGCGCTGGCCGTGGGCGCGGTCGGCGTGGGCCTGGGCGCGCGGCTGATCCAGCAGTCCGACCGGGGCCGCGCCGCCGAGCCGGCCGGGTGGGAGACCTTCGACGGTGTTCCCGGAGCGACCGTCGAGATCGCCCGACCCCGACCGTTCTGACCGTCCGCCGCGTCCCGGTGGGGCGCCGGGCGCGTCGCCGCGGGCGGGGCAGGCAAGGGCAGACCGATATGCCTCCTGGTCATAGTTATGACCAGGAGGCATGTCGCGCTCCGGGCAGGTCACTCCGCCGAGCCGTCCGCCCCCCCCAACCGGCCGGTGACGCGCGCCCGCTCCCACCGGCCGCTGACGCTCGCCCGCCCCCGCCGGCCGGCGGCGCGCGGCCGAGCCCGGGCACGGAAATCGCGTTGCCGTCGGCCGCCGTCCGGCGGCACGCTCGGCCCATGGTCACCGATCGCGGGTTCGACGAGCTGGTTGCCGAGGCCGGCGCCACGCCCGTCGAGGGGTGGGGCTTCTCCTGGCTGGCCGGGCGGGCGACCGAGGAGCGCCCACCGTGGGGCTACGCCCGCCTCGTCGGGCAACGGCTGGCGACCGTCGGGGCCGCCCTGGACATCGACACCGGGGGCGGTGAGGTGCTGGCCGAGGCGCCGAAGCCGCCACCGCTGCTGGTCGCCACCGAGGCCTGGCCGCCGAACGTTCCGGTCGCGCGGCGCAACCTGCGCCCGCTCGGCGCGTCCGTGGTGCGGGTGGCCGACCGGCCGCCGCTGCCGTTCCGCGACGCCGCGTTCGACCTGGTGGTCAGTCGGCACCCGGTGCACACCTGGTGGGACGAGGTGGCCCGGGTGCTGCGCCCGGGCGGCGCCTACCTGTCCCAGCAGATCGGCCCCGGCACGGTCCGGGAACTCAGCGAGGCGATCCTCGGGCCGCTGCCGCCGCCGGAGCACCGCCACCCGCAGGCGGCGGTGGCCGACGCGCGGGCCGCCGGGCTGACCGTGGTGGACCTGCGCGAGGCGACGCTGCGTACCGTCTTCCACGACATCGGCGCGGTGGTCTGGTTCCTGCGCAAGGTGGTCTGGACGGTGCCCGGCTTCACGGTCGACCGCTACCGGGCCCAGCTGCGCCGGCTGGACGAGCGGATCCGCGCCGAGGGCCCGTTCGTCGCCCACGCCCGGCGGTTCCTCATCGAGGCACGTCGCCCCTGACCGGCCCGGCCCGGTGCGCGGCCGCGTGGTGCGCGGCCAGCACGTCCGCACCGAAGTCGCCGGCCGGTCGGCGCAGCACCGTGTGCGCGTGATTGCCGTCGTCGGTGGTGTTGTCGTACTCGATCAGCAGGTCGTCGCCCTGCACCCGGTAGTAGTGCCGCCGGCCCGGCTCGACCGCGCCGGCCCAGGCGAAGTGCAGTTCGCCGCCGTGCAGCCGGTCCGCCTCGCGCGCGGCCAGCTCCGGGGGGAGCCGGTCCAGGTAGAGCGCGACCAACCGGTCGAGCAGCGCCCGTCCGGTCGGGCCGAGCCGTCCCCGGGGCACGCCGAGCGGGTCGAGTCGACCGGGCGCGGTGGCCCGGGTGGCGCTGATGATGTCGGCCGGCGCCTCCTCGGCGATCACCGCGGCGGCCCGCCCGCCGGGGCCGAGCACGTCGAGCAGTTCGCGGGCCAGGTCCTCCTCCGGGCCCAGGGGCCGGGAGACCGGGCGGCCGGCGTGCCGGACGGTGGCCGGATTGGCGCCGAGGAAGACCGGAGCGGGGGAGACCTGGTCGTCGGCGACGGTCATGCTCACCGACAGGTGGTGCCCCTCGAACCGCCACGCCCAGCGGTCGTCGCGCGCCGGGTCGCCGAAGACCGCCACCCAGTAGTCGCCGCTGTGCCGCCCGCGCCGCCACCCCTCCGCCCGGTCCAGCACCTCTTCGAGGGCCATCACGGCCATGGCCTGGGCGTACGCGGCGGGGCTGAGCGCGGTGGCGAGCAGCCGGTGGGCGGCCTTGCGGGCCGGGACGTCGAGGTCGGCGACGGGGACGCCGGGGCGGGGCCGGGGCCGGTACTCCAGCCACCGTCGGGCCTGGTCGTCGTCGAAGTCGTGCCGGGCGCGCCGGCGGGCCGGCTCGTCGAGCGCGGCCAGCAGCGCCACGGCCGCCGCGCGCATCTGCTCGGTTACGGGATCCTCCACCGCCCCTGTATACCGTCCCGCGTGGCCGGGTGCGGGTCGGTGGCGTCAGCGGCCGAGCAGCGCCAGCATCTCCGGCAGCTCGAAGAACTGGGCGGTCTCGACCGCCGACGGGCCACCGTGGTCCGGGTCGGCGCCGGCGTCGAGCAGTGCCCGGACCGCCGCCGCGTTCTGCCGGAACACCGCCGCGGCCAGCGCGGTCTGCCCGCGGTCGTTGGCCCGGGCCGGGTCGGCGCCGCGGGCGAGCAGCGCGGCCACGGTCTCCGGGTGGGCATGGTAGGCGGCGAGGATCAGCAGGGTGTCGCCCTTGGCGTTGGTGAGGTTGACCGGCAGCCCCGCGTCCACGTTGGCCGCCAGTTCCTCGGTCGCCCCGGCCCGGGCCAGGTCGAACATCCGGTGGGCGAAGGCGACGGTCTCGGCGTCCAGTTCGTCGGGCACCCGCCCAGGTTATGGCGTCGCGGCCGGTCCCGCCTGGTAGCTTGCCCAGCCGGGCGAGCGTCGGGGCGGGGCCCGGCCGGTAGCTTGCCCGGCCGGGCACGGGAGGCGGGCATGGACGATCGGGTGTACGTGGGCAACGCGGCGCGCGACGGCGCGACCGACGCGGGCTGGCTGCTGGGCCACTTCAAGCCGGTGGGCGACGTCCGGCACAGCACCGAGGTCGAGGTGAAGTGGGGCGTGCACCCGGCGGGGGAGACCCGGTCCCGGTGGGCCACCGGCGAGCGGCGTACCGCACTGCTGGTGCTGGTCAGCGGCGCGTTCCGCATCGAGCTGCCGGACCGCACGGTGGTGCTGCGCACGCCGGGCGACTACGTGGTGTGGGGGCGGGGCGTGGACCACTCGTGGTACGCCGAGCGCGAGTCGACAGTGCTCACCGTGCGTTGGCCCTCGGTGCCGGGCTACCGGGTGGATCCGCCCGTGCTGCGCTGAGGCGGCCGGGCCCGGGCGGGCATCCGGTGTCCCAGCATGTGGTATAACCTACTAAACCTATAGGGTTTGCCGTCTAAGGTGTGGAGGCACGCGCCGCCCCGCACCGTGAGGACGTCCCGCCGATGACCAGCACCGACCCGACCGACCTGTTGACCGTCGCCGCCCGCTGGGCCGACCCGACCGCCTGGCCGGTCGCCCTGCGCTTCGACCGGTCGCAACGCTGGTACGCCCGGCTGCACGCTGGGGAGGCGTACGAGGTCTGGGCGCTGAGCTGGCTGCCCGGGCAGGGCACCGACCTGCACGACCACGGCGGATCGGCCGGCGCCTTCCGGGTCGTCGCCGGCGTGCTCACCGAGGAGACGGTCAGCGGTGGGCGGCTGCGCCCGCACCGGCTCGCCGCGGGCACCGGACGGCGGTTCGGCGTGCGGCACGTGCACCAGGTCACCAACCGGGGCGACCAGCCCGCGGTCAGCGTGCACGTCTACCGGCCCGCGCTGAGCCGGATGACCCGCTACCACCTCGTCGCCGGGCGGCTCCGGGTCGCCGAGGTGGCCGAGGCCGGCGTCGCCTGGTGAACCCCCCGCCCTCGCCCGTGAACCCCGCCGAACGGAAGGACGCCACGATGGCGCAGACCCCCATCCGCACCGAGAGCTGTCCGGTCCCGCCGCCGGGCTCCCGGGGCATCGACGAGATCCTCGCCGCCGCCCGGTCCCGCCTGCGCCGTCTCGATCCCGAGCAGGCCCACCTGGCCTACCGGGCCGGCGCGCTGCTGGTCGACATCCGGCCGACCGGCCAGCGGGCCGCGCACGGCACCGTGCCCGGCGCGCTCGCCGTCGAACGCAACGTCCTGGAGTGGCGCTTCGACCCACGCTGCGCCGCCCGGCTGCCCGAGGCCGTCGGCTACGACGTGCCGGTGGTCGTCCTCTGCCAGGAGGGCTACACCTCGTCGCTGGCCGCCGCCGCGCTCCAGGAGATCGGCCTGCGCCACGCCACCGACGTGGCCGGCGGCTTCGCCGCCTGGCGCATCGCCGGCCTGCCCACCCTCGGCCCCACCCCGCCGCCCCGACCCTCGTCCACCGCGCCCCCGGTCACCGCCGGCCGGGCGCTCCGCTGACCGTCCCGCCGCACCCGGCAGGGCGGGGCGACCGCCCGCACAGGAGGCCCCCATGTCCGTCGTCGCCCTCAACACCCGTCCGGCCCGACCGGGCCGTACCGACCGGGCGCTGCCGCCCCGGCCGCGCACCGCACCGACCCTGACCGTCACGCTCGACCTGGGCGCCGGCCCGTTGACGCCCGGCCTGGCCCGGCTGGTCGACCTGCTGGACGAACTCGCCGCCTCCGGCGAGGGCCTGGTCCGCCCGGACGAGCACCGGGCCGCACGGGCCGTGCTCGACCTGCGCCGTGTCGCCGCGTCGCCGGCCGAGCCGCCGCCGGCCGCGCCGCCCGCCGGCCCGGGCGGGGTGCGCATGCTCACCGGCACCCGCCGGGTCCGGCACGGCGACGTCGAGGTCGCGCTCACCCGGATCGAGTACGACCTGCTGCAGTTCCTCGCCGAGCATCCGCGTCGGGTGTTCACCCGGCTGCAACTGCTCGCCAACGTCTGGGGTTACGAGCACGCGGTGGCCCGCACCGTCGACGTTCACGTACGCCGGCTGCGCGCGAAATTCGGGCCGGACACGCCGCTGGTGACCACCGTGTACGGCGTCGGCTACCGGCTCGCCGACGACGCTCCGATCGAGGTGGACCGGGACGCCTGACCCGTCGCCGGCCGGCACGCGGCGCACCCGGAACCCGGGTGCGCCGCGTTCACGTTTCGATCGCATCCGCCATTGTGAACCGGTCGGGGACCCCCCGTACCGCCCGTTTTCGGCGCTCTGCTGTAATCAACGGGCCTCGTACGCAGAGCGAGCACCCGGCTCCGATGTGTTCGTCAATTGTCACATTCATGCAACGCAGCCGCCCCTTGACCCTCGCACAGGCGCCGGGAAGCATCGATGAAGCGGCGTCCCGGGCCGTGGGGAGATACCCGGACCAGCCAAGGAGGACCATGTCGGTCAGCCCCGCCTCGTCGCGCGCCGGATGGCATACGTCCCAACCCGCGGTCCCCGGCCGTCCACCCGGCGGCCAGCGTCGTCCCGCCAACACCGCCGCGCCCATGCTCACCGTCACCCTGAACATCCCGCTGGCCTGCGAGGAGTCGCTCACCCCGGCCGCCCGCCGGCTCCTCGACGCCGCCCGCGAGATGCTCGAACGCGGCGACGCGGTGATCAGCGCGGGCGCGGTCCCGGCGGAGCGCCGCCCCGACCCGGTGCCGGCCGGCCGCGGCCCGACGCGCCCACTCGCCCCGACCATCCCGACCCTGCACATCCTGGCCTCGTCCCGGTCGGTGCTGCGCGACGGCGAACCGCTGCCGCTGACCCGCCTGGAGTTCGACCTGCTGCTGCACCTGGTCGCCCACCCGCGCCGGGTGTTCACCCGGCTGCAACTGCTCAACGCGGTCTGGGGCTACGAGCACGCCGGCGTCCGCACCGTCGACGTGCACGTGCGCCGGCTGCGCGGCAAGGTCGGCGTGGACGTCCCGCTGGTCACCACCGTCTACGGCGTCGGCTACCGGCTCGCCGACGACGCCCGGGTCACCATCGACCGCACCGGCTGAGGCGTCACCGGCCGAGCGCCCACCGGACGGAGCCCCGACCGCCCGGACGCGACCGGCGTGGTGACCCGCCCGCCCAGGTGGGCATAGTGGTCGGATGCGCGTCCGCCCGATCAGCCCCGACCGGCTCGTCGCCGAGCTGGCCGGGCGTCTCGCCCGCACCGAGACGCCCGGCCGGCTGCGGGTGGCCGTCGACGGCCCACCGGCCGCCGGGCCGGACGCCCTCGCCGCCGCCCTCGTCGACCCGCTGCGCGCCGCCGGGCGGCCGGCGCTGCACGTACGGGCCGCCGACTTCCTCCGCCCCGCCTCGACCCGCCTGGAGCACGGGCGCACCAACCCGGACGCCTACTACGAGGGCTGGCTCGACGAGCCCGGGCTGCGCCGGGAGGTGCTCGACCCGGCCGGGCCGGGTGGCTCCGGGCGGCTGCTGCCCTCGCTCTGGGACGCCGACGCCGACCGGGCCAGCCGGGCCACCTACCAGGACCTGCCGCCCGGCGGCGTCGTGCTGGTCAGCGGCGCGCTGCTGCTCGGTGGCGCGTTGCCGTTCGACCTGGCCGTGCACCTGGTGCTCTCGCCGGCGGCGCTGGCGCGACGTACCGAGCCCGCGCTGCGCTGGACGCTGCCGGCGTTCGCCCGCTATGCCGACGAGGTCGACCCGGCCTCCTTCGCCGACGTGGTCGTGCGCGTCGACGACCCCCGCCGTCCGGCCCTCGTGGAGGCCGCCTGACCGGCCGCCCGCAACTCACCGGAAAGAGACAGGAAATCTCCGGTTTGGCCGCTCGGGCGCCCGGGTAATCGCCCGGCTCACAGAGCACGGGTGATCTCGCCCGCGCATCCACATTCGGACCTGGTCCTCCGGCGCTCGCCGCCGGAGGACCGGTATGAGGCCGCAGGAAAGGCAGGCAGCGATGCTCGTCCACGACACGACAGCCACGGGCCGCTCCCAGGCGGAGGTCGACCAGATCCGGCAGTCCCTGCGGTCGCGGTACGACGAGCTGACCGCGGAGTACGACCAGGCCGTGATGCAGAGCCAGGTGCTGCGGCTGGTCGAGGTCGGCGACACCGCCGGCGACGACCAGGCCGACAGCGGCACCAAGACCGCCGAGCGGGACACCGCGCAGTCGCTGCTGCGCACCATCCTGGAGCGGCGTGCGCAGTTCGAGCACGCGCTGACCCGGCTCGACGAGGGCACCTACGGCTTCTGCGAGGGCTGCACCGCGCCGATCCCGGTGGAGCGGCTGGAGATCTTCCCGTCCGCCACCTCCTGCGTGGCCTGCAAGCAGACCCGGGAGCGGCGGGCGGCCTGAGCCGCCGCGCCCGGGTCGCCGGTCGGTCCCATGGGTGAGATCAAGGTGGGCACCGCCTCCTGGACCGACCGGACCCTGCTCGACTCCGGCTGGTACCCGGCGAGCGCCGACACGCCGGAGAAGCGGCTGTCCCACTACGCCCGCCGGTTCCCGCTGGTCGAGGTGGACGCCACCTACTACTCGCCGCCGGCCGAGCGGACCGCGCGGCTCTGGGCGGAGCGCACCCCGCCCGGCTTCACCTTCAACGTCAAGGCGTTCAGCCTGCTGACCGGCCACCCGACCCGGGTGTCGGCGCTCTACAAGGACCTGCGGCCGGACACCGACAAACGCAACGTCTACCCGGACGACCTGCCGGCACAGGCGTACGAGGAGGTCTGGACGCGGTTCCTGTCGGCGCTCGACCCGCTGGTCGACGCCGGCAAGCTGGGCGCGCTGCTGTTCCAGTTCCCGCCCTGGTTCACCATCAAGCGGGACAACAAGCAGTACCTGCTGGAGGTGGCGCGGCGCTGCGCCCCGCTGCGCCCGGTCGTCGAGTTCCGACACGCCTCCTGGTTCGACGGCGACAACGCCGAGGAGACGCTCGGCTTCCTGCGCGAGCACGAGCTGCCGTTCGTCTGCGTGGACATGCCGCAGGGACACAGGTCGTCCGTTCCGCCGGTGCTGGCCGCCACCGCCGACCTCGCCGTGGTCCGGTTCCACGGGCACAGCGACAAGTGGACCAGCAAGGACATCCACGAGAAGTTCGGCTACGACTACTCCGACCGCGAGCTGCGCGACTGGGCGCCCAAGCTGCGCGAGCTGGGCGACCAGGCCGAGCAGACGCACGTGCTGATGAACAACTGCTACCGGGACTACGCACAGCGCAACGCCGCCACCCTCGCCGGCCTGCTGGACGCCTGAGCGTTTCACCCGGTACGGGTGAGGCCCGCTCACCCGCCCTCGCCGCACCATGGACCGTGTGCGCTCCTCCACCGCCGGTGGAGGCGTCGCGACGAGGAGGTGGGTCATGACGGTACGGGTGGTGGCGGACCGACGCCGCGGTGGCGTACTGCACGTGGTCGGCAACTCCGACGCGCCGCGGCGGGGCGAACGGCCCGGCCGGTTCAGTCCGACCCGGCTGTGGCGGGGTCCCAGCGGGCCACCCCGGCGCGCCGACGACCGCCGCTGGGAGACCGACGTACGGGGGTGAGACAGATGGCGGAACAGTTGGTGTCCGCGTTCGAGTCCTCGCTGGACAAGACGAACGTGATCCTCAAGGAGATCGAGTCGGCGTACGGCTGGCCGCCGGAGCGGCGCAACCAGTCCTACGCGGCGCTGCGCACGGTGCTGCACCTGCTGCGTGACCGGTTGCCGGTGCAGGAGAGCGCCGAGTTCGCCCAGCAGCTGCCGGTGCTGGTGCGCGGCATCTACTTCGACGGCTGGCAGCCGCAGGACGTGCCGATCAAGCTCAACCGCGACGACTTCCTCTACGAGGTCCGCCAGGGCTTCCCGTACGACGTCGAGGGCGGCGCCCAGCGGGTGGTCCAGGTCGTGCTGGACACGCTGCGCCGGCACGTCACGCAGGGGGAGTGGCAGGACGTGAAGTCGACCATGCCGCGGGGCCTGGATCAGCTCATTCCCTGACCCGACCCGTCGCCGGCCCGTCCCGCCCCCTCGGCGGGGCGGGCCGTCGGCGTGCGGGAGACCGGCAGCCCGGCCCGCCGGGCCAGCCCGGCGAACGCGACCGCGTCGACGATCGCCGCGCCGCCCGGGTCGTTGTTGAAGTAGACGTACGCCGGCACGCCGTCGCCGAACGTGGCGGCCAGCCGGCGCACCCAGCCGGCCAGGGCGTCCCGGCCGTAGCGGGGCCAGGGCCGCGCCCGCCCCTCGTGCAGCCGCAGGTAGCCGAAGTCGGTGGTGCGCCACCGTGGCGTGATCGGTCGGCTCAGCCGGTCCGCCCAGACCAGCGCCGCCCGGTGGCGCTCCAGCACCCGCCGGGTCTCGTCGGTCCACCACGAGGGATGCCGGGGCTCCACCGCCACCCGCACGTCGGTCGGGAACCGCCGCAGCACCTCCGCCAGCGCCGCCGGGTCGGCGCGCAGCGTCGGGGGGAGCTGCACCAGCACCGGCCCCAGCCGGTCGCCCAGTCCGGACGCCCGGTCGAGGAACCGGGCCACCGGCTCGGCCGGGTCACGCAGCCGCCTCACGTGGGTCAGGTAGCGGCTCATCTTCACCGCCACGCAGAAGTCGCCGGGCGTGCGCTCGCGCCACGCGACGAACGTGTCCCGCTCCGGCAGCCGGTAGAAGGCGTTGTTCACCTCCACCGTGGCGAACCGCGCGGCGAAGTGCTCCAGCCAGCGCCGCTGCGGCACGCGGGCGGGATAGAACCGCTCCCGCCAGTCCCGGTACTGCCAGCCAGACGTGCCGACCAGGAACATCGCCGTGCCCTACTGAAGGTTGATCTGGAAGACCTCGAACGCGGCGCCGTGGCGCACGCCGAGCCGGGTTCCCGCCGGGCGGGCCATCCCCTCCAGGAACTCCTCGGCGTCGAAGCCGCCGTCACCGAGCCCGCTCAGGTACGCCCCGTGCGCCCGCAGCGAGTCCACCCCGCGCGCGAAGGTGTCCGTCACGTCCACCCCGTGTCGCGCCACCGGCGAGCCGGCCGCCCACACCTCGCGTACCCGCGACCACGGCTGCGTGCCGTCGGTGAGCTGCTCCGGGAAGATCCACCGGTTGCCGGCGTCGCGGACCGCGTCCAGCGTGGCCCGGCCGCAGGCGATGTGGTCGGCCTGGTTCAGCGCGTACGCCCCGTCCCAGGTCTCCCGGAAGTTGTTGGTGAGCACCACGTCCGGCCGGTGCCGGCGGACCGCCCCGGCGATCGCCCGGCGCAGCGGGACGCCGTATTCCAGCAGCCCGTCGGGCAGGCCGAGGAACTCGACAGCGGACACCCCCACCACGGCGGCCGAGGCCCGCTGCTCCTCCTCGCGCAGCACCCGGCTGCGCTCCGGCGCCATCCCGTCGATGCCTGCCTCACCGCTGGTGAGCAGGCAGTAGACGACCTCCTTGCCCTGCCCGGTCCACCGGGCGACCGCCGCGGCGGCGCCGAACTCCAGGTCGTCCGGGTGCGCCACCACGGCCAGCGCCCGCTGCCAGTCCTCGGTCAGCGGCGTGAGCGGTTCCGGCTGCGCCACCTCGTACCTCCTCGCGCGTCTCCTCCCGCCATCCTGGCACCCGCCGGCATCGGCCGCCTACCGGCGCGAACCGTCCGTGCGGCCGGGTCCGGGCGTCTACCGTGTGGTTAGAGAAGATCGGGCGTGGGGTACCACCCGCTGCACACGGACCCCGGAACGCGCGGGGCGGCACACCGAGGGAGCACCCATGGCATTGAACGACGACGACATCCAGACCAGCGGCGGCGGCGGCCTGGAGGGCCCGGCCGACGGCGGTGCCACCCCGGGTCAGCACGACGGTGGCGCGGACGGCGGTGCGGAGGGCCCGGCCGACGGCGGCGCGACCCCCGGTCAGCACGACGGTGGCGCGGACGGCGGTGCGGAGGGCCCGGCCGACGGCGGCGCGACCCCCGGTCAGCACGACGGTGGCGCGGACGGCGGCGCGGAGGGCCCGGCCGACGGCGGCGCGACCCCCGGCCAGCACGACGGCGGCGCCGACGGCAGCGCCTGACGCATGACCATGACGTACGTCGACCCGCCGGGTGGCCACGGCCGCCCGGCGGTTCCGCTCTCCGCCGCCGAGGCGCTGACGCGCTGCGTCTCCGTCGAGCCGGCCAAGTTCGCCGCCGACCACTGGGGGCGCAGCCCGCTGCTGTCCCGGGCCGCCGAGCTGCCCAACCCGCACGGCTTCACCGACCTGCTGAGCCCGGCCGACGCCGACGAGCTGCTCAGCCGGCGCGGTCTGCGTACCCCGTTCCTGCGGGTGGCCAAGGACGGCCAGCTCGTGCCGGCGGCGCGCTACACCGGCGGCGGTGGCGCCGGCGCCGAGATCGGCGACCAGGTGCTCGACGAGAAGGTCCTGGCGCTCTACGACGACGGCGCCACCCTGGTGCTCCAGGGCCTGCACCGCACCTGGCCGGCGCTCGTCGACTTCACCCGCGACCTGGGCGCCGCGCTGGCGCAGCCGTTGCAGGTCAACGCCTACCTGACCCCCGCCGGCAGCCAGGGCTTCGCCACCCACTACGACACCCACGACGTCTTCGTGCTCCAGGTCGACGGGCGCAAGCACTGGCGGATCCACCCGCCCGTGCTGGTCGACCCGCTGGAGCGCCAGCCGTGGGGCGGCCGGGCCGACGAGGTCGCCGCCACCGCCGACGGCCGGCCCGCGCTGGACGTGGTGCTGGAGCCGGGCGACGCGCTCTACCTGCCGCGCGGCTGGCTGCACAGCGCGCAGGCGCAGGAGTCCAGCTCGCTGCACCTGACCGTGGGCATCCGGGCACTGACCCGGTACGCCGTGGTGGAGGAACTGCTCGGCCTGGCCGCCGAGGACGCCCGGCTGCGCGCCGGCCTGCCGTTCGGGCTCGACCTGGCCGACCCGGACGCGATCGAACCGGAACTGACCGAGACCGTCGAGGCGCTGCGCGACTGGCTGCTGCGCGCCGACCCGGCGGCGGTGGCCGCGCGCCTGCGGGCCCGGGTCTGGCCGGCCGCCCGGCCGGCGCCGATCCGCCCCCTCGCGCAGGCCGAGGCGCTGACGCGGCTGGCCCCGGACAGCCGGGTGGCGGTCCGGGCCGGGCTGCGCTGGCAGCTCACCCCGACCGGCGACGGGACGGTCGTCCTGCGCCTGTTCGACCGGACGCTCACGCTGCCCGGCACGTGCGAGGCGGCGCTGCGCGCGCTGCTGGCCGGCGAGGTGACCCGGGTCGGCGACCTGCCCGGTCTCGACGACGACGCCGACCGGCTGACCCTGACCCGCCGGCTGCTCAAGGAGGCGGTGCTGGTCCCCGCCTGACCACGGTGGGTCAGCGGGTGTAGGTGACGGCCAGCAGGAGCAGGGTGGTGGCCAGGCCGCTGGCCGCCACCAGGATCATCGGGCGGGGGGTCAGCACCGCGTGCCGCCGGTCGGCCAGCAGGCGCGCCGGTGCCAGCCCCACCAGCGGGCCGAGCAGCGTCACCACCAGCGCCAGCACCGGCAGCCCGACCGCCAGGTCGCCGCCCGAACCCGCCCCCAGCGCCCGCGCCCCCAGCCCCAGCAGGAACGCCACCAACGCGCCGCCGACGCCGCACGCGATCAACAGCGGGTTCACCGCGCCCGGCAGCTCACCCGGCTGGCCGGTCCGCTCCAGCAGCTCCCGCACGCCGCGCAGCAGCGGCACCGGGTCACCGGCGGCGTCCCGGGCCGGCCCGGGCGGATCGCCCAGGCGCCGGACGCCGAGCCGGGCGCGCAACTGTCCCCACAGGTGGGTGACCTCGCCGTCCACCCGGTCCACCATCCGCCGTGCCTCGGCCACCTCCGCCTCGGCCCGCCGGACCTGCTCGGCCGCGTCGGCCACCGCCCGGTCGGCGGCGGCCACCTGCTCGCCGTACCAGGTGTGCGCCTCGGCCCGCTGGGCGGACATCCGGGTGGTCAGCTCGGCGAGCCGGCGGATCTGCGCGCTGTACGTCTCACTGGAGACCGGTTCGTTCATCGGGTGGGACCATAAGGGATGATCACCTGTCCGGTGCGGTGCACCGCGCGGTCGAAGTAGAGACCGCGCCACGGCCGGGGGTACCAGTCCGGCCCGCCGCTGCCCGGGTAGAGCGACGCGCTCAGCTCACCGCCCTGCACGTCGAGCGCCACCCAGGCGCCGATCTGGTCGGTCCGGGCGCCGGCGCCGCCCAGGTCGACGCGCATCCGCGCCACGCCCCGCCACCAGGCCAGCACGTGGGTGCGCCGCTCCGGCCCGTCGTGCAGGATCCGGCGCAGCTGCTCCAGGCCGGTCCGGGTGCCGGCCTTGCCGGCCAGCGCGCCGGCCGCCGCGTCCACCGCGAACAGCAGCAGGAAGTGCGGCGTCCGCGCGGCGCCCGGCGCGCCCAGCCCGTCGCCGACCTCGGCCATCAGCTCGGCGACGGTCTCCTCGTCGTACCAGGACGCGTCGCCGGCCAGGTCCTCGTACAGCGCGCGGGCGGCCGGGTCGGCGTCCGGGTCGAGGCAGGCGATGGAGAACCGGGCGGTGCCGGGGCGGTACTGGCGGGCCAGCGAGCGGGCGGCGGCGTCGAGCACCGCGCACGCCTCGTCCACCCGGGTGCCCAGCACGGCCAGGTTCCGCCCGGGGGCCCGGGGCAGCCGCAGCGCCGCCGACCGGGACTGCACGTCGATGATCTCGCCGAGCAGCGCCACCGGGTTGCGGGGCACCCCCTGCTCGGGCGCGGTCAGGGCGCGGAAGTCCGGCGCCTCGGTCAGCCGCGGGATGGCGTCGCCGTCGAAGAGCCGGGCCGGCGAGGCGTCCTGCGGGCGCATCCGCCACAGCCGGTGCTGCAACTCGCTCCACGTCTCCCAGTCGCTGGCCGACGGGATCCGGGCCACCTCGTTCCCCTCGGCCAGCCCCGACTCGGCGTTGACCACCGCGTGGTGGCGGGGCAGCGACTGCGCCGCGTCGTTGCGCTCGGCCAGGATGCGCAACGCCTTCGGCAGCGCGATCCGCAGCGTGAACTGGGCGACCAGGGCGGGGCGGCCCCACAGCGCCTCGATGCCGCGTACGTCCTGCGAGGCGAGCACCAGGTGGATGCCCTGCGAGCGGCCCCGCCGGGCCAGGTCCTCCAGCAGGTCGGCGGCCTCCCGGGCGACCACGTCCCGGCCGGCGAGCAGCGCCTGGAACTCGTCGACCACGGCGACGATCCGCGGCCAGTGGCCGGTCGGGTCGACCGCGCGCAGCTCGGCCAGCTTGGTGACCTCGTGTTTCTTCGCCGCGTCGGCCCGCCGGCGCAGCTCCTCGGCGAGGAAGCGCAACAGGGCCAGGCCGAACTCCCGGTCGGTGTTGACGTTGATCCCGACCAGCCGCATGTGCGGCAGCCAGCTCGGGTCCCGTCGCCCCTGGGCGAACCGGGCGAAGGACACGCCCTCCTTGAAGTCGAGCAGATAGAACTCCAGCTCGGCGGGGGAGTAGCGGGCGGCGAGCGCGCCGATCCAGGCGAAGATCAGGTTGGTCTTGCCGGTGCCGGACGGGCCGCCGATCAACGCGTGCGGCGGGTAGTCGCCGAGGGTGAGCAGGACCGGCCGCCCGTGCGGGCCCTCACCGATCGGCGCGCTGAGCCCGTGCGCCGAGTCCTCCCGCCAGTAGTCGTCCGGCGGGGGGAGCAGGTCGGTGAAGGGCGTCGGCGGCGGCCCGGCGGCGACCCGGGAGGCGACCGCGCGGCAGGTCTCGGTGACCAGCGCCGCCGGGGGCGGGGCGTCGAGCACCACCGGCAGCCCGGCGATCCGGGCGTCGTCCGGGTCGACCACGATCCGGGTGACGGTCCGGTCGTCGGGCAGGTCGATGCCCCGGACCACCAGGTGCACGCCGCACGCCGCGCCGGTGCGGACCACCCGGTCGAGCTGGCCGCGTTCGTGGCGGGACAGTTCGTCGCCGCCGAGCAGCACCGCCACCCGCCACGGCTCCGGGCGCCGACCGGTGGCGGCGGCCAGCTCCCGCAGCGAGGCGTACTCTCCGGCGAGCACCGTCGCGTTGATCCGGCGGATCTGCTCCACCAGGTCGTCGAGCAGCCGACTCAGGCCGCCCGGGCCGACGAAGGTGAGCAGGCCGGCGGTGCCGAGCGGGGCGAACCCGGCCAGCCCGCCGCCCAGGTGCTCCGGGTCGTAACCGTGCAGCCGCACTCCGCCCGGGTCGGCCCGGCCGACCGCGCGCAGCAGCAGCGCGGGCACCACCGCGGCGAGCCCGGCCGGATCACCGCCGGCCAGGTGCACGTGCCCGGCGTCGAGCAGCGGGACCATCGCCGGCACCGGCTCCGCGCCGGTGAGGCGTACCGTGCCGATCCGGACCGCGCCGGGCGGCTCGGCGCGCCCGGCGGGCGTCGGCTGCCACCGGTCCCACGGCGCGGACGCCGCTCCGGGGGCCTCCCGCCCGGCCGCGGCGGCGGCGCGGCGGGCCAGCTCGGCCAGGCGGGCGGTGTGTCGGGCGTCGATCTCGGCGAGCCGCCGGTCGCGCGCCGCGCCGACCCGGTCGGGCACGCTCGCGGCGGCGCGGCGGGTCCGGGCCAGCCGGTCCCGCCCGGCGGCCAGCTCGGCCTCGGCGGCGGTGAGCCGGGTCCGGGTGGCGCCCAGGGCGTCGGAGAGCATCCCCCGGACCCGCGTCACCAGTTGCGCGCGGACGTCAGCCACGGGACGGCTCCGGTTCGTCGGTGTCCTTGGGCAGGTCCCGACCGAGCCGGTCGAGCAGCACGCCGGTGAGCACGCCGGCGGTGACCGCCGGGTCGGCCGCGTGCGGCTGCTCCTGCCCGTCGTCGCGGCGCGGCGGGGGCATCCGGCAGACCCGGGTGAGCAGCGTGTCCAGCACCGGCGGCGGCAGCCCCGGCAGCAGGTCGCGGACCCGCCCGTCCAGCTCGCGTCGCAGCCGGGTCAGGTCGTCGGACCGGGGCGGATGGCCGAGCAGCTCGCCGGCCAGGTCACGCAGCATCGGCGGGGCGATCGCGGCCAGTCCCAGCCCGACGTCGGCGTGCGCCCGGCGCAGCTCCCGGTGCAGCCGGTCCCGGTCGCCGGAGCGGATCCCGACGACCACCCGGCGCAGCAGCTCGCGGGAGTCGTCGACCCGCTCGTCCGGCTCGTCCGGGGCGCCCTCGCGACCGCCGGTCAGCTCCGCCACGCGGACCGCCCACCAGCGCCGCACGGCCGGCGGCTCGGCCGGCTCCGCGGCCGCGCCGGGCGCCGGCGGCGCCGCGCCGCGCGGCGCGTCGTGCCGGGGCCTCCGCTCACCCGGCGGCGCCGGCGGCGCGCCGTCGGCGGCCAGCCCGATCGCGGCCAGGTACGCGGTGAGCTGCTCCTGCGCCACGCGCAGCGCGTAGCCGGCGGTCTCCGCGTGCTCGGTCGCGGAGGTCAGCTCCGGGACCCCCATCGGGTCGGCGGACTCCTGGCGTACCCAGCGCAGCCGTTCCTCGGCCTGGCCCAGCTTCTCCAGGGCGACGGCGAGCTGGCCCAGCGGCAGCTCCTCGGCGGCGGCGCGGACCTGCGCGCCGATGTCCTCGACGATGGACACGTCCGGCCCTCAGAGCGTCGCGACGTAGAGCTGTGCCTGCTCCACCGCCACCAGCGTCGCGGCGAGACACTCCTCCAGCTCCTGGCTGGCCTGGGTCAGCGACGACTGGGCCGCCTCGACCGTCTCGTGGCCGCTGCCCTCCAGCGCGCCGGCCAGGGTCTGCTGCGCCTCGGCCAGCTTCTCGCCGGCCGCCTGCACCGCTGTCTGCCCGTCACCGATCTGCTGGAGAGCGACATCGATGGCGGCCTTCAGCTCGGCGACGCTCGCCACGGGGACCTCCTGGGGGCAAGGGAGATCTCCATTACAACTCATCCCGACGGGTGGACGAACATCCACCCTCGCGTCGTTCCTGCCCGAGTGTCCGATTGGGGCCCTGACGTGCGCGAAGACCGCGTCGGGGCGGTGCGTGCGGTCCCGTCGGCGGACGCGCGGGTCCCGACGCCGGGACCGGCGGTGGCGGTCAGCGGCCGAGCCAGCGCGGCCCGCGCACCTCCGCCCCGAGCGCGCTCACCCGCGCGCGCAGTTCCCGGTCGGCGGTGACCACCACCCGCCGGCGCTCCGGCGCGGCGGCCACCAGCTCGACCACCGTGTCGTCGCCGGAACCGGGCGCGGACACCACGTCGACCCCGTCCGTCGGGGCCACGTGCCGGGCCGCGCCCTCCACCACCAGCACCACCTGCACCGGGGGCGGCAGCTCCGGCGGCACCCCTTGGTCGGCCAGCGGCGCCAGCGCGTCGCGCAGCCGCGCCGCCGCGCCGGCCCGGTCCCGCCACCAGCCGTCCGGGCGCGAGCCCACCACGTTCGCGCCGTCCACGACCAGCAGCGGTCTGCTCTCCATGACCCCAGCCTGCCATCCGGTCGCGTTTGTCGCGCCGACCGCCGGGTAGCCACCGCCGACCGTGCCGCGCCCTGTCGCGTCCCGGCCGTGCCGACCGACTGCGGAGGACGAAGATGATGGGACCCGGTGACTTCGGCAACGACCCGTGGGACGAGTTCCTGGCCCGCTACTTCGGCCGGGGCGAGGGGGGACGCCGACCGGCCCACCGGGTGGACATCACCCGCCTGATGACCGCCGACGCGCGGGAGATGCTGGCCGACGCGGCCCGGCGGGCCGCCCAGAAGCACAGCAACGACCTGGACACCGACCACCTGCTCTGGGCGGCGTTGCAGCGCGAGCCGCTGCGGGACCTGGTCCGCCGCGCCGGCGCCGACCCGGACGCGCTGGTGAACGCGCTCGGCGGGCGCGGCGACGGCGCGCCCGGCGGCGACGTGCCGCCGAACCTGTCGCTCACCCCGGCGGCCAAGCGGGCGCTGCTGGACGCCCACCAGCTCTCCCGGGCCATGGGCGCGAACTACATCGGGCCCGAGCACATCCTGATGGCCCTGCCGCTGAACCCCGAGTCGCCGGCCGGCCGGATGCTCGCCGCCGGCCGGATCCAGCCCGAGTCGTTGCAGGCGGCCAGCGCCGAACGCGGCGCGGCCAACGGCCCCCGCCCGGACCGCGGCACGCCCACGCTCGACCAGTACGGGCAGGACCTCACCGAGCTGGCCCGGATGGACCAAATCGACCCGGTGATCGGCCGCGCCGACGAGATCGAGCAGGCGGTGGAGATCCTGTCCCGGCGGACCAAGAACAACCCGGTGCTCATCGGCGAGGCCGGGGTCGGCAAGACCGCGATCGTCGAGGGGCTGGCCGAGCGGATCTGCGACGGCGACGTGCCGCAGACGCTGATCGGCAAGCGCGTCATCCAGCTCGACCTGGCCGGCCTGGTGGCCGGCACCCGCTACCGGGGCGACTTCGAGGAACGCCTGAAGAAGGTCATCGACGAGATCCGCGCCCACCGCGACGAGCTGATCATCTTCCTGGACGAGATCCACACCCTGGTCGGCGCCGGGGGCGCCGGCAGCGAGGGCGGGATGGACGCGTCCAACATGCTCAAGCCGGCGCTCGCCCGCGGGGAGCTGCGGGTGATCGGCGCGACCACGCTGGACGAGTACCGGCGCAGCATCGAGAAGGACGCCGCGCTGGCCCGGCGGTTCCAGCCGGTGCTGGTGCCCGAGCCGACCGTCGAGGACACCGTGGCCATCCTGCGCGGCCTGCGCGACCGCTACGAGGCCCACCACCAGGTCCGGTTCACCGACGAGGCGCTGGTCGCCGCCGGGGAGCTGTCCGACCGGTACGTCACCGACCGGTTCCTGCCGGACAAGGCGATCGACCTGATCGACCAGGCCGGTGCCCGGGTCCGGCTGCGCACCCGCACGCCCGCCTCCGACGTGCGCGAGCTGGAGCAGCAGCTCGACGAGGTACGCCGGGACAAGGAGCAGGCCGTCTCCGACGAGCAGTACGAGCGGGCCTCCTCGCTGCGCGACCGGCTCGCCGAGCTGGAGGACCAGATCCGCCGCGCCCGGGGCGACGAGGGACCCAACCACGTGCCCGAGGTCGGGCCGAAGGAGATCGCCGAGGTGGTCTCCCGGGCCACCGGCATCCCGGTCAACCAGCTGACCGAGGAGGAACGCGACCGGTTGCTGCGCCTGGAGGGGCACCTGCACGAGAAGGTGATCGGGCAGGACGACGCGGTCAGCGCGGTGGCCGAGGCGGTGCGCCGCTCCCGTACCGGCCTGGCCGACCCGAACCGGCCGATGGGCAGCTTCCTGTTCCTCGGCCCCACCGGCGTCGGCAAGACCGAGCTGGCCCGCGCGCTCGCCGAGGCGCTGTTCGGCGAGGCGGACCGGATGGTCCGGGTGGACATGAGCGAGTTCCAGGAGCGGCACACGGTCAGCCGGCTGGTCGGCGCCCCGCCCGGGTACGTCGGCTACGAGGAGGCCGGTCAGCTCACCGAGGCGGTCCGCCGCCGCCCGTACGCGGTGGTGCTGCTGGACGAGATCGAGAAGGCGCACCCGGATGTGTTCAACATCCTGCTCCAGGTGCTCGACGACGGCCGGCTCACCGACAGCCAGGGCCGGACGGTGAACTTCAAGAACACCGTGCTGATCATGACGAGCAACCTCGGTTCGGAGCTGATCACCGGCACCCAGCGCACCGTCGGCTTCGCCACCGGCGAGCCCGGCGAGCAGGAGTCCACCGAGCTGCGGGAACGGCTGATGCGCCGGTTGCAGGAGAACTTCCGACCGGAGTTCCTCAACCGGATCGACGAGATCATCATCTTCCAGCGCCTGGAGGCCGAGCAGCTGCGGCAGATCACCGGCCTGCTGCTGGAGGAGACCCGCCGCCGGATGCACGCCCAGGACATCCAGGTCGAGTTCTCCACCGCCGGCGTCGACTGGCTCGCCGAGCACGGCTACCAGCCGGAGTTCGGCGCCCGCCCGCTGCGCCGGGTGATCCAGCGCGAGGTCGACAACCGGCTGTCCCGGATGCTGCTGGAGAACGAGATCTCGCCGGGGCAGAAGGTCACCGTGGACGCCCGGGACGACCAGCTCGTCTTCGAGGTGTCCGCCGGCGAGCGCGGCTACACGGCCGCCACCACGTCCCACCCCCGGTGAGGGGGGACGGCCCATCCCCGACGGGCCGGCGCGGCCCGTCGCCGACGGATCGGAGGGCGGACATGACCGAGCCCGAGGAGACCCGGGAGGACACCGCGGCCGGCGAGCCGATCACGGTGGCCCCGACGGCCAACCCGTCCCGGGTCCGGGTGCCGCCGGAGGGACTGACCCAGCAGAGACCGGAGGGCGAGGGCGAGCCGGAGGTGTCCGGGCCGTCGCCGGGAGAGGAGGCGTGATGGTACGCGAGGCGCGACTCGACCCCGAGGTCGAGGTGATCTGGGACGACTTCCACGCCGAGGTGAACGTCCCCTCCGAGCAGCTGCGGCAGTGGCTGCTGACCCGCGGGTCGGGGGAGGAGGCGTTCGGCCCGGACCCGGACCTGGACCTGCCCGAACCGGGCCGGCAGATCCTCGCCGTGCTGCGCAAGCGCAAGGTGGACCTGACGCCGGAGGACATCGAGGTGATGCGCGACGCGATCACCCGGATCCGGGAACTCAGCGAGCAGAAGCCGCGCCGGGGCAACGCCGACGACGAGTGGCGGCACGCGCTTCTCGACCTGGGTCACGACGTGCTGGTCGAACGCTGAGCGGACGTGGCGGTGCCCGGGCGGACGACCGCCCGGGCACCGGCGTCTACTCCGACTCCAGGCTGGGCAGCAGGAGGCCGGCCGCGTCGGCCGCGGCCTGCCGGTCCGCGCGGGCCCGCTCCTCGCGGCTGAGCAGGTTGGCGTACTCGGTGACGTCCGCCGGGTCCGGCACCTCCGGCAGCCGGCGCAGGAACGCCTCCACGTCGGCGGCGGCGGCGGTGTGCGCGGTGGCCGCCTGGCGCAGCAGCTCCCGCTCGTCGGCGGCCGGATACAGATCAGTCATGCCGGCGGTGATACCCGCGTTCAGGCGGTTCGCACCCCGCCCGCCCCGGTCGGCTGCACCCCGAAGTCCGGATGGGCCAGCAGCCAGGTCAGATAGTCCGGATGGTGGGCCAGCGCGTCGGTGTACGCCGCCACCGCGCTCTCCAGCACCGGCTCGGCCACCGCCGCGGCGGGCGCGTCCGGGTGCCACCCGAGCAGCAGCCGCCAGCGCAGCGGCGTACCGGCCAGCCGGCGGGTGACCAGGCCGGCGACCGGCCGGAAGGTGGCCTGGCACAGCGCCACCGCCTCGCCCGCGTCCACCAGGTCCAGGGCGGCCCGCACGTCCGCCTCGTAGACCTTGCGCGGGGTGAAACCGGCGCGGGAGCAGGCGGCGGCGAAGCAGTCGCCGAAGCAGCCGTCGCCCGGCGCCGCCACCCACTGCTCCCGGCGCAGGTCGACCAGGTCGATCTCGCACCGGTCGGCCAGCGGGTGGGTCTGCGGCAGCAGCACGAAGACCGGGTCGACGGCCACCTCCCGCCAGCTCAACCCGAACATCGCCGACGGCGCCGCGTCACCGCACACGCCGGTCAACGCGAAGTCGAGCCGCCCGCCGGCGACCATCTGGGCGAGTTCGTCCACCGACCAGGAGGCGTACGTGGTGATCTGCACGTCGCGACGCTCGGCGGCGAGCCGGTGCACCAGGCGGCCCAGGATCGGGCTGTTCACCCCGCCGAACCGGTAACGGCGCAGCGGATCACCCGCGCCGGCCAGCCGCGCCGCCTCGTCCTGCAGGCCCTTCATCGCCGGCAGCAGCACCCGGGCCCGGTCCAGCACCAGCTCGCCCAGCGCGGTGGGTCGGGCGCCGCGCCGGTCCCGCTCGAACAGCGGCCCGCCGAGCGCCCGCTCGATCCGCTGGAGCTGGGCGGTCAGCGCCGGCTGGGCCAGGCCGAGCGTGGAGGCGGCCTTGGTGACGCTTCCCGTCTCCGCGATCGCGCAGACCACACGCAGGTGTCGCAGCTCCAGATTCATAGGGTGACGGTAGGACCACGAACCGGTGTGCGGAAGGGGCGATCGGCTCAGGCGTCGCGGCGGTGCTCCAGGTCGGCCAGCCGGGTACGCCGACCGCTCACCGCGTCGCGCACCTTGTCCAGCACGCCCACCGCCGGCTCGACGATCTTGTTCCAGGGCGGGGTGGCCGGCGTGCCCGGGTGCGGCCGGGTCGGCGCGGCCTCCTCGGCAATCTCCCACCGGTTGCCCAGCCGGATCAGCTCGGCGTCGCTGGCCACCTCCCGCAGCGGCGTGACCAGGGCGGCGACCCGGCTGACGTGCCGGCGCACCCGCTCGGCCACCTCGGCGACCGTCGGGTCGTCCGGACCGGACAGTGCCTTCAACGCGGTGAGCAGGGCGGCGTCGGCCTCGATCTCCCGCGCGACCAGCTCCTCGCTCTCCGGCACCGCGGCGCGGGCCGCCGGGAACAGGTACTGCTCCTCGGCGGACAGGTGCCGGGACACCGCGGCGGTGAGCACGTCGAGCACGGCGCGGCGGCCGGCCGGGTCCAGCGTCGGATCGGTGACCTGGTCGGCCAGCCCGAGCAGCGCGCGGTGCTCGGCGTCCACGAGGTCGGCCAGGCTCCGCCCACCCGGCCGGTACGCGTCGTCGGCGGCCGGCGGCAACGGCGGCAGGGGGACGGTCATGGTGCCCTCCTCGGGACGGGGAATCGATGTTCGGCGTTACCCGGTCGCGCGTGGCGCGAAACCGGCGCGCACCGCGCCGGCCGTCGGGTCCCGCCCGGCTGGTATAAGGAAGCGATGACGACCTCCGCCCGACCCGAGCCCACCGACGAGGTCGTGGACCTCTGCCGCGACCTGCTGCGCATCGACACCACCAACACCGGGGACAACGACACCAGCGCGGGGGAGCGGCGCGCCGCGGAGTACGTCGCGGAGAAGCTCGCCGAGGTCGGTGTGGACGCCGAGATCCACGAGTCCGCGCCCGGGCGGGCCAACCTGGTCGCCCGGATCCCCGGCACCGAGCCCGGGCGGGACGCCCTGCTGGTGCACGGCCACCTCGACGTGGTGCCCGCCGACCCCGACGAGTGGTCGGTGCACCCGTTCTCTGGCGAGATCCGCGACGGCTACCTGTGGGGCCGGGGCGCGATCGACATGAAGGACTTCGACGCCATGGTGCTGGCCGTGGTGCGCGACTGGCAGCGCACCGGCGTACGGCCCCGGCGCGACGTGGTGCTCGCCTTCACCGCCGACGAGGAGGCCGGCAGCGACTACGGCGCGCACTTCCTGACCCAGCGGCACCGCGGGCTCTTCGACGGCTGCACCGAGGCGATCGGCGAGGTCGGCGGTTTCTCCTACTCGGTCGACGAGCAGCGCCGGCTCTACCTGATCGAGACCGCCGAGAAGGGCATCGACTGGCTGCGCCTGCACGCCAGGGGGCGGCCCGGCCACGGCTCGATGGTGCACGACGACAACGCGGTGACCGCGCTCGCCGAGGCGGTCGCCCGGATCGGCCGGCACCGCTTCCCGGTGGTGATGACCGACACCGTGCGGGCGTTCCTGGCCGAGGTCTCCGACGTCCTCGGCATCGAGATCGACCCGGACGACCCGGAGACGGCGATCGCGAAGCTCGGCCCGATCGCCAACATCATCGGCGCCACGATCCGCAACACCGCCAACCCGACCCGGCTCGCCGCCGGCTACAAGGACAACGTCATCCCCGGCCGGGCCACCGCCACCATCGACTGCCGCAGCCTGCCCGGGCAGAGCGAGGAGCTGGAGCGGCAGCTGCGCGAGCTGGTCGGGCCGGACATCGCCATCGAGTACGTCCAGCGCCAGCCGGCGCTGGAGACCACGTTCGACGGCGACCTGGTGGCGCAGATGTCGGCCGCGCTGCGCGCCGAGGACCCGGGCGCCCACCCGGTGCCGTACATGCTCTCCGGCGGCACCGACGCCAAGGCGTTCTCCCAGCTCGGCATCCGCTGCTTCGGCTTCGCGCCGCTGCGGCTGCCCGCCGATCTCAATTTCTCCGGCCTGTTCCACGGCATCGACGAGCGGGTTCCGCTGGACGGACTACAGTTCGGCGTGCGGGTTCTCGACCGCTTCCTCCGCAACTGCTGACCGCGCCCACCGCGGCGCCGCCGGCGCGGAACCTCCCCCCATCGCGAAGGGACTGCCTCACATGACCGACCAGCACGGTGAGCTGGACGCCGCCCTCGAGCGCGTGATCGACGCCGCCCGCGCCCACCTGGCCGCCGTCCGGGCCGCCCAGGGCCGGATCGACGACGACGCCGTCTGGCAGGCGTACGTGGCGTTGAACAACGCCTCGTTCGCCTACGACGAGCAGCTGCTCGACGCGTTCGGCGAGGTGACGCCCTGGGACGTGGAGTCGATCGACCCGGACGAGGCGGACGAGCGCTTCGGCGCCGTCGAGGGCGGCGAGCCCACCGACCCGCACCCGCGGGTGATCTCGGTGCGGCAGCGCCGCGACTACCGGGTGCCCAGTGTCGCCGCGCTGCTGCGGGCGGCCGAGGCGGCCCGCCGGGAGGGCACCCCGGAGGAGGACGAGCCGGCGCCGGTCGAGGGCGTCGGCGAGGCGGTGCTGGAGCTGCTGCAGAGCGGTGACGGCTCGCTGTCCGCGCTCGACGTGCCGGAGCTGGAGCCGCTCGACGGCGTGGTCATGGTCAGCGAGGTCGGCACCCCGGTCGACCTGGAGTCGTTCGACGACGACGACCCGGTCGGCCCGTTCCAGCCAGCCGCCGACGACCGGCTGGTCGGCCGGCTCGACGAGCACCCGTTCCTGGAACTCGACGAGGAGCACGACCACGCCCACTAGGCCGTGGTTGTCCCGGGGCCGCACCGCGCGGCGCGGCCCCGGGACGACGCCGACGTCAGTACGACAGGCCCGGCTGCGGCTGGTTCACCCGGCGGCGCCGCAGCAGCACCTGCCGCGTGCCGTCCCGGTAGAGCTGCACCCGGGCCAACTCCCAGCCGGAGAACTCCGCCTGGATCGCCAGCTGCGCCGCGGCGGTCAGCCGATCGACGTTCGACGGCAACCGCAGCGGCGCGTATTCGTAGTCCATGCCCCTATGCTGCCCAGCTCGCGGGCCCTCCGCCACCCCCTGACGGTGACCCGGGCCGCACCGGCGTGCGCCCCCGCCGCACGCCGCGTCGGCGGGGTCGCCGGTCAGCCGTCGCGCTCGGGGTAGCCCACCGGCACGGCGGAGACGTCGTCCAGCGCGGTGACGATCTCGTCCGGCAGCGTCACCCGCTCCACCTGGAGCGCGCCGAGCAGCTGCCCGACCGTGCGGGCGCCGAGGATCGGCGCGGTCACACCCGGCCGGTCCCGGACCCAGGCCAGCGCCACCTCCAGCGGCGACACGCCGAGGCCGCCGGCCGCGATCGCCACCGCCTCCACGATGCTGGAGCAGCGCGGCTCCAGGTAGGTGGCCACGAAGCGCTCGAAGTGCGGCGACACCGCGCGGGAGTCCGCCGGGCGGCCGTTGCGGTACTTGCCGGTGAGCACCCCCCGGCCCAGCGGCGACCAGGGCAGCACACCCAGCCCCATCCCGGCGCAGGCCGGGAGCACCTCACGCTCGACGCCGCGCTCCAGCAGCGAGTACTCCACCTGGGCGGCGACCACCGGGGCGCGTCCCGGCCAGGCGGCCTGCCAGGCGGCGGCCCGGGCGGTCTGCCAGCCGGAGAAGTTCGACACGCCGACGTACCGGGCCTTCCCGCTGGACACGGCGTGGTCCAACGCGGTGAGCGTCTCCTCCAGCGGCGTGTCCGGGTCGTACCCGTGGACCTGCCACAGGTCGACGTGGTCGGTGCCGAGGCGACGCAGCGAGGCGTCCAGCGTCCGCAGCAGGTGCCCGCGCGACCCGTCGCGGCGGCGGCCGCTGCCCGGGCGCAGCCCGGCCTTGGTGGCGATCAGCAGCTCGTCGCGGTCCACCAGGCTGCCCAGCAGGGAACCGATCACCGACTCGGCGTCGCCGTCGGCGTACACGTCGGCGGTGTCGACGAGGTTGCCGCCCGCGTCGAGGTAGCTCTTCAGCTGGGCGGCCGCGTCGTCGGCGTCGGTGTCCCGTCCCCAGGTCATGGTGCCGAGCGCGAGCCGCGAAACCGCCAGCCCGCTTCGGCCGAGCGGTCGCTGTTGCATGCGTGAACCTTATTTCGAACCCGGCGTCACGGATATCCTCGCCGCAGTCAACTTCCCGCGCGACCGCAGACCGGTGTGACGTGTTCGGGGCGAGCCGGTGGTCGGGGGTGCCACCCTCATTGCGTAACCTGATGCGACCTGTGGTGCGGACGGTGGGAGGACCAGTGCGACTCGGGCTCAGCCTCGGATACCAGACGGCGTGGAGCACGCCGGCCGACCACCTGGCGCTCGCCCAGGAGGCGGACCGTCTCGGCTACTCGGTGGTGTGGGCCGCGGAGGCCTACGGCTCCGACTCGCCGAGCATGCTGGCCTGGATGGCGGGGCAGACCGAACGGATCGACGTCGGTGCCGCGGTCATGCAGATCCCGGCCCGTACGCCGGCGATGACCGCGATGACCGCCGCGACCATCGACGCCCTCTCCGGCGGCCGGTTCCGCCTCGGCCTGGGTGTCTCCGGCCCGCAGGTCTCCGAGGGCTGGCACGGCGTCCGGTTCGCCAAGCCGCTGGCCCGCACCCGGGAGTACGTCGACATCGTCAAGCTCGCGGTGGCCCGCAAGGAGGTCGCGTACGACGGCGAGCACTACACGCTGCCGCTGCCCGACGGGCCGGGCAAGGCGCTGCGGCTGGGCTTCCACCCGCCGCGCGAGCACATCCCGATCTACCTGGCCGCGGTCGGCCCGAAGAACCTGGAACTGGCCGGCGAGATCGCCGACGGCTGGCTGGCCGTCTTCTACGCCCCCGAGTTCGCCGAGGAGCAGCTCGCCTCCGTCCGGGCCGGTCGGGCCAAGGCCGGCAAGGAGCTGGCCGGCTTCGACGTGGTCCCATCCGTGCCGGTGGTGGTCGGTGACGACATCGCCACCTGCGCCGAGCTGGTCCGCTGGTACGCCGCGCTCTACGTGGGCGGCATGGGCAGCCGGCAGCAGAACTTCTACAACCAGCTCGCCACCCGGATGGGCTACGGCGACGCGGCCCGCGAGGTGCAGGACCTCTACCTGGCCAAGCGGCAGCGCGACGCCGCCGCCGCCGTGCCGATGGAGTTCATCGACCGCACCTCGCTGCTCGGTCCGAAGGAGCGCATCGCCGAGCGGATGCGGGAGTACGCCGCCGCCGGCGTCACCACCCTGTCGGTGACGCTGTTCGTGGCCGACCGGGACAGCGGCGTGCAGACGCTGCGCACCGTCGCCGAGGCCCTCGACCTGTCCGGGGTCGGCGAGTGACCTGGGTCGAGGCCATCGTCCTGGGCATCGTCCAGGGGCTCACCGAGTTCCTGCCGGTGTCGTCGTCGGGGCACCTGCGGATCACCTCGGCGATCTTCTTCGGCCGGGACGCGGGCGCGTCGTTCACCGCGGTGACCCAGCTCGGCACCGAGGCCGCCGTGCTCATCTACTTCTTCAAGGACATCTGGCGGATCGTCCGCACCTGGTGCCTCGGCCTGGTCGACCGCTCGGTGCGCTCCAGCCTCGACTACCGGATGGGCTGGTACGTCATCGTCGGCACCATCCCGATCGGCATTCTGGGGCTGCTCTTCAAGGACCAGATCCGCACCGCCGGCCGGAACCTCTACCTGATCTCCTTCACGTTGATCTTCTTCGCTCTGGTGCTCGCCTTCGCCGAGTACTGGGGACGGCAGACCCGCACGCTGGAGAACTTCCGGATGCGTGACGGTGTGGCGATGGGGTTGGGCCAGGCGATGGCCCTCATCCCGGGTGTGTCCCGTTCCGGCGGCACCCTGACCGTCGGCCTGTTCCTCAACCTCACCCGGGAGACCGCGGCCCGGTACTCGTTCCTGCTGGCCATCCCCGCCGTGGTCATCTCCGGCGTGTTCAGCCTGCCGGACGTGTTCGAACCCTCCGCGCCGGGCACCGCCGCGCCGAGCGTGGCGCAGATGGTGGTCGCGACGCTCATCGCGTTCGCGATCGGGTACGCGGCCATCGCCTGGCTGCTGCGCTACGTCGCCCACCACACGCTGTACGTCTTCGTGCTCTACCGGGTGGCGCTCGGCACTCTCGTACTCTGCCTGCTGCTCACCGGCACGATCAGCGCCACCTGACCGCGCCCGGACCCGACGAAGGCCGGCACCCCCTCTCGGGGGAGCCGGCCTTCGTGTCGGTCTCTCAGCTGTTCCAGTGGGCGGCGACGATGTCGGCGGCCTGCTGCTCCCACTGGGCGTAGTGGTCGGGGTAGGCCGAGACCTGGACGGTCTGCGCGGCGACGGTCAGCGGCATGTCCTGCCAGCCGTCGACCTGCTTCAGGGCCTTGAGGAACGCGGTGGTCGAGTACTCGGGGTCGGTGATCTGCTCGACCGTGCCCCAGCCGGAGGAGGGGCGCTGCTGGAACAGGCCCTGGGAGTCGTGGTCGTTGCGGTCGCCGAGGTGCCCGAGGTTCTCCAGCTTCGACTCCTGCAGGGCGGTGGCGATCGACACGACCGCGGCGCGCTCGTCCATGCCGGCCTTCTTCGTGGCGGCGATGATCGCCTTGGCGTTGGCGGTCTGCTCGTCGGTGAGGTCGATGCGCGACTGGGCGCCCTGCACGCCGTGCGGGATCAGCGCGGCGGTGTCGAGGCGGCTCTGCACGGCCACGGCGCTCTCCCGCGGCGCGGGGGTGCCGTCGGAGTGGTTGAGCGGGCCGGCGGCGAGGCCACCGGCGACGGTCAGACCGGCGATACCGAGGATGCTCTTGCGCAGCATGGTGTTCATGGGGGCTCCGTTCGGGGGTCGACGCGCCCGGGGGTGGGCACGCGAGCAGCCGTCAGGCGCTCGGAGAAGTCTTCGGGGGAAGGATCCGACCGGCTCACCGGGCCGGGGGCCTCGTGGTGGCGGCGGAACCCTGTGCAACGACCGGCGACCCGCCGTCATTCCGCGGGGTGGTGGCGTTTCCGCTGCTCAGCCGTGCACCCGGTACAACGCCTCGGCCCGTGGACCCATTCCGCCCGGCCGGTGTCCCCGACCACGCCCGAACCAGACACGCCGCCCAGGCCTCCGGTGCCGCCTTCGAGATCTTGGTAGGAAACGGCCCCTCCGGGGGCCTTCCGCTTCCAAGATCTTCCCGGTTCCTGCGATCCGGGACGGATGTCCCATTTACGGTGTGCTGGATGGTCTGCGGAGTACGGGAGTGCGGTGGGGTGCGTTCCCGCCAGCCCTGCGCGACATGCCGGTCGCCCGGCGCTCGGTGCCCGTCGCCGCGGTGGTGGGGGACGGGTGGCCGGGGTGGCACCGCCTAGGGTGGTCAGCGTGGCGACCCTTCTGCTTCTGCGACACGGCCGGACCACCGCGAACGCCGACGGCGGCCTGGCCGGCCGGCAACCGGTCGAGCTGGACGACACCGGGCGGGCCCAGGCCACGGCGGTCGGCGGACGGCTCGCCGGGCTGCCGCTCGCGGCGGTTGTGAGCAGTCCGCTGATCCGGTGCCGACAGACCCTCGACCTGGCGCTGCCCGGCGTCGAGCCGGTGGTCGAGGACGGGTTGATCGAGTGCGGCTACGGCGCCTGGGAGGGGCAGTCGCTGAAGAAGCTGGCGAAGGAGCCGCTCTGGCCGGTGGTCCAGCAGCACCCGAGCGCCGCGGCCTTCCCCGAGGGCGAGTCGATGGCGGCGATGTCCGCGCGCGCGGTCGCCGCGGTGCGGGCGTGGGACGCGCGGGTCACCGCCGAGCACGGGCCCGAGGCGGTCTGGCTGGCGTGCAGCCACGGCGATGTGATCAAGGCGATCGTGGCGGACGCGCTCGGCGTACACCTGGATCTCTTTCAGCGGATCGTGGCCGACCCGGCGTCGGTGACGGCGATCCGTTACACGCCGCTGCGGCCGTTCCTGGTCCGGCTCAACGACACTGGCGGCGACCTGTCGTCGCTGGTCCCGCCGCGCCGGCGGCGTCGGCGGACGGCCCGGCCCACCACCTCGGACGCGGCGGTCGGTGGCGGCGCCGGGGCGGCCGGGTGAGGCGGAGGCGGCGGGACCGGGCGCGACCGGGGCGTTGCGCTCTGGGCGGATTCGGCGTCGGTGGGCTGCGCGGTGCTTCCGCGCGCCGGATAGGGTCGTGGGTATGACGCACCAGGTGCACGCCTTCGAGCCGCCGGAGCGGTTCGTCGCCGGAACGGTCGGCCCGCCGGGGGAGCGTACGTTCTTCCTCCAGGCGCGGGGCGGCGGCCGGCTGGTCAGCGTCGCGCTGGAGAAGGTCCAGGTGTCGCTGCTCGCCGAGAAGCTCGAGGAACTGCTCTCCGAGGCGCAACGCCGGTTCGGCGTGCAGCTGCCGGAGGCGGCCCCGCCGGTGGGCGGCGACAACGAGCCGCTGGACACCCCGGTCGACGAGGAGTTCCGGGTCGGCACGCTGGGGTTGGCCTTCGACGTGGACACCGCCACCGTGGTGATCGAGGCGATCGCCGTCGGTGAGGCCGAGGTCGAGGTCGAGTTGGGCGACGCGGACGACGACGTCGAGGACGAGCCGGAGGAGCCGGACGACGACCTCGACCGGCTCCGGGTGCGGCTGACGCCCGAGGCGACCCGCGAGTTCATCGAACGGGCCAAGCGGGTGGTCAACGCCGGCCGGCCCCCCTGCCCGCTCTGCGGGCAACCGCTCGACCCGGCCGGTCACCTCTGCCCCCGGCACAACGGCTATCACCGGTGACCTCGTCGGAACTGCAGCCCCGCCAGGACGGCGCCGAGGCGCTGCGGTTGCTCGCCGACGGTGAGCTGACCCTGGAGGGGCGGCTGGTCGACGCCTCCAACGCCACGCTGCGCGGTGTCCTCGCCCTCGGCGGGCTCACCGCCCACTGCGTCTACAAGCCGGTACGCGGTGAGCGCCCGCTCTGGGACTTCCCGGACGGCACGCTCGCCGGCCGGGAGGTCGCCGCCTACCTGGTCTCCCACGCCACCGGATGGGACCTGGTGCCGCCGACCGTGCTGCGCGACGGCCCCTTCGGGCCCGGCTCGTGCCAGCTCTGGATCGACGAGCCGTCCGACGCCGAGCCGCTGGTCGGGTTCGTCCCGGCCGAGTCGGTGCCGCCGCGCTGGTTCCCGATCGCCGCGGCCCGCGACGACGACGGGACGCCGTACGCGCTGGCGCACGCCGACGATCCCCGGCTGGCCCGGCTGGCCGTCCTCGACGCGGTGATCAACAACGCCGACCGCAAGGGCGGCCACGTGCTCGTCGGGCCGGACGACCGGATCTACGGCGTCGACCACGGCGTGACCTTCCACGCCGAGGAGAAGCTGCGCACGGTGCTCTGGGGCTGGGCCGGCCGCCACCTGCCGCCGGACGCGGTCGAGATGCTCGACTGCCTCACCGGTCAGCTCGGCGGCGCGTTGGGCGAGGAGTTGTCCGAGCACCTCACCATCGGCGAGGTGACGGCGCTGGCCGCCCGGGTGCGGCGGTTGCGCGACACCGGCCGCTTCCCGCAGCCGCCGGAGGAGTGGCCGGCGATGCCCTGGCCGCCGATGTGAGCCGCTGTCGCGTTGATCACCCGTGGGCCGGCTCCTGAGCGTCCGCGCGGTCGTTAGGCTGGCGTTATGGAGTCTTGGGTAGGGCACGAGGTGCCACGGCTGCCAGGTGAGGGCGCACCGCTGAGGTTGTACGACTCGGCGCGACAGGGGCCCCACGTCAGCCGGCCCGACAGCGCCGCCTCGATGTACGTCTGCGGCATCACCCCGTACGACGCCACCCATCTCGGGCACGCCGCGACGATGATCACGTTCGACCTGGTGCAGCGGATGTGGCGCGACGCCGGCCTGACCGTGAGCTACGTGCAGAACGTCACCGACATCGACGATCCGCTGCTGGAGCGGGCCGAGCGCGACGGCGAGGACTGGAAGGTCCTGGCCATGCGGGAGACCGCGTTGTTCCGCGAGGACATGGAGGCGTTGCGGATCATCCCGCCGGCGCACTACGTGGGCGCGGTCGAGTCCATCCCGGACATCGCCGAGAAGGTGCTCGTGCTGCTCAAGGACGGCGCGGCGTACCGGCTCGACGACGGCACCGGCGACGTCTACTTCGACATCTCCGCCGCCCCGGAGTTCGGCTACGAGTCGAACCTGTCCCGCGAGCAGATGCTGGAGATCTTCCCGGAGCGCGGCGGCGACCCCGACCGCCCCGGCAAGCGGGACCCGCTCGACCCGCTGCTGTGGCGCGGCGCCCGCGAGGGCGAGCCGTCCTGGCCCGGCGGCGACCTGGGCCCCGGCCGCCCCGGCTGGCACATCGAGTGCGCGGTGATCGCACTCAACCTGCTCGGCGACCGGATCGACGTGCAGGGCGGCGGCAACGACCTGCTCTTCCCGCACCACGAGTGCTCCGCGGCGCACGCCGAGCGGCTGACCGGCGAGGCGCCGTTCGCCGACCACTACGTGCACGCCGGCATGATCGGCCTGGACGGCGAGAAGATGTCGAAGTCCAAGGGCAACCTGGTCTTCGTGTCGCGGCTGCGGGCCGACCGGGTCGACCCGATGGCGGTGCGTCTGGCGCTGATCAGCGGCCACTACCGCAGCGACCGCTCCTGGACCGACGAGCTGCTCGTCGAGGCGCAGGAGCGGCTGGGCCGGTGGCGACGGGCCGCCGCCGCGCCCGCCGGACCGTCGGGCGCGGCGCTGCTGGCCGGGGTGCGCGAGCGCCTCGCCGACGACCTGGACACGCCGGGCGCCCTGGCGGTGGCCGACGCCTGGGCCGCCCAGACCCTCGCCGGCGTGGCCGACGACAAGGACGCCCCGACGCTGTTCGCCGACACCGTCGACGCCCTGCTCGGCATCCGGCTGTAAGGAAGGGCCCCTTCTTAACGCCTGCGGTAGAGGAGGGGCCCCCGCTTAACACCTGCCGATCGCGCGCCGGCCCGGCTGTCGTCGGGGTGTCGCGGTGGCGGATCAGCCCAGGACGAGGCCGGGATCCGGGTCCCGCTCGGGCGCCGGAGCGGGAATCCTGTACTCCTCGGTGAGCGTGGTCATCGGGCCGGGCCAGGTGGCCTGGGCGACCTCGATCGGCTTGTGCCGCTCGTCGAAGGCGACGTGCAGCAGGTGCAGCACCGGCGTGTCCGGGCGGATCTGCAGGATCTCCGCCTCCTCCCGGCTGGGCTGCCGGGCGCTGATCGTGTCCGTCGCGGTGACGTACCGGCGGCCGGTCGCCTCCTCGGCCTCCTGGTAGAGCGGCCGGCCGAACGCCTCGGCGCGCTCCAGCGAGGTGCCGGCGGTGTCGGCGGGCAGGAACCAGGACGCGCCGACCTCGACCGGGGAGTCGTCCGTGCGGACCAGGTGCCGCCGGCAGAGCAGGTCGGTGCCGTCGGCGACGCCGAACGCGTCGGCCACCTCCGCCGGGGCGGGGGAGCGGCCGACCGAGACCAGTTGCTGGCGGTACCGCGCGGCCAGGTCGGTGTGGTAGCCGCGGAAGCCGCCGTACCGGCCCCGGGCCAGGCGGTTGAGGCGGCGCCGGGTGCCCCGGACGTACGTACCCGAGCCGGGTTTGGTGATCAGGACGCCCTCGACCCGCAGCTGGTCGACGGCGCGCTGCACGGTCTGCTTGGCGACGCCGAACATCTCGGCGATGGCCGGGATGGACGGCAGCCGCTCGCCCGGCGCCCAGTCGCCGCGGCGCACCTGCGCCTTGAGCTGCGCGGCGATCTGCCGGTGCGGGAACTCGGCCGCGCCCGGGTTGATCTGCATGCCCGCCTCCTCAGAACAGCTAGGTTCCTAGGATGCCCTAGAGGGTGTGACGGCGCCACCCCGGACACGAAGAAGCCGGGCCCCGGCAAGAGGGCCCGGCTTCGACGAAAAGAGCTACCAGGAGCCCGCGGTCGGGCCGGCGGAACCGCCGCGGCGGCGCAGGTACTTCTCGAACTCCTGGGCGATCTCGTCCCCGGTCAACGGGGTGATGCCGGCGTCGCCGACCCGTTCCTCCAGCTCGCGCACGTACTCACCGAGCTCGGCGTCCTGCTCGGCAGCGCTGCGCACCCGCTGCTCCCACTCGGCGGCCTCCTCGGCCAGGTCGGCCATCGGCACCGGCAGGTCGAGCACCTCCTCGACCCGGTGCAGCAGCGCGAGCGTCGCCTTCGGGCAGGGCGGGTTGTTGGCGTAGTGCGGCACGTGCACCCAGAACGACACGGCGTCGACCTCGGCCCGGGTGCAGGCGTCGTGCAGCACGCCGACGATGCCCGTCGGGCCGTCGTACCGGGTGGGGGTGAGCTGGTAGCGCTTGGCCGCGTCGGCGTCCGACGCGCTGCCGCTGATCGGCAGCGGCCGGGTGTAGGGGACGTCGGCCAGCAACGCGCCGAGCAGCACCACCCGCTCGACCTCCAGGCTGTGGCAGATCTCCAGCACCTGCTCGCAGAAGGTGCGCCAGCGCATGCTCGGCTCGATGCCCCGGATCAGCACCACGTCGCGCTCGGTGCCGTCCGGGCTGGCCACCATGAAACGGGTGGTCGGCCACTCGACCCGGCGGGTCTCCCCGTCAGCCATGGTGATGGTCGGCCGGCTGACCTGGAAGTCGTAGAAGTCCTCCGGGTCCAGCTCGGTCACCTGCCGCGCCTGCCAGACCTGCTCCAGATGCTCCACGGCGGCGGTCGAGGCGTCCGCGGCGTCGTTCCAGCCCTCGAAGGCCGCGATGGCGACCGGGGAGCGCAGAACCGGCAGCCCGTCGAACTCGGTCACGCCGTCACCTCACCCTGCTCGTCGGGAGCGGCGCCGCGTGATCGACCCGTCGCGTCCCTGATGTCCTTCACGTCCGTCAGCCTACGTGCCGCCGCGGGAGCCGGCCCGTCGGCCGCGCCGGTCGCCCGGCCGGACCACCCGGGCGAACCGGACGAAGGGTACGCCGTGATCCGCCTGACACTATGTGGGATGCCTCCGTTGGTGTGACCGGGCCGTCCCCGCGCGCACTAACCTGGCCCTGTGCCTACTTCGTTGCGTGACCTGCTGGCGGACCGGATCCTGATCGCCGACGGCGCGATGGGGACGATGCTCCAGGCAGCCGACCTCACCCTGGACGACTTCGACGGCCTCGAGGGCTGCAACGAGATCCTCAACGTCACCCGGCCGGACGTGGTCCGCGGCGTGCACGAGGCCTACCTGGCCGCCGGCGCGGACTGCGTGGAGACCAACACGTTCGGGGCCAACCTGCCCAACCTCGCCGAGTACGGCATCGCCGAGCGGATCCGGGAGCTCTCCGAGGCGGGGGCGCGGATCGCCCGGGAGGCGGCCGACGCCTTCGCCACGCCGGAGCAGCCGCGTTTCGTGCTCGGCTCGATGGGGCCGGGCACCAAGCTGCCCACGCTGGGGCACGCGAGCTACGCCTCGCTGCGCGACGCGTACCAGGAGAACGCCGCCGGCCTGATCGCCGGCGGGGCGGACGCGCTGATCATCGAGACCTGCCAGGACCTGCTCCAGGTCAAGGCCGCGGTGGTCGGGTCGAAGCGGGCCCGGGACGCGGCGGGCCGGGACGTGCCGATCATCTGCCAGGTGGCGGTCGAGACCACCGGCACCATGCTGCTGGGCAGCGAGATCGGGGCGGCGCTGACCGCGATCGAGCCGCTCGGGGTCGACCTGATCGGGCTCAACTGCTCCACCGGCCCGGCCGAGATGGGCGAGCACCTGCGCTACCTGGCGCAGCACTCGCGTATCCCGGTGTCGGTGATGCCGAACGCCGGCCTGCCGGTGCTGACGGCCGACGGCGCCTACTTCCCGCTCGGCCCGGAGGAGATGGCCGACGCGCTGGAGCGGTTCGTCGACGACTACGGCGTCGGGCTGATCGGCGGCTGCTGCGGCACCACGCCGGAGCACATCCGGATGCTGGTGGAGCGCCTGGGCGGGCGCCGGCCGGCGGCCCGGGAGCCCCAGCCGGAGGCCGGCGTCTCCTCGATCTACCACCACGTGCCGTTCGCCCAGGACGCCAGCATCCTGATGGTGGGGGAGCGGACCAACGCCAACGGTTCGAAGGCGTTCCGCGAGGCGATGCTCGCCGGCGACTGGCAGGCCTGCGTGGAGATCGCCCGCAGCCAGGCCCGGGACGGCTCGCACCTGCTCGACCTCTGCGTCGACTACGTCGGGCGCGACGGCACGCAGGACATGCGGGAGCTGGCCGGTCGGTTCGCCACCGCGTCCACCCTGCCGATCATGCTGGACTCCACCGAGCCGGCGGTCGTCGAGGCCGGGCTGGAGATGCTCGGCGGCCGGTGCGTGGTCAACTCGGTCAACTTCGAGGACGGCGACGGCCCCGACTCCCGCTACGCGCGGGTCATGCCGGTGGTCCGGGAGCACGGCGCCGCCGTCGTGGCGCTGCTCATCGACGAGGAGGGCCAGGCCCGCACGCGAGAGTGGAAGGTACGGGTGGCCGCCCGCCTGATCGACGACCTGACCGGCCGGTGGGGGCTGCGCCGGGAGGACATCCTCATCGACGCGCTGACCTTCCCGATCGCCACCGGGCAGGAGGAGACCCGCCGCGACGGCATCGAGACGATCGAGGCGATCCGGGAGATCGCCGCCCGCTACCCGGGCGTCAACTTCACCGCCGGCATCTCCAACGTGTCGTTCGGTCTGAACCCGGCGGCCCGACAGGTGCTCAACTCGGTGTTCCTGCACGAGTGCGCCCAGGCCGGCCTCAGCTCCGCCATCGTGCACGCCAGCAAGATCCTGCCGATGTCGAAGATCCCCGACGAGCAGCGCGAGGTGGCGCTGGACCTGGTCTACGACCGCCGCCGTGAGGGCTACGACCCGGTGCAGCGGTTCATCGAGGTCTTCGAGGGCGTGGACGCCTCGTCGGCGCGGGCCACCCGGGCCGAGGAGCTGGCCGCGCTGCCGCTGGACGAGCGACTCAAGCGGCGGATCGTCGACGGCGAGCGCAACGGCCTGGAGGCCGACCTGGACACCGCGATGGCCGAGGGCCGCACGCCGCTGTCCATCATCAACGACCTGCTGCTGGACGGCATGAAGGTGGTCGGCGAGCTGTTCGGCTCCGGGCAGATGCAGCTGCCGTTCGTGCTCCAGTCCGCCGAGGTGATGAAGACCGCGGTGGCCTACCTGGAGCCGCACATGGAGAAGACCGACGACGACGGCAAGGGTCGGATCGTGCTCGCCACCGTGAAGGGCGACGTGCACGACATCGGCAAGAACCTGGTCGACATCATCCTGTCCAACAACGGCTACGACGTGGTCAACATCGGCATCAAGCAGCCGATCGCCGCGATCCTCGACGCGGCCGAGGAACACCGGGCCGACGCCATCGGCATGTCCGGGCTGCTGGTCAAGAGCACGGTCATCATGAAGGAGAACCTGGCCGAGATGGCCGAGCGGGGTGTCGCCGAGCGCTGGCCGGTGCTGCTCGGCGGGGCGGCGCTGACCCGGGCGTACGTCGAGGACGACCTGCGTTCGGTCTACCCGGGCCAGGTGCACTACGCGCGGGACGCGTTCGAGGGGCTGTCCCTGATGGACCGGGTGATGGCGGCCAAGCGGGGCGGCGCGCCGATGGTCGACCCGGAGCGGGAGGCCGCGCTGGCGGCCCGCCGGGAACGGCGCGAGCGGCAGCGGGCCATGGTCCGCGAGGCGCTGCCCGAGCTGGACGACGCCTCCGTGCGGTCCGACGTGGCCGTGGAGGTGGGCGTGCCCACGCCGCCGTTCTTCGGCACCCGGGTGGTCAAGGGTGTGCCGCTGGCCGACTACGCGGCGCTGCTCGACGAGCGGGCCACGTTCCTGGGCCAGTGGGGGCTGCGCGGCGCCCGGGGCGGCAAGGGCCCGTCGTACGAGGAGCTGGTGGAGACCGAGGGGCGGCCCCGGCTGCGCTACTGGCTGGACCGGCTCATCTCCGACCAGGTGCTGGAGGCGGCCGTGGTGTACGGCTACTTCCCGGCGTACTCCGAGGGCAACGACCTGGTGGTGCTGGACGAGAACGGGCACAGCGAGCGGGCCCGGTTCTCGTTCCCCCGGCAGCGGCAGGAACGCCGGCTGTGCCTGGCCGACTTCTTCCGGCCGCGGGGCGAGCAGCTCGACGTGGTGGCGTTGCAGCTGGTCACTGTCGGGCAGCCGATCAGCGAGTACACGGCGAAGATGTTCGCCGCCAACGAGTACCGCGACTACCTGGAGGTGCACGGCCTGTCCGTGCAGCTCACCGAGGCGCTCGCCGAGTACTGGCACCGGCGGATCCGGGCCGAGCTGGTGCTGCCCGGCGGCGGCACGGTCGCCGACGACGACCCGGCCGACCTCGCGGGTCTGCTGCGCACCGACTACCGGGGCTGCCGGTACGCGTTCGGCTATCCGGCCTGCCCGGACCTGGAGGACCGGGCGAAGATCGTGGAGCTGTTGGGCGCGGAGCGGATCGGGGTGCAGCTGTCGGAGGAGTTCCAGCTGGTGCCGGAGCAGGCCACCGACGCGATCGTCGTCCACCACCCGGAGGCGAGCTACTTCAACGCCAAGTGACCCCATCACCCGGCTTGAGCTGCGCAAACACTTTCCCGATGGGGCGTTCAGGCCGTGGTCAGGCCGTCGGGGCCGTGGGGCCCTGCCCGAAGGCAGTGTCGATCGCCCAGCGGGTACGGTCCTCGCTGGTGCGCAACAGGTGGGTGTAGACCCGCAGCGTGAAGCCGGGGTCGGCGTGGCCGAGGCACAGGGACAGCGCCTCGGGCCTCAGGACGTGCGTGAAGATCAGGCTCAGGGCAAGGGTGAAAACTATGGATAGATGATCGTCGGCCGCCGCGCTGACAGCTCCGTCAACGCATCGTTGGCCTCCAACCGAACAGACGCCTCTGGATGGTTGAGGTACGGCGTGATGATCGGCCGGGCGGCCGGGTCGTGTGTCAGGCCAAGGATGAGCAGCACATACCCGGTGAGTTCTGCCGACAGGTTGGGCAACAGCGGCGCTAGCGGCTGGAACACCGCCAGCGGCATCGCGTACGTGGTGGCCGCGTCAGCGCAGGCATTCAACGCTGACTCGCGCACACGCTCATCCGTCTCGGCGACGGTCAGCGCGACCAGCCGTGCCGTGGCGACCTCCGTGTCGTCCTGGTCGCCGGCGCAGCGTCGAAGGCAGTCGCCGACTTCATCGGCACCGTGCTCACGGACCCGCGGATCGAGGTCGGTGAGGAGAGCCAGTGCCCTTCTCAGCGCGTCGCGCCCTCTGTCCCGGTTCTCATACTCGTACGGCACCATCTCATGCTCCTGGGTGGAGCAGGCCCTGGGCATCGGCTGTCCGCGTCTATCCGGCACATGGCTTGACGGAATGTCACGCAGGGTCGAAGTTCCAGTGAGGTGGCAGGGCACCATCGCAGAGAGCGCAGGCGAAGTCGTCGTCTCGCACGATGTTGCGTTGCCCGCAGGCTGTGCACCATCTGAAGGTCAGTGCGGCGGTGAAGCCGCCTGGATGTGGGATGCCGAGACGATCAAGTGCTGCGGCGACTGCCGCCAACAGTCAGGGTCTGGGCAGTAGCCGGTCGACTGGTTACTGACCGCTTGGACGACGTATCCGGTGTTGCTCGCGGCGAAGGTGATCTCTCCGGCGGCCAAGACGTCCTGCCCGGCAGCACAGGCAACATGCTCGTTTTGGCGAGGCGCGACCCGGAGCGTGCCATGACGGTCGACGACGAAGGTGGCAGGCTCTTCGAGCCCAGTCGTCCGCCGATCATCGAGCCACATATCGAGCGCACTTGGTGTGTCGGCGACGACGATCCCCACCGGACCGACCTGTCGGGCCAAGATCTCTGGTGGTCCGACGTACCGATACCGCTTGAGCCGCGTCACGGCGCGAAGCTACCCACGCTGGCTCTTGGCCGTCTATCGAGATTGGTCCGCGGGTCTCAGGACGTGCGTGTCACGTCCGGCTAGACGATCTTGTCTGCCTCGGGCAGTTCATGTCGACAGAGTTGCGAACGGTACGTTTCAGCGAACGCGGTAGCACCACCTCCCTGCGGCGGTGGAGCCCTTCTGTGCTGAGCTCGATACGTGAACTGGATCGACACGCGAGAGGTGCAGATGACGGACGAGCATGCCGGTCAGCAGGAGGGGCCGTCCGCGGAAGAACTCACGAGCCGCACCAGGTGGTTTGAGCAGTACGTCGAGGCGTTGAACCAGCGATCTGTAGTCGCTGAAGCGGGGGGCGAACCGTACGCGTGTCCCTGCTGTCGGCACCCGACGCTTGAGGGGCGAGGTCAGTTCGAGATTTGCTTCGCCTGCGGCTGGGAGGACGACGGGCAGGATGACGAAGACGCTGACACGGTGCGAGGCGGCCCCAACGGTTCGCTCAGTCTGACGGATGCCCGGCGTGCCTACGCCGAACGGCCGGTCAGCCTGGCGGATGCGCGGCGTGCCTATGCCGAGCGACAAGCCCGTTGGGAAGAGCGCAGACGCCGCCGATCGGCGCCCAAGACGATGTGACGTGATTGGATCGCGGGCGGTTCGCTACGCTGGTAGCGGGACAGTCGCCCGAAGTTCCGCTTCGACGTCTGGCCGGCTGAACTACACCGTCGCGGATCGGACGATCAGTCGTCCACGTCGTACTCGGACTCCTCGACGAGACCTGCCACGAAGGTTTCGAAGTCGGGGGCGAGGACCGCGATCTGGTAGTTCCGCTCCTGGTCGACGTGTACGACGGCCGGCTCTCCTGGCGAGCGGTAGTCGAGGGCGATCATGTCGTGACCCGCCGATGGGCAGTCGGCCATGTAGATGCCGATGGCGGGGTAGCCCCATTCGGCTACCCAGAACGCACTGCCGAGCTCGCCGCAGAGGCTGAAGTCAGCAGTTCGACCGATCGCCGCGAGCGTGTACACGCCGACGTGGTCCCGAGCCCATGAGGTCCGGCTGGGTGCAGGATGGGCGTCACGGGCGAAGGCGCCGCCGTTGTGTCGACGAGCGAGGTCCACGTACGCGGCCGGCAACTGGTATCCAAGCTGCGCTTCCACCGCCCGTAGAGTCTCGTCGGTGAGCGGATCCTCAAGGGGACCGGATCCGTCGAAGACAGTTGCGGGATCGAGCACGGGTCGACGGTAGTCGGTTGGAGCCAGTCCCGCGGGCCCCGGCATGCCTTTGATGTTCGCGCAGCTCAAACGGGGGTTGGGTGCCCTTTGCCCGGCCGGCCTGGCACCCGGCGACAGTTCAACGTTAAGTGACGCCGTCACCGCGCCTGATCTGCGGGAACATTGCCTCGATGCTCTGGTGCTGTGACCGCACAGGGTCGCCCGGTTGGATGCCTCACAGGTTGTTGACGTAGAAGTTGGTGAGCCTTTCGACGGCGGCGTCGACGTGTGCGGGCTCGTCGTACATCTCGTAGTGGCCGGCGCCGTCGATCACCATGAGGTCGACCGGGTTGGGGGCCAGTTTCCACAGCTGCATGCCGGTGTCGTAGGAGCCGGTGTTGCCGAGGCGTCCGGCGAGGATGACCTGCAGCGGCTGGGTCATGAGCTGATCGGCCAGGTGGAAGGCGTCATAGCCCAGCAGGAGGGAGTCGCTGCGCAGGAGGCGCCGGTTCGTGGAGTGTTCGTTACCGCCGCGCGCGGTGCGGTAGTAGGTGACGGCCTGAGTGGTGTCGATGTCGGTCAGGCCCGCTGCCGTGGCGTCCGCAAGGGTGTCGGGCAGCCAGTTCACGCGGGTCGTCTCGCCGGAGCGGGCCTCTTCGGTCCGTGCGTCCGCGAGGGTGTCGAGTGCTGCGGCCGGACCGTCCGGGGAGAAGCTGCGGAACGCGGCGCCGATGTCGACGGGGACGACCGTGCCGACCGCCTTGATGCGGTGATCAGTGCGGGCGGTGTGCACGGCGTAGCCCCCACCGGCGCAGATGCCGAGGACGCCGATGCGCCGCGGGTCGATGCCGGGGGCCGCGGTGAGCATGTCGATGGCGTAGGAGATGTCCTCACCTCGGCGGTAGGGGTCTTCGAGGTCGCGGGGCTCGCCCTCGCTCCGGCCCTGATGGGCGGGGTCGAGGACGAGCGCGGCGATGCCCCGGGCGGCGAGACGGGAGGCGTAGTTGGCGCCGATCTGCTCCTTCACGCTGCTGCCCGGGGTGGAGAGCACCACGGCGCGCAGCGGTGCGCTGCCGTCGGCGCTGTCGGGCAGGTGGAGGTCCGCGGCGAGGTTGATGGGACCGCGCGGGATCGTGAGGTGCTGAATCATGCTCGGCTTCCTTCGTGAGATTGTTGTTCCATAGAAGTCCAGTACAATACTGCCTATTGTACGATCTGAAACTAATACGAAACTGTACCAAAGGGGGATGGAGGGACCGCATGTCGGTCGACGGCGCGCAGCTGTGGACGCTGAACCAGCGGCTGCTGGCAGTCGTGATGGACGCCTGCACGGAGGAGTTGGCCGAGCTCGGGCTGGAGACGAAGGAGTTCTTCGTCCTGGCCGAGGTGGAGGCATCGCCGTACCCGGCCGAGATCGCCACGGCACTGCTGCTGCCCAAGGCGAGCGTGACGGTCTACGTGCGCAACCTCGTCGCCAAGGGCTTCATCCGCCGCGAGATCGACGAGGCGGACCTGCGGCGTCACCGGCTCGTACTGACCGACGAGGGCACGAAAGCACGCGATCGAGCACTTGCCGCCCTCGCAGCGGAGTACGACCGCAGGTTGGCGAGGGTCACCCCCCAGGACCGCACGGAGTTGCAGCGCATCCTCAAGGAGATGCTCTCGCCCGCATGAGTCCATGGTCACGAGCGGTTCGTCTGCCCGGTGAGCCCCTGCTCGCCGGTGCGGTGACCGAGTAGATTCGTCAGCCCGGACGACCGCCCCGGTGAACCTTCCCGGTCAGAGCACCAGCCCACGTCGCTGGGCGTCGTCGACTCCGGACAATAGGATCCGGATGTGGCGACGGCGGTGGCGAGGCTGGCCCTGATCGGGCCACCCGGCGCGGAGACGGCCGAGGTGGCGTACCGCCTCGCCGGCCGGCTCGGCGTCCCCTCGATCTCCATGGTGGACGCGGTGCAGTCAGCGGTGCGTACGGGATCGGCGCTGGGCGACGAGCTGCGTAGATTCATGAACGCCGAGCAGGCGCCACCGATCGACCTGGTCGTCGCGATCGTACGGCGCCGGCTCGGCGAGCCTGACGCGGTCGACGGCTTCGTCTTCTGGACGGAGTCTCCGGTGCTGGCGGTGTTGCGGGCGCTGGAGACGTCGGGGTTCCACGTGGTCGAGCTGGTCCTGGCCGATGCCGAGGCGGCCCGGCGGTTGACGGGGCGCCGCCTGTGCCGGGGCTGCGGCAGGGTCTGGCACGTCGAGTCGGCGCCGACGCAGGTCGACGGTGTGTGCGACCGCTGCGGTAGCGGGTTGGTCCATCGCGAGGACGATCGCCCTCCGGCCGTCGCCCGCCAACTGGGCGTCCACCACCTGCACAGCGCTCCCGTGCTGGCCCGCTACCGCTTCGCGGGTTCCCTGATCAGCGTCGACGCCGCCCGGCCGGCGGAGGAGATCACCACCGAACTGGCCGGTCGACTCGCGCGGAGTTGACCGAACGCGTGGGTCGAGCCGAGACGGCGCCAGCCCTCTGCTGACGATCGGTGTCGACGCCGCGTCCGGCTAGAAGATCTCGAGCTGGCCGGGGTACGGAGTGGGCGGATCCGGTTCCGGCAGGAGCTCCAGGGCCTCGGCGGCGAGACGGTCGATCGTCTCGACGGGCATGGAGAAGGCGATGTGCCAGGTCTCGTCGTCGTGGCCGATCAGGGCGGTGACGGTGTCGTCGTTGATGGCCCAGTGCACCGGTATGCCGGCGGCGTCGCCGATCTGCAGTGCGCGTCGAGCGGACCAGTCGGCCTGGCGGATGGACCGCAGGCGCGCGAGTTCGCTGAGGTGGGCCCAGAAGTGGAACTCCCACGTGGGCGTCTGCAGCATCACCACCACGACGGCGGGATCGTCCCCGCTGCGATCTATCGACACGCTGGCCATCGGAGAAGGATGCCAGACGGCCCCCGGCCGGCCCATGGGCTGAGGCCGTGCGGCGCTCGGGGCGGGGTCCACGTCCGGATGGCACCATACGTGTGGTGAGTTGGACGTTGCTGGTCATGCCGCTGCACGTCGCGGCGGCGGACGGCGCACTCGGGTGGGCCGCCGACGCCGGGTCGTCCTTCGGCCTGCCCGAGGAGCTTCCGCCCGACCGCGAGTTACCGACGGTGGCGCAGGTCCTGTCCGCGTTCCGGGAGGCCGGGTGTCACGGCGTGCCGTGGTTCCGGGTCGTCGGGCCCGATCCGGCCCGGGATCTTCCGGGCTGCCCGGAGCCTGCCACCTGTGCCTCGACGGGCGGCAGGGACCTGGGCGAGGTCAGTCTGGGCGTCGACGGCGCGGACGATGACGAACTGGTGGAGCCGGACCGGGCCGTGCGTGACGTCGGGTTCCGCAAGCCGTCCGGCGCCGCGGCGCTGGCCGCGGTGGTGGCGCTGGCGTCGCGGGCGGGCCCGCTGCTGGTGTTCGACGACGGTGGGGCGCACGCGGTCGCGGTGTCGCCGGGCGACGATCCGGCCGACCTGGCCCGCCACTGGCCGTGGTAGCCGCGCGACGACGCCCTCGGCCGGCCGTTCTCTCAGAGGCTGTGGTCGGTGTTTCGGGAAGCGGCGGCCCGCTCACAGCGCCGTGCCCCGGGCCCGGGCGGCGTCCGTCAGCGGCTGCCGGATCTGCCTCGGCAGGCCGTCCAGGATGTGCCGGCGGCGCTCGACGGGCATCCCCGCCGCGAGCACGGCCCCCCACTGTGCGGGCATTTCGGTCAGCAGGCGCCGTACCTGTTCGTCGCCGAGGCGGGCGACCACGGCGGCGGCCCGCGCCGGTGGCAGCCAGGCCAGCACCGTCGCCTGGCGGGGCGTCGGCATCGCCTCGACGAAGACCTGCACGTCGGCGGGTACGTGGTCGAAGAGCATCCTGTCACTGAGGATCGCGGCCACCCGGGCCGGTTCCATGGCGGACAGCGTGGCGTAGAGCCAGGCGCTGCCGAGGTGGGCCTCCAGCTGGACGACGTCGTCGACAGTAGCCGTGGCCAGCTCGGCGGCGGCGTCCCTCGGGGACAGGCGGCCGATCCGCAGGGGCCCGTGCAGGAGGTCCGCCCGTCGCGGCGACATCGCCGCCAGCACCGCCTCGGCCCGCTCCGGCGGCATCCGCACCAGGAACTTCGCCCCCTGCGAGAGGCCGTGGTCGAGCAGCCCGGCCACCCACGGCCGAGGGGCTCGGGACAGCAGGTCGGTGGCCCGGGTCTCGTCGAGCCGGTTGACCACGAGGACGGCCGATCCGGCCGGAAGCGCGGACAACTCGGCGAGTGCCCGGTCGTCCGGCACGGCGGCCAGGTCAGCGGCCATCCGGCGCGCGGCGTGACTGTGCGCGGCTCCGACGCGCCTGGCCCACAACTCGCGGTTGCGCCGCGGCAGGTGGTCCGTGTCGGCCGGAGGCGGCCACGACAGGGCGAGCACCCGCGCGGCGGGAAGACGCCGCAGCAGGGTGTCCGCCGTCGTCCAGGATTCGAGGTGCAGGAGCGCGGAGAGCCGGTCGTCGGACGTCTTGCCCAGCAGCGCGGCCGACCGGTCCGGCGGGATCCCGTCGAGCAGCCCCGGGACCCGGTCCGGCGGGATCTCCACCAGCAGGTCGGCGGCCCGTACGGCCGGCATCGCGCCGAGGACGTGGACCGCCAGCTCCTGGGGGAGTAGCACCAGCCGCTTGGCGGCCAGCCCCTCGTCCATGCCGGCCAGCAGTGCCGCGCACCGGTCGCGGGGCAGCGCGGCGAGACGCCGTGCGGCGGACGCCTCGTCCATCTCCGTGAGGACCCAGCAGGCGTCATTCTGGCTCATCGTCATGAGCTGGTCGACCGACTGGTGGACCGGCATGCTCGCCAGCCGCTGCGCGGCCGAGCGCGCCTGCCCGGCGTCGACGTAGATGGTGCCCTGCGCCACCTGGTAGATCCGTGCGCCGTCCTGGGCGGCGGCGTTCATCTCGACCCGGTCGGCGCCGGTCGGGCCCGTCTCGTCAGCCATCGCCCCGCACGTGGAGGTCGCCCTGCCCCACCTGGTAGATCCGGCTGTGGTCGCTGGCCGTGGCCCGCTGGGTCACGTCACCCCGCCACGTCCGGCCGGTTGCCCGCAGGGCGGGAACGAGGTCGTCGTCCAAGAGGTGCCGCAGTGCGACGGCGGCCTCCGGGTCGTGCGTCAGAAGACGGCGGAGTCGATGCTGCCACTGCTGGGCCAGCTCTGCCTCCAGGGCGGAGCGGTCCTCTTCGGAGGCGGCGACGAGATCCGCGCGGGTGTCCACCAGTTCGGCCTCGACGACCTCGGCGCGTTCCGGATGGAAGCGCCGCCAGACGGTGTCGACAGCCGACTTCGCCGTCGACCACGCATCGGTGGCCAGCAGCGCGACGACGGTCGTGCCCGCGGTGTTGGCCAGGGCCCACATCTGCGGATCCACGCGGAGGCTCCCCACTGTCGACGACGGTCGTCGATCCAGCGTAGAGGACCCACGCCGCACCGGTGGGGCAGCGGACCCGCGACGGACTCCGGCCCGGCACCCGACGGCACATCGCCCGCAACGGTGGGAAGCCGACGTAGGGGGTGCGCGAAGTGCCGGTTCCGGACCTCGGACCCTGACGAAAGTGAGGGTGCGGGCCTGCCGTCCGGACGGTGCGCCGGACCGTTGACCGTCCCTACCGTCTCCCGATGACCTCTTCTCGCAGGCTGATGCTGGCCGTGCTGATCCTCACCGTCGGCGCCGGGGCCGTGGCGGCGCTCGCTCCGGGTGGCCTCGGCGACCCCCGGCCGGAGGTGGTGACCGAAGGCGTCTCGGCCGACCTGTACCGCGCCGTCGTCGGGGTGCCGGCGGGGGTCGTCCGCCTCGGTGAGCACGCGGCGCTCGGCGCGCCGCTGCTCCTCCTCGCCGCGCTCGCGTGGGTCGGCTGGGTCGGACGGCGGCGGCGCACCGGAGCGACCGCCGTCGTCGCGCTCACGGGCGCGGGTGCCGTCCTGGCGTACGTCACGAGCGAGGCGCTCAAGCTCGTCGTGGATCAGGAGCGGCCCTGTCGGGCCATCGCCGACGTACCGGGCTGGGTGCCGTGTCCGCCGGCCGGGGACTGGTCGTTCCCCAGCAACCACTCGACCGTCGCCGGCGCCCTCGCGACCGGGTTGGTGCTGGCCGCGCCCCGGCTGGCCGGGTTCGCGGTGCCGGCCGGCCTGCTCGCCGCGGCGGCGCGCGTGGTCGCCGGAGTGCACTACCCGCACGACGTCGTCGCCGGGCTGCTCCTGGGCACGGCGGTCACCGCGGCGGTCGTGGTGCTGCTGACGCCCGCCGTGCGTCGACCGGTCGGGTCCACCCGTGACCGATGCGCTCCGGAGCGGCCGGCGCGGTGACGGCGGACGCCGGGCTAGCGCAGCCGACGGTGCAGCCAGGTCACCACCAGTTCGTCGAAGCCGGGCGCCCGCGTGCCCCGTACCCGGATGCCGTGGTCGGCGTCGGGGAAGACCATGACCGTGTGGTCGGCGTGACCGGTCCCGCCGAGGATGCGCTCCAGGGCCCGTACGCTCGCCTCGACCGGCACCTGCACGTCGTCCGCGCCGTAGATCGCCAGCAACGGGCAGCGCAGGGCGGCCAGCGCCGGCTCCGGGTCGTGGTCGGCGATGCCCGCGAGGAAGCCGATCGTCGCGGGCGAGGTGCCGGCGAGCAGCGGGTACCAGGGTGCGTCGTGCCAGCTCGCCTGCGCGGTGTGGACGTCGGCCGGGTCGTCGCCGGCGCGGACCCGGTGCACCTGCTCGCGCAGCAGCACCGTCGCCTGTCGCACGTCGTCGTCGGAGAAGCCCGCCGCGGGCAGTTGGCGCCGGAGTCGGTATTCCTCCTGCGGCACCAGCCCCACCGCCGGGCCGGACACGATCACCACGGCGGCGACGGCGGCGGGGGAGAGGGACGCGGCGAGCGGCGCGACCCAGCCGCCCTGGCTGCCGCCGACCAGCGCGACGGCGTGCGGAAGCACCTCCGCCCGCGTCCGCAGCGCGCCCACCGCGGCCAGCGTCTCGCCGGCCCGGTCGGTCAGGGTCTGCCGGGTCCAGTCCCCGGTGGAGGCCCCGGAGCCGGGCTTGTCGTAGGCGAGGCTCGCGAAGCCGGCGGCGGCCAGCCCGGTCTGCCAGTCGCGCTGGTCGCGCCCGCCGGGCCCGGAGCCCTCGACGAACACGACCGCCGGGTACGGCCCGGGCCAGGGCGGCCGGACCAGGTCGCCGACCAGGGTGTCGTCGCCGTGGCGGAACGTCAGTTCCGCCACCTCGGGCAGGAACAGCATCGCGGTCAGCTCGCTCGCGGCGCGTACATGATGACGGCGACGCCGACCAGGCAGATGGCCGCGCCGACCAGGTCGTAACGGTCGGGGCGGAACCTGTCGACCACCATGCCCCAGGCCAGCGAGCCGGCGACGAAGATGCCGCCGTAGGCGGCGAGGATCCGGCCGAAGTTCGGGTCGGGTTGGAAGGTGGCCACGAATCCGTAGAGGCCGAGCGCGATCACCCCGGCGGCGATCCAGAGCAGCCCCCGGTTCTCCCGCCAGCCCTGCCAGACCAGCCAGGCGCCGCCGATCTCGGCCAGCGCGGCGACCAGGAACAGCAGGATGGAACGCGCGACCGTCATGCGTCCGACCGTAGCGTGACGGTCGCGCGGCGCAGGTCAGCGGGCTCGGCGAGCTGGTCGAAGGGCAGGGGGCAGCGGGGACTGGCGGCGCAGGCGACCAGGTCGTCGCAGCCGGCCGCGACGGCGGCGCGGAGCGTGTCGCGCGCGACCGTGAGGTCGGCGAGCCGCTGCTCCACCTCGGCGAGCTTGTCCCGGGCGCGGGCCCGGAGGCCGCTGTCGGCGTGGGGCGTGCGCCGGGCCGCCGGGATCAGGTCGGTGACCTCGGCGAGGGTGAAGCCGAGGCGTTGCGCGGCCTTGACCATCCGCAGCAGGGTGACGGCCTCGGCGGGGTAGAGGCGGTGTCCGCCCGGCGAACGGCGGGGTGCGGCGAGCAGCCCGCGCCGCTCGTAGTAGCGCAACGTCTGCACGTTGACCCCCACCGCGGCGGCGAGCTGGCCGCTGCGCAGCTCGGGCTCGGTGGTCATCGGTCGTGGCGGGACGCGGCCCGGGCGGCGAGGGCGTCGAGGACGTCGGTGTGGGCCGCCGGCACCCGGATGTCGAGGGTCAGCGACCCGCCGTCCGGCCGGGTGAGGTCGAAGGTGAAGAACGAGCAGCACGCCGATTCGCGCGCGGCGAGGTCGCGAGCCGTGCGTTCGACCTGGTCGGCCCCGTCGAGGAGCAGCCGCAGGTGCCGGGCCGACGGCCGGTCGACGGCGCGGACGGCGTCGCGGAACAGCGTGTCGAACTCGGCCAGCCGCAGCGGCCGTTCGGTGGTCGGCAGGGTGCAGGCGTCGGGCACCCAGGAGGATCCGTCTTCGTCGCTCACTCCTCGACGGTAAGCCCGTACCCGGGTACCGGATGCAAGTCGCGGGGCGAGGTCACGGCGGTGGGGCGGCGCAGCGACAGCCGCGCGGTGGTCGGTTCCTCGTGCTCCGCGGGGCTGTCGCCGCGTCATGCCGGGTGCCCGCCCCCGGACCGGACGGCCCGGGGGCGGGCCCGGCGGGTCAGTACGCGTAGGTGACGGAGATCGTCGCCGCCGGGCAGTTGTTCGCCCAACTGGTCAGCGCGCTCTTCTCCGCGCTGTCCACGGTGAGCCGCCACCGGATCTTCACCGCCACCCACTCGCCGACGTAACGGCACCGGGCCGAGGCGTACGGCGGCAGCCACGTCGCCGGGTCCTGGTCGCCCTTGGCCTGGTTGACGTTGTCGGTGACCGCCGCCAGCGCGCGGGCGTCACCCAGGTCGTTCGCGTACGCCTGGCGGCGGCTGGTGGTCCAGTTCCGCGCGCCGGAGTCCCACGCCTCGGCCAACGGCACCATGTGGTCGATGTCCAGGTCGCCGGTGGCCGTCCAGGTCGCGGCGTCGTAGTAGGAGTACCAACGTCCGCCGGAGAGCGTGCAGGTGCCGCTGACCGTCGGTTTGGTGGTGGCCTCGGCGTAGAGCACCTCGTTGCGGGTGTGGCAGCCGTCGCCGTCGGCGTCGATCCAGTGCGGGAACAGGTCGCGGCTGTATCCGGTGCGGACCTCGGTGGCGACGGTGAGGCCGGCGACGGCGGTGGTGAGCGGGGCCGAGTAGCCGGCGGCCGGGGCGGGGGCGGTGAGGCCGAGGGTGGCGGCCACGATGGCGGCCAGGCTGATGGCCGAGGCGCGCAGGGTGCGGGACATGGGAACTCCGTCCGACGGGGGTGGCGAATACCTGCACCCATATAGACAGACGTTGAAGTAATGAGCCAGATCAACTTCCGTGAACTTCGGATGACGATCGGCCGCCACCTGCTCGGACGTCGGGAATACGGCTGTGCCGGCCGGCCCGGCGGGCTACCGTCACCGGAGTACGGGCCGGCGCCCGGTCAGGAGCGCCGCGTCCACGCCCGCGCCGTCCGGTTGATGCGGCGGAGACGCCCGAGGGCGAGCATGGGTACGACGAAAGGGGCGGAGATGACCGACGAGGTGACGTCGAAGGTTCCGCCGGACCCGGCCCCCGTGCTGAGCGCGCCGGCCGGGCCACCGCCGGTCGGGCCGCCCAGCAGCCTCGACCTGTGGGCCCGCGCCCAGGTGCTGCACCGCTGCTTCGGCGACGACGACGGCGAGCCGCACATCATGCGCGGCCTGGACTGACCGCGCCGGCGATCAGGCGACCGAGGCCGAACCGAGCAGCGCGGCCGTCGGCAGCGCCAACCGCCCGTCCGCGTCCCGGAACCCGGCGGTGAGCCGGTCGTACTCCCGGCGGATGCGCTCCCGCGCCGCCGGCTCCTGCCGTTGCACGACGAGGCCGACCGCGCTGATGCCGGCCGCCGGCCCGGCCCACCAGTCCTCCGGATCCGTGCGATGGGTCCAGGTCAGGGTCGTGCACGCGACGTCGGTCAGCCCGGCGGCGCTCAGCAGGCCGGTCACGCCGGCCTCGGTGCGCGGGAAGTCCCGCCCGGGCGCCAGTCGAGGCAGGTCCGCCGGCGGAATCACCCCGGCGGCGCTGATCGCCTCGCCCCACAGGCGTTGCAGCGGCGGATGCGGCGACGGCCAGAGCGTCACCGCCACCCGCCCGCCGGGGCGTACCACCCGGCGCAGCTCCACCAGCGCGGCGGCCGGGTCGCCGACGTGGTTGAGCACGAAGTTGGCCACCGCCGCGTCGAACCGGTCGTCGGGGAGGGGCAACCGCGGCAGCGCGGCGCCGACCAGGCCAGCGCCGGCCGCGGTCGCCCGGGCCTCCGCCAGCATGCTGGCCTCCGCGTCGACCGCCACCACGGCGGCGCCACGGCCGAGCGCGACCGCCGCGACGGTGCCGGGGCCGGTGCCGACGTCGAGCACGCGCTGCCCGGCCCGCACCCGCGCCGCGTCCAGCAGCGCCGCCGTCGGGTACGCGCAGAGCCCGCCGAAGCTGCGCCGGTAGGCCCGCGCCCGCCCGGCCCAGCGGGAGCGCTCGTGGGCGTCGTAGTCGAACTCGATCATGTGCCGGAGCCTACGACCCGCGGCCGTGGCGCGGTGCCCTGCCGGACCCGGCCAGCGCAGCCGCACGCCGGCGTGGGCCACCCGCGGATGCACGGCGGCGACTGTACCGGGGGCGGTCCACGGTGGCCGGCGGTGGCTACCCTGCCCGGGTGACCCGACGTTCCTGGCTGTTGGCCGCGTCCACCGTGCTCGGCGTCGTCCTGCTGACCGGCGGCGCGGGAGCGCTCTGGCTGACCCGGACCGACCACGCCGAGGAGCGGGACTGCGTGGCCCGGGTCGCCGCCGAGGAGTCGACGGTCCGCACCGACCGGCGCTGGACCGACCGGGACGTGCCCGGCGTCGGGGCGTACCCGGAGATCCACTGGCAGGTCGACTACCCGAGCTTCGCCTGCTCCCGGGCCCCCGGCCCCACCGACCTGCGCTACCAGGGCGTGGTGCGGCTCGCGCCGGCCGACGCGCGCGCCCTGGCCACCACGTACGCCTGGACGCCGGTGACCGGCGCGGCGCCCGAGGTCTGGCCCGGCCTGACCGGACACGTGCCGGACGGCGTGCGCTGGCGGCGCAGCGCCGACCACGACGCCGCCGGCGCCGCCGAGGCGTGGTTCGCCCCCGAGCGGTCGCTGCTGCTGTTCACCGCCGTCGACACGTGAACGTTTCCCGGCTCCGGTACGTGAGAGCCGGTGGGCATCACCGGCGCCGGCCGGGGGTACTGCTGCGGGACACGGGTTCGACAGCCGGGAGGTAGCCGTGGGGGACAGGGCACGACGGCGGCGGCTCGGGCCGCTCGCCGGGCTGGTGGTGGCCGTGGTGGTGGCCGCCGGCTGCATGGGCGGCGGGCTCGACCAGGGTGAGCCGCAGCAGCCCGCCCCGCGCGAGAGCGGCCGGTCGGAGCCGGAAGCGCGGACCACCCGGGCCGACGGCACCACCAGCGTCGCCGAGTTCAAGCAGGACTTCGAGGACGCCGTCGCGCTGGCCGAGAAGTACTGGACGGCGCAGTTCCGCGCCTCCGGGGAGCGGTTCCGGCCGATCCGGCGGGTGGTGCCGTACAGCCGGGCCGGCGAGGTGTCCTGCGGCGGGCAGGGACTGCCCCGCAACAACGCGGTCTACTGCTCGGCCGGCGACTTCATCGCCTACGACGTGAACTGGTCCGTCTCGGCGTTCCGGGAGATCGGCGACGCGTTCCTGTTCTACCTGCTCGGCCACGAGTACGCCCACGGGGTGCAGGTCCGCCTCGGCATCCGCTACGACTTCACCATCCAGCAGGAGCTGCAGGCCGACTGCATGGCCGGGGCGTACCTCGGCGACAGCGTGCGCTCCGGGGCGCTGACCCTGGCCGACGGTGACCTGGACGAGTTCCGGGAGGGGCTGCTCGCCGTCGGCGACGACCCCGACCAGCCCTGGTTCGCCGAGGGCGCGCACGGCACCGCCGAGCAGCGCAGCGAGAAGTTCTTCAGCGGCTACGAGAATTCGTTGAAGGCGTGCGATCTCGGTTGATGCCGCAGGTCACCTCGATCGGGGACGGTGCCGGCCGGGCCCGGGTGGGCTGGCAGGATCGGCGGGTACGCGTACCGAAGGAGGCCCCGCTGAACAGCCCACGCCCCGCCGCCGTGCTCTTCGACATGGACGGCACCCTGGTCGACAGCGAGAAGCTGTGGGACGTCGCGTTGCAGGAACTGGCCGCCGTCTACGGCGGCACGTTGTCCGCCGCGGCCCGCCGCGCGATCGTCGGCACCGGGATGGCCGACGCCATGCGGATCGTGCACGACGACCTGGGCCAACCGGAGCGGGACCCGCAGGCCAGCGCCGACTGGATCAGCGCGCGCATCCTCGACCTGTTCCGCACCGGGTTGCGGTGGCGGCCCGGCGCGCTCGCGCTGCTGCGGGCCGTCCGGACCGCCGGGATCCCCACCGCGCTGGTCACCTCCAGCGGGCGGCCCCTGGTCGAGGTCGCCCTGGACACGCTGGGCCGGGACAGCTTCGACGCGGTGGTCTGCGGCGACGAGGTGGGCGACCCCAAGCCGCACCCGGAGCCCTATCTGACCGCCGCGCGGCTGCTCGACGTGCCGATTGAGCGGTGCGTGGCGATCGAGGACTCGCCGACCGGCGTGGCGAGCGCGCTCGCCGCCGGGGCCGCCGTACTCGCCGTGCCGGCCGAGGTGCCGCTGCCGGCGACCGACGGCGTGCACCAGGTGGAGAGCCTGACGTCGGCGGACCTGGAGCTGCTCGCGGCCCTGCTCAACCGTTAGGAAGGGGCCCTTCCTATCGCTCAGGCGATAAGAAGGGCCCCTTCCTTGCACCTCAGTCGTGGGCGATGGCACCGAGCACGTTGATCCGCGCGGCGCGGATCGCCGGCAGCACCGCCGCCACCACGCCGATGATCGCGGCCAGCACCAGGAACGTCACCATCTGACCCCAGGGCAGGACCAGGTCGGTGATGCCCTCGTCCTTGAGCGCCCGGACCACCGCCGCGCCGAGGCCGGTGCCGACCACGACGCCGAGCAGCGCCCCGAAGATCGAGATCACCACCGCCTCGACGGTGATCATCCGCATGGTCTGCGCCCGGCGCAGGCCGATCGCCCGCAGCAGACCCAACTCGCGGGTCCGCTCCAGCACCGACAGGGCGAGCGTGTTGATGATGCCCAGCACCGCGATCACGATGGCCAGCGCCAACAGGATCTGGATCATCCGCAGCGGCGTGTCCAGCTGACTGGTCTGCTGCTTGATGAACGCGGCCCGGTCCGCCACCGACACCTCGGGACTGTCCGCCAGCAGCCGCTCGACCTGCGGCTGCACCGCGCCGACCGACGTGCCCGGGGCGAGCTGCACGAAACCCTGGATGGGCTGCGGGATGGCGAAGTCGGCGGCCGCCTGCGGCGGCAGCACCACCGGGTTGGTCAACTGCGAGCTCTCGTAGATGCCGCTGACCGTGTAGGTGCGGGCGTCGCCGCGGGACAGCTGCACCGGCACGGTCGAGCCGACCGACAGGTTGCGGTCCTTCGCGGTGTCGGAGCTGAGCAGCATCTGGTCGGGGGCCAGCCGGCTGATGTCACCGGCGGTGGCCTTCGCCCCGAAGATCCGCTCCAGCGCCGCCACGTTGCTCGACGCCGCCACCCAGGTCCGCTTGCCGCCGACCGTGGCCATGTCGCCGTACTCGCCGTCGACCAGCTGCACCCCGGGGATCGCGGCGGTCTTGTCCAGCACCGCCGGGTCGAAGCTCGGCGGGCGGGGCCCGGACGCGGATCCGGAGATCACCAGCTCGGCCTTGATCGTGTCCTCGGCCAGCGCGCTGATGCTGCCCTTGGCCGAGTCGAGGATCACGGTCACCCCGGTCACCAGCGCGATGCCCACCATCAGCGCTGCGGCGGTGATCGCCGTCCGGCGGGGGTTACGACCCGAGTTGAGCCGGCCCAGCTTGCCCGGGACCGACCAGGAGAAGATCGCGCCGAGCAGCGAGACCACCGGCCGGCTGATCACCGGCGTCAGCAGCGCCACCCCGATGAACGCGAAGAGCACCCCACCGAGGATGGTCGCGAGGGTGTTGTCGCCGGCGTTGCCGCTGAGACCGAGGAAGAGCAGCACCGCCCCGATGGTGGTGACCACCGCGCCGCCGACGGTCACCTTGGTCAGCGGACGGTCCGGCGTGGCCACGTCCTGCATCGCCGCGATCGGCGGGATGCGCGCGGCGCGCAGCGCCGGCAACAGCGCCGCGACCACCGTGATCACCAGACCGACCGCGAACGCGCCGATCACCGCCGCCGGCGGCACGCCCAGCCCGGCCAGGCTCAGACCGCCGGCGAGCTTGCCGAACAGGTACGCCAGCAGCGCACCCACCCCGATGCCGGCGGCCAGCCCGAGCACCGAGGCGATCAGGCCGACCGCGACCGCCTCCAGCACCACCGAGCCGATGACCTGCCGGCCGCTGGCGCCGATGGCCCGCATCAGGGCCAGCTCGCGGGTGCGCTGGGCCACGATGATCGAGAAGGTGTTGAGGATCAGGAACGTGCCGACCAGCAGCGCCACCGCGGCGAAGCCGAGCAGGATCTTGTTGAAGAAGGACAGCCCCTCCTTCAGCCCGGCCGACGCGTCGTCGGCGAGCTGCTCACCGGTCTTCACGTCGTAGCCGCCGCCCACCGCGCGGGACACCTCGTCGCGCAGCGCCTCCGGGGTGGTGCCGTCGGCGGCCCGCGCGGTGATGTTGCTGAACACGTCCGGCTTGCCGAGCATCAGCTGCTGCGCCACCGGGGTGGTGAAGGCGACCTCGTTCGCGCCGCCCACGGAGTCCCGGCCGCCGCTGTAGCCGAACACGCCGACCAGCGTGAACTCCTTCTTCGGCGCCAGGGTCAGCACGCCGACCCGGTCGCCGACCTTCACGTTCGCGGCCTTGGCCAGCGCGGCGTTGACCACGATCTCGTCGTCCGCGCGCGGCTCCCGGCCCTCGCGCAGCTTCACCAGGTCGCTCTCGCCGAGCCAGTTCTCGCCCAGCTGCGGCGGGCCGAACGAGGTGACCACCTTGCCGTTGGCGCCGATCAGACGGGCGCCGTCGGTGGCGACCACGCCCTGCACGTCCGCCGCGCCGGGCGCCGCCTTCACCCGCTCGACCAGCGACGCCGGCACCGGGGCGGCCACCTGCTCGCCCTCGGTCTCGGACAGCTCCACCTTCGGCTTCGCCGCGACGTTCACGTCGACCTCGGCGTACGCGTCGGCGAAGACCGCGTCGAAGGACCGGCCGAGGGTGTCGGTGAGCACGAACGCGCCCGAGACGAACATGACGCCGAGCACCACCGCCAGGCCGGACAGCAGCAGGCGCAGCTTGCGCGCCAGCAGGCTCTTCAGCGTTGCCCGCAACATCAGTTGCCCACCTCGACCGGAGCGTCCAGCTTCTTCATGGTGTCCAGCACCGTGTCGGCGGTCGGCTCGATCAGCTCCGAGACGATCTGGCCGTCGGCGAGGAAGACCACCCGGTCGGCGTACGCGGCGGCGGTCGGGTCGTGGGTGACCATGACGATGGTCTGGCCGTGCTCGCGCACCGAGTTGCGCAGGAAGTTGAGCACCTCCGCGCCGGAGCGGGAGTCCAGGTTGCCGGTCGGCTCGTCCGCGAAGATCACGTCGGGGCGGGCGACCAGGGCCCGGGCGCACGCCACCCGCTGCTGCTGACCGCCGGAGAGCTGCGCCGGGCGGTGCCCGAGCCGCTCCCGCAGCCCGACCGTGTCGATCACCGTGTCGTACCAGGCCGGGTCGGCCTTGCGCCCGGCGATCGACAGCGGCAGCAGGATGTTCTCCTGCGCGGTGAGCGTGGGCAGCAGGTTGAACTGCTGGAAGATGAAGCCGACCTTGTCCCGGCGCAGCTTCGTCAGGCCCGAGTCGTTGAGCCCGGTCACGGTGGTGTCGCCGATCATCACGGTGCCCCGGGTCACCGAGTCCAGACCGGCGAGGCAGTGCATCAGCGTCGACTTGCCGGAGCCGGACGGCCCCATGATCGCGGTGAACCGGCCGCGTTCGAACTCGGCGCTCACCCCCCGCAGCGCGATGACCTGCGCCTCACCGCTGCCGTACACCTTCCACACGTCGTTCGCCCGGGCCGCGGCCTGCGCTTGCCGGCCTACCGTCGCGGTCACGTCATCTACCTCTTCCGTCTGGCTGCTGATCCGCACCGCCCCCGCTGGTCGGTGCGGCGGTTCCATCCTCGGTGCCACCGGCGGCGGAACCGTCCGACCCTGGGCGGAATCCGTGCCGAATTTCCGGTGGGGGTCGCCCCCCAGGCCGGTTCAGGGTGATCCCTGACCGGCCGGTGGCGCCGACGGTAGGACCTCACGTCGCGTCATGGTCAACCCCGCGCCGCCGCCGTTGGTCACGGTACGTGAGGGCCGCCACCTATTTCCCCGGCCGTACCAGCCCCGTCTCGTAGGCCAGCACCACCGCCTGCACCCGGTCCCGCAGCCGCAGCTTGGTCAGTACGTGCCCGACGTGCGTCTTCACCGTGGTCTCGCTGACCGACAGCTCCCGGGCGATCTCGGCGTTCGACAGCCCGCGCGCCACCTGGGTCAGCACCTCCCGCTCCCGCTCGGTCAGCGGGTCCAGCACCCGCGGCGGGGCGGTCACCGGGTCCGGCAGCACGTCGGCGAACCGGTCCAGCAGCCGGCGCAGGATCCGCGGCGCCACCACCGCCTCCCCGGCCGCCACCGTGCGGATCGCGGTCACCAGGTCCTCGGCCGGCACGTCCTTGGCCAGGAAGCCGCTCGCCCCGGCGCGCAGCGCCCCGACCACGTACTCGTCCAACTCGAACGTGGTGAGGACGAGCACCCGCACCGGCAGCCGGGCGTCCACGATCGCCCGGGTGGCGGCGACCCCGTCCATCCGCGGCATCCGGATGTCCATCAGCACCACGTCGGGCAGCAGCCGCCGGGCCAGCTCCACCGCCTCCACGCCGTCGCCGGCCTCACCCACGATGTCCAGGTCGTCCTCGACGCCCAGCACCATCCGGAACCCGGTGCGCAGCAACGGCTGGTCGTCGGCGAGCAGGACCCGGACCGGTCGGGGCGCGGCGCCGTCTGTCATCAGATCCCCCTCGTCGTGCCCGGCCGCGGTCAGGCGGGAACCGCACCGGCCGGGTCCAGCGGGATCCGCGCGTACACCCGGAAGCCGCCGCCCGGCGCCGGTCCGGTCCGCAGGATCCCACCGTAGAGGGCCACCCGCTCCCGCATGCCGACCAGTCCGTGCCCGATCCGGTCGGGTGGGCGTCCCGGCCCGCGCCCGGTGTCGACCACCTCGACGGTCAGCACGCCGCCGCCGACGGTGATCCGGACCAGCGCGGTGGCCGGCCCGGCGTGGGCGAGGACGTTGCGCAGCGCCTCGGCGACGATGCGGTGGGCGGTGAGCGCCACCCCCTCGGCCACCGCGGTGGACGTGCCCTCCATCCGCAGCGTGACCGGCAGCCCGGCCCGGCGGGCCCGCTCGACGAGCGCGCGAACGTCAGGCCGGCACGGGGCGCGTCCCGTCGTCGCCGGCGCCGAACCCGGTCTCCTCCCCGAGGAGGAGGATCACTCGTCGGCCCCCGGGGTGGCCGGGCGGGAACGGGCGTCCACGAGCGGGTCGGGCGCGGCACCGGCCACCGGGAACGGCGGCGGCGTGCCACCGAAGCTCGGGCAGAGCGCCTGGTGGCTGCACCAGTCGCAGAGCCGGCTCGGCCGGGGCCGGAAATCCTGCCGCGCGGTGGCCTGCTCGATCGCCCGCCACAACGCCACCACGGTGCGCTCGAAGCGCACCAGCTCCTCGGCGTCGGGGGCGTAGTCGCACACCTCCGCGTCCTTGAGGTAGAGCAGGCGCAGCACCCGTGGCACCACGCCCCGGGTGCGCCACAGCACCAGGGCGTAGAACTTCAGCTGGAACAGCGCCCGCGCCTCGAACGCCTCGCGCGGCGCGCCGCCGGTCTTGTAGTCGACCACCCGCAGCGCACCGTCCGGGGCCACGTCGAGCCGGTCGAGATAGCCCCGGATCAGCAGCTCGTCGTCGACCACGGCGGAGATCAGCGCCTCCCGCTCGGCGGGCTCCAGCCGCTGCGGGTCCTCCACCGCGAAGTAGCCCTCCAGCAGCGCCGCCGCCGAACGCAGGAACTCCTGCGCGGCCGCGGCGTCGCCGTCGGCGAACAACGTCGCCAGCTCCGGCTCCTCGGTGACCAGGCGGTCCCACTGCGGGGCGACCAGGTCGCCCGCCGACTCCGGGGTGCGCGCCGGGGCCGGCAGGTCGAACAGCCGCTCCAGCACGGCGTGCACGAGCGTGCCCCGGGCCTGCTCGACCGTCGGCCGCTCGGGCAGCCGGTCGATGCTGCGGAACCGGTAGAGCAGCGGGCAGGTCTTGAAGTCGGCCGCCCGGGACGGCGACAGCGACGCCCGCACCGTGACCGGCACCCGTGCCGCCGTCTGGTCGCCCTGCGCGTCGATCACCGGTTCCGCCGTCATGCCCGGAAGGTTAGGCCACCCGTGTGACAGGTCGGTCGTCGCCGCACCGGGCCATGATCGGCGCCGCGTAGCATCGCCGGGGTGGAGCAGCGCACCCGACGACCGCGCCGGCCCGGGCTGAGCCTCGGCCGGGTCCTCGGGGTGCCGCTGCGCGTCGACGCCTCGATGCTGCTGCTCACCGTGGTGGTGACGGTGCTCTACGCGGCGCTGGCCCGGCGCCAGCTCGACCTCGGTCACCTCGCGGGCTACCTGGTCGGCCTCGGGTTCGTCGTCTCGCTGCTCGGCTCGGTGCTGCTGCACGAGCTGGGCCACGCGCTGACCGCCCGCCGACACGGCATCGGTGTGCGCGGGATCACCCTCGAACTGCTCGGCGGCTACACCGAGATGGACCGCGACGCCCCCAGCCCCCGGGTGGAGCTGCTCATCTCGCTGGCCGGGCCGGCCGTCTCGGCCGTGCTCGGCGCCGGGGCGGTCGCCGCCACCCTGGCGCTGCCCGCCGGCACCCTCGGCCACCAGCTCGCGTTCCAGCTCGCGGTCAGCAACGTCGTGGTGGCGATCTTCAACAGCCTGCCCGGGCTGCCGCTGGACGGCGGACGGGCGCTGCGCGCCGCGGTCTGGGCGCTCACCCGGGACCGGCACCGCGGCACCGAGGTGGCCGGCTGGGTCGGCCGGGCCGTGGCGGTGGCCACGCTCGCCCTGGTGGTGCTGCTCACCCTGCGCCGGGCGCTCGCCCCACTGGCCCTGCCGCTGCTGCTGCTGGTCGCGGTGACGCTGTGGCGGGGCGCCGGGCAGTCCATCCGGCTGGCCCGCATCGGCCGCCGGCTGCACCTGGTCGACCTGGCCCGGCTGGCCCGGCCACTGCTGCCGGTGCCCACCGGCACCCCGCTGGCCGAGGCGCACCGCCGCCGCGACGAGGCGGGCACACCGGACGCGGCGCTCAGCGTGGTCGACTCCGCCGGCCGTACCGTGTCGCTGGTCGACCCGGCCCGCGTCGCCGCCGTACCCCCGGCACGGCGGCCGTGGCTCGCGGTGGACGAGGTGGCCCGCGCCCTGACCGCCCTGCCCACCCTGCCGGTCGACGCGGACGGCGAGCGGGTGCTGGAGACCGTCCGCACCCACCCGGGCGCGCAGTACCTCGTGACGGCAGGCGAAGATGTGGTCGGCGTGCTGCACATCGCGGACCTCGCCCAGCTCCTCGAACCCAAACGGAAGACGAACACGTGACCGCAGAGACCTCCACCGTCCCGGCCCTGCCGCCCGTCCACCGGGGGCCGTTCCGGCCCGGCGACCGGGTCCAGCTGACCGACCCCAAGGGCCGGATGCACACCGTGACGCTGGAGCCCGGCAAGGAGTTCCACACCCACCGGGGGATCCTCAAGCACGACACGCTGATCGGCCTGCCCGACGGCAGCGTGGTCACCACCGCCGGCGGCGGCACCGCCTTCCTCGCGCTGCGGCCCCTGCTGTCGGACTACGTGCTCTCCATGCCGCGCGGCGCCCAGGTGATCTACCCGAAGGACTCGGCGCAGATCGTCGCGATGGGCGACATCTTCCCCGGCGCCAAGGTGCTGGAGGCCGGCGCCGGCTCGGGTGCGCTGTCCTGCTCGCTGCTGCGGGCCGTCGGCACCGAGGGCGAGCTGCACTCGTTCGAGCTGCGCGACGACTTCGCCCAGATCGCCCGGCGCAACGTCGAGGCGTTCTTCAACGGCCCGCACCCGGCCTGGCGGCTGCACGTCGGCGACGTCGCCGACAGCACCGAGACCGGGTTCGACCGGATCATCCTCGACATGCTCACCCCGTGGGAGATGCTCGACATGGTCGAGCGGTCGCTGGTCCCCGGCGGCGTGCTGATCGGCTACGTGGCCACCACCCCGCAGCTGTCGGAGCTGGTCGAGGCGCTGCGCGAGCGCGGCGGCTGGACCGAGCCGCGGGCCTGGGAGTCGCTGGTGCGCGACTGGCACGCCGAGGGTCTGGCCGTGCGGCCGGACCACCGGATGATCGCGCACACCGCGTTCCTGGTGTCCGCGCGCAAGCTCGCCCCCGGGGTGACCGCGCCGCCGCGCCGGCGCAAGCCCAGCAAGGGCGCCGAGGCGTACGCGCAGCGCCGGGACGCCCTGCGCGCGGCGGCGGCGGCCCGCGCGGCGGAGGAACCGGAGCAGTCCTGACCCCCGCCGCGCGCACGGCGGCGGGCGGGCGGATCATGTGTGCCCGTGGGGACGACGACACCGAGGTGGGTGGAGACGGTGGGCATGAGCGAGCGGATCGGAGCGCGCGGCGGGCGGCGCGCCCGTCCCGGTCACCGGAGCCGACGGCGGCGCACGGGCGGTGACGGCGGTTCGGGCCGACGGGAGGTGGCGTGAGCAACCCCGGCTACGGCAACGGTGACCTGCCCGCCGTCTTCCCCGACTGGTCGCCCTACACCGACCTGGAGTCGGCGGCCCGTGCCTACCTGCGGGACCCCGACATCGCCCTGGAGGCGCTCGGCGGGGTGCTGCGCGGCGCCTCCGTCCTCGGCTTCACCCTGGAACGCTTCGTCAACGAGGTGAACGGGGTGTGGCAGGAGGTCGTCGTCTGCGACGGCAGCCGGCTGGTGCTCTGGCACGGCGAGGACGTCCCGCCGGGGGAGGGGCCACCCGGCGCGATGACCTCCTCGCTGCGCGTGGTGCCGGTCTCCACCGTCACCGAGGTCGGCTGCCGGCGTCGGCTCACCCGGACCGACGACGGCACCGTCCGGATCGACAGCATCGACGTCTACCTGCTGCTCAGCTCGCTGGACGAGGCGCCGCCCAGCGACGAGGTGGCGGGCACGCCCCGGCACGACGCGCTGCGCTTCGGCAAGACCCTCGACGACGGCGGCGCCGGGCAGATCGCCCGGCTGGAGGAGTTCGCCCGGCTGGTCGCCTCGGTGGTCGGCCGGCCCCTGCTCTGACGGACGCACGACGGGCCGGGGACGTCGTCCCCGGCCCGTCGTGTCCGTCACTGGTCAGTCCTCGGCCTCCGGGCCGGCCACCTCGACGCCGTCGCTGCCGCGTACGACGTGGATGCACTCGCCCGGGCACTCCTTCGCCGAGTCGATCACCTCGAGGCGCAGGTGCTCCGGCACGTCCACCCGGGCGCCGGCGGCCTGCCGCAGCTCGCCGTCCGGGCCCTTGACGTACGCCAGGCCGTCGACGTCGAACTCGAACACCTCCGGCGCGTACTGCACGCAGAGCCCGTCGCCGGTGCAGAGGTCCTGATCCACCCAGACCTGCAACTGGTCGGTCGCGACGTCGGTCACGAAGCACCCCCCATGTTCTCCCGTCCCACACTCCGACGGTACCCGAACGCCCGTACCCACCCCGCGACCAGCCCTTGGCGATCAAGCTTCGGTGACGAGCGCGTTGCGGAGGACCGAATCGGGCTCATAGCGGCTAGTGTTAGGTCAGAACGTTCAAGCCCCCCGGGGAGGTGGGACGTGGCACGCAGCGACGACGCGGACTCGCGCGCCGCACGGTGGGAAAAGGAAGCCCACGATCTCTCCACGCAGGTCGCGTTCCTGCAAGAGGAACTCGCTCTGGTGCGGCGCAAGTTGACCGAAAGCCCCCGACACGTCCGGCAGCTCGAAGAGCGGCTGGCGGCCACCCAGGCGCAGTTGGCGCGGCTGACCGAGAACAACGAACGGCTCGTGGGCACCCTCAAGGAGGCCCGCGCGCAGATCGTGACGCTCAAGGAGGAGATCGACCGGCTCGCCCAGCCGCCCAGTGGCTACGGCGTCTTCCTGGCCAGGCACGACGACGGCACGGTGGACGTGTTCACCGGCGGGCGCAAGCTCCGGGTGGCCGTCTCGCCCTCGCTGGAGGTCGACGAGCTGCGCCGGGGCCAGGAGGTCCTGCTCAACGACGCCCTCAACATCGTCGACGCGTTCGGCTACGAGCGGGTCGGCGAGGTGGTGATGCTCAAGGAGATCCTGGCGGGTCCCGACGGCGCGCCGGGTGACCGGGCGCTGGTGGTCTCCCACTCGGACGAGGAGCGCATCGTCCACCTCGCGGAGACCCTGATCGGCAGCGCGATCCGGGCCGGCGACTCGCTCATGATCGAACCCCGCTCGGCGTACGCGTACGAGCGGATTCCCAAGAGCGAGGTCGAGGAACTGGTCCTGGAGGAGGTGCCCGACGTCAACTACGAGGACATCGGTGGCCTCCAGGCGCAGATCGAGCAGATCCGCGACGCGGTGGAGCTGCCCTTCCTGCACGCCGACCTGTTCCGCGAGCACCAGCTCCGGCCGCCGAAGGGCATCCTGCTCTACGGCCCGCCCGGCTGCGGCAAGACGCTGATCGCCAAGGCGGTGGCCAACTCGCTGGCCAAGAAGATCGCCGAGCGGGAGGGCAAGGAGCGGCACACCAGCTTCTTCCTCAACATCAAGGGCCCCGAGCTGCTCAACAAGTACGTCGGCGAGACCGAGCGGCACATCCGGCTGATCTTCCAGCGGGCGCGGGAGAAGGCCGGTGAGGGCACGCCGGTGATCGTGTTCTTCGACGAGATGGACTCCGTCTTCCGCACCCGCGGTTCCGGCGTCTCCTCCGACGTGGAGAACACCATCGTCCCGCAGCTGCTCAGCGAGATCGACGGCGTGGAGGGCCTGGAGAACGTCATCGTCATCGGCGCCTCCAACCGGGAAGACATGATCGACCCGGCGATCCTGCGCCCCGGCCGACTCGACGTGAAGATCAAGATCGAGCGTCCGGACGCCGAGGCGGCCAAGGACATCTTCTCCAAGTACATCCTCGCCGGCCTGCCGCTGCACGCCGACGACCTGGCCGAACACGGCAGCGACCCGCAGGCCACGGTGGCTGCCATGATCGACGCGGTGGTCCTGCGGATGTACTCCGAGACCGAGGAGAACCGCTTCCTCGAGGTCACCTACGCCAACGGCGACAAGGAAGTCCTCTACTTCAAGGACTTCAACTCCGGCGCGATGATCCAGAACATCGTCGACCGAGGCAAGAAGATGGCCATCAAGGAGTTCCTCACCTCCGGGCGCAAGGGGCTGCGACTGCAGCACCTGCTCGACGCGTGCGTCGACGAGTTCCGGGAGAACGAGGACCTGCCCAACACCACCAACCCGGACGACTGGGCGCGCATCTCCGGCAAGAAGGGCGAGCGGATCGTCTACATCCGCACGCTCGTCTCCGGCGGCAAGGGCGCCGAGGCCGGCCGGTCCATCGAAACGGCCAGCAACACCGGTCAATACCTCTGAGATCGCCCACCGGGGCGGTGCCGCGCAGGCGCCGCCCCGGTCGGTCCTCGACGGGGCCACGAAACCGGGCCCCGCCCGCTAGGGTCTGCCCGTGCGTAGATCACTTGCCCCGGCCCTGCTCGGCTGCCTGACCGCCCTGCTCACCGCCTGCGGCACCACCACCGACACCGCCTCCGCGCCGACCACCTCGGCGTCCGCCTCCGCGCCCACCACCGCCGACGCGCCCACCGCGATCCGCCAGGGCTTCCAGCGGAGCCTGGAGAAGACCCTCAAGATGGACGTCACCATCAAGGCGGGCAACCAGACCGTCACCATGCGGTCGGCCGTCGAACCCGCCACGGGCGCGATGACGCTCGACATGCGCACGCCCGAGCCGGTCAGCATGGTCGTCACCACCGACGCCGTCTACGTCAAGCAGGACGCGTCCGACGGCAAGCCCTGGATGAGGCTCGACCGCAGCCGGCTGCGCCCCGACGGGCAGCTGGCCCAGGGCCTCGACGTCCGGGCACAGGCCGGCATCCTCGGCGGAGTCGTCTCCGCCGAACCGGCCGGCGACGGCCGCTACACCGGCGTCGCCGACCCGGAGAAGGCCATCGCAGCGGCCTCCAGCGACGCCGAGAAGGCCACCCTGCGCAACGCGTTCAAGGTGCTCAAGACGAAGACGGTGCCGTTCGAGGCCACCCTGGACGCCGAGGGTCGACTCACGCTGCTCACCTACACGTTCGACACCGCGGCCGGGAAGATCGACAACGAGATGAAGATGCACAGCTTCGGCGAGCCGGTCAGCATCACCGCGCCGCCCGCGGCACAGACCGAGGACGCCGCCGCGGAGGCGTACCGCTTCTTCTGACCGTCGAGTTCGGCACGGCGACGGCCGGACGGACCGCACCGCTCCGGCCGCCGCCGAGGACGGCGAACGGCGCCCGCCGGGGCCCGGCGCGCCACCTACCGTCGAAGTGCCGACTACGCTCGACGTGACGGGGACCGGGACGGCGAGCGGAGCGGGCAGGTCGATGAGCGTCAGACGGATCATGGGCACCGAGGTCGAGTACGGCATCTCCGTGCCCGGCCAGGCCGGAGCCAACCCGATGGTCACCTCCTCGCAGGTGGTCAACGCGTACGGGGCCCGACCGGAACTCAACCGGGGCGGGCGGGCGCGCTGGGACTACGAGGAGGAGTCGCCGCTGCGCGACGCCCGCGGCTTCACCTACTCCGGGGCGGCCTACGACCCGGCCGAGGCGCTCGCCGACGAGGACCTCGGACTGGCCAACGTCATACTCACCAACGGCGCGCGGCTCTACGTCGACCACGCCCACCCGGAATACTCCACCCCCGAGGTGACCACCCCCCTCGACGTGGTGCGGTGGGACAAGGCGGGGGAGCGGGTGATGGCCGAGGCGGCCCGCCGGGCGGCCACCATCCCGGGCACCCACCCCATCCACCTGTACAAGAACAACACCGACAACAAGGGCGCCAGCTACGGCGCGCACGAGAACTACCTGATGCGCCGGCAGACGCCGTTCGCCGACATCGTGGCGTACCTGACGCCGTTCTTCGTCACCCGGCAGATCGTCTGCGGCGCGGGCCGCGTCGGCATCGGCCAGGACGGCGGCCAGAGCGGCTTCCAGATCTCCCAGCGCGCCGACTTCTTCGAGGTCGAGGTCGGGCTGGAGACCACCCTCAAGCGGCCGATCATCAACACCCGCGACGAGCCGCACGCCGACGCCGACAAGTACCGCCGGCTGCACGTCATCATCGGCGACGCCAACCTCTCCGAGATCTCCACGTTCCTGAAGGTCGGCACCACGTCGCTGATCCTCGCCATGATCGAGGAGAAGGCGCTCGGCGCGGACCTGGGCATCGCCGACCCGGTCGGGGAGCTGCGCGCGGTCAGCCACGACCCGTCGCTGAAGCACCTGATGCGGCTGCGGGACGGGCGCCGGCTCACCGCGCTGGACGTGCAGTGGGCCTACCTGGAGCGGGTCCGTTCCTTCGTGGACGACCGGTACGGCCAGGACGTCGACGCGCAGACGGCCGACGTGCTCGACCGCTGGGAGAGCGTGCTGGACCGTCTCGGCCGCGACGCGTTCGAGTGCGCCGACGAGCTGGACTGGGTGGCCAAGCTGCGCGTGCTGGAGGGCTACCGGGAGCGGGAGAAGCTCGCCTGGGGCTCGCACAAGCTGCAGCTGGTCGACCTGCAGTATTCCGACGTGCGTCCGGAGAAGGGGCTCTACCACCGCCTGGTCCAGCGCGGCTCGATGAAGACGCTGCTGACCGACGAGCAGACCCGCACCGCGATGACCGAGCCGCCGGAGGACACCCGGGCCTACTTCCGGGGCCGCTGCCTGGCCCAGTACGCCTCCGAGGTGGTGGCCGCGAGCTGGGACTCGGTCATCTTCGACGTGGGCCGGGAGTCGCTGGTCCGGGTGCCGATGATGGAGCCCGAGCGGGGCACCCGCGCGCACGTCGGGCAGCTCTTCGACCGCTGCGAGAGCGCCAAGGACCTGCTGGAGATGCTCACCGGCGGGTGACCCGGATGCCGGAAGGCCCGTCGTGTGCCGGAACCCGGCGCGCGACGGGCTTTTCGTCGCTCCCGCGAGGTAAGTTGATCGCAGGCGATCGTGGAGGAGGCACCACCATGGCGACGCAAGAGGGTGGTCAGACCCAATCCGGCAAGTCCCACGAGGAGGTCGAGGAGGTCACCGCGCAGGCCAACCCCGAGGTGGCCGAGCGGCACGCCGAGATCACCGAGGACGTCGACGACCTGCTCGACGAGATCGACTCCGTCCTGGAGGAGAACGCCGAGGAGTTCGTGAGAGGATATGTGCAGAAGGGCGGTCAATGAGGCCTATGTCCGATTTGCCGGAGGCTTCGGACAAGCTCTGCCCCCAGTGTGGCCGCTCGTTGCCGGCGTCGGCGTTTCACCGTAACCGGCGGCGCCCGGACGGGCTGGCCTTCTACTGCAAGACGTGTGCTTCAGTTCGCTCCGAGGCGAGCCGACGAAAGCGGGGGATCGCGCCGCAGCGCAAAGCGCCTGTGCCGGTCGCGGACGGCCTGAAGTGGTGTCCCGACTGCGAGCAGATCAAACCGGTCGAGGACTTCCCCCGAACGACGAACGCGAGCGGTCGGCACAGCTACTGCAAGCCGTGCCACATCGCCCGCGGTAACGAGAGCAAGCAGCGGCTCTACGGCGGCAACCGCGAGTACCACCTGCGTCGCCGCTACGGGGTCGGCGAGAAGGAGTTCCAGGAGCTCCTGGCCGAGCAGGGCGGTGTGTGCGCGATCTGCCGGCGCCCCGATCCGGAACATCTGGACCACGATCATCGCACCGGGTGGGTGCGCGGGATACTCTGCTTCAACTGCAACGGCGGTCTCGGCCAGTTCAAGGACGACCTCGACAACCTGGCCGGGGCGATCACATACCTGAGAGGAACCACGTGGCAGCGGGTTTTGATCCATCCGGGCGTCTTCCAGATGTGTTCACCAACGCGGGGACGTCCTCCTTCACAACGTTCCTGAGCAAGGTCGCCCCGGAGATGCTGCCCGGGCGTCGGCCGTTGCCGCCCGGCATGGCCGCCGACATGGCGCCGCACGCGACCACCATCGTGGCCATCGCGGCCGCCGGCGGCGTGGTCATGGCCGGCGACCGGCGCGCCACGATGGGCAACCTGATCGCCCAGCGCGACATCGAGAAGGTGCACCCGGCCGATGCGTACTCGCTGGTCGGCATCGCCGGCACCGCCGGCATCGGCATCGAGCTGATGCGACTGTTCCAGGTGGAGCTGGAGCACTACGAGAAGATCGAGGGCGCGATGCTCTCGCTCGACGGCAAGGCCAACCGGCTGGCCTCGATGATCCGCGGCAACCTGGGCGCGGCGATGCAGGGCCTGGCCGTGGTGCCGCTCTTCGCCGGCTTCGACCTGGCCGCGAGCGACCCGGCGCGGGCCGGGCGGATCTTCAGCTTCGACGTGACCGGCGGCCCCTACGAGGAGACCGGCTACGACGCGATCGGCTCCGGCTCGCTGTTCGCCAAGTCCGCGCTGAAGAAGCGCTTCCGGGCGGGCCTGTCGATCGACGACGCGACCCGGCTGGCCGTCGAGGCGCTCTACGACGCGGCGGACGACGACACCGCCACCGGCGGCCCCGACCTGACCCGGCGGATCTACCCGGTCGTGATGACCGCGACGGCCGACGGCACCCACCGGCTCACCGACGCCGAGACGGCGACGATCGCGGAGGGCGTGGTGTCCGGCCGGATGGAGAACCCCGGCGGCTGACGCCGCTCCCACGTCCATCGAGTCAGCAGTCCCGCAAGAAGGAGAACCGCCGCCGTGGCCATGCAGTTCTACGCCTCGCCCGAGCAGATCATGCGCGACCGTTCCGAGCTGGCCCGCAAGGGCATCGCCCGGGGCCGCAGCGCGGTGGTCCTGAGCTACGCCGGTGGGGTGCTCTTCGTCGCCGAGAACCTGTCCAGCACGCTGCACAAGGTCAGTGAGATCTACGACCGGATCGGCTTCGCCGCCGTGGGCCGGTACAACGAGTTCGAGAACCTGCGGCGCGCGGGTGTGCGGATGGCCGACCTCAACGGACTGAGCTACGACCGGCGGGACGTGACCGGTCTGGCGTTGGCCAACGCGTACGCGCAGACGCTGGGTGCGATCTTCACCGAGCAGTCGAAGCCGTTCGAGGTGGAGATCTGCGTGGCCGAGGTGGGCGCCACGCCGGACGACGACTCCCTCTACCGGGTGACCTACGACGGTTCGGTGAACGACGAGCCGGGCCGGATGGCGATGGGTGGCCAGTCCGAGGCGATCGCCGGGGTGCTGAAGAACGAGCACCGGCCGGAGATGTCGCTGTCCGAGGCGGTGCGCGCCGCGATGAAGGCGCTCAGCAGCGTCGGTGGCGAGGGCGGGGCGGCCCGGACGATCGCCGCGAACCAGCTGGAGGTGGCGGTCCTGGACCGGGGCCGGGTCGGGCGGACGTTCCGCCGGGTCACCGGGGCGGCGCTGACCGGGTTGCTGGAGGGTGACGCGGCTGCGGACACCGCGCCGGCGCCGGGCCGGGCGAAGACCCCGACGGTGCCGACGGAGGAGGCGAAGAAGCCGACCACGTCGGCGGGTTCGGCCGATCTGGAGGGCAACGCGGAGGACCGGCCCGCCGAGTGACGTCTGCTTGCGGACCCCGCCACCTCGCCGAGGTGGCGGGGTCTTGCGCGTACGGATGCCGCCACCTCACCGATCTGCGTGGGGGAGATCGCAAGCGGTGAGCGTCGGCGCTGCCCATCGGGGGCTCCGGGCGGCTAATGTCTCATCATGGAGCGGCGAATCTTCGGCCTCGAAACCGAGTACGGCGTCACCTGCACCTATCGCGGGCAACGCCGGCTTTCCCCCGACGAGGTCGCGCGGTACCTGTTCCGGCGGGTGGTGTCGTGGGGCCGGTCGAGCAACGTGTTCCTGCGCAACGGCGCCCGCCTCTATCTGGACGTGGGCTCGCACCCGGAATATGCGACGCCGGAGTGCGACTCGGTGACCGACCTGGTGGCCCACGACCGGGCCGGTGAGCGGATCCTGGAGGGCCTGCTCGTCGACGCGGAGAAGCGGCTGCACGACGAGGGCATCGCGGGCGAGATCTACCTGTTCAAGAACAACACCGACTCGGCCGGCAACTCGTACGGCTGCCACGAGAACTACCTGGTGTCCCGGCACGGCGAGTTCGGCCGGCTGGCCGACGTGCTGATCCCGTTCCTGGTCACCCGGCAGTTGATCTGCGGCGCGGGCAAGGTGTTGCAGACGCCGCGCGGCGCGGTCTACTGCCTGTCCCAGCGGGCGGAGCACATCTGGGAGGGTGTCTCCTCGGCGACCACCCGGAGCCGGCCGATCATCAACACCCGGGACGAGCCGCACGCGGACGCGGAGCGCTACCGCCGGCTGCACGTGATCGTCGGTGACTCGAACATGAACGAGGTCACCACGCTGCTGAAGGTCGGCACGGCCGACATCGTGCTGCGGATGATCGAGGCCGGCGTGGTGATGCGGGACCTGACGTTGGAGAACCCGATCCGGGCCATCCGCGAGGTGTCGCACGACATCACCGGGCGGCGCAAGGTGCGCCTGTCCTCCGGCAAGGAGGTGTCGGCGCTGGAGATCCAGCAGGAATACCTGGCCAAGGCGACCGAGTTCGTGGAGCGTCGGGGCGGCGACCAGACCGCCAAGCGGGTGGTGGACCTGTGGGCGCGGGTGCTGCGCGCGGTGGAGACCGGCGACCTGGACCCGGTGGCCCGGGAGATCGACTGGATCACGAAGCTGAAGCTGATCGAGCGTTACCAGCGCAAGCACGACCTGCCGCTGTCGCACCCGCGGGTGGCGCAGATGGACCTGGCCTACCACGACCTGCGGCGCGGGCGGGGCCTCTACGGGTTGCTGGAGCGTCGGGGCGAGGTGGACCGGGTGGCCACCGACCCGGAGATCTTCGAGGCGAAGGAGACGCCGCCGCAGACCACCCGGGCGCGGCTGCGCGGCGAGTTCATCCGGCACGCGCAGGAGAAGCGGCGTGACTTCACGGTGGACTGGGTGCACCTGAAGCTGAACGACCAGGCGCAACGCACGGTGTTGTGCAAGGACCCGTTCCGGGCGTACGACGAGCGGGTGGAGCGGCTGATCGCGAGCATGTGAGGCCGGCGGCGGCCGGTGCCTGCGGGCGCCGGCCGCCGGGGCACCGGTACGCTGGCGTCGCCATGGACACTTCCGAACCGCAACCTCACGGCCGCGAGCCCGGCCGGACCTCCGGCCGCGAGCGGGACGGCGGCACCGAGAAGCTCAACTGGATCGACCGGCGGCGGGAGAAGATCCGCGCCGAGGTCGAACGCAACCGCCGCGGTGAGTACACCGTGCCGACGTGGGTGCTGGCGGTGGCGCTGGCGCTGATCGTGGGCGTCTGGCTGGGCCTGATCTTCTTCCTGGGCTGAGGACGCTCCCGCTCAGCGCAGCAGGGCGGCGGCGTACCGGCCGGCGGCGGCCGCGGCCAGGAAGTAGGCGTGGTCGGCGTCGAGCCCGCGACCCATCGTCGACAGTCCGACCGGGCTGGCCCGCAGTGCGGCGTCGAGGCCGTCGACGGGCACGGTGACGATCCGGTGCCGGTCGGTCAGGGGCGCGAGCGCCGCGGTCACGTCGGCGGCCAGGTCGGGGTCGAGGCCGTCGGGCACGACCAGCTCCGCGGGGGCCAGCGCCACCCGGCCGTACGCGGTGAGGCTGTGGTGCGAGACGCCCCGGTGTCGGGGGCGGGGGTCGGCCGCGGAGATCCGCAGTGAGCCGACCGCGCGGCCGCCCAGCGTGGCGACGGCGTTGACGGCCTCGCCGACGGCCACGCCGGAGAAGCCCCAGCGGGTGCCGGTGCCGAGGTTGCCCGGCCCCTGCGCGACGATCGCCACGTCGGCGTCGAGCACGTGCCGGGCGGCGAGCAGGCCGCTGTGCAGCGTGCTGGCCTCCAGGTCACCGCCGAACGCCTGCCCCACGCTGACCGTGCCGACGAGACGGTCGGCGAGGCCGGCCAGCGTGCGGGAGAACCAGGCCGGCAGCGCGCCGCCGTCGGTGAGCAGGTAGGCGACCCGGGCGCGGGGGGCGTCGGCGTGCACGCCGGCGAGGATCGCCGGCAGCGCGGAGTGCAGGTCGGCGGTGACCACCGGCATCCCGTCGACGGACTCGGCGGCGGCCAGCCGGTCGTGGTGCGGGGAGGCTTCCTCGTCGACGCCGAGCAGGATCGGTTGCAGCGGCGTGTAGCGGGCCTTGACCAGGTGCCCGGCGTCGCGGCTGTCGCCGGCCTGCGGAGGGTCGGCGGGAAGCCGGTCGGGCAGCGCGACGACCAGGGCGTAGCCACCGGTGCCGAGGCCCATCAGCAGCGCGCCGGCGTTGAGCAGCACCCGGTCGCCGGGCTGCGGGTCGCCGACCAGGGCCGGGTAGGCCAGCGCGCGCATCCGGGCGCCGTCGGGCAGGTCGACGTCGAGTTCGACGGCGCCGGCCCACCGCCGCCGTACCGTCGTGACCGTGCCGGACCGCCATCGCACCATGCCGGCACGCTATCGGCCGGCGTCGGGGCGGCCCGAGGCCGGGTCAGCCGTCCCGGCCGGGCGGGGGCTCCTCCTACGTGGTCCGGGCGCGCCCGCCGGGCCCGCGGGAGCGGGTGGGGTCGAGGAAGACGTACGCGATCTCCGGGAACCGGTCGGTGAGCCGGCGTTCGGCCTCGTCGGAGGCGGCCTCGATGTCGGCGCCGGTGGCGTCGTCGCGAAAGTCGACCTTGGCGGCGACGAGGATGTCCTCCGGGCCGAGGAACATGGTCATCAGGGTGTCGACGCGGTCCACCGTCGGCACCCCCTCCAGCTCCCGTTCGATCTGCCGGTGCACCCGTTCGGAGACGGCGCGGCCGACCAGCAGCGAGATGTTGCTGCGGGCCAGGATGCCGGCGACCACCAGCAGCAGCGCGCCGATGAGGATGGAGGCGATCCCGTCGTAGAGCTCGTCGCCGGTGAGGTGGGACAGGGTGAGCCCGGCGGCGGCGATGAGCAGGCCGATCAGGGCGGCGGTGTCCTCCAGGAAGACCGCCTTGACCGTGGTGTCGGCGGTCAGCCGCAGGTAGCGGCGGGGGGTGGCGCGCCAGCGGCGGGACTCCCGGCGCACCTGCCGTACCGCCCGGGCCAGCGACACCGACTCGATGGCGAACGACACCGCCAGCACCACGTACGAGATCAGGTAGTCGCCGGTGTGCTCGTGCACGAGGATCGTGGTGACGCCGTGGGTGATGGCGAAGCCGGCGCCGGCGACGAAGGTGAACAGCGCGGCGAGGAAGGCCCAGACGTAGCTCTCCTTGCCGTACCCGAAGGGGTGCCGGGTGTCGGCGGGCCGCGCGCCCCGCCGCAGCGCCAGGTAGAGCAACACCTCGGTGGTGGTGTCGGCCACCGAGTGGGCGGCTTCGGAGAGCATCGCGGCGGAACCGGAGATCAGGCCCGCGACCAGTTTGGCGACCGCGATGGCGAGGTTCGCCGCGCCGGCCACCACGACGGTGCCGACGCTCTCGGACTTGACTTCCGCATCCGCCATGCGATCACCCTAGGGCCGGCCCCGTCCGGCCGCCGGGCGGAGACGAACGGGTCGATGCCCGCGCCGCGCCCGCGCGGGTGCCCGCGTCGGACGCGCGGGCTGCTAGCGTTTGCTCGTGTCCCGGACCCGTACCGAACGCCTGGTCAACCTGGTGATCTGCCTGCTGTCCACGCGGCGTTTCCTGACCGCCGCCCAGATCGCCGCGACCGTGCCCGGCTACGAGCACGACCCGGAGGACGCCAAGGACCACGAGGCGTTCCAGCGCAAGTTCGAGCGGGACAAGGCCGAGCTGCGGGAGCTGGGGGTGCCGCTGGAGACGGGCACGGCCAGCGTCTTCGACGCCGAGCCGGGCTACCGGATCGCCCACCGGGAATACGCGTTGCCCGACATCCCACTCGAACCGGACGAGGCCGCCGCGGTGGGGATCGCCGCCCGGCTGTGGCAGCACGCCGGCCTGGCCGCCGCCGCGTCGTCCGGCCTGGCGAAGCTGCGGGCCGCCGGCATCGACGTGGACCCGCAGGCCACGCTGGGCCTGGAGCCGATGGTGACGGTCGACCCCGCGTTCGCGCCGCTGACCGCCGCCGCGCGGGACCGGCGCGAGGTCAGCTTCGACTACCGGGTGCCGGATCGGGACGCACCGACCCGCCGCCGGGTGCAGCCGTGGGGCGTGGTCTGCTGGCGCGGCCGGTGGTATGTGGTCGGCCACGACCTCGACCGTGCGGCGACCCGCTGCTTCCGGCTGTCCCGGGTGGTCGGCACGGTCCGCGCGACCGGTGACGCCGGCGCCTACGAGCCGCCCGCCGGGGTGGACCTGATCAGCCACGTGGCCCGCTGGTCCGGGCCGGTGGAACGCACCGGCCGGGCGACCGTGCTTGCCGCGCCGGGGCGCGCCGCCGGGCTGCGCCGGTGGGCGGTGGAGAGCCACGCCGGCCCGGACGGCGACCGGCTGGTCCTGCCGTACGCCGACGCCGACTTCCTGGCCGGCCAGATCGTCGGCTACGGCCCGGACGTGCGGGTGCTCGAACCGCCGGAGGTGCGCGAGGCGGTCATCCAGCGGTTGAAGGAGGTTGCCGCCCGGCACGACGAGCTGGCGGTGGCCGGGGGAGGTGCCCGGTGACCCGCCCCGCGGCCCGCGCCGGCCGCGCGTCCGCCGACCGGCTGGCCCGGCTGCTCAACCTGGTGCCCTACCTGTTGGCCCGCCCCGGCATCGAGATCGCCGAGGCGGCGCACGACCTCGGCGTGACCGAGCGGCAGCTCCGCGAGGACCTGGAGCTGCTCTGGGTGTGTGGGCTGCCCGGTTACGGCCCCGGTGACCTGATCGACATGGCGTTCGACGGTGACCGGGTGACGATCACCTACGACGCCGGCATCGACCGCCCGCTGCGGCTGACCCCGGACGAGGCGTTGGCCCTGGTGGTGGCGTTGCGGATGCTCGCCGAGACGCCGGGGGTGGCCAACCGCGAGGCGGTGGAGCGGGCCCTGGCCAAGATCGAGAGCGCCGCGGGCGACCTGGCCGGAGCGCCGGTCGAGGTCCGCCTGCCCGGCGACAATGCCCGGGTACGCGAGCTGCGCGCCGCCGTCGAGCGGGGCCGGGCGTTGCGGATCACCTACTACACGCCGGCCCGGGACGAGACCACCGAGCGCACGATCGACCCGCTGCGGATGCTGATGGTCGGCGGCCGCGCGTACGTGGAGGCGTGGTGCCGTCGGGCCGAGGCGGTCCGGTTGTTCCGGGCCGACCGCATCGACGCGGTCACCGAGCTGCCGGAGCAGGCCGTGGTGCCGCCGCAGGCCCGCCCGCACGACCTCAGCGACGGTGTGTTCCGGCCCTCGGCGGACCTGCCGCTGATCACGCTGCGCATCGGCCGGGGCGAGCGGTGGATCACCGAATACTATCCGTGCGAGCGGGTCGAGGCCGACGGCGAGCAGTGGCTGGTGTCGCTGCGCGTCACCGACCTGGGCTGGGCCCGCCGGTTCGTGCTCGGGCTGGGCCCCGAGGTGACCGTGGTGGCCCCGGCCGAGCTGGCCGAGCAGGTCCGCGCCCAGGCCGTCGCCGCGCTCGACGCGTACGCCAGCCCGGCCGGCAGCGCCACCCCGGCCGGCAGCGCCGACCCGGCGGCCACCGGCGTCACCCGCTAGGCTGACCGCCGTGGTGATGTGGATCGTGCTCGGGGTCGTGGTGTTCGCGCTGGTCGTGCTGGCCCTGGCGATCCGCCCGGTGGTGGCGCGGCTGCCCCGGTTGCGCCGTTCGGCGCTGGCGTTGCAGAGCCGGCAGGCCGAGGCGGAGTCGCTGCGGTCCGCCGCCGAGGAGTTGCAGGCCCGCGCCGAGTCGTTGCAGGAGCGGGCGGCCGTGGCGCAGGACCGGATCGCGTTGATCAAGGCCAGGCGCGGCGAGTGATCGACGCCGGTCGGTCCGGTGAGCGATAGCTGCGCGATCCGGGGCGGTTGCGAGCACGAATGCGCCCCCGTGGGTGGTTGACGGGACAACTCGGGTTGGTCGAGACTTCACCGGCCGGCCCGCACCAGCAGGCCCGCCGGGGGTGGCAAGCCGCTGCGACGCACGTACGATGGGCGGCGACCCCACCCTCACCGACACAGAGCGACTGGAGCTTCCCATGGGTGCCCTCAAGCCGTGGCACATCGCCGTACTCGTGGTCGTGCTGATCCTGCTGTTCGGCGCGAAGCGGCTCCCCGACGCGGCCCGCTCGCTGGGCCGTTCGCTGCGGATCATCAAGGCCGAGACGAAGAGCCTGCACGACGACGACCGCGACCTGGCCGAGAAGGCCGACGCGCAGAACGGCTACCAGCCGCTCCCGCCGCAGCAGCCGATCCAGGGCCAGCAGCAGTACGCGCCGCAGCCGGGCTACGCGCCGCAGCCGCAGCCGGGGTACGCCCCGCAGCCGCAGCAGCCGGTCGCCCCGCCGGTCGACCCGGTGCAGCGCGTCCGCGAGAACTGATCCGGAAGGGCCCCCACCACCGTGGCCTTCGCGTTGAGGAAGCGCGGCCCGAGCACGTTCGAACGCGCCGCCGACGGCTCCATGACCCTGATGGAGCACATCCGGGAGTTGCGTAACCGGCTGTTCCGGGCGTCGCTGGCGATCCTGGTCGGCTTCGGTTTCGGCATCTGGCTGGCCACGCCGGTCCGGTTGTTGCTGTCGAAACCTTACTGCGACCTGCCGCAGGCGATCGATCCGAAAACCGGCAAGTGCCTGTTCGTGCAGCTCGGCGTCGCCGACGTCTTCCTGCTGAACCTCAAGATCGGCCTCTGGGTCGGCCTGATCATCGCGGCTCCGATCTGGCTCTACCAGCTCTGGGCGTTCATCGCGCCCGGCCTGCACCGGCACGAGCGGCGCTACGCGTACGTCTTCACCGCGCTGGCGGCGCCGCTGTTCGCCGCCGGTGCGGTGCTGGCGTTCTTCGTCACCACCAAGGGCCTGGAGTTCCTGCTCAACGTCTCCGGCGACGACATCTCGACGACCCTCGAGGTCACCCGTTACATCTCGTTCGTCACGAACCTGGTCCTGCTGTTCGGCGTCGCGTTCGAGTTCCCGCTGATCGTGTTGATGCTCAACTTCGTCGGCCTGGCCAGCGCCAAGCGGCTGCTGAGCTGGTGGCGGGTGGCGATCTTCGTGTTCTTCGCGTTCTCCGCGGTGGTCACGCCGACGCCCGACCCGTTCGGCATGACCGCGCTGGCCCTCTGCCTCTCCGCGCTCTACTTCGCCGCGGTCGGGGTGGCGTTCCTCAACGACCGGCGGCGCGGGCGTGGGCAGGAGGTCTACGCGGGCATCGCCGACGACGAGGTTTCGCCGCTGGACCTGTCGAGCGAGCCGGTACCGACCGGTGCCCGGATCGAGGCGTCCGCCCCGGTCGAGGCTCCCGAGCCGGTCGCCGCGCCCGCGCCGATCGAACGCCGCTACGACGACATGACCTGACCGGTCCCGTCGCGCCGCACCACGAACGCCGTCCCCGGCAACGGGGACGGCGTTCGCGCATCCCGGTCCGCAAGCAGGCGCATCCCGGTGCCCCCTCCCGGCATCAATCAGCCCTCGTGCAGCCGATCGTGGACTTGTGGCGCCTCGAAGGATCTCGGAGGTGCACGTTGCTCCCTGCCGCAACCCCCAGGTCAACGCGTCGGCGGGCCGATGTGTGGTTGCCGGGTCGGTGACGGCGGGCGGGAGGGATGCGAGTTCGTGACGGGGGACTGGCTGGGCCGGGGGCGGAGCCAGATCGGCGAAGTGGCGGTATCAGGGGCGCGGTGATGCCACCACTTCGGGGACCTGGTGTTGATCATCACTCCGAACCGAACCGAACCGAACCGAACCGAACCGAACCGAGCCGAACCGGGCTGGGCAGGCTGGGGCGGGGCTCGGGCGACGGAGCGAGGCGGGGTGGGCGGTCAGGCGATGCGGCGGGCCGCGTCGGGTCGGGCGGCGGGGACGGCGTCGGGGTGCAGGATCGCAGCGATCGTCTCCGCGCCGTCGACCAGCCGGGGGCCGGCCCGCACGATCAGCCCGTCCGCGTCCAACGCCCACACCTCCGCGTCCGGGAAGTGCCCGGCCACCGAGGCCGCCTGGTCGGCTGCCCCGTCGAGGTGGAAACCACACGGCGCGACGAGCACCACCTCGGGGCGGGCCGCCCGCAGGTCGGCCCACGTGGTCGGCGCGGACCGGGCCCCGGGGTGGGTGGCCACCGGCTCGCCACCGGCGACGTCGACCAGGTCCGGGATCCAGTGGCCGGCGCCGAACGGCGGGTCCACCCACTCGACGACGGCGACCCGCCGACGGGGCCGGCCGGCCACCGCCGCGCGGATCGCCGCCAGCCGGGCGCGCAGCCCGTCCACCAGGGCCTCCGCGCGGTCGGGCACCCGGGCGGCCGTACCCACCGCGCGGATCGAGTCCAGCACGTCGTCCAGGGTGTACGGATCGAGCGACAGCACGTCGGCCCGGCAGCCGAGATGCGCGACGGCGTCGGCGACCGTGCCGGACGGAAGCGCGCAGACGCGGCACAGGTCCTGGGTGAGGATCAGCTCCGGGTCCAGTTCGGCCAGCGCGCCGGCGTGCAGCGTGTAGAGGTCGGCGCCGGCCGCGAGCTGCTCCCTGACGTACGCGTCGATCGCACCGGGGCTCATGCCCCGGGTGTCCCGGCCACCCACGACCACGGCGACGCCGGCGCGGTACGCCGGGGGCACCTCGCACTCGAACGTGACCCCGACCAGGTCGTCGCCGAGGCCCAGGGCGTACACGATCTCGGTGGCGGAGGGAAGCAGGGAGACCAGCCGCATGCCGCCCATCATGCCCGGTCGTCGTGGAGGCGGACATTCGGCTGCCCTCGGGCCTTGCCGGGACGCCGCGCCCGCTTAGACTCTGCTGACTCCGCCGAGTCCCCCGGGGCGGTGTCCCGGGGTGGCGTCGGCGCCCCACCCCCGGTCAGCACGCTGACCTCCGCTCCGGAGAGCCCGATGAAGAGCCGTACCGCCGCCGTCCTTGTCACCCTCTGCGCCGCCACCGCGCTCACCGCCTGCGGTGACGACGAGCCCGCGCCGAAGGGCGAGCAGGTCCCGGTGACCGCCACCGACACCAGCTGCGAGGTCACCACCACGCTGTTCACGCCGGGCACGGTCACCTTCACGGTGACCAACCGGGGGCAGCAGGCCACCGGGGTCTACCTCTACGGCCGGGAGGGTGCGGGCTTCACCAAGGTGGTCGCCGAGGTGGCCGACGTGCCGGCGGGTCGCACGGGTGACCTGCGGGCCCAGCTGGAGACCGGCTCGTACGAGGTGGCCTGCAAGCCGGGCCGGCAGGGCGACGGGGTGCGGACCCGGATCACCGTCTCCGACGACGGCACGGTGGCCAGCGCCGCGGCCGAGACCGCGTACGACCGGGCGCTCACCATCGAGCTGTCCGGTGACACGCTCACCGGCGTCGACGACGGGCTGATCGCCGAGCCGGGCGAGAAGCTCGCGCTGAAGGTGGCCAACAAGACCGCCGGCGCGCGGACGCTCTACCTGCTCAACCCGGACGGCAAGCGGGTCGCCGAGCTGAAGGCGGAGCCGAACGGCACCGCCGAGACGGTGGTGACGCTGGGCGCGGCCGGGAACTGGACGCTCAAGGTCAAGGGCGACGGGGTCGCCTCGCTGAGCAAGCGGCTGCTCGTCCGCTGATCGGGTGAGCGCCACCACCGGTTCCGGGCGGTGGGGCGGGGGCGGGCGACGCGCGGTCTAGTGTTCGCGCGAAGCCACCCGCCCGCACCGCCCGGAGGAACCACCGATGCGCGCCACCGTCATCCACGGCCCGAACGACGTCCGCGTCGAGGAGGTGCCGGACGCCGCCGTCCGCGGACCCGGCGACGCCGTGGTGCGTACCGTGCTCGCGTGCATCTGCGGCAGTGACCTGTGGGCCTACCGGGGGGTGGTGCGGCGAACGCCGGGGCAGCGGATCGGGCACGAGTTCCTCGGCGTGGTCGAGGAGGTCGGCGCGGACGTCACCTCGGTGCGGGTCGGTGACCTGGTGGTCGCGCCGTTCGTCTGGTCCGACGGCACGTGCGAGTTCTGCCGGGAGGGGCTGCACACGTCCTGCCCGCGGGGCGGGTTCTGGGGGACGCCGGGCTCCGACGGTGGGCAGGGCGAGGCGGTACGCGTCCCGTACGCCGACGGCACGCTGGTGCGGCTGCCCGCCGAGGCGGCCGGCGACGACCGGTTGCTGACCGCGCTGCTGGCCCTGTCGGACGTGATGGCCACCGGTCACCACGCCGCGCTGGCGGCCCGGGTGCGTCCGGGCGCGACGGTGGCCGTGGTCGGGGACGGCGCGGTCGGCCTGTGCGGGGTGCTGGCCGCGCGGCGGCTCGGCGCGGAGCGGATCGTCGCGTTGGGCCGGCACCCGGCCCGCACCGACATCGCCCGGCGGTTCGGCGCGACCGACGTGGTGGCGCAGCGCGGTGAGGCGGCGGTCGAGGCGGTCCGCGAGCTGACCGGCGGTCACGGCGCGCACGCGGTGCTGGAGGCGGTGGGCACGGAGGAGTCGATGCGTACCGCGATCTCGATCGCCCGTGACGGCGGCGCGGTCGGCTACGTCGGGGTGCCGCACGGCGGCAGCGCCGGGGTGGACGTCCGGCAGATGTTCAACCGCAACGTGACGCTCGCCGGCGGGGTGGCGCCGGCCCGGGCGTACCTGCCGGAACTGCTGGCCGACGTGCTGGCCGGCGTGATCGACCCGGCGCCGGTGTTCGACCGCTCGGTGCCGCTTTCCGGCGTGCCGGAGGGCTACCGGGCGATGGACGAGCGGACCGCGCTGAAGGTCCGCGTCACGTTCTGAGGTTCGGGTGCATCCACCGGGGACGGTCGGGGCGAAGCAAGGGTCGTGACGACAGTCACGGACCTGGTCGCCTCGACGAAAGGCTCCCCGATGAACATCGCTCGTCTCGCCGCCCGCCTGGCCGTTGGCGCCACGGCCGCGGCGGTGGCCACCACCGCCGTCGCCGCTCCCGCCCAGGCCGGCGCGAAGCAGCCGGGCACGCGGTCGCTGGCCGCCGTGCTCACCGCCGACAAGAGCGGCTTCGACCACAACTCGCGGGACTTCGACGTGCTCACCAAGGCGGTCCTGACGGTGCTGCAGGCCAAGCCGGACTCGCCGGTGAAGGTGCTCACCGACGGCACGGTCGCGCTGACCGCGTTCGTGCCGAACGACTACGCGTTCCGCGAGCTGGTCCGCGACATCACCGCCGCGAAGAAGCTGCCGGGTGAGAAGGCGGCCTTCGACGCGGTCGCCGGCCTGGGTGTGGACACCGTGGAGGACGTGCTGCTCTACCACGTGGTGCCGGGCGCGACGATCGACCGGAAGGCGGCGCTGAAGGCCGACGGCGCGGAGCTGGCGACCGCGCTCGGCGCCTCCGTCGAGGTCGACGTGAAGCACTGCTGGTACGGCCGGCAGGTCCGCCTGGTCGACGCCGACACCAGCGACCGCGACGCGCGGGTGGTGCGCTACGACATCAACAAGGGCAACAAGCAGATCGCGCACGCGGTCGACCGGGTGCTGCGCCCGATCGACCTGCCCTGACGCACCGGCCGTCGACGGCGCCCGGCACCTCCCGTGCCGGGCGCCGTCAGCGTTCGCGCCGGCCGAACTGACTGCTCAGGGCCAGCCCGGCGGAGCAGCTCAGCTCGCCCGGGGCGAGCTGGGTGTGCGACGGCCGCCAGGTCTGCGCGCCCGTCGCACCGACCCGTGCCAGCAGGCAGTCGTACTGGCTGGCCCGCAACGCCACGCCGATTGTGCCGCCCTCGACGGCGATCTCCTGCCGGACGGCCGGGTCGAGCTTCAGCCCGGCCACGGCGGCGCGCACCGCCGCCTCGTCGGGGCCGGCCGTGCCGAGCGCCCGGCGCAGCCGGTCGTCGACGCCGTCCAGCGACGGGTCCCGCGGGACGGGCACCGGATCGCCGGCCGGGCAGTCGATGTCGTCGTCGCGGTCGTCCCGCTCGGGTCCGAGGCGCAGCCGGAAGCAGACCGACTCGGTGCCCTCGACCGTCTCGCCCCGGCCGTTGACCCCCGCGCCGTGCCCGGTCACCCGCAGCACCAGCGTCACGCCGGTCTGCCAGTGCGTCTCGCCGCGCACCTGGAGCACGGTGACCGCCGGCTCCTGCCCGGCGGCGTGCACGAACTCCTCGGCCGTGTAGAGGTGGTCGCGGGCGAACCTCGCCTCGACCCGGTCGACGGTGTCGGTCGCGTCGGCGACCGCGTTGTCGTGCCAGGCCGGCTCGACCGGTCGTTGCGCCCACCAGAGCCCACCGGCCAGCAGGAGCGGGGCGAACGCCACCGGGGCGAGGACGGCGATCAACCTGCGCGGTCGCATGGCGGGCAGTATTGCGCACCGCCGCCGGCGCCAGGGCCCCGTCGCCGGGCGGTGGCGACGTCGCCCCTGGTGAGGGGCGCGGCTCGTGCCGTACGGTGCTCGCCGTGACCGCGCACGATCATGTCCCGCCCGGCCCCGTCGCCGTGCTCGCCAACCCGACCGCCGGCCGGGGACGGCACCGGGGCCTGCTGCCCCGGATCCTGGAGCGCCTCGGTGGCGCCGGCCGCCCGGTGGAGCTGCTGACCGCCCGTACCCCGGTGGAGGCGGAGGCGGCGTGCCACGCCGCGGTGGCCGGCGGCGCCGGGGCGTTGGTGGCGGTGGGCGGCGACGGCACGGTGCACCGCGCGGTGCAGGCGGTCGCCGGCACGGCCGTGCCGTTCGGGCCGGTCCCGGCTGGCACCGGCAACGACTTCGCGGTGGAGACCGGCTTCCCGGCCGACCCGCTCGCGGCGGTCGAGACGATCGCCGCCGCGCTGGCCGCCGGCCGGTCCCGCCCGGTCGACCTGGCCCGGCTGTCCCGCCCCGGCGGCGACGACCGCTGGTACGGCGCGGTGCTCGCGGCCGGCTTCGACGCGATCGTCAACGAGCGGGCCAACCGGATGCGCTGGCCGCGCGGGCCCCGCCGGTACGACCTGGCGATCCTGGTGGAGCTGGCCCGGCTGCGCCCGCGCCGCTACCGGCTCACCCTCGACGGGGTGCCGCAGGAGGTGGACGCGGTGCTGGTCGCGGTCGGCAACGCGGCCAGCTACGGCGGCGGGATGCGGATCTGTCCGGACGCCGACCCGACCGACGGGCTGCTGGACGTGGTGGTGGGCGGGCGCTTCGACCGGCGCACCCTGATGCGGGTGAAGCCGCGGATCTACCAGGGCACCCACGTGACGCACCCGCTGGTGCGCGCGTACCGGGCGCGGACCGTGGAGCTGGCCGCCGAGGGCATCACCACCTACGTCGACGGGGAACGGTCGTTCGACCTGCCGGTGACGGTCAGCGCCGTGCCGTCGGCGCTGCGGCTGCTGCGCTGACCGCCGGCGCCGGGGCGACCGGTGGCGGGGGCGTGGCGGCCCGGACGGCGCCGGCGCTCGCCGCGACCACCAGCCCGATGGCGACCACCTCGACCGGGTGCAGCGCCTGACCGAGCACCAGCCACCCGGCCAGCGCGGCGATCGCCGGCCCGAGGCTCATCAGGACCGCGAACGTCGCGGTGGGCAGCCGCCGCAACGCCGCCAGCTCCAGGCTGTACGGCAGCACCGAGGCGAGCAGCGCCAGCCCGGCGCCGAGCCCCAGCACCGCCGGGTGGAACAGCCGGCCGCCCGCGTCGGCCAGCCCGATCGGCAGGGTGACCAGCGCGGCCACCGCGAGGGCCAGGGCCAGCCCGTCGGCCCGGGGGAACCGCGCGCCGACCCGGGCCGAGCAGACGATGTACGCGGCCCACATCGTGCCCGCCAGCAGCGCCAGCGCGGCGCCGAGCGGGTCCAGCCGGTCGAAGCCGCCCTGCCCGAGCAGGGCCACCCCGGCCAGCGCCAGCCCGGCCCAGCACCAGGCGGCGAGTCGGCGCGTGCCGACCACCGACAGCGCCAGGGGGCCGAGCACCTCCAGCGTGACGGCCGGACCGAGCGGGATCCGCCCGATCGCCTGGTAGAAGATCGAGTTCATGCCGGCCAACGCCAGGCCGAACGCGATCACCGCCGCCCAGTCGCCGCGCCCGTGCCCGCGGAGCCGGGGCCGGCACACCACCAGCATCAGCAGCGCGCCGAGGGTCAGCCGCAGGGTGACCGCACCGGCCACCCCGGTACGGGGGAACAGCAGCGCGGCCACCGCGGAGCCGAACTGCACGGACAGCGCCCCGCCGAGCACCAGCGCGACCCCGCCGAGCCGGCCCGGCGCGCGCGACGGTACGGGGCGGTCGGCGGTCACGCCCCTGACCCTAACCGGGGCGCCCGGTCAGCCGACCCCGGCCAGGTCGAGCACCGCGCCCAACCCGTTCGACCGGCCGGCGTCGGCGCACGGCAGCACCAGCACACCGCACCCGGCCGCCACCGCGCCCGCGTCGGCCGGCGTGTCACCCACCATCAGCGTGTGCTCCGGGTCGACGCCGAGCATCCCGCAGGCGCGCAGGAAGATGCCCGGGTCGGGCTTGCAGCGCCCCACCTCGTAGGACAGCGCGTACGCGTCGACCAGGGCGTCGAGGTCCCAGGCGGCGAAGAGCGGGCGCAGGTCGAAGCCGATGTTGCTGACCACCGCCACCTTCACCCCGGCGGCCCGCAGCGCGCCGAGCACCGGCCCGGTGTCCGGGTAGGGCACCCACCCCTCGGGCACGAGCACCCGCTCGTAGAGCGCGTCGGCGAACCCGTCGATGCCGGTGTCGACGGTCTCGGCCAGCCCGGTGTAGGCGCCCCGGTGGGCGTGCGGGTAGAGGTCGCGGTCGGCCCACAGCTCGGCCAGCCGGGGCGGCACCCGGGCCGGCAACGGCCCGCCCGCGCGGCCGGCGGTGAGCAGGCGGTCGGCCAGCGAGGTGGCCCGGATCCGGTCCAGCTCGACCCCGCAGGCGGCCGCGGCGGCCCGTACCCAGGCCAGCGGCTCCTCCACCTGGGCGAGGGTGCCGTGGAAGTCGAAGAGCACCGCCTCCACGGGCCGGCGGGACGGGCTCGGGCGGACGGCGTCGTCGGCGCCGCTCGAGGCGTGGGGCAGTTCGGTACGGTCCGGCACGTCGTGCACCCTACCGACCCGCTCCGACCGTCCTGCCGGACGGCCTTGACCGGTGGTCGTCGGCGGTACCGATTAATCTTGGGTTCATGTCGAGCCCCGCCGAGCGGTACGCCGCGGCGCGCCGCCGGGCCGCGCAGGCCTCCGCCTTCCCGGCCCTGGACGAATTCGCCCGTGACCTCGGGTTCGATCTCGACGACTTCCAGCGTGAGGCGTGCGAGGCCCTGGAACGGGGCAGCGGGGTGCTGGTCTGCGCGCCGACCGGCGCCGGCAAGACCGTGGTGGGGGAGTTCGCGGTGCACCTGGCGCTGCGCGGCGCGCCCGGCGCGCCGGCGGGCGGCGACGCGCCGGCCCGGCGCAAGTGCTTCTACACCACCCCGATCAAGGCCCTGTCCAACCAGAAGTACCACGACCTGGTCGACCGCTACGGCGCCGAGCACGTCGGCCTGCTCACCGGCGACAACGCGATCAACGGCGACGCGCCAGTGGTGGTGATGACCACCGAGGTGCTGCGCAACATGCTCTACGCCGGCTCGGCCACGCTCGACGGCCTGGCCTACGTGGTGATGGACGAGGTCCACTACCTGGCCGACCGGTTCCGCGGCGGGGTCTGGGAAGAGGTGATCATCCACCTGCCGGAGTCGGTCACGCTGGTCTCGCTGTCGGCGACCGTCTCCAACGCCGAGGAGTTCGCCGACTGGCTGGTCACCGTGCGCGGCGAGACCGCCGTGGTCGTCTCCGAGCACCGCCCGGTGCCGCTGTGGCAGCACATGCTCGTCGGCAAGCGGATGTTCGACCTGTTCCACGACGCGGACGCGGCCCGCAAGCACGACGTCCACCCCGAGCTGCTGCGCTACACCCGCGACACGATGCGCCGGCTGGAACTGGGCGAGGGCCGCAGCGCCGGCCCGGGCGGCGGCCGGCGTGGCCCGCGCTGGCGGGGCCCGATGCGCCCGGACATCGTCGACCGGCTCGACCGGGAGGGGCTGCTCCCGGCGATCCTGTTCATCTTCAGCCGGGCCGGCTGCGACGCCGCCGTGCAGCAGTGCCTCGCCGCCGGGCTGCGGCTGACCTCGCCCGAGGAACGCGCGGAGATCCGCCGGGTGGTGGAGTCGCGGGTCACCGCCATCCCCGGCGAGGACCTGTCCGTGCTGGGCTACTGGGAGTGGCTCGACGGTCTGGAGCGCGGCCTGGCCGCCCACCACGCCGGCATGCTCCCGGCGTTCAAGGAGGTCGTCGAGGAGCTGTTCGTCCGCGGCCTGGTCAAGGCAGTCTTCGCCACCGAGACCCTCGCGCTGGGCATCAACATGCCGGCCCGGTGCGTGGTGCTGGAACGCCTCGTGAAGTTCAACGGCGAGGCCCACGTCGACCTCACCCCGGGTGAATACACCCAGCTCACCGGCCGGGCCGGTCGGCGGGGCATCGATGTCGAGGGGCACGCGGTGGTGGTCTGGTCGCCGGAGACCGACCCCCGGCACGTGGCCGGGCTCGCGTCCACCCGCACCTACCCGCTGCGCTCCAGCTTCCGGCCGTCCTACAACATGGCGGTCAACCTGGTCGGCAGCGTCGGCGCGGCACCGGCCCGCGAGCTGCTCGAGTCCTCGTTCGCGCAGTTCCAGGCGGACCGGTCGGTGGTCGGCCTGGCGCGGCAGGTGCAGCGCAACACCGAGACGATCGAGGCGTACGGCGCGGACGCCGCCTGCCACCAGGGTGACTTCGACGAATACTTCGCGCTGCGGGTGGCGATCGCCGACCGGGAGCGGGCCATCGCCCGGCAGGGGCAGACCCAGCGCAAGGCGGCGGCCGTGGCCTCGCTGGAGCGGCTGCGGGTCGGTGACGTGATCCGGGTGCCGTCCGGGCGCCGGGCCGGGCTGGCCGTGGTGCTCGACCCGGCCACCGGCGGCTTCGGTGAGCCCCGCCCGCTGGTGCTCACCCAGGACCGCTGGGCCGGGCGGGTCAGCCCCGGCGACTTCACCACCCCGGCCGAGGTGCTGACCCGCATCCGGGTGCCGAAGCACTTCAACCACCGCTCCCCGGCCGCCCGGCGCGACCTGGCCGCGGCGGTCAGCGGCACCGGGCTGGACCGGCACGCCGGCCGGCGTGGCGGGCGATCCCGCCAGGCGGTGGGGGAGGACCACCAGCTCGGCCAGCTCCGGGTCGAGCTGCGCACCCACCCCTGCCACGCCTGCCCGGACCGGGAGGAGCACGCCCGCTGGGCGGAGCGCCGCCGCCGGCTGGAGCGCGACACCGACGAGCTGCGCCAGCGGGTGTCCGGGCGGACCGGCTCGCTGGCCCGCACGTTCGACCGGATCGTCGCCCTGCTCACCGCGCGCGGCTACCTCGCCGCCGACGGCGAGGTGACCGACGCCGGCCGGATGCTGGCGCGGATCTGGACCGAGGCCGACCTGCTGGTCGCCGAGTGCCTGCGACGCCGGGTGTGGGACGGGCTCTCCCCGGCCGAGCTGGCCGCCGCCGTGTCGGTGGTGGTCTTCGAGGCCCGGCGGGACGTCGACGAGCGGGCCTCGCTGCCGCGCAACGCGGTCGCCGACGCGGTCGACGAGACGCTCAAGCTGTGGAGCGACATCGAGGCGGACGAGGCGGCGCGTGGGCTGACCGTCACCCGGGAGCCGGATCTGGGCTTCGCCTGGCCGATCTACCGCTGGGCGCGCGGGGAGCCGCTGGCCAAGGTGCTCGCCAGCGGGCACCAGGTCGACGGCGAGATGCCGGCCGGCGACTTCGTCCGGTGGGCGCGGCAGGTGGTCGACCTGCTCGGCCAGCTGGCCGACTCCGGTGGCGCCTCGACGGAGCTGCGGGCCACCGCGCGGCAGGCCATCGCGGCCGTCAACCGGGGTGTGCTGGCCTACCACGCCTCGGCCTGACAATCACTTTCGGTCACCATCGGCGGGAAATCGACGCATCGTTCCGTCACTGTGACACCACCCCCCGAACATTCGGGGGGTCGGTGTCATGCCTGGTCAACGCCTGTCCGATCATGTCCGGGGCGCGCCGGTTACGCGTCGGTAGCAGATCGGGGGGAAGGTCGCCGTGGGCGAGATCAATCACTTTGAGTACGGGTGGATCACGCCCGCGCTCAGCTACGCGCTGTCCGTGCTCGGCTCGGCGCTCGGCCTGGTCTGCGCCGGCCGGATCCGGACCGCCACCGGCGCCGGCCAGCGGGCGTGGTGGGGCCTGCTGGCGGCCTGGGCCCTGGGCGGCACGGCCATCTGGGCGATGCACTTCATGGCGATGCTCGGCTTCGCCGTCGGCGGCACCCGGATCCGCTACGACGTGCCGCTGACCGCCGCCAGCACGGCCATCGCGGTGGCCGCCGTCGGCATCGGCCTGGCCATCGTGGGCACCGGCCGGCTCACCGGTCTGCGGCTGCTCGCCGGCGGGTTCTTCACCGGCGCCGGCGTGGCCGCCATGCACTACACCGGGATGGCGGCCATGCGGCTGGACGGCTCGCTCGCCTACGACCCGCTGCGGGTGGCGCTGTCCGTCGTCATCGCGCTGGTGGCCGCCACGGTGGCGCTGTGGCTGGCGATGACCGTCCGGCGGGCGCTCGCCATCATCGCCTCCGCGCTGGTCATGGGCATCGCGGTCAACGGCATGCACTTCACCGGGATGAGCGCGCTGTCGGTGCACCTGCACGAGGGGCGCGGCGCGGCCACCGGCACCGAGGTGAGCGGCCTGCTGGTGCCGATCGTGCTCGCCGTGGTCTTCGGGGTGGTCGGGCTGGTCTACGCGCTGCTCGCGGCGCCCTCCGACGACGACCGGGCGGGCGCGGCGTACGTGGCCGCGCGGCTCGACGGCGCGCCGTCGGCGGCCCCGGCCGAACCGGCGCCGGACCCGGTGGGCCTGCGCAGCCGCTCCACCCTGGCCCAGCCCGGCGCCCCGTTCCCGTCGCGCCGGAGCACCGACCGCCGCTCGTGATCAACTGATCACGACCGGTCACACTTCCCGGGCCGCATCCTGGGCCATGATCGACACCAGGTCGGGGAGGTGGCGGGGTCTGGTGGCCGCGGATGCCGCCACTCCGCCGAGGTGGAGGCGATCAGCCTGCGGCGCGGCTCGGCCGGTCAGGTGCGAGGGGTGGCGAGGGCGTCGACCAGGCGGCGGCAGGAGCCGGCCAGGTTCCACCGCTGCGCCAGGTCGAGCAGCCGTTCCGGATCCGCCGGGGACGTCGGCAGCGCCGGGTCCAGCTCGGGCAGCGGCACGTCGGTGGCGACCCGGACCACCGTGGGCGCCACCGCCAGGTAGTCGCGGGCGGCGTCGAGCTTGCCGCGCAGCCCGGGCGCGAAGCCGGAACCGGGGTCGTCCAGCGCGGCCAGGATGCCGTCGAGGCCGCCGTAGCGGTCGATCAGTCGGGCGGCGGTCTTCTCGCCCACGCCGGGCACCCCGGGCAGGCCGTCGCTCGGGTCGCCGCGCAGGGCGGCGAAGTCGGCGTAGCGGTCGGCGGGCACGCCGTAGCGACCCCGGACCGCCGCGTCGTCGCAGTCGTCGAGCTTGGCCACACCCCGGCCGACGTAGAGCAGGCGCACCTGCCGGTCGTCGTCGACGAGCTGGAACAGGTCGCGGTCGCCGGAGACCACCTCGGCCGGGCCGGGCTGGGTCACCGACAGCGTGCCGAGCACGTCGTCGGCCTCGTAGCCGTCGGCGCCCACGGCGCGGATGCCGAGCGCGTCCAGGACCTCCAGGATCATCGGCACCTGCGGGGAGAGCGTGTCCGGCACGACCTCGCCGCCCTCGGGCGCGACCCGGTGCGCCTTGTACGACGGCAGCAGCTCCACCCGCCACGCCGGCCGCCAGTCGTAGTCGAGCGCGCAGACCATCCGGTCGGGCCGCCGGGTGCGCACCAGCTGGGCGAGCATGTCGAGGAACCCGCGCACGGCGTTGACCGGCTGGCCGTCGTCCGTCTTCGCCGCCGACTCGGGGATGCCGAAGTAGGCGCGGAAGTAGAGGCTGGGGGAGTCGATCAGGAGGATCGGGGGTCGGTGTGCCACGCCGACCAGCGTGGCACAGCCCTCCGACGAGATGGGGGAGGCCGGCACGGCACCGGGAAACCCGGGGGCGCGGGCGGTCCGGGGTGCGCAGACTGACACGGTGAGCTTCGTACCCGGTCTGACCCTGGCCCGCCGGTTCCACGACGAGGTGGTGGCCCCGCTGCTGGCCCGGCGGCTGCCCGGCCTGCGCTACTCCGCCGGGCTGCTCGACGGCGGTTCCGAGCTGCTCGGCCTCGACACGGCGCGCTCCACCGACCACGACTGGGGTCCGCGTACCCAGGTCTTCGTCGCCGCCGCGCCGGACGCGGCGTCGGTGCGGGCGGTGCTCGACGCGGAGCTGCCGGCGCGGTTCCTCGGCTGGCCGACCCGGTTCGCCGGCGGGCCGACGGTCCGGCTCGGCACGGTCCGGGCCGACGGCGACCGGCACGGCGTGAGCGTCGACGAGTTGGGCGCGTGGCTGCGCGACCGGCTGGGCGTCGACCCGCGTATCGGCCTGACGGCGGCGGACTGGCTGGCGACGCCGACCCAGCGGCTGGCGGAGCTGACCGGCGGGGCGGTGTTCCACGACGGGCTGGACGGCGCGCTCACCGCCGTCCGGGCGCGGCTGGCCTGGTATCCGGACGACGTCTGGCGGCACGTCCTGGCGGCGTGCTGGCAGCGGGTGGCGCAGGCCGAGCACCTGGCCGGCCGCTGCGCCGAGGTCGGTGACGACCTGGGCAGCCGGGTGGTGGCCGCCGGGCTGGCCCGGGACCTGATGCGCCTGGGGCTGTTGACGCACCGCCGATGGCCTCCGTACGCGAAGTGGCTCGGCACGGTCTTCGCCGCGCTGCCGGCGGCGACGCCGGTGGTGGACGCGCTGACCACCGCGCTCGGGCCGGACGACTGGCCGGCCCGGCAGTCCGGCCTGGTCCGCGCGCTGGAGACGGTGGCCGGCTGGACCAACGGCACCGGCCTCACCGCGCCCGTGGAGCCGACCGCACGGCCGTTCCACGACCGGCCCTTCCTGGTGCTCGACGCCGGGCGGTTCACCGAGGCGCTGCGCGCCGCGATCACCGACCCGCACCTGCGCGACCGGCCGCCGCTCGGCGCGGTGGACCAGTACCTCGACAACGTGGACGTGCTCACCCGCCCGGGCCGGGCCCGCCGGGTGGCCGCGGCGGTGCTGCCGGACCGGCCACCGGTTGTCGACTCCGGGCCGGGGGCCTAGACTCCGACTCGGTCGCATCTATCTGCGACCGTCTATCTCGTCTCCGAGGGTCCGGGCCGCCCTTCGCAGGCGCCTCGTCGGCGACCACGCCGCGACGCGCCACCGCGCGGTGTCCCCACCACCGAGGAGAACCCATGCTGTCCAGAAGGAGCAGACTCCGACTGCTCGGCGCGGCCCTGGCCGCGGCCGGGCTCGCCGCTGTGGCGGCGCTGGCCGCCCCGAGCCCGGCCGCGGCGGCGTCGCTGACCGAGGTGACGAACTTCGGCGCCAACCCGAGCAACCTGCGGATGTACCTGTACGTCCCGAACGCCGTCGCGGCCCGGCCGGGCCTGCTCGTGGTCAACCACTACTGCACCGGCAGCGGACCGGCCATGTACTCCGGCACCCAGTTCGCGGCGCTCGCCGACCGGTACGGCTACGTCGTCGTCTACCCGTCGGTCACCCGCAGCAGCAAGTGCTTCGACGTCTCGTCGCCGCAGGCGCTGCGCCGCGACGGCGGGAGCGACCCGGTGGGCATCAAGTCCATGGTGGACTACGTACGGCAGCGGTACCCGGTCGATCCGGAGCGGATCTTCACCACCGGCACCTCGTCCGGGGCGATGATGACCAACGTGCTGCTCGGCGTCTATCCGGACGTGTTCCGCGCCGGCGCGGCCTTCGCCGGGGTGCCGTTCGGGTGCTTCGCCACCACCAACGGCTCCGAGTGGAACAGCGAGTGCGCCAACGGGCAGGTCCTGAAGACCCCGCAGCAGTGGGGCGACCTGGTGCGCAACGCGTATCCCGGCTACTCCGGCCCACGGCCCCGGATGCAGCTCTGGCACGGCACCAACGACGAGACGCTCCGCTACCCGAACTTCGGCGAGGAGATCGACCAGTGGACCAACGTCAACGGGCTGAGCCAGACGCCCGCGTACACGGACAGTCCGCAGCCGGGCTGGACGCGCACCCGCTACGGCGGCACCGGCGGCACCGCGACCGTCGAGGCGATCAGCATGCAGGGCGTCTCGCACAACCTGCCGGTCGACGCGGCCCAGGCGGTCCGCTTCTTCGGCCTGGACAGCAGCACCCCGCCGACCAGTGCCCCGCCCACGACGCCGCCGCCGACCACGGCCCCGCCCACGACGCCGCCGCCGACCACGCCGCCGCCGACCACGGCCCCGCCGACGACGCCGCCGCCGTCGGGCGCGTGCCGGGTCGGGTACGTGGTGAACGCCTGGAACGCCGGGCTGACCGCGTCCGTGACGATCACGAACACGGCCACCTCGCCGGTCAACGGCTGGAGTCTCGCCTTCACCCTGCCGGGCGGGCAGACGATCACCGGCGGCTGGAACGCCACGTACGCGCCGACCAGCGGGGCGGTGACCGCCCGCAACGTCTCCTACAACGGCGCCGTCGCGCCGGGCGGCTCGGTGACCATCGGCTTCCAGGCCACCCACACCGGCAACACCGGTAGTCCGGCCGCGTTCACGCTCAACGGCAGCCCCTGCGCCGTGGCCTGAACCCGCTGACCCGGGCCACCGGCCGGGGTGGCGGCGTCGCGCCGCAGCGATGCCGCCACCCCGGCACGCCGGATCCGATCATGGCGAGAGGCTTTGTTCCGGACTTTTCACAAGGCGCGAAAAAAGGAGCGGGCGAGGCGTCCGGGAATTGACATGCGCCACTGCGCGCGGGGATGGTCCACCGCACGGACGGGCACCGGTCATCCGGCCGGAACCCGTCCGCCGCACCGGAACCGCCACCCCCGCCCCGCACTCCACCCGTCCCGGAGATGCCCATGTCACCCGTACGACTCCTGCTGTCCCCACCCCGCCGGTCGGCCCGGCGCACGGTCGCCGCGCTGACCGCCCTGCTCGCCGCCGTGGCGCTGGTCGGCCCGCCCGGCCCGGCCCGCGCCGCCGACCCGCTGCTGTCGCAGGGGCGGCCCACCACCGCCTCCTCGACCGAGAACGCCGGCACCCCGGCGTCCAACGCCACCGACGGCAACTCCGGCACCCGCTGGTCCAGCGCCTTCGCCGATCCCCAGTGGATCCAGGTCGACCTCGGCGCGACCGCCACCGTCTCCCGGGTCAGCCTGGCCTGGGAGGGTGCCTACGCGCGGGCGTACCAGGTGCAGACCTCGACCGACGGCGCCACCTGGACCACCGTGTTCAGCACGACCAACGGTGACGGTGGCACCGACGACCTCACCGTCAGCGGCACCGGCCGCTACGTGCGGGTGTACGGCACCGCCCGAGCCACCGCCTATGGCTACTCGCTCTGGGAGTTCCAGGTCTACGGCAGCACCGGCGGCGGCAGCGGCTGCGACACCGCGACGAACGCGGCCCAGGGCCGGCCCGCCACCGCCTCCTCGACCGAGAACGCCGGCACCCCCGCCGGTGCGGCGGTCGACGGCAACCCGGGCACCCGCTGGGCCAGCGCCGCCGCCGACCCGCAGTGGCTCCAGGTCGACCTGGGCAGCGTCCGTACCGTCTGCCGGGTGGTGCTGAGCTGGGAGGCGGCCTACGGGCGCGCGTACCAGATCCAGACCTCGACCGACGGCGCCACCTGGACCTCCGTCTACAGCACCACCAGCGGCGACGGCGGCACCGACACCCTGACGGTCAACGGCTCCGGTCGCTACGTCCGCGTCCACGGGACCGCCCGGGCCACCGGCTGGGGCTACTCACTGTGGGAGTTCACCGTGCACACCACCGGCGGCGGCACCGTGCCGGGCGGCGGGTCGCTCGGACCCAACGTCATCACGTTCGACCCGTCGATGTCGGCCGCCAGCATCCAGGCCCAACTCGACTCCGTCTTCCGCACCCAGGAGTCCAACCAGTTCGGCACCCAGCGGTACGCGCTGATGTTCAAGCCGGGCGACTACTCCGGGATCAACGCGCAGATCGGCTTCTACACCTCGATCATGGGGCTCGGCCGGAACCCCGGCGACGTGCGGATCCACGGTGACATCACGGTGGACGCCGGTTGGTTCGCCGGCAACGCCACCCAGAACTTCTGGCGCTCGGCGTCGAACATGCAGGTCTTCCCGTCGGCCGGGTTCACCCGCTGGGCGGTGTCGCAGGCCGCGCCGTTCCGTCGGATGGACATCCAGGGCGACCTGAACCTGGCCCCGAACGGCTACGGCTGGGCCAGCGGCGGCTACATCGCGGACAGCCGGGTGACCGGCGTGGTGCAGCCGTACTCGCAGCAGCAGTGGTACACCCGGGACAGCAACGTGGGCGGCTACCTCAACGCGGTGTGGAACGTAACCAACTCCGGGGTGGTCGGCGCGCCCGCGACCAGCTTCCCGAACCCCCCGTACACCACGCTGGCCCAGACCCCGGTCAGCCGCGACGTGCCCTACCTCTACCTCGACGGGAGCGGCGCCTACCAGGTCTTCGTCCCCTCCACCCGGACCAACGCCAGCGGGGCGTCCTGGCTCGGCGGCGCCACCCCGGGCACGTCGATCCCGCTGAGCCAGTTCTACGTGGCCAAGCCCGGCGACTCGGCGGCCACCATCAACGCCGCCCTGGCCCAGGGCCTGAACCTGCTCTTCACCCCCGGCGTCTACGCCGTCGACCAGACCATCGCGGTCAACCGGGCCGGCACGGTGGTGCTCGGCATCGGCTACCCGACGCTGGTGCCGCAGAACGGCGTGGTGCCGATGACGGTCGCCGACGTCGACGGCGTCCGCCTCGCCGGGCTGCTCTTCGACGCCGGCGCGGTGAACTCGCCGGTGCTGCTCCAGGTCGGCCCCGCCGGGTCGACCGCCAGCCACGCCACCAACCCCACCTCGATCCAGGACGTCTTCTTCCGCATCGGCGGCGCGCACGCCGGCAAGGCCACCACCAGCCTGGTGGTCAACCAGGACGACGCGCTGATCGACCACATCTGGGCCTGGCGGGGCGACCACGGCACCGGCATCGGCTGGACCGTCAACACCGCCGACACCGGCCTGATCGTCAACGGCGACAACGTCACCGCGCTCGGGCTCTTCGTCGAGCACTACCAGAAGTACGAGGTGATCTGGAACGGCGACAACGGGCGGACGATCTTCTTCCAGAACGAGTTGCCGTACGACCCGCCGAACGCGGCCTCCTGGATGAACGGCTCCCGGGTGGGCTACGCCGCGTTCAAGGTCGCCGACGCGGTCACCACGTTCGAGGGATGGGGCATGGGCAGCTACTGCTACTTCAACGTCGACCCCACCATCGCGGCCTACCACTCCTTCGAGGCCCCCACCAGGTCGGGCGTCCGGTTCCACGACCTGCTCACCGTCTCGCTGGGCGGGAACGGGTCGATCACCCACGTCATCAACGACACCGGCGGCACCGCACAGGGCACGAACACCGTGCCGGTGAACGTGGTCAGCTACCCCTGACCCGAGCCCGGGGGCGGCCGGCCGCACGTGCCGGCCGCCCCCGGGGCATGACCGCCACCCCTGCGGGTACCCGCGCCGCAGGAGACACCGCGGGAACGGGAGGGGCGCAGATGAAGGTCCGGAGCTCGCTGCGCGCGTTGAAGCGCAAGGCCAACTCGATAGTGGTCCGCCGCCGCGGCAAGCTGTTCGTGATCAACAAGGCCGACCGGCGGCAGAAGGCCCGGCAGGGCTGAGCCCCGGTGGTCAGGGGGTTCGAGTCACCGGTGTGGGCCGCGCGGGCGTGACGCCCTCCACCGGCGGGTGCGGCTGCGGCGGCGTGGGGGAGAGCAGGCGGGCGGCGGCGAAGCCGACCAGCGGCCGGTAGATCCGCACCGAGTCGGCGAGCGCGGAGAAGTGCGAGCCCGAGTTGCCGGCGTGGTACCGGGTGGCGATGTCGACCTGCTCGATCGGCAGCCCGTCCCGCACGGCGTGCAGCAGCACGTTCATCTCGTACTCGAAGCGGTCGCCGGGGACGGCGCCGAGCCAGCCGAGCATTCCCGCCGGATAGGCGCGCAGCCCGGTCTGGGTGTCCCGCACGTCCCGGCCGGTGGCCAGCCGGAACGCCGCCCGGGTGGTCGCGTTGCCGAACCGGCTGCGGGCCGGGACCTCGCCGTCGAACCGGCGTACGCCGAGGGTCGCCGCCCCGGTGGCGCGCATCCGGTCGGCCACCCGGACCACGTCGTCCACCCGGTGCTGACCGTCGGCGTCCACACACACCACGTCGTGCCCGGGACGGTCGGTCACGGCGTACCGGAAGCCGGTGCGCAGCACCACGCCCTTGCCCCGGTTGACCCGGCGGCGCAGCACCGTCGCGCCCCGGGCGCGGGCCTCGGCGAGCACCGCGGCGGCGGTCGGGCCGCTGCCGTCGTCGACGACCAGCACGGAGGCCCCGGGCAGCGCCGCGACCAGGTCGGTGACGAGCGGCGGCAGACGGTCACCCGGTCGGTACACCGGCACGAGCGCGATCACGGAACCTCCTGGGGACTCGCCCGTCGGCACGTCCGCCGGGTCGATCGACGAGCGTTCTACCCCGGCCGTCGGCCGGTGAATCCCCGCCCGCCGCCGAGCAGCCGGACCGCCCGGGTCAGTCCGCGCTCGCGGCGCAGCAGCGCCTCCGGGGTACGCAGGCCGAGATAGCCGAGCCGGCACGCGACCCGGGCGGCCCGCTCCCGCCGCGCCGGCACCGGATCCGGCCCGGTCACCGGCACGTCGCGCAGCGCCGGGCCGGACAGTCCGAGCGCACGCCCGGCGAGCAGCCGGACGCGGGGCAGATGCCAGGGATGGGTGACCAGCCCGAGTGGACGGTCCACGCCGAACTCGGCCGGATCGAGCAGCCCGTCCTGCACGGCGTGCGCCAGGTTCTGCAACGTGGTCCGGGACCGGGTCTCCACGGCCGACCGGACGTGGGCGTCGAGACCGGCGTCGCGGGCGAGCGCGCACATCAGCTCACCCTCCCGGAAGCCGTCCGGCGGGCCCGGCGCGCCGGCCGGCCCGTGCGGCCAGCCGCCGGTGAACACCACCCGCGCGGCGGGGTCGCGGCGGAACGCGGCGGCGTGCGCGCGGACGTACGCCACGGCGGCGTCGGTGCGCGCGGCGCTCTCGGCGGTGAGCCGGTAGCCGTCGTCGTCGGCCACCACCCCGCGACCGAAGACCAGCAGCACGGTGGCGGTCGGCGTCATTCCCCCACGGTACGTGCGGCTCAGTCCTCCTCGGCCGGCCAGGGGGCAGCGCCGACCCCGGTGACCCGGACGCCGCCCCACGGGTCCACCTCGGTCAGCCGGGCCCGGGTGACCCGGTCGCCGACGCGGACCTCCACGTCCCGCCGGCCGGAGCGCAGCAGCCGCACCAGGCGCGGCTCCGGGTCGGTGCGCCCGGCCCAGTGGTAGCGGCCGTCGACGGGTTCCCACCGGCCGCCGGCGTGCAGCCGGACCGGGGTGCCGGCGATCTCGGCGGGGCCCTGCCAGCTCACCTGTCGATCCGCTCGTGCGCGCGGGTCAGCTCCGGCGGCAGGTCCGCCCCGCGTCGGACCCCCTCGATGCCGCTCCACAGCAGGGTGGTCAGGTAGTCGGTCAGGGCGGCCCGGCGGATCGGCTGGCCGTGCGTGGTCCACCAGTCGCCGACCGCCTGGACGAACCCGACCAGCCCGTACGCCCACGGCTCGGCCGGGCCGGCGTCGAGGCCGAGCGCGCGCAGCCGGTCGCCGATCACCCGGGCCAGCCCGGTGGCGACCTGCCGGCTGGTGCCGCTGACCACCTGCTGGAGGCCGGGCAGGCCGGACTCGTGCACCAGGAACCGGTAGAGCGTCGGCTCGGACTCGATGACGCTCAGGTACGCGTCGATGGTCGCCTCGACCAGCGCGCGCTCCTCGCGTACCTGCTCCACCGCGGGCGCGATGGCGTCGACCACCCGCGCCGCGACCACCTCGCCGACCGCCAGCCAGAGCTGCGCCTTGTCGGCGAAGTAGCGGTAGAGCACCGGTTTGCTGACTCCGGCGGTGGCCGCCACCTGGTCCATGTCGACGCCGGGGCCGTGCCGCAGCAACGCCTGCACGGCGGCGGCGACCAGCTCCTGGCGTCGCTGCTCGCGGTGGTCGGCCCAGCGGTCGCGCCGGCCGCCGGACCGGGGCGGGGGCGGCGCCGGCGGAGCGCCGGAGCCATTGACATCGGTGGAGGTGCGTCGCATGCTACCACTCGTAACAGTTACTGGAAGTTACGTCAACCTGGAGGGGTCATGGAGCGGACGTCGGCCGGATTCCCGCGGGAGGCGGTCGCCGACCGCCTGCTCACCGCCTCGGTGCGGACCAGCTACGACCCCCTCGTCGACCTCGACTGGTCGGCGCCGCCGGTGCCCGGGGCCTACTGGCTGCCGCCGCGGCGCAGCAGCCTCTACGGCACCCCGCTGTGGGACGACATGACCGAGGAGCAGCGCGTCGAGCTGACCAAGCACGAGGTGGCCAGCGCCGCCAGCGCCGGACTGTGGTTCGAGACGATCCTCATGCAGATGCTGATCCGGCACTACTACGACGCCGATCCGACCAGCCGGCACGCCCAGTACGCGCTCACCGAGGTCGCCGACGAGTGCCGGCACTCCATCATGTTCGGTCGGCTGATCGAGGCGATCGGCACCCCGGTCTACCGGGCCGCCCCGGTCGACCACCTGCTCGGCCGCTGGCTCAAGGCCACCGCGACCGGCCCGCAGATGTACGCCGCCATCCTCATCGCCGAGGAGATCCTCGACTCGTTCCAGCGGGAGATCATGGCCGACGAGTCCTTGCAGCCGCTGATCCGGATGGTCTCCCGGATCCACGTGGTGGAGGAGGCCCGGCACGTACGCTTCGCCCGCGACGAGCTGGGCCGCCAGGTGGAGGCGGCCGGCCCGGTGGCGCTCGGCTACGCGCGCCTGGTGATCGGCCGGGCGGCCTACTCGATCACCCGACGTCTGGTGAACCCCCGGGCGTACGCGGCGGTCGGCATCGCGCCGGCGGTCGGCCTGGCCGCGGCCCACGCGAACCCGCACTGGCAGGCCACCCTGCGGTGGTCCGCCCAGCGGATCGCCGAGCACCTCACCGAGCTGGGGCTGATCGCCGGCCCGGGACGGCTGCTGTGGCGCCGGTCCGGGCTGATCGAGGGCTGACCGGCGGCGGCCCGAAGGGGATGGACCGCCGCCGGCCGCCCGGTCAGGAGGTGGGGAAGCTGTCGGGGGTGCGGATCCGGTTGCGCATGAACGCGCCGGACTCGGTGAGCACCGAGGTGCCGGTGAAGGTGCCCGCCGCGCAGGTGCCCGGCCGCAGCGCCGCGCTGCCCTCGGGCGCGTCCGAGTACGTCCAGTTGGCGTAGCTGATCTTCAGCCGATCCAGCAGGTCCAGCCAGGCGTTGCTGCTGGCCGTGTCCACCGCGCCGTCACCGGTGTAGGTGACCGTGCCGAACTCGGTGACGAACAGCGGCAGCCGGGCGGCGGCCCGCTCGACCTCGGTGCGGTAGTTGTCCCGGTGCGAGGCGGCGTAGAAGTGGAACGTGTACATGATGTTCTGCGCCCGCACCGGGTTGTTGACGATCTCGTCGGAGTTGCCGCCCTCGGAGACGCCCAGCGAGGACCAGCCCCGGGTGCCGACGATGACCACGGCGTCCGGGTCGTTGGCCCGGATCACCGGGATGACCTGCTCGGCGTAGGTGCGGATGGTCGACCAGCTCACGCCGTTCGGCTCGTTGGTGATCTCGTAGATCACGTTCTTCTTGGCCGCGTTGCGCGCCGACACGGCGGCGAAGAAGGTCTTCGCCCGCTCCAGGTTGTACATCGGGTCGCCGGGGGTCAGCGTGTGGAAGTCGATCAACGCGTACATGCCCCGCGCCTCGGCCTTGTCCACCAGCGAGTTGACCTGGTTGGTGAACCCGGTCGGGTTGGTCTCGTAGCCCTGCTCCTGCACGTACATCGAGATGCGCAGCAGGTCGGCCTGCCAGTCGTTGGCAAGCGCGTCGAGCGAGGCGTCGGGGTAGCAGTTGGCGAACCACTGCAACCCGTGCGTGCTCATGCCGCGCAACTGGATCGGCCGGCCGTGCTGGTTGCAGAGGTTGACCCCGCAGACCCGCAGCTGACCGTTGATCGCGGCCGGCGTGGTGCCGGTGGGCGGCGGGGTCGTCGGCGGCGCGGTGGTGGGCGGGGGAGTGGTCGGGGGCGGCGTGCTCGGCGGCGGCGTGCCGGTGCCGCCGGTGCAGGCCGTGCCGTTGAGCGTGAACGAGGTCGGGCTCGGGTTCGACCCGGTCCAGGACCCGTTGAAGCCGACGGTCGTGCTGGCCCCGGTGCCGAGCGCGCCGTTGTAGTCCAGGCTGCGCCCGGTGACCGCGGATCCGCTCTGTTGCCAGGTGGCCGACCAGCCCTGCACCACGCGCTGGCCGCCGTCCGGGAAGGTGAAGCCCAGGGTCCAGCCGTTCACCGGGTCGCCGAGGTTCTTGACCGTCACGGTGGCGGTGAAGCCGCCCTGCCAGGAGTTGGTGGTGTAGGTGACGGCGCAGCCGGTCGCCGCCATCGCGTTCGTCGACGGCAGGACGGCGGTCGCCGCCAGGGCGAGCGCGCCGACGGCGGCGCCGACGAACAGGTGCCGCCGGGACGGCCGGGGGATCGAGAACATGCGGGAAGGTCCCATCTGGTGGGTGGTGATCGGAGGGTGCCCGACGTGAACCTGCCCGGAAGGTCGACTCGGTGCCCGGGGGAGCGCTCCCACGCAGAGGGTAGAGGCGGATGCCGATGCGTGCAACCGCCGGGGCGGCGGCGGGGTCAGCGCCGGGCGCGCCGGCCGCCGTAGAGCCGCAGCGCGTTGCAGACGTCGAACACGCCCGGTACGTCCCAGGCCAGCTCGGCGGCGACGCGACGGGTCTCCGGGTCGGCGACCATTCCGGCGAGGATGACCACCCGGTTCTGCACGGTGACCGTGATCTGCTGGCGCCGGGTGGTCCAGTCGGTGCTCAGGCGCTGCGCGACCAGCGACGCGAGCGCCACGTCCGCGCCGTCGGGCTCGGGCCCGCCGCCGGTGAACGGGAAGTCCGGGTACGGCCAGGGCATCATCACGGGGAGGGGCTCCTTCTGCTCGGTCAGGACCGGGGGGCGGGTGCGACGCCCGACGCCGGGGCGCGGTCGTCGACGACGGCGAAGACGCCGTCGAGCCGCATGGTGTGCAACACGGTGAGCACGAACCGGGACGGCGCCACCAGGCACAACCGCCGGCCGTCCCGTCGGGCCTCCTGGTGCGCCCGGACCAGCAGACCCAGCCCGGCGGAGTCGATCACCTCCAGCCCGGCGAGGTCGACCAACTCCCGGTCGGCCCGGATCGACCGGTCGGCCAGCGCCCGGCGTACCGCCTCGGCGGGGTCGGCGTCGGGGGTGGGCCGCGGCCCGCCCACCGCCTCCACGTCGTCGAGGCCCAGGCCGTCGTCGGCGACCGCCGCCCGGGCGCTGCACCGGGGGCAGTGGTGCGGCCCGGAGGCGAAGGGCGAGCCGACCCAGTCGTGCTCGAAGACCAGCGTCCACACGACCTCGGCGTCGGGCAGCGTGGCGCCCGTGCCGGTGACGCTGTCGCCGCAGCCGTCGCAGATGAGCATCATCAGGTGTTCCGCCGGTACGACCGTCACACCTCCTCCTTCCGCCGGGCGGCCGGGTCGGGCGACGTCTGCCGGCCGGCGGCGACCACCGCCAGCACGACCGCGACGGCGGCGAACCCGGTCTGCACCACCAGGGGCAGCAGTGGGGAGCCTCCCGGACGCCGGTCGACCAGCCCGACCACGATCGCGCCGAGCAGCGCCGCGGCCACGCCGAGCGCGAGGGTCAACCAGACCGGGACGGCCTTGCGCCCCGGTAGGACGAGTCGTCCCACCGCACCGACGGCGAGGCCCACGACGAGCGCTCCGACGAGCGTGCTGCCGGTCACCACTCCTCCTCAGCGCCGCGCGGACGGGACCCGGGCGCGACCGCGGGCGGCCGGGCGGGGCGTGTCGACGACGGGTACCGACGCGCCCAGGCCGGCGGTGGCCAGGACCCGCCGGATCCGGGGGTGCGGATTGCCCAGGGTCAGGACCGCGTCCCGTCGGGCCAGGCGGCGGTGCACGTCCAGCAGCAGCGCGATCGCGGCGGCGTCCACGTGCCGGCACTGCGCGAGGTCGATGGTCACCTGCCGGGGCCGTAGCGCCAGGACGCGGTCCAGCACGTGCGCGACCTCGGACAGCCCGGCGAGGTCCAGCTCGTCGGTGATCTCCACCCGGACGTGCGGCACGGTGGACTCCGGCGGGGCGGACGGCAGGGTGCTGGTCATCAGGTCGCTTCCGTGACGGGGTTCCGGTTCGGCTCCCACTCTGGTCAGCGACCTTGGAGGTCACCGGACGGTTGTATGACGGTTCGGTGACAAAAACCGTGAAAGGCCGACGCGATTGGGCGACCCGTGGCCAGCCGGTCATGATGCCCATATGACGGCCGTACTGGTGATCGAGGACGACGACCGCATCCGGCTCGCGCTGCAGCTCGCCCTGGAGGAGGAGGGCTACGAGGCCTACGGCGCGGCGACCGCCGAGGACGGGTTGCGCCGGCAGCGGGAGAACCCGGCCGACTACGTGCTGATGGACCTGATGCTGCCCGGCATGGACGGTTTCACCGGTATCCGGCAGCTACGTCGCGACGACGACGTTCCGGTCGTGGTGATCAGCGCCCGCGACGACACCCACGACATCGTCGCCGCGCTGGAGGCCGGGGCGGACGACTACGTGGTCAAGCCGGTCGCGATCAAGGAACTCTCCGCCCGGTTGCGGGCCCTGCGCCGCCGGGTCCGGACCGTGGCCGGCCCCGCGCCCGCGCAGTTCTTCGGCGACCTGGAGATCAGCGCCGAGGCCGGCGAGGTGCGACGGTCCGGCCGGCCGGTGCCGGTGACCCGGACCGAGTTCCGGCTGCTCTGCGAGCTTGCCGAGCACGCCGGCAAGGTGCTGTCCCGCCAGCAGCTGCTCAGCCGCGTCTGGGGCTACGAGACCGGTGACGAGCGGTTGGTCGACGTGCACGTCGGCCGGCTCCGGCAGAAGATCGAGCCGGATCCGGCCAACCCCCGTCACCTGGTCACCCTGCGGGGTCTCGGCTACAAGCTCCAGCGATGAGCCGTCCCGGACTGCGCGCCCGGGTGACCGCCGCGTTCGCCGTGGGCGCCCTGCTGCTGGCCGCGCTGATGGCCCTGTTCTCCTACGACCTGACCCGCCGTTCGCTGCTCGACGAGCGGGAGCGCACCGCCGTCCGCGCCGCCTACTACGACGCCGCGGTGGTCCGGTCCGGCCTCGACACCGGCACCCCGGACGTGGTGGCCGTGCTGCGCTCGCTGGACACCGGCAGCGCTCGACGCCCGCTGCTGCACCTGCGCGACGGCTGGTACGCCCGTACCGCGGACGTGGGCGCCAGCTCGGTACCGGCCGAACTGCAACGGGTGGTCGCCGACGGTCGGCCCGCCGTGCAGCGGATCCGCCTGGACGGGCAGCCGACGCTGCTCGTCGGGGTGCCGCTCCCCGGTGAGCTGGGTTACTACGAGTTGACCTCGCTGCGCGAGGTGGAGGACACGTTCCAGGTGGTCGGGCTGGCGCTGACCGCGGTCGCGATCATGATCGCGGGAGCCGGCGCGGCGCTGGGCTGGTACGCCACCCGGCACAGCCTCCGGCCGCTCACCGCGGTGGCCGACGCGGCCGAGCGGATCGCCGCCGGCGACTTCGCCACCCGGCTCGACCCGACCACCGACCCGGACCTGACCCGCCTGTCCAGCTCGTTCAACGAGATGGTCGACAAGCTGGTCCGGCGGATCGACCGGGATCGACGCTTCGCCGCGGACGTCAGCCACGAGCTGCGCTCGCCGCTGCAGACGCTGGCCGCCGCCGCGAGCGTCCTGACCCGCCGCCGGGAACACCAGGACGAGCGCACCGCCACCGCGGCGGGCCTGGTGGCGGACGAGGTGGCCCGGTTCCAGCGCCTGGTGGACGACCTGATCCAGCTGGCCCGCACCGAGCAGCCGGCGCACCGGGAGACCGTCGACGTGGTCGACCTGGCGCGGTCCGCCTGCCGCGAGCGGTCGTTGCCGGAGAGCCTGGTCGAGGTGTCGGCCGGCGCGCCGCACCGGTGGTGGGTCGACCGTCGCCGCTTCGCCCAGGTGCTGCTGAACCTGTTGGAGAACGCCGAACGGTACGGCGGCGGCCCGGTCGCGGTCCGGCTCGGCGCGGAGGACGGCGTCGGCGTCCTGGAGGTCGACGACGACGGTCCGGGCGTGCCGGCGGCGGACCGGGAGGCGATCTTCGACCGTTTCGTCCGGGGCCGGGCGGCGCACGCCCGGGCCGGAACCGACGGAACCGGGCTCGGCCTCGCGCTGGTGGCGCAGCACGCGGCGGCGCACGGCGGGACGGCGGCCGTGCTGGACCGGGACCGGGGCGCCCGGTTCCGGGTCGAGCTGCCCGGAGCGGTCCGATGAGGCGCCGGCTGGTTCCGACGCTGCTCGCGGCAGCGCTGCTCGCCGGGTGCGGTGTGCCGGTCGACGACGAGCCCCGGCTGGTGCAGCCGCCGCCCGGCCGGTTCCCGACACCGGCCGGCACCACGACGGCCGACCCGGAGGGTCGGGTGGACGAGCCGTTCTGCTTCGTCCGGGAGGACGGCCTGGCGGTGGTCACCCGTCCGGCGGACCGCCTGCCCGGCGTGGACGCCCACCTCCAGCACCTGCTGGCCGGGCCGGACCGCTGGGAGCGCGGCCGCGGGCTGGCCACCGCGTTGCCGGGCACGGTGGCGGTCGCGGGGGCCACGCTCGCCGGCACCGTCGCCACGGTCGACGTGCGCCAGGCCGGCGAGGAGACCGGGCGCAGCGACGAGGTGCTCGCCTTCGGGCAGATCGTGTGCAGCCTCACCCAACGGCCGGACGTGGACAGCGTGGCGTTCCGCCGGGACGGGCAGCCGCTGGAGGTGCCCCGCGCCGACGGGAGCGTCTCCGCGCTCCCGCTCACCGCCGCCGACTACCGGCCGCTGCTACCCCGTTGACCGGATTCCACGCCAGGTTGTCCGGTATACCCCTAAATCTCCATCGTCCGTTCGGTTGATTTGGCGGTGACCTTTGGTCTAGTGTGGCTGGCACGACCGGTGTGGGAGGCCACCCGTTCTCCAAGGACAGGAAGGGCAGCATGACCACGATGACCATGGCACCGTCCGCCACCGAGGTGCACCGCGCGCCGCAGACCGGTGAGGAGTCCCGCGCCAGCGAGCTGATCGGGGCGCTCGCCGCCCTGCCCGCGGACCACCCGCAGCGGGCGAGCCTGCGCAACCAGGTCATCGAGGCGTGGCTGCCGCTGGCCAACCACCTGGCCGCCCGCTACAGCGGTCGCGGCGAGCCGGCCGGCGACCTGGCCCAGACCGCGGCGCTCGGCCTGATCAAGGCGGTCGACCGGTTCGACGCCTCCCGCGGGGTCGACTTCGCCGGCTTCGCCATCCCGACCATCCTCGGCGAGATCAAGCGGCACTTCCGCGACCGCACCTGGAACATCCGGGTCCCGCGTCGCCTCCAGGAGCTGCGGCTGCGCATCTCCGAGGCGAACAGCACGCTGACCCAGACCCTCAACCGGGCCCCGACCGTGGCCGACATCGCCACCCACCTCGACGTCACCGAGGAAGAGGTGCTGGAGGGCCTGGAGGGTGCCCGCGCCTACAACGCGGTGTCGCTCTCCACCCCGATCGGCGACGGCGACAGCGCCACCGAGCTGGGCGACACGCTCGGCAGCGAGGACAACGAGTACGAGCTGGCCGAGCTGCGCGCCTCGCTGGGCCCGGCGCTGGCCACGCTCGACGAGCGCGAGCAGAAGATCCTCACGCTGCGCTTCTACGGCAACCTGACCCAGAGCGAGATCGCCGCCAGGGTCGGCGTGTCCCAGATGCACGTGTCGCGGCTGCTCGCCCGCGCCCTGACCAAGCTGCGGGGTCAGCTCACCGAGGCCTGATCCACCACCGCACACCGCGCCCCGACCGCCACCGGCCCCCCGGCCGGTGGCGGTCGCGTCGTTCACCAGGTGGTGGGTGGGGGCGGCGGCACGACCGGCGGCCGGTCGTCGCAGGTGATGGTGTTCGGCAGCAGCCACGGGGCCAGCCAGCCGCCGTCGTTGCCGCCGAGGTCGGTGAGGCCGAACTCGGATCCGGCCGGGGTGAAGTGGAACGAGCCGCAGTTGTTCACCCCGACCGCGCCCACGTTGCGCGCGTCGACGTCGGCGAAGCTGGCCCCGCCGGCGGTGCGGGCGCTCACCACCGAGGTGCCCGTGCCGTCGACCCGGATGTCGTGGAACCGCACGTTGTCGATCCGGACGCTGTCCTTCACCGGCCAGTCGCTGACCAGCATGATCGCGTTGTAGGTGCTGTCCAGGTAGGCGTCGCCGGTGACCTGGATGTCGGCGTCGATGCTGCGGTCCAGCGCGTAGAACCAGATCGCGCCGAGGCCGATGTTCCAGTTGAGGTCGTAGGTGCCGGCCCGGACCGTGGTGTTGCCGGTGATCCGGATCCGGCCGGCGAACGGCTCGGCCCCGAAGCGGGAGCCGATCTGGATGGCGCTGCCCTCGCGGACCGGGTCGGCGACCAGGTTGTGCGCGACGGTCAGGTCGGCGCCCCCGTAGAGCGCGATGCCGTTGGCCAGCACCGGCGACTGCACGGTGTTGTACGCGAACGTGTTGGACGCGTTCGCGGTCCCCTCCGACCACATGGCCAGGGCGTCGTCGCCGCTGTTGCGGACCACCGAGTTGGTGACCGAGGAGTGCGTGACGCCGGTGTGGAAGTTGAGCCCGTCGGCGATCTGGTCGGCGATCACGGTGTCGGTGACCCGCAGCCCCGTCATCGGACCGTCGAACCACATGCCGACCTTGGTGTGGTGCAGATAGAGGCCGTCGACGGTGCTGTGGTTGAGTGCTCCGCCGATGGCGTTGACCTGGTCGGTGTCGACGCGCTCGCGGACTTCGCCCTCGATCGCGAAGCCGGAGAGGTGGACGTGGCGACTGCCGCCGTCCGCCGCGTCGCGGCCGTAGAAGCCGACGCCGGTGTGCCGGGACCCGTCCGGCGCCGGGGTGTCGAGCGCGACCTCGCGTCCCTTCACGACGGTGTACCAGCTGCCGGCGCCCACGATGGTCACGTCGTCGACGATCACGTGCCGGTTGACCTGGAAGACACCCGGCGGCAGGTACAGCGGCCGGTCCACCCGGCGGGCGTGCGCCACGGCCCGGTCGAACGCGCCGGCGGACTCGCGCCGCCCGGTCGGGTCGGCGCCGAAGGCGAGCACGTTCACCGCGCGGGGAACCACCCGGGGCGGGGCGACCAGGTGCGCGTCCAGCAGGTCGATCACGGTCCAGGCGGCGGCCGTGCCGGTCGGCGCGGTCAGCCGGACCACCTCGCCGGCCCGGTGGGTCCGCCCGAGCAGCATCCGCTGCTCGTCGTAGAAGTGGTGCGGCCGGAACGGCTTGGCGACGACCGGGGTCGGTGTGGTGGCCGCCGGCACGCACGAGCACTCGGTGATCCACCAGTCCGGGTGCAGCAGGTCCGCGTCGGGGTCGTTGGTGAACGGGTACTGGTTGTAGAGCCAGGCGTACTGCGAGGTGAGCGTCATGGTGCGCGCGGGCGCCCGGCCGACGGCGACCCGCAGCGGCGCGGTGATGCCGCCGCCGCGCGGCGCGTCGGGGATGCTGTAGCGCACGGTCAGCGCGTTGGTGGCCCGGGGGAGCGTGAACTCGACGTACTGGCCGGGCAGCAGGCGGACGGCCCGGCGGCCGGACGCCTCGCCGGCCAGAGTGTAGGCGGATCGGTCGGGGCCGATGACGGTGCCGGTGGTGCGGGCGTTCTCGGCCTCCTGCTCGACGTAGTCGACGGCGGCGCCGCGCCCGGCCACCAGTGCCGGGTCGAGGGCGGCCCGGGTGACCGCCGGCGCCGGGCCGGGGGGCGCGGTCGCCGCGGCGGCGGAGCCGGGCGGCACGACCAGGGCGGCGGCGGTGACCGCCGCCGCGAGGATCCGCGGCACGCACGGGCGGCGGCCCGTGGTGCCTTCCACGCTCCGTTGCATCGGAGCACCCACTTTCGCGAGGAGGGGACGGTGGTGGCCTCGGCGCGGGTGAGGGGCGCCCGTCGACAAGGTGCCTCATGTTATTCCTGCGCCCTGCCCTCTTTCAAGCATCATTATGTTCGAATCTTTCACTCCACCTGGGCGTCGGAACGTCAAGAATTGGGCGGGTTGGCTGTTCTTTTCTTGCAAGAAACCGACGTAGGATTGCCGCCGTGACGAAACGCTTGACGGAGGTGGCCCGCAAGGCGGGTGTCAGCGAGGCGACCGTGAGCCGCGTGCTCAACGGCCGCGGCGGCGTGTCCGAGGTGACCCGGACGGCCGTGCTGACCGCCCTCGACGTGCTCGGCTACGAGCGCCCGACCAAGTTGCGCGGGGAGCGCGCCCGGCTGGTCGGTCTGGTGCTGCCCGAGCTGCAGAACCCGATCTTCCCGGCCCTGGCCGAGGTGGTCACCGGCTCCCTGGCCCAACGCGGGTTCACCCCGGCGCTCTGCGCCCGCACCATCGGCGGCGTGCCCGAGTCCGGCTACGTGGAGATGCTGCTGGACCACCAGGTCAGCGGCGTCATCTTCGCCGGCGGCTCGTACGCGCTCGCGGACGCCTCGCACGAGCACTACCGGCGCCTGACCGATCGCGGCCTGCCCGTGGTGCTGGTCAACGCCGGCGTCGAGGAACTGGGCTTCCCCCGGGTGTCCACCGACGACGCGGTCGCCGTCGAGCAGGCGTACGGGCACCTGCGCTCCCTCGGCCACGAGCGGATCGGCATCGTGCTCGGCCCGGCCGACCACGTGCCCTCGCGCCGCAAGCTCGACGCCATGGTCCGCGCCGCCGGCTGGGGCGAGGACCGGTCCCTCGTGGAGCGGTCCAGCTTCTCCATGGAGGGCGCGCGGGTCGCCGCCACGAAGCTGATCGAACGCGGCGCCACCGGCATCGTCTGTGCCAGCGACGTGCTGGCGCTGGGCACCATCCGGGCCGCCCGGCGGCTCGGCTGCGCGGTGCCGGCCGACGTCTCGGTGGTCGGCTTCGACGACTCCGCGTTCATGACCTGCACCGACCCGCCGCTGACCACGGTGCGCCAGCCGATCGAGACGATGGGCCAGGCCGCCGTCGACCTGCTGGTCACCCAGATCGAGGGGGCCGGCGTGCTGCACGACGAGCTGCTCTTCGAGCCCGAGCTGGTGGTACGCGGCTCCACCGCCCCCGCTCCCCGTACCTGACCCGGCGGGCCACCCGGCCGCCGACCGCTACCCGCGGTCGGCGGCCTTTTTGTGCCCCCAAACGCCTCCGTCGTGATCAGCCGTTGCAAAGTCGCGTTCTTTCGTATTCGAGTCGACACCTTGCTGTAAAGAGTCGGCGTCGCTACATTGACTCCACTTCCACCGGACCCGGGGCGCGGCAGCCGCGCGGTCACCGCAGATCAGTGCAAACCATCGATACACCCGTTCCCGAAGGGATGGACACATGTCCGTACCGCAGTATCGGAAGGTCGCGGCGGTCGCCCTCGCGGCCGGCCTCGGGCTCAGCCTCGCGGCGTGCTCCACCAAGAGCGACGACTCCGGCGAGGCCGGCGGCAAGGTCACCATCACCGTCGACTGCCAGCCGGTCGGCGCGCAGAAGGAACTGCTGAAGAACTGGAACGACGACGTCGCCGAGTTCCAGCGGCAGAACCCGACCATCGTGGTCAAGAGCGTCAGCGTCGGCGAGCAGTGCAACAACCCGCCGGACTTCACCGCCCGCCTGGCCGGCGGAACCGTCACCGACGTGTTCTACGGCTACATGACCGACCTGCAGCAGGTGCTGGACTCCGGTCAGGCGATGGACATCACCGAGTACGCCACCAAGGACACCATCCCCACCTGGGACAGCGTGGACCCGGCGCTCAAGGAGGTCTTCACCGACAGCGGCAAGCTCTACGGCGTACCGGTGAAGAACTACTCGATGGGCCTGATCTACAACAAGGCGCTGTTCCAGCGGGCCGGCCTCGACGCGGCCAACCCGCCGAAGACGTGGTCCGAGGTGCGGGCCGCGGCCAAGAAGATCTCGGCGCTCGGCGGCGGCGTCGCCGGCTACTCCGAGTACAGCGCCGGCAACACCGGCGGCTGGCACTTCACCTCGCTGCTCTACTCGCAGGGCGGCCAGGTGCTCAGTGCCGACGGCAAGAAGGCCGACTTCAACAACCCGATGGGCAAGCAGGTCCTGCAGAACCTCAAGGACATGCGCTACGGCGACAACAGCATGGGCAGCCGCCAGCTCCTGCAGTGGGGCGACCTGCTGACCAACGCCGGCGCCGGCAAGGTCGGCATGTTCATCGGCGCCCCCGACGCCACCCAGGCGATCGTCAGCCAGTTCCAGGGCAAGTACCAGGACTGGGCGATGGGCCCGCTGCCCGGCCAGGACGGCCCGGCCAAGGCGACCCTCGGTGGCGGCGAGGGCTACTTCTTCAAGAAGGGCCTCACCCCGGAGCAGGTCAAGGCCGGTCTGAAGTGGATCGCCTACCAGAAGCTCACCCCGGGCAAGGGGCAGTTCGACTACGTCCGCGCCAAGCCGCAGAACTACCCGGTCGGCCTGCCCCAGCCGCTGCTGTTCACCAACGGCAGCGACGCGCAGAAGCAGGAACTCGACCTGCGCAAGGCCAACGCCAACGTCGACACCACCAACTTCGCGGTCTTCGAGGCCAACCCGGTGCCGATCAAGGGTGAGCCGCGCAACGCGCAGGCCATCTACGCGGTGCTCGACGCGGCGATGTCCGGGGTGCTGACCAACCCGAACGCGAACATCGACGCCCTGCTCAAGACCGCCGAGGACAAGGTCAACCAGCTCCTGGCCGCCGGCAGCTGACCCGACCGGGTGGGGGTCGGCCCCGACCGGCCCCCACCCCCTACCGCAGGAGTCGCCTTGGCGCTCACCACCGCCCCGGGTGCCACCCGCCGTCCCGGCCGTCCCGCACCGACACCGCCGCGCGTCGCCGCGCGCCGGGCCGGGCTCGGCCGCAGGGTGCGGGACAACCTCACCGGGCACACGTTCCTCATCGGCGCGGTCGCCTGCTTCGCCGTCTTCTCCTGGTACCCGATGGTCCGCGGCGTCGTGATGAGCTTCCAGCGCACCCGCCGGGGCGAGACCACCTGGGTCGGCTGGGACAACTACACCCGGATCATGGCCGATCCGAGCTTCTGGACGGCCTGGAAGAACACGTTCGTCTTCACCGGCCTGGCGCTCGTGCTCGGCTACGCCGTGCCGTTCCTCGTGGCGATCCTGCTCAACGAGTTGCGGCACGCGAAGGGCTACCTGCGGGTGCTGGTCTACCTGCCGGTGATGCTGCCGCCGGCGTCCGCGCTGTTCCTGTTCAAGTTCTACGCGTACGACCCGAGCGAGGCGGGGCTGTTCAACGCGATCCTCGCCGCGGTGGGCCTGCCCACGTCGGAGTGGATGCAGTCGCCCACGATGACGATGCCCGCCATGGTGCTGGCGTCGACCTGGATGAACATGGGCGGCGCGGTGCTGATCTACCTGGCGGCGTTGCAGAACATCCCCGGCGAGCTGTACGAGGCCGCCGAGATCGACGGCGCCGGGGTGTGGCGCCGGATCCTCCACGTGACGATCCCGCAGACCCGGCTGATCCTCGCGCTGCTGGCGATGCTCCAGATCGTCGCCACCATGCAGCTGTTCATCGAGCCGTTGATCCTCGCCAACGGCGCCGGCACGCAGGACTCCGCGACCTCGGTGGCCTACCTGATCTACCAGCACGGGTTCTTCCAGAACGACCTCAACGGCGCCGCCGCACTCGGCGTCATCATGCTGGTGGTGCTGGCCGGGTTCTCCGCCGTCTACGTGCGACTGACCGCGAGACAGGACTAGGACATGGCAGCCGACAGCACCACCCGTACCCTCATCTCCCCGGCCCAACTGCGGCGCGGTCGCGGCCGGGTCCTCTACTGGACCGTGCTCACCGTGGTCGTGGTGGCGTTCACCCTGGTCTTCCTCGGACCGCTCTACTGGATGGTCACCGGCGCGCTGAAGTCCGGCCAGGAGATCGCGCAGACCCCGCCGTCGCTGTTCCCGCGCGACCCCCAGCCGCAGAACTACGTCGACGCCTGGACCAACCTCGACCTGGCGAAACTGCTGTTCAACACGTTCTACTACGCCACCGGCGCGGTGCTGTTCCAGTTGGTGTTCGACACCGCCGCCGCGTACGCGCTGTCGAAGCTGCGCCCGGTGCTGGGCGGGCTGATCCTCGGCCTGATGCTGGCGACGCTGATGATCCCGGCGATGGTGCTCATCGTCCCGCAGTACGTGACCGTGATCGACCTGCCGATCGTGCACCTCAACCTGCTGGACTCGCCGTTCGCGATCTGGCTGCCGCTGGTCGCCAACGCGTTCAACATCTTTCTGCTCAAGCGGTTCTTCGACTCGATCCCCGAGGACCTGATGGCCGCCGCCGTGATGGACGGCGCCTCGCCGCTGCGCACGCTCTGGTCGATCGTCCTGCCGATGTCCCGCCCGATCCTCGGCGTGGTGGCGATCTTCGCGGTGACCGCGGTGTGGAAGGACTTCCTCTGGCCGAAGCTGGTCATGCCGTCGCCGGAGACGCGGACCGTCAGCGTCGGCATCTACGCCTTCTCCGGCGGCACCCCGATGAACGTGGTGATCGCCGCCTCCGTCATCGCCGCGATCCCCACCGTCGTGCTGTTCCTGATCTTCCAACGGAACATCATGTCCGGCCTGACCACCGGCGGCCTCAAGGGCTGACGGGCGCACCGCCCGCCGCATCAGAACCGACCCGCAGAAAGCAGGTGCCCGTGTCCATGGTCGACAGCAGCCCGTGGTGGCGATCAGCGGTGATCTACCAGGTCTACCCACGCAGCTTCGCCGACGGCAACGGCGACGGGATCGGTGACGTCGCCGGCATCCGCTCCCGCCTGGACCACCTCGCCGCGCTCGGTGTCGACGCGATCTGGTTCAGCCCCTGGTACCCGTCCCCGATGGCCGACGCCGGCTACGACGTGTCCGACTACCGCGACATCGACCCGGTCTTCGGCACCCTCGGCGAGGTCGAGGCGCTGATCGACGAGGCACACGCGCTCGGCATCCGGACCATCGTCGACGTGGTGCCCAACCACTGCTCGGACGCGCACCCGTGGTTCCGGGCGGCGCTGGCCGGCGGACCGGACGCCCCCGAGCGGGAGCTGTTCTGGTTCCGCGCCGGACGCGGTCCCGGCGGCGACCTCCCGCCCACCGACTGGACCGGCGAGTTCGGCGGCCCGACCTGGACCCGCACCACCGACCCGGACGGCACCCCCGGCGACTGGTACCTGCACCTGTTCGCCCCGCAGCAGCCCGACTTCAACTGGGACCACCCCCGGGTACGCGCCGAGTTCGAGGACATCCTGCGGTTCTGGTTCGACCGGGGCGTGGACGGCATCCGGATCGACTCGGCCGGCCTGCTGGTCAAGGACGGCACGCTGCCCGAGGTCCACCCGGACCGGCCGCACCCGTTCCGCGACCAGGACGGCGTGCACGACGTCTACCGGGCCTGGCGGCGCATCGCCGACGACTACCCGGGCCAGCGGGCGCTGGTCGGCGAGGTGTGGCTGCCGGACCGGCAGCGCTTCGCCAACTACCTGCGCCCGGACGAGCTGCACACCGCGTTCAACTTCGACTTCCTCGGCTGCGCCTGGGACGCCACCGCGCTGCGCGAGAGCATCGACGGCACGCTGGGCGCGCACGCCCCGGTCGGCGCCCCGGCCACCTGGGTGCTGTCCAACCACGACGTCACCCGGCACGTCACCCGCTACGGCCGGGCAGACACCCGGTTCAGCTTCGCCGCCAAGCGCGAGGGCATCCCCACCGACCTGGAGCTGGGCACCCGCCGGGCCCGGGCCGCCGCGCTGCTGTCCCTGGCGCTGCCCGGCGCCGCCTACGTCTACCAGGGCGAGGAGCTGGGGCTCTGGGAGGTCGAGGACATCCCGTACGAGCTGCGGCAGGACCCGATGTGGGAGCGCTCGGGGCGGGTCGACCCCGGCCGCGACGGCTGCCGGGTGCCGCTGCCCTGGCAGGGCGACGACCCGCCGTTCGGGTTCAGCCCCGACGGCGCGGCCGCCGTGCCGTGGCTGCCGCAGCCGGCGGACTGGAAGGACCGCACGGTCCGCGCCCAGACCGGCGACCCGCACTCGATGCTGGAGCTGTACCGCGCCGCGCTGGCGCTGCGCCGGGCCGACCCCGCGCTGGGTGACGGCCCGCTGAGCTGGCTGCCCGCCCCCGACCGGGTGCTGGCCTTCGCCCGCGAGCCCGGGTTCGCCTGCCTGGTCAACCTCGGTGACCGGGCCCTGCCGCTACCCGCGCACGAGGAGCTGCTGCTGGCCAGCGGTCCGCTCGACGACGACCGGCTGCCACCGGACACCGCCGTCTGGCTGCGCACCCGATCGGCCTGAACCGCGGTGGCGCCGACGGCCCCCGTCCCGTCGCCGGCGCCACCGCGAACCGCCCGGCGACGAGCCCGTCGTCGGCGCCGCCGCCTCGGACGGCCCGTCCCGGCCGTCACCGGACACCTGGGGAGGAAGGAGCAGGACGCCGCACCGCCGCACGGGGGACCTGGCCACCGACGAAAGGGAGCACACCCCGCATGGCCGAGCACCGCACCCCGCACCGCCACCGCACCACCGGGCTCGCGGCCCTGGCCGCCGCCACGCTCGCCGCCTCGACACTGACCGTCGTGGCGCTCACCTCCACCGCCACCCCGGCGCACGCCGCCGGCCTGTCCCCGTTCGACATCTCCGGCCGCGGCGCCACCGTGCCGTTCCGCGAGCAGGAGGCGGAGCAGGTCGCCCACAACGGCACGAAGATCGGCCCCGACCGGCGCTACGGCACGCTGCCGTCGGAGGCGTCCGGCCGGGAGGCGGTCACCCTCGACGCCGTCGGCGAGTACGTCGAGTTCACGCTCGCCGCCCCGGCGAACGCGGTCACCTTCCGCTACAGCCTGCCGGACAGCGCCGCCGGCACCGGCCGGGACGCCAGCATCGACCTGCGCGCGAACGGCACCCTGGTCAAGGCCGTGCCGGTCACCTCCCGGTACGGCTGGTACTACGGCGGCTACCCGTTCAACAACAACCCGGGCGACACCAACCCGCACCACTTCTACGACGAGACCCGGGCCATGTTCGGCACCACCTACCCGGCCGGCACGAAGATCCGCCTCCAGGTCTCCTCGACCGCGCAGTCGCCCACGTTCACCATCGACCTGGCCGACTTCGAGCTGGTCGGCGCGCCGATCAGCAAGCCGTCCGGCGTGCTGGACGTGGTCACCGACTTCGGCGCGGACCCGACCGGGGCCACCGACTCGACCGCGAGGTTCCAGGCCGCGGTGGACGCCGGCAAGGCGCAGGGGAAGGCGGTGTGGATCCCCTCCGGCACGTTCACGCTCTGGGACCACGTGGTGGTCGACGGCGTGACGCTGCGCGGCGCCGGGCCGTGGTACTCGGTGCTCGGCGGCCGGCACCCCACCGACCGCAAGCGCGCCGCCGGCATCTACGGCAAGTACGTGCCGGGCGGCGGCTACTCCGGTGAGATCCGCTCGCACGAGGCCGGCGGCCCCAGCCGCAACGTCACGCTGCGGGACTTCGCCATCATCGGCGACATCCGCGAGCGCGTCGACGAGGACCAGGTCAACGCGCTCGGCGGCGCGATGACGAACTCGGTGGTGGACAACCTCTGGTTGCAGCACACCAAGGTCGGCGCCTGGATGGACGGCCCGATGGACAACTTCACCATCCGCAACAGCCGCATCCTCGACCAGACCGCCGACGGGGTGAACTTCCACTGGGGCGTCACCAACTCCACGGTGACCAACACGTTCGTCCGCAACACCGGCGACGACGCGCTGGCCATGTGGGCGCAGAGCGTGCCAAATGTCGGCAACTCCTTCACCCACAACACCATCGGCGTGACGGTCCTGGCGAACCACCTGGTCACGTACGGCGGGCGCGACATCACCATCGCCGACAACGTGACCGCCGACTCGGTGACCAACGGCGGCGGCATCCACGTGGCGAACCGCTATCCCGGCGTCACCGGGTCGACGGCCGTCGCGGGCACCATCACGGTCGCCCGCAACACGCTGATCCGCAACGGCAACTCCGACTACAACTGGCAGTTCGGGGTGGGCGCGATCTGGTTCTCCGCGCTCAACGAGCCGATCCAGGGCGCGGCGATCAACGTCACCGACACCGACATCCTGGACAGCTCCTACGCGGCGCTGCACTGGATCGAGGGGCAGACCAGCGGGATCTCGTTCAGCAACGTCCGGATCGACGGGGCGGGCACGTACGCGCTCCAGGTCCAGGCGCCCAGCCAGGTCAGCTTCACGAACGTGCGGGCCACCAACATCGCCCAGGCCAACCCGATGCACAACTGCGTCGGCAGCGGCTTCCAGATCACCCAGGGCGCCGGCAACTCCGGCTGGTACACGTCCACCCCGTACTGCGGGCCGTGGCCGCAGCCGCAGTGGGGCAACGGGCCGTCCAGCCCGCCGCCCACGAGCGTGCCCCCGACCACCGCGCCCCCGACCACGACGCCGCCGACCAGCACGCCCCCGACCACCCCGCCGCCCACCGGCGGGAACCTGGCCCTGGGCCGGCCGGCGACCGCCACCAGCGTCAACCAGACGTACGCGGCCGGCAACGCGGTCGACGGCAACGCGGCCAGCTACTGGGAGAGCGCCAACAACGCGTTCCCGCAGTCGCTGACGGTCGACCTGGGCGCGTCGCGCACCGTCGACCGGGTGGTGCTCAAGCTCCCGGCGGGCTGGGAGCGCCGCACCGAGACGCTGTCCGTGCTCGGCTCCACCGACGGCTCCTCGTACAGCACGCTCGCCGCGTCGGCGGGCCGCGTGTTCGACCCGGCGGCCGGCAACAGCGTGTCGATCGCGCTGCCGTCCGGCGCCCGCCGGTACGTCCGGGTCACCGCGACCGGCAACACCGGCTGGCCGGCGGCCCAGCTCTCCGAGCTGGAGGTGTACGGCGACGGCACGACGACCACCCCGCCGCCCACCACCACCCCGCCGACCACCACCGCGCCCCCCACCGGCAACCTCGCCGCCGGGCGGCCGGTCGCCGAGACCAGCCACGCCGACGTCTACGGCGCCGGCAACACGGTCGACGGCAACGCCACCACCTACTGGGAAAGCGCCAACAACGCGTTCCCCCAGTCGGTCACCGTCGACCTGGGCAGCGCCCGCACGGTGTCCCGGGTGGTGCTCAAGCTGCCGCCGTCGACGGCCTGGCAGACCCGCACCCAGACGGTGGCCGTGCTCGGCTCCACCGACGGCTCGTCGTTCGCCACCCTCAAGGCGGCGGCCGGGTACACGTTCGACCCGGCGGGCGGCAACAGCGTGTCGATCGCGCTGCCCTCCGGCGACCGCCGCTACGTGCGGCTGACCTTCACCGGCAACACCGGCTGGCCGGCCGGCCAGCTGTCCGAGTTCGAGGTCTACGCCTCCTGACCGGCGCGGCGGGGACCCGCCCCGGGTCCCCGCCGCACCACACCCCCCAACACCCCCGTCAACGCCTCTCCACCTCCCCCGGAAGAAGGTGTCCGTCCACCATGTCCAGACTCCGTACCAGAGTCGTCGCGGTGCTCGCCGCGGTCGGCCTGGCCGTCACCGCGGCGCCGGCCCCACCGGCCCTGGCCGCCGGCGGCCCGAACCTCGCCGCCGGCCGCACCGCCACCGCCAGCAGCGTCAACGGCCCCTACGTCGCGGCCAACCTCACCGACGGCAACCAGGGCAGCTACTGGGAGAGCAGCGGCACGCTGCCCCAGTGGGCCCAGGTCGACCTCGGCACCAGCCGCGCCGTCGACCAGGTGGTGCTCAAGCTGCCGGCCGCCTGGGAGGCGCGCAGCCAGACGCTGTCCGTGCAGGCCAGCGCCGACGGCAGCGGCTTCGCCACGGTCGTCGCGTCCGCCGCCCGGTCGTTCAGCCCGGCCGCCGGAAACACCGTGACGCTCGGCTTCTCCGCCACCGACGCCCGCTACCTGCGGGTCGTGATCACCGCGAACACCGGCTGGGCCGCCGCCCAACTCGCCGAGCTGGAGGTCTACGGCACCGCCTCCTCGTCGACCAACCTGGCGCTCGGTAAGACCATGACCGAGAGCGGCCACTCCGACGTGTACGCCGCCGGCAACGCCAACGACGGCAACGCGGCCACCTACTGGGAGAGCCCGAACAACGCGTTCCCGCAGTGGATCCAGGCCGACCTGGGCGCCGCCACCAGCGTCAACCGGCTGGTGCTGCGGCTGCCCACCGGCTGGGGCGCGCGCAACCAGACGCTGACCGTGCAGGGCAGCACCACCGGCTCCTCGTTCGGCACCCTGGTCGGGTCCGCGTCGTACGCGTTCGACCCCGCCGCCGGCAACACGGTCACCGTCACCGTGCCCACCGCGTCCACCCGCTACCTGCGGCTGCTGTTCACCGCGAACAGCGCCTGGCCCGCCGGGCAGCTCTCCGAGCTGGAGATATACGGCCCGGCGACCGGGGACACCCAGGCGCCGACCGCGCCGGGGAGCCTGGCGTTCACCGAGCCGGCCACCGACCAGGTCCGGCTCACCTGGACCGCGTCCAGCGACAACGTCGGCGTCACCGGCTACGACGTCTACGCCAACGGCGTGCTGCGCACCAGCGTCGGCGGCACCACGCTCACCTGGACCGACACCCAGCCGGCCGGGACCACCGTGTCCTACCACGTGCGGGCCCGGGACGCCGCCGGCAACGTGTCGGCGAACAGCAACACGGTCACCCGCGCCGGCAACACCGGCGACACGACCGCGCCCACCGCGCCCGCCAACCTCGCCTACACCCAGCCGGCGAGCGGGCAGATCCGGCTGACCTGGACCGCGTCGACCGACAACGTCGGCGTCAGCGGCTACGAGGTCTACGCCAACGGGTCGCTGCGCACCACCGTGAGCGGCTCCACGCTCACCTGGACCGACAGCCAGCCGGACAGCGCCACCGTCTCCTACCACGTGCGGGCCCGCGACGCGGCCGGGAACGTGTCGGCGAACAGCAACACGGTCACCCGTACCGGCAGCACCACCGGCGGCACCAACCTGGCGGTCGGCAAGCCGGCCACCGCCTCGTCCGTGGTGCACGTGTTCAACGCCGCCAACGCCGTCGACAACGACGTCACCACCTACTGGGAGGGTGCGCCGGGCACGTACCCGAGCACGCTCACCGTCGCGCTGGGCGCCAACGCGAGCATCAGCGCGGTCGTGGTGAAGCTCAACCCGGACCCGGCCTGGGGCGCGCGCACCCAGACGTTCCAGGTGCTCGGCCGGGAGCAGTCCGCCTCCGGGTTCACCAGCCTGGTCGCCTCCGCCACCTACTCCTTCAACCCCAACAGCAGCAACACCGTGACCGTCCCGGTCTCGGCCACCGCCGCGGACGTCCGGCTCCAGTTCACCGCGAACTCCGGCTCGTCCAACGGCCAGGTCGCGGAGTTCCAGGTGATCGGCGTCCCGGCACCCAACCCGGATCTCACCGTCACCGCCCTGACCGCCTCTCCGTCCGCCCCGGTGGAGACCGACGCGATCACCCTGTCGGCCACCGTGCGCAACGCCGGCAGCGCGGCGTCCGTCGCCACCAACGTCAACCTCTACCTGGGTACGACGAAGGTCGGCACCGCCGCCGTCGGCGCGCTCGCGGCCGGCGCGTCGAGCACCGTCTCGGCGAGCATCGGCGCGCGCAACGCCGGCAGCTACCAGCTCACCGCGAAGGTCGACGAGTCGAACGCGGTGATCGAGCAGAACGAGGCGAACAACTCCTGGACCAACCCGACCGCGTTGACGGTCAGCCCGGTGGCCAGCTCCGACCTGGTCGCGTCCGCGGTGACCTGGTCGCCGGGGACGCCGGCCGCCGGCGCCACGGTCAGCTTCGCGGTGACGCTGCGCAACCAGGGCACGATCGCCTCGGCGAGCGGGTCGCACGGCATCACGCTCACCGTGCTCAACGACTCGGGCTCCGTGGTCCGCACGCTGACCGGCGCGTACTCCGGCACGATCGCCGCCGGGGCCACCGCCGGTCCGGTGTCGCTCGGCACCTGGACCGCCGCCAACGGCCGGTACACCGTCCGGGTGGTGCTCGCCGACGACGCCAACGAGCTGCCGGTGAAGCGGCAGAACAACACCAGCGACCGCGCGCTGTTCGTCGGTCGCGGGGCCGACCTGGGCTACGACATGTACGAGGCCGAGGACGGCTCGGTCGGCGGCGGCGCGCAGGTGATCGGCCCCAACCGCACGATCGGGGACCTGGCCGGCGAGGCGTCCGGCCGGCGGGCGGTCACCCTCAACACCACCGGCGCGTACGTCGAGTGGACCACCAGGTCGGCCGCGAACGCCCTGGTCACCCGCTTCTCCATCCCGGACGCCGCGGGCGGCGGCGGGATCGACTCGACGTTGAACGTCTACGTCAACGGGGTGCTGCACAAGCCGATCAGCCTCACCTCGAAGCACATCTGGCTCTACGGCGCCGAGGCCGGCCCGAGCGACTCGCCGAGCGCGGGCGCACCCCGGCACCTGTACGACGAGGCGAACGTGCTGCTCAACTCCACCGTCCCGGCGGGCAGCCGGATCCGGCTCCAGAAGGACCCGGCGAACAGCACCACGTACGCGATCGACTTCGTCAACACCGAGCTGGTGTCGCCCCGGGCCAACCCGGACCCGACGCGCTACAAGGTGCCGACCGGGTTCAGCCACGCCGACGTGCAGAACGCGCTCGACGCGGTCCGGATGGACACCACCGGCACACTGGTCGGCGTCTACCTGCCCGCCGGCACCTACGAGACCGCACAGAAGCTCCAGGTGTACGGCAAGGCGGTGAAGGTCGTCGGAGCGGGCATGTGGTACACCCGCTTCCAGACCCCGACGAACCAGCAGAACACCGACGCGGGCTTCCGGGTGGAGTCCTCGGCCAGCGGGGCGACCTTCTCCCACCTCGCCTTCTTCGGCAACTACACCAACCGGATCGACGGTCCGGGCAAGGTGTGGGGCGAGCTGAAGGACGTGGACAACCTCACGTTGGACAGCGTCTGGGTCGAGCACACCGTCTGCGCCTACTGGGGGGTGAGCGTGGACGGGCTGACCATCCGGGACAGCCGGTTCCGCAACACCTTCGCCGACGCGGTGAACATGACCAACGGCAGCACCAACGCCCTGGTCACCAACTCGGAGGGCCGCTCCAACGGCGATGACGCGTTCGCGTTGTTCTCCGCCACCGACCAGGGCGGTTCCGGCGGCAACCACGGCAACGTGTTCGAGAACCTGACCGCGACGCTGACCTGGCGGGCGGCCGGCATCGCCGTGTACGGCGGCTACGACAATGTGTTCCGCAACCTCTACATCGCCGACCAGCTGACGTACTCGGGCATCACCATCAGCTCGCTGGACTTCGGCTACCCGTTCGTCGGGTTCGGCGCCAGCCCGCCCACCCGGTTCGAGAACATCTCGCTGATCCGTTCGGGCGGGCACTTCTGGGGCGCGCAGACGTTCCCGGCGATGTGGCTGTTCTCCGCGTCCAAGGAGTTCCGCGGCATCCGGGTGAGCGACGTGGACATCGTCGATCCGACGTACTCGGGGATCATGTTCCAGACCAAGTACACCGGCAGCCAGCCGGAGAACCCGATCACCGACACCGTGCTGACCAACGTCTCGATCTCCGGGGCGCGGCGCAGCGGTGACGCGTTCGACGCCAAGTCCGGCTTCGGCATCTGGGTCAACGAGATGCCCGAGGCCGGTCAGGGCCCCGCGGTCGGCGCGGCCACCTTCACCAACCTGCGCCTGACCGACAACGCCCAGGACATCAAGAACACCACCAGCACATTCACCATCACCCGCAACTGACCACGCCGACCAAGGGCCGCCGGGGAGACACCTCCCCGGCGGCCCCGCCACGCCCGCCCCCCTTCCCGCGATCTTGCACTTTCGGCTCGTGGAATGCCGGACTGCGCCCGGTATCGGGGGTGTGCAACTGCAAGATCGGGGGGTGTGAGGTCTGCTCAGTGGGGGAGGGCGGTGGCGAGGCGGCGGACCGCCTCGTCCATCAGGGCCGGTGGGGCGGCGGCGTAGGTGAGGCGCAGGTGCGGGGCCGGGGGTTCGGCGGCGTGCCAGGGGCGGCCGGGGAAGACGGTGACGCCCGCCGCGGCGGCGGCCGTGGTCACCGCGACGTCGTCGGTGCCGTCGGGCAGCCGGACCCACAGGTGCAGGCCACCCCGGGGCACGTCGCGTGGGGCCAGCGACGGCAGGTGCCGGTCCAGGGCCGCGAGCAGCGCCTCGCGGCGGGCCCGCAGCTCGGTGCGCAGCGCACGACGGTGCCGGTCCCAGGCCGGCGCGGTGAGGAACTCCAGCGCGGCCTGTTGCAGCGGCCCGGCGACGAAGAGGTCGTCGAGCAGGCGGGCGGCACGCAGCCGGGCGCCGGCCGGACCGCGCGCGCCCAGCGCGGCGATGCGCAAGCCGGGCGCGACCGGCTTGGTCAGCGACCGCAGGTAGACGACGTGCCCGTCCGGGTCGTCGGCGGCCAGCGGGGGCGGCGCCTCGCCGTCGATGGTCAGGTCGCGGGCGTAGTCGTCCTCGACGAGGAACGCGCCCGCGTCGCGGACCGCCTCGGCGACCGCGGCGCGCCGCGCGGGTGCCAGGGTCGCGCCGTGCGGGTTGGCGTGCAGCGGCTGGCAGTAGAACAACCGGGCGCCGGTGCGGGCGAACGCGGCGGCGAGCTGGTCGGGGCGTACCCCGTCCGAGTCGGCGGGCACCGGCACCACCCGCAGCCCGGCGGCGCGCGCGGCGGCGAGCGCGCCCAGGTAGGTGGGGGACTCGACCAGCAGGGTGTCGCCGGGCGTGCTGAGCGCCCGGAGGGTGGAGGAGAGCGCGGCCTGCCCGCCGGGGCAGATCACCATGTCCTCGGCGCGCAGGCCGCCGCCGGCCGCACGGGCGAACCAGGCCCGCAGGTCGGCGCGCCCCTCCACCGGGCCGCGTTGCCACGCCGCGGGTTGCCGGGCGGCGCGGGCGAGCGCGGCACCGAGCGCGGCGGCGGGTTGGAGGTCAGGGTCGAGGTAGCCACCGGTCAGCGCGAGGGTCCCGGCGGGCGGCAACGCCAGGAGCGCCTGCATCTCCTCCTCGCCGGCCGGCCGCGACCCCAGCGCCACGGTCTGCCAGGACAGGTCCGCGCGGGGCGGATCGGCGCGCCGGGCGGCGACGAACGAGCCGCGACCGGAGCGGGTCTCCACCAGCCCGTCCGCGACCAGTCGCCGGGTCGCCTCGGCGACGGTCACCGGGGAGACGCGGTGGTGGGCGGTCAGTTCCCGCACCGAGGGCAGTTGCGCGCCGGGAGCGCTCGCCGTCACCAGCCCCCGCAGGTGCTGGACGACCCGGTCGATAGCGCTACCATCATTCATGACAAGACAGAGTAGCGCTACCGTGCCCGCGACGGTAACGGTCAGACCGGGCGCCGGGGTCGCCCTCGGCGCGCTGGGCGTGCTCGCGTTCAGCATGTCGCTGCCGACCACCCGCGTCGCCGTGCACGAACTGGACCCGTGGTTCGTCGCGTTCGGACGGGCCGTCGGCGCGGCGCTGCTCGCCGGGGCGTACCTGTGGTTGACCGGCGCCCCGTGGCCCGGTCGCCGCCAGTGGCGTCGACTGTCGGTCGTCGCGCTCGGCGTCGTGGTCGGCTTCCCGCTGTTCACCTCGCTCGCCCTGACCACGCAGACCTCCGCGCACGGCGCGGTCGTGGTCACCGTGCTGCCCGCGATGACGGCGACGTTCGCGGTGCTCCGGGCCGGTGAACGTCCGCCGCTCCTGTTCTGGCTGGCCAGCGCCGCCGGGCTGGCGCTGGTGCTCGCGTTCCTCGCCACCGGCGGCGCGATGCGCGGCGCGTTGTCCCCGGCCGACCTGTTCCTGCTCGCCGCCGTGGTGCTCTGCGGCCTCGGGTACGCCGAGGGCGGCGTGCTGGCCCGGGAACTCGGCGGCGCCCGCACGATCTGCTGGGCGTTGCTGCTCTCGCTGCCGGTCACCGCGCCGGTCACGGCGGTGGCCGCGATCGCCGACCGGCCGCAGGCCGGCGTCGCGGCCTGGTCTGCGTTCGGCTACCTCACCGTGGTTTCGATGTTCCTCGGGTTCTTCGCCTGGTACGCCGGACTGGCCCGGGGCGGCATCGCCTCGGTCGGTCAGATCCAGCTCGCCCAGCCGGTGCTCACGCTGCTCTGGTCGGCACTGCTGCTCGGCGAGGCGGTCACGGCCGGCGCGGTCGTCGCGGCCGGGGCGGTGCTGGCCTGCGTCGTGCTCATCCAGCGCACCCGAGGCGCCGCGACGCCACACCCGTCCCCCGCACGGGTCGTCCGGGACTGACACCCCCCTCGCCGGCCGGCCCGATCGGGATCGGACCGGCCGGCGAGGCTATCCGACCTCGGTGCACAGGCCGGCGTAGCGGTCCAGGTAGAGCGGCCAGCCCCGGTCGTCGGCGACGCCGTCGCGAACCGACTCCCAGCCCGGACCGTGCCGGTCCAGGTTGCGGTGCTCCAACTCGACCCGGGTCCGCTGCGGCGTCTCGGCGACGAACCGGATCTCGACCTCGCTGGCGTGGTCCGGATCCTGGTCGACCTGCCACGTCGGACCGATGTCCCAGCTGAACACGACCCGGTCCGGCGGCTCGAAGACGAGGACCCGGGCCCAGGCGCACGCGCTGCCGTCCTCGCCGCGGTCGTAGATGTGTCCACCGACCTTCGGTTCGAACACGGTCTCCACGATCGGCGACCCCAGCAGGTTGTGCTCCTTCGGCTTGATGTCACCGAACCGTTCCGTGAAGATCGCGAACGCCCGCTCGACCGGCGCGTGGACCACGATCTGCCGCCGCACCACCGCATCCGTGCCACTCATGATTCCTCCTCGTCGGGACGCTCGACGGCGTCCCGGAAGCCCTCCAACGCCCGACTCCAGTAGGTGTCGAGCTGATCCCGTAACGCGGCCACGCCCGCGGGATTGAGCCGGTAGACGCGCCGCGTGCCCGCCGTCTGGTCGGTCACCAGACCGGCGTCCTTCAGTACCCGCAGGTGCTGCGACACGGCCGGCCGGCTGACCGGCAGCAGCGCGGCCAGTTCGCCGACCGCCTTCGGTCGCTCCGCGAGGCACGCGACGATCGCCCGCCGGGTCGGGTCGCCCAGGGCGTCCCACCCGTCCTCCACCCGGTAAGTCACCACGAACGGTAAGCTACGACTTACCATCGGGCTCGTCAAGTGGTTCGCCGCGGGTCCACCCCCGGAGCACGCGGTGCAAAAAACCTGCAAACGATATCTCTTGCCCTCGGCGAAAGCGCTTTCATACGATCGCGTTACATCGATGTTTCATAGGCGAGCCGGGCATCGCAGATGAACGACAGCCGCCGGCGACGCGCCTGATCGCGTCGCGGCTCCCATTGTTTCCTTTCCCTGAATGCCGCCGTTGCGCGGCAATTCCCGCATGCTCGAAACGAGAAGAGGCGACATGAGAAGACCAGTCGCGCTGCGACTCCACGCGACACTGGCGACGGCGATCGTCGGGATCGCCGTCGCCGTGGCCCTGCCGAGCCCGCAGGCGTCGGCGGCGGTCGGCGCCGCCACCGGCTACGCCACCCAGAACGGTGGCACGACCGGCGGCGCGGGAGGCCAGACCGTCCGCGCCACCACGGGCACCGCGATCCACGCGGCGCTGTGCGGCCGGGCCAGCAGCAGCACCCCGATCGTCATCGAGGTCACCGGAACGATCAACCACGGCAACACCAGCAAGGTGTCCGGGTCGAGCTGCAACACCGCCGACGGCGTGATCGAGCTGAAGCAGATCAGCAACGTCACCATCGTCGGGGTGGGCAGCGGCGCCGTCTTCGACCAGCTCGGCATCCACATCCGCGACTCCCGCAACATCATCATCCAGAACGTGACGGTGCGGAACGTCAAGAAGTCGGGATCGCCCACCTCCAACGGTGGTGACGCCATCGGCATGGAGAGCACGGTCCGCAACGTCTGGGTCGACCACGTCACGCTGGAGGCGTCGGGCGGGGAGTCGGAGGGCTACGACGGCCTGTTCGACATGAAGGACGACACCCAGTACGTGACGTTGTCCTACAGCATCCTGCGCAACTCCGGCCGCGGCGGTCTCATCGGGTCGAGCGAGAGCGACCGCTCGAACGGCTTCGTCACGTTCGAGCACAACCTCTACGAGAACATCGACTCCCGTACGCCGTTGCTGCGCGGCGGCGTCGCCCACATGTTCAACAACCACTACACCGGCCTGCGCGAGTCCGGCATCAACTCCCGCGCCGGGGCCCGGGCGAAGGTGGAGAACAACTACTTCCGCAACTCCAAGGACGTCCTGGGCACGTTCTACACCAACGAGCGCGGCAGCTGGCAGGTCGCCGGCAACATCTTCGACAACGTGACCTGGTCGGCCACCGGCAACGAGAACTACCCGGCGGGGCCGAACCCGACGTCCACCACCACGGTCGGCATCCCCTACTCGTACCGTCTCGACGGGGCGAGCTGCGTGCCGGACATCGTCCGGCAGACGGCCGGCGCCAACACCGGCCTGAAGGTGTCGAACGGCAGTTGCTCGCCGCAGACGCCGACGCCGACCACCCCGGCCCCGACCACGCCCGCGCCGACGACCCCGCCGCCGACGACCACCCCGCCCCCGAGCGGCGGAACGAACCTGAGCCTCGCCTCCGGCGCCGGCGCCGACGGGTCCAGCAAGGCCGACGGCACCAGCTACGGCAACGTCCGCGACGGCAACCTCGGCACGTACTGGTCGCCGGCCGGGTCGACCGGCACCGTCTCGATCAAGTGGGGCTCGGCCACCACGGTGTCCCGCGTGGTCATCCGTGAGCCGTCCGGCACCTCGGGTTCGATCGGGTCGTGGCAGCTGGTCAACAACGACACCGGCGCGGTGCTCGCCTCCGGCAGCGGGGCCGGCCAGATCACCTTCGGCGCGACCTCACTGAAGAAGATCAACTTCAGGATCAACAGCTCCGGCGGTACGCCGAGAGTCGGCGAGTTCGAGACGTACGCCAGTTAGTCCGGCGCGACGAGCGGGGGCGGCCGATCCGGCCGCCCCCGCCCTTTGTCCTGTCCCCTGTCAGAGGGTGAGCACGACGGTGGAGATGCTCCGCGCGCCGACGTTCACCGTGACCTGGTTGCCGTTCACGCCGACCGGCTGGCTCGCCGCGCTGGCGTTCTGCGACGTGGCCACGTACTCGGCGCGGCTGACGTTCTGCGGCGCCTGGACGACCGCGTTGTTCACCGCGCTGGTGGACCGGTTGAGGATCACCAGGGTCACCTTCCCGTCGCCGGAGTAGGCGGTCACCTCCAGGGGCGACGCCTTGGAACTCTTGGTCAGGCCCACCCGCTGGTAGCCGGGGCGCACGTACTTGGCGTACTGGGCGAACGCGTACCCCCGCTTGAGCGGCGCGCCGGCCACCGTGCCGTACGCGGACTCGCCGTCACCGATGAACGAGTAGTAGCGCTTGCCGTACCACCAGACGTAGGCGCTCCAGTTGGACTCCATCGACCTGTGCACGGTGCGCATGATGTCGTCCAGCGTCTCGTTCCAGACCGTGGCGTTGGCCGGGTTGCCCCAGATGTTCGAGCCGCCGCCGTCGGCCTCGTGCAGGTTCCACTCGGTCATCCAGACCGGCTTCTGGTACTGCTGCGCCAGCGGGTAGGGCTTCAGCCGGCCGGCGGCCTCGGTGCCGTAGAGGTGGCCGCCGATGTAGCCGATGTTGTTGCGGGCCGCCGCGTCGTTGAGCGTCGGGTCGGTGTAGCCGTAGTTGAGGTTCACCGCCTCGGCGACCATCAGCTTGGTGTTCTGCACCTTGGCGCCCTGCTCCCGGACGAACGTCTGGAGTTCGGTGCCACTCCAGTCCATCGAGTCGTAGTCCGGGTGCCAGTCCGGCTCGTTCTGCACCGAGGTGACGTCGATCGTCACGCCCTGGTTGCGCATGTACTGCACGTAGCTGTTGAGGTGGTTGGCGTAGTCGTCGTAGTACTCGGGCCTCAGCTTGCCGCCGTTGATCCGGCTGTTGTTCGTCTTCCAGGCCGCCGGCGCCGTCCACGGCGACGCCATGATCTTCACGTTCGACCCGTACGACTTGGCCGTCCTCAGCGCGCTCACCTGCGTCGCCCACTCGCTGGACACCGGCGAGAGCCCGGTGCGCACGATGGACAGACCGAGCTGGTTGGGGCCGAGCCCGACCAGCGTCTGCGTCTCGGCCGTGGACCAGGCGCCGCCCCAGATCGACACCGCCGCCCCGAACCCGTCGACCGTCTGGTAGGTCGTGCCGGTGTTCACCGTGATGTCCGCCGGCCCGCCCGGCGGCGGCGTGGACGGCGACGACGTCGGCGTCGGCGACGGCGGGGGTGAGGTGGTGGGTGATGTGGTCGGGGTGGTGGTGCCGCCGGTGCAGGTGACGCCGTTGAGGGCGAAGGTGGTGGGGGTGGGGTTGCTGCTGGTCCAGGCGCCGTTGAAGCCGAACGAGGTGGTGCCGTTGGTGGGGATGGAGCCGTTGTAGGCGACGTTGCGGGCGGTGACGGCGGCGCCGTTCTGGGTGACGGTGGCGTTCCAGGCCTGGGTGACGGTCTGGCCGGCGGCGTAGGACCAGGTGAGCGTCCAGCTCGACACGGGGTCGCCGAGGTTGGTGATGGTGACGTTGGCGCCGAAGCCGCCCTGCCACTGCGAGGACACGGCGTAGGTCACGGAACAGCCGGCGGCTGCCGCCCCGGCCGGCACCGCCACCGCCGCGGCGGCCGACGCCAGTAGGACGGTCCCGGCCGTGACCAGTGCGGTACGAGGTGCGCTGAGTCTTCTCATCGGATCTCTCCCGAACCGTCAGCGTTGGAGGGTGAGCAGGCCGGGGCGGTAGGGCAGCAGGCCGTAGTCGCCGCCGGAGTTGGTGGCGCGGCCCTGGTAGAGCAGTTGCAGGTTGCAGGGGTCGACGGTGAAGGTCTGGTCGGCGCTGGTACGGATCAGCTCGCCGTGGCTGATGTCGTTGGTCCAGGTGGCGCCGCTGTTGGCCTTGCCGGCGAACGGGTTGCTCTCGGTCGCCGCCTGCGGGGTCCAGGAGCCGTTGAGGCTGGTCGCGGTGAAGGAGCGGAAGTAGCGGCCCTGCGCCCCGATCGCCTCGACGATCATCAGGTAGCGGGTCTGGCCCTGCAGTTTGTAGACCTGGACGGCTTCGAAGAGGTTGTTCGTCGAGTCGCTCATGATCGTGGTGTAGGTCGAGCCGAAGCTGCCGGGGAAGTTCCCGATCGGCATGCTGGCCCGGTAGATCTTGCCGTTGTCACCGGCGAAGAACAGGTACATGTTCTGCTCGTCGGCGATCAGCGTCTGGTCGATCGGGCCGGTGCCGGAGCCGGAGATGCTGCCGGTGAACAGCGGCTGCGCCGACGACCAGCCGTTGGGGTTGGTCGGGTCGCTCGAGGTCTTGTAGGAGAACGCGGTCGGACCCCACTGGTAGGCCAGGACCCAGATGCTGCGCGGAGCGAAGTAGAACAACGTCGGCGCGACGGTGCCCTGCGACATGGCGTTCTGACTCGCCGAGGCCATCTCCGACCAGTTGCTGAACAACCCGAAGTTCATCGACCCCCACGACGACCCGTAGTCGTGCGTCGTCGCGTAGACCAGATGCCGACCGTTGTACGGAGCGACCGTGAAGTCCTTCAACGACACCCAACCCGACCGCGGGTTCGCCAACGGACCGGTCGAACTCCAGCGGTAACTCGACGGCAGGTTGCACGTGCCGGGTGGCGTCGTCGTCGGCGTCGGCGAGGCGGTCGGCGAGGTGGTGGGTGATGTGGTCGGGGTGGTGGTGCCGCCGGTGCAGGTGACGCCGTTGAGGGCGAAGCTGGTGGGGGTGGGGTTGCTGCTGGTCCAGGCGCCGTTGAAGCCGAACGAGGTGGTGCCGTTGGTGGGGATGGAGCCGTTGTAGGCGACGTTGCGGGCGGTGACGGCGGCGCCGTTCTGGGTGACGGTGGCGTTCCAGGCCTGGGTGACGGTCTGGCCGGCGGCGTAGGACCAGGTGAGCGTCCAGCTCGACACGGGGTCGCCGAGGTTGGTGATGGTGACGTTGGCGCCGAAGCCGCCCTGCCACTGGGACGGGACGGTGTAGGCCACGGAGCAGCCGGCGGCGGCCGCGCCGGCCGGCAGTGCCACGGCGATTCCCGTGGACGCGAGCAGCACGGCGCCGGCTGACGCCACTGCGGCATTGACCGTTCTCGATCGGGGCATGATGGACCCTCCTGTGGTGGTGGCGGCTCCACGCATTCGTCGGGGTAATTGTGTTGTGAGCGTTAACAGCCGCGTTCGCCCATGCTACGGGAGCGCTCCCATCGGCTCAATGGGTGAACGTCGATGACATGACGTCGATCGATGCGTGCGGTCAGGAGGTGGCGCAGGGGGTGGTGTCAACCGCGCAGCTCTCCGGGCCGTCGTGCAGAGGGTCGGGATCGCGGACGTCGAAGCGGATGGTGGTCGAACCGCCGGCCGGCAGCGCGTCGCCGGTGAACGTGACCACGGCGCCGTCCTGCGCCGCCTCGGCACCGCTGACCGAGCCCAGCGTGGCGCCGTCGCCGAGCGCCACGGTCACCGTCCACTGCGGCCGGGCCGTCGGGCCGGGGTTGGCCAGCACCACCTCGCCCCGGTAGCCGAAGACCCGGTCGTTGACCGTCTCGTACGTCGCGGTCAGCGGGATCACGGCCGGTGGCGCAGGGCTCGGCGTACGGCTGGGGGAGCGGGACGCGGACGGCGACGGTGAGGGACTCCGGCGGCTGGCGCTCGGCGTGGGTCGGGCGCTCGTGGGGCGCGCGGCGGCGGCGGTGGGGGAGGGCATGACCAGCGGCGGCGCGGACACCGCGGGCGCGGCCGGCGCGGGAGGCGTGGGCCGCACCGCCCACAGCACCGCCCCGGCGACGCCGGCGAGCACCGTCACCACGCCGGCGGCCACCAGCGTGCGACGTCGCCGGGACCGGCCCGACGCCTCGCCCAGCAGCCGGACCACCGGCAGCTCGGCGGTCAGCCCGCCCTCGGCCCGGCGCAGGTCGACAGCCTGAAAGGCGAGCCAGTCGAGGATCGCCGGCAGACGCCCGGTCAGCGCCTGCTCGTGCTGCTCGGCGCGGGCGTCGGCGTCCCAGTCGCCCTCCTCCAGCACCTCGCGCACGGAGAGGCGGGTGCCGTGCGCGGTGGCGGTCAGATCGCAGGCCAGGCGGGTGGCCCGGTCGGCCTCCCGGCAGCGGACCACCAGCCGTTCCGGGGTCCGCAGCTCGACCACCTCCACCTCGGTGTCGGCGTCGTAACCGGGCAGCGCCGCGGACGCCAGCACCCAGCGGTCGGCCTGCGGGGTGCTCTCGACGAACCACTTGGCCAGCAGCGCCTGTTCCGTCAGCGCCCGCCAGATCCGGGCGGGCGGGTGGAACAGGTCGACCTCGGTGGCGATCTCGATCACGCGGAGACTCTAGGGCCTGAGTCAAGAACGTGTCAGGTCACTCCGACCTGCCGTCGTGCCAGCGCGCCCGCCAGGCGGCCTCGCTCTCCTCCGCGCTGATCTTCTCCTGGTGGACCGTGCGCCGCAGCGCGGCCCGGGCGTCGGCGAACACCACCAGTTCGACCGCGACCAGGGCCACGCAGATCACGGTGAGCAGACCCAGCGCCCCCAGTGCCGGCAGGTGCCGACCGAAGGGCAGCGCGACCGCGAGCGCGGCCAGCGCGCCGACCCGGGTCCAGGACAGGGTCCGCAGCGTGCGCCACTGGAACGCCATGTTCGCGGCGAAGTAGATCATCACCCCGCCGAAGAGCAGCGGCACCGCCGGCCCGTGACCCCGCTCCATGCTGCCGCCCACCGGGTCGGTGACGGTCCGCACCAGCTCCTCGGCGCCGATCGCGAACAGGATCACCCCGGCGATCATGGGCAGGTAGAGGTAGGCGTACGCGTCGCGGGCCATCGCCACCCGGGGGTGGCCCTGCGCCGCGTGCAACGCGATCCGGGCGGCCGGCCCGATCATGTCGAAGTGCGCCCACCAGAGCGCCGCGACGAACAGGATCCCGAAGATCGCCGCCGGGATGGCCGGCCAGGTCACCGCCTTGCCGAGCAGGTTGCCGCCGACACCGACCGAGATGACCGACTCACCCAGCGCGATGATCAGGATCAGGTCGTACCGCTCGGTCCAGTGCTCGGCGGAGGTGATCTTCCAGCCGTCGGTGCCGGCCAGCAGGCCGCTGCTGTACTGGATGACCACGACCGCGATCCAGAGTCCGTCGCGCAGCCAGGGTCCGACCTCCGGGTCGACCCGCGGCGGCAGCAGCGCTGCCACCAGCAGCAGGGAGGTCGAGAGCAGCACCTCCGGCGCGAACACCCACACCTTGCGCCGCGCCGGTGGGTCGCCCCGGGTGGCGTACCAGTAGAGCGCCGTGTGCACGATCCGGATCACCACGTAGCTGACCGTCACCAGCATCGGGCCGGCGCTGCCCTGACGCAGGTCGCCGAAGGTCTGGGGCAGCGCCAGCGCGAACGTGAACAACGCGACCATGCCGATCACCATGAGGATCGGCACGAAGCCCTCGCCCAGACGCAGCCGGGCGGCGACCGCGCTGTGCACCACCCAGCACCACCAGAGCACGGCGAGTACCAGCAGCGCGTGCAGCAGTTCCCGCACGGTCACGTTCGCCGCGGTGGCGCGCGTGATGATGAAGAAGGACACGACGAAGACGAGGTCGAAGAAGATCTCGAACTTGTCCACCCGGGTGGCCGGGGCGACGCGGGCCGCGGGCCCGAGCCCCTTGCGCCACCGGTCGCCGCCACCCACCGGCCGAGTGTGTCAGCGCAGGTCAGACGGCGTGCCGGAATCGCCACGCATTCCCTCGTCCGCCACCGGGGCGGCTGGGGCGTGGCTCAGCCGGTCGCCGGGGTGGCGTGGGCGAGGACGGTGGACAGCACGGCGCGCAGCGGTTCGTCCGGGTGCTCGATCCACTGCTGGGCGGCGACGCGCAGGGTGGCCAGGAACGTGGCGCCCAGGACCCGGGCCCGCAGCGGCGCGTCCGGACCGGTGAGCCGGCGGGCGATCTCCGCGGACAGCTCCCGCTCGATCGCCGCGTACGCGCCGACCTGGTGGGCGACCAGGCTCGGATGCCCGTGCAGCAGCCGTCGGCGGCTCAGCCACGGCTCGGCCGGATCGTCGTAGCCCTCGTCCGCCTGGGCCAGGGCGGCCTCGGTCAGCGCCCGCCAGGGCGGCAGGTCGGTCGGCTGCCGCGCGACCAGTTCGAGCAGCCGGCGCAGTCGCAGCGTGTCGCCGTGGAAGAGCGCCTCCTCCTTGCCGGAGAAGTAGTTGGAGAACGTGCGCCGGGAGACGTTGGCCGCGTCGGCGATGGCCTCGACCGTGACCCGGTCCGGGCCGTGCTCGACGGCCAGGCGCAGGGCCGCCTCGTGCAGCGCCAGGCGGGTCGCCGCCTTCTTGCGCTCGCGCAGCCCGGTGCACTCGTCCATGGCGGCCAGCGTACGTGATCCTTTTCTCAATGGGCAAAGTTGCCTGTTGGGCAAGATTTGTTGATGATTGCTTGAGGCAACGAAGCGGCCCCCCGAATCGACACACCTGGAGGACGCGCGATGAGCGCACCCACCGCGACGGCCGAGGCCGCGCCCATGAGCCGGCGGCAGACGCTGGAGGCACTCAGCGGGCTGCTGCTGGTGCTCTTCGTGGCCATGCTGAGCAGCACCGTGGTCTCCACCGCCCTGCCGAAGATCATCGGAGCGCTCAACGGCTCGCAGACCCAGTACACCTGGGTGGTCACCGCCACCCTGCTCACCGCCACCGCGACCACCCCGATCTGGGGCAAGCTCGCCGACCTGTTCAACAAGAAGCTGCTGATCCAGGTCGCCATCGTGGTCTTCCTGGCCGGCTCGGTCGCCGCCGGCTTCGCGCAGAGCGCCGGGCAGCTCATCGCCGCCCGCGCCTTCCAGGGCATCGGCGTCGGCGGACTTCAGGCGCTGGTCCAGGTCGCCATCGCGGCGATGATCCCGCCGCGCGAGCGGGGCCGCTACAACGGCTACCTCGGTGGCGTGATGGCGCTCGCCACGGTCGGCGGGCCGCTGCTCGGCGGCCTCATCGTCGACACCTCCTGGCTCGGCTGGCGCTGGTGCTTCTTCGTCGGCGTGCCGGTCGCGATCATCGCGCTGTTCCTGCTCCAGGTCACCCTGAACCTGCCCACCGTGCGCCGGCGGAACGTGAAGATCGACTACCTGGGCGCCACCCTCATCGCGGCCGGGGTCAGCGTGCTGCTGATCTGGATCTCCTTCGTCGACGACTCGTTCGCCTGGCTCTCCTGGCAGACCGGCGCCATGGTCGGCGGGGCGGCGCTGCTGCTCGCGCTGGCCGTGTGGGTGGAGTCGCGGGCCGCCGAGCCGGTGGTGCCGCTGCACATCGTCCGCGAGCGCACCACCGCCCTGGCCATCCTCGGCAGCCTCGCGGTCGGCATGGCGATGTTCGGCGGCGCGGTCTTCCTCGGTCAGTACTTCCAGATCGGCCGCGGCTACAGCCCGACCGAGGCCGGCCTGCTCACCATCCCGATGATGGCCGGCGTGCTGATCTCCTCGATCGTGGCCGGACGGATGATCACCACGTCCGGTCGGATCAAGCCGTACATCGTCTTCGGCTCGATCGTGCTGGTCGCCGGCTTCGCGCTGCTCGGCACCGTCGACCACGAGACCTCGCTGGTCCTGGTCGGGGTCGCCATGTTCGTCGTCGGCGTCGGGGTCGGCATGACCATGCAGAACCTGGTGCTCGCGGTGCAGAACACCGTCGCGCTCTCCGACATCGGCGCGGCCAGCGCCAGCGTCGCCTTCTTCCGCTCGCTCGGCGGCACCATCGGCGTGTCGGTGCTCGGCGCGGTGCTGGCCCGGCGGGTCAGCGACCGGATCACCCACGACCTCGCCGCCGCCGGCATCCCCACCACCGGCGGGGGCGGCGGCAGCACGCTCAACCTCGACGCGCTGCCCGAGCCGGTACGGCAGATCGTCCGGGCCGCCTACGGGGACGCGACCGGGCACATCTTCCTCATCTCGGCCGCCATCGCGGTCGTCGGCGTCGTGGCGGCGCTGTTGCTGCGCCCGGTTACCCTTCGCTCCAGCCTCGACCTGCCGGACACCGGCCGCACCGTGGCGGTGGGCGCGGACGCGGTCGACGGTGCGCCCGCCTTCGACGAGGTGAGCATCGAGCCGGGCGGCCGGGAGGAACGCGCCCGTCGCTGAGCCCGCAACCCAGGGCCGTCGCCGACCCCGGCGGCGGCCCTGGCCCGTGCCGCAGGGCACCGAAGGAGGAGCCGTGGACGTCCCGTCGACCGCGCCCGCGCGGGCCGCCGCCCTGCGTCGGGCGGCCCGCGAGCTGACGCTGGTCGCCGTGCTCTTCCTCGCCTACAAGGCGGGCCGGCAGCTGGTGGCCGGGCACGCCGCCGCCGCGCGGGCCAACGGCGAGCGGATCTGGTGGCTGGAGCGACTGCTGCACCTGCCCGACGAGGCCGTCGTGCAGGCGCCGCTGCTGCTGCACGAGCTGCCGGTCCGCCTGGCCAACTCCTACTACGCCTACGTGCACTTCCCGGCCACGGTGCTCTGCCTGCTCTGGCTCTACCTACGTCGGCCGGCCCACTACCTGCGGCTGCGGCGGGCCCTCGCCGCGCTGACCGCCGCGGCGCTGGTGCTGCACGTCTGCGTGCCGCTCGCGCCGCCGCGGCTGACCACGCTCACCGGCCTGGTGGACACCGGCCGCCGGTTCGGCCCGACCGTCTACGGGCCACCCGACACCGACCAGCTCAGCAACCAGTACGCGGCCATGCCGTCGCTGCACGTGGGCTGGTCGCTGGCGGTCGCGCTGGCCCTGGTGGCGGTCACCGCCGGGCGGTGGCGCTGGCTCTGGCTGGCCCACCCGCTGATCACCGCGTTCGTGGTCGTCGGCACCGGCAACCACTACTGGCTGGACGGGGTGGTCGCGGTGGCCCTGCTCGCGCTGATCCTGGCCGTGCTGCCCCGGCCCGCCGCGACGCCCCCGCCCCCGGCCCCGCCCGCCGGCCCGTCGCGCCCGCACGTGGTCCCACCGCCGCGCCGCCCCGGCCGTCGCCGGAACACGAAGGTCCCGGCGACGGCCGACGTGCGGCTGCGGCCACCCGGTCGGATCTGACCGCGTCTCAGCGGACGGCGCAGACCGTCCCGTTGAGGCGGAACGCGCCCGGCGGCACGTTCGGCCCGCCGTACGCGCCGACGAATCCGGCGCTGGTGCTCCCGCCGTCGGCGGCGAGCCGGCGGTTGTCGGCGGTGGAGGTCACCCGGACGTCCCGCCCGGTCTGCGTCCAGGTGCCGTTCCAGCCGCTGCTGACCTGCTGCCAGCCGGTGGGCCAGGTCCAGGTGAGCGTCCAGCCGTCGACGACGTCCGGACCGGTGTTGACCACCTCGACGGTCGCCACGTAGCCGTTGCCCCAGTCGGTGTCGGAATGGAAGCGGACCGCGCAGGCGCTCGCCGCCGGGCTGCCGGTGGCGAAGGTGAGCGGCGGCGAGGACCACGACACCCGGCCCGCGGTGTCCCGGGCCAGGACGTTGACCGTGTAGCGGGCGCCCGGTTCGAGGTTGTCCACGCTCAGCGAGGTGCCGGCGGTCTCGCCGAGCTGCTCGCTGACCGCGCCGCGCTGCCGGTACACCTCGTACTTGGCGATCGGCGCCGCGCCGGGCGTCGCCGCCGGCCACGAGATCGTCGCCGCGCGGTCGGTCACCGCGCCCGCCGTCGGCCGCCCCGGGGCTCCGGGCCGCCCGGCGGACCCTGAGGCCGGTCGCAGCACGAGCGTGGTCAGCGAGTACGGCGGCAGCGTACGGGCACTCGCGCTGCCCGAGCGGCCGGTGCTCACCCCGGTCGCGCCGTTGGTCAGCGTGTGCACGGTGGGCGCCTCGTCCGCCGGGGTGAAACCGGCGTAGTCCACCGCCACCGGGTACGCGGTGTCCGGGTCCTTGTTGACCAGCAGGACCGCGAGGCTGCCGTCCGGCCGGCGCACCGCGTGCGCGGTGACCAGCGGCTGGTCGGTGCCGGCGCGGACCAACTGGTCGCCCGCCCGGGCGAACAGGTTCATCATCGACAGCGCGTGGTACGGCGCGAACGGGGTGTTGAACGGCGGCTCGCACACCTCGCCGTCGGCGGTGCAGCCGCCACTGGAGAGCAGCCCGAAGTCGCCGTAGTCGGTCTGCCCGGCCACCTCGGAGACGCTGCCGATGCCGTTGTGCACGTTCCACCACTGCACCGTGAACACGCCCTGCTCCAGCAGGCCGCTGTAGGCGTCGGCCAGGAACAGCGCGCCCGGCGCGGTGGTGCGGCCGGTGTCGACGTTCAGTTCGGTGAGGCTGATCCCGATCCGGTCCGCGCCGGGGCCGGCGTACCGGGCGATCTGCTGGCGCAGCAGCCAGGCGGCGTCGGGCAGCTGGTCGGTCCGGGCCAGCGACTCGGCGGCGGTACCGCCGGGGTACCAGTGCACGTCGACGAAATCGATCTTCGGGCCGGCGATCGAGAGCACGGTCTGGTTCCACGGCCCCGGGTCGGCGCCGGCGGTGATCCCGTCCGGCCAGTTGCCGGGCATGGTCAGCACCGCGCCGACCTTGATGCTCGGGTCGACCGCCTTCATCGCGTCGGCGTACTCGACCACCAGTCGGGCGTACTGGGTGGCGCTCTTGTCCGGGTGGTCGTCGGCCTCCCAGGCCGATCCGTAGTGGCCGTTGCCGTAGTTCTCGTTGCCGACGGTCCACCACCTCGCGCCGTAGCCCTTGGTGACGTTGGCGTACCGCACCCACGCGGCCGCCTCCGCCGGCGTGCCGGTGCCGTAGTTCGCGATGATCATCGGCTGGGCGCCGACGCGCCGGGCCGCCGCCATGAACGTGTCGAAGTCGGTGTCCGGCGCGACGTAGCCGCCGGGCGCGGTGTGGTTCTCCCAGTGGTAGATGTCGGCGTACGAGCCGCCGGGGTAGCGCAGCATCTTCACGCCGGCGGCCTTCAGCCGGTCGGACGTCTCGGCGCTGCCCAGCTGGGAGTCCCAGATGGCGTGGTTGACGCCGAGCGCGGTGTCCGGCACGGTGGCCAGCCCGGCGCGGGCGTTGACGGTCACCGCGACCGGGTCGGCGGCGGCGCCGGCGACCGGCGGGTCGACGGTGGCCAGCGCGGTGGTGACGAGCAGCAGACCGGCCGCGTACGCGGTCCAGTGGCGCACGCGCGGCAGGATTCTCCTCATGCGGGTGTCCTTCGTGGGATCGGACGGCGGGTGGGTGCCCGGGTCGGTGGTGCCGTCCTTCCGGGGCCTGACGGCGCCCGGATGCCCAGGAACGGTGATCGGCTCCGCGCGGTGAGCCATCGACGTATCAGGATTCCACGGGCCGCGCGGCGCGCTCAAGCCGTCAGGGCTTAATTTATAGACAGGAGTCTTTACTGTTAACAAGGTTTAATTTATGTTCGTGGCATCTTCCCTTCCCCCCGAAGGAGTTGCCACCATGCGTCGAAGACTCACTCTTCCGCTGCTCACCACCGGTGCGGTGACCGCGACCCTGGCGATCGCCGCGCCGGCTCAGGCCCACGGCTACGTCTCCTCGCCGCCCAGCCGGCAGGCGCTGTGCGCGCAGAACCGGGTGCCCGACTGCGGCCAGATCAGGTACGAGCCGCAGAGCGTCGAGGGCCCCAAGGGGCTGAAGACCTGCCACGCCGGCATCGCCCAGTTCGCGGTGCTCAACGACGACAGCCGCAACTGGCCGGCCACCTCGGTCGGCAGCACGGTGACGTTCACCTGGGTCAACACCGCCCGGCACTCCACCGCCAACTGGGAGTACTGGATCGGCAACACCCGGGTCGCGGTGGTCGACGGCGGCGGTCGCCAGCCTGACGCCACCGTGTCGCACACGGTGAACCTGGGCGGCTTCACCGGCCGGCAGAAGCTGCTCGCGGTCTGGAACATCGCCGACACCGCCAACGCGTTCTACTCCTGCGTCGACCTGCAGATCGGCGGCGGTGGCGGCAACCCGACGCCCACCCCGTCGCCGACGCCGTCACCGACCCGGACCGCCACGCCGTCGCCCACGCCCACCCCGACCGGCTCGCCGGTGCCGGGCGGCACCTGGACCGCCGGCCGGGCCTACCAGGTCGGCGACACGGTGACCTACGACGGCCGCGGCTACCGCTGCCGCCAGGCGCACACCGCCATCGCCGGATGGGAGCCGCCGAACGTGCCGGCGCTCTGGCAGCAGGTCTGACCACCGCCGCCGCGCCGGACCGCACGGCCGCGCCGGACCGCGCCTCCGCGTCGCCTCGCCGGGCCGGAACCGCTCCGGCGCGCCGGAGCGGTTCCGGCCCGCGTGTCGAAAGGCGCGGTCCGGCGCCCGGCCGGACGCCGCGCGTGAGACCCGCGTCGGCCGGCCCCCGTCCGACCGTCCAAGGCGCCCGGATCGCGGGTCCGCGAATCACCACCCGACCCGACCGGAGGACCGACATGCGCCGCCCGTTCGCCGCCGCCCTGCTGGCCGCCCTGCTCGCCGCGGGCGTCGCCGGCTGCGGAGGCTCGTCGCCGGCACCCGCCACGCCCCGGCCCACGCCGGCCGTGGACGACACGACCAGCGGCATCGACGCGCTCTTCCTCGCCATGATGGTGGCGCACACCGCGCAGACGCTGGAGATCGTCGACGTCGGGCTCGGCCGGGTCACCGACACCGAGGTCCGCACCCTGATCTCCGCCGTCCGGGCCACCGAGGCCGACGAGCTGGCCACCATGCGCGGCTGGCTGCGCGAGGCCGGCCCGTCCGCGGCGGCCGCCGCCGCGCGCCACGACCACACCGGGCACAGCGACGCCGCCGCCGGCCTGGCCCGGCTGCGGGCCGCCTCGGCCGCCGACGTGGACCGGGTGCTGCTCGACGTGCTCGCCGCGCACCAGCGCACCGCCGCCGCCCTGGCCCGCGCCCAGGTCGCCGCCGGCACCAGTGCTCGGGTACGCGACCTCGCCGCCCGCATCGACCGCTCCCGCACCGCCGAGGTGGCCCTCATGGCGACCCTGCGCCCGGCGTCCCGGCGCTGATCTCGTCGATCTTGGACTTGGGGCACCCCGGATGTCGGTGATGCGCCCTTTGTCAACGACCACAAGTCCAAGATCGACGGGCCGAGCCGGGCCGGGCCGGGCCGAGCTGGGCCGGGCCGAGCTGCGCCGGGCCGAGCTGGGCCGGGCCGGGCCGGGCCGAGCTGGGCCGGGCTGGGCCGAGCCGGGCCGGGCCGGGGCCGGGTGGGGCATGACGTTCGTCACGGGGGTGGCGGGCGGGGGTGCGGGCGGGAGCGGTTGGGGGAGTGGCGAAACGGGGCGGATCGGGGTCTTTCTCTCGGAGGAAGCGGCTCGGCGGGGGCCGGTGCCGGGTGCGGCGGGAGGGTGCGGGGGGTGGGGGAGTTCGCCTCTGGGCAAAACCGGACGCGCGATGTCGCAGGCCGTGACTAGGCTTTCGCCGGACCCTGGCCCGCCGCACGCCCCGTGCGCGGCGCCGCGACCCCTCGGACCGGACCGGAACCAGGAGACTGTCTGTGACCCAGCAACCCGTCGCGACATCGAACAAACTCGACGCCGCGGTGCTCAAGGTGGCCGGCGTCGTCGTGCTCGGCGCGATCATGTCGATCCTCGACGTGACCGTCGTCAGCGTGGCCATCCCGACGTTCCAGAGCGAGTTCGACGCCTCGTACGCGCGGGTGGCGTGGACCATGACCGGCTACACGCTGGCGCTCGCCACGGTGATCCCGCTCAGCGGCTGGGCCGCCGACCGCTTCGGCACCAAACGCCTCTACATGGTGGCGCTGGCGCTGTTCACCATCGGCTCCGGGCTCTGCGCCACGGCCGACTCGATCGGCGAGCTGATCGCCTGGCGCGTGGTCCAGGGGCTCGGCGGCGGCATGCTCATGCCGCTGGGCATGACGATCATGACCCGGGCCGCCGGCCCGCACCGCATCGGCCGGCTGATGGCCGTGCTGGGCATCCCGATGCTGCTCGGCCCGATCGGCGGCCCGATCCTCGGCGGCTGGCTGATCGACACCGCGAGCTGGCACTGGATCTTCCTGATCAACCTGCCGATCGGCGTCGTCGCGCTGATCTACGCCCAGCTGGCCCTGCCGAAGGACGCCCCCGAGCCGTCGGAGTCCTTCGACTTCCTCGGCATGCTGATGCTCTCGCCGGGTCTGGCGCTGTTCCTCTACGGCGTCTCCTCGCTGCCCGAGGCCGGCACGGTCACCGACACCGAGGTCTGGCTGCCCATGCTGGTCGGCGCCGCGCTCGTGGTCTCCTTCGTGCTCTACTCGTTCCGCCCGCGGCACCCGCTGCTCGACCTGCGGCTGTTCCGCAACCGCAACCTCACCCTCGCGGCGGTGACGCTGTTCGTCTTCATCATCGCGTTCATGGGCGCGGGCCTGCTGTTCCCGAGCTACTTCCTGCAGATCCGTGGCGAGTCGACCCTGACCGCCGGCCTGCTGATGGCGCCGCAGGGCCTCGGCGCGATGCTGACCATGCCGATCGCCGGCATGCTCGCCGACCGGGTGCCGGTCGGCCGGACGGTGCCGTTCGCGCTGGTGCTCATCGCGGCCGGGTTCTTCACCTTCACCCAGCTCGGCACCGACACGTCCTACCTGCTGCTCTGCGGCTCGCTGTTCGTGATGGGCCTGGGCATGGGCGGCACCATGATGCCGATCATGACGTCGGCGTTGAAGACCCTGAGCGCCGCCGAGGTGGCCCGCGGCTCGACACTGGTGAACATCCTCCAGCAGATCGGCGGGTCGGTGGGCGCGGCGGTGATGTCGGTGATCCTCACCAGCGAGCTGAACGGCTCGCGGGTCATCCCCGGCGTGACCGACCCGGGCACCGGCGCCCCGGTCACCGAGGCGCAGCTCGCCATCGGCGTGCAGCAGCAGCCCGAGCTGGCCCAGCAGCTCCCGGTGCCGCCGTCGATGATCGAGCGCGGCCTCGACTTCGCGGCCAACTCGTTCGCGACCACGTTCTGGGTCGCCTTCGCCCTGGTGCTGCTCACCTTCGTGCCGGCCGCGTTCCTGCCCCGCCGCCGCGAGCCGTCGCACCTGCTCGACGGCGAGGCGGGCGACGAGCAGCCGCGCACCCCGGTGCCGATCCACTGATCCGCACGCACCCCCGTCCCTCCGGGGCCGGACGCCTCGGCGTCCGGCCCCGGAGGCGTCTTGAGAGCCGACCCGGCGATCGGCCACCGGCGGACCCGGCAGCGCCTAGGCTCGACGGGGGAGCGGCGGAGTCGGGCGGAGAGGCGGCACGGTGGACGCGGACGGCGGCGATCGGTCGGCGCGGCGGCGCAACCGGCTGCTGCTCGCCGGCCTGCTGGCCGTGGTCGGGTTGATCCTGCTGCTGCTCGGCCTCACCGTCGCCAGCGGCACGGTCGCCGGCGTCGAGGTGGTGCTCGCGCTCCTGCTCCTGCTCACCAGCTACGCGATTCAGCGGGTGGCCCGCCGGGAGACCGTCTACCGCGACGATCGGCGGCGCTGACCGGCCCGGTGACCCGGCCGGGCTAGGCTGACCGGCGTGGATCAGGAAGACCGGATCGCGCTGTTCCTCGACTACGAGAACCTGGCGCTGGGCGTACGCGACCATCACGGCGGCAGGCCGTTCGACTTCCGTCCCATCGCCGACGCGCTGGCCGAACGCGGCCGGGTGGTGGTGCGGCGGGCGTACGCGGACTGGTCGTACTTCGACGAGGACCGGCGGATGCTCACCCGCTCGCATGTCGAGCTGATCGAGATCCCGCAGCGGATGGGCGCCTCCCGCAAGAACGCGGCCGACATCAAGATGGCCGTGGACGCGGTCGAGCTGGCCTTCGAGCGCGGCTACATCTCCACGTTCGTGATCTGCACCGGGGACAGCGACTTCACTCCGCTCGTGCACAAGCTGCGCGAACTCAACAAGCGGGTGATCGGGGTCGGGGTCGAGAAGTCGACCTCCGCGCTGCTGCCACCGGCCTGCGACGAGTTCCTCTACTACGACCGGCTGGAGGGGGTCGACGTACCGCCCTCCGCCGGCCGACGGACCCGGCCGACCCGTCCCGAGCCGGCGGCGTCGACCGCGCCCGTCGGGCCGGTGGCCGAGCCGCCGCTGGACGCCGCGCCCGCCGCCGAGGAGACCCCGCGGGACGTCGACACGCTCGCCGTCCTGCTCGTGCAGACCGTGGCCGGCATGCAGGGCAGCGCCGGCGGCGAGGTCACCGCGTCCGGGCTCAAGCGGGCCCTGCTGCGCAAGGACCCGACGTTCAGCGAGTCCGACTACGGGTTCCGCACCTTCGGCGAACTGCTGCGGCACCTGGCCGGGCACAACGTGGTGGAGCTGGCCCCCGGGCCGGCCAAGGGCGACCCGGAGGTGTCGCTGCCCGAGCGGGGCGACCGGGAGGTGGAGTTCGCGCTGCTCCGCTCGGTGGTGGTCGACCTCGCCGGTGAGGGCGGCGCGGTGGCCCTGTCCGGCCTGAAGGACCAGCTGCGGCGGGCCCGACCGGACTTCAGCGAGAAGAAGCTCGGTTACCGCAGCTTCCTGCAGTTCTGCAAGGCCGCCGCGACCGCCGGCGCGGTGGAGCTGCGCTGGAGCCCCGACGACGGCGACTACCTGCTCACCCCGCACGCGCCCTGACCGCCGCCCCGGGCCCGCCGGCACCGACGCGAGCCGGACACCACCACCTCGGTGTGGTGGGGCCGGTCATGCCGGGGGCGCCGCCGTGGTCGGACTCGGGACCGAGGTCGCGCTCGGGGTCGGCTCCCCGGGCGGGCTCGGGCTGCCGGTGGGGGACGGCTCGCTGGTCGGGCTCGTGCCCGGGCTCGGTTCCGCGGGGGCCGTCGGCGGGTTCGGGGATGCGGTGACCGGTGGGTCGTCGGTGCCGGCCAGCGGCACGGCGGGGACCCGGCCGGCGGGTGAGGTGGGTGGCGCCGAGGCGCGATCCGGGCGCGGGACGGCCGGGGTCGGCCGGGGACGGCGGGACACCGACGCCGGTGGCTGTGCCGGAGGCGCGTCCGGCCGGGCCGTGACGTCGGGCCGGGGCACGACGGTGGGCCCGGGAGCGGACGCGGCGCCCGCCGTCGGACGCGTCGACTCGGCGGTGGCGGGCCAGGTGCCGGCCGAGGTGGCGCCGAGCAGGACGGCGGCCGCCGCGACCCCGGCCGCGACCAGCCGTTGCGGGCGCGTCCGCTCGACCGGCGCGTCCGCCGGACCGAGCGGACGGGGTGGCCGTGGTCGCGCGGCCCGGTGGGCGGCCACCAGAGCCTCGACGTCGGCGACGACGACCTCCCGCGCCCCGGCCGCGTCGGCGTGGGCGAGGGTGAGGTAGAACCGGGCGTTCGGCGCGCCGGCCGCCGGCATCCGCAGCCCGGACGGCGTACCGCCGTCGGCGTGGTGCAGCAGGGTGACCGGACGGTCCGGGTGGTGCCCGGGTCCACGCAGGTCCCGTAGGGACCAGTCGCGCCGGGCCTCCCGCCCGACGAAGGCCACCCGGCGGTCGGTCACCACGGCGGCGCCGCTGTCGACCACCCGCAGCCCGGCCGGCAGGGGCCCCTCGGTCGAATCCAGCCGCCCGGCCAGCCCCGGATCGGGCACGGGCAGCCCGGGCAGGTGCCGGGCGGTGGCCTCGACCAGTTCGACGGCGGGCAGGATGCGGTAGACGACCTCGCCGTCGTGCAGCGGCACCGGCAGTGCCGTGCCGGGCAGGGCGCACCCGTGGAACGCGTCCGCCTCGATCCGCAGCCGGTCGAGGTGCTCCGCGCGGCGCCGCCAGGCGCGCGCCGCCGTCTCGTACGCCCGGCGTCGGCGCTCGTTCTCGCGCCGCGCCCAGGCCAACCGGCGCCCCAGGTGGGGCCCGACCGCTCCGGGTTGTCTCGCCGTCACGCCCGGTACAACGCGTGCCGCTGAGCTGCGGATACGTGAGCGTGGCTATCGTCCGCTTTGGTAGGGGTATGCCCTTGCTTAGAATCGGGTCATGCCGCGGATCCTGCAACTGCTGGCCTCGCCGGTGCACCGGTACCTGGGCCGGCCCGCGGACGGGCCCGCCCCGGCGCCGCCCGGGGAACTGGTCGAGCAGGTGCGGATCCGGTCCGGCCTGGGCATCGTCGGTGACCGTTACTTCGGCCGGCCCGCGCACCGCACCGCGAGCGTCACGCTGATCGCGCAGGAGTCGCTGCCGGCCGGCGCCGACCTCGCCCAGCTCCGGCGCAACGTGCTGACCAGCGGCATCGCGGTGGACGAGCTGGTCGGCCGGGTGCTGACCCTGGATTCCGGCGACGGCCCGGTCAGCCTGCGGGTGCACCGGGCCGCCCCGCCGTGCGCCTGGCTCGACGTGGTGGTCGCACCCGGCACCTGGACGGCGATGCGCCGACGCGGAGGCGTCCGGTGCGAGCCGCTCACCGACGGCGTGCTGCGGGTCGGGCCGGTGACGGTCTCCGTCGACGACTGACGGCCGGTCGGGAACTTTCTCCGCCCGCCGGCCGACCAACAGCGGGGTCACCGATCGTCCGGTCGGCGGCGAGGTGGCAGGAAGGGCGCCAGGGATGAACCGAGCCGGGCCGGCATCCGTACCGTCGGGCATGACCACCTCGGGCCGGCGGGCCGGCCGCGGATGAGCCCGGACACCGACGACGAACAGGTCACCCGCTGGGCGCACCGCGCGGGCCGGGGGGACCAGCAGGCCGCCGCCGCGTTCGTCCGGGCGTTGCAGGGCCCGGTGTGGCGGTTCCTCGCCCACCTCGCCGGTCCGGCCGAGGCCGACGACCTCGCCCAGGAGACGTTCCTGCGCGCGCTGCGCAGCCTGCCCGGCTTCGCCGGCCGGTCCTCCGCCCGCACCTGGGTCTTCACCATCGCGCGTCGGGTCGCCGTGGACCACGTGCGGGCCGCGACCGTACGCCCCCGGGTGGCGGCGCTGCCGGACTGGCAGGCCGCCGCCGAGGCGGCCGGGGCGGTCACCGCGGGCGGGGACGACGGTGTGGCGCTGCGCGGGCTCATCGCCGGGCTCGCCCCGGAACGGCGCGAGGCGTTCGTCGCCACCCAGGTGCTCGGCCTGTCCTACGCCGAGGCCGCCGAGGTGTGCGGTTGCCCGGTCGGCACCATCCGGTCCCGGGTCGCCCGCGCCCGCGAGGACCTGGTCGCCGCCTGGGCCGGCGACGCCCGTGACCGCCGCGCCCGCTGACCGGGCCGGCTCACCAGGAGGCGGGCGGCCGCCGTCCGGACCCTGCGGCAGGTGACCGCCGCGCGGGCGCGGTCAGGCGGCGCGGCGGTCGCGGGCCTGTGCCGTGTACGGGCCGGGCGGCACCAGCCGCAGCGGGGCCGGCGCGGCCGGCTCCTCGGTCCGCAGCGCCCACCGCGAGCCGGTCGACCGGCCCCGCCCGGGCGGGGTGTCGCCGGGACGCCAGCCCGGCCGGGACAGCACCAGCATCACCGCCCAGCCGACCAGCAGGAAGCCGTGGCTGACCAGCCGGGTCAGCGCCACCTGGCCGGTGATCAGGTCGTTGACCGACAGCAGCACCAGCGTGGCGACGAACGCGCTGAGCATGGGCAGCAGTCCGGACGGGGTGGTGCGGCGCAGCGCGACGTAGAGGAAGCCGGCGCCGACGGCCACGTTCCACGCCGCCGACTCGTGCCACAGGTGCTGGCCGGAGGTGTGCGCGTGCGCGACCACCGCCTCCCGGCCGATCTGCGCCAGGCCGAGCACCAGTTGCACCGCGCCGAGCAGGCCGAGCGCGCCGCGCAGTCCGAGGGCCACCCGCTGGCGCCGGCTCGGCCGGGGCGGGGGCGCGGCGGCCAGCACCGCCTCGACCAGGTCGGGCACCCGAGGGGCCAGCTGCGTACGGGCGCGTCGGGTGACCGCGGCGGCCGACTCGAACCAGCCCCGGCAGCCGGCACAGCCGCTCAGGTGCGCCTCGGCCGCCTCGGTCTCCGACCGGGACGCCTCACCGTCCAGCTGTGCCGACAGGATCTCCCGCCACCGCTCACACGCCATGTAGGGATAGTCGTCCGTACCGGCCGTCTGGTTCCCGGCGGGGTGCCGGATCAGGCCGACACGCTGCCCGTACGCTCGGCCCACGCGTGCAGCGCGTCCCGGTCGCCGGCCGCGTCCAGGTTCAGCGCCGCCTCGACCAGCGCCAGGTGGGTGAACGCCTGGGGGTGGTTGCCCAGCGCCGTGCCGTCCGGCGCGCGTTCCTCCGGGTGCAGGCCGAGCGGTCCGGCCCGGCCGGCCAACCGGTCGAAGATCTCCCGCGCCTCGCCCGGACGGCCCGCCAGCACCAGGGCGGACACCAGCTCGAACGAGCAGAGCAGGAACGCGCCCTCGGTGCCCGGCAACCCGTCGTCGACCCGGTACCGCCGGATCAGGTCGGGCGCCACGGCCAGGTCGGCGCGGATCCGGTCGACCGTGGCGACGACCCGGGGATCGTCGCCGGGGAGGAAGCCGACGAGCGGCATGCGCAGGAGCGAGGCGTCCAGCTCGGTCGAGCCGTACGCGAGGACGAAGCTGCCGATCCGCTCGTCGTAGCCCCGTCGCACCACCTCGGCGTGCAGCGCGTCGCGTTCCCGGCGCCACCGGTCCACCGGCGCGTCCCGGTCTCCGAGCAGCCCGGCCAGGCGGATCCCCCGGTCCAGGCAGACCCAGGTCATGACCTTGGAGTTGACGTAGTGCCGGCACGGACCGCGGATCTCCCACACCCCGTGGTCGGGCTCCCGCCACCGCCGCGCCATCGTCTCCACGTGCCGGCGCAGCAGTCCCCACTGCGGTTCGGTCAGCTCGCCGGTGAGCTGCTGGTACGCCAGCGCCGCGTCGAGGACGTGCCCGTACGTGTCGAACTGGGTCTGCTCCGCCGCCCCGTTGCCCACCCGGACCGGCGCCGAGCCGGCGTAGCCGGACAGGTGGGGCAGCTCACGCTCCGCGGTGGAATGGCCGTGGATGCCGACCAGCGGGGCGAGCGGCTCCTGCCGGGCGCAGATCCCGAGCAGGAAGCGCAGGTAGCGGCGGCCCTCCTCGGCGTGCCCGAGCCGGAACAACGCGAGCAGCAGCAGCGCCGCGTCCCGGTGCCAGGTGAAGCGGTAGTCCCAGTTGCGCACGCCGCCGATCTCCTCCGGCAGCGAGGTGGTCGGGGCGGCCAGCAACGCGCCGGTCTCGTCGTACGACAGGCCGCGCAGCACCAGGGCGCTGTGGCGCACCGCGTCGGCGGCGAAGCCACGGTAGTCGCCGCGCGCCGACCAGTCCCGCCAGGTGGTGCACGTCCGGTCCCGCAACGCCTCCGCGTCGGCGGGGTCGGGTGCCCGGTCGGCGTACCCGAGCAGCAGCGTGGCGCTCTGCCCGGCGCGCAGCTCCGCCTCGGCGACCAGGGCGCCGCCCTCGACGGTCACCGGCAGGTCGGTCCGCAGCCGCAGCGCGGTGCCCTCGGCGTGCCAGCCGGGTCCGTCGCGCCGCCAGCGCACCGGGCGTGAGCCGTACCCGGGGCGGGGGGTCAGCTCCGCGCGGACCCGCAGCGTGCCGGCGGTGACCCGCAGGCGGCGCACCAGCACCCGCTCGGCGTGGATCGGGCGGTCGACGGCGCCCGGCCGGACGGCCAGCAGGTCCTCGCCGACGGCCGCGCCGGCCGGGCCGGACCACCGGTTCTCCAGCACCAGCGTGTCCGGCAGGTAGCGACGCCGGGGCATCGGAGCGCCGGCCACGGTGAGCGTGCACCGGCCACCGACGTCCCGGTCCAGCAGCCGGGCCAGCAGCGCGTCGCCCGCCGCGTCCGGGACGCAGAGCCACTCGACCGCGCCGTCCGGCGCGACCAGCGCGGTGGTGTGCGTGTCGGACAGGAACGCGTACGCGTCGATCGGTGGGAAGGGCACACCGGTGACTACCCGGGGTGGGCGTGGGTAAGCGGGCGCCGACCGCCGCCGGGGGAGGGGGCCGAGTGACACGCGCGTTCGTGAACTGGTCCGGCAGCCTGTCCTTCACTCCCCAGCGGTGGGTCGAACCGGCCGACGAGGACGAGGTGCGCGCGCTGGTGCGCCAGGCCCGGGAGACCGGGACCACCGTGCGGCCGGTCGGTTCGGGGCACTCGTCCAGCCCGCTGGTGCGTACCGACGGGATCCTGCTCGGCCTGGACCGGCTGGCCGGGGTGATCTCCGACGACGGCCGGCTCGCCACCGCCTGGGCCGGCACCAAGCTCAAGGCGCTCGGTGAGGGGCTCTACGACGCCGGGCTGGCGATGGACAACCTGGGCGACGTCGACTACCAGTCGATCGCCGGGGCGACCGCCACCGGCACCCACGGCACCGGCCTCGGTTTCGGCAACCTGAGCACCCAGGTCACCGGCGTACGCCTGGTCACCGGCACCGGCGACACGCTGGACGTCGACGCGGAGCGCAACCCGCACCTGCTGCCGGCCGCCCGGCTCTCGCTCGGCGCTCTCGGCGTGGTCACCCGGATCACGCTCGACGTGCAGCCCCGCTACGAGCTGCACCGCCGCTCCTGGTGCGCGCACCTGGACTGGACCCTGGACCACCTCGCCGAACTTCAGCACACCAACCGCAACATGGACTTCTACTGGTATCCGCGCAGCGACCGGACCCAGATCCGCGTGATCAACCGGACCGACGAGGCCAACCAGCGGCCGTTGTGGCCCGGGACGGGCCAGCCGGACGGCGAGCCCCGGCAGAGCCAGGTCGGGCCCACTCACCGCACCATTCCCCGCAACCGGGAGCTGCGCTTCGAGGAGATCGAGTACATGCTGCCGTCGGAGGCGTTCCCGGCCTGTTTCGCCGAGGTGCGCCGCCGCATCCGCGAGCGGCACCGCCGGGTGGCCGGCTGGCGGGTGCTGGTGCGCACCATCGCGCCGGACGACATCTGGCTCAGCAACGCCTACGGCCGGCCCACCACCACCATCGCCTGCCTGCAGAACACCTCCCTGCCGTACGAGGAGTACTTCCGGGACATGGAGGCGGTCTTCCGGCACTACGGCGGCCGGCCGCACTGGGGCAAGAGGCACTGGCTCCGCGCGCGGGAGTTGCGCCCCCTCTATCCCCGCTGGGACGACTTCCGGGCGGTGCGCCGCCGGCTCGACCCGGACGGGGTGTTCCTCACCCCGGACCTGGCCCGACTGCTGGAGGAGTCGTGACCGCCCCGGTCGGCGCCCGGATCTGGGTGGTGCCCGGCGGGCACGTGCCGTTCCCGGCGCACGGGCCGGAGCCGGAGTTCACCGGATTCGACCAGCTCTGCGTGCTCAACACCACCGACCACGACGCCGACCTGACGCTGGACTTCTACTACGAGGACGCCGAGCCGGTCGGTCCGTACCGGGTGCTGGTCGGCGCGCGCCGGATCCGGCACCTGCGGGTCAACGACCTGATCGACCCGGAGGCGGTGCGGCTGGACCGGGCGTACGGCTGCGTGCTGCGGTCCCCGGTGCCGGTGGTGGTGCAGTTCCTGCGTCAGGACACCCGGCTGCCCGGCGTGGTGGCGTTGACCGGCACGATGGCGTACCCGGGGTGAGGTTCGACCGGGCGGCGGCGGGTACCCCGGCGCATGCGGGAAGCCACCGACCGGCTGGGCGACCGGGTCCGCGAGGCCGGTCGGGCCAGCCGCCAGCGGGTACGCACGTACTTCATCGTGGCGGTCCAGGCGGGCCTGGCCGCCGCGCTGGCCTGGCTGATCGCCCGCGAGGTGCTCGGTAACCCGGACCCGACGTTCGCGCCCGCCGCGGCGGTCGGTGTCATCGCCGCCGCGCTCGGCGGCCGGACCCGGCGCACCGTCGAACTCGTCGTCGGGGTGGTGCTCGGCATCGTCGTCGGGGACGTGCTGATCCACCTGCTCGGCACCGGCCCCTGGCAGACCGGTGCGATCGTCTTCCTGGCGGTCAGCGCCGCGGTGGTGGTCCGCGGCACCGGCGCGCTGGTCACCCAGGCCGGCGGTACGGCCGTGCTGGTCGCCACGCTCACCCCGGTCTCACCCGACCTGGAACTGCCCCGCACGATCAATGCGTTGGTCGGCGGCCTGGTCGGCCTGCTCGTGGTGCTGGTGCTGGCGCCGCTGAACCCGCTGCGCACGGTGCGCCGGGTAGCCGATCCGGCGCTGGACACGTTCGCCCGGGAGATGACCGCGTCGGCGGAGGCGCTGGCCCGCGGCGACGCCCGCGCGGCCGACGCCGTGCTGGCCCGGATGCGCGCCGCCGAACCGGAGCTGAACCGGATCGACGAGGTGGTCGGCGCCGCCGACGAGGTGGTCCGGTTCTCCCCGGTGCGCTGGCGGCGACGGCGCGCGCTGGCCGCGTACCGCAACGGCGCGGAGCACCTGGACCGGGCGTTCCGCAACAGCCGGGCCCTGGTCCGCCGGGTCGGCACCGCCCTGCGTGACCGGGAGCCGGTGCCGGCCGACCTGCCGGCCGCGCTGGAGCACTTCGGGACGGCGATCCGGTTGCTGCACCGGGAGTTCCTCGGCGCCCAGGAACCGCACGCCGCCCGGGAGCGGGTGCTGCGCGCGGTGCGTGACGCCGGTGCGGCGTGCCGGCAGGACATCGGCTTCTCCGGCACCATCGTGGTCTCCCAGTTGCGCACCGCCGCCAACGACGTGCTCCGCGCCACCGGCGTGCCGGCCGACGAGGCCCGCCGGCAGGTCCGCCGGGCCGCCGCGGCCCGCACGCCGTAGACCCTGCCACGCGCCGATGAGTTCGCCGAGCCGCGTCGGTCTACCGTCCGACCGACACACCACGGCACGGGAGTAGGGCATGGGCCTCATCCACATCGAAATGTTCGCCACGCTCGACCTGGTCGGGCAGGCGCCGGGCGGCCCCGACGAGGACCCGGTCGGGTTCCCGTTCGGGGGCTGGCAGGCGCCTCTGATCGACGAGGTCACCGGGGCGCAGGTCCAGGCCGCGTACGAGGGCACCGACGCGTTGCTGCTCGGCCGCCGGACGTACGACATCTTCGCCGCCTACTGGCCGCACCAGGAGGGCGGGCCGGACGACGGGATCGCCGCGCTGTTCAACCGCATCCCGAAGTACGTGGCCTCGCGCGGCCGGCCGGACCTGTCCTGGGCCGGGTCGACGCAGCTCGGCCCGGACCTGGTCGGCGCGGTGCGCGAGCTCCGGGACCGGCACGAGAACGTGAAGGTGGTCGGCAGTCTGAACCTGGTGCAGACGCTCCTGCGGGAGAAGCTGTTCGACCGGATCGACCTCTGGGTGCACCCGATCGTGCTCGGCGTCGGGAAGAAGGTGTTCGACGGGGGAGCGGTGCCCACGAACGTGACCCTGGTCGAGCCGCCGGTGGCCAACCCGAAGGGCACCGTCTACCTGCGCTACGGCCTCGCCGACGGCACCCCGGCGACCGGGGACATGGCCGTCCGCGATCAGGACGCCGGACGCGTCGACTGACGCCCGCCCGGGGCTCCGGGTGCGGCGTCCAGGTGCGCGCGCAGCGCCGCGGCGATCTCGCCGGCGGCCCGGAGCTGGTCCGCGGTGAGCGCGTCGACGAAGAGTTCGCGGATGGCGCGCAGGTGCGGGGCGGTGGCTCCACCGAACGCCGCCGCCCCGGCGGGCGTCAGGTGGACCTCCGCACCGCGCGGCTCGGCGGCGCACTCCTGGCGGCGGACGAGTCCGCGCCGTTCCATCCGCCCCAGGTGGTGGGAGAGCCGGCTGCGCTCCCAGCCGATCCGGGCGGCCAGTTCCGAGGAGCGCAGGTGCCGGTCCTCGGCCTCGCTGAGCGCCAGCAGCACGGCGTAGTCGCCCGGTGTCAGTGACGACTCGACCTGGAGCCGGGACGCGACCCGGGACCGGAGCGCCTCCGTGGTCTCGACGAATTCGCGCCAGATCCGCAGCTCCTCCCGGCTCGGAAGCCGGCGCCCACGGCCCGGACGGGGTGTGGTGTTCGTCATCCTCTTCCTCCAATTGACATGTCAATCCGCAGGCTACCGTGTTTGACATGTCAATCGTCCGTCATCGGAGGAGGGGACATGACAGCGGAGACGTTCGCCCTGGGGCTCAACTCGTTCGGCGAGGTCGCCACCGACGGCGACCGGATCCTGACCGACGCGGAGACCGTCCGCCTGCTCGTCGAGGAGGCGCGGCTGGCCGAGTCGGTCGGGCTCGACGTGTTCAGCGTGGGCGAGCACTACCGGGAGGGCCACACCGACTCGGCCACGCCGGTGCTGCTGGCCGCGATCGCGACGGCCACCGACCGGATCCGGCTCGGGACGTCGGTCACGGTGCTGAGCACCAACGACCCGGTCCGGCTCTACCACGAGTTCTCGACCCTCGACGCGGTGTCGAACGGTCGGGCCCAGATCGTCCTCGGCCGGGCGTCGGCCACCGAGTCGTTCCCCCTGTTCGGTTACGACCTCGCCGACTACGAGCGGTTGTTCGAGGAGAAGCTCGACCTGTTCGTCCGGCTCCAGCGGGACGAACCGGTCACCTGGAGCGGCACGGTACGGACGCCGCTGGTCGGGCAGCGCCTGCACCCGCGCATGCCGGCGGGCGGCATCCCGACCTGGATCGGCGTCGGCGGGAGCCCGGACTCGGTGCTCCGCGCCGCCCGCTACGGCCTGCCCCTGATGCTCGCGGTCATCGGCGGACGCCCGCAGCGGTTCGCCGGCCACGTCGAGCTCTACCGGCGGGCGCTCGCCCGGGCCGGCCACCCGGTGCGGCCGATCGGCCAGCACTCGCTGGGTCTCGTCGCCGATACTGACGAGGAGGCGGTGGAGACCTGGTGGCGGTACTGGCAGCCGGTGGTGACCCGGCTCGCCGAGGAACGCGGCTTCTACCGGCCGGACCGCCGGCGCTACGAGGCCGAGATCGACCACGGGGCGCTCTACGTCGGGTCGCCCGAGACGGTCGCCCGAAAGATCGCCGCGACCGCCCGGGACCTGCGCCTGAGCCGCTTCGACCTGAAGTACGACATCACCCACCTGCCCCGCAAGGCGCGCGCACGGACGATCGAGCTGCTCGGCGGCGAGGCCGCCCCGCGGGTACGAGAGCTGCTGGCGAAGGAGCCCACCCATGTCTGACCTCGTGTTCGGCCTCGACACCTTCGGCGACGTGCCGGAGGACGACGCCGGTCGGCCGCTGTCGCACGCCGCCGCGATCCGGCAGGTCGTGGACGAGGCGGTGCTCGCCGACGACCTGGGCGTCGACGTCATCGCCCTCGGCGAGCACCACCGGCCGGAGTACTCGGTGTCGACCCCGGAGACCGTGCTGGCCGGGATCGCCACCCGTACCTCCCGGATCCGGCTCGCCTCCGGGGTGACGGTGCTCAGCTCGGACGACCCGGTGCGGGTGTTCCAACGCTTCGCGACCGTGGACGCACTGTCGAACGGCCGGGCCGAGGTCATCCTCGGCCGGGGCTCGTTCACCGAGTCCTTCCCGCTGTTCGGCTACGACCTGAGCGACTACGACGTGCTGTTCGAGGAGAAGATCGAACTCTTCGCGAAGCTGCTGGAGGAGAAGCCGGTCACCTGGAGCGGCACGACGCGCGCCGCGCTGGAGCACGCCGACGTCTTCCCGAAGACCGAGTCGGGGCGCCTCAGCACCTGGGTGGGGGTCGGCGGCTCGCCGCAGTCCGTGGTGCGCACCGCCCACTACGGCTTCCCGCTCATGCTCGCCATCATCGGCGGCTCACCCGAGCGGTTCGCGCCCTACCTCGACCTCTACCGGCGGGCCGCCGAGCAGTTCCGCACCACCGCCCACCCGGTCGGCATGCACTCACCGGGGTTCGTCGCCGACACCGACGAGGAGGCCAGGGAGCTGTTCTGGCCGCACTACCGCATCATGCGGGACCGGATCGGCAAGCTGCGGGGCTGGCCGCCGATCCGGCGTACCGAGTTCGACGCCGAGGTGGCGCACGGCTCCCTCTACATCGGCTCGCCGGAGACCGTGGCCCGCCGGATGACCGACGCGATCCGCGCCCTCGGCGTCGGCCGGTTCGACCTCATCTACACCGCCGGCGCCCAGCCGGTGAGCGCCCGCATGCGCGCCGTCGAGCTGTACGGCAGCCGGGTGATCCCGCTGGTCCGCGACATGCTCGCCGGTTGACGCCGGCCCGGAAGGAGAACAGTGGACGGATCGCAGACCCTCGGCATCCTCGGCGCCGGCAAGGTGGGCACGGTGCTCGCCCGGCTCGCGGTGGCCGCCGGCCACCGGGTGTTCATCGCCGGCTCCGGCGACCCGGCGAAGATCGCCCTCACCGTCGAGGTGCTGACGCCCGGCGCGGTCGCCACCACGGCGGCCGACGCGGCCGCCCGCGCCGACGTCGTCGTCCTCGCCCTGCCGCTGGGCAAGTACCGGAGCGTCCCGGTCGACGCGTTGCGCGGCAAGCTCGTCGTCGACGCCATGAACTACTGGTGGGAGATCGACGGCATCCGCGACGACCTCACCGACCCGCGCACCTCGTCCAGTGAGACCGTGCAGGCTTACCTGCCCGGGTCACGCGTGGTGAAGGCGTTCAACCACATGGGCTACCACGACCTCGAGGACGAGGCCCGGCCGGCGGGCGCGGACGGCCGCAAGGCCATCGCGATCGCCGGTGACCGCCAGGACGACCTCGCCGTGGTCGCGTCCCTGGTGGACCGGCTCGGCTTCGACCCGGTCGTCGCGGGCCCGCTGGCCGAGGGCGTACGGCTGGAACCGGGCAGCGAGTCGTTCGGGGCCGACGTGAGCGCCGACGAGCTGCGGGCCATGCTCGACCGGTTCCCGGAATCCGAACGCGGGCGGATCGTCGCCCGGGCGCGGGCCGGACGCCCGGGCCCGGCCTGACCCGCCGCGACCGCCGACGGCGGAATCCGGTGGCGTCCGGGACGCCGGTCCGGAAGGCTCCCGGTCATGGTTTCGGTGGTGCAGAACGTGGCGATCGACTGTGCGGATGCCTACGGGCTGGCGCGCTTCTGGAGCGAGGTGACCGGGCGGCCGCTGCACCCGGAGGACCGACCGGGTGACCCCGGAGGCCCAGGTGCTGCTGGCGGAGGGCCCGGTGCTGCACTTCAACCAGGTGCCCGAGCCCAAGACGTCGAAGAACCGGATCCACCTCTGCCTGCGCCCGGAGACCTCGCGCGAGCCGGAGGTGGAGCGGCTGCTCGGCCTCGGCGCCACCCTGGTCGACGACCGGCGCCACCCGGACGGCTCCGGCTGGGCGGTGCTCGCCGACCCCGAGGGCAACGAGTTCTGCGTACTGCGCAGCGCCGCCGACCGGGCCGCGACCGGGTCCTGACGCCTCTACAGGCCGAAGAAGTCCAGGTAGCCGTCGATCTGGTGGGCCAGCATCGGCTCGCCGGGGTGGGCGGCCAGGCCCCGATCCCGGGCCGCGCGCAGCAGCGGCGTCTCCGCCGGCGACATGATGATGTCCGCCACCACCGCCCGGGCCGGCAGCTCGGCCACCGGGAACGGCGGCGGGTCCGTCGGGCGCAGCCCCAGCGGCGTCGCGTTGACCGCGAGGTCCGCGTCGGCCAGCCGCGGCCGGGACGCGCCGTGCACCCGGTCCGGGTACGCCTCCGACAGCCGCCCGCCTAGCGCGGCCAGGCGCGCCGGGTCGGTGTCGGTCAGGTGCAGCGCGGCCACCCCGGCGTCGAGCAGGGCCACCGCGATGGCGCTGCCCGCACCGCCGGCCCCCACCAGGCAGACCCGCCGGCCGCGCGGATCGTGCCCGGCCGCCACCAGGGCGCGGACGAACCCGTCACCGTCGAACGTGTCCGCCGACCAGGTGCCGTCCGGTTCCCGGCGCAGCGCGTTGACGCTGCCGGCCAGCCGGGCCCGGTCGGTGACCCGGTCGGCCAGACCGAGCAGGGCCGCCTTGTGCGGCACGGTCACCAGCATCCCGTCCAGGTTGGCCACCCGGCGCAGCCCGGCCACCACGTCGGGCAGGGCGGCGGCCGGCACGTGCACCGGCACCAGCACGGCGTCCGTGCCGCGGCGGGTCAGCACCGGGTTGAGCAGGCCCGGCGCCCGCACCTGGGCGATCGGGTCGCCGAGCAGCGCGTACAGACGGGTGGCGCCGCCGATCACGGTCATCGCACCGGCTGCGGTCGGCGCAGCGTCCGCAGCGCCCCGGCCCACGCCGCCACCTCGTCGAGCACGGTGCCCACCGCCTCCCGCTGGTGCGGTCCGGGCCGCAGATCGCGGAACGCCACGAAGTCGGTGTGCAGCGAGAGCGCCACCTGGGAACGGACCACCGGCACCGACACCTGACCGAGCACCAGCCGCAGGTGCTCGGCGGCCCGGGTCCCGCCGTGCACCCCGTAGCTGACCAGCCCGGCCGGCTTGTGGTGCCACTCCTGGTAGAGCGCGTCGATCGCGTCCTTGAGCACGCCGGGAACCGAGTGGTTGTACTCCGGGGTGACGAAGACGAACGCGTCCAGCGCCGCGACGGTCGACCCCCAGCGGCGGATCGCCGGCCGGCCCGAGGGCGCCATCGACGGGGGCAGCGCCTCGGCGAAGTGCGGCAGCGGATGGTCCGCCAGGTCGACGAGTTCGGCGGTGACGTCCGTACGCCCGGCGGCGACGTCGCACACCCAGCGCGCCACCGCGTCGGCCTTGCGGCCCGGGCGGGTGCTGCCCGCGACGACCCCGATCCTGATCATTGGCTGGCCTCCCTGGTGAGGTACCCGGGCCCGGTCGGGACCGGTGCGTCCGCGAGGTCGCGGGCGAGGTGGAGCGCGCCGTGCAGGGACGAGAGCCCGCCGAGCGCGGCTGCGGCCACCCGGGGCGCGGGTCGGCCCGCCCGGCCGCCGGCGGCGGCGAGGCGCCCGACCAACGGCACGAAACCGGGCAGCCCGGCGGCGAAGCCGCCACCGACGACCGCCAGGTCGACGGCGAGCAGCTCGCCGAGGCTCACCACGGCGGCGGCCAGCGCGGCGCAGGCCGGCCGGATCGCCTCCACCGCCCACGGCCGCCCGTCGCGCAGCCCGTCGCGCAGCCGCCGGTGGTCCACCGGCCCGCCGCGCAGGCGCGCGGCCCGGCGCAGCGTCGCCGGCCCGGACGCGGTCGCCTGGAGGCAACCGGCCCGTCCGCAGTCGCACCGCTCTCCGTCGACGTCGACCACCATGTGTCCGACCTCGGCGGACGCGCCGGCCGGGACGTTGCGGCCACCGAGCACGATCCCGCCGCCGACCCCGGTGCCCACCCCCAGGTAGAGCACGTCGTCCCGGCCCGCGTGCCGGGCCTCGGCCAGCGCCGCCAGGTCGCCGTCGTCGGCGTACCCGGTCCGGGTGTCCGGGAACAGCCGGCGCAGCGCGCCGGCCAGGTCCAACCCGACCCAGCTCGGGCGGCCGGGCCAGGCGACGACCGCGCCGCCCCGGTCGACGGTGGCCGGCATGGCCACGCCCACCGTGGCGACCGGGCCGAAGCCGGCCCGCAGCGCCGCCGCCTCGGTGGCCAGCAGCGACAGGTCGGCGGCCGGGTCCGCGCCGGTCGGCCAGGTGACGATTCGCTCGTACGCGGGCCGGCCGGCCGCCTCGGCGCGCAGCGCGACCTTCGTCCCGCCGACGTCGACGCCCAGCAGCGCGGCGCCCGGCCCTCCCGTCACGCCGGCCTCAGTGCGCCAGCAGGTGCAGGAACGCCAGCGCGGCCGCGGCGAACGCGAAGAACAGCGGCACCATGATCACCTTGCCGTCGTCCTTGGCGCGCAGGTGGTAGGCCACGGCGGCGATCAGCAGCACGGTGACGCCCACCGCGGCGACCAGGCCGAGCTGCCAGAACTTCAGGCCCAGCAGCAGCCCCGCGACGCCGGCCAGCTCCAGCAGGCCGATCACGCGGGTCAGCCCGGCGGAGACGCCGAGGTGCGACATCCGCTGGCGCATCTGCGCGTTGCCGGTGAGCTTCTGCACGGCCAGCGGCACCAGGATGATGGCGAGCAGCACGGTGAGAACGATGATCGCGACGGTCACGGGGATCCTCGGGGGTCGGGTCGCCACGACGGGCGACCGGGATGGGTGCGGTGGGGCGGTCGGTCAGGACACTGTGGAGACGAGCGCGCGGGCCGCCAGCCGGTAGCCGAGCGCGCCCAGACCCACGATCACCCCCGCGGCCAGCGGGGCGAGCACCGAGTCGTGTCGGAAGCTCTCCCGGGCCCACACGTTGGACAGGTGGACCTCCAGCCACGGGCGGGGATAGTTGGCCAACGCGTCGCGCAGGCTCCAACCGGCGATCATCAACGCGCCCGGGTTCACGATCGCGCCCACCGTCTCATAACTGTCCTGGATGGTACGGATCATCTCGCCCTCGCAGTCGTGCTGTCTCGCCACGACCCGCCAGCCCCGTCCGGCCACCTCCTCGCCGACCGCCCGCTCGATGTCCGCCAGCGTGTCGGTGCCGTAGATCTCCGGCTCCCGCCGGCCGAGGATGCCCAGGTTCGGGCCGTTGAGCAGGAGCACCTCGGACACGTGGCACCTCACCGGGAGCGGACGACGACAGGTCCTCGGAGTATCGGCCCGACGCGCCGACCGGCCACCGCCGGCAGGGGGCGGTTAGGGGCGGCTAGGGGCCGTTAGGGGAGGTCAGCGGCCTGCCGGCTCGGTTAGCGTCCCAGCCGGGCCGTTCCTATCGGGAGCAGGGAGTGGGACATCATGAGTGATCTGCCGGCGCCGGAGTTCCCCGCCTGGCCGCAGTTCGGCGACGAGGAGCGGACCGGCCTCGTCCGGGCCCTGGAACAGGGCCAGTGGTGGCGCGTCGGGGGCGACGAGGTCGACACGTTCGAGGCCGAGTTCGCCGCGTACCACGGCGCGCCGTACGCGCTGGCCGTCACCAACGGCACCCACGCGCTGGAGGTGGCGCTGGAGGTGCTCGGCGTCGGCCCCGGCACCGAGGTGATCGTCCCCGCCTTCACGTTCATCTCCTCGTCGCTGGCCGCGCAGCGCCTCGGCGCGGTGGCCGTGCCCGTCGACGTCGACCCGGACACCTACTGCGTCGACCCGGACGCGGTCGCCGCCGCCATCACCCCGCGCACGCGGGTGGTGATGCCGGTGCACATGGCCGGGCAGTTCGCCGACATGGACGCGCTCGACAAGATCGCCGCAGACGCCGGAGTCGCGCTGCTCCAGGACGCCGCGCACGCCCACGGCGCGCGGTGGCAGGGCAAGCGGGTCGGCGAACTCGGCTCCGTCGCCGCGTTCAGCTTCCAGAACGGCAAGCTGATGACCGCCGGCGAGGGCGGCGCGGTGCTCTTCCCCGACGAGGAGAGCTACGAGAAGGCGTTCCTCGTGCACAGCTGCGGCCGGCCCCGCACCGACCGCGACTACCTGCACCGCACCACCGGCTCGAACTACCGGATGAACGAGTTCAGCGCCGCCGTGCTGCGCGCCCAACTGTCCCGGCTGGACGGTCAGATCGCGCTGCGCGAGCAGCGCTGGCCGCTGCTGGCGAGCCTGCTCGCCGAGATCCCCGGCGTGGTGCCGCAGGGCCGCGACGAACGCGGTGACCGCAACCCGCACTACATGGCCATGTTCCGCGTACCCGGGATCACCATCGAACGCCGTCGGGCCGTGGTCGACGCGTTGATCGCCCGGGGCATCCCGGCGTTCGTGGCGTTCCGCGCGATCTACCGGTGCGACGGGTTCTGGCTGGCCGGCGCGCCGGACGAGACCGTCGAGCAGATCGCGGCACGGTGCCCGAACACCGAGCAGATCCACGCCGACTGCATCTGGCTGCACCACCGCACGCTGCTCGGCACCGAGGAGCAGATGCACCTGATCGCCGCCGTGCTCGCCGACGTGCTGGCCGGATGACCGGGTCGCAGCCGGCCGCCGCGCCGGGGCGTACCGTCCGGGTCGCGGTGGCCGGCCTCGGCTGGGCCGGACGGCAGATCTGGCTGCCCCGGCTCGCCGCGCACCCCCGGTTCACGGTCACCGCCGTGGTCGACCCGGACGCCGCCGCCCGGGACCGGGCGCGCGCCGACCACGGCGTCCCCGACGCGTACGCGGACGTGGCCGACCTGCCCGCGGGCGCGGCCGACCTCGTGGTGGTCGCGGTGCCCAACCACCTGCACGCCGTCGTCGCGGCCCGGCTGCTGCGCCGGGGCGTACCGGTGTTCCTGGAGAAGCCGGTCTGCCTCACCTCGGCCGAGGCGGACGACCTGGCCGACGCGGAGCGCTCCGGTGGGGCGGTGCTGCTGGCCGGCAGCGCCGCGCGCTACCGGGCCGACGTGCGTGCCCTGGTCGACGCCGCAGCCGGTCTCGGTCCGGTCCGGCACGTCGACGTGGCCTGGGTACGCGCCCGCGGCGTGCCCGACGCCGGCGGCTGGTTCACCCGGCGCGACCTCTCCGGCGGCGGCGCGCTGGTCGACCTCGGCTGGCACCTGCTCGACACCGTGCTGCCGTTGCTCGGGCCGGCCCCGGTCGCGCACGTCGTGGGCAGCGTCTCCGACGACTTCGTCAACGACGACGCCGCGCGGGCCGCCTGGCGTGGCACCGCCGGCACCGGCGGGCGAGGCGACGTCGAGGACACCGCCCGGGCCTTCCTGCTCACCGCCGACGGCGCGTCCGCCGCCCTGCACGCCTGCTGGGCGTCGCACGAGGCGCGCGACCGGACCACCGTCTCCGTGCACGGCACCGCCGGGTCGGTGACGTTGCGCTGCACGTTCGGGTTCAGCCCCAACCGGGACGCCACGCCGGAGCTGACCCGTACCCGCGACGGGGAGACGGTCCGCCTGCCGCTGCCCGCCGAGCCCATCGGCGCCGAGTACGACCGGCAGCTCGACGCCCTGCCCGACCTGCTCGCCGACCCGGCGAGCCGGGGCGTGGCCGCGGCCGACGCCCGCCGCACCATCGACGCCATCGAACGCGTCTACCGCTGCGCCCGGCCCACCCCGCCGGTGCACGCGTTGGCGGGAGCGCGCGACCGGTGAGAACCACCGGCGACCTCACCCACCGGGAGCAGCCATGAGCCAGCCGCCGTCCACCGCCGGCGCCGCCGTCCTCGCCCCCCGACCGGGCCCGATCCGGGCCGTCGTGTTCGACCTCGACGGGGTCGTGGTCGACAGCTCGGCGGTGATGCGTGAGGCGTTCAGCATCGCGTACGCCGAGGTGGTCGGCGGCGGGCCGGCGCCGTTCGAGGAGTACAACCGGCACATGGGGCGGTACTTCCCGGACATCATGCGGCTGATGGGGCTGCCGCTGGAGATGGAGGGACCGTTCGTCCGGGAGAGCTACCGGCTGGCCCACCGGGTGCCGCTGTTCCCCGGTGTCCGCGAGACGCTGGAGGCGCTGCACGAGCGGGGGATCCGGATGGCGGTGGCCACCGGCAAGAGCGGGCCGCGCGCCCGGTCGCTGCTCGACCTGCTCGGCGTGCTCGCCCTGTTCGACCACGTGATCGGCTCGGACGAGGTGCCCCGGCCCAAGCCCGCCCCGGACATCGTGCTGCGCGCGTTGGACCTGCTGGGCATGCCGCCGACCGCGGCGATGATGGTCGGTGACGCGATCACGGACCTGACCAGCGGCCGGGAGGCCGGGGTGACCACGGTCGCCACCACCTGGCACGGCGGCGACGTGACGGCCCTGCTCGCGGCCGGCCCCGACCTGGTCGCCCACAAACCCGACGAGCTGCTCACCCACTGCGCCGCCCGTGATCCACACCAGCTCGGGGAGATGGCGGGGTCCGAGCGCGGTTGACACCGCCACCTCGGCGAGATGGTGGGCGCTGGCTTGGCCGGAGTCTCCAGGAGACGTGCCAAGCCAGCGTGCCCGGGCTGGTTCAGCCGCCGTCACCCCCTCCCGTGTCGGAGGGGTTCGGAGGTGGTGACACCGGCCGTGCGAGCTCACCCACCGATGTCGACGGCTGGTCGCTCGTCGACGTTGGTGGTGGTCGCTCTTCCCCGGCGGTGTCGCCAAGGTGCCCTTCCGGCGCCTTGGCCCAGAACTTGATATGGAACGCAAACGGCTGCCACGAGATCTCGAAGGCTCCGCCTGTCTTGGTCGACTTCCTCACGAGGTCGAGCGTCAACAGGAGCAGCCCGGTCGAGATCACGAGGGAAACGACCGCTGCGACCAGTCGCGCGGCGTCTCCCACGGTTGCGTCCCGCTAGCAGTATCTGTTCATTGCGGGGTTCACCCTTCAGCCCGGGACTTGCCGGCCTACAGGTCAGTGGCCGGCCGACGACGTCTGGTGGTGTGCCTCCCTCGTGCTCACCGCGATCCTCATGGGGACCGCGTCGCTCACGCCTCTCGGAGGTCTCTTCCGCGCCACGTGAGGAACAGCGCCACCGGCCCCGGGATTGCCCTGACGGGCGCTCCGTGCTGACGAGGCCGACGCGAGGGAATACTCCCCTCCTTCGCATCGAAGCTTACTACTGTTCGACGACGTCCGGTCACTGGAGACGTGGTGTGGAGATGCTCGTGAGTGCGGCGCGGACCTCGGCCTCCGGCACGTCGGGGACCAGTTCCGGGCCCGCCGGGCCGTCGAGCACGAAGGACAGGCCGGCGGTGGACTTCTTGTCCCGCCGCATGAACGCGATCAGCTCGTCGGCGTCCACCCCCGACGGCAGGCCGGTGTCGAGGCCGTAGCCGGCGACCACCTCGTGGTGCTCGGTGACCCGCGCGGCGGGGATCCGGCCCAGCCGGCCGGCCAGCCGGCCCGCGAAGACCGTCCCGACGCCGACCGCCTCGCCGTGGCGCAGCCGGAAGTCGGTGGCCCGCTCCAGCGCGTGCCCCAGCGTGTGGCCGTAGTTGAGGATGTGCCGCAGTCCCGCGTCGCGTTCGTCGGCGGCCACCACCCGGGCCTTGAGCGCCACGCACGCGGTGATCTGCTCGGTCACGGTCCGCCCGCGCAGATCGCCGGTGCCGATGAAGTGGGCGCGGGCGATCTCCCCGTAGCCGTTGCGCCGCTCCACCTCCGGCAACGTGCCCAGGTAGTCGGTGTCGCAGAGCACCGCGCGCGGCTGCCAGTAGACGCCGACCAGGTTCTTGCCCTCGGGCAGGTTCACCGCCGTCTTCCCGCCCACGCTGGCGTCCACCTGGGCCAGCAGCGACGTCGGCAGGTGGAGCACCGCGACGCCCCGGTGGTAGAGGCCGGCGGCCAGACCCACCACGTCGGTGGTGGTGCCGCCGCCGCAGGAGACCACCGCGTCGGCGCGGGTCAGCCCGAACCCGGCGAACGCCCGGCACAGCGACTCCACGGTGGCCAGCGTCTTGTCGTGCTCGCCGTCGCGGGCCGGCACGACCCGGTGCGGCACGCCCGGGTCGGGCGTCCACTCCGGCGGCCGGGCCGAGACCACCACGACCCGGCGGGCGCCGACGCGCGCCACCTCCGCCGCCAGCCGGTGCCGTACCCCGGGCCCGACGACCACCGGGTACGACCGGTCGCCCAGCTCCACGTCGACGGTACGGGCGCCCACGCTGCCCTGGACGGTCATGCGACTCTCCCGTCGGTCGAGGAAACCACTGTCAGCCGGCCCGTCCGCCGGGTGCGGACACGCCCGGCCCGGCCATCCGCAGCGCCAGCGCGGCCAGCGAGTCGACGGCCGGGTCGATGCCCCACCGGCGGTGGCTCAGCTGGGCGTGCGTCGCGATCAGGAAGCCGCGCGGCGCGGCCGGGTGGTCCTGCGCGGCCACCTCGCCGACCCGGTCCAGGTAGCGACCCCAGGCCGCCGCCACCGGGTCCTCGGCCAGCGGCAGGTCGCCGGCGGCCAGCACGATCTTGTCCGCGCCGGCCTGCGCCTGCGCGGCCAGGTCCCGGCGCTGCGCCCCGGTCAGCGGGCGGCTGCGGTCCTGCCAGTGCAGGAACAGGAAGGCCGCCCGGTCGCCGGCCGGCACCAACCCGCACAGGTGCCGCAGGTGCGCCACCGCCAGCGGCAGCTCCAGCCCGGCCAGCCACGGCGGCTCGCCGCCGAGCAGCGTCAACGCCAGCTCACTGCCGGCGTGCGCGAGCGGACCGCCGCGCGCCGGGTCCCGCACCGTGTACGCCGGGGGCGCCGGCCGGGCGGCCGGGCCGAGACGGTCGCGCGCCAGGTCGAGCGCGGCGGGCCCGGCGTGCAGGCCCAGCCGCAGCCGCGTCGGGGCGGGGGAGTCGAGGCGGTCGAAGAACCAGCACACCCCCGGGTCGGCGGTGCGCACCTCGGCGACCAGCCGCGCCACCACGGTGCCGACCAGCTCGGCCGCCCGCACGTCCACGCACCCCGTGCCGGGCACGGCGAGGTCGGCGAACAACCAGGAGCGGTCCATGGCACCTCGACTGTCGGCGGTGGGTACGCGGCGTCCTCGGGGCGAGCCCATCATCACCGCGCCGCCCCGCCGGACCACCCGCGCGCGGCCGGGAACCGGGGTCCGGTTAGGGGGCGACAGGGGTAGGTCGCCGCCGGGCCGCTGGCCAGACTTGGGCCGTTACGGCGAGGGACGGATGTGGTGACATGCTGCGCAGTGACCTGGTCCAGCCGGTGCCGGAGCTGCTCCGGGCCCACGCCGACCGGCTGCCGGACCGGGTGGCGTTCCGCGACGCGGACCGGGCGGTGGACTGGGCCGGGCTGGAGGCGGTCACCCGGCGGCTGGCCGGGCACCTGGTCGACGCCGGTGTGGCCCGGGGCGACCGGGTCGCGTTCTGCCTGGGCAACCGGGTGGAGACGGTGGAGACCTGGCTGGCCGTGACCAGGGCCGCCGCGGTCGGCGTACCGCTGAACCCGCGCAGCACCGACGCGGAGCTGGCCCACCTGCTGGACGACTCCGGCGCGGTGCTGGTGGTCACCGACCCGGGACACCTCGACCAGCTCCGGCGGCTGCGCGCGGACCGGCCCGACCTGCGGATCTGGGTGACCGGAGACGGGCCGTACCCGGACGGGGCGACCCCATGGCCGGCGCTCGTCGACGCGCCGCCGGTCGCCGACGCCCGCGACGACCTCGGCCTGGACGAGGTCGCCTGGATGCTCTACACCTCCGGCACCACCGGCCGGCCCAAGGGCGTGCTCTCCACCCAGCGCACCTGCCTGTGGTCGGTGGCCGCCTGCTATGTGCCGGTGCCGGACCTGACCTCCGCCGACCGGGTGGTCTGGCCGCTGCCGCTGTTCCACAGCCTCTCCCACATCGGCTGCGTGCTGAGCGTGACCGCGGTCGGCGCGAGCGCCCGCCTGGTCGACGGGTTCGCCGCCGCCGACGTGCTGCGCGCGGTCGCCGAGGACGAGGCGACCGTGCTGGCCGGTGTCCCGGCCATGTACCACCACCTGGTCGCCGCCGCCCGCGCGGACGGGTTCCGCGCACCGGCGCTGCGGATCTGCCTGGTCGGCGGCGCGATCACCACCGGGGAGCTGCGCCGCGCGTTCGAGGAGGTCTTCGACGCGCCGCTGCTCGACGCGTACGGCAGCACCGAGACGTGCGGCTCGATCGCGGTGACCCGGCCGGACCGGCCCCGGGTCGAGGGCTCGTGCGGGCAGCCGGTGACCGGCGTCGACGTCCGCCTGGTCAGCCCGGAGACCGGCCGGGACGTGGCGACCGGCGACGAGGGCGAGGTGTGGGTGCGCGGGCCGGGGGTCATGGTCGGCTACCACGGGTTGCCCGAGGCGACCGCGGCGGCGCTGCGCGACGGCTGGTACCGCACCGGCGACCTGGCCCGCCGCGACGGCGACGGGAACCTCTTCGTCACCGGCCGGCACCGCGAACTGATCATCCGGGGCGGGGAGAAGGTGCACCCGGTCGAGGTGGAGGACGTGCTGCGGGCCGTGCCCGGCGTCGCCGACGTGGCGGTGACCGGCCGCCCGCACGAGGTGCTCGGCGAGGTGCCGGTGGCCTACGTGGTGCCCGCGCCGGAGGGCTTCGCGCCGGCCGCCGCGTACGCCGCCTGCCGGGAACGGCTCGCGTACCACAAGGTGCCGCAGGAGCTGTACGAGATCGACGCGGTGCCCCGTACCGCCTCGGGGAAGGTCACCCGGCGGCTGCTGCGGGAGCGACCGGCCCGCCTGCGGGGGGTCAACGGCACCCACCACGAGGCGCTGACCCGACTCACCTGGCGGCCCCTCGAACCGGCCGCCGCAGCCGACGTCGGCCGGCGCTGGGCGGTGGTCGGCGCCGACGCCGAGCCCGTCGCCGCCGCGCTCGCCACCGAGGGAGCGGGCGTCCACACCGGACCGCCCGACGCCGGTACCGACGTGCTGGTGGTGGTCGACGCCGACCCGACCGCGCTCGACGGGTGGCTCGACGACGGCCGGTACGCCGACGCCCGGGTGCTGGTGCTGACCAGCGGCGCGGTGGACGCGTCCACGGCCGACGCGCCGGACGACCCCGACCTCGTCCCGGCCGCCGACGTCGCGTGGGCCCGGGCGCGCTGCCGGCAGGCCGCGGACCCGGGCCGGATCGTGCTCGTCGACACCGACGGCGACCCCCGCTCGACCGCGCTGCTGCCGTCAGTGGTGGACGCCGCAGCGGCGCAGGTCGCGCTGCGCGCCGGCACCGCCCGGTACGCCGCCCCCGCGCCGGCCGGCGCGCCGGCCCGGGAGCGTGCCGCCACGGTGCTCGACCCGTCCGTGCCGGTGGCGCTCGTCGGCGCGGACACCGAGGAGGGCGCGACGCTGGCCCGGCACCTGACCGGTGCGCACGGCGCCCGCACCGTGTGGCTGGCCCCCGTCGACCGGACCGCTCGGGCGCCGGCGCTCGCCGGGACCGGCGCCGAGATCACCGCGCACCGGTTCCCCGACGCGGACGCGGGACCGGCCGGTCACCACGACCCGTCCACCCCACCGCTCGGCGCGGCGGTGCTGCGGCTGTCCGACGCCGACCTGGACGACCCGGACCGCGCCGCCCGGCTGCTCGACCTCGCCGGCCGGCTGGACCTGCGCACCCGGCACGCCGGCGCCACCGCGTACACCGTGCTCGTCCCCGCCGACCTGCTGCTCGGCGCGGCCGGACGGGAGAGCGCGGCCGGCGCGGTCGCCGCGCTGCACGCGTTGGTCGCCCGGCGGCACGCGGCCGGGTTGCCGGCCCGGCTGGTCGGCGTGGCCGGACCGGCGTGGGCCGAGACGGCCGCGTTCGACGCCGCGCACGACGGCGACGACCTGGTGCTGGTGGCCGAACCGGCCGACCGGGTGGCCACCCACCCGGCGTGGCGCGGCCCGGCCCGCGCGGACGGCGACGCGGACGCGTTGCGCCGCCGGCTCGCCGCGCTCACCACCGCCGCCGGCGACCGGGTCCTGGCCGACCTGGTCCGCGCGAGCACCGCCGAGGTCGCCGGGCTGCCCGGGCCGGGCGCGGTCCGGCCGGACCGGGCGTTCACCGACCTGGGATTCACCTCCGTCCGCGCGGTCGCGCTGCGGGACCGGCTGAACCGGGCCACCGGGGCGCGGCTGTCCGCCACCGCCGCGTTCGACCACCCCACCCCCGCCGCGCTCGCCCGGCACCTGGCCACGCTGCTGCGCGGCGCCGCCGCCCCGGACGCCGGGCACCGGTCGGGCCCGGTCGTCACCGACGACCCGGTGGCCATCGTCGCCATGGCCTGCCGGCTGCCCGGCGGCGTCACCGGCCCCGAGGAGCTGTGGGACCTGCTGGACTCCGGGCGGGAGGGACTGACCGGGTTCCCCACCGACCGGGGCTGGGACCTGACCCACCTCTTCTCCGACGACCCCGACCGGCCCGGCACCTCGTACGCGCGGGTCGGCGGGTTCCTGGCCGGCGCCGGGGACTTCGACGCCACCCTGTTCGCCATCAGCCCGCGCGAGGCCCTCGCGACGGACCCGCAGCAACGGCTGCTGCTGGAGACGTCCTGGGAGCTGTTCGAGCGGGCCGGGATCGACCCGACCGCGCTGCGCGGCAGCGCCACCGGTGTGTTCACCGGCGTGATGCACCACGACTACGCGGCCCAGGTGGGGCAGGCGCCGCCCGGCACCGAGGGCTACCTCGGCGTGGGCACCGCCGGCAGCGTGGTGTCCGGGCGGGTCGCGTACGCGCTGGGCCTGGAGGGGCCCGCGGTGACCGTGGACACCGCCTGCTCGTCCTCGCTGGTGGCGCTGCACCTGGCCGCGCAGGCGCTGCGCGCCGGGGACTGCTCCCTCGCGGTGGCCGGCGGCGTCGCCGTGATGGGCACCCCGCAGGCGTTCGTCGAGTTCAGCCGCCAGCGCGGCCTCGCCCCGGACGGCCGGTGCAAGGCGTTCGCCGACGCCGCCGACGGCACCGGCTGGTCCGAGGGCGTCGCCGTGCTGCTGCTGGAACGGCTCAGCGACGCGCGCCGTCACGGCCACCCGGTGCTGGCGCTGCTGCGCGCCTCCGCGGTCAACTCCGACGGCGCGTCCAACGGGCTGACCGCGCCCAACGGCCCGGCCCAGGAACGGGTCATCCGCCGGGCGCTGGCCGCCGCCGGGCTCGGACCGGGCGACGTGGACGCGGTCGAGGCGCACGGCACCGGCACCCGGCTCGGCGACCCGATCGAGGCGCAGGCGCTGCTGGCCACGTACGGCCGGGGCCGGGACGCGGCCACGCCGCTGCTGCTCGGCTCGCTCAAGTCGAACCTCGGGCACACCCAGGCGGCGGCCGGCGCGGCCGGGGTGATGAAGATGGTGCTGGCGCTGCGCCACGGGACGCTGCCGCGCACGCTGCACGTGGACGCGCCGACCCGCGAGGTGGACTGGTCGGCCGGCGCGGTGGAGCTGCTGACCGAGGCCCGGCCGTGGCCCGAGGTCGACCGCCCGCACCGGGCCGGCGTCTCCTCGTTCGGCATCAGCGGCACCAACGCCCACGTCATCGTCGAGGCCCCACCCGCCGCGCCGGCCGCGCCGACCGCCGACCGGGCCACGCCCGCCACCGTGCCGTGGCTGCTCTCCGCCGCCAGCCGGGAGGGCCTGCGCGACCAGGCGGCCCGACTGTCCACCTGGCTCGACCGGCACGAGGCCGACCCGGCCGACGTGGCGTACGCGCTGGCCACCACCCGGGCGGCGCTGGAGCATCGGGCGGCGCTGCTGGTCCGCGACCCGGCCGACGCCCGCGCCGGGCTGACCGCGTTGAGTCGGGGCGACGCGGAACCGGCCGGGGTGCTCACCGGCCGGGTCGGCGACGGGCGGCTCGCCGTGCTGTTCGGCGGGCAGGGCGGGCAACGCCCCGGCATGGGCCGGGAGCTGCGCGAGACGTACCCGGTCTACGCCGAGGCGTTCGACGCCGCCTGCGCGGAACTGGACCGGCACCTCGCCGGGCACGTCCCGCACCCGGTCGCCGACGTGGTCCTCGCCCCCGCCGGCGACGCCCGTGCCGACCTGCTCGACCAGACCGGCTACACCCAGCCCGCGCTGTTCGCCGTCGAGGTGGCGCTGCACCGGCTGCTCGAATCCTGGGGCGTCCGCCCCGACCTGCTGCTCGGCCACTCGATCGGCGAGCTGGCCGCCGCGCACGTGGCCGGCGTGTTCCCGCTCGCCGACGCGGCGGCGCTGGTCGCCGCGCGGGCCCGGCTCATGCAGGCGCTGCCGGTCGGCGGCGCGATGGTCGCGGTCGAGGCGGACGAGACGGAGGTGCGACCCCACCTCACCGACCGGGTCGGGTTGGCCGCGGTGAACGGGCCGACCGCCGTGGTCCTCTCCGGTGACGCCGACGCGGTCGACGCGGTCGCCGCGACGCTGCGCGCCGCCGGCCGCCGGACCAGCCGGCTGCGCGTGTCGCACGCGTTCCACTCGCCCCGGATGGCGCCGATGCTCGACGCGTTCCGCGCGGTCGCCGCCGGACTGACCTACCGCGCGCCGCAGGTGCCGGTGGTGTCCACGCTCACCGGCGCGCCGGTCGACCCGGCCCGGCTCGCCTCGCCCGAGCACTGGGTCGCGCACGTCCGCGACACCGTGCGCTTCCGCGACGGCGTCCGCGCGCTGCGCGCCGAGGGCGCCACCACGTTCCTCGAGGTCGGTCCCGGCGGCGTGCTCACCGCGATGGCCGCCGACTGCCTCGCCGACGGCGGCGACGACCTCGCCTGCGTGCCGACCCTACGCGGCGGCGTGCCCGAACCGGTGGCGCTGCTCACCGCCGTGTCCGGGCTGCACGTGCGTGGCGTGCCGGTCGACCGGGCCGCACTGGCCGGGCCGGGCCCGCACGCGCCCGTCCCGCTGCCCACCTACGCGTTCCGGCACCGGCACTACTGGCTGCCCGCCGCACCCGGCGCGCCGACCGGCGACACCGGGCACCCTCTGCTCGCCACCGTGCTGCCGGTGGCCGGCACCGGCCAGGTGGTCGCCACCGGCCGGTTCACCACCTCCCGACCGGCCACGCCGGACGGCGCCGCGCCGCTGCTGCCCGGGTCCGCGCTGCTCGACGCGCTCAGCCACCTCGGGGAGCGGCTCGACGCGCCGGTGCTGGAGCGCCTGCGCACGCCCGAACCGGTGCCGCTGCCCGCCGGGCTGGCCGTCGACCTCCAGATCGACGTCGCCGGACCGGACGGGACCGGCCGCCGGGTCGCCCGCTGCCACATCCGCGCCGGCGAGCACGAGCCCTGGCGGGCCGTCGCCGACGCCACGCTCGCCCCGGCCGATCCGCTCGCCGCGCCGGGTGTACCGGCCGTGACCTGGCCGCCGGCCGGCGCCCGGCCGGTCGACGCGGCGCACCCGCTGCTGCGGGCCGCCTGGACCGCCGGGGACCGGCTGCACCTCGACGTGCGGCTGCCCGACGACGCCGCCGACCCGGACGCCGAGCGGTACGGCGTGCACCCCGACGTGCTCGACGCCGCGCTGCGCCTGCTCCCGCTGGCCGGGTTCGCCCCGCCCGCCGGGCCGGGGGAGCGGATCGAGCCGACCGGGTGGACCGGCGTGCGCCGGCACGCCACCGGCGCGTACGCGCTGCGGCTCACCCTGGCCCCGGCCGGCGCGGACGGGGTGACGCTCAGCGCCGTCGACGACGCCGGCCGCCCGGTGCTCGACGTCGACCGGATCGCGCTGCGGGCCGTGGCGGCGCCGGCGGCCGGCGCGCCGACCCCGGAGACCGCCCCGGCCGGCCTGTACACGGTGGACTGGACGCCCGCGCCGACCGGGCCGGTGCCCACGTGGACGCTCGCCGACGCCGTACCCCCGGCCGGGCCGCTGCCCCCGGTGCTGGTGCTGCGCCTGCCCGACGGCGACCCGGCCGCCACCGTCGCGCAGCGGGCCGACACGATCGGCCGGGACCTGCTGGGGGTGCTGCGCCGCTGGCTCGACGACCCGCGCGCCTCCGACACCACGCTGGCGGTCGCGGTCCGCGACGGCGACCCGGCGCACGCCCCGGCCGCCGGCCTGCTGCGCGTCGCCCGCGCCGAACACCCCGACCGGTTCCTGCTGCTGCACCTCGACGCCACCGACGACGCCACGGTCCGCGCCGCGCTCGCCGCCGCCGACGACGAGCCGGAAATCGCGGTGCGCGACGGCCGGGCCCTGCTGCCCCGGCTGCGCCCGGCCGGTGAACCGGAGACCGACGCGCCGCCCGCGCTGGCCAGCGGCGCGGTCCTGGTCACCGGCGGCACCGGCGGCGTCGGCCGGCACGTCGCCACCCACCTGGTCGAGGCGTACGGGGTGCGCGAGCTGGTGCTGCTCGGCCGCACCGCCCGGCCCGCACTCTGGATCGACGAGCTGACCGGGGCCGGTGTCACCGTCCGGCTGGTCGCCGCCGACGTGGCCGACCGGGACGCCCTCGCCGCCGTGCTCGCCCCGCTCGCCGACCGGCTGGTCGCGGTGGTGCACGCCGCCGGCGCCACCGCCGACGCCCTGCTCACCGACCTCGACCCGGACCGCTGGGCGGTGGCGCTGCGGGCCAAGGTGCACGGCGCCTGGCACCTGCACGAGCTGACCGCCGACCTCGACCTGGCCGCGTTCGTGCTGTTCTCCTCCGCCTCGGCCACCTTCGGCAGCCCCGGCCAGGGCAACTACGCCGCCGGCAACGCGTTCCTCGACGCGCTCGCCGCGTACCGCCGCGACCGGGGGCTGCCGGGCACCGCGCTCGCCTGGGGCCTGTGGGCCGAGACCGAGGGGATGGCCGGCCGGCTCGGTGCCGCCGACCTCGCCCGGCTCGCCCGCGCCGGCACCCGGCCGCTGGACACCCCCGCCGCACTGGCGCTGTTCGACGCCGCGCTGCGCGCCGGACCGGCGCAGCTGGTGCCGATCGGGCTGGACCTGGCCGCGGTCCGCGCCGGAGGGGAGGTGCCGGCACTGCTGCGGGCGCTGCTGCCGCCGCCCCCGCGCCGGGCCGTCGTCGCCGAGCCGGGCGCCGGGACGGGAACCGGCCTCGCCGACCGGCTGGCCGGACTCGGCGAGCCGGACCGGGCCGCGCTGCTGCTGGACCTGGTCCGCGCCCGCTGCGCGACGGTCCTCGGCCACGCCGGTCCGGAGCTGGTCGAGCCGCGCCGGCCGTTCAAGGACCTCGGCTTCGACTCGCTGATGGCGGTGGAACTGAGCAACCGGCTCGCCGCCGCCACCGGCGTCCGGCTCGCCCCGCACGCGGTGTTCAACCACCCCACCCCGGAACTGCTCGCCGCGCACCTGCACGCCCGGCTGCTCGGCACCACCGCCACCGAGGTCGCCGACGCCACCACCGTGGCGCTGGACGAACCGGTCGCGGTGGTCGCCATGGCCTGCCGGTTCCCCGGCGGCATCGGCTCCCCGGAGGAGCTGTGGCGGCTGCTCGACGCCGGCGGCGAGGTGATCGGCGAGCTGCCCACCGACCGGGGCTGGCCGCTGGCCGACCTGTACGACCCGGAGCCCGGCACCCCCGGCCGCACCTACACCCGCGCGGGCGGCTTCCTCACAGGCCTGGCCGACTTCGACGCCGCGTTCTTCGGCATCAGCCCGCGCGAGGCCCTGGCCATGGACCCGCAGCACCGGCTGCTGCTGGAGACGTCCTGGGAGGCGCTGGAACGGGCCGGCATCGACCCGGACACGCTGCGCGGCAGCCGTACCGGCGTGTTCGCCGGCACCCACGGCCAGGACTACACCGACCGGATCGCCCCCGGCGCCACCTCCGACGACGGGGAGACCACCGCCGACGAGGGGCACCTGCTCACCGGCACCGCCGCGAGCGTCCTGTCCGGACGGGTCGCGTACGCGCTCGGCCTGGAAGGGCCGGCGGTCACCGTGGACACGGCCTGCTCCGCGTCCCTGGTGGCGTTGCACCTGGCCGCGCAGGCGCTGCGGCAGGGCGACTGCGACCTGGCCCTCGCCGGCGGCGTGTCGGTGCTGTCCGGCCCCGCCGGGCTGACCGGATTCAGCCGCCAGCGCGGCCTCGCCCCGGACGGCCGGTGCAAGGCGTTCGCCGAGGAGGCCGACGGGTTCGGCATGTCCGAGGGCGTCGGCGTGCTGGTGGTGGAACGGCTCTCCGACGCCCGCCGGCGCGGCCACCCGGTGCTGGCCCTGGTGCGCGGCTCCGCGGTGAACTCCGACGGCGCGTCCAACGGGCTCACCGCCCCGAACGGGCCGTCCCAGGAACGGGTGATCCGGGCCGCGCTCGCCGCCGCCGGCCTCGACCCCGCCGACGTGGACGCGGTCGAGGCGCACGGCACCGGCACCCCGCTCGGCGACCCGATCGAGGCCGAGGCGCTCCTGGCCACCTACGGCCGGCGGCCGGACGACGTCGCGCCGCTGCTGCTCGGCTCGGTCAAGTCCAACCTCGGCCACACCCAGGCCGCGGCCGGCGTGGCCGGCGTGCTCAAGGTCGTCCTCGCCATGCGGCACGGCCGGCTGCCCCGCACGCTGCACGCCGAGCGCCCCACCAGCCGGGTCGACTGGGCGGCCGGCGCGGTCGACCTGCTCACCGAGGCCCGGCCCTGGCCGCGCGCCGACCGGCCGGCCCGCGCCGGCGTCTCCTCGTTCGGCATCAGCGGCACCAACGCCCACGTGGTGGTCGAGGCCGCGCCGCCCGAGCCGGCCGCCGACCCGCAACCGCCGGCCGGGCCGGCGGCGCTGCCGTGGCTGCTCTCCGCGCGTACCCCGGAGGCGCTGGCCGGGCAGGCCCGCCGGCTGCGCGCCCACCTCGCCGACCGCCCCGACCAGCGGCCGCTGGACGTGGCCTGGTCGCTGGCCACCACCCGGTCCGGCTTCGACCACCGGGCGGTGGTCGTCGCCGACCAGGCCGGTGTCGCCGCCGCCCTGGACGCGCTCGCCGCCGGTCAGCCCGCCACCGACCTGGTACGCGGTGAGCCCACCGTCACCGGCCGGGTGGTGTTCGTCTTCCCCGGCCAGGGCTCCCAGTGGGCCGGCATGGCGCTGGACCTGCTCGACGAGTCACCGGTGTTCGCCGAACGGATGGCCGCCTGCGACGCCGCGCTGCGGCCGTGGCTGGAGCACCCGCTGCGCGACCTGCTGCGCCAGGCGCCCGGCGTGCCCGCGCTGGACCGGGCCGACGTGGTGCAGCCGCTGCTGTTCGCGGTGATGGTGTCGCTGGCCGAGCTGTGGCGCTCGTACGGCGTACAGCCCGCCGCCGTGGTCGGCCACTCGCAGGGCGAGATCGCCGCCGCCTGCGTTGCCGGGGTGCTGTCCCTGCCGGACGCGGCCCGGCTGGTGGCGTTGCGCGCCCGCGCGCTGCGCCGGCTGGCCGGCGCGGGGGAGATGGCGGCCGTGCCGTTGGCCGTCGACGCGGTCCGCGCGCGGGTGGCCCGCTACGGCGACCGGCTGGCCGTGGCCGCGGTGAACGGACCGGCCAGCGTGGTGGTCTCCGGCGAGCCGGCGGCGGTGGACGAGTTCGCCGCCGAGCTGGCCGCCGACCGGGTGCGGCTGCGCCGCGTCCCGATCGACTACGCCTCGCACTCCCCGCAGGTGGAACGGATCCGCGCCGAGCTGGCCGAGGCCGTCGCCGGTGTCACGCCCGGCCCGGCCGCCGTGCCGATCTACTCCACCACCGACCTGCGCTGGCTCGACGGCCCGGAGATGGACGCCGACTACTGGTACCGCAACCTGCGCCAACCGGTCGAGCTGGCCGACGCGATCCGGGCGGTCGCCACCGAGGGCCACGACACCTACGTGGAGTGCAGTCCGCATCCGGTGCTGACGCCCGGCATCGACCAGACGCTCCAGGAGCACGACCGCCCGGCCGTGGTGGTCGGCTCGTTGCAGCGCGACCGGGGCGACCGGGCCCGGTTCCTGCTCGCCGTCGCGCAGCTGCACGTGCGCGGGGTGCCCGTCGACTGGCAGCCGGCCCTGGCCGGTGGCCGCCGGGTCGACCTGCCCACGTACGCGTTCGCCCGCCGCCGCTACTGGCCCCGGCCGGTCGGCGGCGCCGCCGACGTCGGCGCGGCCGGCCTGGCCGACGTCGGTCACCCGCTGCTCGGCGCGTCGGTGCCGCTGGCCGACGGCTCGGGGCACCTGTTCACCGGCCGGCTGGCGGTCGGCGAGCAGCAGTGGCTGGCCGACCACCGGGTCGCCGGCCGGGTGCTGGTGCCCGGCACCGGCCTGGTCGAGCTGTGCCTGCGCGCCGGCGACGAGGTCGGCTGCCCGGTCCTCGACGAACTGGTCATCGAGGCGCCGCTCACCCTGCCGGAGGACGCGGCCACCCAGGTCCAGGTGGCCGTCGGACCGGCCGCCGACGACGGCCGCCGCCCGGTCGCCGTGCACTCCCGACCCGCCGACGGGCCGGCCGGCGCGGCGTGGACCCGGCACGGCAGCGGCACGCTCTCCGCCGCCGGCACCACCCCGACGACGACCACCCCGACGACGACCGCCCCGCCGCCGGACGCCCCCGCCGTCGACCTGACCGGCTTCTACGAGCGCCTGGTGGACGAGGGGTACGGCTACGGACCCGCGTTCCGAGGGCTGCGGGCCGTGCGGGCCGGCGCCGACGAGGTGTACGCCGAGGTGGAGCTGCCACCCGGCCCGCGCGGCGACGCCGACCGGTACGCGCTGCACCCGGCGCTGCTCGACGCCGCCCTGCACGCGGCGCACTTCGGTGGCCTGGCCGACGCCGGCGGCGACCGGATCCTGCTGCCGTTCGCCTGGAACGGTCTCACCCTGCACGCGTCCGGCGCGACGTCGTTGCGGGTCCGGCTGGGCCGGGTCGGCCCGCACGCGTTCGCGCTGACCGCCACCGACCCGACCGGTGCCCCGGTGGTCGAGGCGGCGTCGCTGGCCATGCGGCCGATCTCCCGCACCGAGCTGGGCGCCCGGGACGACGCGGTCACCGACGCGCTGTTCCACCTGACCTGGCAGCCGCTGCCGACGCCAGCCGCGCCGGCGCCGGCCCGGATCGCGGTGCTCGCCGCCCCGACCGACCGGCCGGTCCTGACCGACCGGCCCGCCGCGGCCGACCCGACGGCCCCGGCCGACGTTGCCGCCGTCGCCGACGCGGCCGATCCGCCGGCCCCGGCCGACCCTGCGGCTTCGGCCGATCTGCCGCGCTACGCGGATCTGGTCGCGCTGGCCGCCGCGATCGACGCCGGGATCCCGACGCCGGACGCGGTGCTCGCGCCGCTCACGGCCGGGATCGTGACGAGCGACGGTACGTCCGCAACGACGACCCGCGCCACCGGCAGGCCCACCGCGACCGACGACGACGCGGCGGCGGGGGACCGGGCGCGGCGGCTCGCCGGGGACACGCTCGCGCTGGTGCAGCGGTGGCTGGCCGAGCCGCGCTGGGCCGACACCCGCCTGGTGCTGCTCACCTTCGGCGCGGTCGGCGTGCACGGCCCCGGCGAGGTCGACGACCCGGACGCCGCCGCGGCGTGGGGCCTGGTCCGCTCCGCCCAGTCGGAGCACCCGGATCGGTTCGTGCTGCTCGACGCCGACACCGCGCCCGACGCGGCCACCCTGTCCACGCTGCTCGCCGCCGACGAGCCGCAGGTGGCGCTGCGCGACGGCGGCGCGTACGTGCCCCGGCTGGCCCGCCGCGCCGACGCGCCCACGCTCACCCCGCCGGCCGACGCGACCGCGTGGCGGCTGGACGTGCCCCGGCGGGGCAGCCTCGACCACCTCGCGCTGGTGCCCACCGACGCGGCCGACGCGCCGCTGCGCCCGCGCGAGGTGCGGGTACGGGTCCGCGCCGCCGGCCTGAACTTCCGCGACGTGCTCAACGCGCTCGGCCTCTACCCGGGCGACCCGGGTCCGCCCGGCGGCGAGGCGGCCGGCGTGGTCACCGAGGTCGGCGCCGAGGTCACCGACCTGCGCCCCGGCGACCGGGTGCTCGGCGTGTTCACCGGCTGCTTCGGCCCGGTCGCGGTCACCGACCGGCGGCTGCTGATGCCGGTGCCGGACGGCTGGACCGACGCGCAGGCCGCGACCGTGCCGGTGGTGTTCCTGACCGCCTGGCGGGGACTGGTCGGGCTGGGCGGCCTGCGGGCCGGCGAGTCGGTGCTGGTGCACGCGGCGGCCGGCGGCGTCGGCATGGCGGCGGTGCAGATCGCCCGCCACCTCGGCGCCGAGGTGTTCGCCACCGCCAGCCCGGGCAAGTGGCCCGCGCTGCGCGAGCTGGGTGTCCCCGAGGACCACCTGGCGTCGTCCCGCACGCTCGACTTCGAGGCCCGGTTCCGCGCGGTCACCGGCGGACGCGGCGTGGACGTGGTGCTCGACTCGCTGGCCCGCGAGTTCGTCGACGCGTCGCTGCGGCTGCTGCCGCGCGGCGGACGGTTCCTGGAGATGGGCAAGACCGACCTGCGCGACCCGGCCCGGGTCGCCGCCGACCACCCGGGCGTCGACTACCGGGCGTACGACCTGACGCAGGTCGACCCGGACGAGATCCAGCGGATGCTCACCGAGCTGCTGGCGTTGTTCGCCGCCGGCGCGCTGCGGCCGCTGCCGGTGCGCGCCTGGGACGTCCGGCAGGCCCCGGACGCGTTGCGCCACGTCAGCCAGGCCCGGCACGTCGGCAAGGTGGTGCTCACCATGCCGGAACGGTGGGACCCGGACGGCACGGTGCTGCTCACCGGCGGCACCGGGCTGCTCGGCGGCCTGGTGGCCCGCCGGCTGGTCACCGGGCACGGGGTACGGCACCTGCTGCTGGCCAGCCGGGGCGGCCCGGACGCGTCCGGCGCGGCCGACCTCGCCGCCGAGCTGACCGCGCTCGGCGCCACCGTCACCGTCGCCGCCGCCGACGTGGCCGACCGGGACGCCGTCGCCGGGCTGCTCGCCGGCGTGCCGGCCGCGCACCCGCTGACCGCCGTGGTGCACCTGGCCGGCGTGCTCGACGACGGGGTGGTCACCGCGCTCACCCCGGAGCGGATCGACACCGTCTTCCGGCCCAAGGTGGACGCCGCCCGGCACCTCGACGAGCTGACCCGCGACCTCGACCTCGCCGGCTTCGTGCTGTTCACCTCCGGCGCCGGCGTGTTCGGCGTACCCGGGCAGGGCAACTACGCCGCCGCCAACGCCTGGCTGGACGCGCTGGCCCGCCGCCGGCGCGGCGCGGGCCTGCCGGCCCGCGCGTACGCCTGGGGTCTGTGGGCGCAGGCCAGCACGCTGACCGTCGGCGTGGACCGCGCGAGCACGGCCCGCGACGGGCAGCTCGCCATCCCGTCCGACCTGGGCATGGCCCTGTTCGACGCCGGCCTCACCGCGCCCGAGGAACACCTCGTGCCCACCCGGGTCGACCGGGCCGCGCTGGCCGCACGGCCCGGCGTGCCGGCGCTGATGCGCGGGCTGGTCCGCCCGGACCGGCCCCGCGCCCGGGCCGGCGCGGCCACCGGCGGGACGGACCTGGGCGCACGGCTGCGCGCGCTCACCGGCGCGGAACAGGCCGCGCTGCTGCTCGACCTGGTCCGGGCCACCGCCGCGGCGGTGCTCGGCCACGGCAGCCCGGACGCGATCCGGGAGGGCCAGGCCTTCCACGAGATGGGTTTCGACTCGCTCACCGCGGTCGAGCTGCGCAACCGGCTCACCGAGGCGACCGGGGAGCGGCTGCCCGCCACCGCGGTCTTCGACTACCCGGACCCGGCCGCGCTCGCCGCGTACCTGCGGTCCCGGCTCGTGCCCGACGGCGGGCAGGCCGCCCCGGCGGTCCTGGCCGAGCTGGAACGCCTGGAGCGGGCGCTGGCCGAGACGACCGTCGAGGCCGACCTGCACAGCCAGGTGGCGGCGCGGCTGGAGGTGCTGGTGGCCAAGTGGCGGACCATGCGCGGCGCCTCCGCCGGCGACCACGACCTGGACCTCGACCGGGCCAGCGACGACGAGATCTTCAGCCTGATCGACACGGAACTCGGGCTGTAGCGGCCCAGCGGACGAACGAGGGACGGCGATGACCGACGTACTGATCGTGGGCTACGGCCCGGTGGGCCAGGTGGCCGCGATCCTGCTGGCACAGCGCGGCTTCACGGTGCGGGTGCTGGAGAAGTGGACCACCCCGTACAGCATGCCGCGCGCGGTCTCCTACGACGGCGAGGCCAGCCGGATCCTCGCCGCCTGCGGCGTGGCCGACCGGCTCGCCGACGTGACCGAGCTGTCCGGCGAGTACACCTGGAAGAACGGCTTCGGCCGCACCTTGCTGCACGTGCGCGCCGCCCCCGACGGACCGGCCGGCTGGCCCGACTCGACGTCGTTCTACCAACCCGGCCTGGAGGACCGGCTGGCCGAGCGGGGCGCGGCGCTGCCCGGGGTGGAGGTGCGCCGGGGCGTCGAGGTGACCGGGCTGGCCGACCACGGCGACCGGGTCGAGGTGACCGCCGTGGACGGCGACGGCGGGAACCACACGTTCACCGCCTCCTGGGTACTCGGCTGCGACGGCGCGAACAGCTTCGTCCGGGGTTGGCTCGGCTCAGCCGTCACCGACCTGGACTTCACCCACGACTGGCTGGTCTGCGACGTGGTGCTGCACACCCCACGCGAGTTCCGGCCGAACAACCTGCAGATCTGCGACCCGGCCCGCCCGCGTACCGCCGTCTCGGCCGGGCCGGACCACCGGCGGTGGGAGTTCATGCGGGTGCCGGGGGAGACGCTGGAGGAGTTCCGCACCGAGGCCAGCGCCTGGCGGCTGCTCGGCCTGTTCGACATCACGCCGGACAACGCCCGGCTGGACCGCTACGGCGTCTACACCACCCAGGCCTGCTCCGCCGACCTGTGGCGGCGCGGGCGGGTGTTCCTGGCCGGCGACGCCGCGCACGTCATGCCGCCGTTCCTCGGGCAGGGCATGAGTTCCGGCTTCCGCGACGTGGTCAACCTGGCCTGGAAGCTGGACCTGGTGCGCCGGGGCCTCGCCGGTGAGGCGCTGCTGGACACCTACCAGGTGGAGCGGCGGGCGCACGTGCAGCACGCGATCCGGATGTCCATGGACTCCGGGGCGGTGATCTGCGAGACCGACCCGAAGAAGGCCGCCGGCCGTGACTCGGTGATGCTGGCCGCGCTGCGCCGGCGTACCCAGCAGCGGCACGTCCGGTCGCTGCGCGAGGCGATCGTCGACGGCGTGCTGCACCGTGACGCCGACGGCACGCCGACGCCGCGTGCCGGGGAACCCGCGCCGCAGGGCCGGGTGTCCGTCGGCGGGCGCACCGGCGGCTTCGACGACGTGGTGGGCGTCGGCTTCGTCCTGCTCACCCGGGAACCGGCCGCGCTCGACCCGGACGCCGCCGCGTTCCTCGACGACCTCGGCGCGTACCGGCTGACCGTCCGGCCCGCCGACGGCGACGCGGCGGCCGACGACCTGGTCGACCTCGACGGCGCGTACCTGTCCTGGCTGGGCGGCGCGGACGCCGCCCTGATCCGCCCGGACTTCTACCTCTTCGGCGCGGCGACCGGGCCCGACGCCGCGGCGACAGTGGTGGCCGACCTGCGCCGGCAGGTCTCCGCCCCCGCCCTGCAGCCCTGACCATCCCCTTCCAGCCCTGAGGAGCTGACATGCTGGAGAACCTCCGCACCCTCGGCCGGGTCGTCCGGACCCTGGCCACCAAGGACCCGGTGACCCGGGTCCGCCGGTTCTACGAGATCCAGTCGCCGGACGTCGAGTTCGCCGCCCGCACCTCCCGCTACATGAACGTCGGCTACTGGGAGGAGGGCGTCACCAGCATCGACGTCGCCGGCGAGGCGCTGGCGAACAAGCTCGCCGACGCCGCCGGGTTCAAGCCCGACGACACCGTCCTGGACGTCGGCTTCGGCTACGGCGACCAGGACTTCGCCTGGCTGCGGGACCGCCGGGTGGCCCGGGTGCACGGCATCAACGTCACCCCCCGGCACGTCGAGCACGCCCAGGAGCGGGCCCGCCGCGAGGGTCTGGCCGACCGGGCCGACTTCCGGCTCGGCACCGCCACCGCCCTGCCGTTCCCGGACGCCAGCGTGGACCGGGTGGTGGCGCTGGAGTCGGCGTTCCACTTCCACCCGCGCAGCGCGTTCTTCGCCGAGGCGCTGCGGGTGCTGCGGCCGGGCGGCACCCTGGCCACCGCCGACATCATCCCGCTGAGCAACGACACCCCGCGCATGTCGATCAACTCGGGTCCGCTCAGCTTCGTCAAGTTCAGCCTGCCGGACGAGAACTGGCACGACCGCCGCACCTACGGCGAGCAGCTCACCGCCGCCGGCTTCGGCAACGTCGAGGTCCACTCCATCGCCGACCGCACCTGGGAGGGCTGGCGGCGGTTCCAGGCCGCCCGCCCCGCCGACCCGGCGTTCCGCGCCGCCGTCGACGGCAGCGCGGTCAAGGGCATGGCCAACCACTGGCGCGACGCCGACCTGATCAAGAAGGAGCTGGGGCTGCTCGACTACGTCATCGCGGTGGCGCAGAAGCCCTGACCGACAGCGGCCCCCGCCACCCGGGCCGGGCGGCGGGGGCCGGCGCCGATCGCGGCCCGCCTTGTCAGCCGACCGTCGTGCGGGTCAACGCCGCCGAGAGGGTACGCAGGATCGCCGGCTGGTGAGACGCCAGGAAGAAGTGGCCGCCCGGGAAGACGTGCAGGTCGAACGGGCCGGTGGTGTGCTCCGCCCACGCCTTCGCCTCGTCCACCGTGGTCTTCGGGTCGGCGTCGCCGGTGAACACCGTGACCGGGCAGGTCAGCTTCGGGCCGTCGGCGTACGTGTAGGTCTCGGCCGCCCGGTAGTCGCTGCGGATCGCCGGCAGCGCCGCGCGCAGCATGTCCGGGTCGCCGAGGATCGCCGAGTTCGTGCCGCTGAGCTTCTTGACGTCGGCCAGCAGGCCCTCGTCGTCGAGCAGGTGCACGGTCTCGTGCCGGCGGCACGACGGCGCCCGCCGGCCGGACGGGAACAGGTGCGCCACCGGCGCGCCGGTCTCGGCCTCCAGCAGCCGCGCCACCTCGAAGCCCAGCGTCGCGCCCATGCTGTGCCCGAAGATCGCCAACGGCCGGTCCGTCCACGGGCGCAGCACGTCGGTCACCTGCCGGGCCAGCTCGCCGATGGTCGGCACGCAGGGCTCCTGCCGGCGGTCCTGCCGGCCCGGGTACTGCACGCTGAGCACCTCCACGGCGGGCGACAGCGCCCGGGACACCGGGAAGAAGAAGCTCGCGGAACCGCCGGCGTGCGGCAGGCACACCAGGCGCGGGGCGCCCGCCGGGGCCGGATGGAACCGGCGTACCCACAGGCCGTTGTCGTGGTCGGTCATCGTCACGCGGTCCTTCCGGCGGTGGCGCCCGCGACGGGCGCCAGGGCGGTCCACCGGACGCTAACCGCGCCGCCGCCGGCCCGGCCACCCCTAGCCGACCGGCCGGACCAGTTAGGGGTTGTCGCAGCTCAGCGCGACGCCATAGCTTCCCCGCAGAGGGGACCCGTGGCTCCCGGATGACGTGTGCGCGCCGGACAACGGCCGGTCCCCGCCGACCAAGGGCCAGGTTGATGGACACCGAAGAGAAGCTCCGGGAGTATCTGAAGAGGGTCACCACCGACCTGCGGCGGACCCGGCAACGGCTCCGCGACGTCGAGGACTCCGCCCACGAGCCGATCGCCGTGGTCGGCATGGCGTGCCGCTTTCCCGGCGGGATCGGCTCGCCGGACGCGCTCTGGGACCTGGTCGCCGCCGGCGGCGACGCGATCGGCCCGTTCCCCGACGACCGGGGCTGGGACCTGGCCACCCTCTACGACCCGGACCGGGAACGCCCCGGCACCTCGTGCGTGCGGGAGGGCGGCTTCCTGGCCGACGCCGCCGACTTCGACCCGGCGTTCTTCGCCATCTCCCCCCGGGAGGCCCTCGCCATGGACCCGCAGCAGCGGCTGCTGCTGGAGGTGTCCTGGGAGGCGTTCGAGGCCGCCGGCGTGGATCCCACCGCGCTGCGCGGCGGGCGGGTCGGTGTCTTCGCCGGCCTCACCCACGCCGACTACGCCGCCGGCGCCGCCGACGTGCCCGACGGCGTCGCCGACTACCTCGGCCTGGGCAGCGCCGGCAGCGTCAGCTCCGGCCGGGTGTCCTACGCGCTCGGTTTCGAGGGGCCGGCCGTCACGCTGGACACCGCCTGCTCGTCGTCGCTGGTCGCGCTGCACCTGGCCGTGCGGTCGCTGCGGTCGGGCGAGTCCGACCTGGCCCTGGCCGGCGGCGTGACCGTGCTGCCCACGCCGTCGATCTTCGTGGACTTCACCCGGCAGAACAACCTCTCCCGCGGCGCCCGGTGCCGGGCGTTCGCCGACGCCGCCGACGGCACCGCCCTCGGCGAGGGCGTCGGCGTGCTCCTGGTCGAGCGCCTCGCCGACGCCCACCGGCACGGCCACCGCGTCCTGGCGGTGGTACGCGGCTCGGCGGTCAACTCCGACGGGGCGTCGAACGGGCTCACCGCGCCGAACGGGCCGTCGCAGCAGCGGGTGATCCGGGCCGCGCTCGCCGACGCCCGGCTCTCCGCCGCGGAGGTGGACGTGGTGGAGGCGCACGGCACCGGCACCACGCTCGGTGACCCGATCGAGGCGCAGGCGCTGCTGGCCACGTACGGGCAGGACCGGTCCACGCCGCTGCTGCTCGGCTCGGTGAAGTCGAACATCGGCCACGTCCAGACCGCCGCCGGCGTGGCCGGTGTGATCAAGATGGTCCAGGCCATGCGGCACGGCACGGTCCCGGCGACGCTGCACGTCGACGCGCCGTCGTCCAAGGTGGACTGGTCGGCGGGAGCGGTGGAGCTGGCCACGTCGGCGCGGCCCTGGCCGGCGGCGGTCGACCGGCCCCGGCGGGCCGCCGTGTCCTCGTTCAGCATCTCCGGCACCAACGCCCACGTGATCCTGGAGGCGCCCGAGCCGGTCGCGGACGACGCGGCCGTGGGCACGGCACCGCCGGTCCTGTCGTGGGTGGTGTCGGCGCGCTCGGCTCCGGCACTCGCCGCCCAGGCGGCCCGGCTGGCCGGCCACCTCCGGGAGCGTGCGGACGTGTCGCCGGTCGAGGTGGGCTGGTCCCTGGCGACCGGCCGTGCGGCGCTGGAGCATCGGGCCGCGGTGGTCGGCGTGGACCGGGAGGTGTTGCTGGCCGGGCTGTCCGCCCTGGCCGAGGGCGGGACGGCGCCGGGTGTGGTGACCGGGGAGGTGGCCTCCGGTCGGCGGGCGGTGGTGTTCACCGGTCAGGGGTCGCAGCGCGCTGGGATGGGTCGGGAGTTGTACGCCGCGTTCCCGGTGTTCGCGGACGCGTTCGACCGGGTGTGTGCGCTGTTCGAGGGTCGGCTGGACCGGTCGTTGCGGGAGGTGGTGTTCGAGGGCGGGGAGCTGCTGGACCGGACGGTCTACGCGCAGGCCGGGTTGTTCGCGGTCGAGGTGGCGTTGTGGGAGCTTCTGTCGTCGTGGGGGGTCGGCGCGGACTTCGTGGCGGGGCATTCGATCGGTGAGGTGACCGCCGCGCATGTGGCGGGGGTGTTGTCGCTGGACGACGCGGTCACGCTGGTGGCCGCGCGGGGGTCGTTGATGCAGGCGCTGCCGTCCGGCGGTGGGATGCTGGCGGTCGGCGCGTCCGAGACGCAGGTCCGCGAGCTGCTCGGGCTCGGCGGGGACGCGGCGTCCGCCGGGGCCACGCCGTCGGCTTCCGCGTCCTCGGTGACGGTGGACGTCGCGGCGGTGAACGGCCCGTCGTCGGTGGTGCTGTCCGGCGCGGTGCCGGACCTGGACCGGATCGCGGGGGAGTGCTTCACCCAGGGGTGGCGGGTGAAGCGGCTCGCGGTGAGCCACGGCTTCCACTCACGCCTGATGGAGCCGATGCTGGACGGGTTCCGCGCCGCGATCGCCGACCTGGACTGGCGGGCACCGAGCCTGCCGGTCGTGTCCAACGTGACCGGCCGGGTGGCCGACCCGACGGAGATCGCGGGCCCGGACTACTGGGTGCGGCACGTGCGGGAGGCGGTCCGCTTCGCCGACGGCGTCACCACCCTGCACGACCTCGGCGTGACCACGGTCCTGGAGGTCGGCCCGGACGCCACGCTCACCGCGATGGCCGCCGACGTGCCCGCCGACCGGACTGTCACCCTGGTTCCGGCGCTGCGCAGGGACCAGAGCGAACCGCTGGCGCTGCTCACCGCACTGGCTCGGCTGCACGTCACCGGCACCGCCGTCGACTGGGCCGCCTGGTACAGCGTCGACGGCCGCCGGCCCGCCACCGTCGACCTGCCCACCTACGCCTTCCAGCACCAGCGGTACTGGATCGACGCCCGCGCCTCCGGACACGACACCGCCGGCCTGGGCGCCCACGCCACCGGACACCCGCTGCTCGACACCGCGCTCGTCACCGCCACCGGCGACGTCCGCGTCCACGGCGGCCGGCTGTCCGTGCGTACCCAGCCCTGGCTCGCCGACCACGTGGTCCGCGGCCGGATCGTCGTCCCCGGCACCGCGCTCGTCGAACTGGCCCTGCACGCCGGCGCGCAGGCCGCCTGCGACACCGTCGAGGAACTGACCCTCGCCGCGCCACTCGTGCTGCCCGACGACGGCGCCCGGGCCCTCCAACTGCACCTGGCCGCCGCCGACGAGCAGGGACGGCGTCGCATCACCGTCCACTCCCGGCCCGCCGACGACCCGCACGCCGACTGGACCGCCCACGCCGACGGGATCCTCGCCCCCGGCGCCGGCGAGACCGCCGAACCGCTGACCGGATGGCCGCCACCCGACGCCATCCCCGTGCCGGTCGAACCGGTCTACGCCCGCCTGCGCGACCTCGGCGTCGAACACGGGCCCACGTTCCGGGGGCTGCGCGCCGCCTGGCGTACCCCCGACGGGGCCGCCGCGGAGGTGGAACTGCCCGACGACGCCGACACCGCCGGGTACGCGCTGCACCCGGCGCTGCTCGACGCCGCGCTGCACGTCGTCGGCCTCACCGACCACGACGCCAGCACCGACGACGCCGGGGCCCGCCTGCCGTGGGCGTGGAGCGGCGTCCGCCTCGCCGCCGAGGGCGCCACCCACCTGCGGGTACGCCTCACCCGCAGCGGCCCCGCCACCGCGCTGACCCTCGCCGACGCCACCGGCGCGCCGGTGGCCCGCGTCGACTCCCTGGTGTCCCGACCGCTGGCCGCCGAACAGCTCGACGCCGGCGCCGCCGACCTGCCCCTCTACGACCTGCGCTGGAACCCGGTGCCGCTGCCGGCCCGACCGGCCACCGGGATCGTGCCGCTGGACCCGGCGGCCGGCCTGGCCGCGCTGGACGACGACGCCCGGTTGGTGCTCGCACCCGTCGACGACGCCCCGGCGGGCGACCCGCTCGCCGCCACCCGCGCCCGGCTGGCCACCACGCTCGCCCTGCTCCAGGAATGGCTCGCCGACGACCGGTTCGCCGGCCGCCGGCTCGTGGTGTGCACCCGGGGCGCGGTACCCGCCGACGGAACGGTCGCCGACCTGGCCGGCGCCGCCGTGTGGGGGCTGGTGCGCGCCGCGCAGCTCGAACACCCCGGCCGGCTCATCCTCGCCGACCTCGACGGCGACGACCCCGAGCTGCTGGGCCGCGCGCTCGCCGTCGACGAGCCGCAGGTCGCGCTTCGCGACGGCCGGCTGCTCGTGCCGCGCCTCGCCCCGGCCGAACCCGACCCGACCGGCGCCGTCGACCTCGTCCCCGACGGGACGGTGCTGGTCACCGGCGCCACCGGGGCGCTCGGTGGCCTCGTCGCCCGGCACCTCGTCACTCACCACAAGGTCCGCCACCTGCTGCTGGTCGGCCGCCGCGGCGCGGACGCGCCCGGCGCCGCGGACCTGCTCGCCGACCTCACCCGCCTCGGCGCCCGGGCCCGCCTGGCCGCCGCCGACGTGGCCGACCGCGCGCAGCTGGCCGACCTGCTCGCCGGCGTCCCCGCCGAACACCCGCTCGCCGGTGTGGTGCACGCCGCCGGCACGCTCGACGACGCGGTGGTCACCGCGCTCACCCCGGAGCGGGTCGACGCCGTGCTGCGGCCCAAGGCCGACGCCGCCTGGCACCTGCACGACCTCACCCGCCACCTCGACCTGCCCATGTTCGTGCTCTTCTCCTCGATCGCCGGCCCGCTCGGCGCGCCCGGGCAGGGCAACTACGCGGCCGCCAACGCCTTCCTCGACGGTCTCGCCCACCAGCGGCGCGCCGCCGGACTCGCCGCCACCTCGCTGGCCTGGGGACCGTGGGCCGAAGCCGGCGGGATGACCCGGGACCTGGGCGCCGCCGGCCGGGACCGCCTCACCCGCCAGGGCATCGTCGCGCTCACCACCGACCGGGCGCTCGCCCTCCTCGACGCCAGCCGGCGCGGCCGGCGTCCGCTGCTGCTCCCCGTCCACCTCGACCTGGCGACGCTGCGTACCCGCATCGGCCGCGACCAGCTGCCGGCGCCGCTGCACGGCCTCGCCGGCGGGCCCGCGCGCCGCGTCGCCGCCGCCGGCGGCGGCCTGCGCGACCGGCTCGCCGGGGCGTCCGCCGAGGATCGGGCCCGCCTGGTCGCCGAGCTGGTCGCCGGCCAGGTCGCCGACGTGCTCGGGTACGCCTCGGCGGCGGCGGTCGGCCCCGAGCGCTCCTTCACCGAACTCGGCTTCGACTCCCTCACCGCGGTCGACCTGCGTAACCGGCTCACCACCCGGACCGGTCTCGCGCTGCCGGCCACGCTGGTCTTCGACCACCCCACCCCGGCCGCCCTCACCGGGCACCTGCTGACGCGGCTCGGCCCGGCCCCGGCCGCGCCCACCCTCCTCGACGAGCTGGACCGCCTCGAGGCGGCGTTCGCCGCCACCCCGGCCGACACCCTCGCCGAGCTGACCGCCGACGAGGAGACCCGCACCGCCGTGGCGGCGCGCCTGCGGGCCCTGCTCACCCGCTGGGACGGCGACGGCGGCGAGGTCGCCGCCACCCTCGACGACGCCAGCGACGACGAACTGTTCGACTTCATCGACAGCCGCTTCGGCCGGTCCTGACCCGCGACAGGTGAATCCCGATGGCGAACGAAGCCAAGCTCCGTGAGTACCTCAAGCGCGTCACCGCCGACCTGCACGAGACCAGCGAACGGCTGAGGGCCGCCGACGCCAAGGACCACGAGCCGATCGCGATCGTCGGGATGAGCTGCCGCTACCCCGGCGGTGTCCGGTCGCCGCAGGAGTTGTGGGACCTGGTGGCCGCCGGCGGCGACGGCATCACCGGGTTCCCCACCGACCGGGGCTGGGACACCGAGCGGGCGTACGACCCGACCGGGGAGCGGCGGGGCAGCACGTACGCCCGGGAGGGCGGCTTCCTGCACGACGCCGGGAACTTCGACCCGGAGCTGTTCACCATCTCCCCGTACGAGGCGCTGGCGATGGACCCGCAGCAGCGGCTCATGCTCGAGGCGTCCTGGGCGGCGATCGAGGACGCCCGGATGGACCCGCTGTCGTTGCGCGGCAGCCGGGTCGGTGTCTTCGCCGGCATGATGTACCACAACTACGCGGCGAACCTCGACGACGTCCCGGACACCCTGGACGGTTTCATCGGCGGCGGCACCGCCAGCAGCGTCCTGTCCGGCCGGGTCGCCTACACCCTCGGCCTGGAGGGCCCGGCGCTCACCGTCGACACCGCCTGCTCGTCCTCGTTGGTCGCGCTGCACCTGGCCGTGCGGTCGCTGCGCGCCGGCGAGTCCGTTCTCGCGCTCGCCGGTGGCGTCACCGTGATGACCACGCTGGAGACGTTCGTCGACTTCAGCCGGCAACGTGGCCTGGCCCCCGACGGCCGGTGCAAGTCGTTCGCCGAGGGCGCCGACGGCACCGGCTGGTCCGAGGGCGTCGGCGTGCTGCTCCTGGAACGCCTCTCCGACGCCCGCCGGCACGGCCACCGCGTCCTCGCCGTGGTACGCGGCTCGGCGGTCAACCAGGACGGGGCGTCGAACGGGCTCACCGCGCCGAACGGGCCGGCGCAGCAGCGGGTGATCCGGGCGGCCCTCGCCTCGGCGCGGCTGTCGCCGGTCGAGGTGGACGTGGTGGAGGCGCACGGGACCGGCACCACGTTGGGTGATCCGATCGAGGCGCAGGCGCTGCTGGCCACGTACGGGCAGGACCGGTCCACGCCGCTGCTGCTCGGCTCGGTGAAGTCGAATCTCGGCCACACGCAGGCCGCCGCCGGTGTGGCCGGGATCGTCAAGATGGTCCTGGCGATGCGGCACGGGGTGGTGCCGCCGACGCTGCACGTGGACGCGCCGTCGTCGAAGGTGGACTGGTCGGCCGGGGCGGTGGAGCTGGTGACGTCGGCGCGGCCGTGGCCGGCGACCGATCGGCCTCGTCGGGCGGCGGTGTCGTCGTTCGGCATCTCCGGCACCAACGCCCACGTGATCCTGGAGGCGCCCGAGCCGGTCGCGGACGACGCGGCCGTGGGCATGGCACCGCCGGTCCTGCCGTGGGTGGTGTCGGCGCGTTCGGCGGCGGCGCTCGTGAACCAGGCGGCCCGGCTGGTCGACCACCTGCGGGACCGGAACGACGTGTCACCGGTCGAGGTGGGCTGGTCCCTGGCGACGACCCGCGCCGCGTTGGAGCATCGCGCGGCGGTGGTGGGTGCGGACCGGGACGCGTTGCTGGCCGGGTTGTCGGCCCTCGCGGAGGGCAGGTCCGCCGCCGGTCTGGTGACCGGCGAGGTGGTGTCGGGTCGGCGGGCGGTGCTGTTCACCGGTCAGGGTTCGCAGCGCGCCGGGATGGGCCGGGGGTTGTACGAGGCGTTTCCGGTGTTCGCGGCGGCGTTCGACCGGGTGTGCGCCGCGTTCGGGGGCCGCCTCGATCGGCCGTTGCGGGAGGTGGTGTTCGACGGCGGGGACCTGCTGGACCGGACCGTCTACGCGCAGGCCGGGCTGTTCGCGGTCGAGGTCGCCCTGTGGGAGGTGCTGTCGTCGTGGGGCGTGCGAGTCGACTATCTCGCCGGGCATTCGATCGGTGAGGTGACCGCCGCGCATGTGGCGGGGGCGCTGTCGCTGGACGACGCGGTCGCGTTGGTGGCGGCGCGGGGGTCGTTGATGCAGGCGCTGCCGGCCGGCGGCGGGATGCTCGCGGTCGGCGCGTCGGAGGACCAGGTTCGGCAGCTCGCGGGCGGCGTCGATGTGGCGGCGGTGAACGGTCCGTCGTCGGTGGTGCTGTCCGGCGCGGTCGCTGACCTGGATCGGATCGCGGGGGAGTGCGCCGCCCGGGGGTGGCGGGCCAAGCGGTTGGCGGTGAGTCACGCGTTCCACTCGCGTCTGATGGAGCCGATGCTGGACGGGTTCCGGGCCGCGATCGTCGGCCTGGACTGGCGGTCGCCGACGCTGCCGATCGTGTCGAACGTGACCGGGCGGCTCGCCGACCCTGACGAGATCGCGACACCGGAGTACTGGGTGCGGCACGTCCGCGAGGCGGTGCGCTTCGCCGACGGCGTGGCCACGCTGCACGACCTCGGGGTGAGCACGTTCCTGGAGGTCGGGCCGGACGCCACCCTGACCGCGATGGCCGCCGACGTCCCCGCCGACCGGACCGTCACTCTGGTTCCGGCGCTGCGCCGGGACCAGGACGAGGTGACCGCGCTGACCACCGCCCTCGCGCGGCTGCATGTCACCGGCACCCCCGTCGACTGGACAGCCTGGTACGCCGTGGACGGCGACCGGCCCGCCACCGTGGACCTGCCCACCTATGCCTTCCACCACCGGCGCTACTGGCTCGACGCCCGCACCCGCCACCCCGACGCGGACCCGGACGACGCCGCGTTCTGGAGGGTCGTCGACGACGAGGACGTGGACGGCCTGGCCACCGCGCTCGCCGTCGACCCCGACGCGCCCCTCGCCACCGTGCTCCCCGCCCTCTCCGCCTGGCGCCGCCGCCAGGAGGACGACGCCACCCTCGACTCCTGGCACTACCGGGTCACCTGGCAACCGCTCGCCGAGACCGGTCGCGCGGACGACGGCGACCTGCTGCTCGTCGTACCGGAAGGGGCGGACGGACCGGCCCGGCAGTGGGCCGACGCGCTGGCCGGGCCCGGCGTCCGGACACTGACCGTGCCCGCCGGCCACGGCCGCGGCGACCTCGCCCGCGACCTCGGCGCGCTCGCCGCCACCGGCGCCGTGCTGTCCCTGCTCGGCCTGACGTCCGGCACACACCCGGACAGCCCCTCCGTGCCGGTGGGGCTCGCCGACACCGTCACGCTCGCCCAGGCGCTCGGCGACACCGGCGCCGCCGCGCGGCTCTGGGTCGCCACCCGCGCCGCCGTCGCCGCCGACCCCGACGACACGGCGGTCGACCCCGACCAAGCGCTGCTCTGGGGCCTCGGCGGCGCACTGCGCGCCGAACACCCGCACCGCTGGGGTGGGCTCGTCGACCTGCCCCCGACGGCCGACCCGCGCGCCGCGACCTGGGTGCGCCGACTGCTCGACGGCGACCCGGCCGAGGACCAACTCGCGGTACGTGGCACCGGGGCGTACGCCCGGCGGTTGGTCCGGGCCGGACGGCCGGCCGGCGCCGGGCGGAGCTGGACGCCGCGTGGCACCGCGCTGGTCACCGGCGGCACCGGCGCGCTCGGCGCCCACGTCGCCCGGGCCCTGGCCGCCGCCGGCGTCGACCACCTCCTGCTGGTCAGCCGGCGCGGACCCGACGCCCCCGGCGCCGCCGACCTGGTCGACGAGCTGACCGCGCACGGCACCCGGGTCACGGTCGCGGCCTGCGACGCCGCCGACCGCGACGCGGTACGCGACCTGCTCGCGACCGTCCCCGCCGACGCCCCGCTGCGCACCGTCGTGCACACCGCCGCCGCCCTGGACGACACCGTCACCGACGCGCTCACCGTCGACCGGTTGGCCACCGCGCTGCGGGCCAAGGTCGACGCCGCCCGCCACCTCGACGAGCTGACCCGCGAGAACGACCTGACCGCGTTCGTGCTCTTCTCCTCCCTCGCCGGCACCATGGCCGGACCCGGGCAGGGCAACTACGCGCCCGGCAACGCCTGGCTCGACGGGCTCGCCCGGCGCCGCCGCGCCGACGGGCTGCCCGCCACCTCCCTCGGCTGGGGACTCTGGGCCGACGGCGGGGTCAGCGCCGGCGAGTTCGAGCGTCGGATGGCGCGCGGCGGTGTCCGGGCCATGGACCCCGCCCGCGCCGTCCGTGCCCTGCACCGGGCGTTGGACCGGGACGAGACGCACGTCGTCGTCGCCGACGCCGACTGGGACCGGATCGCCGCCACCGCCGGCCCCCGGCCCGACCCGCTGATCCGCGACCTGCTGAGCGCGCCGGCCGTCGCCGGCACCGACCGGGCCACCACGCTGCGCGGACGGCTGGCCGCACTCACCCCGGCCGAGCGGCGGGACACGCTCGGCGACCTGGTCCGCGCCGAGATCGCCGCCGTGCTCGGCCACGACGACGCCGACGCGGTGCCGCCCCGGCGCGCGTTCCGCGACCTCGGCTTCACCTCGCTCAGCGCCGTCGAACTGCGCAACCGGCTCGCCGCCGCCACCGGCCTCACCCTGCCGGCCACGCTCGCCTTCGACCATCCCAACCCCGAGGCCCTGGCCGCCCACCTCGTGACCGAACTGTCCGGCGGGTCGGTCGCCACCGCCGACGCACCGGTACGTCCCGTCGACGACGACCCGATCGCCGTCGTCGGCGTGGCGTGCCGATTCCCCGGCGGGGCGGACTCCCCGGACGCGTTCTGGCGGCTGCTCGCCGACGGCGTCGACACCATGTCCGACCTGCCGACCGACCGGCACTGGGACCTGGGCGCGCTGCCACCCGACGTGACCCGCGGCGCGTTCCTGGCCGACGCCGCCGCGTTCGACGCCCACTTCTTCGGCATCTCGCCCCGCGAGGCGGTCGCCATGGACCCGCAGCAGCGGCTGCTGCTGGAGACCGCCTGGGCGGCGATCGAGGACGCCCGGATCGACCCGGCCGGCCTGGCCGGCCGGCGCGTCGGTGTCTTCGCCGGCACCAACGGGCAGGACTTCGACCACCTCATCCGCTACGGCGGCGAACACCTCGCCGGCTACGGCGCCACCGGCGCCTCCGCCAGCGTGCTCTCCGGCCGGGTGTCGTACGCGTTCGGCTTCGAAGGGCCGGCGGTGACCGTGGACACCGCCTGCTCCTCCTCGCTGGTGGCGCTGCACCTGGCCGCCCAGTCGCTGCGCGCCGGGGAGTGCGACCTGGCCCTGGCCGGTGGCGTGACCGTGATGGCGACCCCCGGCGCGTTCGTCGAGTTCTCCCGGCAGGGCGGCCTCGCCGCCGACGGGCGGTGCCGGTCGTTCGCCGAGGGCGCGGACGGCACCGGCTGGGGTGAGGGCGTCGGGGTGTTGCTGGTGCAGCGTCTCTCCGACGCCCGCCGTGACGGCCGGCGGATCCTCGCCGTGGTGGCCGGCTCCGCGATCAACTCCGACGGCGCGTCGAACGGACTGACCGCGCCGAACGGGCCGGCGCAGCAGCGCGTCATCCGGGCGGCGCTGGCGAACGCCGGGTTGTCCCCGTCCGACGTGGACGTGGTGGAGGCGCACGGCACCGGCACCACGTTGGGTGATCCGATCGAGGCGCAGGCGCTGCTGGCCACGTACGGGCAGGAGCGGGCCACGCCGCTGCTGCTCGGGTCGGTGAAGTCGAATCTCGGCCACACCCAGGCGGCCGCCGGCGTGGCCGGTCTGGTCAAGATGGTCCTCGCGATGCGGCACGGGGTGGTGCCGCCGACGCTGCACGTGGACGCGCCCTCGTCGAAGGTGGACTGGTCGGCCGGGGCGGTGGAGCTGGTGACGTCGGCGCGGCCGTGGCCGGCGGTGGACCGGCCTCGTCGGGCGGCGGTGTCGTCGTTCGGCATTTCCGGCACGAATGCCCACGTGATCCTCGAAGCACCCGAGCCGACCGTGCCCCGGCCGACGCCGACATCGGGTTCGTTCCCGCTCACGCCGTGGCTGCTCTCGGCCCGGACGGCCCCCGCCCTCGCGGACCAGGCCGCGCGGCTGGCCGACCACCTGCGGTCCAACGACCACCTCCCGCCGGCCGAGGTCGGCTGGTCCCTGCTCGCCACCCGGACCGCGATGGAGCACCGCGCGACCGTGCTGGGCGCGGACCGGGACGCGTTGCTGGCGGGCCTGTCCGCGCTGGCCGAGGGCGGGTCGGCGCCGGGTGTGGTGTCGGGTGAGGTGGTGTCGGGTCGGCGGGCGGTGGTGTTCACCGGTCAGGGCTCGCAGCGCGCCGGGATGGGTCGGGAGTTGTACGAGGCGTTCCCGGTGTTCGCGGCGGCGTTCGACCGGGTGTGTGCGCTGTTCGAGGGTCGGCTGGACCGGTCGTTGCGGGAGGTGGTGTTCGACGGCGGGGACCTGCTGGATCGGACGGTGTTCGCGCAGGCCGGGTTGTTCGCGGTCGAGGTCGCCCTGTGGGAGTTGCTGTGGTCGTGGGGCGTGCGAGTCGACTATCTCGCGGGGCATTCGATCGGTGAGGTGACCGCCGCGCATGTGGTGGGGGTGCTGTCGCTGGATGACGCGTGTGCGTTGGTGGCGGCGCGCGGTGCGTTGATGCAGGCGCTGCCCACGGGCGGCGGGATGCTCGCGGTCGGCGCGTCCGAAGACCAGGTTCGGGCGCTGCTGCGGTCAGGTGACGCCACGGCGGGCTCCGCCGGCTCGGCGGGTGAGCGGCTGCGGGGAGCCGAGGGTGCCGTCGCCGGGTCAGTCGTGGGCGACGCGGATCCGGCCGGCGGCGTCGACATCGCGGCGGTGAACGGCCCGTCGTCGGTGGTGCTGTCGGGCGCTCTGGTGGATCTGGACCGGGTGGCGGGGGAGTGCGTCGAGCGGGGTTGGCGGGTGAAGCGGTTGGCGGTGAGTCACGCGTTCCACTCGCGTCTGATGGAGCCGATGCTGGACGGGTTCCGGGCCGCGATCGCGGGCCTGGACTGGCGGTCGCCGACGCTGCCGATCGTGTCGAACGTGACCGGGCGGCTCGCCGACCCTGACGAGATCGCGGGCCCGGAGTACTGGGTGCGGCACGTGCGGGAGGCGGTGCGCTTCGCCGACGGCGTGGCCACGCTGCACGACCTCGGCGTGACCACCCTCCTGGAGGTGGGTCCGGACGCCACGCTGACCGCGATGGCCGCCGACGTGCCCGCCGACCGGACCGTCACCCTGGTTCCGGCTCTACGACGCGACCAGGACGAGGTGACCGCGCTGACCACCGCCCTCGCGCGGCTGCATGTCACAGGCACCCCCGTCGACTGGACAGCCTGGTACACCGTCGACGGCCACCGGCCCGCCACCGTGGGCCTGCCCACCTATGCCTTCCAGCGCACCCGGTACTGGCCGGAGCCCACACCCACGGCACGAACCGGCACCGACCTCGACGACCGGTTCTGGGCGGCCGTCGAGCAGGAGGACCTCAGCGGCCTCGGCGCCGAGCTGCGGCTCACCCCGGACCAGCCGCTGCGGGACCTGCTGCCGGCGCTGGCGCGCTGGCGGCGCACGGGACGGGAGCACGCCGCCGCCGACTCGTGGCGCTACCGGGTGCGGTGGCGGCCGCTCACCTCCGTACCCCGGCCGGCCCTGACCGGGACGTGGCTGGTGCTGGCCGGGCCCGGCCGGAGCGACCTCCCGCTGGTCGACCGGATGACCGGGTACGGCGCCCACGTCGTGCCGGTGACCCTCGACGGTGCCACCGACCGGCAGGACCTCGCCGACCGGCTCCGCGCCGCCGCCGTCGGCGGTGCCGTCGCCGGGGTGCTGTCGCTGCTCGACGCGGCCCCGGAGACGGCGCTGACGGTCGCGCAGGCCCACACCGACAGCGGTATCGGTGGACGGCTGTGGTGGCTGACCCGCAACGCCGTGGCCGTCAGCGCCACGGACACCCCCGCCGAGCCCGCCGCGGCGGCGACCTGGGGCCTCGGCCGGGTGGCCGCGCTGGAGGACCCGGGCCGCTGGGGTGGTCTGGTCGACCTGCCGGCCGAGGTGGACGACGCGGCGGTCCGGCGGGTGTGCGCCGTGTTGGGCGGGGTCGAGGATCAGGTGGCGGTGCGGTCGTCGGGGGTGTTCGGGCGGCGGTTGGTGCGGGCGTTCGGGGATCCGGTGCGGCGGGAGTTCCGGTTCGCCGGGACGGTGCTGGTGACCGGTGGTACGGGAGCGCTCGGCGGTCGGGTTGCCGAGTGGGCGGCGGGCGCGGGTGCGGAGCATCTGGTGTTGACCAGCCGGCGCGGTGAAGACGCCCCCGGGGCGACCGAGTTGGTGGAGCGGCTGCGGGAGCGCGGTGTGCGGGTGAGCGTGGCCGCGTGTGACGTGGCGGACCGGGACGCGTTGGCCGCGCTGCTGGACGGGCTGGCCGACCAGGGCGACCGGGTCCGGGCGGTCGTGCACGCCGCCGGCGCGCCGCAGTTCACCCCGCTCGCCGACGTCACCACCGCCGAACTGCGGGACGTGCTGCGCGCCAAGGTCGACGGCGCCGCCCACCTCGACGCGTTGCTGCCCGACGGGCTGGACGCGTTCGTGGTGTTCACCTCCATCGCCGGAGTGTGGGGCTCCGCCGGCCAGGCCGGCTACGCCGCCGCCAACGCGTACGCCGACGCGCTGGTGGCCCGCCGCCGCGCGCGCGGCGCCGCCGGCACCGCCGTGGCCTGGGGGCCGTGGGCCGGCGGCGGCATGGCCGCGCGGGGCGAGGCGCGGGAGGCGCTGGCCCGGCGCGGCCTGCCCGCGATGGACCCGGACCTCGCGGTCACCGCGCTGCACCGCGTGCTCGACCGTGACGACACGACGGTGGTCGTCGCCGACGTCGCCTGGGACCGGTTCGCCGCCACGTTCACCGCCCTGCGGTCCAGCCCGCTGCTGGACGACCTGCCCGAGGCCCGACCCGCACCGGTCGCGCCCGACGAGCGGAGCACCCCGCTCGCCCGCCGGCTCGCCGCCCTCACCCCGAGCCGGCGCGACGGTCACCTGCTCGACCTGGTCCGCGCCCAGGCCGCGGCCGTGCTCGGCCACCCGAGCGCCGACGCGGTGGCCGCCGACCGTGCGTTCCAACGGCAGGGCTTCGACTCGCTGACCGCCGTCGAGCTGCGCAACCGGCTCACCACCGAGACCGGTCTGGCGCTGCCCAGCACGGTCGTGTTCGACCAGCCGACCCCGGCGGCCCTCGCCGCCCACCTCGCCGCCACGCTGACCGGCGAGCCGGCGGCGGCGGACGGACCGGCGGCCCGCGTCGCGGTCGACGACGACCCGATCGTGGTCGTCGGCATGGCCTGCCGCCTGCCCGGCGGCGTCACCAACCCCGACGAGCTGTGGGACCTGCTCGCGGCCGGACGCGACGGCATCTCCGACTTCCCCCTCGACCGGGGCTGGGACCGGTTCCTCGCCGGCCGGCTCACCGACACCTCGTTCCCCCGGCAGGGCGGATTCGTCTACGACGCGGGCGCCTTCGACGCCGACTTCTTCGGCATCTCCCCACGCGAGGCCCTCGCCATGGACCCGCAGCAACGGCTGCTGCTCGAAGCCGCCTGGGAGGCGGTCGAAAACGCCGGCATCGACCCCGCCCGGCTCCGCGGGGAACGCGTCGGCGTCTTCGCCGGCGCCGGCTTCCAGGGGTACGCCTCGACGGCGATGGGCCGCGACCAGGAGGTCGGCGGGCACCTGCTCACCGGCACCGCCACCAGCGTGCTCTCCGGTCGGGTCGCGTACACGCTCGGCTTCGAGGGGCCCGCGCTGACCGTGGACTCGGCGTGCTCGTCGTCGCTGGTCGCGCTGCACCTGGCCGCCCAGTCGCTGCGCAGCGGCGAGTGCACGCTCGCGCTCGCCGGTGGCGTGACCGTGATGGCCTCACCGGCCACCTTCGTCGAGTTCTCCCGGCAGGGTGGCCTCGCCGCCGACGGGCGGTGCCGGTCGTTCGCCGAGGGCGCCGACGGCACCGGCTGGGGTGAGGGCGTCGGCGTGCTGCTGGTGCAGCGTCTCTCCGACGCCCGCCGCGACGGCCGGCGGATCCTCGCCGTGCTGCGCGGCTCGGCGGTGAACTCCGACGGCGCGTCGAACGGGCTCACCGCCCCCAACGGGCCGGCGCAGCAGCGCGTCATCCGCGCGGCGCTGGCGAACGCCGGGCTGTCCGCGGCCGACGTGGACGTGGTGGAGGCGCACGGCACCGGCACCACGCTCGGTGATCCGATCGAGGCGCAGGCGCTGCTGGCCACGTATGGGCAGGAGCGCGCCGGCACGCCGCTGCTGCTCTCCTCGATCAAGTCCAACATCGGCCACGTCCAGGCCGCCGCCGGCGCGGCCGGTGTCATCAAGGCGGTCCTCGCGCTGCGGCACGGCCTCGTCCCGGCCACCCTGCACGTCGACCGGCCGTCGTCGAAGGTGGACTGGTCGGCCGGCGCGGTCGACCTGGTCACGTCCGCGCGGCCGTGGCCGGCGGTGGACCGGCCCCGCCGCGCGGCGGTGTCCTCGTTCGGCATCTCCGGCACCAACGCCCACGTGATCCTCGAAGCACCCGAGCCGGCCGGCGACGGCGACCGGGCCGGCGCGCCGGGCACGGCCGTCCCGTGGGTGGTGTCGGCGCGATCGACGGAGGCCCTGGCCGCCCAGGCGGCCCGGCTGGCCGACCACCTCCGGGAGCGTGCGGACGTGTCGCCGGTCGAGGTCGGCTGGTCCCTGGCGACCGGCCGTGCGGCGCTGGAGCATCGGGCCGCGGTGGTCGGCGTGGACCGGGAGGTGTTGCTGGCCGGGCTGTCCGCCCTGGCCGAGGGCGGGACGGCGCCGGGTGTGGTGACCGGGGAGGTGGCCTCCGGTCGGCGGGCGGTGGTGTTCACCGGTCAGGGGTCGCAGCGCGCCGGCATGGGCCGCGAGCTGTACGCCGCGTTCCCGGTGTTCGCGGACGCGTTCGACCGGGTGTGTGCGCTGTTCGACGGTCGGCTCGACAGACCGTTGGGGAAGGTGGTGTTCGAGGGCGGGGAGCTGCTGGACCGGACGGTCTACGCGCAGGCCGGGTTGTTCGCGGTCGAGGTGGCGTTGTGGGAGCTTCTGTCGTCGTGGGGGGTCGGCGCGGACTTCGTGGCGGGGCATTCGATCGGTGAGGTGACCGCCGCGCACGTGGCCGGGGTCCTGACCCTGGACGATGCGTGCGCGTTGGTCGCGGCGCGCGGGTCGCTGATGCAGGCGCTGCCGTCCGGCGGTGGGATGTTGGCGGTCGGGGCGCCGGAGGATCAGGTCCACGAGCTGCTCCGGTTGGGCGGGGCCGCTCGACGGGCGTCCGCTCCCGTCGACGCGGTGGACATCGCGGCGGTGAACGGCCCGTCCTCGGTGGTGCTGTCCGGTGCCGTCGCTGACCTGGACCGGGTGGCGGGGGAGTGCGCCGCCCGGGGGTGGCGGGTGAAGCGGTTGGCGGTGAGTCACGCGTTCCACTCGCGTCTGATGGAGCCGATGCTGGACGGGTTCCGGGCCGCGATCGTCGACCTGGACTGGCGGACGCCGACGCTGCCGATCGTGTCCAACCTGACCGGGCGGCTCGCCGAGCCCGACGACATCGCAACACCGGAGTACTGGGTGCGGCACGTCCGGGAGGCGGTCCGCTTCGCCGACGGCGTGGCCACGCTGCACGACCTCGGCGTGACCACCCTCCTGGAGGTCGGACCGGAGGCCACCCTGACCGCGATGGCCGCCGACGTGCCCGCCGACCGGACTGTCACCCTGGTTCCGGCGCTGCGCCGGGACCAGGACGAGGTGACCGCGCTGACCACCGCCCTCGCGCGGCTGCATGTCACCGGCACCCCCGTCGACTGGACAGCCTGGTACACCGTCGACGGCCGCCGGCCCGCCACCGTCGACCTGCCCACCTACGCCTTCCAGCACCGGCGCTACTGGCTGATCGACCAGGACGGCCCGGTGGGCGGCACCGCGGAGGCGGCCGACGACGGCTTCTGGGCCGCCGTCGAACGGGCCGACCTCACCCCGCTCGACCCCCGGTTCCGCACCGACCAGCCCGTCGCCGACCTGCTGCCGGCGCTCGCCCGGTGGCGGCGGGCCGGCCGGCGACGCGCCACCGCCGACGCCTGGCGGTACCGCGTCGACTGGCAGCCCGTACCGGAGACGACCACGCCGGCGCTGGCCGGCACGTGGTTGCTGCTCGTGCCGTACACCGGGATCGACGACGCGGTGGTCGCGGCCGTGACCGACGGGATGACGACGGCCGGCGCGACCGTGCGGCCGGTGCCGGTCCACGGGCCGGCGGACGACCGGGACCTGCTCGCCAAGGCGCTGCGCGACGGCGACGCGGCCGCCGGGGTGGTGTCCCTGCTCGCGCTCGCCGGCGCGGGCCCCGGCGCCGCCCTGGCCACCGTGCAGGCCGTCGCGGACGCCGGCCTGTCCGGGCCGGTGTGGTGGCTGACCCGGGGCGCGGTCGCGGTCGGCGCGTCCGACCGGCCGGTCGACCCGGTCGCCGCCGGCACCTGGGGCCTCGGCCGGGTCGCCGCGCTGGAGGACCCGGGCCGCTGGGGTGGTCTGGTCGACCTGCCGGCCGAGGTGGACGACGCGGCGGTCCGGCGGGTGTGCGCCGTGTTGGGCGGGGTCGAGGATCAGGTGGCGGTGCGGTCGTCGGGGGTGTTCGGGCGGCGGTTGGTGCGGGCGTCCGGGGATCCGGTGCGGCGGGAGTTCCGGTTCGCGGGCACGGTGCTGGTGACCGGTGGTACGGGAGCGCTCGGCGGTCGGGTCGCCGAGTGGGCGGCGGGCGCGGGTGCGGAGCATCTGGTGTTGACCAGCCGGCGCGGTGAAGACGCCCCCGGGGCGACCGAGTTGGTGGAGCGGCTGCGGGAGCGGGGAGTGCGGGTGAGCGTGGCCGCGTGTGACGTGGCGGACCGGGACGCGTTGGCCGCGCTGCTGAACGGGCTGGCAGCGGCCGGTGATCCGGTCCGGGCCGTCGTGCACGCCGCCGGCGCCGCCCAGGCCACCCCGCTGGCCACCATGACCGGCACCGAGCTGGCCGACGTGCTCCGGGCCAAGGTCGACGGCGCGGCCCACCTCGACACGTTGCTGCCCGACGGGCTGGACGCGTTCGTGGTCTTTTCCTCCATCGCCGGAGTGTGGGGCTCCGCCGGGCAGGGCGGCTACGCCGCCGCCAACGCGTACCTCGACGGGCTGGTGGCCCGCCGCCGCGCGCGCGGCGCCGCCGGCACCGCCGTGGCCTGGGGGCCGTGGGCCGGCGGCGGCATGGCCGGGGGCGAGCAGCGCGACCAGCTCGCCCGGCGCGGGCTGCCCGCCCTCGACCCGGACCTCGCGGTCACCGCGCTGGGGAGCGCACTCGACCGCGACGACACGACAGTGGTCGTCGCCGACGTCGCCTGGGACCGGTTCGCCCCGTCGTTCACCGCCCGCCGGCCCAGCCCGCTGCTCGCCGGCGTTCCCGAGGCCGCCACCGACCCGGCCGGGCCGCCGGCGGGCGACGCGGGCGCGCCGAAGGCGCTGCGCGACCGGCTCGCCGCGGCCGGCACGGTGGAGCGGGAGCGGACGCTGCTCGACCTGGTCCGCGCGGCGGCGGCCACCGTGCTCGGGCACCGCACCCCGGCCGCGATCCGGGCCGGGCGCGGCTTCCTCGACCTCGGCTTCGACTCGCTCACCGCCGTGGAGCTGCGCAACCGGCTCACCGCCGGAACCGGCCTGACGCTGCCCACCACGCTGGTCTTCGACCACCCCACCCCGGCGGCGCTCGCCGCGCACCTGGGCCGGGAACTGCTGCCCGCCGGCCCCGCCGACCCGGTCACCGACGGGATCGACCGGCTGGCACGGCTGCTCGACGCGGTGCCCGACGACCGGCGCGCCGCGGACGTCACGCGCCGGCTGGAGGACCTGCTCGCCCGCTGGCGGGGCGGCCCGACCACCCCGCCGCCCGCCGACGACCTGGCCGCCGCCGACGAGGACGACATCTTCGCCATCATCCGACAGGAGTTCGGCAAATCGTGACCGGCAGCAGCGGGCGGTTGCTCGCCATCAGCGACCTGCACGTCGGGTACGCGGAGAACCGCGCGCTGGTCGAAGGGCTGCGCCCCGACCACGACGACGACTGGCTGATCGTCGCCGGCGACGTCGGCGAGTACCTGCACGACGTCGAGTGGGTGCTCGGCCTGCTCGCCGACCGGTTCGCCCGGGTCGTCTGGTCACCCGGCAACCACGAGCTGTGGACGCCCCGCGACGACCCGGTGCAACTGCGCGGCGAGGCCCGCTACCGGCACCTGGTGGACCTGTGCCGGCGTCTCGGCGTGCGCACACCCGAGGACCCGTACCCGGTGTGGGACCCCGACGGCGACCCGGTGCTGGTGGTGCCGCTGTTCGTCGGGTACGACCACTCGTGGCGGCCACCGGGCACCTGGAACCGGGCCCAGGCGCTGGCGCGGGCGTACGAGACCGGGGTGGTGTGCACCGACGAGTTCCTGCTGCACCCCGACCCGTACCCGAGCCGCGACGCGTGGTGCCGGGCCCGGGTCATCCGCACCGAGCGGCGCCTCGACGCCGAGCGCGGCGGCCTGCCCACCGTGCTGGTCAACCACTACCCGCTGGTCCGCGAACCCACCCGGATCCTGCGGCACCCCGAGTTCGCCCAGTGGTGCGGCACCGACCTCACCGCCGACTGGCACCTGCACTACGAGGCCCGCGTCGCCGTCTACGGGCACCTGCACATCCCGCGCAGCACCCGCTACGACGGGGTGCGGTTCGAGGAGGTGTCCGTCGGCTACCCGCGCGAGTGGCGCCGCCGCGCCACCCCGCCCGGACGGCCCCGGGCGATCCTGCCCACCCTCGCCGGGCAGCTCCGCTGACCGTCCCGCCGGGACCGTCGCGACCGACGCCGGGCACCCCGCCGGCGAGGTGAATGAGGGGTCCGTAGGGGTTGGGGTCGCAGCTCAGCGCTCAGTAGCGTCCATGCACGGTGACGGGCCGGGTGCCGGTGTACCCCCGTCGCCGTCGGCCGTCCCCGGTCACCGGTGTGCCGTACCGGCGGCCATCTCGGTGTTCGACGGAATCGATCGGCAGCAAGTTCGGGCGGGTGGATCATGGCGGACGAAGAGAAGCTCCTCGAACATCTCAAGTGGGTGACCACCGAGCTCCGCCAGGCGCACCGGCGCCTGCGCGAGCTGGAGGAACCGGAGCCGATCGCGGTGGTCGGCATGGCCTGCAGGTTCCCCGGCGGAGTCGCGTCCCCGGAGCAGCTCTGGGACCTGGTCGTCGCCGGCACCGACGCGACCGGCCCGTTCCCCACCGATCGCGGCTGGGACCTGGCCGGGCTGTACGACCCGGACCCGGACCACCCCGGCACCTCGTACAGCGACCGGGGCGGGTTCCTCGCCGACGCCGGTGACTTCGACCCCACACTGTTCGGCATCAGCCCGCGCGAGGCGCTGGCCATGGACCCGCAGCAGCGGCTGCTGCTGGAGACCACCTGGGAGGTGTTCGAGCGCGCCGGCGTCGACGTCGACACGCTGCGCGGCAGCCGTACCGGCGTGTTCGTGGGCACCGCCGGCCAGGACTACGCGTCGGTGCTGCGCCGCCTGCCCGAGGGCGCCGAGGGGTACGTGCTGACCGGCACCGCCGCCAGCGTCATCTCCGGCCGGCTGGCCTACACATTCGGCCTGGAGGGGCCGGCCGTCACGATCGACACCGCCTGCTCGTCGTCGCTGGTCGCCCTGCACCTGGCCACGCAGGCGCTGCGCGACGGCGAGTGCACCCTGGCCGTCGCCGGCGGCGCCAGCGTGATGGCCACCCCGGGCGGCTTCGTCGAGTTCTCCCGGCAACGCGGGCTGGCCGCCGACGGACGCTGCAAGGCGTTCTCCGCCGCCGCCGACGGCACCGGCTGGGCCGAGGGCGTCGGCCTGGTCCTGGTCGAACGGCTCAGCGACGCCCGGCGGCTCGGCCACCCGGTCCTGGCCGTGATCCGGGGCAGCGCGGTCAACTCCGACGGCGCCAGCAGCGGCCTGACCGCGCCCAACGGCCCGGCCCAGCAGCGGGTCATCCGCCAGGCGCTGGCCAACGCCGGCCTCACCCCGGCCGACGTGGACGTGGTCGAGGCGCACGGCACCGGCACCACGCTCGGCGACCCGATCGAGGCGCAGGCGCTGCTCGCCACGTACGGGCGGGACCGGCCCGCCGGACGGCCGCTGCGGCTCGGCTCCCTCAAGTCCAACCTCGGCCACACCCAGGCCGCCGCCGGCGTCGCCGGTGTGATCAAGATGGTGCTCGCGCTGCGGCACGGCCTGCTCCCGGCCACCCTGCACGCCGACGAGCCGACCCCGCACGTCGACTGGTCGACCGGCGAGGTCGCCCTGCTCACCGACGCGCAGCCGTGGCCGGCCGAGCCCGACCGGGTCCGCCGGGCCGCCGTCTCCTCCTTCGGCATGAGCGGCACCAACGCCCACCTGCTCGTCGAGGAGGCCCCGCCGGCCGAGCCCGCCCCCGAGCCGGCGACCACCGCGGACCGGCCGGTCGTGCCGGTCCTGCTCTCCGCCGCCCACCCGGCCGCGCTCGCCGCCCAGGCCGAGCGCTGGGCCGCCTGGCTGGACGCCGGGCCCGCGCCCCGACCCCGGGACGTCGGGTACGCGTCGGTCACCACCCGGGCCACCCTGGACCGGCGGGCCGTGCTCGCCGTCACCGGCACCGACGGGCTGCGCGCCGCGCTGCGCGCGCTCGCCGCGGGCGAGCCGTCCGGCGCGCTGGTCACCGGCGAGGCGACCGACCGGGGCCCGCTCGCGGTCCTGTTCTCCGGGCAGGGCGCGCAGCGCGCCGGGATGGGCCGGGAGCTGTACGCGACGTTCCCGGTGTTCGCCGCCGCGTTGGACGAGGTGTGCGGGCACCTGGACCGGGCGCTGCCCCGGCCGCTGAAGGAGGTGCTGTTCGCCGCCGCGGGCACCGACGACGCCGCGCTGCTGGACCGCACCGCGTTCACCCAGGCCGGGTTGTTCGCGGTCGAGGTGGCGCTGTTCCGGCTGGTCGAGTCGTTCGGCGTCACCCCGGACCTGCTGGCCGGCCACTCGATCGGCGAGGTCACCGCCGCGCACCTGGCCGGCGTGCTGTCGCTGGAACACGCCTGTCTGCTGGTGGCCGCGCGCGGCGCGCTCATGCAGGCGTTGCCCGACGGCGGCGGCATGCTCGCGGTCGCGGCCACCGAGGCGGACGTGCGCGCCGACCTGGACGACCACACCGACCGGGTGGGCGTCGCGGCGGTCAACGGCCCGTCGTCGGTGGTGGTCTCCGGCGCCACCGAGGCGCTGGACGACCTGGCCCGGCGGTGGACCGACCGGGGTGTACGGGTGCGGCGGCTGACCGTGTCGCACGCGTTCCACAGCCCGCTGATGGAACCGATGCTGGACCGCTTCCGCGCGGTGCTGGCGAAGCTGACCTTCCACGCCCCGACGCTGCCGGTGGTGTCCAACCTGACCGGCGCCCTGGCCGAGGGCGACGACCTGCGCACGCCCGACTACTGGGTACGGCACGTCCGCGAGGCCGTCCGCTACGCCGACGGCGTGACCGCGCTGCGCGCGGCCGGCGCGGACACGTTCCTGGAGATCGGCCCGCGCAGCGTGCTGACCGCGCTGACCGCCGAGGCGCTGGCCGACGACGACGCCGGGCTCACCGTGGCCGCCCAGCGGCACGACCGGCCCGAGGTCGAGGCGCTGCTGGCCGCGCTCGCCGAACTGCACACGCACGGCGTCGACGTCGACTGGACACCCTGGTTCGACGGCACCGGCGCCTGCCCCGTCGACCTGCCCACCTACGCGTTCCAGCGGCAGCGGTTCTGGCCGGACGCGCCGGCCTGGCAGGCCGGCGACGTGTCCGGCGCGGGACTCGGCGTCGCCGGGCACCCGCTGCTCGGCGCGGCCGTCCGGCTCGCCGGCGACGACGAGGTGGTGCTCACCGGCCGGCTCTCCGTCGCCACCCACCCGTGGCTGGCCGACCACGTGGTCGGCGACGCCGTGGTGGTGCCCGGCACCGCGCTGCTGGAACTGGTCGTGCGGGCCGGCGACGAGGTCGAGGCCGCCCGGATCCGGGACCTCACCGTCGCCACCCCGCTCACCCTCACCGCCACCGACGCGGTACGGGTGCAGGTGCGCGTCGGCGCCGCCGACGACACCGGCGCCCGGCCGGTGACCGTGCACGCCCAGCCCGAGGACGACCCGGACGCCGAGTGGGTGCGGCACGCCGACGGTGTGCTGGAACCCGCCGCCGCCGACGGGCCGACCCTCGGCGAGTGGCCGCCGGCCGGGGCGTCCGAGGTGGACGTGACCGGCTGGTACGACGCGTTCGCCGCGCACGGCCTGGCGTACGGGCCGGCGTTCCGGGGGCTCCGCCGGGTCTGGTCCGGCCCGGACGCCGCGTACGCCGAGGTGGCGCTCCCCGACGGCGTCGACGCGATCGGCTTCGGGGCGCACCCGGCGCTGCTCGACGCGGCCCTGCACCCGATCGGCCTGCTCGACGCCGGCACCGGGGACGGCCCCCGGGTGCCGTTCGCGTTCGAGGGCGTGCAGCTGCATGCGGCCGGCGCGACGGTGCTGCGGGTGCGGCTGACCCGCGCCGGCTCGTCGGTGCGGTTGGTCGCCGTCGACGCGGCCGGCGCGCCGGTGGTGTCGGTGGACGCGCTGGCCCTGCGGGAGCTGACCGGGACCGCCGCGGCGGGTGCGGCCGACCGGTCCCTGTACGCGCTGGCCTGGCCGGTCGAGGAGGTCACCGCGCCGGTCACGCCGCCGACCTGGGCGGTGCTGACCCCGCCCGGCTCCGACCCGCTCGACGCCGCGCCCCGGCCCGACCATCCGGACATGGCGGCGCTGGTGGCCGCCGTGGCCGCCGGCGCCCCGACACCCGACGCCGTGCTGCTGCCGCTCGCTCCTGCCCCGGCTCCGACCGGCGCGGCTTCGAGCGGCGCGGCTCTGACCGGACCGGCTCCGACCGGCGCGGCTCCCACCGGCCCGGGGGACGCCGCCGGCGACCCGAGCGGTCCGGCAGGTGTCGACGGTCCGGCCGGACCGGGGGGCTCCGGGCTGCCGGAGCGGGTCCGGGCGGTGACGGCGGCGGTGCTGGTCACCGTGCAGGAGTGGCTGGCCGCCGACGCGCTCGCCGACACGCGGCTGGTGGTGCTCACCCGGGGCGCGGTCGCCGCCGGGGACGAGGACCGGGTCACCGACCTCGCCGGCGCGGCGGTGTGGGGACTGCTGCGCTCGGCGCAGTCGGAGCACCCGGGCCGGATCGTGCTGGCCGACCTCGACGGCGAGGTCGACGCCGAGGCGTTGTCCGCGCTGGCCGGGGTGGTCGCCGACCCCGCGCCGACCGGCGGTCAGGTGGCGTTGCGCGGCGGCGCGGTGCGCGTACCCCGGTTGGGTCGGCCGGCCGACGACGAGCTGCGGCCGCCGGACGGCCTCTGGCACCTCGCGCCGGTCGCCCCCGGCACGATCGACGGCGTCGCGCCGGTGCCCGCCGCCCCCGCCGCGCCGGGGCCCGGACAGGTCCGCGTCGCCGTGCGGGCCACCGGCGTGAACTTCCGCGACGTGCTGGTCGCGCTCGGCATGTATCCGGACCCGGACGCCCGGATGGGCAGCGAGGGCGCGGGTGTGGTCCTCGACGTCGGGCCGGACGTGACCGACCTGGCGCCGGGCGACCGGGTGCTGGGCATGTTCGAACCGGGCTTCGGCCCGCAGGTGCTCGCCGCGCGCGAGCGGGTGGCCCGGATCCCGGCCGGCTGGTCGTTCACCGAGGCCGCCTCCGTCCCGCTGGTGTTCCTGACGGCGTGGTACGCGTTGCGGGACCTGGCCGACCTGCGGGCCGGTGAGTCGGTGCTCATCCACTCCGGTGCCGGTGGGGTCGGCATGGCGGCGATCCAGATCGCCCACCATCTGGGTGCGACGGTGTATGCGACGGCGAGTCCGGGGAAGTGGGACACGCTGCGCCGGCTGGGGGTCGCGGAGGACCGGATCGGGTCGTCGCGGACCACCGAGTTCGAGGCCGCGTTCCTGGCCGCGTCCGACGGCGCGGGTGTGGATGTGGTGTTGGACGCCCTGGCCGGGGAGTTCGTGGACGCGTCGTTGCGGTTGCTGCCGCGCGGCGGCCGGTTCGTGGAGATGGGCAAGACCGACCTGCGGGACCCCGAGGTGGTGGCGGCCGAGCATTCAGGTGTCGCGTACCGGTCGTTCGACCTGAACGAGGCCGGCGGGGAGCGGATCGGGCAGATGCTGGCGGAACTGCTCGACCTGTTCGAGCGGGACGCGCTGTCGCCGTTGCCGGTGCGGGCGTGGGACGTGCGGCAGGCGCGGACCGCGTTGCGGCACATCAGTCAGGCCCGGCACGTGGGCAAGGTGGTGCTGACCGTTCCGGCCGCCGTCGCCCCGGAACGGGTCACGCTGGTCACCGGCGCCTCCGGCGCGCTGGCCGGCGTAGTCGCCCGGCACCTCGTCGCCACCGGACAGTCCCGCAACCTGCTCCTGGCAGCCCGCCGTGGTCCGGCCGACGACCCGGCCTACGCGAGCCTGGTGGACGAGCTGACGGCCGCGGGTGCGTCGGTGCGGTCCGTCACTGTGGACGTGGGGGACCGGGCGGCGGTGGCCGACCTGCTGGACGGCGTCGACCTGACCGCCGTCTACCACTGCGCCGGGCTCGTCGCCGACGCCACCGTCGCGGGACTCGACGACGACGCGCTCGAGCGGGTGATGCGGCCCAAGGTGGACGCCGCCTGGGCGCTGCACCGGGCCACCGCCGACCGGGACCTGACCGCGTTCGTGCTGTTCTCCTCGATCGCGGCCACGCTCGGCTCACCCGGGCAGGGCAACTACGCCGCCGCCAACGCGTTCCTCGACGCCCTCGCCACCCACCGCCGCGCCCACGGACTGCCCGCCACCAGCATCGGCTGGGGCATGTGGGCCACCACCAGCGCGATGACCGCCCACCTCGACCGGGACGACGCGCGGCGACTGCGCCGCCTCGGCATGACCCCGCTCACCGCCACCGAGGGCGCCGCCCTGCTCGACGCCGCCGCCCGCCGCGCGCTGCCCGCCGTCGCGGCGGCCCGGCTGCGGCTCACCGGCGACGCCGGCCGCTACCCGGCGATTCTGCGCGGCCTGGCCCGCGCCGGCGCCCGCCGGACGGCACAGGACACGGCGGCCGGCGAGGCGGGCTGGGCCGAACGGCTGGCCGCGCTCGCCCCGGACGAGGCCCGCGAGCGCCTGGTCGACCTGGTGCGCGCGCAGGCCGCCGCGGCGCTGGGCCACCCGAGCGCCCACGCCGTGCCGGAAACCCGCGCGTTCAAGGAACTGGGCTTCGACTCGCTGACCTCGGTCGAGCTGCGCAACCGGCTCGCCGCGGCCACCGGGCTGCGGCTGCCCGCCACACTCGTCTTCGACCACCCCACCCCGGCCCGCGTCGCCGACCACCTCCACGCCCGGCTCGCCGCCGCCGCACCCGCCGCGTCGACCGCCCGCGCGGCGGGCCCGGCCGGCACCGACGAACCCCTCGCCGTCATCGGCATGGCCTGCCGCTACCCGGGCGGCATCGCCACCCCGGACCAGCTGTGGGACCTCGTCGCCGCCGGCGCGGACGCCATCGGCGGCTTCCCGACCGACCGGGGCTGGGACCTCGACGCGCTCTACGACCCGGACGCCGAGCGGGCCGGCACCTCCACCACCCGCCACGGCGGGTTCCTCGCCGACGCCGGCGACTTCGACCCGGCCTTCTTCGGCATCAGCCCCCGCGAGGCCCTCGCCATGGACCCGCAGCAGCGGCTGCTGCTGGAAACGTCCTGGGAGGCGTTCGAGTCCGCCGGCCTCGACCCGACCACCCGCGCCGGCACCGCCACCGGCGTCTTCGTCGGCGCCGCCTCCTCCGGATACGCCGCCACCGGCGCCGACGGCCTCGAAGGCCACCTGCTCACCGGCACCGCCGGCAGCGTCGCCTCCGGCCGGGTCGCCTACGCGTTCGGCCTGGAAGGTCCGGCCGTCACCGTCGACACCGCCTGCTCCTCGTCGCTGGTCGCGTTGCACCTGGCCGCGCAGGCGCTGCGCTCCGGGGAGTGCGACATGGCGCTCGCCGGTGGCGTCGCGCTGATGGCCACCCCCGGCATGTTCTCCGAGTTTTCCCGCCAGGGCGGGCTGGCCCCGGACGGGCGGTGCAAGGCGTTCGGCGCCGCCGCCGACGGCACCGGCTGGGGTGAGGGCGCCGGTCTGCTGCTGGTGCAGCGGCTCTCCGACGCGCGGCGGGAGGGCCGCCGGATCCTCGCCGTGGTGCGCGGCACCGCCGTCAACTCCGACGGCGCGTCCAACGGGCTCACCGCGCCGAACGGACCGTCCCAGCAGCGGGTCATCCGGCAGGCCCTGGCCAACGCGCGGCTGTCGCCGTCCGAGGTGGACGTGGTCGAGGCGCACGGCACCGGCACCACCCTCGGTGACCCGATCGAGGCGCAGGCGCTGCTCGCCACGTACGGCCAGGACCGGGACACCCCCCTGCTGCTCGGCTCGGTCAAGTCGAACATCGGCCACACCCAGGCCGCCGCCGGCGTCGCCGGCCTGATCAAGATGGTTCTCGCCATGCGGCACGGGATCGTCCCCGCGACGCTGCACGCCGACGAGCCGTCCCCGCACGTCGACTGGACCGCCGGCGCCGTCACCCTCGTCACCGCGCCCACCCCCTGGCCCGCGCTCGACCGGCCCCGCCGCGCCGCCGTCTCCTCGTTCGGCATCTCCGGCACCAACGCCCACGCCGTCATCGAGGCCGCCCCCACCGCGGCACCGGCCGACCCCGCGCCCGCCACCGGCCCCGGCCTGGTCGGCGCCGACGCGGTGCCGCTGCTCGTCTCCGCCCGCACCGCCCGCGCCCTGCCGGCCCAGGCCGCGCGCCTGCACGAGCACCTCGCCGCGCACCCCGACCTCGACCTGGCCGACCTCGGCTGGTCGCTCGCCACCGGCCGCGCGCACCACCCCTACCGGCAGGTCACCGTCGTCGCCGACCGCGCCGCCGCGCTCGCCGCGCTCACCGCCGCCACGCCGCCGGCCCAGCCCGCCGACGGTACGCCGAAGGTCGTCCTCGTCTTCCCCGGCCAGGGCTCCCAGTGGCCCGGCATGGCGCTCGACCTGCTCGACCGCTCCCCGGTCTTCCGGGACCGGATGCGCGAGTGCGCCGCCGAACTGGCCGACCTCGTCGACTGGACGCCCGAGGACGTGCTGCGCGGCGCCCCCGGCGCCCCACCGCTGGACCGGGTCGACGTGGTCCAACCGCTGCTGTTCACCGTGATGGTCTCCCTCGCCGAGGTGTGGCGCTCCTGCGGCGTACGCCCCGACGCCGTGATCGGCCACTCCCAGGGCGAGATCGCCGCCGCCTGCGTGGCCGGCGCGCTCACCCTGCCCGACGCGCTGCGGCTCGTGGTCGCCCGCAGCCGGGGCCTGCTCGCCCTCACCGGCCGGGGCGGGATGGTCTCCGTGCCGCTCTCCGCCGCCGACACCGCCGACCTCATCGCCCCCTGGGGCGACCGCCTCGGCGTCGCCGCGCTCAACGGCGCCGCCGTCACCGTCGTCTCCGGCGACGCGGACGCCGTCGACGACCTGCTCGCCGCCTGCGCCGACCGGGAACTGCGGGCCCGGCGCATCGCTGTCGACTACGCCTCCCACTGCGCCCACGTCGACGCGGTCCGCGACGACATCACCGCCGCGATCGGCACGCTCCACCCCCGTCCGAGCCGGATCGCGTTCCACTCCACCGTCACCGGCGAACCGATCGACACCGCCGACCTCGACGCCGACTACTGGTTCCGCAACCTGCGCGAACCGGTCCGCCTCGCGCCGGTCGTGGACGCGCTGATCGACACCGGTCACCGGGTGTTCGTCGAGGTCAGCCCGCACCCGGTGCTCAAGGTCGTGGTGCAGGACGCGCTCGACCGGGCGCCCGCCGGCCCGCCCGGCGTGGTCGTCGGATCGTTGCGCCGCGACGAACACGGCCCCCGCCAGCTGCTCACCGCCCTCGGCGCCCTGCACACCGCCGGCGTACCGGTCAACTGGGCGGCCGTGTTCGCCGGCTCCGACGCCACCCGGGTCGACCTGCCCCCGTACGCCTTCCAGCGGGAACGCTTCTGGCCCGAGCCCGGCACGGCGGCCGGTGGTGACGTCACCGGCGCCGGCCTCGGCGCCGCCGGGCACCCGCTGCTCGGCGCGGCGGTGCGACTGGCCGACGCCGACGAGGTGGTCCTGACCGGCCGGCTCGCGCTGTCCGCCCAGCCGTGGCTGGCCGACCACACCGTCGCCGGCGCCGTGCTGCTGCCCGGCACCGCGCTGGTCGAGCTGGTGGTCCGGGCCGGCGACGAGGTCGGCGCCCCCCGGGTGCGCGAACTGACGCTGGTCACCCCCCTCACGCTGCCGGACACCGGCGGACTGCGGGTGCAGGTGCGCGTCGGCGCCCCGGACGACGCCGGCGCCCGCCCGGTGACCGTCCACGCCCAACCCGCCGACGACACCGACGACGGGTGGACCCGGCACGCCGAAGGGCTGCTGGAGCCGGCCACCGCCGACGAGCCCACGCCGGGTTCCTGGCCGCCCGCCGGCACGACCGAGGTGGACCTCACCGGCTGGTACGACACGCTCGCCGGGCACGGCCTGGCCTACGGGCCCGCGTTCCGGGGCCTGCGCCGGGCCTGGACCGACGACGACACCGTCTACGCCGAGGTGGCCCTGCCGGACGGGCCGGCCGAGCGGGCCGGCCGGTTCGAGGTGCACCCGGCGCTGCTCGACGCCGCGCTGCACCCGATCGGCCTGCTCCCCGGCGGTGACGCCACCTCCGGGCCGCGCGTGCCGTTCACGTTCGAGGGCGTGCAGGTGCACGCCGCCGGCGCGGCCGTGCTGCGGGTGCGGCTGCGCCGTACCGGCTCCGCGGTGCGGCTCGTCGCGGCCGACGAGACCGGCGCGCCGGTGGTCTCGGTGGACTCCCTGGTGCTCATGGAACTGGGTGACGCCACGGGGCGTCCGACCGCCGCCGACCGGTCCGTCCTGGAGGTCGCCTGGTCGGTCCGGGACCTCCCGCGCACCGGCGGACCCCGGTCCTGGGCGACGCTCGCCGCATTCGGCGCCCCCGTGACGGGCACCGACGCCGGCACGGCGGTCGCCGCCGGCACGGCGCGGCCGGAGGCCGGAACGGCGGTGACCGTTGGTGCGGCACGCACGGACGTCGGCAGCTCGGGCTCCGCGTCGGGCGTCCCGGCCCTCGGGGATCACACTGCCGCGTACCCCGACGTGGCCGCGCTGGCGGCGGCCGTCGAGGCCGGCGCGCCGACCCCCGACGCGGTGCTGCTCCCGGTTCCGGCCGGGAACGACGCCGACCTGCCGACGCGGGTCCGGTCGGTCACGTCGACGGTGCTGGCCACCGTGCGGGACTGGCTGGCCGCCGACACCCTCGCGGACTCACGCCTGGTGGTGGCGACCCGGGGCGCGGTGGCGGCCCGCGACGAGGAGGACGTCACCGACCTGGCCGGCGCCGCCGTGTGGGGGCTGCTGCGTTCGGCGCAGTCCGAGCACCCGGACCGGATCGTGCTGGTCGACCTCGACCGGGACGCCGCCCCCGACACGCTCGCGCCGCTCGCCGCGGCCGGCGGGCAACTCGCGCTGCGCGACGGCGACGTCCTGGCACCCCGCGTCGTCCGCCCGTCCGGGGACCGGCTCGTCCCGCCGGCCGGCGCCTGGCATGTGGCCGCCGTCGACCCCGGCACCATCGACGGCGTCGATGTGCGCGCCACCGCTACGCCCGCGCTGGCCGCGGGTGAGGTGCGGGTGGCGGTGCGGGCGGCGGGGGTGAACTTCCGGGACGTGTTGATCGCGTTGGGGATGTATCCGGATCCGGCTGCGGTGATGGGTAGTGAGGGCGCGGGTGTGGTCCTGGAGGTCGGGCCGGGTGTGTCGGGTCTGGTGCCGGGTGATCGGGTGTTCGGGTTGTTCGAGCCGGGTTTCGGTCCGCAGGTGGTGGCGCGGCGGGATCGGGTGGCGCGGATGCCGGAGGGCTGGTCCTGGGTTGAGGCGGCGTCGGTGCCGGTGGTGTTCCTGACCGCCTGGTACGCGTTGCGGGACCTGGCGGGTCTGCGGGCCGGTGAGTCGGTGCTGATCCATTCGGGTGCCGGTGGGGTGGGGATGGCGGCGATCCAGATCGCCCGTCATCTGGGTGCGACGGTGTATGCGACGGCGAGCCCTGGCAAGTGGGACACGCTGCGTGGGCTCGGCGTCGAGCAGGAGCGGATCGCGTCGTCGCGGACCACCGGGTTCGAGGCAGTGTTCCTGGCCGCGTCCGAGGGCGCGGGTGTGGATGTGGTGTTGGACGCGCTCGCGGGGGAGTTCGTGGACGCGTCGTTGCGGTTGCTGCCGCGCGGCGGCCGGTTCGTGGAGATGGGCAAGACCGACGTCCGCGACCCCGACCTCGTCGCGGCCCAGCACCCCGGCGTCACCTACCGGTCGTTCGAACTCAACTCCGCCGGCGGCGAGCGCCTCGGGCAGATGCTCACCGAACTCCTGGAACTGTTCGAGCGGGGAGCGCTGCGACCGCTGCCCACCCGCACCTGGGACGTCCGGCGGGCGCGCACCGCGCTGCGGCACATCAGCCAGGCCCGCCACGTCGGCAAGGTCGTGCTCACCGTCCCCGCCACCGCCGACCCGGACCGCGTCACACTGGTCACCGGCGCCAGCGGCACCCTCGCCGGCCTGGTCGCCCGGCACCTGGTCACCACCGGACAGTCCCGCAACCTGCTCCTGGCCGCCCGCCGCGCCCCCGCCGACGACCCGGCCTACACCGCGCTGGTCGACGAGCTGACCACGGCCGGGGCGACCGTACGGGCCGTCGCGGTGGACCTCGGCGACCCGGTACGCGTCGCCGACCTGGTCGCCGGGGCGGACCTCACCGCCGTCTACCACTGCGCCGGCGCCATCGCCGACGCCACCATCACCGGACTCGACGACGCCGCGCTCGAGCGGGTGATGCGGCCCAAGGTGGACGCCGCCTGGGCGCTGCACCAGGCCACCGCCGACCGGGACCTGACCGCGTTCGTGCTGTTCTCCTCGATCGCGGCCACGCTCGGCTCACCCGGACAGGGCAACTACGCCGCCGCCAACGCGTTCCTCGACGCCCTCGCCACCCACCGCCGCGCCCACGGACTGCCGGCGGCCAGCCTCGCCTGGGGACTCTGGGCCACCACCAGCGCGATGACCGCGCACCTCGACGACGGCGAGCACCGCCGCGCCATCCGCGCCGGCAGCGCCCCGCTCACCGACACCGAAGGGCTGGCCCTGCTCGACGCGGCCGGCCGCCACGGCGGCGCACACGTCGTCCTGATGAAGGTGCCGACCAGCCCTGACCCGGCCCGCGTGCCCGCGCTGCTGCGCGACCTGATCCGCCCCGCCCGGCGGCGGGCCGCCACGCGTACCGGAGAGGACCTGTCCCTGGCCGACCGGCTCGCGGCGCTCAGCCCGGCCGCCCGGCGCGGCCACCTCCTCGACCTGGTCACCGCCGCCGCGGCCGCGGTGCTCGGACACCGCGGCGCCGACGGCGTCGACCCGCAGCGCCCGTTCCGGGAACTCGGCTTCGACTCGCTCACCTCGGTCGAACTGCGCAACCGGCTCGCCGCCGCCACCGGGCTGCGGCTGCCCGCCACCGTCGCGTTCGACCACCCCACCCCCGTCGTACTCGCCGACCACCTCGACCGGGAGATCGGCGGGTCGGCCGCGCCGGCCGCCACCCCCGTGTCCGGCGTGACCACCACCGTCGACGAGCCGATCGCCGTCGTCGGCATGGCCTGCCGCTTCCCCGGCGACGTCCGCACCCCCGAGGACCTGTGGGACCTGGTCACCGCAGGCGCCGACGTCATCGCGCCGTTCCCCACCGACCGCGGCTGGGACCTCAGCGTCCTCGGCGACGACGCCGACCGGCCGGCGCCCCGGCACGGCGGTTTCCTCTACGACGCCGCCGACTTCGACGCCGCCTTCTTCGGCATCAACCCGCGCGAGGCGCTCGCCATGGACCCGCAGCAGCGGCTGCTGCTGGAAACCTCGTGGGAGGCGCTGGAACGCGCCGGCGTCGACCCGCTCACCGTCCGGGGCAGCGCCACCGGCGTCTACGTCGGACTGATCTACCACGACTACGCCGGCACCGCTGTCGGCGCCGGCGACGACCTGGACGGGTACGTCGGCAACGGCAGCGCCGGCAGCGTCGCCTCCGGCCGCATCTCCTACCTGCTCGGCCTGGAGGGCCCGGCCGTCACCGTCGACACCGCCTGCTCCTCGTCGCTGGTCGCGCTGCACCTCGCCGCCCAGGCGCTGCGCCAGCAGGAGTGCGGGCTCGCGCTGGCCGGCGGAGTCACCGTCATGTCCACCCCCGGCATGCTCGCCGAGTTCTCCCGCCAACGCGGCCTGTCCCCGGACGGGCGGTGCAAGGCGTTCGGCGCCGGCGCCGACGGCACCGGCTTCGCCGAGGGCGTCGGCATGCTGCTGCTGCAACGCCTCTCCGACGCGCAACGCGACGGCCGCCGGATCCTCGCCGTGCTGCGCGGCAGCGCCGTCAACCAGGACGGCGCGAGCAGCGGCCTCACCGCCCCCAACGGGCCGTCCCAGCAGCGGGTCATCCGCCAGGCCCTGGCGAACGCCCGCCTCGACCCCTGCGACGTGGACGTGGTGGAGGCGCACGGCACCGGCACCGCCCTCGGCGACCCGATCGAGGCGCAGGCGCTGCTGGCCACGTACGGGCAGGACCGCGACACGCCGCTGCTCCTGGGCTCGGTCAAGTCGAACATCGGGCACACCCAGGCCGCCGCCGGCGTCGCCGGCGTGATCAAAATGGTCCTGGCCATGCGGCACGGCCTGGTCCCGCCGACGCTGCACGCCGACGAGCCGTCCCCGCACGTCGACTGGACCGCCGGCGCGATCACCCTGGCGCACCGGGCGCAGCCCTGGCCCGCCGTGGACCGGCCCCGCCGCGCCGCCGTGTCGTCGTTCGGCATCTCCGGCACCAACGTGCACGCCGTCCTGGAACAGGCGCCCGAGCCCGCCCCCGCCCTGGCCGCGCCCACCCCCGGCGACCTCGGCGTTCCGTGCGTGCTCTCCGCCCGCACCCCGGACGCGCTGCGCGCCCAGGCCGGCCGGCTCGCCGCCTGGGTCGAGGCGAACCCGGCCGTCCCGCTGGCCGACCTCGGCCACGCCCTCGCCACCGCACGGTCCGCGTTCGAGCACCGGGCCGTGCTGCTGCCCCGCGACCGGACGGGCCTGCTCGCCGGCCTGACCGCCGTCGCCGCCGACGAGCCGTCCTCCGCCGTGGTGCGCGGCGCCACCCGCACCGGCCGGCTCGCCGTCCTCTTCTCCGGCCAGGGCGCGCAGCGCCCCGGCATGGGTCGCGAGGCGTACGGGGCGTTCCCCGTCTTCGCCGCCGCGCTGGACGAGGTCTGCGACCACCTCGACCCGCTGCTGCCCCGGCCGCTGCGGCCGGTGCTCTTCGCGCCCGAGGGCGCGCCGGAAGCCGCGCTGCTGGACCGTACCGAGTTCACCCAGCCCGCGCTCTTCGCCGTCGAGGTGGCGCTGTACCGCCTGGTCGAGTCGTTCGGCGTCACCCCCGACCTGGTGGGCGGCCACTCGATCGGCGAGATCACCGCCGCGCACGTCGCCGGGGTGCTCTCCCTGCCCGACGCCGCCGCCCTGGTCGCCGCGCGGGGCCGGCTCATGCAGGCGCTGCCCGGCGGCGGCGGGATGCTCGCCGTCGCCGCGCCCGAGTCCGAGGTCGCCGCTGCCGTCGCGGGCCGCGCGGACGTCGGGATCGCCGCGGTCAACGGCCCGGCGTCGGTGGTGGTCTCCGGGGCCGGTGACGCCCTGGCGGAGGTGGAGCGGGCCTGGCGGGAACGCGGTGTCCGGGTCCGTCGGCTGACCGTCAGCCACGCGTTCCACAGCCCGCTGATGGCGCCGATGCTGGACGACTTCCGGGCCGTCGTCGACGGCCTGACCCTCGACGCGCCGCGCCTGCCGGTGCTGTCGAACCTGACCGGCCGGATCGCCGAACCGGACGAGCTGCGCGACCCCGACCACTGGGTGCGGCACGTCCGCGAGGCGGTCCGTTTCGCCGACGGCGTCAGCCACCTGCGGGAGCGCCACGTCGGCACCTACCTGGAGATCGGGCCGGACCCGGTGCTCTCCGGGATGGTCCGGGACTGCCTCGGCGACGACCCGGCTCCGGTGGTCGTGCCGACCCTGCGCGCCGGACGCACCGAGGCGTCCGCGCTGCTCACCGCCCTCGCCGAGGCGTACGCCGCGGGCACGCCGGTGGACTGGACCGCGCTGACCGGCGGCGGCGTGCCGCTCGACCTGCCCACCTACCCGTTCCAGCGCCGCCGCTACTGGCCCGACGCCGCCACCTGGCGCACCGGCGACCTGTCCGGCGCCGGGCTGGCCGCGCCCGGGCACCCGCTGCTCGGCGCGGCGGTGCGGCTGGCCGGCGCGGACGAACTGGTGCTGACCGGCCGCCTCGCGCTGGCCGCGCAGCCCTGGCTGGCCGACCACGTCGTCGGCGGCTCCGTCCTGGTGCCGGGCACCGCGCTGGTCGAGCTGGTGGTGCGCGCCGGCGACGAGGCCGGCGCCCCCCGGGTACGCGACCTGACCGTCACCGCGCCGCTCGCCCTGCCCGCCACCGGCGGCGTCCGGGTGCAGGTGCGCGTCGGCGCGGCCGACGAGGCCGGCAACCGGGACGCCGCCGTGTATGCCCAACCGGACGACGACACCGACGCGCAGTGGGTGCGCCACGCCGAGGCGGTGCTGGAACCGGCCGCCGCCGAGGAGCCGGGCCTGACCGCCTGGCCGCCGGCCGGCGTCACCGAGACCGACCTGACCGGGTTCTACGACGTGCTGGTCGGCCACGGCCTGACGTACGGGCCGACGTTCCGGGGCCTGCGCCGGGTGTGGACCGGCCCGGACCAGGTGTACGCCGAGGTGGCGCTCACCGACGCGGCGGTGGACGGGTTCGCCGTGCACCCGGCGCTGCTGGACGCCGCGCTGCACCCGATCGGGTTGCTGCTTCCCGCCGACGGCGGCGGCCCGCGCGTGCCGTTCGCGTTCGAGGGCGTCCAGGTGCACGCCGCCGGCGCCCGGCTGCTGCGGGTCCGGTTGACCCGTACCGGCTCCGGCGTCCGGCTGGTCGCGGCGGACGAGACGGGCGCACCGGTGGTGTCGGTCGACGCGCTGGTCCTGCGTGAACTGGCCGGCGCCCCCGCACCGGACGCGGCCGCGCGCTCCCGGTTCGTGGTGACCTGGCCGACCGAGGAGATCGACCCGGCCGACCGCGAGGTGACGTGGACGGTGCTGACCGCCGCGCTGCCGGGCGACGCCGCGCCCGCACCGGACGGCCGGACCCGCCGCGCGGCGGGTCGGGGCGCGGGACGCGGGAAGGCCCGCCCGGGCGCGCCGGCGTCGCTGCCGGGTGGATGGTTCGACACGGCCGTGCCCGCGCGGTTCCCGGACGTGGCCGGGCTGGTGGCGGCCGTCGCCGACGGCGCGCCGGCCCCCGACGCGGTGCTGCTGCCCGTCGGACCCCTCGGCTGGGCCGACGACGACGCGACCCACGCGGCCGACCTGTCGGGCCCGGCCGCAGCCGGCTTGTCGGGCCCGGCCGGCGACGATCGGCGCGGCTCGGGCCGTGGCGACCTGCCCGGGCGGGTGCGGGCGGTGACGACGGCGGTGCTGGCGACCGTGCAGGCGTGGCTGGCCGCCGACGAACTGCGCGACTCCCGGCTCGTGGTGGTGACCCGGGACGCGGTCACGACCGGCGACGACGACCGCGCCGCCGACCCGGCCGGCGCGGCCGTCTGGGGACTGCTGCGCTCCGCCCAGTCCGAGCACCCGGACCGGATCGTGCTCACCGACGTCGACTCCGCCCTCGACCGACGCGCGCTCGGCGTGCTGGCGACCGTCGCCGACATGCCGTCCACCGTGGGCGGTCAGCTCGCGCTGCGCGGCGACCGGGTGTGCGTACCCCGGTTGGCGCGTCCGGCCGGCAGCGAGCTGGCGCCGCCAACGGCCGGCGCCTGGCACGTCGCGGCCGCGCACCCCGGCACGCTCGACGGCGTCGAGATCGTGCCGGCCGTCCCGGCGGCGCTCGCCGCGGGTGAGGTGCGGGTGGCGGTGCGGGCGGCGGGGGTGAACTTCCGGGACGTGTTGATCGCGTTGGGGATGTATCCGGATCCGGCTGCGGTGATGGGTAGTGAGGGCGCGGGTGTGGTCCTGGAGGTCGGGCCGGGTGTGTCGGGTCTGGTGCCGGGTGATCGGGTGTTCGGGTTGTTCGAGCCGGGTTTCGGTCCGCAGGTGGTGGCGCGGCGGGATCGGGTGGCGCGGATGCCGGTGGGCTGGTCGTTCGTCGAGGCGGCGTCGGTGCCAGTGGTGTTTCTGACGGCGTGGTATGCGTTGCGGGATCTGGCCGGGCTGCGGGCCGGTGAGTCGGTGTTGATCCATTCGGGTGCCGGTGGGGTCGGCATGGCCGCGATCCAGATCGCCCACCACCTGGGCGCGACCGTCTATGCGACGGCGAGCCCCGGCAAGTGGGACACCCTGCGTGGGCTCGGCGTCGAGCAGACCCGGATCGCGTCGTCGCGGACGACCGAGTTCGAGGCCGTGTTCCTGGCCGCGTCGCAGGGCGCGGGTGTGGATGTGGTGTTGGACGCCCTGGCGGGGGAGTTCGTGGACGCGTCGTTGCGATTGTTGCCGCGCGGCGGCCGGTTCGTGGAGATGGGCAAGACGGACCTGCGGGACCCCGAGGTGGTGGCGGCCGAGCATTCAGGTGTCGCGTACCGGTCGTTCGACCTGAACGAGGCCGGTGGTGGGCGGATCGGGCAGATGCTGGCGGAGCTGCTCGACCTGTTCGAGCGGGACGAGTTGTCGCCGTTGCCGGTGCGGGCGTGGGACGTGCGGCAGGCGCGGACCGCGTTGCGGTATGTCAGTCAGGCCCGGCATGTGGGCAAGGTGGTGCTGACTGTTCCGGCCGCCGTCGACCCGGAGCGGGTCACGCTGGTCACCGGCGCCTCCGGCGCGCTGGCCGGCGTCGTCGCCCGGCACCTGGTGGCCACCGGACAGTCCCGCAACCTGCTCCTGGCCGCCCGCCGCGCCCTCGCCGACGACCCGGCCTACGCCGCGCTGGTCGACGACCTGACGGCGGCCGGCGCGACCGTGCGGGCCACCGCCGTCGACGTGTCGGACACCGCGCAGGTCACCCGGCTGCTGGACGGCGTCGACCTGACCGCCGTCCACCACTGCGCCGGAGTGCTCGACGACGCCACGGTCGCGTCGCTGGACGCCGAGTCCGTGGCGCGGGTGATGCGGCCCAAGGTCGACGCCGCCTGGGCGCTTCACCAGGCCACCGCCGACCGGGACCTGACCGCGTTCGTGTTGTTCTCCTCGATCGCGGCCACGCTCGGCTCACCCGGACAGGGCAACTACGCCGCCGCCAACGCGTTCCTCGACGCCCTCGCCACCCACCGCCGCGCCCACGGACTGCCCGCCACCAGCATCGCCTGGGGCATGTGGGCCACCGACGGCGGCATGGCCGGGCGGCTCGACGCCGACGACCGCACGCGACTCGGCCGGATCGGCATGACCGGGCTGACCGCCACCGAAGGCACCGCGCTGCTCGACGCCGTCGCCGCCGCCGCACCGCCGACCGGGATCGCCGCGCGGCTCCGGATCACCGGCGACCCCGCGCAGCTCCCCCCGATGCTGCGGCTGCTGGCCCCCACCGGCGGACGCCGACAGGTCCGCACCGGCGACGGGACCGCCACCAGCTGGGCCGAACGGCTCGCCGGGCTCACCCCGGACGAGGCCCGGGAGCGCCTGGTCGACCTGGTGCGCGCGCAGGCCGCCGCGGTGCTGGGCCACCCGTCGGCGCAGGCGGTGCCCGCCGTCCGCGCCTTCAAGGAACTGGGCTTCGACTCGCTGACCTCGGTCGAGCTGCGCAACCGGCTCGCCGCCGCCACCGGGCTGCGGCTGCCCGCCACGCTCGTCTTCGACTACCCGACCCCGGAACGCCTCGCCGACCACCTGCACGAGCACCTCGGCCACAACCCGGCCGGCGACACCACCACCGCCACCCGCGCCGCCGTCACCGACGACGACGACCCCATCGCCATCATCGGCATGGCCTGCCGGCTGCCCGGCGGGGTCACCAACCCCGACCAGCTGTGGCAGCTCGTGTCCAGCGGCGGCGACGGGATCGCCGAGTTCCCCGCCGACCGGGGCTGGGACCTCGACGCGCTCTACGACCCGGACGCCGACCGCGCCGGCACCTCCAGCACCCGCCACGGCGGATTCCTGCCCGGCGCCGCCGACTTCGACCCGGCCTTCTTCGGCATCAGCCCCCGCGAGGCGCTCGCCATGGACCCGCAGCAACGGCTGCTGCTGGAAACCTCGTGGGAGGCGTTCGAGTCCGCCGGCCTCGACCCGCACGACCGCACCACGACCACCGGCGTCTTCGCCGGCCTCATCCACCACGACTACGCCGGCCGGCTCGACGCCTCCGCCGAACTGGAGGGCTACCTGGTCAACGGCACCGCCGGCAGCGTCGCCTCCGGCCGCGTCGCGTACGTGTTCGGGCTGGAAGGCCCGGCCGTCACCGTCGACACCGCCTGCTCCTCGTCGCTGGTCGCGCTGCACCTGGCCGGCCAGGCGCTGCGGGCGGGGGAGTGCGACCTCGCCCTCGCCGGCGGCGTCACCGTGATGGCCACGCCCAGCGCGTTCGTCGGGTTCTCCCGGCAACGCGGACTCGCCCCCGACGGGCGGTGCAAGTCCTTCGCCGCCGGCGCCGACGGCACCAGCTGGGGCGAGGGCGTCGGCATGCTGCTGGTCGAGCGCCTCAGCGACGCCCGCCGCCGCGGTCACCGCGTCCTCGCCGTGGTACGCGGCACCGCCGTCAACCAGGACGGCGCGTCGAACGGCCTCACCGCCCCCAACGGACCGTCCCAGCAACGGGTCATCCGCCAGGCCCTGGCCAACGCGCGGCTGTCGCCGTCCGAGGTGGACGTGGTCGAGGCGCACGGCACCGGCACCACCCTCGGTGACCCGATCGAGGCGCAGGCGGTCCTCGCGACCTACGGGCAGGACCGGGACACCCCCCTGCTCCTGGGCTCGGTCAAGTCGAACATCGGGCACACCCAGGCCGCCGCCGGCGTCGCCGGCGTCATCAAGATGGTTCTCGCCATGCGGCACGGCATCGTGCCACCGACGCTGCACGTGGACGAACCGTCCCCGCACATCGACTGGACCACCGGGGCGGTCACCCTGGCCACCGCCCCGACGCCCTGGCCCGACCAGGACCGGCCGCGCCGGGCCGCGGTGTCCTCGTTCGGCATCTCCGGCACCAACGCCCACGTCGTCCTGGAACAGCCCGCCGGCACCGACCACCCGGTCGCGACCGGCGACGCCGCCGACGGCCGTCCCGGCGGGCCGGCGGTGCTGCCGGTGCTGCTGTCGGCGCGTACCGACGCCGGGCTCGCCGCGCAGGCCCACCGGTGGGCGACCTGGCTCGCCGCCGACGGGACACCCCGCCCCGCCGACGTCGGCTGGTCCGCGCTCACCACCCGCCCGCCGCTGGACCACCGGGCCGTCCTGGCCGCCGGCGACCGCGACGAGTTGCTCACCGCGCTGCGCGCGCTGGCCGCCGGCACCACCACCGGCGCGGCGATCACCGGCACCGCGCAACCGCGCGGTCACCTGGCGCTGCTGTTCTCCGGTCAGGGCGCGCAGCGCGCCGGGATGGGCCGCGAGCTGTACGCGGCGTTCCCGGTGTTCGCCGCCGCGCTGGACGAGGTCGCCGATCACCTGGACGGGAAGCTGTCCCGGCCGCTGCGCGACGTGCTGTTCGCGGAGCCGGGCTCGGCCGAGGCGACGCTGCTGGACCGGACCGAGTTCACCCAGGCCGGTCTGTTCGCGGTCGAGGTGGCGCTGTTCCGTCTGGTCGAGTCGTTCGGGGTGACGCCGGACTTCGTGGGTGGTCATTCGATCGGTGAGGTCACGGCCGCGTTCGTGGCGGGGGTGTTGTCGCTGTCGGACGCGTGTGCGTTGGTGGCGGCTCGGGGCCGCCTGATGCAGGCGTTGCCGGCCGGCGGCGGGATGCTGGCGGTCGCCGCGTCGGAGGCCGAGGTGGCCGCGTCGATCGCCGGTCGTCCCGAAGCGGGGATCGCGGCGGTCAACGGGCCGACGTCGGTGGTGGTCTCGGGTCCGGTCGAGGCGCTCGATGAGGTGGAATGCGCGTGGCAGGACAGGGGCGTACGCACCCGTCGCCTGACGGTGTCGCACGCGTTCCACAGCCCGCTGGTGGAGCCGATGCTGGCCGAGTTCCGCGGTGTGCTGGACGGGTTGGCGTTCGCCGCGCCGCTGCTGCCGGTGGTGTCCAACGTGACCGGTGCGATCGCGGAGCCGGGGGAGCTGACCGATCCCGACTACTGGGTGCGGCACGTCCGCGAGGCGGTCCGGTACGCCGACGGGATCACCGCGCTGCGCGACGCCGGGGTGGACACGTTCCTGGAGATCGGGCCGCAGAGCGTACTGACCGCGCTGACCGTCGAGATCCTGCCCGAGGGCGACGGGCGAGCGGTCGCCGTGCAACGCCGGGACCGGGACGAGACCGGCGCGCTGCTGGCCGGGCTGGCCGACCTGCACGTGCACGGCGTCGCCGTGGACTGGACGCCGTGGTTCGCCGGCACCGACGCCACCCGCGTCGACCTGCCCACCTACGCCTTCCAGCACGAACGGTTCTGGCCCGACAACCCCACCCGCGCCGACGCCTCCGACGCCGAGTTCTGGGCCGCCGTGGAGAGCGGCGACCTGACCGCGCTCGCCGGCCACCTCGGCGACGACGACCTGGACACGCTCACCCCCGCCCTGCCCGCGCTCACCACCTGGCGCCGGTCCCGCACCCGCCGCGCCGGGGTCGACCGCTGGTCGTACCAGGTCGAGTGGCGCCGGATCGACCTCGACGGACCGTCGGCGGCCGACGGCGCCTGGCTGCTGGTCACCCCGGACGGTGAGCCCGCCGCCGCGCACGTCGGCGCCGCGCTGGCCGGCGCGGAGCTGCGGCGCGTCACCGTCGACCCGGCCACCACCACCCGCGCCGACCTGGCCGCCGCACTCGGCAAGGCCCTCGCCGACGGGCCGGTCGCCGGCGTGGTCTCCCTGCTCGGCCTGCGCGACGAGCCACACCCGGAGCACCCGGCGCTGCCCGCCGGCACCGCCGCGACGCTGCTGCTGGTCCAGGCGCTGCACGACACCGGCGAGACGCCCCCGCTGTGGTGCCTCACCCGGGGCGCCGTCGCCACCGGCGGCGACGACCCGGTCCGCAGCGCCGGCCAGGGCGCCCTGTGGGGCCTGGCCCGCGTCGCCGGACTGGAACTGCCCCGGCTGCGGGTCACCCTGCTCGACCTGCCCGACGGCGACACCGACCCGACCCGCCTCGCCGCCGCCCTCACCGCCGCCGGCGACGAGGACCAGCTCGCCCTGCGCCCCGCCGGCCTGCACGCGCGCCGGCTCACGCGGGCCGCCCCCGCCGCGCGCGACGCCGCCGAGCGGTGGCAGCCCTCCGGCACGGTGCTCGTCACCGGCGGCACCGGCGCGCTCGGCGCCCACGTCGCCCGCTGGGCCGCCGGCCACGGCGCCGCGCACCTGGTGCTCACCGGCCGCCGGGGCGAGGCGGCGCCCGGCGCGGCCGCGCTGCGCGACGAGCTGACCGCCCTCGGCGTCCGCGTCACCGTCGCCGCCTGCGACGTGGCCGACCGGGACGGCGTCGCCGCACTGCTCGCCCGCGTCGACGCCGACCCGGCGCCACTGACCGCCGTGGTGCACGCCGCCGGCCTCAACGACGTCGCCCCGCTGCTCGACACCGACCTGGACCGGCTGGCCGCCGTGTCGGCCGGCAAGACCGCCGGCGCGGCGCACCTGGACGAGCTGCTCGGCGACCGTCCGCTCGACGCGTTCGTGCTGTTCGCCTCCATCGCCGGCGTCTGGGGCAGCGGCGGACAGGCCGGCTACGCCGCCGGCAACGCCTACCTCGACGCGCTGGCCGAGCGGCGGCACGCGCGCGGCCTCGCCGCCACCTCGGTGGCCTGGGGCCCGTGGGCCGACGGCGGCATGGCCACCGACGACGCCCAGCGGGAACTGGCCCGGCGCGGCCTGCGGGTGATGGCCCCCGCCGACGCGGTGCACGCCATGCGCGTCGCCGTCGGCCGGGGCGGGCCCGCGCTGACCGTTGCCGACGTGGACTGGGCGACGTTCGCCCCGGCGTACGCGTCGACCCGGCCCCGGCCGTTCCTGGCCGACCTGCCCGAGGCCCGGCAGGCGGTGCGGGACGCCGCCGAGGCGCCCGCCGACGGTGGCGCGGCGCTGCGCGAAGGGCTGCGCGACCTGACCGGCGAGGACCAGGACCGCCGGCTCACCGACCTGGTCCGTGCCGAGGCCGCCGCCGTCCTCGGCCACGGCGGCCCGGAACGGGTCAAGCCCCACCGGGCCTTCAAGGACCTCGGCTTCGACTCGCTGACGGCGGTCGAGCTGCGCAACCGGCTCAACCGGGCCACCGGCCTGTCCCTGCCCACCACGCTCGTCTTCGACCACCCCGACCCGGCCGCGCTCGCCGGCCACCTGCGTGCCACCCTGCTGCCCGACACGCCCGCCGGGCCGGCGGCCGACCCGGCCGAGACCGCGGTACGGCAGGCGCTGGCCACCATCCCGCTCGCCCGCATCCGCGAGGCCGGACTGCTGGACCTGCTGCTCGGTCTCACCGCCGACGACGGTCCCGCCGCCGAACCGGACCGGGCGGAGGTCGACCTCGACGAGATGGACACCGACACCCTGATCCGGCTGGCCCTCGACGGCACCGAGTCCTGACGCCCACGTACGGAGTAGATGATGTCCACGTCCGCAGACAAGGTCGTCGAGGCGCTTCGGGCCTCCCTCAAGGAGACCAGCCGGCTCAAGCAGCTCAACCAGCAGTTGACCGCGGCGGCCCGGGAGCCGATCGCGATCGTCGCGATGTCCTGCCGCTACCCCGGCGGCGTGTCCACCCCGGAGCATCTGTGGGACCTGGTCGACGGCGGCGGTGACGCGATCGGCGGCTTCCCCACCGACCGGGGCTGGGACCTGGCCAACCTCTACGACCCGTCCGCCGACCGGTCCGGCCGCTCCACCACCCAGCAGGGCGGCTTCCTCTACGACGCGGCCGGGTTCGACGCCGAGTTCTTCGGCATCTCGCCCCGCGAGGCGCTCGCCATGGACCCGCAGCAACGGCTGCTGCTGGAAACCTCCTGGGAGGCGTTCGAGAGCGCCGGCATCGCCCCGTCCTCGGTACGCGGGCAGAAGGTCGGCGTGTTCGTCGGCACCGCCGCCAACGGCTACGGCGTCGGCGCGGAAGGCGGCGCGTTGGACGCCGACGAGGGCTACCTGCTCACCGGCACCGTCACCAGCGTCGTCTCCGGCCGGATCGCCTACGCGCTGGGCCTGGAGGGGCCGGCCGTCAGCGTGGACACCGCCTGCTCCTCGTCGCTGGTCGCGCTGCATCTGGCCGCGCAGGCGCTGCGGGCCGGCGAATTCGACCTGGCGCTCGCGGGCGGCGTGACCGTGATGGCCAGCCCCAGCGCGTTCGTCGGCTTCTCCCGCCAGCGCGGGCTCGCCTCCGACGGGCGGTGCAAGTCGTTCGCCGCCGCCGCCGACGGCACCGGCTGGGCCGAGGGCGTCGGCCTGCTGCTCGTCGAACGGCTCAGCGACGCCCGCCGCCACGGCCACCCGGTGCTCGCCGTGCTGCGCGGCAGCGCGATCAACCAGGACGGCGCGTCCAACGGACTCACCGCCCCGAACGGGCCGTCGCAGCAGCGGGTCATCCGCCAGGCGTTGAGCAACGCCCGGCTCGACACCGGCGACGTCGACGCGGTCGAGGCGCACGGCACCGGCACCACGCTCGGCGACCCGATCGAGGCCCAGGCGCTGCTCGCCACGTACGGGCAGGACCGGGACGGGCACGACCCGCTCTGGCTCGGCTCGGTCAAGTCGAACCTCGGGCACAGCCAGTCCGCCGCCGGCGTCGCCGGTGTGATCAAGATGGTGCAGGCGATGCGGCACGGGCGGCTGCCCGCGACGCTGCACGTCGACACGCCGTCCCCGCACATCGACTGGTCCGCCGGCGCGGTGTCCCTGCTCACCGAGGCCCGCCCGTGGCCGCGGGTGGAGCGGCCGCGCCGGGCCGCGGTGTCCTCGTTCGGCATCAGCGGCACCAACGCCCACGTCATCCTGGAACAGGCCGACCCCGCGCCCGCCCCGACGCCCGACGACGAGCGGCCCGCCCTGGTCGCCGGCCCGGCCACCGTCTGGTCGCTGTCCGCCCGCTCCGCCGAGGCGCTGCGCGAGCAGGCCGCCCGCCTGGCCCGCCACGTCCGCGACCACGCCGACCTCGACCCGGCCCGACTGGCCTGGTCACTGGCCACCACCCGGTCGGTCTTCGAGCACCGCGCGGGCGTGGTGGCCGCCGACCCGGCGCAGCTGCTCGCCGGTCTCGACGCCGTCGCCGCCGGCACGCCCACCGCCGGCGTCGTCAGCGGCCAGGCCGGCGAGGCGGGCGAGGGACCGGTCTGGGTGTTCCCCGGCCAGGGCGCCCAGCACGCCGCCATGGCCGCCGAGCTGATCGGCGCCTGCCCGGTCTTCGACGACGCCCTCGCCGAGTGCCAGGCCGAACTGGACCGCTGGCTCGACGTCGATGTGGCCGCCGTGCTCACCGGCGCCGACGACACCTGGCTGACCCGCTCCGAGGTGGCCCAGCCGGCGCTGTTCGCCGTCGGCGTGGCCCTGGCCCGGCTGTGGCGGCACGCCGGCGTGAGCCCGCGCGCCGTGATCGGCCACTCCCAGGGCGAGATCGTCGCGGCGCACGTGGCCGGCGCGCTGACCCTGGCCGACGCGGTGACGGTGCTGGCGCTGCGGCTGCGGGCGCTGGCCGACGTCGCCGGCACCGGGACCATGGCCGCGGTCGACCTGCCGGCCGCCGAGCTGACCGCCCGCCTGCCCGAGGGCGTCACCGTGTCCGTGGTCAACGGCCCCGCCACCACCGCCGTGGCCGGGCCGTCGCAGGCGGTCGCCGACCTGGTCGCCGAGCTGGTCGCCGACGGGGTACGGGCCCGGCTGGTGGCCGTGGACTACGCCTCGCACTCCCCGGCCGTGGCGCCGGTCGCCGACCGTCTCCGCACCGAACTGGCCGGTCTGACCCCCCGCGACGGCGACGTGCCGATCATCTCCACGGTCACCGGTGACTGGCTCGCCGGCGCCCGGCTCGACGCCGACCACTGGGCCGACAACCTGCGCCTGCCGGTGCTGTTCGACGCCGCCGTGCGGACCGCGATCGCCGCCGGGCACACCGACTTCGTCGAGGTGTCCCCGCACCCGGTGCTCACCATGTCGGTGGCCGCCGTCCTGGACGACACCGGCACCACCGGCCGCGCGCTGTCCACGCTGCGCCGGGGCGAGGACGCCCGGCTGCGGCTGCTGACCAGCCTCGCCCACGCCCACGCCGAGGGACTGCCGGTCGACCTGCGCCGGGTCCTCGCCCCCGCACCGGTCCTCACCGGCCTGCCCACGTACGCGTTCCAGCGCCGGCGCTACTGGCCGGAGCGGATGGCCGCCGGCAACGCCGGGCCGGTCGGACCGGACGTGGTCGACGTGGAGTTCTGGTCGGCGGTGGAACGCGCCGACGTCGCCGCCCTCACCGCCGGGGACGCCGACCCGCAGGTGCTCGCCCCGGCGCTGCCGCTGCTGTCGTCGTGGCGACGCGCCCGCCTCCAACGGGCCGTGCTGGACGGCTGGTCGTACCGGGTGGTGTGGCAGCCGGCCGCCCCGGCGACCGGCGCCACCGTCACCGGTGACCTGCTGGTGCTGCGCCCGGCCGACGACGCCCGCGTGGACGCCTGGCTGGAGTCGCTCGCCGCCGCGCTGCCCGAGGGGGCGGCACTGCGGACGTTGGCCGTCGACCCGGTCCGCACCACCCGGGCGGAGCTGGCCGCCCGGCTGACCGACGAGCCGGGCGCCCCGGCGGCCGTCGTGTCCCTGCTCGGGCTGGCCGAGACCGACCATCCCGGGCACCCCGGCGTCCCCACCGCCGTGGTCGCCACCACCCGGCTGGTGCAGGCCCTGCAGGACGCCGGCCTGACCGCGCCGCTGTGGTGCCTCACCCGGGGCGGGGTGGGCACCGGCCCGGCCGAGCCGGTGGCCAGCGCCGCCCAGCACGCCCTGTGGGGCCTGGCCCGGGTGATCGGTTTGGAACACCCCGGGCAGTGGGGCGGCGTGCTCGACCTGCCCACCGACCCCGACGCCGCGACGTGGACCGAGGTCGTCCGCGTCCTCGGCGGTGGCGCGGGCGACGAGGACCAGGTCGCCGTGCGCCCCTACGGCACGTTCACGCGCCGGCTGGCCCGCACCACGGCCCGCACCTCCGGGCAGCTCACCGGCTGGCAGCCGCGCGGCACCGTCCTGATCACCGGCGGCACCGGGGCGATCGGCGCGCAGGCCGCCCGCTGGCTCGCCGCTACCGGCGCCGAGCACCTGGTGCTCACCAGCCGCCGCGGCCCCGCCGCCGCCGGCGCCCGCGAGCTGGTCGACGAGCTGACCGCCGACGGGGTACGGGTCAGCGTGGTCGCCTGCGACCTCGCCGACCGGGACCAGGTCGCCGCGCTCGTCGACGGGCTGGACGACGTCGCGCCGCTGACCGCCGTGCTGCACGCCGCCGGCGTCACCCGGCTCACCGCCCTGGTCGACACCGACCTGGACGTGTTCGACCACGTGATGGCCGGCAAGGTCGCCGGCGCGACCCACCTCGACGAGCTGCTCGGCGACCGGGACCTCGACGCGTTCGTGCTGTTCGCCTCCATCTCCGGCGTGTGGGGCAGCGGCGGCCAGGGCGCGTACGCGGCCGCGAACGCCTTCCTGGACGCGCTCGCCGAGCGGCGCCGCGCCGCCGGCCGCACCGCCACCTCGATCTCCTGGGGCGCCTGGGCCGAGGGCGGCATGGCCACCACCGAGGAGGCGCAGCGGCTGCTCAGCCGGCGCGGCTTGAACCCGATGCAGCCCGCCGCCGCGCTGCTCGCCCTGCGCCGAGCGGTCGAGCACGGCGAGACCACGCTCGTCGTCGCCGACGTCGACTGGGCGCAGTTCGCCCCCGCGTACGCCTCCGCCCGGCCCCGGCCGTTGCTCGCCGACATCCCGGAGGCCCGGGCGGCGCTGGCCGAGCGGCCCGCCGAGGACGTCGACGACCGGGCCGCGGCGCTGCGCCGGCAACTGCTCGACCTGGCCCCCGCCGACCGGGAACGCCGGCTCACCGACCTGGTCCGCGATCACGCCGCCGCCGTGCTCGGCCACACCGGCAGCGACGCGGTACGCCCCCGGCGCGCGTTCCGCGACCTCGGCTTCGACTCGCTGACCGCCGTGGAGCTGCGCAACCAGCTCACCGCCGCGACCGGGCTGGCGCTGCCCACCACCGTCATCTTCGACTACCCGAGCCCGGCCGTGCTGGCCGGCCACCTGGCCACGCTGCTGCGGCTGCCCGACGGCGACGGCGACGGCGCCGCCGCCCCGGCCGGCGCGCCGACCGTCGACGAGCCGATCGCCATCGTCGGGATGAGCTGCCGCTACCCGGGCGGCGTCAGCGACCCCGACGGGCTGTGGGAGCTGGTCGCCGAGGGCCGCGACGGCATCACCGAGTTCCGCACCGACCGGGACTGGGACCTGGACCGGCTCTACGCCACCGACCCGGACGCGCCGGGCCGCTCGTTCACCCGCCACGGCGGGTTCATCGACCGGGCCACCGAGTTCGACAGCGAGTTCTTCGGCATCTCACCGCGTGAGGCGCTCGCGATGGACCCGCAGCAGCGGCTGCTGCTGGAGGCCACCTGGGCGGCGTTCGAGCAGGCGTCGGTCGCCCCGGACACGCTGCACGGCACCTCGACCGGCGTGTTCGTCGGCGCGTCCCCGTCCGGCTACGGCGCCGGCGACGAGACCCGCGACCTGGACGGCTACCGGCTCACCGGCGGCGCGCACAGCGTCATCTCCGGCCGGGTCGCCTACACGTTCGGCCTGGAGGGCCCGGCGGTCACCGTGGACACCGCCTGCTCGTCGTCGCTGGTGGCGCTGCACCTCGCGGTGCAGTCGCTGCGCCAGGGCGAGTGCGACCTGGCCGTCGCCGCCGGCGTGAACGTGCTGGTCACCCCGGGCGCGTTCGTCGAGTTCACCAGGCAGGGCGGGCTGGCCGCCGACGGCCGCTGCCGCTCCTTCGCCGCCTCCGCCGACGGCACCGGCTGGTCCGAGGGCGTCGGCGTGCTGGTCGTGGAGCGGCTCGGCGACGCCCGCCGCAACGGCCACCGCGTGCTCGCCGTCGTCCGCGGCTCCGCGGTCAACCAGGACGGCGCGTCCAACGGCCTGACCGCCCCCAACGGCCCCTCCCAGCAGCGGGTCATCCGAGCCGCGCTCACCGCCGCCGGCCTGACCACCGCCGACGTGGACGCGGTCGAGGCGCACGGCACCGCGACCACGCTCGGCGACCCGATCGAGGCGCAGGCGCTGCTGGCCACGTACGGGCGGGACCGGGCCGGCGAGCCGCTGTGGCTGGGCTCGATCAAGTCCAACATCGGGCACAGCCAGGCCGCCGCCGGGGTGGCCGGCGTGATCAAGATGGTGCAGGCGCTGCGCCACGGTGTCCTGCCCCGCACGCTGCACGTGGACGAGCCCACCCCGCACGTCGACTGGTCGGCCGGCGCGGTCGAACTGCTGACCGAGGCCCGGCAGTGGCCGGAGACCGGCCGACCGCGCCGGGCCGCCGTCTCGTCCTTCGGGGTCAGCGGCACCAACGCCCACGTCATCGTGGAGCAGCCGCCGGCGGTCGCGGACGAGCCGGTCGACCGGCCCACGCCGCCGCTGGTGCCGGTGCTGCTGTCGGCGCGCGGCGACGGCGGGCTGGCCCGGCAGGCCGCCCACTGGGCGGACGCGCTGGCCGCGCCCGACCGGCCCGACCTCGCCGACGTCGCCCGTGCGTCGTTGACCGCGCGGACCGCGCTGGAGCACCGGGCGGTGCTGCTCGCCGCCGACCACGACGACCTGGCCGCCGGGCTGTGCGCGCTCGCCGCCGGCGAGCCGGCCGACAACCTGGTCACCGGCCGCGCCACCGACCGGGGTCCGCTGGCGGTGCTGTTCTCCGGGCAGGGCGCGCAGCGCGCCGGGATGGGTCGGGAGTTGTCCGCGGCGTTCCCGGTGTTCGCGTCCGCCCTCGATGAGGTGTGCGGTCACCTGGATCCGTTGCTGCCGCAGCCGCTCAAGCCGGTGTTGTTCGGCGACGGTGACCTGATCGACCAGACGCGGTTCACGCAGGCCGGGTTGTTCGCGGTCGAGGTGGCGTTGTTCCGGCTGGTCGAGTCGTTCGGGGTGACGCCGGACTTCGTGGGTGGGCACTCGATCGGTGAGGTCACGGCCGCGTTCGTGGCGGGGGTGTTGTCGCTGTCGGACGCGTGTGCGTTGGTGGCGGCGCGGGGCCGGCTGATGCAGGCGTTGCCGGCCGGCGGCGGGATGCTGGCGGTCGCCGCGTCGGAGGCCGAGGTGGCGGAGTCGATCGCGGGTCGGGCGGAGCTGGGTGTCGCGGCGGTCAACGGTCCGACGTCGACCGTGGTCTCCGGGTCGCTCGACGCCCTCACCGAGTTGGAGAGCAGGTGGCGGGACGCCGGCGTGCGCACCCGCCGCCTGACGGTGTCGCACGCGTTCCACAGTCCGCTGATGGAGCCGATGCTGGCCGAGTTCCGCGGCGTGCTGGACGGGTTGAGGTTCGCCGCGCCGTTGCTGCCGGTGGTGTCCAACGTGACCGGTGCGATCGCGGACCCGGGTGAGCTGACGGACCCGGACTACTGGGTGCGGCACGTGCGTCAGGCGGTCCGCTTCGCCGACGGGGTGGCCGCGCTGCGCAGCGCCGGGGTGGACACGTTCCTGGAGATCGGGCCGCGCGGCGTGCTCACCGCGCTCGTCCGGGACACGGCCGACACCGCGTCGGCCGTCGCCGTCCAACGCGCGGACCGCCCGGAGCCGCGCGCGCTGCTCACCGGGCTGGCGGAACTCGTCGCCACCGGCGGCCACGTCGACTGGACCCCGATCCTCGGCGGCGCCGCGACCGGCCCGGTCGACCTGCCCACCTACGCGTTCGGCGGCGACCGGTACTGGCTGCGCCCGGCCGGCGCCGGCGCCGACGTCACCCGCGCCGGTCTCGGCGCCGCCGGCCACCCGCTGCTGGCCGCCGCCGTCCGGCTGGCCGGCGAGGACGCCGCCGTGCTCACCGGCCGCCTCTCCCTGGCCGCCCACCCGTGGCTCGCCGACCACGTGGTCGCCGGCGCGGTCCTGGTCCCCGGCACCGCGCTCGTCGAACTCGCGCTGCGCGCCGGCGAGGAGTTCGGCCCCTGCCGGATCGGCGAGCTGACCGTCGTCACGCCGCTGGTGCTCCCCGAGCGGGGCGCCGTGCCGGTGCAGGTCCGGGTCGGCCCGCGCGACGACACCGGGCGGCGCGCCGTCACCGTCCACTCCCAGCCCGACGACGACCCCGACGGCGACTGGACCCGCCACGCCGAGGGACTGCTCACCGCCGCCGTTCCCACCGACGACGCCGGCCTCGGCGCGTGGCCCCCGCCGCACGCCGCCGAGACCGACCTCACCGGCTGGTACGACGCCCTCGCCGGCCACGGCATGACCTACGGGCCGGCGTTCCAGGGCCTGCGCCGCGCCTGGACGGCCGACGACGGCACCGTCTACGCCGAGGTGACACTGCCCGCGACCGGCCCCGACCGGACCGCCGGGTTCGGCGTGCACCCCGCCCTGCTCGACGCCGCGCTGCACCCCGCCGCGCTGCTGCCCGGCGACGGCACCACCGGACCCAAGGCCCCGTTCGCGTTCACCGGCGTCCAGGTGCACGCCGTCGACGCGGACACGCTGCGGGTCCGGCTCACCCGCGCCGGCACGGCCGTGCGGCTGCTCGCCGTCGACCCCACCGACCGGCCCGTCGTCACCGTCGACGCACTGGTACTGCGGGAGCTGACCGGCGCCGAGCCGCCGGCCGCCGCCCGGGCCGCCCGCGCGCTGTACCGGGTCGCCTGGCACGCCGAACCGCTCACCCCGGCCACGCCGCCCCCCGTCGCGGTGCTCGGCGCGCCGCTGCCCGCCCTGCCCGACGCCCCCGCCCACCCGGACGTCACCGGACTGCTCGCCGCCGGCGACGTACCCCCGCTGGTGCTGCTGCCGGTGCCGACCGGTCCGACGTCGCCGGCCACGGTCCGGGCCGCCACCACCGGCGTGCTCGCCGCGCTGCGCGACTGGCTGACCACCGACGCGACCGCCGACGCCCGCCTCGTCGTGCTCACCCGCGACGCGATGCCGGCCCGGCCGGACGACCCGGCCACCGACCTGGCCGGCGCCGCCGTCTGGGGCCTGGTCCGCTCCGCCCAGTCCGAGCATCCCGGCCGGATCGTCCTGGCCGACCTCGACCGGGACCCCGACGCCGCCGCCCTGGCGCTGCTCGCGGCCGCCGCCGACGACCCGACCGCGGCGCAGGTCGCGGTGCGCGGCGACACCACCCTCACCCCCCGACTGGTACGCGCCGACGCCCCGCCCGCGCCCGGCCCGCGCACCCGCGGCGGCACCGTCCTGGTCACCGGCGGCACCGGCGCGCTCGGCGGCCTGCTCGCCCGGCACCTGGTCACCGCGTGGGGCGTCGACTCGCTGGCCCTGGTCAGCCGGCGCGGACCCGACGCCGACGGCGCGGCCGAACTGGCCGGCGACCTGACCGCGCTCGGCGCCCGGGTCCGGGTGCTCGCCGTCGACCTCACCGACCCCGACGCCGTGCGTGACCTGGTCGCCGGGCTCACCGACGGCGACCGGCTCGCGGGGGTGGTGCACACCGCCGGCGTGCTCGACGACGCGGTCGTCACCGGCACCGACGCCGACCGCCTGGCCCGGGTCCTCGCCCCCAAGGTCGACGCCGCCTGGCACCTGCACGAGGCGACCGCCGGGCTCGACCTCGACCTGTTCGTCACCTACTCGTCGATCGCCGGCGTGCTCGGTTCCCCCGGCCAGGGCGCGTACGCGGCCGCGAATGCCTTCCTCGACGCCCTCGCCACCCGCCGCCGCGCCCTCGGCCTGCCCGGGCACGCGCTCGCCTGGGGCATGTGGGACACCGACGGCATGGCGGCCGGTCTCGGCGCGGCCGACCGGTCCCGGGTGACCCGCGCCGGACTCGGCCTGATCACCGCCCCGGTCGGCGTCGCGCTCTTCGACGCCGCCGTCACCGCCGACGACGCCACGCTCGTACCGGCCGTGCTCGACCTGCCGGCGCTGCGGGCCGCCGGCGGCGTACCCCCGATGCTGCGCGCCCTCGCCGGCGCCGCACCCGCCCGGCGGCAGGCCGGCGCGGCGGCCGACGGTTGGGCCGGGCGGCTCGCCGCGCTGCCCGCCGACGAGGCCCGCGCCGAGGTCGACCTGCTGGTCCGCGGCCTCGTCGCCCAGGTCCTCGGTCACGGCGGCGCGGACGCGGTGCCGGCCGACCGGGCGTTCCAGGAACTGGGCTTCGACTCGCTGACCGCGGTGGACCTGCGCAACCGGGTCAACGCCGCGACCGGGCTGCGGTTGCCGTCCACCCTGGTCTTCGACCACCCGAACCCGGCCGCGCTGGCCGCCCACGTGTACGCGCAGCTCGGCGGCGCCACCGCCACCGCCACCCGGGCCGGCGCGGCGGTGGTCACCGGCGTCGACGAGCCGATCGCGATCGTCGGGATGGCCTGCCGCTACCCGGGCGGGATCGACAGCCCCGACGACCTGTGGGAGCTGCTGGCCGCCGGGCGCGACGGCATCGGCGAGTTTCCCACCGACCGGGGCTGGGACCTCGACACCCTGTTCCACAGCGACCCGGACCATCCCGGCACCTCGTACGCCCGGCACGGAGGCTTCCTCGCCGGCGCCGCCGACTTCGACAGCGGCTTCTTCGGCATCTCCCCGCGCGAGGCGCTCGCCATGGACCCGCAGCAGCGGCTGCTGCTGGAGGCGTCCTGGGAGAGCTTCGAGTCCGCCGGCGTGGACCCGGCGAATCTGCGCGGCTCCCGCACCGGCGTGTTCGCCGGCCTGATGTACCACGACTACGCGGCCGGGGTGCGCGACCTGCCCGACGGCGTGGAGGGCTACCTGGGCACCGGCACCTCCGGCAGCGTGGTGTCCGGCCGGGTGGCGTACGCGTTCGGGCTGGAGGGCCCGGCGGTCACCGTGGACACGGCGTGTTCGTCGTCGCTGGTGGCGCTGCACCTGGCCGCGCAGGCGCTGCGGTCGGGGGAGTGCGACCTGGCCCTGGCCGGCGGCGTGACCGTGATGGCGAACCCGGGCACGTTCATCGAGTTCTCCCGCCAGCGCGGGCTGGCCGCCGACGGGCGGTGCAAGTCCTTCGCCGCCGCCGCCGACGGCACCGGCTGGGCCGAGGGCGTCGGCGTGCTGCTCGTGCAGCGGTTGTCCGACGCCCGCCGCGACGGTCGGCGCATCCTCGCCGTGGTGGCGGGCACCGCCGTCAACTCCGACGGCGCGTCGAACGGGCTCACCGCCCCCAACGGTCCGTCGCAGCAGCGGGTCATCCGGCAGGCCCTGGCCAACGCGCGGCTGAACCCGTCCGACGTGGACGTGGTGGAGGCGCACGGCACCGGCACCACGCTCGGGGATCCGATCGAGGCGCAGGCGCTGCTGGCCACGTACGGGCAGGACCGGCCGGCGGACCGGCCGCTGCTGCTCGGGTCGGTGAAGTCGAACCTGGGGCACACGCAGGCCGCCGCCGGCGTCGCCGGCATCATCAAGATGGTCCTCGCCATGCGGCACGGCGTCGCCCCGGCGACCCTGCACGTGGACGCACCGTCCCCGCACATCGACTGGGACGCCGGCGCGGTCGAGCTGCTCACCGAGGCGCGGCCGTGGCCGGAGTCGGGCCGGCCCCGCCGCGCCGCCGTCTCCTCGTTCGGGGTCAGCGGCACCAACGCCCACGTGGTCATCGAGGCGCCGCCCGCCGAGCCCGCCCGCGCCGCCGGCCCGACGCCGCCCGCCGAGCCCGCCCGCGCCGCCGGCCCGACGCCGCGCGCGCTCACGCCGGTGCTGCTCTCCGCCCGCTCCGACGCCGCGCTCGCCGCGCAGGCCGACCGCTGGGCCCGCCGGCTCGCCGGCGACGACGCGGCCCGCCCGGTCGACGTCGGCTGGTCCTCGGTGACCGGCCGGACCGTCCTGGACCACCGTGCCGTCGTCGCCGCCGGCGACCGCGACGAGCTGCTGGCCGGGCTGCGGGCGCTGGCCGCCGGCGCACCGGCCGCCGGCACCCGCACCGGTACGCGCACCCCGCGCGGCCGGCTGGCCGTCCTCTTCTCCGGTCAGGGCGCGCAGCGCGCCGGCATGGGCCGGGACCTGTACGCGGCGTTCCCGGTGTTCGCCGCCGCGCTCGACGAGGTGTGCGCACACCTGGATCCGCTGCTGCCGCAGCCGCTGAAGCCGGTGCTGTTCGGCGAGGACGATCTGCTGGACCAGACGCGGTTCACGCAGGCGGGACTGTTCGCGGTCGAGGTGGCGCTGTTCCGCCTGGTCGAGTCGTTCGGGGTGACCCCGGACGCCGTCGGCGGGCACTCGATCGGTGAGGTCACCGCCGCGTACCTGGCCGGGGTGCTGTCGCTGCCCGACGCGTGCACGCTGGTCGCGGCGCGGGGCCGGCTCATGCAGGCGTTGCCGACCGGCGGCGGGATGCTGGCGGTCGCCGCCGGTGAGGCGGATGTGCTGGCGTCGCTCGACGGCGTGCCCGGCCTGGGTGTCGCCGCCGTCAACGGCCCGTCCTCCGTCGTGGTCTCCGGACCGGTCGACGCGCTCGACGGCATCGCGCGGCGGTGGCACGAACGCGGCGTCCGGACCCGCGCGCTGACCGTGTCGCACGCGTTCCACAGCCCGCTGATGGAGCCCATGCTGGCCGAGTTCCGCGCCGTCCTGGACGGGCTGGGCTTCTCCGCGCCGCTGCTGCCGGTGGTGTCCAACGTGACCGGTGCGATCGCGGACCCGGCGGAGCTGACCGATCCCGACTACTGGGTGCGGCACGTCCGGCAGGCGGTCCGTTTCGCCGACGGCGTCGCGGCGCTGCGCGACGCCGGGGTGGACACGTTCCTGGAGATCGGCCCGCGGAGCGTGCTCACGGCGCTGACCGCCGAGATCCTGCCCGACGCGCTCGCGGTCGCCGCCCAGCGTCGCGACCGGGACGAGTCAGCCGCGTTGCTGGGCGCGCTGGCCGACCTGCACGTGCACGGCGTGCCGGTCGACTGGCGGCCCTGGTTCACCGGCGCCGAGCCGACCCGGGTCGACCTGCCCACCTACGCGTTCCAGCACCAGCGGTACTGGCTGCCCACCGGCCGGATCCGTCCCGGCGACGTCAGCGGCGCCGGGCTCGGCGACGTCGGCCACCCGCTGCTCGGCGCGGCCGTCGCCGTCGCCGGCGCCGAGATGGTCCTGCTCACCGGCCGGCTGTCGCTGGCCACCCACCCGTGGCTCGCCGACCACGTGGTGGCCGGCGCCGTGCTCCTGCCCGGCACCGCGCTCGCCGAACTGGCCGTCCGTGCCGGAGACGAGGTCGGCGCCTCCCGCATCCGCGACCTCACGTTCGCCGCGCCGCTGGTGCTGCCCGATACCGGCGCGGTGCGGGTGCAGGTACGTGTCGGCGCACCCGACGGCACCGGCGGCCGTCCGGTCGCCATCCACTCCCAGCCCGACGGCGACACCGACTGGACCGCGCACGCCGAGGGCGTCCTCGACCCGCCCCGGCCGGACGAGCCCACCCTCGCCTGGCCACCCGCCGGGCTCACCGAGGTGGACCTGACCGACTGGTACCCGACCCTGTCCGGGCACGGCCTCACCTACGGGCCGGCCTTCCAGGGCCTGCGCCGGCTCTGGACCGGCGACGGCGAGGCGTACGCCGAGGTGGCGCTGCCGGACGACACCGCCGGGGAGGCGGCCCGGTTCGGGGTCCACCCGGCGCTGCTGGACGCCGCCCTGCACCCGGCCGGGCTGGTGCTCCCCGGCGACGGCCCGCGCGTGCCGTTCACCCTCGACGGACTCCAGGTGCACGCCGCCGGCGCCCGCGTCCTGCGGGTCCGGCTCACCCGCGCCGGCGACGCCGTCCGGCTGGTCGCCGTGGACTCCTCCGGCGCGCCGGTGGTCTCCGTCGACTCGCTGGTGCTGCGGGAGCTGACCGGCGCGGTCGTCCCCGGCGTCGCCGCCCGGTCCCTGTACGCGCTCACCTGGCAGCCGGAGGACGTCACGCCGGCCGAGGCGCCGTCCGACTGGGCGGCGCTGACCGGCGACGGCCCGGCCGGGCTGTCCGCGTACGCCGGCGTGGCGGCGCTGGTCGAGGCCGTCGACGCGGGCCGAACGCCCCCGCGCGTCCTCGTCCTGCCGCTGCCCGCCTCCGACCTGCCCACCCCGGACGCGGTCCGCGCGGTCACCACCGACGTGCTCGCCACCGTGCGGTCCTGGCTGGCCGCGGACCCGCTCGCGGAGACCGCGCTGGTCGTCCTGAGCCGGGGCGCCGTGTCCACCGGTGACGGTGACCCGGTGACCGACCTGGCCGGCGCGGCGGCGTGGGGTCTGCTGCGCGCGGCGCAGTCCGAGCACCCGGGCCGGATCGTGCTGGCCGACCTCGACCGGGAGCCGGACGCGCACACCCTGGCGCTGCTCGCCCGCGTCACCGCCGACCCGGCCGGCGGCCAGGTGGCGATCCGGGAAGGCCGGGTGTCGGTGCCCCGAGTGGTCCGCGCCGCCTCCGTCGCCTCCGCCTCCGGCGTCGGTGTCGGTGTCGGTGACGGCACGGTGCTGGTGACCGGCGGCACCGGCGCGTTGGGCGCCCTGGTGGCGGAGCATCTGGTGACCGGGTACGGGGTCCGGTCGCTGGTGCTGGTGTCACGGCAGGGCCCGTCCGCGTCGGGCGCGGACGTCCTGGTCGAGCGGTTGGCCGGGTTGGGTGCGGCGGTGTCGGTGGTGGCGTGCGACGTGACCGATCCGGATCAGGTGTCTCGGCTGGTCGCGGAGGTGCCGGGTCGGTTGGCCGGGGTGGTGCACACCGCCGGTGTGCTGGACGACGGTGTGGTGTCGGCGATCTCCCCGGAGCGGTTGGCGGGCGTGCTCGCGCCGAAGGTGACGGCCGCATGGGCTCTGCACGAGGCGACCCGCGACCTCGACCTGGACCTGTTCGTGCTCTTCTCGTCCCTCGCCGGGGTGCTGGGTTCGCCGGGTCAGGCGGCGTACGGGGCGGGAAACGCGTTCCTGGACGCGTTGGCGCTGGTGCGGCGGCAGGAGGGTCTGCCGGCGGTGTCGCTGGCGTGGGGGATGTGGGACACCGCGGGGATGGCGGCGTCGCTGAGCGAGGGGGAGCGGCAACGCGCGGCGCGAGCCGGGCTGCCCCCGATGAACACCGACGTCGGGCTGGCCCTGTTCGACGCCGCCCTCGCCGAGGGACGGCCGGCGCTCGTGCCGGCCGTCGTCGACGTACCGGCGCTGCGGGCCGCCCTCGACGGCGGGCCGGTCCCGGCGGTGCTCCGCGCCCTCACCGGCCCGGCCGCCACCCGCCGGCAGGTCCGCGCCGGCGGCGACTGGGCCGACCGGCTGGCCGGCCGCACCGAGGACGAGGCCCGCGCCGAGGTCGACGTGTTGGTCCGAGGGCTGGTGGCGCAGGTGCTCGGGCACGGCGGCGCGGACGCGGTGCCGGCCGACCGGGCGTTCCGGGAACTCGGGTTCGACTCGCTGACCGCCGTCGACCTGCGTAACCGGGTCAACGCCGCGACCGGGCTGCGACTGCCGTCCACGCTCGTCTTCGACCACCCCAGCCCGGCCGCCCTCGCCGCGCACCTCTTCGAACTGGTCTCCGGCCGGATCACCGCCCGGCGCGCGGCCGTGCGGGCGGCCGACACCGACGAGCCCATCGCCATCGTCGGCATGGCCTGCCGCTACCCCGGTGGCGTCGACAACCCCGAACAGCTCTGGCAACTCCTGGCCGGCGGCCGGGACGGGATCTCCGCGTTCCCCGCCGACCGGGGCTGGGACCTCGACGCGCTCTACGACCCGGACCCGGACCACCCCGGCACCTCGTACGCCCGGCACGGCGGCTTCCTGACCGGCGCCGCCGACTTCGACAGCGGCTTCTTCGGCATCTCGCCCCGCGAGGCGGTCGCCATGGATCCGCAGCAGCGGCTGCTGCTGGAGGCGTCCTGGGAGAGCTTCGAGTCCGCCGGCCTCGACCCGGCCGTCCTGCGCGGCTCGCGCACCGGCGTGTTCGCCGGCGTGATGTACCACGACTACGCCTCCCGCCTGGCCGACCTTCCGCCGGACGCCGAGGGCTACGTCGGCACCGGCACCTCCGCCAGCGTGCTGTCCGGTCGGGTGGCGTACACGTTCGGGTTGGAGGGTCCGGCGGTCACGGTGGACACCGCCTGCTCGTCGTCCCTGGTGGCGCTGCACCTCGCCGGGCAGGCGCTGCGGTCGGGCGAGTGCGACCTGGCCCTGGCCGGCGGCGTCACGGTGATGGCGACGCCCGGCACGTTCGTCGAGTTCTCCCGCCAGCGTGGCCTGTCCCCGGACGGCCGGTGCCGGTCCTTCGCCGCCTCGGCCGACGGGACGGGCTGGTCCGAGGGCGTCGGCGTCCTGCTGGTGCAGCGGCTCTCCGACGCCCAGCGGGAGGGCCGCCGGATCCTGGCTGTGGTGCGGGGCACGGCGGTGAACTCCGACGGCGCGTCCAACGGGTTGACCGCCCCCAACGGTCCGTCGCAGCAGCGGGTGATCCGGCAGGCCCTGGCCAACGCGCGGCTAGGCACGTCCGATGTGGACGCGGTGGAGGCGCACGGCACCGGCACCACGCTCGGTGACCCCATCGAGGCGCAGGCGCTGCTCGCCACGTACGGGCAGGACCGGCCGGACGGCCGGCCGCTGCTGCTCGGGTCGATCAAGTCGAACCTGGGGCACACGCAGGCCGCCGCCGGCGTCGCCGGGGTGATCAAAATGGTCCTGGCCATGCGGCACGGGATCGTCCCCGCGACGCTGCACGTGGACGAGCCGTCCCCGCACATCGACTGGACCGCTGGCGCGGTCGCCCTCGCCACCGCCGCCACACCGTGGCCCGACCAGGGCCGGCCCCGCCGGGCCGCCGTGTCCTCCTTCGGCATCTCCGGCACCAACGCCCACGTCATCCTGGAGCAGCCCCCTGTCTCCGACGCCGGCGACGCGGCAACCGACCGGCCGGCCGGCCCCGCGGTGGTGCCGGTGCTGCTGTCGGCGCGTACCGACGCGGCCCTGGCCGCCCAGGCCGACCGGTGGGCCGACCGGCTCGCCGGCGACGCGGCGTGGCGACCGGTCGACGTCGCCTGGTCGTCCGTGACCACCCGACCCGCGCTGGAGCGACGAGCCGTGGTGCCCGCCGCCGACCGGGACGACCTGCTGGCCGGTCTGCGGGCGTTGGCCGCCGGCGAACCGTCCGGCGAAGCGATCAGCGGCGTCCCGACGCCGCGCGGCCGGCTGGCGATCCTCTTCTCCGGGCAGGGCGCGCAGCGCGTCGGGATGGGTCGGGAGTTGTCCGTGGCGTTCCCGGTGTTCGCGTCCGCCCTTGATGAGGTGTGCGGTCACCTGGATCCGTTGTTGCCGCAGCCGTTGAAGACGGTGTTGTTCGGCGACGGGGACCTGCTCGACCAGACGCAGTTCACCCAGGCCGGTTTGTTCGCGGTCGAGGTGGCCCTGTTCCGGTTGGTCGAGTCGTTCGGGGTGATGCCGGATCTGGTCGGTGGGCACTCGGTCGGGGAGATCACGGCCGCGTTCGTGGCGGGGGTGTTGTCGCTGCCTGATGCGTGCGTGTTGGTGGCGGCGCGGGGTCGGTTGATGCAGGCGTTGCCGGCCGGTGGCGGGATGCTCGCCGTGGCCGCCCCCGAGGCGGAGGTGGCCGAGATGATCGCCGGCCGGGCGGACGTGGGGATCGCCGCGGTCAACGGGCCGTCGTCGGTGGTCGTCTCCGGTGACCTCGACGCGCTGACCGCGCTCGACGGCACGTGGCGGGACGCGGGCGTGCGGGTCCGCCGTCTGACCGTGTCGCACGCGTTCCACAGTCCGCTGATGGAGCCGATGCTGGCCGAGTTCCGCAGTGTGCTGGCGGGGTTGACGTTCGCCGCGCCGCTGCTGCCGGTGGTGTCGAACGTGACGGGCGCGCTGGCCGACGGCGACGACCTGCGCAACCCCGACTACTGGGTGCGCCACGTCCGCGAGGCGGTCCGCTACGCCGACGGGATCACCGCACTGCGCGCGGCCGGCGCGGACACGTTCCTCGAACTCGGCCCGCAGAGCGTGCTGACCGCGCTGACCGCCGAGATCCTGCCCGACGACGACGACGACGACGACGACGCCGCGCTCGCCGTGGCCGCGCAACGTCGCGACCGCGCCGAGACGCCCGCGCTGCTCACCGCGCTGGCCCAGCTGCACGTGCACGGCGTCCCGGTCTCCTGGGAGGCGTGGTTCACCGGCCCCGCGCCCACCCGGATCGACCTGCCCACGTACGCGTTCCAGCACCGGCGCTACTGGCCGGAGACCGCCCGCCACCGCCCCGGCGACGTCTCCGGCGCCGGGCTGAGCGACGCCGCGCACCCCCTGCTCGGCGCCACCGTCGAGCTGGCCGGCGACGGCACGGTCGTCCTGACCGGCCAACTCTCCCTCGCCACCCACCCCTGGCTGGCCGACCACGCCGTCGCCGGGACCACACTGCTCCCCGGCGCCGCGCTCGTCGAGATCGCCGTCCGCGCCGGAGACGAGGCCGGCGTGCCCCGGCTGCGCGACCTCACCGTCGCCACGCCAGTGGTCCTGCCCGACACCGGTCGGCTGCGCCTCCAGGTACGCGTCGACGGCGCCGGCACCCGACGCGCCCTCACCGTCCACTCCCGACCCGAGGACGACCCCGACGCCGGCTGGACCCGGCACGCCGACGGCATCCTCGAACCGTCGGTGCCGGACGAGCCCACCGTCGGCGCCTGGCCGCCCGCCGGGCTGACCGAGGTCGACCTCACCGACTGGTACCCGACGCTCGCCGCGCACGGCCTGGCGTACGGGCCGGCGTTCCGGGGCGTACGGCGGGCCTGGACCGGCGACGACGCGGCGTACGCGGAGATCGCCCTCCCGGACGACGTGGCCGGCGACGCGGCGCGCTTCGGCATCCACCCGGCGCTCCTCGACGCCGCCCTGCACCCGATCGGCCTGCTGCCCACGCCCGGCGCCGGGGGACCACGCGTCCCGTTCACGTTCGAGGGCGTCCAGGTGCACGCCACCGGCGCCACCGTGCTGCGGGTACGGCTCACCCGCGACGGCGACGCCGTCCGGCTGGCCGCCGCCGACGAGACCGGCGCGCCCGTCGTGTCGGTGGACGCGCTGCACCTGCGGGAGATGACCGGCCTGCCCGCGACCGGCGCCCGCTCCCTGTACGAGGTGCGCTGGGAGCCCACGCCGGCGCGCCCGGGGCGGATCGGCGACTGGGCGGCGCTCGGCGCGCCCGTCGACGGGCTGCCGACGTACCCGGACGTGCCGGCGGCGCTCGCTGCCGGGGCGCCCGAGGTGTTCGTCCTGCCGGTGGCCGCGCCGTCCGGGGTGGCGATGCCGGAAGCGGTTCGGATGGTCACGTCGGACGTGCTGGCGGTGGTGCAGGCGTGGCTGGCCGCGGAGCCGTTGGCGGGTTCGCGGTTGGTGGTGGTGACCCGGGGTGCGGTGGCGGTGTCGGACGGCGACCGGGTGGTGGACCTGGCCGGTGCGGCGGTGTGGGGGTTGCTGCGGTCGGCGCAGTCGGAGCATCCGGGCCGGATCGTCGTGGCGGATGTGGATCGGGACGTGGACGCGTCGGTGGTGTCGGTGCTGGCCGGTGTGGTGGGGGATTTGCCGGTGACGGGCGGGCAGGTGGCGGTGCGCGGCGATGCCGTGTTGACGCCGCGTCTGGTCCGCGCGACGCTTCCGCCGGCTGTTCCCGCGAGGTCGTCCGGGGACATGACGGCCGGTCACGCCGCGGACACGCCCGTGACCGGTGGTGACGTGGCCGGTCCTGTTCCGGCCGCCGACACTCCCGCGATCGGTGGTGACGCCGGCGGCACGGTGCTGGTGACCGGTGGCACCGGGTCCCTGGGTGCCCTGGTGGCCGAGCACCTGGCGGCCCGACACGACGTACGGTCGCTGGTGCTGGTGTCGCGGCAGGGCCCGGCCGCGCCGGGCGCGGCGGCACTTGTCCAACGGCTGAACGGGTGGGGTGCGTCGGTGTCGGTGGTGGCGTGCGACGTCACCGACCGGGACCAGGTGCACCGGCTGGTCGCCGAGGTTCCGGGTCGGCTCGCCGGAGTGGTGCACACCGCCGGGATCCTGGACGACGGCGTGGTGTCCGCGATGACCGCGGACCGGTTGGCGGGCGTGCTGGGGCCGAAGGTGACGGCGGGGTGGTGGCTGCACGAGGCCACCCAGGGCCTCGACCTGGACCTGTTCGTCCTCTTCTCGTCCCTCGCCGGGGTGCTGGGTTCGCCGGGGCAGGCGGCGTACGCGGCGGGGAACGCGTTCCTGGACGCGTTGGCGGTGGCCCGGCGGCAGGAGGGTCTGCCGGCGGTCAGCCTGGCATGGGGGATGTGGGACACCGCCGGCATGGCGGCGACGCTCAGCGAGGGAGAGCGGCGGCGGTCGGCGCGGGCCGGGCTGCCCCCGATGAGCACCGGGACCGGGCTGGAGCTGTTCGACGCCGCGCTCACCGCCGGCCGTCCGGCCCTCGTACCGATCGTGATCGACCTGACCGCGCTGCGCGCGGCCGGTGCTCCCGTACCGTCGATGCTGGCCCCGCTCGTCGGGCCCGCCGCCACCCGGCGGCTCGCGGGCACCGGGGGTTGGGCCGACCGGCTGGCCCGGCTCACCGACGACCAGGCCCGCGCCGAGGTCGACGTGCTGGTCCGGGGCCTGGTCGCGCAGGTGCTCGGGCACGGTGGCGCGGACGCGGTGCCGGCCGACCGGGCGTTCCGGGAACTGGGCTTCGACTCGCTGACCGCCGTCGACCTGCGTAACCGGGTCAACGCCGCGACCGGGCTGCGGCTGCCGTCCACGCTCATCTTCGACCACCCCACCCCGGCCGCGCTCGCCGCGCAGGTGTGGACCGAACTGGCCGGCGGCCGGCCGGACGCGGCCACCCCGACGGCGGCCACCACCACCGGGCTGGACGAGCCGATCGCGATCGTCGGGATGGCCTGCCGCTATCCGGGTGGGGTGGCGAACCCGGAGCAGTTGTGGGAGCTGCTGGCCGCCGGTGGAGACGGGATCTCCGAGTTCCCGGCCGACCGGGGCTGGGACCTGGAGTCGCTGTTCGACCCGGACCCGGACCACAGCGGCACCTCGTACGCGACGCAGGGCGGTTTCCTCTACGACGCCGCCGACTTCGACAGCGGCTTCTTCGGCATCAGCCCGCGTGAGGCCCTCGCCATGGACCCGCAGCAGCGGCTGCTGTTGGAGACGTCGTGGGAGGCGTTCGAGTCCGCCGGCCTGGACCCGGCGACGCTGCGCGGCTCGCGTACCGGCGTGTTCGCCGGCGTCATGTACCACGACTACGCGACCCGGCTGGTCGAGTCGTCGGCCGAGGTCGAGGGGTACGTCGGCGTGGGCACCTCGGGCAGCGTGCTGTCCGGCCGGCTGGCGTACACGTTCGGGTTGGAGGGTCCGGCGGTCACCGTGGACACCGCCTGCTCGTCGTCGCTCGTCGCGCTGCACCTCGCCGCGCAGGCGCTGCGCTCCGGCGAGTGCGACCTCGCCCTGGCCGGTGGGGTGACGGTGATGTCGACACCGGGGACGTTCATCGAGTTCTCCCGGCAGCGTGGACTCGCCGCCGACGGGCGGTGCAAGTCGTTCGCCGCGTCCGCCGACGGCACCGGCTGGGGCGAGGGCACCGGCGTCCTGCTGGTGCAGCGGCTCGCCGACGCCCAGCGGGACGGCCGCCGGATCCTGGCCGTGGTGCGGGGCACGGCGGTCAACCAGGACGGCGCGTCGAACGGGCTGACCGCCCCCAACGGGCCGTCGCAGCAGCGGGTGATCCGCCAGGCCCTCGCGAACGCCCGGCTGGGCACGGCCGACGTGGACGTGGTCGAGGCGCACGGCACCGGCACCACGCTCGGTGACCCGATCGAGGCGCAGGCGCTGCTGGCCACCTACGGCCAGGACCGCGAGACGCCGCTGCTCCTGGGGTCGATCAAGTCGAACCTCGGGCACACCCAGGCCGCCGCCGGTGTCGCCGGGGTGATCAAAATGGTCCTGGCCATGCGGCACGGCCTGGTGCCGCCGACGCTGCACGTGGACGAGCCGTCCCCGCACATCGACTGGACCGCCGGGGCGGTCGAGCTGGCGACCGCGCCGACCCCGTGGCCCGACCGGGACCGGCCCCGCCGGGCGGCGGTGTCGTCGTTCGGCATCTCCGGCACCAACGCCCACGTCGTCCTCGAACAGCCACCCGCCACCGCCGGCCCGGCCGGAACGGTGATCGACGGTGCCGTGCTCCCCACCCGCGCCGACGGCCAGGATCGGCCCGCCACCACCGCCGGCGCGGCCCGCGCCCACCTGCCGGTGCTGCTGTCGGCGCGGACCGACGCGGCCCTGGCCAGCCAGGCCGAGCGGTGGGCACGTCGCCTGGCCGGTGACGCCACGCTCCGACCGGTGGACCTGGCCTGGTCCTCGGTGACCACCCGGGCCACCCTGGAACGGCGGGCCGTGCTCGCCGCCACCGACCGGGACGACCTGCTCACCGCGCTGCGCGCGCTGGCGGCCGGTACGCCGTCGGGCGCGGTGCTCTCCGGTGACGCGGTGCGGCGCGGCCCGCTCGCGGTGCTGTTCTCCGGTCAGGGCGCGCAGCGCGCGGGGATGGGTCGGGAGTTGTCCGCGGCGTTCCCGGTGTTCGCGTCCGCCCTCGATGAGGTGTGCGGTCACCTGGATCCGTTGCTGCCGCAGCCGTTGAAGCCGGTGTTGTTCGGCGACGGTGACCTGATCGACCAGACGCGGTTCACGCAGGCCGGGTTGTTCGCGGTCGAGGTGGCGTTGTTCCGGCTGGTGGAGTCGTTCGGGGTGACGCCGGACTTCGTGGGTGGTCATTCGATCGGTGAGGTCACGGCCGCGCATGTGGCGGGGGTGTTGTCGTTGCCGGACGCGTGTGCCCTGGTGGCGGCGCGGGGCCGGCTGATGCAGGCGTTGCCGGCCGGCGGTGGGATGCTGGCGGTCGCCGCACCCGAGTCCGACGTGGCCGGAATGATCGCCGGCCGGACGGACGTCGGGATCGCGGCGGTGAACGGGCCGTCCTCGGTGGTCGTCTCCGGTGACCTCGACGCGCTGACCGCGCTGGAGCACACCTGGCGGGACCGGGGCGTCCGGGTCCGCCGGCTCACCGTCAGTCACGCGTTCCACAGTCCGCTGATGGAGCCGATGCTGGCCGAGTTCCGCGGCGTGCTGGACGGGTTGACGTTCGCCGCGCCGTTGCTGCCGGTGGTGTCCAACGTGACCGGTGCGATCGCGGACCCGGGGGAGCTGACGGACCCGGACTACTGGGTGCGGCACGTGCGTCAGGCGGTCCGCTTCGCCGACGGGATCACCGCGCTGCGTGACGTCGGGGTGGACACGTTCCTGGAGATCGGGCCGCAGAGCGTGCTCACGGCGCTGACCGCCGAGGTCCTTGCCGAAGGAGACGGGCTCGCGGTCGCGGTGCAGCGTCGGGACCGGGACGAGAGCGCCGCGTTGCTGGCCGGGTTGGCCGACCTGCACGTCCACGGCGTGCCGGTGGACTGGACGCCCTGGTTCGCCGGCACCGACGCCACCCGCGTCGACCTGCCCACCTATGCCTTCCAGCACCAGCGCTACTGGCCCGCGCCAAGCGCCCGCACGCCGGTCGCGCCGGACGCCGAGTTCTGGGCCGCCGTGGAGAGCGGCGACCCCGCCGTGCTCGCCGCGCACCTCGGCCACGACGCCGCCGCCGACGTGCTCAGCTCCGCGCTGCCGGTCCTCGCCGACTGGCACCGCGCCCGCACCCGGGGACCGGACACCGGGGCGTACCGGATCGGTTGGGAGCCGGTGCGTCCCGCCGCCGCAGCCGGGCTGACCGGCCGGTGGCTGGTCGCCACCGTCGGCGGCGGCGCCGACGGCGGCGTCCCGAGGACGCTCACCGAGGCCGGCGCCACCGTCGACACGCTCACCATCGCGGCCGGCGCCGACCGCAACGACCTGGCGGAGCGCCTCCGACGCCTCGGCGACGACCAGGGCTGGACCGGCGTGCTCTGCGTCCTGCCCCGGCAGGACCGGCCGCTGCCCGGCGCGCCGGCGGTCCCGGCCGGCACCGCCGCGCTGCTCACGCTCGTGCAGGCGCTCACCGACACCGGCCGGCCCGGCCGCGTGTGGGCGCTCAGCCGCGCCGCGCTGGCCGTCGCCCCCGGCGACCGGGGCGGCGACGTCCGGGCCGCGTCCGCCTGGGGCCTCGGCCGCGCCGTCGCCCTGGAACACCCGGACCGGTGGGGCGGCCTGGTCGACCTGCCCGCCCGCGCCGACCGGACCACCCGCGCCGCGCTCGTCGCGCTGCTCGCCGACGGCACCCACGACCAGGTGGCCGTACGCCGCAGCGGCGTCTACGCCCGGCGGCTCCTCCCGGCCACGGCGCCGGCCGGCGCCGGCTGGCGACCCCGGGGCACCGTGCTGGTCACCGGCGGCACCGGTGCGCTCGGCCGGCACGTCGCCCGCTGGCTGCTGGCGAACGGGGCCGACGAGGTGGTGCTGGCGTCGCGGCGCGGCCCGGACGCCCCCGGCGCGGCCGACCTCGCCGCCACGCTCGGCGCGGTCCGGGTGGTCGCCTGCGACGTCAGCGACCCGGTCGCCGTCACCGACCTGGTGGACGACCTGCCCGCGCTGACCGCCGTCGTGCACGCCGCCGGCGTCGCCGGCGACCCGGCCGCCGCCCACGACCTGACCACCGCCGAGCTGGCCCGCACCCTCTCCGGCAAGGTGCTCGGCGCGATGCACCTGGACGCCGCCTGCCAGGACCGCGACCTCGACGCGTTCGTGGTGTTCTCCTCCGTCGCCGGCGTCTGGGGCGGCGGCGAGCAGGCCGGCTACGCCGCCGGCAACGCCCTGCTCGACGCGCTGGTCGCCGCCCGCCGCGCGGCCGGTCTGCCGGCCACCGCGCTCGCCTACGGCCCGTGGGCGCAGGACGGAATGGCCGCCGGGGAGACGGCGGACGGGCTGCGCCGCCGCGGGCTCGACCCGGTCCCGCCGGCCACCGCCGTCGCCGCGCTGGGCCGCTGGGTCAACGCTCCCGAGCCGGCCCCGGTGATCGCCGACGTGGACTGGTCCCGGTTCGTCGCGGCGTACACGGCGGCGCGCCCCAGCCACCTGTTCGACCGGGTCGCCCCGGCCGTCGCGGTCGACGGCGGGCAGCCGGAGCCGACCGACGACGGCTTCCGCGCCCGACTCGCCGGGCTGCCGCCGGCCGGGCAGGAGACGCTGCTGCTCGACCTGGTCCGCGCCGAGGCCGCCGCCGTGCTCGGACACCCCTCCACCGACCAGGTGCCGGCCGACCGCGCGTTCCGCGACCTCGGCTTCGACTCGCTGGCCGCGGTGCAGCTGCGGGACCGGGTCGGCCGGGCCACCGGCACGACACTGCCCTCCACAGTGGTCTTCGACCACCCGTCGGCGGCCGAGCTGGCGCGCTTCCTGCGCACCGCGATGGTGGCCGGCGCGGACGCGCCGGTCGAGGCCACCCACCCGGCGGCCCGGCCGGCCGCCGACGAACCCATCGCGATCGTGTCGATGGCCTGCCGGTTCCCCGGCGGCGTGTCCTCCCCGCAGGAGCTGTGGCGGCTGCTCGCCGACGGTGTGGACGCCGTCGGCCCGATGCCCACCGACCGGGGGTGGGACCTCGACGGGCTCTTCGACAGCGACCCGGAGCGCGTCGGCACCAGCTACACCCGCAGCGGCGGCTTCCTCGCCGACGTGGCCGGCTTCGACGCCGCGTTCTTCGGGATCAACCCGCGCGAGGCGCTCGCCATGGACCCGCAGCAACGGCTGCTGCTGCACACCACCTGGGAGGCGATCGAGTCCGCCGGCCTCGACCCGCAGCGGCTGCGCGGCTCGGCCACCGGCGTGTTCGTCGGCACCAACGGGCAGGACTACGCGACCCTGCTGCTCGGCGCCCGCGCCGAGGTCGAGGGCTACCAGGCCACCGGCAACGGCGCGTCCGTCGTCTCCGGCCGGCTGGCGTACGCGTTCGGCCTGCACGGCCCCGCCGTCACCGTCGACACCGCCTGCTCCTCGTCGCTGGTCGCGCTGCACCTGGCCGCGCAGGCGCTGCGCTCCGGCGAGTGCGACCTGGCCCTCGCCGGCGGCGTCACGGTGATGTCGACACCCGGCGCGTTCCTGGAGTTCTCCCGGCAGCGCGGACTCGCCGCGGACGGGCGGGTCAAGGCGTTCGCCGCCGCCGCGGACGGCACCGGCTGGGGCGAGGGCGTCGGTGTCCTGCTGCTGCAACGCCTCTCCGACGCCCAGCGGGAGGGCCGGAAGATCCTCGCCGTGGTGCGCGGCAGCGCGGTCAACTCCGACGGCGCGTCCAACGGCCTGACCGCGCCGAACGGACCGGCCCAGCAGCGCGTCATCCGGGCCGCCCTGGCCAACGCCGGCCTCACCCCGGCCGACGTCGACGCGATCGAGGCGCACGGCACCGGCACCACGCTCGGCGACCCGATCGAGGCCCAGGCGCTCGCCGCCGCGTACGGGCCGGACCGCCCGACGGACCGGCCGCTCTGGCTCGGCTCGGTCAAGTCGAACCTCGGTCACACCCAGGCGGCGGCGGGCGCGGCCAGCCTGATCAAGATGGTGCTGGCGCTGCGTCACGGCACGCTCCCGGCGACGCTGCACGTCGACGCGCCCACGCCGCACGTGGACTGGTCCGCCGGCCCGCTGGCGCTGCTCACCGAGGCGCGCCCCTGGGCGGCCGACGGGCGTACCCGCCGGGCCGGCGTCTCGTCGTTCGGCATCAGCGGCACCAACGCCCACGTGATCCTGGAGGAGGCCCCGGCCGACCCGACCGGCCCGGACCTCGCCGGCCCGGCCCGCGACGTCGCGCTGCCGTGGCCGGTCAGCGCGGCCACCGCCGCCGGCCTGCGGGACCAGGCCGCCCGCCTGGCCGCCCGGCTCACCGACCCGACCGACCCGCTGTCCGCCGCCGACCCCGGCGCGACCGCCTGGGCGCTGGTCGAGGGCCGGGCGCACCTGACCCACCGGGCCGTGGTGGTCGCCGCCGACCCGGCGACCCGGCGGGAGGCGCTCGCCGCGCTCGCCGCCGGCGACCCCCACCCCGCCCTCGTGTCGGCCGCGCCGGCCGGCACCGGTGGCGCCGCCGTCCTCTTCTCCGGGCAGGGCGCGCAGCGCGCCGGGATGGGCCGGGAGCTGTACGCGGCGTTCCCGGTGTTCGCGTCCGCCCTCGACGAGGTGTGCGGGCACCTCGACCCGCTGTTGCCGCAGCCGCTGAAGCCGGTGCTGTTCGGCGACGACGACCTGCTCGACCAGACGTGGTTCACGCAGGCCGGTCTGTTCGCGGTGGAGGTGGCCCTGTTCCGGCTCGTCGAGTCGTTCGGGGTGGTGGCCGACCTCATCGGCGGGCACTCGGTCGGCGAGATCACCGCCGCGTACGTGGCCGGTGTGCTGTCGCTGCCGGACGCGTGCGCGCTGGTGGCGGCGCGGGGCCGCCTGATGCAGGCGCTACCGGCCGGCGGCGGGATGCTGGCGGTGGCCGCGCCGGAGGCCGAGGTCGCCGCGTCGATCGCCGGCCGTCCGGACGTGGGCGTCGCGGCGGTCAACGGCCCGACGTCGGTGGTGGTCTCCGGCCCGGTCGACGCGCTGACGGAGATCGAGCGGACCTGGCGGGACCGGGGTGTCCGCGTCCGCCGGCTCACGGTGTCGCACGCGTTCCACAGCCCGCTGATGGAACCGATGCTGGCCGACTTCCGCGACGTGTTGGACGGGCTGACGTTCGCCGCGCCGCTGCTGCCGGTGGTGTCCAACCTGACCGGCGCGCTCGCCGACGGTGACGACCTGCGCACCCCCGACTACTGGGTGCGCCACGTCCGCGAGGCGGTCCGCTACGCCGACGGGATCACCGCGCTGCGCGCGGCCGGCGCGGACACGTTCCTGGAGATCGGGCCGGCCGCCGTGCTGACCCCGATGAACGCCGACCTGCTCCCCGACGACGCCACCGCCGTGGCCACGCTGCGCGCCGGCGTACCGGAGGTCACCGCCCTGCTCACCGCGGTCGCCGCCTGGTACGCGACCGGCCGGGACCCGCACTGGCCGGCGCTGCTCGCCGGCCCCCGACCCGCCGCCCGCGACCTGCCCGAACTGCCCACCTACCCGTTCCGGCCGCAGCGCTACTGGCCCACCCTGACCACGCCGATCGGCGGCGCGGCCGGGCCGGACGACGGCGAGTTCTGGCGGGCGGTCACCGACGGCGACCTCGACCGTCTCGGCATCGACACCGGACAGCCGCTGCGCGACCTGCTGCCGCAGCTCGACACGTGGCGTCGTCGGCGGCGCCAGGACGGCGTGCTGGCCGGCTGGCGCTACCGGGTCGCCTGGCAGCCCCGCCCGCTCACCGGCGGGGAGCCGGGCCGCTGGCTGGTGGTCGCGCCGCCCCGCGAGACCGCCGCCACGGTCACCGGGGCGCTGCGGGCCGGCGGCGCCGACGTGCGGCTGCTCACCGTCGACCCGGCCACCGTGGACCGCGACGGCCTCGCCGCCGACCTGGCCCGGGCCGCGGCCGAGCACCGGCCCACCGGACTGCTGTCACTGCTCGCGCTCGACGAGGCGCCCCACCCCGAGCAGGACGCCCTGCCGGCCGGGCTCGCGGCGAACCTGCTGCTCCTGCAGGCGCACACCGCCCGCGACGACGACGCGCCGCTGTGGCTCGCCACCACCGGCGCGGTCGCCACCGACGACGAACCGGCCACCCGGCCGTGGCAGGCCACCACCTGGGGTCTCGGGCTGGCCGCCGCGCTGGAACACCCCCGGCACGTCGGCGGTCTGGTCGACCTGCCCGGCACGGTGACCGCCGAGCCCGCCGCCGCGCTGCTCGCCACGCTGACCAACCGGGAGGCCGAGGACCAGGTCGCCGTGCGCGCGGCCGGGCCGCTCGTGCGCCGCCTGATCCGCGCCACCGACCCGACCGGGGGTACGGACGGCGGCTGGACGCCGCGCGGGAGCGTCCTGCTCAGCGGCGGTACCGGACCGGTCGCCCGGCACACCACCGCCTGGCTCGACCGGGCCGGCGCCACCGTGGTGCCGCTGGACGAGCCGGCCGGCGGGAAGCTGGCCGACCGGATGGCGCAGCTCGCCGCCGACGGACGCCCGGTCACCGGGCTGGTGCACGTGCCCGCCGACACCGGCACCGTGCCGCTGGCCGACCTCACCCCCGCCGACCTGGCCGCCGACCTGCTCGCCACCGTCGGCGACCTGCCCCGGTACGCCGACGAGGTGGAACAGCGGACGCTCGGCGCGCTCGTGGTCTGCTCCTCCACCTCCGGGGTGTGGGGCTCCGGCGGGCGCTGCGGGCAGGCGGCCGGCGACGCCCTGCTCCAGGTGCTCGCCGCCGGGTGGCGGCGGGCCGGGCTGCCGGTCACCTCGGTCGCGTTCGGCCCCTGGGCCGACGGCCTCACCGACACCGACCTGGCGCAGCTGAGCCGGGGCGGGCTACCCGGCATGGATCCCGAACTGGCCGTCGCCGCGCTGCGGCGGGCCGTCGCGGACGGCGCCCGGCTGGTCGTCGCCGACGTCCGCTGGGACCGGTTCGTGCCGGCCGTCGCCGCGGTCCGCGACCGGCCGCTCTTCGGCGACCTGCCGGAGGCCCGGGAGGCGCTGCGCGGCCTGCACGCCGACCAGCCCACCGACGACGCCGCCGCGACCGCGCTGCGGGAACGACTGCGCCCGCTCGGCGACGCGGAGCGGGACGCGATCCTGGTCGACCTCGTCGCCGGGCAGGCCGCCTCGGTGCTCGGCCTCCCGGACACCACCGACCTCGGCCCCGCCCGGGCGTTCCGCGAGGTCGGCTTCGACTCGATGACCGCCGTGGCGCTGCGCAACCGGCTCCGGGCCGCCACCGGGGCCACGCTGCCGGCGAGCGTGGTGTTCGACTACCCGACCCCGCTGGCGCTCGCCCGGCACCTGCGTACGCTGCTGGCCCCCGACGGCGCCGCCGCCACCACCGGCCTGCTCGCCGAGCTGGAGAAGGTGGACGGGCTGTTCGCCGCCGGCGCGCCGGACGAGCTGACCCGGCGGAAACTGCTGGTGCAGATGCAGGCGTTCCTCGCCCGCTGGGGCGACGACCGGTCCGCGCCGCAGGAGGCGCCGGTGACCCGCACGCTCGACGGGGCCAGCGACGCCGAACTGTTCGACTTCATCCACCGCGAGTTGGGTGGCCCCGGCGGCGAATCCTGACTCTGTGGGCGCCCCTGCCGACTCAGCGCCGGAGATGTCCCCGACAGGTGCCGCCGCCGGCGTCGCTCGATGTGCCGTCCGGACAGGTCGTGCCCGACCAGGTCACCCCGACCACCGAGGCCCCGGTCAGGTCGGCCCCGGTCAGGTCCGCCCCGGTCAGGTCGGCGCCGTCGAGTTTCGCCCCGGTCAGGTCGGCGTCGCGGAGCTGAGCCCCGACCAGCTTGGCGTCGCGCAGATCGGCGCCGGTGGGCGGAGTCGGCGGGTTCGCCGCCCAGGCGAACGCGACGATTCCCGCACCGGCCACGACCGTCGCCAGGATCAGCCGGCGCAGTGCGTGCGCGAAGGTGGCCTTCAACGCCTCGTGGTTGGCCATCTCCTCGATCGCGGCGATGCGCAGGTCGTACGACGCGATGCCGGCACGGACCTCGGCCCGCGCCTCCGGGCTCCGCTCGGGGTCCGCCAGCTGGGTCGTCAGTCGCTCGCGCCGGTCGATGAGCTCCGCCGGATCCTTGGCGCCCTGCAGGTACTTCGTGCGCCGTCGGAAGAACGCCACCACCGGGCGCAGGTCGGCGGTGGGCACCTCCCAGTTCTCGGCGAGGTCGGAGATGAAGACCTGTACCGGCAGCAGCACGCGCACCGCGGAGGCGATCGCGACGACGACCCCGGCCAGGCCCAGCAGGACGCCGGCGGCGGCCACCCACAACCGGGCGGTCGCGGCCGAGGTGGGCCATCCGGCGGCCAGCCGGCCGATGTCGGACAGTTGGCTGCCGGCGACGAGCGCGGCGCCCACCGCCGCCGCGCTGCCGATGAACCACTTCGCGGTGTCCCGGATCCGTTGGTTGGCGACCGCCAGCGGTGACGGCGTCGGCTCGGGGGAGGTCATTGCGGGGTCCCGGTCACACCCGGGCTGGCGATCACGATGGGGGGCAGGTCATCGTCGCCGATCCCCGGAACCACCGGGATCCGGTGGACGAAACCCGCGCCGACGTCACCGCCCTCCGGTGCCCGTCGCGTCAACGGCAGGCCGCGCACGAGCTCGGCGACGGCCGGCCGGTAGTGCGCCAGGACGGCGGCGACCTCGCCCAACGACAGCGGCGCGTCGGCGTCGACGGTGGGGCCCTTGACGATCGTCTCGGCCGGGTAGTCGAGCACGAGGCCGTCCGCGTCGAGTCGTGCGCCGAACAACGGCACCACCCAGGGCGCCGCCCTCTCCAATGGCAGGGCGACCAGCAGCGGCTGTCTCTGTCCCTCGGGGACGTAGACGGCACCGGTCCTGCCGAGCTGTTGTCCGTCCGACGATCTGGCCGGCAGGGCCAGCAAGCGGCGGGCGTGGGGAACGTGCATGGCCCTCCTTGCGGCGTGGGATGTCCTGACAGCCTATGTACACCAGAAGTGGCGTCCCGTGGCCGGCCAGTTCGGACAGTGACGTGGGGACCTTGGACCTTGACACCTCGACCGATCGGTGCGTTTACGGGCGTACGGCGCGGCGGTGCGGCCGGGGCCACAATAGAGTGACGTCATTCCTTCCGTGACTCGGCTCGGATGGGCGGTGACACGCAGTGACGACAAAGCTGGCCGCCCATGTCAGAGCGGCCACTGTCCCGCTGACCGACGCGGCGGGGCTCCTCCTCGGCACCGCCTTCTTCGTGGCGCCCGGCGTCGCGGTCACCGCCGCTCACGTGGTGCACGACGCACCGGACGACCTGGTGTTCGCGCCCGACCGGCAGGGCGTGCAGCGCGCGCTCAAGGTCTGGAACAAGCATCCGCAGACCATCGCGCCGGGCCTGGACCCGCTCATGTACCCCCTGCCCGACCTGGCGATAGTCGCGGCCCAACCGGGGATGTTCGACGACATGCCGTGCGTGCTGCTCGGCCCGCCGGGAACGGCCAGGGAGCTGACGGCGATCGGGCACAGCAGGCGTGCCATCGACCTACCGGGATCCTTCGGGCCGGACGTGGCGACCTTCACCTTCGAGGCGATCCTCGAGGAACAGGGAATCGACCTGCTGAAGGTCAAGCTGGGGGCGGTCGATCCCGGGATGAGCGGCGCGCCGGTCCTCGACCACGACGCCGGCCGCGTGGTCGGTGTGGTCAAGGCGACCAGGGGCGCCGGAAGGCCCCACGGCGCCTACGTGGTCGCCGCGGCGACGCTCCAGCGCCTCGAGCACGAGGTGTGGGCGCTCAACGAACTCCACCACCGGAAGAACCCGGCGTGGCGTTCGGCGGTCGCGGGTGACTTCGACGGCCCGGATCCGGTCGCGGCCACCCGCGAGATCCTCCACGCGGTCATCCACGAGGTGGAATCCCAGCGCGACACGATGCCGGAGGGCATCGACGCCGAGGCGCTGCACCAGACCATCTGGTTGCGTCGTCGCAGCCCCGGCCCGAACCGGGTGTCCGGCGAGAGCGTTCCGATCCGTCAGCGCTGGCGAACCGACCGCGCGATGCCCAGTCTGACCGTCGTCAGCGGCGACCCGGGTTTCGGCAAGTCCTGGCTGATCAAGCACCAGGTGAGGTACGCCGCGCACCAGGCGGTGGCGCAGCTCGACGCCGGTGGGTCGCTCGACGACTGCATCATTCCCGTACGCCTGACCTGCACGACGCTCGCGGCCGAGAACGATCACGGCACCGGGCTGCGCGGGCTCGCGCGTACGTTGGTCGCCGCCACGCTGTCACCCGCGCAGGCCGAGGACGGCGACGTCCGGGGGTACGTGGCCGTGGCCGAGCGCGCCCTCACCGACGGGCGGGTGTTCCTGTGCGTCGACGGGCTCGACGAGATGCCGACCAGCCTGGCCGGCCGGCTCAAGCAGGTCCTGGTGACGCTGCTCGCGGTGAACAACACCCTGCTGGTGACCTCCCGCCCCGCCGCCCTGGCGATCATCGACGAGATCGCCGTCGGGAACCGGGAGGACTTCCAACTGGTCGGCTTCTCCTCCCGGGAAGTGGTCAACTTCGTCAACACCTGGCTGCACGACCGGTCCGACACCGCCGAGTCCCTGCTGGCTGCCATCGGCAACCGTCCGGAACTGGCCCAACTGGCCGAGGTTCCCCTGCTGCTGTCGTTCCTGTGCCGGCTGGCCGAACCGGCACAGCACCAGGACTACCGCCGTTCGACGCTGCCGCAGCTCTATCACGACGTGGCGTTGCACCTGCTCTCCGGCCAGTGGCACCGCATCCCGGCCGATCGGGAGGCGATGCCGGACGCGATCCTCCGCATGCGGGTGCTCGCCGAGGTGCTCGGTGAACTCCAGGACTCCTGGCGGTGCGGCGTCGAGGACATCCCGAAGGCGGAGCTGCGCGCGGCGATCAGCCGGCACCCCGACTACGACGTCGTCGCCGCCACCGCCAAGATCCGCATGACGACCCGGGTGCAGACGGCCCGCAACCCGATCGCCGACGTCGCCGAGCCGGTCGTCTGGGAGCTGCTCTACGACGGCATCCTGATGGAGGCCGGTGACGTCTCGATGCGGCCGACCGTTCGCTTCATCCACCCGATCCTGCGCGAGACCCTGCTGGCCGCCTACTTCGCCGGGCTGACCCTCGACGAGCAACGCCACTGCATCGACAGGCACCGGTGGATGGACACCAGCTGGACGCGGGTCTTCGTGACGGCTGCCAGTCGGGTGTCGGACCCGGCAGCCCTGGTGGCCCACATCCTGGCCGAGGAGGGCGATCCCTGGGTGACCCAGCGCACCCTGGCGGCGCAGATCATCGCCGAGGTGCCGGACTACCGGGACGAGGCGTCGGCGGAGGCGGTACGGGACGCCATCCTGGCCGCCACCCAGTCGCCGCTGGTCTTCGAACGCCGCCGGGCTCTCGACGCGCTGAGCGTCCTGCTGCGATCGCCGCTGCGCCCACTGCGCGACTGGGCCGCCGAGAGGGCGGCGGCGCTGGAGGGGTCGTCCGACGACGAGGCCGGCGCGGATGTCGAGACCGAGATCGCGTACGTCGCCATGTCCAGCCTTCTCGACGCGCGGGACGAGGCGGCGGCTCGGCGGGCACGGGCGCTCGTCACCGCCGAGGACTGCCCGCACAAACTACGGCTGCGGCTCATCGCCGGCCTGGTCGCCCTCGACACCCGCGACGACGCCGACCTGGTCCGCCAGCGGCTCGACCACCAGTCGGCCGCCCGGGAGGAACTGACCGCCTTCCTCGCCGCTCTCCGCCCGCACTCCCGCCCAGCGGTCACCGCGGCCATCAGACTGCTGCGCAACCGACGCATGCACGTGGGCGTGCGACTGGAGATCGGGCGAGTGCTGCTCGAGTGCGGCGCGACCGGGGTCGAAGCGGTCCGCGACACCGCCGGCGACCGCAGCATGGAGTGGGGGCTGCGCTGCCGGCTCTACGCCGATCTGATCCGCGCGGCTGTTCCCGACGTCGTCGGGCCCAGCCTGCGACTCCTCGCCGCTTCGCAGCCGCGGTACGACGACCGTGCCGAGCTGACCCTGGCGCTCATCGAGGACGGTGTCACCGACGCGGTCTCCCACGCGGCGTACGCGTTGGCGAACCGGCACGTCAGCTGGACCGTGCGGCAGTCGCTGGCCCGCGCGCTGGCGCGTCAGGGTGACGCGGGGCGCGACCTGCTCGCGGCGCAGCTGGACCACGGGGGCGTGGCGCTGGAGCTGAAGCTTCGCCACGTCTGCGCCCTGACGGAGGTCCAGGACCAGCGTGGACTCACCGCCGCCCTGACCTGGCACAGCGACGTCGGGGTGCCGGCCTGGATCCGGCTCCGGGTGGCCGAGAGTCTGATGCGCAGCAACCCGTCGCTCGCCGACGAAGAGGCGCTGATCCACCTGGCCACCTTCGACGAGCTGAGTCAGCCGCCGCGGCTGGAGTTGATCACGGAGATGGCTCGGCACGGCCTGCAGTCGGCCGAGACGGCGCTCAGGAGCGTGCTCCGGGAACGCAGTGACGGGGCGGAGTCCTGGCCGGACGCGTCGAAGCGGCTCGCCGAGGCCGGCCGCCTGGGCCTGCGATGCCTGGAAGCCGTCGCCCGGGACCCCGACCTCCAGTGGAGTGTGCGGTGCGACGCGGTGCTGGCCGTCAAGAAGACATCCGGGGCGCCTCTCACCCGGGGCGTGCTCGCCGACACCGTCACCGCGATGCCGCCGACCTGGTACCGCAGGTTGGTGCTCGGGCTCGCCCGCAACGGGCTGGCGCCCGATCTCTCCGAGTTCGTGTCGATAGCGAGAGCCCAACGATCCGGCTACCGCATCATCTTCGAGTTCCTCCGACGCGCCGCCGTGGACCTCCGCGCGGTGCGGGATCTGGTGGCCACCGCGACGGAGCTCCAGCACGGCCAGACGTTGGAGGAGCCGACCGGCGAACGGATCTCCCTCGGGCCCGACCTGCTGACCGAGGTGGGGATCGAGTACCGGTCCGAGGCGGAGGCGCGCCAGATCCTGGACTGGATCAGCAGCCGCCTCGAGGAACGGGTCGGAATGAAGACGGCGAAGCTCATGCTCGCCGAGCAGATCGACGAGTTCGGCGTGTTCATCGGCAGGAACGACCAGGCGGGGGCGCTCAGTTTCCTCGAGCACGAGTTCCCCGAATATCGGCAGATCGTCGACGAGACGTACGCGGAGATCAAGGAGCAGTTGCGCAGCGGCGCGATCCGGCCGCCGCGGCCGGATACCGACCCGGGCCCGGGCTCTGCCATCCTGACCAACATCTCCCTCGTGGCGGCCGTGCTCTCCGAGTGGGTCACCTCCGCCGACGCTCGCAGGTGGGACCGCTGGGACGATCTCACGGTCCGCAACGCCGAGCTGATCGGATCCGCGCTGGCCCGGCAGATTCTGCGCCTCAGCGCGTCCTTCGACGCGGGGTGGGGGCGATACGAGGCTGCGGAGTTCGTGGCCACACTCCTCGCCAGGGGTGACGCCTCGATGGTGTTCGAACACTCCAACCTCATCGACTGGCTGAAGGGTCGGCTGGAGGAGGGCGGCTACGCGGACGTGCTCTACGGCGGCGCGTTCGCGGTCCTCCGGTTCGAGGAGTACGCCGACAGCTGGCTCTACGCGGCGGTGGGCGCCGAGCAGTGCGGCGAGCACGACCTGGCGCTCAGCCTGGTGCGATGGGCCGGCCAGTACGGCCCGCCGGCGGAGAAGCAGAACGGCACCGCGACCCTCGAACAGCTCCAGCTCAGCCTGGGTTGGAGCGACACGGTGGCCGCGGAACTGGTCAAGGCGTACCACCAGGGCGTGGAGACGACCCCACTGAGCGCCTACGAACGGGCGGTGGCGCGGGAACCGACGTCGTCCGTCAACCACTTCAACCTCGGTATCGCCCTGCAGCGCGCCGGGCGGCACGCCGAGGCCGTCGACGCCTACCGGCGGGCGGTCGAGCTCCTGCCGGACGCCCGGCGGCGCCGGGCGCTGGCCCACGCCCTGTCGGAGACCGGCGCCCACGACCAGGCGCTGGTCGAGGTGGACATGGCACTCGAACTCGACCGGTCCGACCATCTGGCGCACGGGATCCGGGGCGGCATCCTCATGGGCCTCGACCGCCTCACCGAGGCGGTCGAGGCGTACGGCGAGGCGAGCCGCCTGGCCCCGGCGAACCCGTACCACCTGGCGAACCTCGGCTACGCGTTGCGAGCCGTCGACCGCAACGACGAGGCGATGGAGTTGCTGCGCCGGGCCGTCGCGCTGCAGCCGAAGGCGGCGCAGGTGCGCCGATTCCTGGCCTACGCCCAACTGGACGCGGGTCACCCCGAGGACGCGCTCGTCACGATCACCGAGGCGCTCGCCATCGACCCGGCCGACGCGATCACGCACGACGCGCACGGCGTCGTGCTCAACAGCCTGGGCCGCTACGCCGAGGCCGCGGAGACGCTGGCCGAGGCGGTCCGGCTGAACCCGGCGATGAGCGGCAGCCGGGCCAACCACGCCGAGGCGCTGATCCTCCTCGGTCGGCTGGCCGAGGCGGAACAGGAGCTGCGGGAGGCTGTCCGGCTCGGCCCGAACAACGACATCGAGGCGGCGGTGATGCTCGCGATCGCGGTGCACCCGCGCGACCCGGGCGAGGCCGGTGATCTCGTGCGGCGGGGGCTCACGTACCGGGAGCAGCCCAACATCTCACCGTTCCGGCACGGCGAACTGCGATCCGTCGCGCGTCTGTTGATCGGGGACACCGACGGCGCGGTGGCCGAGATTCGCCGGGTCGCGAACCGACGACGCCCGGGCGACAGCCGGCAGGAGCCGCTGTACGACCTCCTGCGATCGCTGCTGGGCACGGAGCCGGTGGATGCCGTGATCGACGAATGGCCGTCGTCGGATCAGGCCTGAGCGCCGGGAAGAACCGGCCCGGTCAGGTGTGTGACGTCCGCCGGGACGACGGCGGACCATTCGCATTCATCCACCGCGAGCCCGGCCTTCCCCGGCGCGATTCCTGAACGATTCCGTCGCCATTGTGGAGTTGCGTCGGCGGACCGGTCGCGGCGGCTTTCTGGACGCTGCCGCCACCGGTCCCACCGGGCCGCCGACCCGGGCGCACCCGCCCAGCCTGGGCACCTCGCGACGACGTCCCTGCTAGGGGCGGCCCTAGGGGCGTCGTAGGGGTTGTGACCCGCCTCCGCGGACACTTACCTTCCTCACCGTAAGTGAGACCTGGTGGGGCGCGGGACAGTGCATTTCATGGTCACGCCGAACGGTATTGGGTCGCCTGTTTCTCCGGCCCGAAAAGGTGGCGCTGATGGCGACTGAGGACACCCTCCGGGAATACCTGAAATGGATGACCGCCGACCTCCACCAGACCCGGCGCAAGCTCGGCGAGTTGGAGGCCGCGCAACGGGAGCCGATCGCCGTCGTCGGCATCGGCTGCCGGTTCCCCGGCGGGGTGCGGTCACCGGAGGACCTGTGGCGGCTGGTCGACTCCGGCGCCGACGCCGTCTCGGCCTTTCCCGCCGACCGGGGCTGGGACCTGGACCGGCTGATCCACCCGGACCCCGACCATCCCGGCACCTCGTACGTCGGCGAGGGCGGCTTCCTCGACTCGGCCACCGAGTTCGACAGCGGTTTCTTCGGCATCTCGCCCCGTGAGGCGCTCGGCATGGACCCGCAGCAGCGGTTGCTGCTGGAGACGTCCTGGGAGGCGTTCGAGCACGCCGGCATCGACCCGACGGCGCTGCGCGGGCACCAGGTCGGCGTGTTTGCCAGCACCACCGGCCAGGACTACGCGGCGCTGCTCCAGACGCCCCCGCCCGGCGTCGAGGGGTACGTGCTGACCGGCACCGCCGCCAGCGTCGTCTCCGGGCGGATCTCCTACGTGCTGGGCATCGAGGGACCCGCCGTCTCGGTCGACACCGCCTGCTCGTCGTCGCTGGTCGCGCTGCACCTCGCCGGCCAGGCGCTGCGGCAGGGGGAGTGCACGCTCGCGCTGGCCGGCGGCGCCACCGTCATGTCCACCCCGGCCGCGTTCGTCGGGTTCAGCCGCCAGCGCGGGCTCGCCGCCGACGGGCGGGTCAAGGCGTTCGCCGCCGCCGCCGACGGCACCGCCTGGGGCGAGGGCGTGGGTGTGCTGCTGCTGGCCCGGCTCTCCGACGCCCAGCGCCTCGGCTACCCGGTGCTCGCGGTGATCCGGGGCAGCGCGGTCAACCAGGACGGCGCGTCCAACGGGCTCACCGCCCCCAACGGCCCCTCCCAGCAGCGGGTGGTGCTCCAGGCGCTGGCCAGCGCCCGGCTCGCCCCGGAGCAGGTCGACGCGGTGGAGGCGCACGGCACCGGCACCAGTCTCGGCGACCCGATCGAGGCGACCGCGCTGCTCGCCACGTACGGGCAGGGGCGGCCCGCGGACCGGCCGCTGCGGCTCGGGTCGGTGAAGTCGAACATCGGCCACACCCAGGCCGCCGCCGGCGTCGCCGGCGTGATCAAGATGGTGATGGCGCTGCGTCACGGCCGGCTCCCGGCCACGCTGCACGTCGACGCGCCCACTCCGCACGTCGACTGGACCGCGGGCGCGGTGTCCGTGCTGACCGAGGCGCAGCCCTGGCCGCCGGGCGAGCAGCCCCGCCGCGCCGGGGTGTCCTCGTTCGGCATGAGCGGCACCAACGCCCACGTCATCGTCGAGGAGGCCCCGCCCCCGTCGTCCGCCTCGCCCCCGTCGTCCGCCTCGCCCCCGTCGTCCGCCTCGGCCTCGTCGTCCGCCCCGGACGCGGCGGTCGCCGGGGACGGGCCGTCCTCGACCGCCGTCGCGCCGACCGGTCCGGCGCCGGTGACGGCCGCCGGCCTGGTGCCGGTGCTGGTCTCCGCGCGCGACGCCGCCGGCCTGGCCGCCCAGGGCGCCCGCTGGGCCGACTGGCTCGACGCCGACGCCGACGCCGACGCCGACGCCGGACCGGACGTGCCGCTGACCGACATCGGCTGGTCGTCGGTCACCACCCGGGGCGCGCTGGACCACCGGGCCGTGATCCTCGCCCCGGACCGCGCCGCGCTCCGCGACCACCTGCGTACCCTCGCCGCCGGCGGGACCGCCCCCGGCCTGGTCGCCGGCGCCGGCCCACGCGGCGGGCAGCTGGCGTTCCTGTTCAGCGGCCAGGGCGCGCAGCGGCCCGGGATGGGCCGCGAACTGGCCGCCGCGTTCCCGGCCTACGCCGACGCGCTCGCCGAGGTGTGCGCCGAACTCGACCGGCACCTGCCCCGCCCGCTCGGGCCGATCCTCGCCGCCGAACCCGGCACCGAGGACGCGGCGCTGCTCGACCTGACCCGGTGGACCCAACCCGCGCTGTTCGCCGTCGAGGTGGCCCTGGTCCGGCTGCTCGCGTCCTGGGGCGTCCGCCCGCAGCTGCTGGCCGGGCACTCGATCGGCGAGGTGGTCGCCGCGCACGTGGCCGGCGTGTTGTCGCTCGCCGACGCCGCCACGCTGGTCGTCGCGCGCGGACGGCTCATGCACGAGCTGCCGGCCGGCGGCGCCATGCTCTCCGTCACCGCGCCGCCCGCCGACGTCGACGCGCTGCTCACCGACGTCGCCGGGCCGATCGGCGTCGCCGCCGTCAACGGGCCCGCCGCCGTCGTGGTCTCCGGCGCCGAGGCGGCCGTCGCGGAGGTCGAGCGCCGCTGCGCGGAGCAGGGGGTACGCACGAAGCGACTCGCCGTGAGCCACGCGTTCCACAGCCCGCTGATGGAGCCGATGCTCGCCGAGTTCGCCGCCGTGGTGCAGCGGCTGGAGCTGCGCGCGCCGACCCTGCCGATCGTGTCGAATCTGACCGGCGAGCCGGTCGACCCGGACCAGATCCGTACCGCCGAGCACTGGGTGCGGCACGTCCGGGAGGGGGTCCGCTTCGCCGACGGCGTGACCCGGCTGCGCGCGCTCGGCGCCGGCACGTTCCTGGAGGTCGGGCCGAGCGGCGTGCTCACCGCGCTGACCCGCGACGTGGCCGGCCCGGACGTCAGCGCGGTGGCGCTGCTGCGCCGGGACCGGCCGGAACCCGCCGCGCTGCTCACCGCGCTGGCCGAGCTGCACGTCGACGGCGTCACCGTCGACTGGCGGGAGCTGTTCGCCGGCGCCGACCCGCGCCGGGTCCGGCTGCCCGGGTACGCGTTCCACCGGCAGCGGTTCTGGCCGGAGCCGCCGCCTTCCGCCGCCGGTGAGCAGACCGGGGCGGACGCCGAGTTCTGGGCCGCGGTGGAGCGGACCGACATCGACGCCCTGCGCGACCAGCTCGGCGCGGTGGACACGCTGCTGCCGGCGCTGCCGGTGCTCTCCGCCTGGCGACGCGGCCGGCACGACCGGTCCGTGGTGGACGGCTGGACGTACCAGGTGCGGTGGCAACCGGTCGCCGTCCCGGAGGGTGACCGGCCGGCGGGCCGCTGGCTGGTGCTGCTGCCCACCGACCCCGATGAGCGCGGCTGGGCGGACGACCTGCCCGGACTCGTCGACGACGCGGCGGTGCTGCGCCTCGGCGCCGACGACCTGGACCGGGCGGCGCTCGCCGACCGGCTGCGGGAGGCGATCGGCGACGCGCCGGTCGCCGGCGTGCTGCACCTGGTCGCCGGGCAGGACCGGCTGCTGCCGGCCCACCCCGGCGTCAGCGTCGCCGCCGCCACCACGCTGGTGCTGCTCCAGGCCCTCACCGACCTCGACCTCGACGCGCCCGTCTGGTGCCTGACCAGCGGCGCGGTCAAGGCCGGTCCGGCCGACCGGCTCACCCACCCGGTGCAGAACCTGGTCTGGGGCCTCGGCCGCGCCGCCGCCGTGGAACAGCCGCACCGGTGGGGCGGCCTGGTCGACCTGCCGGAGACACCCGACGACGCCGGCCGGCGCCGCCTCGCCGCGATCCTCACCGGCGGCAGCGGCGAGGACCAGGTGGCCGTCCGCGCCGGCGGTGTCTTCGGCCGCCGGCTCGGCCCGGCCGCCGCACCCGAGCAGCCCGCCGACGACCGGTGGGCCGACGCCACCGTGCTGGTCACCGGCGGCACCGGCGCGCTCGGCGGCCACGTCACCCGCTGGCTGCTCGACCGGGGCGCCCGCCGGGTCGTGCTCGCCGGCCGGCGCGGCGCCGACACCCCCGGCCTGGCCCCGCTGCTCGACGAGCACGGCGCCGACGGGCGGGTCACCGCCGCCGCCTGCGACATGACCGACCGCACGGCCGTCGCCGCGCTGCTGGACTCGCTGCCCGACCTGACCGCCGTGGTGCACGCGGCCGGCACCGACCAGCTCACCCCGCTGACCGGCACCACCCTCGACGAGTTCGCCCACGTGGTCGCCGGCAAGGTGCTCGGCGCGCTGCACCTCGACGAGTGCCTCGCCGACCGGCCGTTGACCGCGTTCCTGCTCTTCTCCTCCGTCTCCGGCACCTGGGGCAGCGCCGGACAGTGCGCGTACGGCGCCGGCAACTCGCTGCTCGACGCGCTCGCGGTGCACCGCCGCGACCGGGGCCTGGCCGCCACCGCCGTCGCCTGGACCGCCTGGGGCGGCGCCGACGGCATGGCCGCGAAGAACGCCGCCACCGAACAGCTGCACCGGATGGGACTGCCCACCATCGACCCCCGGCGGGCCCTGCTCGCGCTGGACCGGGCGATGGACCGACCCACCCCCGGCGTCACCGTCGCCGACGTCGACTGGAGTCGCTTCCACCCGGCGTTCACGCTCACCCGGCCCAGCCCGCTGCTGTCCGACCTGCCGCAGGTGCGGGCGCTCGCCGAGGACGAGGCGGCCCGGGACGCCGCCGCGCCGGCCGGCGTCGCCGAGCCGCTACGCCACCTGGCCGACCGGCCCGAGGCGGAGCAGGAACGGGAACTGCTGCGCATCGTCGACGAGCAGACCGCCCGCGTCCTCGGCCACGCCACCGCCGACGACCTGCGCGGCCGACCGTTCAAGGACCTCGGCTTCGACTCACTCACCGCGGTGGACCTGCGCACCCGACTGAACGAGGCCACCGGGCTGCGGCTGCCGTCCACCCTCGTCTTCGACCACCCCACCCCGGCCGAACTGGCCCGACACCTGCGGGAGACCGCCTTCGGCACCGCGCCCGCCGCGTCCGCCGGTCCGACCCGCGCCGCCGACACCGACGAGCCGATCGCGGTGGTCGGGATGGCCTGCCGCTACCCGGGCGGGGTCAGCGGCCCGGCGGAGCTGTGGCGTCTGGTCGCCGACGGCGTCGACGCGATCGGCGGGTTCCCCATCGACCGGGGCTGGGCCGTGCCCGCGCCGGACAGCGGCTACACCCCGGCCGGCGGATTCCTGCCCGAGGCCACCGGCTTCGACCCCGCGTTCTTCGGTATCTCGCCCCGCGAGGCCCTCGCGATGGACCCGCAGCAGCGGCTGACCCTCGAAGCCGCCTGGGAGGTGCTGGAACGGGCCGGCGTCGACCCGACCGGCCTGGCCGGCAGCCGCACCGGCGTGTTCGTCGGCGCCTCCACCTCCGGGTACGGGACCGGGCTGACCGAGGTGCCGGAGGGCACCGAGGGCTACCTGATGACCGGCGGGGCGCACAGCGTCATCTCCGGCCGGGTCGCGTACACGCTCGGGCTGGAAGGTCCGGCGGTCACCGTCGACACGGCCTGCTCGTCGTCGCTGGTCGCGCTGCACCTGGCCGGCGAGTCGCTGCGCCGCGGCGAGTGCGACCTGGCCCTCGCGGGCGGTGTCGCGGTGATGGCCACCCCGGACACGTTCGCCGAGTTCTCCCGGCAGGGCGGCCTCGCCGCCGACGGTCGGTGCAAGTCGTTCGCCGCCGCCGCCGACGGCACCGGCTGGTCCGAGGGCGTCGGCATGCTGCTGGTGGAACGGCTCTCGGACGCGCGGCGGCACGGCCACCGGGTACTGGCGCTGGTGCGCGGCTCGGCGGTCAACTCCGACGGCGCGTCCAACGGCCTGACCGCGCCGAACGGGCCGTCGCAGCAGCGGGTGATCCGGGCGGCCCTGGCCGACGCGGGGCTGTCCACCTCGGACGTGGATGTGGTGGAGGCGCACGGCACCGGCACCACGCTCGGCGACCCGATCGAGGCGCAGGCGCTGCTGGCCACGTACGGGCAGGGCCGGGACACGCCGCTGCTGCTCGGCTCGGTCAAGTCGAACATGGGCCACGCGCAGGCCGCCGCCGGCGTCGCCGGCGTGATCAAGATGATCGAGGCGATGCGCCACGCGACCGTGCCGGCCACGCTGCACGTGGACGCGCCGTCGCCGCACATCGACTGGTCGGCGGGGTCGGTGGAGTTGGTGACCGAGGCCCGTCCGTGGCCGGTGGTGGACCGGCCGCGTCGGGCGGCGGTGTCGTCGTTCGGCATCTCCGGCACCAACGCCCACGTCATCGTCGAGCAGCCCGCCGAGCCGGAGGTCGCCGCGCCCGCGCCGACGGAAGGGCTGGTGCGGACCGACGCGGCGCTCTGGCCGCTGTCCGCTCGCTCCGTCACCGCGCTCGCGCAGCAGGCGCAGCGGCTCGCCCGGCACGTTCGCGAACACCCGGACCACGACCCGGCCGCCGTGGCCTGGTCACTCGCCACCACCCGCGCCGCGCTCGACCAGCGCGCCGCCGTCGTCGGTACGGACCGCGACGACCTGCTGGCCGGCCTGGACGCCCTCGCGTCCGGCCTGCCGTCCTCCGCCCTGGTCACCGGGACGGCGGGCGTCCACGGGTCGGGTCCGGTGTTCGTGTTCCCGGGTCAGGGTGGTCAGTCGGTGGGGATGGCGGCGGGTCTGGTGGGCCGGTGCGGGCCGTTCGACGCGCGTCTTGCCGAGTGTCAGCGGGCGTTCGCGCCGTATCTGGACGTGGACCTGGTGTCGGTGCTCACCGGCGACGACGACGCCTGGCTGGGTCGAGTGGAGATCCTGCAGCCGGTGTTGTTTGCCGTCGGTGTGTCGCTGGCGCAGGTGTGGCGGGCCGCCGGTGTGGAACCGGCGTTGGTGGTCGGGCATTCGCAGGGGGAGATGGCCGCCGCGTGCGTGGCGGGGGTGTTGTCCTTGGATGACGCGGCGCGGGCGGTGATCCTGCGGGCGCGGGCGTTGTCCACCCTGGCCGGTTCCGGCGGGATGCTGGCGGTGGATCTGCCTGAGGCGGAGGTTGCCGCGCGGATCGAGGGTGTGCCGGACACGGTGGTGGCGGTGCTCAACGGTCCGGGGCATGTGGTGGTGTCCGGGCCGCCGGAGACCCTGGACGAGCTGCGGCAGCGGTGGCTGGCCGAGGGGGTGCGGGCGAAGCCGGTGCCGTTCGACTACGCCTCGCACAACCCGGCGGTGGAGCAGGTCCGGGAGCGGATGCTCACCGACCTGGCGGGCTTGTCGCCGCAGCCGGGTCAGGTCCGGATGGTGTCGTCGGTGACGGGGGAGTGGGCCGACCCGCAGGGCATGGACGGCGGCTACTGGTACACCAACCTGCGTCAACCCGTCCGCTTCGAGCAGGCGGTGCGCACCGCGATAGCGGCGGGGCACACCACGTTCGTGGAGGTGTCCGCGCATCCGGTGCTGACGCTGCCGGTGACGGCGATCCTCGACGACACCGACACCACCGGCCACACCCTGTCCACGCTGCGGCGCGGTGACGACGACCCGACCCGGCTGCTGACCAGCCTCGCCACCGCCCACACCATCGGCCTACCCGTCGACCTCGGCCGGGTCCTGGCCCCCGCGCCCACCGTCGACCTGCCCACCTACCCGTTCGGGCGGGACCGGTACTGGCTGTCGCGCGGCGGCACCGGACCGGCCGGCCTGCCCGCCGCCGGACTCGACGCCGTCGACCACCCGCTGCTGCACGCCGCCGCCGACCTGCCCGGCGACGACGGCCTGCTGGTCACCGGCCGGATCTCCCTGACCACCCACCCCTGGCTCGCCGACCACGCCGTGCTCGGCACCGTCCTGCTCCCCGGCACCGCCCTGGTCGAGATGGCGTCCTGGACCGGACGCGCCCTGGACACCGCCCACGTCACCGAACTGGTCCTGGAAGCACCGGTGGTCGTCCCGCCGACCGGCGGCGTCGACCTGCGGATCCGCGTCGGCGCCGCCGACGACGACGGATGCCGGCCGGTCTCCGTCCACTCCCACCTCGACGACGGCGGCGACGCCCCGGGCACCGGCCGGACCTGGCAGCGCCACGCCACCGGCCTGCTCGCCCCCACCCGGCCGGTCACCGGCACCGCCGGCGGTGCCTGGCCACCCGCCGACGCCGAACCGATCCCGCTGGACACCCTCTACCCGCACCTCACCGAGCAGGGCTACCGGTACGGGCCGACGTTCCAGGCGCTGCGCGCCGCCTGGCGCAGCGGCGACGACCTCCTCGCCGAGGTCGCGCTCGACACCGACGCGCCGGTCGACCCGTTCACCCTGCACCCGGCGCTGCTCGACGCCGCACTGCACACCATCGGCGCCGACGCCCTGCACCGCGCCACCACTGCCGCCGCCGCGCCCGCGAACGCGGCCGGGCCCGGACTGCCGTTCTCCTGGACCGGACTGGCGATCCAACCCACCCGGGCCCGCGAGCTGCGGGTCCGGCTCACCCCCACCGACAGCGCGGTCGCCGTCACCGTCACCGACACCGGTGGCACGCCCGTCGCCTCCCTCGACGCGCTCGTGCTGCGCCCGATCAGCGCCGACCAGCTCGACACCGCCCGCCGGGCCGCCGCCCGCTCACTGCACCGCCTCGACTGGACCACCCCGGAGCCGGGCACCACCCGCCCCACCCGGATCGCCGTGCTCGGCGACGCCGACGGATGGCCCGGCGTCGAGGCGTACCGGGACCTGGACGACCTGGTCGCGGCCGTGACCGGCGGCGCGGCCCGGCCCGACGCGGTGGTCGCGATCCGCCCCGGACAGCGCGCCGACGAGCCGGACCCCGCCCGCGCCGCGCACCTGGTCACCCACGAGACGCTGGCGCTGGCGCAGGACTGGCTCACCCGGGAACCGTTCGCCGGCACCCCGCTGGTCGTGGTCACCCGCGGCGCGGTCGCCGTCGACCCGACCGACCGCCCCGCCGACCTGCCGGCCGCCGCCGCGTGGGGCCTGATCCGCTCCGCCCAGTCCGAGAACCCGGGCCGGTTCGTGCTGCTCGACCTCGACGACGACCCCCGCTCCACGGTGGCGCTGCCCACCGCGCTGGGCACCGGCGAGCCGCAGCTCGCGCTGCGGGCCGGCCAGCTCCGGGCGCCCCGCCTGGTCCGCCTCGGCCCGCCGCCGCAGCGGCCCGAGCCGGACCTGTCCACCGGCACCGTGCTGGTCACCGGCGCCACCGGCGCGCTCGGCCGGCTCGTCGCCCGGCACCTGGTCACCCGGCACGCCGTGCCGCGCCTGCTGCTGGTCAGCCGCAGCGGCCCGGACGCGCCCGGCGCGGCGGACCTCGTCGCCGACCTGACCGCGCTCGGCGCCACCGCGCGGGTCGTCGCCGCCGACGTCACCGACCGGGACGCGCTGGCCGTGCTGCTCGACGAGATCCCCGCCGACCGGCCGCTGGTCGGCGTGGTGCACGCCGCCGGCGTCCTCGACGACGGCGTGCTGCCGGCGCTGACCCCGGCCCGGTTCGACACCGTCCTCGCGCCCAAGGTCGACGCCGCCTGGCACCTGCACGAACTGACCGAGAAGCTCGACCTCGCCGCGTTCGTGCTCTTCTCCTCCTCCGCCGGGCTGTTCGGCGGCCCCGGCCAGGCCAACCACGCCGCCGCGAACGCCTTCCTCGACGCGCTCGCCCACCACCGCCGGGCCCGCGGGCTCCCCGTCACGTCGATGGCGTGGGGGCCGTGGGCCAACCCGGACGAGCCCGGCGGTCCGCAGGGCCACGTCGACGAGCGGCGGATGACCCGCGCCGGCTTCCGCCCGCTCGGCCCGGACGAGGGCATGGCGTTGTTCAGCGCGGGCCTGCGGTACGACGAGCCGGCGATCGCGCCGGTCAACCTGGACCACGCGGTGCTCGGCCGGCTCGGACCGGCGCTGCCCCGACTGCTGCACGGCCTGGTCCGGGTCACCGGCGCGGCGCCGGCCGCGACGCCGGGCGCGGACGCGGCGAGCGCGCTGCGCGACACGCTCGCCGCCACCGCCGAGTCCGACCGCGACCGGGTGCTCTCCGACCTGGTCCGCACGCACGCGGCGGCGGTGCTCGGCTATGCCTCGATCCGCGACGTGGACACCGACAAGGGCTTCGTCGAGCTGGGCTTCGACTCGCTGACCGCGGTGGAGTTCCGCAACCGGCTCGCCGCCGCCACCGGGCTGCGCCTGCCGTCCACGCTCATCTACGACCGACCCACCACCGCGGCCATGGTCGCGCACCTGCGCGGCGCGCTGCTCGCCGAGCGGAGCACCTCCGCGCTGTCCGTGCTCGGCGAGCTGAACAAGCTGGAGACCGCGATGCGCGCCATCGCCGCCGACGACACCGACCGCGCCGCCGTCGCCGTCCGGCTGCGCGAACTGCTGTCGCTCTGGACGTACGCCGAGAGCGCCGCCGACGGCACCGGCGCGGACGACGGCAACCTCGGCTCCGCCAGCGCTGAGGAACTGTTCCACCTGCTCGACGACGAACTCGGAACCGCCTGAGATGCCCCGGACCTCTGATCCCGATACGGAGCGGCCCGATGCCCACTGAGGAAGAGTTCCTCGACTACCTCCGGCGCGCCACGGCCGACCTGCGTGAGGCGCGGCGGCGCGTGCGCGAGGTGGAGGCCAAGGACCGCGAGCCGATGGCCATCGTGGGCATGGCCTGCCGCTACCCGGGCGGGGTGCACGGTCCGGACGCGCTGTGGCAGCTCGTCGCCGACGGCCGCGACGGGGTGGGGAACTTCCCGACCGACCGGGGCTGGGACCTGGAACGGCTCTTCTCCGTCGACCCGGACGACCCCGGCACGTCCTCCACCGACAAGGGCGGCTTCCTCTACGAGGCCACCGCGTTCGACCCCGCGTTCTTCGGCATCTCGCCGCGCGAGGCGCTCGCCATGGACCCGCAGCAGCGGCTGCTGCTGGAGAGCACCTGGGAGACGTTCGAGTCCGCCGGCCTGGACCCGCAGCGGCTGCGCGGCAGCCGCACCGGCGTGTTCGCCGGCGTCATGTACCACGACTACGCCTCCCGGGTGGTCGACCTCCCGGAGGGCGTCGAGGGCTACCTCGGCACGGGCAACTCCGGCAGCGTGGTGTCCGGCCGGGTGGCGTACACGTTCGGGCTGGAAGGACCCGCCGTCACCATCGACACCGCCTGCTCCTCGTCGCTGGTGGCCGTGCACCTCGCCGTGCAGGCGCTGCGGCAGCGCGACTGCGACCTGGCCCTGGCCGGCGGCGTCACCGTGCTCTCCACCCCCGGCGTCTTCGCCGAGTTCTCCCGCCAGCGCGGCCTGGCGGCCGACGGGCGGTGCAAGTCGTTCGCCGCCGCCGCCGACGGCACCGGCTGGGCCGAGGGCGTCGGCATGCTGCTGCTGCAACGCCTCTCCGACGCGCAACGCGACGGCCGGCACATCCACGGCGTCATCCGCGGCAGCGCCGTCAACCAGGACGGCGCCAGCAGCGGCCTCACCACCCCCAACGGGCCCAGCCAGGAACGGGTGATCCGGCAGGCCCTCGCCAACGCCCGGCTGTCCCCGGCCGACGTGGACGTGGTGGAGGCGCACGGCACCGGCACCACGCTCGGCGACCCGATCGAGGCGCAGGCGCTGCTGGCCACGTACGGGCAGGACCGCGACGGGCGCGACCCGCTCTGGTTGGGGTCGGTGAAGTCGAACCTGGGGCACACCCAGGCGGCGGCCGGCGCCGCCGGGATCATCAAGATGGTCCTGGCGATGCGGCACGGGGTGCTGCCCCGCACGCTGCACGTGGACGAGCCGTCCCCGCACATCGACTGGTCCGCCGGCGCGGTCGAGCTGCTCACCGAGGAACGGCCGTGGCCGGCGTCGGACCGGCCCCGCCGTGCCGCCGTCTCCTCGTTCGGCATCAGCGGCACCAACGCCCACGTCATCGTCGAGCAGCCACCGGCCGTCGAGGAGCCCGAGGCCGGCACCCCGCCGCCGGTCGCGCCGGTGCTGCTCTCCGCCCGCAACCCCGACGCGCTCGCGGCGCAGGCCCGCCGCTGGGCCGACCACGTGGCCGCCGACGACACCGCCCGCCCGGTCGACCTGGCCGCCGCCTCGCGGCGCCGCGCCGGGCTGGACGCCCGGGCCGTGGTGCTCGCCGCCGACCGCGACGAGCTGCTCGCCGGGCTGCGCGCGCTCGCCGCCGACGAACCCGCGCCGTCCGTGGTCACCGGCACCGCCGCGCCGCGCGGCCGGGTCGCGTTCCTCTTCTCCGGGCAGGGCGCGCAGCGCGCCGGCATGGGCCGCGACCTGTACGCGGCGTTCCCGGTCTTCGCCGCCGCGCTCGACGAGGTCTGCGCCCACCTCGACCCGCTGCTGCCGCAGCCGCTGCGGCCGGTGCTGTTCGGCGACGACGACCTGCTGCACCAGACGCAGTTCACCCAGGCCGGCCTGTTCGCCGTCGAGGTGGCGCTGCACCGGCTCGCCCGCTCGTTCGGGCTGGTCCCCGACCTCCTGGTCGGCCACTCGATCGGCGAGCTGGCCGCCGCGCACGTCGCCGGCGTGCTGTCGCTGCCCGACGCGGCCGCGCTGGTCGCCGCCCGGGGCCGGCTCATGCAGGCGTTGCCGGCCGGTGGCGCGATGCTCGCCGTGGCCGCCGGTGAGACGGACGTGACCGCGTCGCTGGCCGGCGTCGACGGGCGGGTCGGCGTGGCCGCCGTCAACGGCCCCGCCGCCGTGGTCGTCTCCGGCGACGCCGAAGCGATCGACGCGCTCGCCGCCCACTGGACCGACCGGGGTACGCCCACCCACCGGCTCCGGGTCAGCCACGCGTTCCACAGCGCCCTCATGGAGCCGATGCTGGCCGAGTTCGCCGCGGTCGCCGCCGGTCTGCGCTACGCCCCGCCGACCGTGCCGATCGTGTCCAACCTGACCGGCCGGATCGCCGAGCCGGAGCTGATCTGCGCCCCCGACTACTGGGTCCGGCACGTCCGGGAGGCGGTGCGGTTCGCCGACGCGGTGGACCGGCTCGCCGAGGCGGGCGTCGGGACGTACGTCGAGCTGGGCCCCAGCGGCGTGCTCACCGCCATGGCCGAGAGCTGCCTCACCGACCCGACGGCCGTGCTGGTGCCGCTGGTGCGCAAGGACCGCGCCGAACCCCGCGCCGTGCTGGAGGCGCTGGCCCGGCTGCACACCGAGGGTCTGACCGTCGACTGGGACGCGCTGCTCGCCGGCGCCCGCCGCGTCGACCTGCCCACGTACGCCTTCCAGCACGAACGGTACTGGCTGGAGCCGGTCGGGCGGCTCGCCGACGTGTCCGGCGCCGGCCTCGGCGCCGCCGGGCACCCGCTGCTCGGCGCCGCCGTCTCCGTCGCCGGCGAGGACATGGTGCTGCTCACCGGCCGGCTCGCCGCCGCCACCCACCCCTGGCTCGCCGACCACGCGGTCGGCGACGTGGTGGTGCTGCCCGGCGCCGCGCTGGTCGAGCTGGTCGTCCGGGCCGGCGACGAGGTCGGCGTCTCCCGGCTGCGCGAGCTGGCCATCGCCGCGCCGCTGGTGCTGCCCGCCGCCGGGGGCGTGCGGGTGCAGGTGCGGGTCGGTCCGGCCGACGGGGCGGGCGCCCGCGCGGTCACCGTGCACGCCCAGACCGAGGACGACCCGGACGCCGGCTGGGTACGGCACGCCGAGGGCGTCCTCGAACCCGCCGCCGCCGACGAGCCCGCCCTGCCGGCGTGGCCACCGACCACCGCCACCGAGATCGACCTGGACGGCTGGTATCCGACGCTCGCCGAGCACGGCCTGGCGTACGGGCCGGCGTTCCGCGGCCTGCGCCGGGCCTGGACCGGCGACGGCGAGGTGTACGCCGAGGTCGCCCTCCCCGAGGAGGTCGCCGACGGCGCGGCCGGCTTCGCGGTGCACCCGGCGCTGCTGGACGCCGCGCTGCACCCGATCGGGCTGCTGCTCGCCACCGACGGCGGTGGTCCGCGCGTGCCGTTCGCCTTCGAGGGCGTGCAGGTGCACGCCGCCGGGGCCACCGCGCTGCGGGTGCGGCTGTCCCGCGACGGAGGCACGGTGCGGCTGGTCGCCGCCGACGACGCCGGCGCCCCGGTCGTGTCGGTGGACGCGCTGGTCCTGCGGGAGATGACCGGCCTGACCGCCCCGGGCGCGGCGGCCCGGTCGATGTTCGAGGTGCGCTGGCAGCACGAGCCGGTCCCGCCCGTCGAGGACCTGTCCGGCTGGGCGGCGCTCGGCGCGCCGGTCGGCGGGCTGCCGGCGTACCCGGACGTGCCGGCCGCCGCCGAGGCGGGGGAGGAGACGCCGGGCAGGCTCGTGCTACCGGTGGCCGCGCCGTCCGGGGTGGACGTTCCGGAGGCCGTCCGGATGGTCGCGTCGGACGTGCTGGCGACGGTGCAGGCGTGGCTGGCCGCGGAGCCGTTGGCGGATTCGCGGTTGGTGGTGGTGACCCGGGGTGCGGTGGCGGTCTCGGACGACGACCGGGTGGTGGATCTGGCCGGTGCGGCGGTGTGGGGGTTGCTGCGGTCGGCGCAGTCGGAGCATCCGGAGCGGATCGTCCTGGCCGACCTGGACCGGGACGTCGACGCAGCGGTGTTGTCGGTGCTGGCCGCGGTGGTGGCGGACCTGCCGGTCACCGGCGGGCAGGTGGCGCTGCGCGGCGATGCCGTACTGACCCCCCGCCTGGTCCGCGCGGCGCTCCCGCCGGCCGCCCACACGACGCCGCCCGCAGACACGACGGCCGACCCGGTTCCGGCCGCCGACAGCCCCACTACCGGTGGCGGCGGGGCCGTGCCCGGCGGCACGGTGCTGGTGACCGGTGGCACAGGATCCCTGGGTGCGCTGGTGGCCGAGCACCTGGTGGCCCGACACGACGTACGGTCGCTGGTGCTGGTGTCGCGGCAGGGTCCGGCCGCGCCGGGTGCGGAGGTCCTTGTCGAGCGACTGACCGGGTTGGGCGCGTCGGTGTCGGTGGTGGCGTGCGACGTCACCGACCGGGACCAGGTGCACCGGCTGGTCGCCGAGGTTCCGGGTCGGCTCGCCGGGGTGGTGCACACCGCCGGCGTCCTGGACGACGGCGTGGTCTCGGCGGTCAGCCCGGACCGGCTGGCGAACGTGCTCGCCCCGAAGGCCACCGCCGCCTGGTGGTTGGACGAGGCCACCCGCGACCTCGACCTGGACCTGTTCGTGCTCTTCTCCTCCGTCGCCGGGGTGCTCGGCTCGCCCGGCCAGGCCGCGTACGCCGCCGCGAACGGTGTGCTCGACGCGCTGGCGGCGCACCGCCGGCAGGACGGCCTGCCGGCGGTCAGCCTCGCCTGGGGCATGTGGGACACCGGTGGCATGGCCGCGTCCCAGTCCGACGTCGACCGGGCCCGCTCCACCCGGGCCGGCCTCGCCGCGATGAGCCCCGAGGTCGGGCTGGAACTGTTCGACGCCGCGCTGACCGCCGGGCGGGCCACGCTCGTGCCGGCCGTCGTCGACGTACCGGCGATGCGGTCGCAGATCGTCGGCGGCCGGGTGCCGTCCCTGCTGCGCGCGCTGCTCGGCCCGGTCACCACCCGCCGCCAGGCCGGCCGGGGCAACTGGGCCGACCGGCTGGCCGGCCTCGACCCGCAGGAGGCCCGCGACCAGGTCGACGCGCTGGTCCGGGGCCTGGTCGCGCAGGTGCTCGGGCACGGCGGCGCGGACGCGGTGCCGGCCGACCGGGCGTTCCGGGAACTCGGGTTCGACTCGCTGACCGCCGTCGACCTGCGTAACCGGGTCAACGCCGCGACCGGGCTGCGGCTGCCGTCCACGCTGGTCTTCGACTACCCGACGCCGCAGATCCTCGCCGGCCAGGTGTACGCCGAGCTGGCCGGCGCCCGCGCCGACACCACCGCCGCGCCCGACACCGCCACCACCACCGGCCCGGACGAGCCGATCGCGATCGTCGGGATGGCCTGCCGCTACCCGGGTGGGGTGGACAACCCGGAGCAGTTGTGGGAGCTGCTCGCCGCCGGTGGGGACGGGATCTCGGAGTTCCCGGCCGACCGGGGATGGGACCTGGAATCGCTGTTCGACCCGGACCCCGACCACAGCGGCACCTCCTACACCCGCCACGGCGGCTTCCTCTACGGTGCGCCGGAGTTCGACAGCGGCTTCTTCGGCATCAGCCCGCGTGAGGCCCTCGCCATGGATCCGCAGCAGCGGCTGCTGTTGGAGACGTCGTGGGAGGCGTTCGAGTCCGCCGGCCTGGACCCGGCGACGCTGCGCGGCTCGCGTACCGGCGTGTTCGCCGGCGTGATGTACCACGACTACGCCTCCCGCCTGATGGAGCTGCCCGCCGAGGTCGAGGGCTACATCGGTACCGGCACCTCCGCCAGCGTGCTGTCCGGCCGGGTGGCCTACTCGTTCGGCTTGGAAGGTCCGGCGGTCACCGTGGACACCGCCTGCTCGTCGTCGCTCGTCGCGCTGCACCTCGCCGCGCAGGCGCTGCGCTCCGGCGAGTGCGACCTCGCGCTCGCCGGCGGCGTGACCGTGATGGCGACTCCGGGGACGTTCATCGAGTTCTCCCGCCAGCGCGGCCTGTCCCCGGACGGCCGGTGCAAGTCGTTCGCCGCGTCCGCCGACGGCACCGGCTGGGGCGAGGGCACCGGCGTCCTGCTGGTGCAGCGGCTCTCCGACGCCCAGCGGGAGGGCCGCCGCGTCCTCGCCGTGGTACGCGGCACCGCCGTCAACTCCGACGGCGCGTCCAACGGACTCACCGCCCCCAACGGGCCGTCGCAGCAGCGGGTGATCCGGCAGGCCCTCGCGAACGCGCGGCTGGGCACCGCCGACGTGGACGCGGTGGAGGCGCACGGCACCGGCACCACCCTGGGTGACCCGATCGAGGCGCAGGCAGTGCTCGCCACCTACGGCCAGGAGCGGGACACCCCCGTGCTGCTCGGGTCGGTCAAGTCGAACCTCGGGCACACGCAGGCCGCCGCCGGCGTCGCCGGGGTGATCAAAATGGTCCTCGCCATGCGGCACGGCATCGTGCCCGCGACGCTGCACGTGGACGAGCCGTCCCCGTACATCGACTGGACCGCCGGGGCCGTCACCCTGGCCACCGCCGCCACGCCCTGGCCCGACCGGGACCGGCCCCGCCGGGCCGCCGTGTCGTCGTTCGGCATCTCCGGCACCAACGCCCACGTCGTCCTCGAACACACCCCCGAACCCGCCGCCCCGGCCGAGTTCCGGCCCGGCGCCGCCACCGACGCCGGCGTCGTCGCGCTCGCGCTCTCCGCCGCCGACCGGGCCGCGCTCCCCGAACAGGCCGCCCGGCTGCGCGCCCACCTCGCCGCCTACCCCGAGTACGGACCGGCCGAGGTGGCTTACGCGCTGACCGCGACCCGGGCGGCGTTCCCGCACCGGGCCGTCGTCCTCGGCCAGGACCCCGACGACCTGGTCCGCGGCCTCACCGCCCTGGTCGACGGCGACACCGTGCCGACAGTGGTCACCGGGACCGCGCTGCGCAACCCGGCGCCCGTCTTCGTCTTCTCCGGCCACGGCGGCCACTGGCCCGGCATGGCCGTCGACCTGCTGGACAGCTCACCCGTCTTCGCCGCCTCCATCGCCGAGTGCGAAGCGGTCCTCGCGCCGTGGGTCGACTGGTCGCTCACCGACGTGCTGCGCGGCGCCGACGGCGCGCCACCCCTGGTCGCCTCCGGCGTGGTGCAGCCCGCGCTCTGGGCCGTGATGGTCTCCCTGGCCCGGCTGTGGCGGTCCCTCGGCGTACGCCCGGGCGCCGTGGTCGGGCACTCCCAGGGCGAGATAGCCGCCGCCTGCGTGGCCGGCGCGCTCTCCCTCGAGGACGCCGCCCGCATCGTCGCGCTGCGCAGCCAGGTGCTCGCCGACATCGCCGGCCGGGGCGGCATGGCCTCCGTCGGCCTGCCCGCCGACCGGGTCGAGCGGATGCTGCGACGCTGGGACGGGCGGCTCTGCGTGGCCGTGGTCAACGGTCCCGGATCGGTGGTGGTCGCCGGCGACCCGGACGCGCTGGCCGAGCTGGTCGCCGCCTGCACCGCCGACGACGTGCGGATCCGCCCGCTCGACGTCGACTACGCCTCCCACTCGCCGCACGTCGAGGCCGTCGCCGACCGGCTCCTGGACAGCCTGGCCGACATCACCGCCCGCCCGGCCGAGGTGCCGTTCTACTCCGCGCTCACCGGCCTGCCCACCGACACCACCACGCTCGACGCCGACTACTGGTACCGCAACCTGCGCCAGACCGTGAACTTCGAGCAGGCCGTCCGGACGTTGCTCGCCGACGGGCACCAGGTGTTCCTGGAGATCGGCCCGCACCCGGTGCTCAGCTTCGGCATGCAGGAGACGATCGACGACGCCGAGCACGAGGCCGCCGTGGTGAACACGCTGCGCCGCGACGCCGGCGGCTGGCCCCGGCTCCTCACCGCGCTGGCCGAGCTGCACACCCGCGGCGTCGGCGTGGACTGGACCGCGGTCTGCGGCGTCCCCGCCGGACCGGCCGTGCCGCTGCCCACGTACGCCTTCCACCGCCAGCGCTACTGGCCCGACTCGCCGGTGCGCACCGGGCCGGTGGCGGCCGTCGAGGACCAGGCCGACCGGCAGTTCTGGGACGCCGTCGAGCGGGCCGACGCAGACGCGCTCGCCGCCGCCCTGGACGTCGACGGCACCGAGGCGCGGGCGCTGGGGGAGGCGCTGCCGGTGCTCGCCGACTGGCGGCAACGCCGGCGCGACGAATCCACCGTGGACGCCTGGCGGTACCGGGTCCGGTGGGCGCCGCTCACCACCGCACCGACCGCCCGGCTCGCCGGCACCTGGCTGCTCGTCGCGCCGGCCGCGTACGCCGGTGACGCCCTGGTCGGGCAGGTCGTGGCGGCCCTCGGCGAGGCCGGCGCCGGTGTCGTCCCGGTCACCGTCGACGAACCCGACCGGACGGCGCTGGCCGCACAGCTGGCCGGGCTCGACGACATCACCGGCGTGCTCTCGCTGCTGGCGCTCGACGAGACCGGCCATCCGGACCACCCGGTGGTGCCCGCCGGGCTCGCCGGCACGCTCGCCCTCGTCCAGGCCCTCGGCGACGCCGGCGTCACCGCCCCGCTGTGGTGCGCCACCCGGGGCGCCGTCAGCACCGGCCGCGCCGACCCGCTCGACCACCCGTGGCAGGCCCCGGTCTGGGGGCTGGGCCGGGTCGTCGCGCTGGAACACCCGGACCGCTGGGGCGGCCTGGTCGACCTGCCGGCCGTCCTGGACCGGCGCGCCCGGGGCCGGCTGGCCGTCGTCCTGGCCGGCGTCGGCGACGAGGACCAGCTCGCCGTACGCCCCTCCGGGCTGTTCGGCCGCCGGCTCGCCCGCGCCGGCGGCGACAGCCCGCCGGACGGCGGCGGCTGGCGGCCCGCCGGCACGGTCCTGGTCACCGGCGGCCTCGGCTCGCTCGGCGCGCATGTGGCCCGCTGGCTGGCCCGTGACGGCGCCGCGCACCTCGTGCTCACCGGCCGGCAGGGCCCGGCCACCCCCGGCGCGGCCGAGCTGGAGGCGGAGCTGACCGCGCTCGGCGCGACCGTCACGGTGGCGGCCTGCGACGTCGCCGACCCCGACTCCCTGCGCGACCTGGTCGACCGGCTCGACGTCCGGATCGACGCGGTCTTCCACGCGGCCGGCGTCGCACACGCCGGACCGCTCGACGCCACCGGCCCGGCCGAGCTCGCCGACGGCCTGCGCGCCAAGGTGGCCGGTGCGGTCAACCTCGACCGGACCTTCGGCGACGACGTGGCCGCGTTCGTGCTGTTCTCCTCCGGCGCCGGCGTCTGGGGTGGCGGCCTGCAGGGCGGGTACGCCGCCGGCAACGCGTTCCTCGACGCGCTCGCCGAGGACCGGCGCCGGCGCGGCCGGCCCGCCACGGCCGTGGCCTGGGGGGCCTGGGACGGCGGCGGCATGATGGACACCGAGGGCGCCGCCGACCAGATGTTCCGCTCCGGCGTCCGGCCGATGCGCCCCGAGCTGGCGGTCGCCGTGCTGGCCCGGGCGCTGGCCCAGGAGGAGGTCACGCTCGCCGTGGCCGACATCGCCTGGGACCGGTTCCACCAGACGTACGCGCTGGCCCGCCCCCGCCCGCTGATCGAGGAGCTGCCCGAGGTCGCCCGACTCCTCGCCGCCGCCCGCACCGACGACGAGCCGGCCGAGGCGTCCCCGCTGCGCGGCCGGCTCGCCGGCCTGGCCGCGCCGGAGCGCCGCCGGGCGTTGCTGGAACTGGTCCGGATGCACGCCGCCGCCGTGCTCGGCCACGCCTCCGCCGAGGCGGTCGGCGCGGACCGGCCGTTCCGTGACATCGGCTTCGACTCGCTGAGCGCGGTGGAGATGCGTAACCGCATCGCCGAGGCGGTCGGGCTGCGGCTGCCCGCCACCCTGGTCTTCGACCGGCCCACCCCGGACCTGCTCGCCGGCTGGCTGGCCGACCGGATCCTCGGCGTCACCGAGGCCGCCGCCGCGCCCACCCGGGCCGTCGCCGCGCTGGACGAACCGATCGCCGTGGTGGCCATGAGCTGCCGCTACCCGGGCGGGGTCGACAGCCCCGAGGAGTTGTGGCGGCTGGTCGTCGAGGGCCGCGACGCCATCGGCCCGTTCCCCGCCGACCGGGGCTGGGACCTCGACGCCATCTACGACCCCGACCCGGACGCCCCCGGCACCTCGTACGCCCGCGAGGGTGGCTTCGTCACCGACGTCGGCGGCTTCGACGCCGGCCTGTTCGGCATCTCGCCCCGCGAGGCGCTGGTGATGGACCCGCAGCAGCGCCTGCTGCTGGAGACCGGGTGGGAGCTGTTCGAACGGGCCGGCCTGCCGCCGGACGGGCTGCGGGAGAGCGGCACCGGCGTGTTCGTCGGCACCAACGGGCAGGACTACGCCACGCTGCTGATGGCCGCCCGGGCCGAGACGGAGGGCTACCAGGCCACCGGCAACGCGGCGGCCGTGGTCTCCGGCCGGCTCTCCTACACCTTCGGGTTGCAGGGTCCCTCGGTCACCGTGGACACCGCCTGCTCGTCGTCGCTGGTCGCGCTGCACCTCGCGGTGCAGTCGCTGCGCGCCGGCGAGTGCGACCTCGCGGTGGCCGGCGGCGTGACCGTGATGGCCACGCCCGGGCCGTTCCTGGAGTTCGCCCGGCAGCGCGGCCTCGCCGCCGACGGCCGGTGCAAGTCCTTCGCCGGGGCCGCCGACGGCACCGGCTGGGGCGAGGGCGCCGGCCTGGTGCTGCTGCAACGGCTCTCCGACGCCCGCCGCGACGGCCGGCGGGTGCTGGCCGTGGTGCGCGGCTCGGCGACCAACTCCGACGGCGCCTCGAACGGCCTCACCGCGCCGAACGGGCCCGCCCAGCAGCGGGTCATCCGGCAGGCGCTGGCCAACGCCGGGCTCACCCCGGCGGACGTGGACGCGGTCGACGGGCACGGCACCGGCACCCGCCTCGGCGACCCGATCGAGGCGCAGGCGCTGCTGGCCACGTACGGCCAGGACCGACCCGCCGACCGGCCGCTGCTGCTCGGCTCGGTCAAGTCCAACATCGGCCACACCCAGGCCGCGGCCGGCGTCTCCGGTGTGATCAAGATGGTGCTGGCGTTGCAGCACGGCGTGCTCCCGCCGACGCTGCACGTGGACGAACCCACCCCGCACGTCGACTGGTCCGACGGCGCGGTGGCGCTGCTCACCGAGGCCCGGCCCTGGCCGGAGACGGACCGCCCCCGGCGGGCGGCGGTGTCCGCGTTCGGGGTGAGCGGCACCAACGCCCACGTCGTCCTCGAGGCGGCCCCACCGGCCGGGGACACGCCGGAGCGGGAGGACATCCTCCGCCCGGCGCTGCCGCTGCTGCCGTGGCCGCTCTCCGCCGCCGACGAGGACGGGCTGCGCGCCCAGGCCGCCCGCCTCGCCGCCCGGCTCGCCGGCCCGGCCGCCACCGAGCCGGCCTCGACTGGGCCGGCCGCCACGGGCGACGGGACCGCAGCGGCCGGCGACGGCGCCGCCCCGGTCGGATGGACGCTCGCCACCGCCCGCTCCCACCTGCGCCACCGCGCGGTGCTGGTGGCCGCCGACCCGGACACCCGACTGGCCGCGCTGCGCGCCCTGGCCGCCGGGGAGAGCCACCCCGCCGTGCACCGCGACGTCGCCGCGTCCGGCGGCACGCTCGCCGTGCTCTTCTCCGGGCAGGGCGCCCAGCACGCCGGGATGGGCCGGGAGCTCTACCAGGCGCTGCCCGCCTTCGCCGAGGCGCTCGACGAGGTCTGCCAGCACCTCGACGCGCACCTGCCCCGCCCGCTCAAGAGCGTGCTGTTCGCGCCCGAGGGCAGCGCCGAGGCCGCGCTGCTGGACCAGACCGCCTTCACCCAGGCCGGGCTCTTCGCCGTCGAGGTGGCGCTGCACCGGCAGCTCACCGACTGGGGGGTACGTCCCGACCTGGTCGCCGGGCACTCGGTCGGTGAGATCACCGCCGCCCACGTCGCCGGGGTGCTCACCCTGGCCGACGCGTGCACGCTCGTCGGCCAGCGCGGCCGGCTCATGCAGGCGCTGCCGGCCGGCGGCGGCATGCTCGCCGTCGCCGCCGGCGAGACCGAGGTGACCGACGCGCTCACCGGCCACGCCGACCGGGCCGCGATCGCCGCGGTGAACGGTCCGGCCGCCGTCGTGGTCGCCGGCGCCGACGACGCGCTGGCCGCGCTCGCCGACCACTTCACCACCCTCGGCGTACGGGTGAAGCGGCTCGCCGTCAGCCACGCGTTCCACAGCCCGCTGATGGAGCCGATGCTGGCCGAGTTCGCCACCGTCGCCGCCGGCCTCGCCTACGCCCCGCCGACGGTGCCGCTGGTGTCGAACCTGACCGGTCGGGTCGCCGACGCCGACCTGGTCTGCACCCCCGACTACTGGGTCCGGCACGTCCGCGAGGCGGTGCGCTTCGGCGACACCGTCACCCACCTGCGCGACCTCGGCGTGGGCACGCTGCTGGAGATCGGCCCGGACACGGTGCTCACCGCGCTGGCCGCGGACGCGCTGCCCGACGGCGGCCCGCTGGTCACCGGCGTGCAGCGCCGCGGCCGCGACGAGGTCGACGCCCTGCTCGGCGCGCTGGCCCGGCTGCACTGCCACGGCGTGCCGGTGGACTGGGCCGCGCTGCTGCCCGCCGCCGAGCCGGTCGACCTGCCCACCTACCCGTTCCGGCGCCGGCGGTACTGGCCGGTCGGCGACGGCGAACTGGTCGGCGTGGCCGCGCCGGCCCTCGCCGACCCGGTCGACGACGCGTTCTGGCAGGTCGTCACCGCCGGCGACGGCGACGCCCTGGCGACCCGGTTCGGCGTCGACCCCGACCGGCCGCTGCGCGACCAGCTCCCCACACTCGCCGACTGGCACCAGCGGCGACGCGCCGACGCGGCCGCCGACGGCTGGCGCTACCGGATCACCTGGCCCCGGCGGCAGCTCACCGCCGGCCCCGCCGCCGGTGACTGGCTGCTCGTGACGTCCGACGACGCGGCCGACGCGGCGGGCCGGATCGCCGCGCTGATCGGCGACCACGGCGGCGACGCCCGCGTGCTCACCGTCGACCCGGCCACCGTCACCCGTGCCGAGCTGGCCGACCACCTGCCGGACGGGCCGACCCGCGTCGTCTCGCTGCTCGCCCTGGACGAGCGCCCGCACCCGGACCATCCGGCCGTGCCGGCCGGACTCACCGGCAACCTGACCCTCGTCCAGGCCGTCACCGACGCCGCGCCCACCGGACCGCTGTGGCTGCTCACCCGGCAGGCGGTCAGCACCGGCGCGGGCGACCCGCTCACCCGCCCCGCCCAGGCCACCACCTGGGGCCTGGGCCTGGTCACCGCGCTGGAACACCCGGCGCACGCCGGTGGGCTGATCGACCTGCCGGCCGATCTCGACGGCGGCGCCGGGGACCACCTGATCCGGGCGCTGACCAACGCCGACGGCGAGGACCAGCTCGCGGTCCGCCCGTCCGGCGTGCACCTGCGCCGACTGACCCGCGCGCCCCGCCCCGACCGGCCGGACACGCCGGCCTGGCAGCCCCCCGACACCGTGCTCGTCACCGGCGGCACCGGCGCCATCGGCCGGTACGCCGCCGGCTGGCTCGCCCGGCACGGCGCCCGCCGGCTGATCCTGGTCAGCCGGCGCGGACCGGACGCCCCCGGCGTCGCCGACACCGTCGCCGAGCTGGCCGACCTCGGCGCGCACGCCCGCGTGCTCGCCTGCGACCTGGCCGACCGGGCCGCCGTCGCCCGGCTGGTCGACGCGCTGCGCGCCGACGGCGAGACCGTACGGGCGGTGGTGCACGCCGCCGGCGTCGGCCGGCTCAACCCGCTGCGCGCGGTCACCACCGACGAACTCGCCGACGTGGTCTCCGGCAAGACCGCCGGCGCCCGCCACCTCGACGAGCTGCTCGACCCGGAGCCGCTGGACCTGGTCGTCTACTTCTCCTCCATCGCCGCCACCTGGGGCGTCGGCGACCACGGCGCGTACGCGGCGGGCAACGCCTTCCTCGACGCCTGGGCGCAGTCCCGCCCGGCGGGTCGGGCCCGGGTGGTGTCGGTCGACTGGGGACCGTGGGCTGGCGGCGGCATGGTCAGCGACGACCACGCCACCGCGATGAGCCGGCGCGGCGTCACCCTGCTGGACCGGGAACCGGCGATGGCCGCGCTGCGCGCCGCGATCGAGGGTGACGGCCCGGTGCTCACCGTCGCCGACGTCGACTGGGCGCGCTTCGCCCCGGTCTTCGCCGCCGCCCGACCCCGCCCGCTGATCGCCGACCTGCCCGAGGTGGCGACGCCGGCCGCCGGGACCGACCCGGCCGACACCGGCGGCACGGAGACGCTCGCCGCGCTGCGCAAGCGCCTGGCCGACCTCACCACCACCGAGCAGAACCGGCTGCTGGTGGACCTGATCCGGGCCGCCGCGGCCGAGGTGATCGGCCACGACAGCCCGTACGCCCTCGACGCCGACCGGCCGTTCCGGGACCTCGGGTTCGACTCGCTGACCGCGGTGGAGCTGCGCGGCCGGCTGGTCCGGCTCACCGGCCTCGCCCCAGCCAGCTCGGTGGTGTTCGACTACCCGACCCCGCAGGCCCTCGCCGAACACCTGCGCGCCCAGCTCGTCGACGAGGCGTCGGTGGGCGAGCTGCCCACCGGCGAGGAGCTGGACCGGCTGGAGGAGGCGCTCACGCTGCGCGAGCGCGACGACCTCGGCCGGGTGCGGATCACCATGCGGCTGCAACGGCTGCTGGAACGCCTCGGCGCCGACGAACCGGACGAGCCGGCCGGCGACGTGGCCGACCGGTTGCGGACGGCCAGCAACCAGGAGCTCTTCGACCTTCTCGACCGCGATCTCGGGCTGTCCTGAGGCACGCGTGGCACACCAGGGAGCGAGATCGACCATGGCGGACACGGCAGTGGGCAGCACCGGACCGGCGGGGGACGAGCAGCGACTCCGGGAGTACCTGACCCGGGTCGTCACCGAGCTGCACCAGACCCGCCAGCGGTTGCGCGAGGTCACCGCCCAGGAGTCCGAGCCGGTCGCCGTGGTGGCGATGAGCTGCCGCTACCCCGGCGGGATCACCACCCCGGAACAGCTGTGGCGGTTCGTCGCCGACGGTGGCGACGCGATCGGCGACTTCCCCGCCGACCGGGGCTGGGACCTCGACCTGCTGCACCACCCCGACCCGGAGAACGCCGGCACCTCGTACACCGCCTCCGGCGGGTTCCTGACCGACGCCGGGCAGTTCGACGCCGCGCTGTTCGGCGTGTCCCCCCGCGAGGCGGTCGCCATGGACCCGCAGCAGCGGCTGCTGCTGGAGGTCACCTGGGAGCTGTTCGAACGGGCCGGCGTGGCGCCGCTGTCGCTGCGCGGCAGCCGCACCGGTGTCTTCGTCGGCACGTCCGGGCAGGACTACGCCGCCGTGCTGCACCGCGCGCCGAACGCCGAGGGGTATGTGCTCACCGGCACCGCCGCCAGCGTGGTCTCCGGCCGGCTCGCCTACACGTTCGGCCTGGAGGGACCGTCGATCACTGTGGACACCGCCTGCTCGTCGTCGTCGGTCGCGGTGCACCTGGCCTGCCAGGCGCTGCGGGAACGTGAGTGCGGGCTGGCGCTGGCCGGCGGCGCGACGGTGATGGCCACCCCCGGCCCGTTCGTCGAGTTCTCCCGCCAGCGCGGCCTGGCCGCCGACGGGCGGTGCAAGTCGTTCGCCGCCGCCGCCGACGGCACCGGCTGGTCCGAGGGCGTCGGCATGCTGCTGCTGGAACGGCTCAGCGACGCCCGCCGCAACGGCCACCCGGTGCTCGCGGTGATCCGCAGCTCGGCGGTGAACTCCGACGGCGCGTCCAACGGACTGACCGCCCCGAACGGCCCCTCCCAGCAGCGGGTCATCCGGGCGGCGTTGGCCGGCGCGAAGCTCACCCCCGACCTGGTGGACGTGGTGGAGGCCCACGGCACCGGCACCGTGCTCGGCGACCCGATCGAGGCGCAGGCGCTGCTGGCCACGTACGGGCAGGACCGGTCCACGCCGCTGCTGCTCGGGTCGGTCAAGTCGAACCTCGGCCACTCCCAGGCCGCCGCCGGCATCGCCGGGATCATCAAGATGGTCCACGCCATGCGGCACGGGATCGTGCCGGCCACGCTGCACGTCGACGAACCCACGCCGCACGTCGACTGGACCGCCGGCGCGGTCCGCCTGGTCACCGAGCCGACGCCGTGGCCGGCTGTCGACCGCCCCCGCCGCGCCGCCGTCTCCTCGTTCGGGATGAGCGGCACCAACACCCACCTGATCCTGGAACAGCCCACCGAGGAGGCCACCGCGCCGGCCACCCCGGCCGACCGGACCGCGCCGGTGCTGGTCACCGGCCGGACCCGCACCGCGCTGCGCCAGCAGGCCGCGCGCTGGTCCGCGCGCCTGGCCGCCGACCCGGCGCTCGCGCCGGCCGACGTCGCCTGGACGTCGGTGGTGTCCCGCTCGCCGCTGGAGCACCGCGCCGTGGTGCTCGCCGCCGACCGGGACGAGCTGGCCGCCGCGCTGGACGCGCTCGCCGACGACCGGCCCGCCCCGCAGCTCGTCACCGGGGCCGCCCGGGAGGCGGGCGAGGTGGCGTTCGTCTTTCCCGGCCAGGGTTCGCAGTGGACCGGCATGGCCGCCGACCTGCTCGCCACCGCCCCGGTGTTCGCGGCGGAGCTGACCGCGTGCGCGCAGGCGCTGCGCCCGTACGTGGACTGGTCGCTGCTCGACGTGGTGCGCGGCGTACCGGACGCGCCGTCGCTGGCGCGGGTGGACGTGGTGCAGCCGACGCTGTTCGCGGTCGGGGTGTCCCTCGCCGCGTTGTGGCGGTCCTACGGTGTGCACCCGTCGGCGGTGGTCGGTCACTCGCAGGGTGAGATCGCCGCCGCGTACGTGGCCGGCGGGCTCAGCCTGGACGACGCCGCCGCGGTGGTGGCGTTGCGCAGCCGGGTCATCGCGGAGCTGGCCGGTGACGGTGGCATGGTGTCGGTGGCGACCACCGCCGACGAGGCCACCGAGACGATCGGTCGGTGGGACGGGCGGGTCGCGCTCGCCGCGGTGAACGGGCCGACCTCGGTGGTGGTCTCCGGCGACGCCGCCGCCCTGGACGAGCTGGTGGCGCACTACGAGTCCGGTGGGGTGCGGGTACGGCGGGTGCCGGTGGACTACGCCTCCCACTCCGCGCACGTCGAACCGCTGCGCGAGCACCTCCTGGCCCGGCTCGCCGCCATCGAACCCCGCACCGGCACCGTGCGGTTCCGCTCCACTGTGACCGGTGACTGGACGGACACCGCCGGCCTCGACGCCGACTACTGGTACCGCAACCTGCGCGAGACGGTCCGCTTCGACGACGCGGTCCGTGACCTCGCCGCCGCCGGGTACCGCACGTTCGTCGAGGTCAGCGCGCACCCGGTGCTGACCATGGCGGTGCAGGACAGCGCCGAGGCCGTCACCGGGCCGGGCGCGGTCACGGTCACCGGCAGCCTGCGCCGCGACGAGGGCGGCCTCGACCGGTTCCACCGGTCCCTCGCCGCCCTGCACACCGCCGGGACGGCGGTGGACTGGCGGCCCGCCTTCGCCGGCCACCCCGGCCGCCTCGTCGACCTGCCCACCTACCCGTTCCAACGGCAGCACTACTGGGTACCCGCCGGCGAACCGGCCGCCCCGGCCGTCGCCGCCGGCCTGCTCGACCACCGCTTCTGGGACGCCGTCGACCGCGCCGACCTGGACGCGTTGCGCGACACCCTGGCGGTCGACGACGACGCCGACGCGGACGAGTCGCTGCGGACGCTGCTGCCCGTCCTCGCCGGTTGGCGGCGGCGGCAGCAGGAGCACGGCCGGCTCGACGGCTGGCGCTACCGCGTCGAGTGGCAGGCCGCCGGTGAGCCCGCCGCCGCCCCGCTGGACGGGACGTGGCTGCTGGCGCTGCCCGCCGGCCACCAGGACGACCCGGCCGTCACCGCCGTGCGCGACGCGCTCGCCGCCGCCGGCGCCGACGTGCGTCCGCTGACCGTGGCGCCCGACGGCGACCGGACCGCGCTCGTCGCCGCGCTCACCGAACGTCCCACGCCCGCCGCATCCGCCGCCCCCGCCGCGTCCGACCGGGCTCGCGTCGCCGACACCGAGGCGGCCGACGCCGATCCCGCCGGGTCCGCCGGCGGCGCCGTCGCCGGCGTGGTCTCGCTGCTCGCGTGGGAGCCGGCGGACGGTGCGCTCCTGCCCGGCCTGGCCGCCACGCTCACCCTGACCCAGGCCCTCGGCGACGCCGGCCTCGACGCGCCCCTGTGGCTGGTCACCCGCAACGGCGTCGCCGCCACCGCGTACGACCGGGGCACCGACCCCGGCCAGGGTGCGCTGTGGGGACTCGGCCGGGTGGTCGGCGTGGAGGCCCCGCACCGCTGGGGCGGCCTGGTCGACCTGCCCGCCGCGCCCGACGCCCGCGCCGCCGGCCGGCTCACCGCGCTGCTGGCCGCGCCGCCCGGCGAGGACCAGATCGCGGTACGCGGCCCCGGCGTCCTGGTCCGCCGCCTGGTCCGCGCGCCGATCGGCGACCGAGCCCCGGTACGCCGGTTCACGCCCACCGGAACCGTCCTGGTCACCGGCGGCACCGGCGGCCTCGGCGCGCGCGCCGCCCGCTGGCTCGCCGAGGCCGGTGCCGAACACGTGGTGCTGGTCAGCCGGCGCGGCCCGGACGCGCCCGGCGCGGCCGACCTCGCCGCCGAGCTGCGCGACCGCGGCGCCCGGGTGACCGTCGCCGCGTGCGACCTCGCCGACCGGGACGCGGTCGCCGCGTTGCTCGACCGGCTCCGCGCCGCCGGCCCGCCGATCCGCGCCGTGCTGCACACCGCCGGGCTTCCCCAGACCACCCCGCTCGCCGACGTCACGCCCGCCGAACTGGCCGAGGTGACCGCCGGCAAGGTCGCCGGCGCGGCGCACCTGCACGAACTGCTCGCCGGCGACGACCTGGACGCGTTCGTCCTCTACTCGTCTATCGCCGCCACCTGGGGCAGCGCCGGACAGGCGGCGTACGCGGCCGGCAACGCCTACCTGGACACGCTGGCGCAGCGGCGGCACGGCGACGGGCTCGCCGGCACCGCGATCGCCTGGGGCTCCTGGGGCGAGGGCGGCATGCACGTCGCCGACTCCGACCGCGCGCTGCGCCGCCGCGGCGTGCCGCCGATGGACGCCGACGTGGCGATGAGCGCCCTGCGACAGGCCCTCGACCACGACGACGTGACGCTCACCGTCGCCGACGTGGACTGGTCCCGGTTCGCCCCGGCGTACGCCTCCGCCCGGCGCCGGCCGCTGCTGGAGGGCGTACCGGAGGCCAGGGCCGCGCTCGACGGCGGCGCTCCGGCCGACGACGCCGACGACGGTCCGGCCGCCGCCCTGCGGGCCCGGCTCGCCGGGCTGGGCGCGGCCCGGCGCGAGGAGACGCTCACCGACCTGGTCCGGGACCTCGCCGCCGACGTGCTCGGACACGCCGATGCCGCCGCGATCCCGCCCGGCACCGCGTTCCGGGACCTCGGCTTCGACTCACTGACCGCGGTGGAGCTGCGCAACCGGCTGGTCGCCGCGACCGGCCAGCCGCTGCCCACCACGCTGGTCTTCGACCATCCCAGCCCGGTGGCGCTGGCCCGGATGCTGCTGACCACGCTGCTCGGCGGCGAGCCGGCGCCCGCGTCGACCGACCCGGTGACCACCGTCGCGGGCGAGGAGGCGGTGGCCGTGGTGGCCATGGCCTGCCGCTTCCCCGGCGGGGTCAGCGACCCGGAAGGGCTGTGGCGGATCGTCGCCGACGGCGTGGACACGGTCGGGGACTTTCCCACCGACCGGGGCTGGGACCCGGACACGCTCGTCGACGTCGACCCGGCGGCGGCCGGCACCACGTACACCGACCAGGGCGCGTTCGTGCACGACGCGGGCGACTTCGACCCGGCCTTCTTCGGCATCTCGCCGCGGGAGGCCGCCGCCATGGACCCGCAGCAGCGGCTGCTGCTGGAGGCGTCCTGGGAGGCGATCGAGCGGGCCGGCGTGGTGCCGGAGTCGCTGCGCGGCTCCCGCACCGGCGTGTTCGCCGGCACCAACGGCCAGGACTACCGGGCGCTGCTGCTCGTCGCCGCCGACGAGGCGGCCGGCTTCGGCGGCACCGACAACGCGGCCAGCGTGGTCTCCGGCCGGGTGTCGTACGCGCTGGGCCTGGAGGGGCCGTCCGTGTCGGTGGACACCGGCTGCTCGTCGTCGCTGGTCGCGTTCCACCTGGCCGTGCAGGCGCTGCGCCGGGGCGAGTGCGACCTGGCCCTGGCCGGCGGCGTGACCGTGATGGCCACGCCGGGGCTGTTCGTCGAGTTCTCCCGCCAGCGCGGCCTGGCGGCCGACGGGCGGGTCAAGGCGTTCGCCGCCGCCGCCGACGGCACCGGCTGGGGCGAGGGCGTCGGCGTGCTGCTCCTGGAGCGGCTCTCCGAGGCCCGCCGCCACGGCCACCCGGTGCTCGCGGTGGTGCGCGGCTCGGCGGTCAACTCCGACGGCGCGTCCAACGGCCTGACCGCGCCGAACGGGCCGTCGCAGCAGCGGGTGATCCGGGCGGCGTTGGCGGACGCGGGGCTGTCCACCTCGGACGTGGACGTGGTGGAGGCGCACGGCACCGGCACCACCTTGGGTGACCCGATCGAGGCGCAGGCGGTCCTCGCCACGTACGGGCAGGACCGGGACACGCCGCTGCTGCTCGGCTCGGTCAAGTCGAACATCGGCCACACCCAGGCCGCCGCCGGCGTGGCCGGCATCATCAAGATGGTCCTCGCCATGCGCCACGGCGTCGTCCCGGCCACGCTGCACGTGGACGCGCCGTCGCCGCACATCGACTGGTCGGCGGGGTCGGTGGAGTTGGTGACCGAGGCCCGTCCGTGGCCGGTGGTGCAGCGGCCGCGTCGGGCGGCGGTGTCGTCGTTCGGCATCTCCGGCACCAACGCCCACGTGGTCGTCGAGCAGGCCGACGAGCCGGACACCCGATCCGTTCCCACTGCGCCGGGCCTGGTGGACACCGAGGTCACGGCCTGGCCGCTGTCGGCGCGGACCCGTACCGGCGTGGCCGCGCAGGCTGCCCGGCTGGCCGCGCACCTGCGCGCCGGGGACGACGTCGATCCGGAGGCGGTGGCCTGGTCCCTGGCGACGACGCGTTCGGCGTTCGACCACCGCGCCGCCGTGCTCGGCACGACCGGCCCGGAGCTGCTGGCCGGCCTGGACGCCCTGGCCTCGGGCACGCCGGCCGGGACCGTCGTGACGGGCTCGGTGGCCGAGCACGGGCCAGGCCCGGTGTTCGTGTTTCCGGGTCAGGGTGGTCAGTCGGTGCGGATGGCGGCGGGTCTGGTGGGCCGGTGCGCACCGTTCGACGCGCGTCTTGCCGAGTGTCAGCGGGCGTTCGCGCCGTATCTCGATGTGGATCTGGTGTCGGTGCTCACCGGTGCGGACGATGCCTGGTTGGAGCGGGTGGAGATCCTGCAGCCGGTGTTGTTCGCCGTGGGTGTGTCGCTGGCGCAGGTGTGGCGGGCGGCCGGTGTGCAGCCGGGTGTGGTGATCGGGCATTCGCAGGGGGAGATGGCCGCCGCCTGCGTGGCCGGGGTGCTGTCGCTCGACGACGCGGCGCGGGCGGTGATCCTGCGGGCGCGCGCGTTGTCCACCCTGGCCGGTTCGGGCGGGATGCTCGCGGTCGATCTGCCCGGGGCGGAGGTGGCCGCGCGGATCGAAGGGCTGGCGGGCACGGTCGTGGCGGTGGTGAACGGGCCTGCTCACGTGGTGGTGTCCGGCCCGCCGGACACTCTGGCCGATCTGCGGGAGTCGTGGGTGGCCGAGGGGGTGCGGGCGAAGCCGGTGCCGTTCGACTACGCCTCGCACAACCCGGCCGTGGAGCGGATCCGCGAGCGGATGCTCACCGACCTGGCGGGCCTGTCGCCGCAGCCGGGCGGTGTGCGGATGGTGTCGTCGGTGACGGGGGAGTGGGCCGACCCGCAGGGCATGGACGGCGGCTACTGGTACACCAACCTGCGTCAACCCGTCCGCTTCGATGCCGCGGTGCGCACGGCGATCGGGGCGGGGCACGCCACGTTCGTGGAGGTGTCCGCGCATCCGGTGCTCACGCTGCCGGTGACGGCGATCCTCGACGACACCGACACCACCGGCCACGCCCTGTCCACGTTGCGCCGCGGTGACGACGACGCGAGGCGGCTGTTGACCAGTCTCGCCACCGCCCACACCATCGGCCTACCCGTCGACCTCGGCCGGGTCCTGGCCCCCGCGCCCACCGTCGACCTGCCCACCTACGCGTTCGACCGGAAGCGCTACTGGCTCACCACCACCACCGTCCAGCCCGCGCACGACGTCGCCTCCGCCGGCCTCCAGGACACCGCGCACCCCCTGCTCAGCGCCGCGCTGCCGGTCGCCGACGACCAGACCGTGGTCCTCACCGGCCGGCTGTCCACGCGTACCCACCCGTGGCTGGCCGACCACGTCGTCGGCCGCACCGTGGTCGTCCCCGGCACCGCCGTCGCCGACATGGTGATCCGCGCCGGCGACGAGGTCGACGCCGGCCAGGTCGCCGACCTCACCCTGATCAGCCCGCTCGTGCTCCCGCCCACCGGCGCCGTCCAGGTGCAGGTCCGCGTCGGCGCGCCCGGCGACACCGGCGAACGCGCCGTCACGCTGCACTCCCGCCCCGCCGACGACCCCGCCGCCGAATGGACCCGGCACGCCGAGGGCCTGCTGACCCCGCAGGCCACCGAGCCGACGCCCGCACCCGGGGAGTGGCCGCCGGCCGGCGCCGTCGAGGTCGACGCCGACCTGGACGACTGGTACGCCCGCACCGCCGGCGCCGGCCTCACCTACGGCCCCGCGTTCCGCTGCCTGCACCGCGTCTGGCGACACGGCGACGAGGTGTACGCCGAGGTGACGCTGCCCGAGACGCAGGCCGCCGAGGCGTCCCGGTTCGGCCTGCACCCGGCGCTGTTCGACGCCGCCCTGCACGCCACCGGCCCCACCGCGCTGCTCGGCGCCCCCGCCGACGCCGGCAGCGGGTGGCTGCCGTTCACGTTCCGCGCGGTCACGCTGCACGCCCACGGCGCCACCCGGCTGCGGGTCACCATCCGCTCGCTCGGCCCGGACACCGTCGCCGTCACCCTCGCCGACCCGGCCGGCCGCCCGGTCGCCACCGTCGGGTCGCTGACGTTCCGGCCGGTCGGCGCCGGCCACGACGACGCGGCCGCGCTGCGCCGCACCTCCGTGTTCCACCTGGACTGGACCCCGCTGCCGTCCACCGACGCCCCGGCCCCGGCCCACTGGGCGCTGCTCGGCAGCAGTCCCGATGCCGCCGAGCTGGCCGACGCCGGCCACCGGGTGAGCACCCACCCCGACCTGGCCGCGCTCCTCGCTGCGGTGGACCGGGGCGACGACGTACCCCAGGTCGTGGTCGACCTGCGTGGCGGTCCGGCGACGCCGGACCCGGAGCGGGCCGACGCGGACGCCCACGACGCCACCCGCGACACCCTCGCCCGGATCCACCAGTGGCTGGCCGAGCCGCGCCTGGAGGCGGCCCGCCTGGTCGTGGCCACCCGGGGCGCGGTCGCCGCCGCGCCCGGCGAGGCGCCGCGCGACCTGGCCCACGCCGCGGTGTGGGGACTGGTCCGCTCCGCCCAGTCCGAGCACCCCGGACGGTTCACGCTGCTCGACCTCGACGACACCGCCGCCTCGCGGGCCGCGGTGCCCGCCGCGGTGGCGTCCGGCGAGCCGCAGCTCGCGCTGCGCGACGGCGCCGCCCTCGCGCCCCGGCTGGTCCGGGCCCGCGACACCGGCGTGCTGGCACCCCCCGCCGGCGGACAGCCGTGGCGGCTCGACGTGACCGAGACGGGCACGCTGGAGAACCTGGCGCTGCTGCCCGTCCCGGTCGGGGAGGGCGCGGTGCCGGCCGGACACGTCGCGGTCGAGATGCGTGCCTCCGGGCTGAACTTCCGCGACGTCGTGCTCGCCCTCGGCATGGTCCCCGACCAGCAGGTGCTGGGCAGCGAGGGCGCCGGCGTGGTGCGCGAGGTCGGCCCCGGTGTCACCGGGCTGGCCCCCGGCGACCGGGTGATGGGCATCTTCGCCGGCTCGTTCGCCACCGTCGCCGTCACCGACCACCGCATGGTCACCCGGATCCCCGACGACTGGTCGTACGCCGAGGCGGCCGGCGTCCCGGTGGTCTTCCTGACCGCCTGGTACGGCCTGGTCGAGCTGGCCCGGCTGACCGCCGGGGAGTCGGTGCTGGTGCACGCCGCCACCGGCGGTGTCGGCATGGCCGCCGTGCAGATCGCCCGCCATCTCGGCGCCGAGGTCTACGGCACGGCCAGCCCCGCCAAGTGGCCGGTGCTGCGGGCCACCGGCCTCGACGACGACCACATCGCCTCCTCCCGCTCCCTCGACTTCGCCGACGAGTTCCGCGCCCGCCGCGCCGGCCGCGGCGTCGACGTCGTGCTCAACTCGCTCGCCGGCGCGTACGTCGACACGTCGCTGCGGCTGCTCGACCGGGGCGGCCGGTTCGTCGAGATGGGCAAGACCGACCCGCGCGACCCGGCCCGCGTCGCCGCCGACCACCCCGGCGTCAGCTACCAGGGCTTCGACCTGATGGCGGCCGGCCCGGCCGTCGTCGGCCGGATGCTGGAGCGGTTGATGGCGCTGTTCGCCGACGGCGCGCTGCGACCGCTGCCGCGGCGCACCTGGGACGTCCGGCGCGCCCCCGAGGCGTTCCGCTTCCTCAGCCAGGCCCGGCACGTGGGCAAGCTGACGCTGAGCATCCCGCCCACGCCCCGGCTCGACGGCACCGTCCTGGTCACCGGCGCCACCGGCACGCTCGGCGCGCTGCTCTGCCGCCACCTGGTCGCCACCCACGGCGCCCGGCACCTGCTGCTGGTCAGCCGGCGCGGCCCGGACGCCGAGGGCGCCGACGAGCTGCTCGCCGACCTCAAGGCCGGCGGCGCGGAGGTGCAACTGGTCGCCGCCGACCTGGCCGACCCGGACGCCGTCGCCGACGTGCTGTCCCTGGTGGACGCCCGGCACCCGCTGCGCGCCGTGGTGCACACCGCCGGTGTCGTCGACGACGCCACCGTCGAGTCGCTCACCCCGGACCGGCTCGCCGCGGTGCTGCGTCCCAAGGTCGACGCGGCCTGGAACCTGCACCGCGCCACCCGGGACCACGAGCTGACCGCGTTCGTGCTCTACTCCGCCGCCGCCGGCCTGATGGGCGGCCCGGGCCAGGGCAACTACGCCGCCGGCAACGCGTTCCTCGACGCGCTCGCCGACCACCGGCGCTCCCTCGGTCTGCCCGGGGTCTCCCTGGTCTGGGGCCTGTGGGCCACGGCCAGCGGCATCACCGGCCACCTCGGCGCGGTCGACCGGCGCCGGCTGGAACGCAGCGGCCTGGTGGCGCTCACCGACGACGAGGCGCTGGCCCTGTTCGACGCCACCTGGCGCTCGGAACGACCCACCCTGATGCCCGCGCGGATCAGCACCCGCCCCACCGGCGGCCCGGTCCACCCGCTGCTCACCGCCCTGGTCCGGGCCGGCGCCCGACGCGGCGCCGTCACCGAGGCGGCCGGCGGCCCGGCGTTCGCCGACACGCTGCGCGGCCTCTCCACCGACAAGCGCGATCGCGCGCTGCGCGAGCTGGTGCTGACCCACGTCGCGGTGGTGCTCGGCGCCGGCGACCCGGACGCGGTGGAACCCGACCGCGCGTTCCGGGAACTCGGTTTCGACTCCCTCACCGCCGTCGAACTGCGCAACCGGCTCGGCGCCGCCACCGGGCTGCGACTGCCGGCGACGCTGGTGTTCGACAACCCGACGCCGGCCGCGCTCGCCGCGCACCTGGCCACCCGGATCGCCGTACCCGACGGCCCGGCCGACCGGTCGGCGGGTCTCGGGCCGGACCTGGACCGGCTGGAGGCGGCGCTGGCCGGGCTGGACCCGGACGACGAGGCCTACCGCGGGATCACCGAGCGGCTGCACGGCCTGCTGGACCGGCTGACCGCCCGGCAGGCCGACGCGGACGACGACGACCTGGAGTCGGCCACCACCGAGAACATCTTCGACCTGATCGACCGCGAGCTGGAGACGTCTTGAGCGACGGCCGCGACGACATCGGCACGCCGAGTGAGGTAGGTCCACGGTGAACAGCGAGGACGAGAAGTACGTCGAGTACCTGAAGCGTACGACCTCGGAACTGCGCCGCACCCGGCGGCGGCTGCGGGCGCTGGAGGCGCGCGACACCGAGCCGGTGGCCATCGTGGCGATGACCTGCCGCTACCCCGGCGGTGTCGGGTCGCCGGAGCAGCTGTGGGACCTCGTCCGCGACGGCGGCGACGGGATCGGCCCGTTCCCCGCCGACCGGGGCTGGGACCTCGACCGGCTCTTCCACCCCGACCCCGACCACCCGGGCACCAGCTACGTGCGCGAGGGCGGCTTCGTCTACGACGCCGGCGACTTCGACGCCGACCTGTTCGGCATCAGCCCGCGCGAGGCCGTCGCCATGGACCCGCAGCAGCGGCTGCTGCTGGAGGCCACCTGGGAGGCGTTCGAACGGGCCGGGCTGCCGCTGCCGGCCGTGCGGGGCAGCCGCACCGGCGTCTTCGTCGGCGCCGCCGCGCACGGCTACGACGCGATCCTCGCCCAGGCCGGGCAGGACGGCGAGGGGCACTCGCTCACCGGCAACTCGACCAGCATCGTCTCCGGCCGGATCGCCTACACGCTGGGACTGGAGGGGCCGGCGGTCACCATCGACACCGCCTGCTCCTCCTCCTCGGTGGCGATCCACCTGGCCGTGCAGGCGCTACGCAACGCCGACTGCGAACTGGCCCTGGCCGGCGGCGTCACCGTGATGCCCACCCCGGCCGTGTTCGTCGGGTTCAGCCGCCAGCGCGGGCTCGCCGCCGACGGCCGGTGCAAGCCGTTCGCCGCCGCCGCCGACGGCACCGGCTGGTCCGAGGGCGTCGGCATGCTGCTGCTGGCCCGCCTCTCCGACGCCCAGCGGCACGGCTATCCGGTGCTCGCGGTGATCCGGGGCAGCGCGGTCAACCAGGACGGGGCGTCCAACGGGCTGAGCGCGCCGCACGGCCCCTCCCAGGTACGGGTGATCCGGCAGGCGCTCGCCAACGCCCGGCTCACCCCCGAACAGGTCGACGTGGTGGAGGCGCACGGCACCGGCACCACGCTCGGCGACCCGATCGAGGCGCAGGCACTGCTGGCCACGTACGGGCAGGACCGGGGCGACGCGCCGCCGGTGCTGCTCGGCTCGGTCAAGTCGAACCTCGGGCACACCCAGGCCGCCGCCGGCGTCGCCGGCGTGATCAAGATGGTGCTGGCGCTGCGGCACGGCGTCGTCCCGCCGACGCTGCACGTGGACCGGCCGTCGCCGCACATCGACTGGGACGCCGGGGCGGTCGCGCTCGCCACCGAGGCCACGCCGTGGCCGGCCGTCGACCGTCCGCGCCGCGCGGCGGTGTCCTCGTTCGGGGTGTCCGGCACCAACGCGCACACCATCCTGGAGCAGGCCCCGGAGCCGGAACCCGCCGAGGACGAGCCGGCGCCGGTCGACCGGCCGGTCGTCCCGGTGCTGCTCTCCGCCCGCTCCCCGGAGGCCCTCGCCGCCCAGGCCGGGCGCTGGGCCGCCTGGCTCGACGCCGACCCCGACGTCCGGCCGCTCGACGTCGCGTACTCCTCGGTGGTGTCCCGGTCGGTGCTCGACCACCGGGCCGTGCTCGCCGCCGCCGGCCGCGACGACCTGGTGGCCGGGCTGCGCGCGCTCGCCGCCGGCGAGCCGGCCGGCACCGTCGTCACCGGCACCGGTACGCCGCGCGGCCAGCTCGCCGTGCTCTTCTCCGGGCAGGGCGCGCAGCGCGCCGGCATGGGTCGGGAGCTGTACGCGGCGTTCCCGGTGTTCGCCGCCGCGCTGGACGAGGTGTGCGGGCACCTGGACCGGGCGCTGCCGCGCCCGCTGAGGGAGGTGCTGTTCGCCGCCGACGGCACCGACGACGCCGCGCTGCTGGACCGCACCGCGTTCACCCAGGCCGGGTTGTTCGCGGTCGAGGTGGCGCTGTTCCGGCTGGTCGAGTCGTTCGGCGTCACCCCCGACCTGGTCGGCGGCCACTCCATCGGCGAGGTCACCGCCGCCCACGTCGCCGGGGTGCTGTCGCTGGAACACGCCGCCGCGCTGGTCGCCGCGCGCGGCCGGCTCATGCAGGCGCTGCCGGCCGGCGGCGCGATGCTCGCGGTCGCCGCCACCGAGGCCGACGTCCGCGCCACCCTGACCGACCCGGACGCGCCGATCGACGTCGCCGCCGTCAACGGCCCCGCCGCCGTCGTCCTCTCCGGCGCCGCCGACGAGATCGACCTTGCGGAACGGCGCTGGCGGGACCGTGGCGTGCGCACCCGGCGGCTCACCGTCAGCCACGCCTTCCACAGCCCGCTCATGGCGCCGGTGCTCGACCGCTTCCGCGCCGTCCTGGACCGGCTGACGTTCGCCGCCCCGACGCTGCCGGTCGTGTCGAACCTGACCGGCGACCTGGCCGACCCGGACGAGATCCGCACCCCCGAGCACTGGGTGCGGCACGTCCGCGAGGCGGTCCGCCACGCCGACGGGGTCCGCGCGCTGCGCGCCGCCGGCGTCGACACGTTCCTGGAGATCGGGCCGCGCGCGGTGCTCACCCCGCTGACCGCCGACATCCTGCCCGACGAACCGGTCCGTGCCGTCGCTGTCCAACGCGGCGACCGCGCCGAACCCGAGGCGCTGCTGGCCGCCCTGGCCGACCTGCACGTCCACGGCCACCCGGTCGCCTGGCCCACCTGGTTCACCGGGGCCGGCGCCCGCCGCACCGACCTGCCCACGTACGCCTTTCACCGCCACCGCTACTGGGCCGGCGACGGCGGCGTCCCGCCCGCGACGGCCACCGAGGGCGTCGACGGTGACTTCTGGGCCGCCGTGGAGCGCGGCGACCTGCCCGCCGTGGCGTCCCACCTGGCCGTGCAGGACGACCCGGAGGCGGTGGCCGCGCTCGCCCCGGCCGTACCGGTGCTCTCCTCCTGGCGGCGGGCCCGGCACCGCGACGCCACGCTGGACGGCTGGTCCTACCGGGTCGTCTGGGAGCCGGTCCACCCCTCCCCGGCGCCGGCGCTGACCGGCCGGTGGCTGGTCGTCGCGCTCGACGACCCCGCACCGTGGGCCGCCCCGCTCGCCCGGGCCGGCGCCGACGTCGACCTGCTCACCGTGCCCGCCGACGCCGACCGGGCCGCCCTGGCCGACCTGCTGCGCGACCACCCCGAGCCGGGCTGGCGCGGGGTGCTCTGCGTCCTGCCCGCCCCGGACGCGCCGCGACCCGACGCGCCCGCCGTACCGGCCGGGACGGCGCTGCTGCTCACGCTCACCCAGGCGCTCGCCGACACCGGCCGGTCGGGCCGGCTGTGGTGCCTGACCCGGGGCGCGGTCACGGTCGGCGGCGGGGAACCGCTCACCGACCCGTACGCGGCCACCGCCTGGGGACTCGGCCGGGTCGTCGCGCTGGAACAGCCCGACCGCTGGGGCGGACTGGTCGACCTGCCGGCCGGCGACACCCCGGACCGGGCCAGTGCCGACGCGCTGCTCACGGTGCTCGCCGACGGCGGCCACGACGAGGTCGCCGTCCGGGCGCACGGCACCTTCGGCCGGCGGCTCGTGCCCGCCGCCCCGCCCGCCGGACCCGGCTGGCGGCCCACCGGCACGGTGCTGGTCACCGGCGGCACCGGCGCGCTCGGGCGGCAGGTCTGTCGCTGGCTGCTCGACGCCGGCGCGACCGACGTCGTGCTCGCCTCCCGGCGCGGCCCGGACGCGCCCGGCGTCGCCGACCTGGTCGCCGAGCTGCCCGGCGCGCGGGCGGTCCGCTGCGACGTCACCGACTCCGCCGCGGTCGCCGCGCTGGTCGCCGACCTGCCCGCGCTGACCGCCGTGGTGCACGCCGCCGGCGCCGTCGACGACGGCATCCTCGAGGGCCTCGACCTGCCCCGCACACAGGCGGTGCTGGACGCCAAGGTCCGCGCCGCCCGGGCGCTGCACGACGCCACCGCCGGCCGCGACCTCGACGCGTTCGTGCTCTTCTCCTCGCTCGCCGGCGTGATCGGCAGCGCCGGGCAGGGCAACTACGCGGCGGCCAACGCGTTCGTGGACGCGTTCGCCACCTGGCGCCACGACCTCGGGCTGCCCGCCACCGCGGTCGCCTGGGGCGCCTGGGCCGCCGAGGGCATGGCCGCCGCCAGCGCCGACCTCACCGCCCGGCTGGTCCGGGGCGGCGTGCACCCGCTCCCGGCCGAGCAGGCCGCCGCCGCGCTCGGCCGCGTCGTCGGCGCCGGACCGGCGCTCACCGTCGCCGACGTCGACTGGGGACGCCTCGCCGCCACCCGCGGCCGGCCCGCGCCGCTGCTCACCGGGCTGCCCGGCGTGCCGGCCGGACCCGCCGTGGTGACCCCGGCCGTGGTGGTCGGCCGGTCCCTGCCGCAGCTCACCGAACTGGTCCGCGCCCAGGTCGCGCTGGTGCTCGGCCACCCGGCCGGCCGGCCGCTGCCCGACCGCACGTTCCGCGACCTCGGCTTCGACTCGCTCACCGCGGTCGAGCTGCGCAACCGGCTCGCCGCCGAGACCGGCGCGACGCTGCCCGCCACGCTCGTCTTCGACCACCCCACGGTCGCCGAACTCGCCGCCCACCTGCACGGCCTCACCGCCGACCCGACCGGCGGCGCGGTCGTCGCCGCCGACGTCGACCGGCACCGCGAGCCGGTGGCCATCGTGGCGATGAGCTGCCGCTTCCCCGGCGGCGTCGCCACCCCCGAACAGCTGTGGGAGCTGGTGGCCGGCGGCACCGACGCGCTGTCGACGATGCCGCAGGAGCGCGGCTGGAACGTCGCCGAGCTGTACCACCCGGACCCGGAGCACCTCGGCACCAGCTACGTGTGCGAGGGCGGCTTCCTGACCGGGGCCGGGGAGTTCGACCCGGCGTTCTTCGGCATCAGCCCGCGCGAGGCGGTGGCCATGGACCCGCAGCAGCGGCTGCTGCTGGAGACCGCCTGGGAGGCGTTCGAACGCGCCCGCCTCGACCCGGCCGGGCTGCGTGGCAGCCGCACCGGCGTCTACGTCGGCACCAACGGGCAGGACTACGGCTCGCTGCTGCTGGCCGCCGGCGACGGCGACGAGAACTACCTCGCCACCGGCGTCTCCGCCAGCGTCATCTCCGGGCGGCTCGCGTACACCTTCGGGTTGCACGGCCCGGCCGTCACCGTCGACACCGCCTGCTCCGCGTCGCTCGTCGCGTTGCACCTGGCCGCCCAGGCGTTGCAGGCGGGGGAGTGCGACCTGGCCCTCGCGGGCGGCGCCACCGTGATGGCCACTCCCGGCATCTTCGTCGGCTTCTCCCGGCAGCGCGGCCTGGCCGCCGACGGCCGGTGCAAGCCGTTCGCCGGCGCCGCCGACGGCACCGGCTGGGGCGAGGGCGTCGGCCTGCTGGTGCTGCAACGGCTCTCCGACGCCCGCCGCGACGGCAACCCGGTCCTCGCCGTGGTGCGGGGCAGCGCGGTCAACTCCGACGGCGCGTCCAACGGGCTGACCGCGCCCAACGGGCCGGCCCAGCAGCGGGTCATCCGGCAGGCCCTGGCCAACGCCGGACTCGCCCCCGACCAGGTCGACGCGGTCGAGGCGCACGGCACCGGCACCACGCTCGGCGACCCGATCGAGGCGCAGGCGCTGATCGCCACCTACGGCCGGGACCGCGACACCGACCGGCCACTGTGGCTCGGCTCGGTCAAGTCGAACCTCGGCCACACCCAGGCCGCCGCCGGCGTCGCCGGCGTGATCAAGATGGTCCTCGCCATGCGGGCCGGCGTGCTGCCGCCCACCCTGCACGTGGACGAGCCCACCCCGCACGTCGACTGGTCCGCCGGCACGGTCGCGCTGCTCACCGAGGCCCGGCCCTGGCCGGCCGGCGACCGGCCCCGGCGCGCCGCCGTCTCCTCGTTCGGCATCAGCGGCACCAACGTGCACACCGTCCTGGAACAGGCGCCGCCGGAGGAGCCCGCGCCGCGCGACGCCGTACCCGCTGGGGAACTGCCCTGGACGCTGTCCGGACGCGGGACCGCCGCGCTCGCCGCCCGGGCCCGCGACCTGCGTGCCCACCTGGATGCCGTGCCCGACGCCGCGCTGCCCGACCTGGCCTGGTCGCTCGCGACCACCCGGACCGCCCACGAACACCGCGCGGTCGTGCTCGCCGCCGGCCGCGACGACCTGGCCGCCGCGCTGGACGCGCTCGCCGCCGGCCGTCCCGCGCCGCACACCGTCACCCGCCCCCCGGGTACGGGCGGCGACGTGGTCTTCGTCTTCCCCGGCCAGGGTTCGCAGTGGACCGGCATGGCCGCCGACCTGCTCGCCACCGCCCCGGTGTTCGCCGAGACGTTCACCGCCTGCGCGCAGGCGCTGCGCCCCCACCTCGACTGGTCCCCGGTCGACGTGATCCGGGGCGCGCCGGACGCGCCGTCGCTGGAGCGGGTCGACGTGGTGCAGCCGACGCTGTTCGCGGTCGGCGTGTCCCTCGCCGCGCTGTGGCGGTCCTACGGCGTGCACCCGTCGGCGGTGGTCGGTCACTCGCAGGGCGAGATCGCCGCCGCGTACGTGGCCGGCGGGCTCAGCCTGGACGACGCCGCCGCCGTGGTGGCGCTGCGCAGCCGGGTCATCGCCGAGATCGCCGGTGACGGCGGCATGGTGTCGGTCGCGACCACCGCCGACGAGGCCACCGAGACGATCGGCCGGTGGGACGGGCGGGTCGCGCTCGCCGCGGTGAACGGGCCGACCTCGGTGGTGGTCTCCGGCGACGCCGCCGCCCTCGACGAGCTGATCGCCCACTACCAGGGCCGCGACGTGCGGGTACGCCGCGTGCCGGTGGACTACGCCTCCCACTCCGCGCACGTCGAACCGCTGCGCGAGCGGCTACGCGACCTCCTCGCCGGCCTGCGCCCGCGCACCGGCGACATCCGGTTCCGGTCCACCGTGACCGGTGACTGGACGGACACCGCCGGCCTCGACGCCGACTACTGGTACCGCAACCTGCGACAGACTGTCGGCTTCGACGCGGCGATCCGCGACCTGGCCGCCACCGGCCACCAGACCTTCGTCGAGGTCAGCGCCCACCCGGTGCTCACCATGGCGATGCAGGAGAGCGTCGAGGCGGCCGCCGCCGACCCGACCGCGGTCACCGTCACCGGCACGCTGCGCCGCGACGAGGGTGACCTCGCCCGGTTCCACCGGGCGCTCGCCGAGGCGTACGCCGGTGGGGTCGCGGTCGACTGGCGGCCCGCCTTCGCCGGCCTCGCCGCCCGCCGCCTCGACCTGCCCACCTACCCGTTCCAGCGGCAGCCCTACTGGCCGCGCCCGGCCGCCGTCCCCGTGGCCGCCGCCCCGGTCGAGCCGGACGAGGTCGACGCCCGGTTCTGGGCCGCCGTCGAGGCCGAGGACCCGGCCGCGGTCGGCGCCGAGCTGGCCGACACCGCCGACGTGCCCGCCGACGCGCTCGCCGCGCTGCTGCCGGCGCTGGCCGCGTGGCGACGCCGCCACCGCGACCAGGCCACCGTCGACTCCTGGCGCTACCGCGACGGCTGGCTGCCGGTCGCCCCCGACGCCGCCGACCGGCCGACACTCGACGGCGACTGGTGGCTGGTCACCGGCCCCGGCGACCTCGGCGTCGACGCGGCGGACGTCGTCGCGGACGCGTTGCGCCGGCACGGCGCCACCGTCGTCCCGCTCGCCCTGACCGGCGAGCGCACCGACCGGGACGCGCTCACCGCCCGGCTGCGCGACCGGCACGCCGACGCCCCACCCGCCGCCGTGGTCTCCCTGCTCGCGCTGGACGAGACACCGCTGCCCGCCCACCGGCACGTGCCGGCCGGCTACGCCGGCACCGTCACCCTCACCCAGGCCCTCGGCGACGCCGGGATCCGCGCGCCGCTGTGGACGCTCACCCGGGGCGCGGTCTCCACCGGACCCACCGACCCGCTGCCGCACCCCACCCAGCAGCTCGCCTGGGGGTTCGGCCGGATCGCCGCGCTGGAACACCCCGACCGCTGGGGCGGCCTGGTCGACCTGCCCGACACCGTCGACGACCGCACCGCCACCCGGCTGGCCCGGGTCCTCGCCGGCGCCGACGGGGAGGACCAGGTCGCGCTGCGCCCCACCGGCGCGTACGGCCGACGGCTGCTGCGCGCGCCGCTCGGCGACACCCCCGCCCCGCGCGACTGGCGGCCCACCGGCACCGCGCTGGTCACCGGCGGCACCGGCGCGCTGGGCGGGCACGTGGCCCGCTGGCTCGCCGCCCACGGCGCCGACCACCTGGTTCTGCTCAGCCGGCGCGGCCGCGACGGCGACGGCGTCGACGAGCTGGAGGCCGAGCTGACCGCACTGGGCGCCCGGGTCACCGTGGCCGCCTGCGACGCCGCCGACCGGGACGCGCTCGCCGCCGTACTCGCCGGACTGCCCGCCGAACACCCGCTCACCACCGTCGTGCACACCGCCGCCGTGCTCGACGACGCGGTCATCGGCGCGCTCACCCTCGACCGGATCGACCACGCGCTCGGCGCCAAGGTCACCGCCGCGGTCAACCTGCACGAGCTGACCCGCGACCACGACCTCGACGCGTTCGTGCTGTTCTCCGCGATGGCCGGCACCGTCGGCAGCTCCGGCGTCGGCAACTACGCCCCCGGCAACGCCTACCTCAACGCGCTCGCCGAGCACCGGCGCGGCCTCGGCCTGCCGGCCACCTCGATCGCCTGGGGCGCCTGGGGCGGCGGCGGAATGGCCGACGGGGAGTTCGGCCGGATGCTGCACCGCCACGGCGCGCCCGAGATGCACCCCCGCCTCGCGATCGCCGCGCTGCACCAGGCGCTCGCGCACGACGAGACGTACCTGACCGTGTCCAACATCGCCTGGGACCGGTTCCGGGTCGCGCTCACCGCCACCCGCCCGGCCCCGCTGATCGCCGAGATCCCCGAGGCGCGGCAGCTCGCCGCCGACCGGGAGCCGGACGAGACGGCCGAGGCCGCGCCGGCCGGCGCGTTCGCCCGGATGGCGTCCGACGAGCGCCGGGAGGCGCTGCTCGACCTGGTCCGCGACCAGGCGGCCACCGTCCTCAAGTACGCCGGCGGCGAGGCCGTCGACCCGCACCACGCGTTCCGCGACCTCGGCTTCGACTCGGTCACCGCGGTCGAGCTGCGCAACCGGCTCGCCACCGCCACCGGCCTGCGGCTGCCCGTCACGCTGGTCTTCGACTACCCGACCGCCACCGTGCTGGCCCGGCACCTGCACACCGAACTCGGCGGCGTCGCCGAGACCGGCCCGGCCGCCGGACCGACCCCGCTCGCCGACGACGAGCCGGTCGCGATCGTCGCCATGTCCTGCCGGTTCCCCGGCGGCGTCACCGACCCGGAGCGGTTCTGGCAGCTGCTGCACGCCGGCCGCGACGCGGTCTCGGACCTGCCCGGCGACCGCGGCTGGGACCTCGACGGACTCTACGACCCCGACCCCTACTCCGCCGGCACCTCCTACGTCCGCACCGGCGCGTTCCTCTACGACGTGGCCGACTTCGACGCCGGTTTCTTCGGCATCTCACCCCGCGAGGCCGTCGCCATGGACCCGCAGCAGCGCCTGTTGCTGGAGACCTCGTGGGAGGCGATCGAGCGGGCAGGGGTTGATCCGGGTGGCTTGCGGGGTTCACGAACAGGGGTGTTCGTCGGCACCAACGGCCAGGACTATGGGGCCCTGTTGATGGTGTCCGCGGACGAGGTCGAAGGGTTCGCGAGCACCGGGAACGCGGCGAGCGTGGTCTCGGGGCGGGTGGCGTACGTGTTGGGGTTGGAAGGACCGGCGGTCTCGGTGGACACGGCGTGTTCGTCGTCCCTGGTCGCGCTGCACCTCGCGGCGGCGGCGCTGCAACGCGGCGAGTGCGACCTGGCCCTGGCCGGTGGCGTGACCGTGATGGCCACCCCCGGGCTGTTCGTCGAGTTCTCCCGCCAGCGCGGCCTCGCCCCCGACGGCCGGTGCAAGGCGTTCGCCGCCGCCGCCGACGGCACCGGTTGGGGGGAGGGAGCCGGGATGCTGCTGGTCGAGCGCCTCTCCGACGCCCGGCGCAACGGCCACCCGATCCTCGCCGTGCTGCGCGGCAGCGCGGTCAACCAGGACGGCGCGTCCAACGGGCTCACCGCACCGAACGGGCCGTCGCAGCAACGCGTGATCCGGGCGGCCCTCGCCGCCGCGCGACTGTCCCCGGCCGACGTGGACGTGGTGGAGGCGCACGGCACCGGCACCACCCTCGGCGACCCGATCGAGGCGCAGGCGCTCATCGCCACGTACGGGCAGGGCCGCGCCGACGTCGAACCCCTGCTGCTCGGTTCGGTGAAGTCGAACATCGGCCACACCCAGGCCGCCGCCGGCGTCGCTGGGGTGATCAAGATGGTCCTCGCCATGCGGGCCGGCGTGGTCCCGCCGACCCTGCACGTGGACGCGCCGTCGCCGCACATCGACTGGTCGGCCGGCGCGGTCGAGCTGGTCACCGAGAACCGGGCCTGGCCCGCCGCCGGACCACGCCGGGCCGCCGTCTCGTCGTTCGGCATCTCCGGCACCAACGCGCACGTCATTCTCGAACTCCCCGACGAGACGCCCGCCGATGCCGCCCGGCCGGGGCCGCCCGCCGGCGCGGACACCGCCCGGTCCGGGCTGCTCGACGGCGCGCTCGCCTGGCCGGTGTCGGCGCGGACCCGCGACGGGGTGGCCCGGCAGGCCGGGCGGCTGGCCCGGCACCTGCGTGGCACCTCGGCAGACCCGGCGGTGATCGCCTGGTCCCTCGCGACCACCCGGTCGGCGTTCGACCACCGCGCCGCGGTGGTCGGGTCCTCGGCCAAGGACCTGTTGTCCGGGTTGGACGCGCTGGCCGCCGGCACGCCGTCGCCGGCCGTGGTGACGGGCACGGTGGCGGGGCGCGGCGCCGGCCCGGTGTTCGTGTTCCCGGGTCAGGGTGCGCAGTCGGCGCGGATGGCGGCCGGTCTGGTCGGCCGCACGCCCGTGTTCGACGCGACGCTGGCGGACTGCCAGGCGGCGTTGTCGCCGTTCCTGGACGTCGACCTGCCGTCGGTGCTGACCGGGGACGACGAGTCGTGGTTGGACCGGGTCGAGGTGGTGCAGCCCGTGCTCTGGGCCGTCGGTGTCGCCCTCGCCGCGGTCTGGCGGCACGTCGGTGTGAGCCCGCAGGCGGTGATCGGCCACTCGCAGGGCGAGATCGGCGCGGCGTGCGTAGCCGGGATTCTGTCTCTGGAGGACGCGGCGCGGACGGTGGCGCTGCGGTCCCGGGCGCTGGCCGCGCTACGGGGCACGGGCACGATGGCGTCGGTCGACCTGCCCGCCGACGAGGTGACGGCGCGGCTGGAAGCCGACCGCGCGACAGACGGTGCTGTCGGACCCGACGCGGTGGCACCGGGTGACACCGACGGCGCTGGACGGTTCTCCGGCGTGGGAATCGCGGCGGTGAACGGTCCGTCGACGGTGGTGGTGTCCGGTCCGCCGCAGGCGGTCGCCGATTTCGTGGCGGCCTGTCAGGCCGATGAGGTGCGGGCGCGGTTGATTCCGGTGGACTACGCCTCGCACTCGGCGGCCGTGGAGGAGGTCGCCCAGCGGTTGCGCACCGATCTGGCCGACGTCGCCCCGCAGCCCGGTCACATCCGTCTGGTGTCGACGTTGACCGGGGACTGGGTGGACCCGGCGAGCATGACGGCGGACTACTGGTACGACAACCTGCGCCGCACCGTCCGTTTCGACACGGCGGTGCGGACCGCGGTCGGCGCGGGGCACAGCACGTTCGTGGAGATCAGTCCGCATCCGGTGCTGGCGATGCCGGTCACCGCGATCCTCGACGACACCGCCACCACCGGGCACGTGCTGTCCACGCTGCGTCGAGGCGACGACGACCCGACCCGGCTGCTGACCAACCTGGCCACCGCCCACGCCGTCGGCCTGCCCGTCGACCTCACCCGCGTGCTGCCCGAGACGACCACCGTCGACCTGCCCACCTACGCGTTCGACCGGGAGCGCTACTGGCCCCGCACCCGCACCGTCGACACCGCCGACGCCCCGACCGGGGCCGACGCCGCGTTCTGGGCCGCCGTCGACAACGAGGACCTCGCCGCCCTGGCCGACCTCACCGCGCAGGACGCCACCGAGTCCCTCGACCGCCTCGGGGCCGCGCTGCCGCTGCTCGCCGACTGGCGACGCCGCCAACGCGACCGGTCCACCCTCGACGACCTGCGCTACCGGGCCGTCTGGCAGCCGTACGCCGGGGTTCCGGTCGCGTTCCTCACCGGCGCCTGGTGGGTCGTGGCGGACCCGGACGGCATCGCCGAGGCGGAGACGGCCGTGGCCGAACTGACCAGGCGCGGCGCGGACGCCCGGCTGGTCCTGCTGCCCGAGGACGCCACCGACCGCGCCGCCGTCGCCGCCCGGCTCACCGCCGCCGGCGCCGGCCCGGTCGACGGGGTGCTGTCCCTGCTCGCCCTCGCCGACACGCCGGCCGACGCCCCGGTGCCGCCGTTCCTGGCCCGGTCGCTGGCCCTGCTCCAGGCGCTCGGCGACCTGGACGTGCCCGCGCCGCTGTGGTGCGTCACCCGGGGCGCCGCCGGCACCACCCGCGACGGCGGCGTCGGCCGGCCCGAGCAGGCGCTGCTCTGGGGCCTCGGCCGGGTCGCCGCCCTGGAACACCCGCAGCGGTGGGGCGGCCTGGTCGATGTGCCGGCCACCCTCGACGACCACGGCTGGGACCTGCTCTGCGCCGCGCTGTCCGGCCCGGACGGTGAGGACCAACTCGCCGTCGACGGCGTCACCCTGCTGGTCCGCCGCCTCGTCCGGGCGCCCGGCGGTGGCGCCGACCCGGCGGACGGGCATCCCGGCACCACGCTCGTCACCGGCGGCACCGGCGCGCTCGGCGGGCAGGTCGCGCGCTGGTTCGCCGACCGGGGCGCGGCGCACCTGCTGCTGGTCAGCCGGCGCGGCGCCGACGCGCCGGGCGCGGCCGACCTGGTCCGCGACCTCACCGACCGGGGCGCCCGGGTCACCGTCGCCGCCTGCGACGTGGCCGACCGGGCCGCGCTGGCCAAGCTCCTCGACGACGTGCCGGCCGACGCGCCGCTGACCACTGTGGTGCACGCCGCCGGCGTCCTCGACGACGGGGTGCTCGACGGCCTCACCGCCGACCGGATCGCCGACGTGCTGCGGCCCAAGGCGCTCGGCGCGCTGCACCTGCACGAGCTGACCGCCGAGAAGGACCTGCGGGCGTTCGTGCTCTTCTCCGCGCTGCCCGGGCAGCTCGGCGCCGCCGGCCAGGGCAGCTACGCCGCCGCCAACGCCTACCTGGACGCGCTGGCCGAGCAGCGGCACCGGCAGGGCCTGCCGGCCACCTCCGTCGCCTGGGGGCCCTGGGCCACCGGCGGCATGGCCGACGCCGACCCCGCCGTGGCCGAGCGTCGCCGGCGCAGCGGCGTCACCCGGCTCGACGCCGACCTCGCCCTCACCGCGCTCGCCGGCTGCCTCACCGGCCGCGAGCCGGTCACCCTGATCGCCGGCGTCGACTGGGCCCGCTACGTGCCCGGCTTCACCGCGGTCCGGCCCAGCCCGCTGCTCACCGGGATCCCCGAGGCGCGCCGCGCCGCCGCCGAGCGCGCCGAGGAGGGCGGCCCGACCGCCGACTCGCTCGCCGCGCTGCTCGCCGGGCAGACCGACGCCGAGCGGCGCCGGACGGTGCTGGACCTGGTCCGCGGGCAGGCCGCGGCGGTGCTCGGACACGCCTCCGACGCCGCCGTCGAACCGGACCGGGCGTTCCGGGACCTCGGCTTCGACTCGCTGACCGCGGTGGAGCTGCGCAACCGGCTCACCGCCGCCACCGGAGTACGGTTGCCCGCCACCGTCGTGTTCGACTACCCGACCGCCGCGCTGCTCGCCGAGTACGTCCGCGCCGCCGTCGTCGACGGGGGAGTGGCCGCCGCGACGCCGGTCTTCGGCGAGCTGGAACGGCTGGAGGCCGCGCTGGCCGGCGCCGCGCCCGACCGGGGCGCCCGGCTGCGGATCACCGAACGACTGCGCACGCTGCTGGCCTCGCTCAACGAGGTGGACGCCCCGGCCGACGGCGACGGTGTCGCCGGCAAGCTCCAGGACGCCACCCCGGACGAGGTCTTCGACTTCATCGACCGCGAGCTGGGGGTGTCCTGACGTGACCGGTGCCGGTTCGGGTCGACACAGGGGATGGGCGGACCATGGCTGACGAGGCGAAGCTTCTCGACTACCTGAAGCGGGTCACCGCCGACCTGCACCAGGTGCGGCAGCGGCTGCGCGAGGTGGAGGCCGGTGAGCAGGAACCGGTCGCCATCGTCGGCATGAGCTGCCGCTTCCCCGGTGGGATCGACACCCCGGAGCGGCTGTGGGAGGTGGTCGCCGCCGGCCGGGACGTGCTCACCGAGTTCCCCACCGACCGGGGCTGGGACCTCGGCGCGCTGCACGACGGCGACCCGGAGCAGAACGGCACCTCGTACGCGCGCCGGGGCGGCTTCGTCACCGGCCTCGCCGAGTTCGACCCGGGGTTCTTCGCCATCTCGCCCCGCGAGGCGCTGGCGATGGACCCGCAGCAGCGGTGGCTGCTGGAGACCACCTGGGAGGTCTTCGAGCGGGCCGGCATCGACCCGCACACGCTGCGCGGCAGCCGCACCGGCGTCTTCGCCGGCAGCACCGGGCAGGACTACGGCACCGTGCTGATGAGCGCCGCCGCGCAGGGCCTCGAGGGGCACCTGATGACCGGCAACGCCGGCAGCGTGGTGTCCGGCCGGCTCGCCTACACGTTCGGCCTGGAAGGGCCGGCGGTCACCGTCGACACCGCCTGCTCCTCGTCGCTGGTCGCGATGCACCTGGCCGGGCAGGCGCTGCGGCAGCGGGAGTGCACGCTCGCCGTCGTCGCCGGCGTCACCGCCATGTGCACCCCCGGCGCGTTCGTCGAGTTCTCCCGGCAGGGCGGCCTGGCCGCCGACGGGCGGTGCAAGGCGTTCGCCGAGGCCGCCGACGGCACCGGCTGGTCCGAGGGCGTCGGCGTGCTGCTGCTGGAACGCCTGAGCGACGCCCGCCGCAACGGCCGCCGGATCCTCGCCGTGCTGCGCGGCAGCGCGGTCAATCAGGACGGCGCGTCGAACGGGCTCAGCGCCCCGAACGGGCCGGCCCAGCAGCGGGTGATCCAGCAGGCACTGTCGAACGCCGGCCTCGCCGCCGGCGGCGTGGACGTGGTGGAGGCGCACGGCACCGGCACCCGGCTCGGCGACCCGATCGAGGCGCAGGCGCTGCTGGCCACGTACGGGCAGGACCGGGGCGACGCGGCGCCGCTGCTGCTCGGCTCGGTCAAGTCGAACCTCGGGCACACCCAGGCCGCCGCCGGCGTCGCCGGCGTGATCAAGATGGTGCAGGCGATGGCGCACGGCGTGGTGCCGCCCACGCTGCACGTGGACGCGCCGACCTCGCAGGTCGACTGGGACGCCGGCGCGGTCACGCTGGTCACCGAGGCCACCGCATGGCCGGCGGTGGACCGGCCGCGCCGCTCGGCGATCTCCTCGTTCGGCGTCTCCGGCACCAACGCCCACACCATCCTCGAACAGGCCCCGCCGGACGAACCCGCCCCGGCCGACGCCGCGCCGGCAGCCATCCGACCGGTCGTACCGGTGGTGGTCTCCGCCCGCGACGACGCCGCGCTGGCCGCCCAGGCCGGGCGGTGGGCCGACCGGATCGCCGCCGACCCCGACCTCACCGCGCCCGACGTGGCCTTCTCGTCGGTCACCGCCCGGGCCGCGCTCGACCGGCGGGCCGTGCTCCCCGCGACCGGCCGGGACGACCTGCTGGCCGCGCTGCGCGCACTCGCCGCCGGCACGCCGCAGGCCGGCACCGTGACCGGGCATGCCACCGACCGGCAGGGCGTCGCCGTGCTCTTCTCCGGTCAGGGCGCGCAACGCCCCGGCATGGGCCGGGACCTGTACGCGGCGTTCCCGGTGTTCGCCGCCGCGCTCGACGAGGTGTGCGGTCACCTCGACCCGATGCTGCCGCGACCGCTGAAGCCGGTGCTGTTCGGCGACGACGACCTGCTGGACCGCACCGAGTTCACCCAGGCCGGCCTGTTCGCGGTCGAGGTGGCCCTGTTCCGCCTGGTCGAGTCGTTCGGGGTGACCCCGGACCTCGTGGCCGGGCACTCGATCGGTGAGATCACCGCCGCGCACGTCGCCGGGGTACTGTCGCTGCCGGACGCCGCCGCGCTGGTCGCGGCCCGAGGCCGGCTGATGCAGGCGCTTCCCGACGGCGGCGGGATGCTCGCGGTCGCCGCGCCGGAGCCCGAGGTGGCCGCGTCGATCGCGGACCGGACGGACGTGGGGATCGCGGCGGTCAACGGCCCGGCGTCGGTCGTGGTCTCCGGCCCGGTCGACGCGCTGACCGCGCTGGAGCACACCTGGCGCGACCGGGGCGTCCGGGTCCGCCGGCTCACCGTGTCGCACGCGTTCCACAGCCCGCTGATGGAACCGATGCTCGCCGACTTCCGCACCGTCCTGGACGGGTTGACGTTCGCCGCGCCGACCCTCCCGGTCGTGTCCAACGTGACCGGTGCGGTCGCGGACCCGGCGGAACTGACCACCGTCGACTACTGGGTGCGGCACGTCCGCGAGGCGGTCCGGTACGCCGACGGGATCACCGCCCTGCGCGACGCCGGGGTGGACACGTTCCTGGAGATCGGCCCGCAGAGCGTGCTCACCGCGCTCACCGCCGAGATCCTGCCCGCTGACGACGCCGTGCTCGCCGTGGCCGTCCAACGCCGCGACCGGGACGAGACCGCCGCGCTGCTGGCCGGCCTGGCCGAGCTGCACGCGCACGGCGTCCCCGTCGACTGGTCGCCGTGGTTCACCGGCACCGGCGCCACCCGGGTCGACCTGCCCACCTACGCGTTCCAGCACCAGCGCTACTGGCCGGAGGCCGGCGGCGGCTGGACCGGCGACGTCACCGCCGTCGGTCTGCGGCCCGCCCGCCACCCCCTGCTCGGCGCCGCCGTCGGCGTCGCCCACGCCGAGGGTTTCCTGTTCACCGGCCGGCTGTCGAGGCGCACCCACCCGTGGATCGCCGACCACGTCGTCTTCGACACCGTGCTGCTGCCCGGCACCGGCTTCGTCGAACTCGCCCTCCAGGCCGGCGCGCACGTCGGCGCCGACCACGTCCGCGAGCTGACCCTCGAGGCGCCGCTGATCCTGCCCGAGACCGGCGGCGTGGACATCCAGCTCTGGATCGGCCCGGCCGACGAGACCGGCTGCCGGTCCGTCTCCCTGCATTCGACCGTCGACGACGAGCACGCCGACCGGGACCCCGCCGATGGCGACCACCGGGCCTGGACCCGCAACGCCAGCGGCGTCCTCGCCGACCGCCCGGCCAGACCGGGCGTGCCCGGCTGGTCCGACCTGGCCGCCTGGCCGCCGCCGGACGCCACCGAGGTGCCCACCGACCAGCTCTACCCGCACCTCGCCGCCCAGGGCTACGACTACGGCCCGTCCTTCATCGCGCTGCGTACCGCCTGGCGGCGCGGCGACGACCTCTTCGCCGACCTGGCGCTGCCCGAGACGCCGGCCGGCGAGGCCGGCGGGTACGGCGTGCACCCGGCACTGCTCGACGCCGCCCTGCACACGCTCGGCCTCACCAGCGCCGCCGGCGACCCCACCGGTCCCGGCCTGCCCCCCGGCCACGGCCGGCTGCCGTTCTCCTGGAACGACATCGCGCTGCACGCCGCCGGGGCCGCCGCCGCCCGGGTGCGGGTGCGGCACACCGGCGCCGACAGCGTCTCCCTGCTCCTCGCCGACGTCACCGGCGCCCCGATCGCCTCGGTGGGCTCGCTCGTGCTGCGCCCGGTCACCGCCGACCAGCTCCGCAGCGCCGGCGGCGGCGGGCCCGAGTCGCTGTACCGGGTGGACTGGACGCCGCTCGCCCTGCCCGCCGCGCCGTCGACCGCCGCCTGGGCGGTCCTCGACACCGACAGCGCGCTCGCCGACGCGGTCGCCGCCACCGGGACCGCCGTCACCGCGTACCCCGGTCTCGCGGCCCTGACCACCGCGCTGGACGAGGGCGCCGACGCGCCCGGCGTGCTGGTCGCGCCCTTCCTCGACCCGCCCGGCGGGCGCGACGTGCCCCGGTGGGTCGCCGAGGTGACCCACCAGGCGCTCGACCTGCTGCAACGGTTCCTCGCCGACGACCGCTACGACGCGACCCGCCTGGTCGTGCTCACCCGCGGCGCGGTCGCCACCGACGCCGACGCCGACCTCACCGACCTGGCCGGCGCCGCCGTCATCGGCCTGCTGCGCTCCGCCCAGTCGGAGAACCCCGGCCGCTTCGTGCTCGTCGACACCGACGACCCGGCCGGCGCGGCCGCCGCGCTCGTGCCGGCGCTGGACACCGACGAACCGCAGGTCGTCGTCCGGGCCGGCGTCGCCTCCGGCGCCCGGCTGGCCCGGGTGCCCGCGCCCGTCGACCCGACCGGCACGCCGTTCGACGCCGACGGGACGGTGCTGGTCACCGGCGCCACCGGCACGCTCGGCCAGCTGATGAGCCGGCACCTGGTGACCCGCCACGGCGTGCGGCACCTGCTGCTCACCAGCCGGCGCGGCCGGGACGCCGCCGGCATCGGTGAGCTGTGCGCCGAGCTGACCGCGCTCGGCGCCACCGTCACGGTCGCCGCCTGCGACGTCGCCGACCGGGACGCGGTCGCCGCCCTGCTCGCCGACCTCCCCGCCGACCACCCGCTCACCGCCGTGGTCCACGCCGCCGGGGTACGCGACGACGGCGTCATCTCCTCGCTCACCCCGGACCGCGTCGACGGGGTGCTGCGCCCGAAGGTCGACGCCGCCTGGCACCTGCACGAGCTGACCGCCGACCTCGACCTCACCGCGTTCGTGTCGTACTCCTCGCTCGCCGCCACCGCCGGCGGCCCGGGCCAGGGCAACTACGCCGCCGCGAACGCGTTCCTCGACGGGCTCGCCCACCACCGCCGCGCCCGGGGACTGGCCGCGCTCACCCTGGCCTGGGGCCTCTGGGCCGACCGCAGCGGCATGACCACCGAGCTGGACGACGTCCACCTCAACCGGATCTCCCGCTCCGGCGTGGCCGCGATGGAGGCGGAGGAGGGCCTCGCGCTCTTCGACGCCGCCTGCCGCGTCCCGGCCGCCGCGTTGGTGCCGGCCCGCCTCGACCTGGCCGCCATGCGGGCCCAGTTCGCCGGCGCCGTCCCGCCGCTGTACCGGGCGCTGATCCGGGTCACCCGGGGCGCCGCCGCGCCGGCCACCGGCGCGTCCCTGGTGCACCAGCTCGCCGCGCTCGGCGACACCGACCGCCGCACCGCGCTGGTGGAGATCGTCCGGGGGCAGGCCGCCGCCGTGCTCGGCTACCCCGACCCGGCCGCCGTCGACCCGCGCCGGGCGTTCAGCGACCTCGGCTTCGACTCGCTCACCGCCGTCGAGATGCGCAACCGGCTCGGCAACGCGTTCGGACTGCGGCTGCCCGCCACGCTCGTCTTCGACCACCCGAGCCCGCACGACCTCGCCGCGCACCTGGACACCGAGATCGCCGGCACCCCCGTCCCGGCCCGGCCGGCCGCCGCGCCGGTCGCCGTCGCCGACGACGAACCGCTGGCCATCATCGGGATGGCCTGCCGGCTGCCCGGCGGTGTGGCCAACCCCGACGACCTGTGGCGGCTGGTCGCCGACGGGGTCGACGCCGTCACCGACCTGCCCGGCGACCGGGGCTGGGACCTGGACACGCTGTACAGCCCCGACCCGGACGCCACCGGCACGTTCTACGCCCGGGGCGGCGGCTTCCTCGCCGACGTCGACCGCTTCGACCCCGGCTTCTTCGGCATCAGCCCGCGCGAGGCGCTCGCCATGGACCCGCAGCAGCGGCTGCTGCTGGAAACCACCTGGGAGACGTTCGAGTCCGCCGGCATCGACCCGACGGGGGTACGCGGCAGCAGCACCGGCGTGTTCGTCGGCACCAGCGGTCAGGACTACGGCTCGCTGCTCGCCTTCGCCCCGGAGGAAACCTCCGGATACGCGCTCACCGGCATGACCAGCAGCGTCATCTCCGGCCGGGTCGCCTACACGTACGGTCTGGAAGGCCCGGCGGTGTCGCTCGACACGGCCTGCTCCTCCTCCCTCGTCGCGCTGCACTGGGCCGGGCAGGCGCTGCGCCGGGGCGAGTGCGACCTGGCTCTCGCGGGCGGCGTCATCGTGATGGCCACCCCCACCGCGTTCGTCGAGTTCTCCCGGCAGCGCGGCCTGGCCGCCGACGGCCGGTGCAAGTCGTTCGCCGCCGCCGCCGACGGCACCGGCTGGTCCGAGGGCGTCGGCCTGCTGCTCGTGCAGCGCCTGTCCGACGCCCGCCGGCAGGGCCGCCACGTGCTCGCCGTGGTCCGCGGCAGCGCGGTCAACTCCGACGGCGCGTCCAACGGGCTCACCGCCCCCAACGGTCCGTCGCAGCAGCGGGTCATCCGGGCGGCACTGGCCGCCGCGCGGCTCGGCCCGGCCGACGTGGACGTGGTGGAGGCGCACGGCACCGGCACCACGCTGGGCGACCCGATCGAGGCGCAGGCGCTGCTCGCCACGTACGGGCAGGACCGGCCGGCGGACCGGCCGCTGCTGCTCGGCTCGATCAAGTCGAACATCGGGCACGCCCAGGCCGCCGCCGGCGTCGCCGGCGTGATCAAGATGGTGCAGGCCATGCGGCACGGCACCGTCCCGCGCACGCTGCACGTGGACGCACCGTCCCCGCACATCGACTGGGACGCCGGGGCGGTCGAGCTGGTCACCGAGGCGCGCCCGTGGCCGTCGGCGTCGCGCCCGCGTCGGGCCGCCGTGTCGTCGTTCGGCATCTCCGGCACCAACGCCCACGTCATCGTCGAACAGGGCGACGAGCCCGCCGCCGCGGCCCCGACCGCCGCCGGCCTGCTGGACGCCGCCGCGACGGTGTGGCCGGTGTCCGCGCGTTCGCGTGCCGCGCTGGCCGGGCAGGCCGCCCGCCTGGCCGGATTCGTCCGGTCGCGCGGCGAGCTGGACCCGGCCGCCGTGGCGTGGTCCCTGGTGGCCACCCGGTCGGCGTTCGACCACCGGGGCGCGGTGGTCGGGTCCTCGGTCGAGGACCTGCTGTCCGGCCTGGACGCGCTGGCCGACGGGTCGCCGTCACCGCACCTGGTCACCGGCACCGCGTCCGCCACCACCGGTCCGGTGTTCGTGTTCCCGGGGCAGGGTGCCCAGTCGGCGCGGATGGCGGCGGGTCTGGTGGGTCGGACACCGGTGTTCGACGCGGCGCTGTCCGAGTGTCAGGCGGCGTTGGCGCCGTATCTGGACGTGGATCTGGTGTCGGTGTTGACCGGGGACGACGAGTCGTGGTTGGACCGGGTCGAGGTGGTGCAGCCGGTGCTGTGGGCCGTCGGCGTCGCCCTCGCGGCGGTGTGGCGGCACGTCGGTGTGAGCCCGCAGGCGGTGATCGGTCACTCGCAGGGGGAGATCGGCGCGGCGTGTGTGGCCGGGATTCTGTCCCTGGAGGACGCGGCGAAGACGGTGGCGTTGCGGTCGCGGGCGCTCGTCGCGCTGCGGGGGACCGGGACGATGGCGTCGGTCGACCTGCCCGCCGACGAGGTGACCGCCCGCCTCGGTGTCGCCGCCGGGACGGCCGGCGGCGTCGACGGGTCCACGGCCGACTCCGCCGGCTCCGGTGCCGCCGACAACCGCTTCGCGGGTGTCGGGATCGCGGCGGTGAACGGTCCGTCGACGGTGGTGGTGTCCGGTCCGCCGCAGGCCGTGACCGACTTCGTCGAAGCCTGTCAGGCCGAGGAGGTGCGGGCGCGGTTGATTCCGGTGGACTACGCCTCGCACTCCGCCGCCGTGGAGGAGGTCGCCCAGCAACTGCGCGGCGACCTGGCCGACGTCGCCCCGCAGGCCGGTCACACGCGTCTGGTGTCGACGTTGACCGGGGACTGGGTGGATCCGGCGAGCATGACGGCGGACTACTGGTACGACAACCTGCGGCGGACCGTCCGGTTCGACGCGGCGGTGCGGACCGCGGTCGGCGCGGGGCACAGCACGTTCGTGGAGATCAGTCCGCATCCGGTGCTGGCGATGCCGGTCACCGCGATCCTCGACGACACCGCCACCACCGGGCACGTGTTGTCGACGCTGCGTCGGGGTGACGACGACCCGACCCGGCTGCTGACCAACCTGGCCACCGCGCACACCGTCGGCCTGCCCGTCGACCTCACCCGCGTCCTGCCCGAGACGACCACCGTCGACCTGCCCACCTACGCCTTCGAGCAGCACCGGTTCTGGCTCGACCCGCCCGCGCACCGGGCGCAGGACGTCGCCTCCGCCGGCCTCCAGGACGCCGGACACCCGCTGCTCAGCGCCGCCGTCACGTTCCCCGACAGCGAGCGGATGGTCTTCACCGGCCGGCTGTCCGTGCGTACCCACCCGTGGCTCGGTGAGCACCGGGTGATGGACGCGATCCTGCTGCCCGGAACCGCCTTCGTCGAACTGGCCGCCCACGCCGGCGAGCAGGCCGGCGCGCCGGTGGTCGAGGAACTCACCCTGCTCGCCCCGCTCGTGCTGCCCGAACTGGGCTCGCTGCAGATCCAGCTCACCGTCGGCGACCGCGACGACGCCGGCCGCCGACCGGTGCAACTGCACTCCCGCCCCTACCGGGACGGGTCCGACGAGATCCTCGCCGACGTGGCCTGGACCTGCCACGCCACCGGCCAGCTCGCCCCGAGCGCCGCCGTCGCGCCCGCGTTCGACCTCGGCGTGTGGCCACCGCCCGGCGCCACCGAGGTCGACTCCGACGCGTTCTACGCCGGCATCGAGTCGACAGTGTTCGGCTACGGGCCGGCCTTCCGGGGCCTGCGCGCCGCCTGGACCCGCGGCGACGAGGTGTTCGCCGAGGTGGCGCTCCCCGCCGACCACCACGCCGAGGCCGGCCGGTTCGGCATCCACCCGGCGCTGCTCGACGGCGCGCTCCAGGCCATGTCCATCGGCGGCTTCCTCGGCCGGATGGGCGACGGCGCCGACGCCACCGTCCCCCGCCTGCCGTTCGCCTGGACCGGCGTCACGCTGCTCGCCGCCGGCGCCACCGCGCTACGGGTCCGCGTCGCCGCCGCCGGCGACGTCGGCGTCACCTTCCAGGTCGCCGACGCCACCGGCGCGCCGGTCCTGCACGCCGAATCGCTGATCATGCGCCGGGTCACCGGGGATGCGCTCGGCGCCGCCCGCTCCGGCCGGCACGAGTCGCTGTTCCGGCTGGACTGGCCGGCGCTGGCCGTGCCCGCCGGGCCGGCGCCCGCCGCCGGCCGCTGGGTGGTCCTCGGCGACGACCTCGCGCTCAGCGCCGCCGGGGAGGCGGCCGGCGCCCGGACCCGCACCGACCTCGCCCCCGAGTCCTTCGCCGACCTGCTCACCGGCGGCGAGGCCGTCCCCGAGGTGGTCGTCGTGCCGGTCGCCGCGCTCGGCGACGGCACCGGCGCCGAGCTGGCCGCACAGGCCCGCGCCACCACCCACCGCGTGCTGGACCTGGTGCGGGCATGGCTCGCCGACGACCGGTTCGGCGACACCCGACTCGTCCTGGTCACCCGCGACGCGGTGGCCACCGGGGAGCAGGCCGAGGTCAACCTGCGGCAGGCCCCCGTCTGGGGGCTGATCCGCACCGCCCAGGTCGAACACCCCGGCCGCCTGCACCTGCTCGACCTGGACGCCGACCCGGCCAGCGCCGCGCTGCTCGCCGCCGCGATCGGCACCGGAGAGCCGCAGCTCGCCGTGCACACCGGTCAGGTACGCGCGCCGCGCCTGGCCCGCGTACCGGCCGGACTGGAACCGCTGCCCGGCGGCGTCGACCCGGACGGCACGGTGCTCGTCACCGGCGGCACCGGCGTGCTGGGCCGGCTGCTGGCCCGCCACCTGGCCACCACCCACGGGATGCGACACCTGCTGCTCGCCGGCCGGCGCGGCGCGACCGCCGACGGCGTCGCCGAGCTGGTCGCCGAGCTGGCCGAGGCCGGCACCGAGGTCACGGTCGCCGCCTGCGACGCCGCCGACCCCGACGCGCTCGCCGCGCTGCTCGACGGCATCCCCGCCGCGCATCCGCTCACCGCCGTGGTGCACGCCGCCGGCGTGCTCGACGACGGCGTGCTGGAGTCGCTCACCCCGGACCGGGTCGACGCGGTCGCCGTACCCAAGATCGACGCGGCGTGGCACCTGCACCGGCTCGCCGCCGGCCGGGACCTCGGCGCGTTCGTGCTCTTCTCCTCGGCCGCCGGCACGCTGGGCAGCGCCGGTCAGGCCAACTACGGCGCCGCGAACGCGTTCCTCGACGCGCTCGCCGCGCACCGGCGGGCCCAGGGCCTGCCCGGCATCTCGCTCGCCTGGGGACTGTGGGAGCAGGCCAGCGGCATGACCGGTCACCTCGCCGACGCCGACGTGCGCCGGATGGCCGAGCAGGGCGCCGGCGGGCTCCCCACCGACCAGGCGCTGCACCTGTTCGACGCGGCCTGGCGGCTGGACGCGGCGGCCGTCGTACCCATGCGCCTGGATGTGGCGGCGCTGCGCGCGCAGGCCGAGTCCGGCGCGCTCGCCCCGCTGCTGCGCGGCCTGGTCCGGGTGCCGCTGCGCCGCTCGGTCGACGCCGGCGCCGCCGCGACCGGCGGCGTGCCGCTCGCCCAGCGGCTCGCCGGCCTGTCCGACGACGAGCGGCGCCGGGTGCTCCTCGACGTGGTCCGGGCCAACGTCGCCGCCGTGCTCGGTCACACCGGACCGGAGGCCGTCGACCCGGGCCGGCTCTTCACCGACCTGGGCTTCGACTCGCTCACCGCGGTCGACCTGCGCAACCGGCTCAACACCCTGTCCGGGCTGCGGCTGCCCGCCACGCTGGTCTTCGACTACCCGACGCCGCAGGCGCTGGCCGGGAAACTGGCCGGCGAGATCGCCGCCGACGCCGCCCCCTCCACCCAGCCGCTGTTCCAGGGCATCGACGCGGTGGAGTCGCTGCTCACCACGCTCGCCCTCGACCCGGAGACCCGGGACCGGTTCACCACCCGGATGCGGGACCTGCTCGCCAAGGCCACCGACCTCGCCGGCCCGGCCGCCGAACCGGACCGGCCCGACCTCGACGCGGCCAGCGACGACGAGATCTTCGACTTCATCAGCAAAGAGTTTGGAATCTCCTGACATGACCGAACCGCGGATCGAGGCAGGGACGCGATGAGCGACGACGACAAGCTGCGGTACTTCCTCAAGCGGGTGACCGCCGACCTGCACGACACGAAGCGCAAGCTGCAGACCGTCGAGGCGCGGGACACCGAACCGCTCGCCATCGTGTCGATGAGCTGCCGGTTCCCCGGCGGCGTCCGGTCCCCGGAGGACCTGTGGGAGCTGGTCGCCGACGGCCGGGACGCGCTCACCGAGTTCCCCGACGACCGGGGTTGGGACCTCGACGCGCTCTACGACCCCGACCCGGACAAGCCGGGCAAGAGCTACACCCGGGTCGGCGGGTTCCTCGACGCCGCCGGTGACTTCGACCCGGCCCTGTTCGGCATCTCGCCCCGCGAGGCCCTCGCCATGGACCCGCAGCAGCGGCTGCTGCTGGAGACCTCGTGGGAGGCGATCGAGCGCGCCGGCATCGACCCGCTGTCGCTGCGCGGCAGCCAGACCGGCGTCTTCGTCGGCCTCAGCACGTCCAACTACGGCATGGGCCTGCCGCACGTGCCCGACGGCGTCGACATGTACCTCGGCACCGGCAACACCACGAGCGTCGCCTCCGGCCGGATCTCGTTCACCCTCGGCCTCAACGGGCCCGCCGTCACCGTCGACACCGCCTGCTCGTCCTCCCTGGTCGCACTGCACCTGGCCGGGCAGGCGCTGCGCCGCGGCGAGTGCGACCTGGCCGTCGCCGGCGGCGTCACCGTGATGGCCACCCCCGGCGTCTTCGTGGTCTTCTCCCGCCAGCGCGGCATGTCCGTCGACGGGCGGTGCCGGGCGTTCGCGGCCGGCGCCGACGGCACCGGCTGGGGCGAGGGCGGCGGCGTGGTCGTGGTGGAACGACTCGCCGACGCCGAACGCCTCGGCCACCCGATCCTCGCCGTGATCCGGGGCAGCGCCCTGAACCAGGACGGCGCCTCCAACGGTCTCACCGCCCCCAACGGGCCCTCCCAGCAGCGGGTGATCCGGGCCGCGCTGGCCAACGCGCGGCTCGGCGCGGCCGACGTCGACCTGGTCGAGGCGCACGGCACCGGCACCACGCTCGGCGACCCGATCGAGGCGCAGGCGCTCATCGCCACGTACGGGCAGGACCGTCCCGCCGACCGGCCGCTGCTGCTGGGCTCGGTGAAGTCGAACATCGGCCACACCCAGAGCGCCGCCGGCGTCGCCGGGCTGGTCAAGATGGTGATGGCGCTGCGGCACGGCACGCTGCCGGCGACGCTGCACGTGGACGAGCCGTCGCCGCACGTGGACTGGTCCGCCGGCGCGGTGGAGCTGATCACCGAAAACCGCCAGTGGCCGGAGCTGGGCCGCCCCCGCCGGGGCGGCGTCTCCTCGTTCGGCGTCAGCGGCACCAATGCCCACGTCATCGTCGAGGAGTACCGCCCGGCCCCCGCCGAGCCGGCCGCCGACGACAGCGCCGAGCCCGCGCCGCGCCGGCCCGGGTTGCTCGCCGCCGCGCCCACCGTCTGGCCGGTCTCCGGTCGCACCCGCGCCGCGCTCGCCGGCCAGGCCGCGCGGCTCGCCGCGCACCTGCGTGGCCGGGCGGACGTCGACCCGGCGGCGGTGGCCTGGTCCCTCGCGACCACCCGCGCCACGCTCGACCAGCGCGCCGCCGTCGTCGGCGCGGCGCCGGCCGAGCTGCTGGCCGGCCTGGACGCCCTCGCCGCCGGCCTGCCGGCGGGCAACCTCGTCACCGGCACGGCGACCGCCGCCGGCGCCGGCCCGGTGTTCGTCTTCCCCGGTCAGGGCGCCCAGTCCGCCCGGATGGCCGCCGGTCTGGTCGGCCGGTGCCCGGTCCTCGACGCGACGCTGGCCGAGTGCCAGGCGGCGCTGGCCCCCCACCTGGACGTCGACCTCGTGTCGGTGCTGACCGGCGACGACGAGTCCTGGCTGGACCGGGTCGAGGTGGTGCAGCCGGTGCTGTGGGCCGTCGGGGTCGCCCTCGCCGCCGTGTGGCGCGCGGCCGGTGTGCTGCCCGACGCCGTCATCGGTCACTCCCAGGGCGAGATCGCCGCCGCCTGCGTCGCCGGCATCCTCTCCCTCGACGACGCGGCCCGCGCGGTGGCCCTGCGGTCCCGGGCGCTCGCCGCGCTGCGGGGGACCGGGACGATGGCGTCGGTGGATCTGCCGGCCGACGAGGTGACCGCCCGTCTGCCCGGGTTCGCCGGGGTCGGGGTCGCGGCGGTGAACGGCCCGTCGACGGTGGTGGTGTCCGGTCCGCCGCAGGCCGTGGCCGACTTCGTGGCGGCCTGTCAGGCCGACGAGGTGCGGGCGCGGTTGATCCCGGTGGACTACGCCTCGCACTCCGCCGCCGTGGAGGACGTCGCCCAGCGGTTGCGCGCCGACCTGGCCGACGTCGCCCCGCAGCAAGGCCACACCCGTCTGGTGTCGACGTTGACCGGGGACTGGGTGGACCCGGCCACCATGACGGCCGACTACTGGTACGACAACCTGCGCCGCACCGTCCGCTTCGACACCGCCGTGCGGACCGCGATCGGCGCGGGGCACAGCACGTTCGTGGAGATCTCCCCGCATCCGGTGCTGGCGATGCCGGTCACCGCGATCCTCGACGACACCGCCACCACCGGCCACGTGCTGTCCACGCTGCGTCGAGGCGACGACGACCCGACCCGGCTGCTGACCAACCTGGCCACCGCGCACACCGTCGGCCTGCCCGTCGACCTCACCCGCGTGCTGCCCGAGACGACCACCGTCGACCTGCCCAGCTACGCCTTCGACCACCAGCGGTTCTGGTTCGACGGCAGCGGTGGACCCGACCTCGCGGCCCTGCCGCCCGACCAGAGCACCGGGCCGGACGACAGCGGCTTCTGGGCGGCCGTGGAACGCGACGACCTGCCCGCCCTCGCCGAGGTGGTCGCCGGCGAGGACACCCCCGCCGGGACGGCGCTCGACGCGCTCGCCCCGGCGCTGCCCCTGCTGCACCGCTGGCGCCGGCAGCGACGCCGCCAGTCCGACATCGACAGCTGGCGCTACCAGGACACGTGGAAGCCGCTCACCGGCATCACCAACCGCGGCATGGCCGGCACCTGGCTGGTCGTGCTGCCCACCGGCGACATCGTCGAACCGTGGCAGGACGCGAGCGTGGAGGCGATCGCCGCCGCCGGCGCCACCGTCGTCCCGGTGCCGGTCAGCACCACCGACGCCGACCGCGACCTGTTCGCCAAACTGCTGCGCGAGGCGATCACCACCGGCGCCGACGCCACACCGGCCGAGGTGACCGGAGTGGTGTCGCTGCTCGCGTTCGACGAGCTGGTCCACCCGATGCACCCGTCCGTACCCGGTGGCTTCGCCGCCACCGTCGCGCTGGTCCAGGCGCTCGGCGACATCGGCCTCGCCGCCCCCATGTGGGCGGTCACCTCCGGCGCCGTCTCGGTCGGCCGGGCCGACCTGCTCCGCTCGCCCGGTCAGGCCATGGTCTGGGGCTTCGGCCGGGTCGCCGCACTGGAACACCCGCAGCGCTGGGGCGGCCTGGTCGACCTGCCCGAGGCGATCGACGAGCGCAGCGCCGGCCTGCTGGTCGCGGCGCTCACCGCCGCCGGCGAGGAGGACCAGATCGCGGTACGCCCCGCCGGCCTGCTCGGCCGCCGACTCACCCGGGTCCCGCTCGGCGACAGCCGACCCGCGCACCCGTGGCAGCCCTCCGGCACCGCCCTGGTCACCGGCGGCACCGGCGCCCTCGGCGGACACGCCGCCCGCTGGCTGGCCCGCAGCGGCGTGGAGAACATCGTCGTGGCCAGCCGGCGCGGCCCGGCCGCACCCGGCGCCGCGCAGCTCGTCGAGGAGCTGACCGCGCTCGGCGCCACCGCCAGCGTGGTCGCCTGCGACGCCGCCGACCGGGACGCCCTGGCCGCGCTGATCGACGACATCCCCGCCGACCGTCCGCTGCGGGTGGTGGTGCACGCCAGCGCGGTGCTGGACGACGCGCTCATCAACGAGCTCCGCGTCGACCAGATCGAACGCGTCCTCGCCGCCAAGGTCGACGTCGCCTACCACCTGCACGAGCTGACCCTCGACCTCGACCTCGCCGCGTTCGTCATGTTCTCCTCCTTCGCCGGCTCGGTGGGCAGCTCCGGCGTCGGCAACTACGCCCCCAGCAACGCGTTCCTCGACGCGCTCGCCCAGCACCGGCGCGGCCTCGGCCTCCCCGGCACCTCCATCGCCTGGGGCGCCTGGGCCGGCGGCGGCATGGCCGAAGGGCCGTTCGGCGAGCTGCTGCACCGGCACGGCGTACCCGAGATGCCGCCGGAGGCCGCGATCGCCGCGCTGCACCAGGCCGTGGACCACGGCGAGGCGTTCCTCACCGTCGCCGACATCGCCTGGGAGCGGTTCTCCGTCGCGTTCACCGCCACCCGGCCCGGACCGCTGATCAACGACCTGCCCGACGTCCGCCGGTTGCGCGCCGCCGAACGCGCCACCGGCGGCGAGACCCCCGACGGCCCGGAGTCGCTGCACGACCGACTCGCCGGGCTGCCCGCCGCCGACCGGATGGCCGTGCTGCTGGCCCTCGTCCGGGGACAGGTCGCGGCCGTGCTCAACTACCCGTCCGGGGAGTCGGTGGACGAGCACCGGGCGTTCCGCGAACTGGGCTTCGACTCGGTCACCGCGGTCGAGCTGCGCAACCGGCTCGGCCTGGCCACCGGGGTGGCGCTGCCGGTCACCCTGGTCTTCGACTACCCGACGCCGACCACGCTCGCCGAGTACCTCTACGCCGAGGTCGCCCAGGACGACGTGGCCACCCCCACCGCGCTGCTCGACGACCTCGACCGGATCGCCGACGGGCTCGACGTGGTGGCCCGGGACGAGGCCGCCCGGGTCCGCGCCACCGTCCGCCTCCAGGCCATGCTCACCCGTCTCGGGCAGGGCGGCGGCGGCGACGACCTCGGCCGGCACCTCGGCGACGCCACCGACGACGAGCTGTTCGCCATGGTGGACCGCGACCTCGGTCTGTCCTGACCGCACCGGCTCACTCCCCGTCCCCTGCGAGGAAGCGGCACCCGATGGCCAATGAAGACAAGCTCCGCGACTACCTCAAGCGGGTCATGGCGGACCTGCACGACACCCGCCGCCGGCTCAGCGAGGCCCAGTCCCAGGAACTGGAGCCGGTGGCGATCGTCGCGATGAGCTGCCGGTTGCCCGGTGGCGTCCGCGACCCGCGGGACCTGTGGGAGCTGCTGCGCGACGGGCGGGACGCGGTCGCGCCGTTCCCCGACGACCGGGGGTGGGACCTCGACCGGCTCTACCACCCCGACCCCGACCACCCCGGCACCTCGTACGCCCGGGAGGGCGGCTTCCTCGACGGCGCCGGAGACTTCGACGCGGCGTTCTTCGGCATCAGCCCCCGCGAGGCGCTCACCATGGACCCGCAGCAACGGCTGCTGCTGGAGACCGCGTGGGAGGCCGTCGAGTCCGCCGGCGTCGACCCCGCCACGCTGCGGGGCAGCCGCACCGGGGTGTTCGTCGGCACCAACGGACAGGACTACGGCACGCTGCTGATGATGTCCCCGGACGCCGACGAGGGGCACTCGATGACCGGCGGGGCGGCGGCCGTCGCCTCCGGCCGGGTGTCGTACACGCTCGGCCTGGAGGGGCCGGCCGTCTCCATCGACACCGCCTGCTCATCCTCGCTGGTCGCGCTGCACCTCGCCGCGCAGGCGCTGCGGGCGGGGGAGTGCGAGCTGGCGCTCGCGGGTGGCGTCACCGTGATGGCCACGCCCGGCCTCTACATCGGATCGAGCCGGCAACGGGCCCTGTCCCCGGACGGGCGGTGCCGCTCCTTCGCCGCCTCCGCCGACGGGGCCGGGTTCTCCGAGGGCGTCGGCTGGCTGCTGGTGGAACGGCTCTCCGACGCCCGCCGCAACGGCCACCCGGTGCTCGCGGTGCTGCGCGGCAGCGCGGTCAACCAGGACGGCGCGTCCAACGGGCTCACCGCCCCCAACGGCCCGTCCCAGCAGCGCGTCATCAGTCAGGCGCTCACCGCCGCCCGGCTCGCCACCGCCGACGTCGACGTCATCGAGGCGCACGGCACCGGCACCAACCTGGGCGACCCGATCGAGGCGCAGGCGCTGCTGGCCACGTACGGGCAGGACCGCGGCGACGCCGGGCCGGCGCTGCTCGGCTCGGTGAAGTCCAACATCGGGCACGCCCAGGCCGCCGCGGGGGTCGCCGGGGTGATCAAGATGGTGCTCGCCATCCGGCACGGCCTGGTGCCGGCGACACTGCACGTGGACGAGCCGTCCCCGCACATCGACTGGTCCGCCGGCGCGCTGGAACTGGTCACCGAGGCCCGCCCCTGGCCGGACCGGGACCGCCCGCGCCGCGCCGCCGTCTCCTCGTTCGGCATCTCCGGCACCAACGCCCACGTCATCGTCGAGCAGGCCCCGGACGAGCCCGCCCCCGCCGCCGACCCGCCGACCTCGGGGCTGGTGGCCGCCGACGTCACCGCCTGGCCGCTCGCCGCCCGCACCCGCGCCGCACTCGGCGGGCAGGCCGCCCGGCTGGCCGCGCACCTGCGCGCCGCCCCGGCCGACCCGGCGGCGGTCGCCTGGTCCCTGGCGACCACCCGGACCGCGTTCGAGCAGCGGGCCACAGTGGTCGGCGCGTCCGCCGAGGATCTGCTGTCCGGGTTGGACGCGCTGGCCGCCGGCACGCCGTCGCCGACGGTGGTGACGGGTATGGCGTCCCGGACGGCCGGTGCGGTGTTCGTGTTTCCGGGTCAGGGTGCGCAGTCGGCGCGGATGGCGGCCGGTCTGGTGGGTCGGACGCCGGTGTTCGACGCCGCGCTCGCCGACTGTCAGGCGGCGTTGGCGCCGTTCCTGGACGTCGACCTGCCGTCGGTGCTGACCGGGGACGACGAGTCGTGGCTTGAGCGGGTCGAGGTGGTGCAGCCGGTGCTGTGGGCCGTCGGGGTCGCGCTCGCGGCGGTGTGGCGGCACGTCGGGGTCACCCCGCAGGTGGTGATCGGGCACTCGCAGGGGGAGATCGGCGCGGCGTGCGTGGCGGGGATCCTGTCCCTGGAGGACGCGGCGAAGACGGTGGCGTTGCGGTCGCGGGCCCTGTCGGTGCTGCGCGGCACGGGCACGATGGCGTCGGTCGACCTGCCCGCCGACGAGGTGACAACCCGTCTCAACGGGTTCGCCGGCGTCGGGATCGCGGCGGTCAACGGCCCGTCCACGGTGGTGGTGTCCGGCCCGCCGCAGGCCGTGGCCGACTTCGTGGACGCCTGTCAGGCCGACGAGATCCGGGCCCGGTTGATCCCGGTCGACTACGCGTCGCACTCGGCGGCCGTCGAGGACGTCGCCCAGCAGCTTCGCGCGGACCTGGCCGACATCACGCCGCAGCCCGGCCATACCCGTATGGTGTCCACCCTGACCGGCGACTGGGCCGACCCGGTCTCCATGGACGCCCACTACTGGTACGACAACCTGCGGCAGACCGTCCGGTTCGACACGGCGGTGCGGACCGCGATCGGCGCCGGGCACACGGCGTTCGTGGAGATCAGTCCGCATCCCGTGCTGGCGATGCCGGTCACCGCGATCCTCGACGACACCGCCACCACCGGCCACGTGCTGTCCACGCTGCGTCGAGGTGACGACGACCCGACCCGGCTGCTGACCAACCTGGCCACCGCCCACGCCGTCGGCCTGCCCGTCGACCTCACCCGCGTCCTGCCCGAGACGGCCACCGTCGACCTGCCCACCTACGCCTTCGACCACCAGCGGTACTGGCCCGCACCGCCGCGCTTCGTCACCGACCGCGACGGCGAACCCGACCCCGACCGCTGGCACTACCGGATCACCTGGACACCCCGGCCCGACCTGCCGCTCACCCGCCTCGGCGGGAGCTGGCTGCTGCCCGTACCCGCCGACCTGACCGACGCCCCGCTCGTCACCGACGTGCTCGCCGCGCTCGGCAACGTCGGCGCCGACGCCGTACCCGTGCCCGTCGACCCGGCGGACGACCCGGCCGCGCTCGCCGAGCGGCTGCGCGCCGCGCTGCCCGACAGCGGGCCCGCCGCCGTGCTCTCCCTGCTCGGCCTCGACGGACGTCCCCACCCCGACCACCCGGCCACCACGCTCGGTGTCACCGGCACCGCCCACCTGGTCCAGGCGCTCGGCGCGCTCGGCGTCGAGGCGCCGCTGTGGTGCGCCACCCGCCGCGCCGTCACCACCGGCGACACCGACCCCGCCCCGGAGCCGGCCGCCGCCGCCGTCTGGGGCCTCGGCCGGGCCGTCGCCCTGGAACACCCCGCCCGCTGGCGCGGCCTGGTCGACCTGCCCGACCGGCTCGACGCGCGCGCCGCCGCCCTCCTCGGCGCGGTGCTCGGCGCCGACGACGGCGAGGACCAGATCGCCGTCCGCGACACCGGCGTGCACGTCCGCCGGCTCACCCGGCTCACCCACCCGGCCGACCACGACCTCCGCCTGCGCGACACCGTGCTGATCACCGGCGGCACCGGCGGCCTCGGCGGGCACCTGGCCCGCTGGGCCGCCCGCGCCGGCGCCGCGCACGTGCTGCTGGCCAGCCGCCGCGGCCCCGACGCCCCCGGCGCCGGCGACCTCACCGCCGAGCTGACCGACCTCGGGGTACGCGTCACCGTCGCCCGCTGCGACGTCACCGACCGCGACCAGCTCGCCGCGCTGCTCGCCGACCTGCCCGACGACGCCCCGCTGCGCGCCGTGCTGCACACCGCCGCCGTCCTCGACGACGGCATCGTGGACACCGTCACCCCGGCCCGCCTGCACACCGTCGCCGCGCCCAAGAGCGCCGCCGCCGACCACCTCGACGCGCTCACCCGCGACCACGAGCTGGACGCGTTCGTGCTCTTCTCCTCCGTCGCCGGCACCACCGGCAACGCCGGCCAGGGCGCGTACGGCGCGGCCAACGCCCACCTCGACGCGCTCGCCCACCGGCGGCGGGCCGACGGCCTCCCGGCGCTCGCCGTCGCCTGGGGCGCCTGGGACGGCGCCGGCCTGCCCGCCGACAACGAGCGCGCCCAGCAGCGGCTGCGGCGCGGCGGCATGGTGGCCATGGACCCCGAGCTCGCCGTCGCGGCACTGACCCGGGCGCTGGGCGGCGACGACGCCGCCACGATGGTCGCCGACGTCGACTGGACCCGCTTCGCCCCCGCGTTCACGCTCGTCCGCCCCAGCCCGCTGCTCGGCGACCTGCCGGAGGTCCACGAGGCGCTGCGACCCCCGCAGACGCCGGCCGCCACCGAGCCGGCCGACGAACCCGGCTCGGCGCTGGCCCGGCAGCTCGCCGGCCGCTCCGCCGCCGAACGGACCGAGACGCTGCGCGACCTGGTCCGCCAGTGCGCCGCCGGCGCGCTCGGCTACGGCTCCGCCGACGACGTCGGAGTCAACCGGCCCTTCCGCGACCTCGGCCTGGACTCGCTGACCGCCGTCGACCTGCGCAACCTCCTCGCCACCGCCACCGACCTGCGGCTGCCCGCCACGCTCGCGTTCGACTACCCGAACCCGGCCGTGCTCGCCGGGCACCTCGACGAACTGCTCACCGGCGCCGGCGCGGCGGTGACCGGCCCGGCAGCCGTGGCCACCCCCGACGAGCCGCTCGCCGTCGTCGCGATGAGCTGCCGCTTCCCCGGCGGCGCGGACGACCCGGAGCGGCTGTGGCAACTGCTCGCCGCCGGCGGCGACGCCATCGGCGACTTTCCCACCGACCGGGGCTGGGACCTCGACCGGCTCTTCGACGCCGACCCCGCCGTCGAGGGCACCAGCTACGCCCGGCAGGGCGGCTTCCTGCCCGACGTGGCCGACTTCGACCCCGGCTTCTTCGGCATCAGCCCCCGCGAGGCGCTCGCCATGGACCCGCAGCAGCGGCTGCTGCTGGAGACCTCGTGGGAGGCGATCGAGCGGGCCGGCATCGACCCGCAGGCGCTGCGCGGCAGCCCCACCGGCGTCTTCGTCGGCACCAACTACCAGGACTACCGCAACCTCATGCTCACCGCCGAGGGCGCCGAGGGACACCTGATGACCGGCAACGCCGGCAGCGTCCTGTCCGGCCGGGTGTCGTACACGCTCGGGCTGGAGGGGCCGGCCGTGTCGGTGGACACCGCCTGCTCGTCGTCGCTGGTCGCGCTGCACTGGGCCGGGCAGGCGCTGCGCGCCGCCGAGTGCTCCCTGGCGCTCGTCGCCGGCGTCACCGTGATGGCCACCCCCGGAGTGTTCGTCGGGTTCAGCCGCCAGCGCGGCCTCGCCCCGGACAGCCGGGTCAAGGCGTTCGCCGCCGGCGCCGACGGCACCAGCTGGGGCGAGGGCGTCGGCGTGCTGCTGGTCGAACGGCTCAGCGACGCCCGCCGCAACGGCCACCCGGTGCTCGCGGTGATCCGGGGCAGCGCGGTCAACCAGGACGGCGCCTCCAACGGCCTCACCGCCCCCAACGGGCCGGCCCAGCAGCGGGTCATCCGGGCCGCGCTGGCCAACGCCCGCCTCGACGCCGGTGACGTCGACGCGGTGGAGGCGCACGGCACCGGCACCCGGCTCGGCGACCCGATCGAGGCGCAGGCGCTGCTCGCCACGTACGGGCAGGGCCGCCCCGAGGACCGGCCGCTGCTGCTCGGCTCGATCAAGTCGAACATCGGCCACACCCAGGCCGCCGCCGGTGTCGCCGGCGTGATCAAGATGATCCTCGCGCTGCGCCACGGCTACCTGCCGCCGACGCTGCACGTGGACGCGCCCAGCGACCAGGTGGACTGGAGCACGGGCGCGGTCGACCTGCTCACCGAGGGCCGGCCGTGGCCGCTGACCGGCCGCCCGCGCCGCGCCGCCGTCTCCTCGTTCGGCATCAGCGGCACCAACGCCCACACCATCCTCGAACAGGCCCCCGAGCCGCCCGTCCCGGCCGGCGAACCGGCGTACCCGCCGGTGGTGCCGGTCCTGCTCTCCGCCCGCACCGCCGGGTCGCTGGCCGCCCAGGCGCAGCCGTGGGCCGACCGGCTCACCGGTCCGCAGGCCCCACCGCTGGTCGACGTCGGCTGGACCTCCGCGGTGTCCCGGGCCGCGCTGGAGCACCGCGCGGTGGTGCTCGCCACCGACCGGCGCACGCTGCGCGCCGGGCTGCGCGCCCTGCGCCGGGGCGACGACTCACCGGCGCTGGTGACCGGCGCGGTGACCGCCCGGCCCCGGGTCGCGTACCTGTTCTCCGGGCAGGGCGCGCAGCGGCCCGGCATGGGTCGCGAGCTGGCCGCCGCGTACCCGGCCTACGCGGACGCGCTGACCGAGGTGTGCGCCGCGCTCGACCCGCACCTGTCCCGGCCGCTGCGCCCGCTGCTCGACGCCGAACCCGGCACCCCCGAGGCGGCGCTGCTGGACCGCACCGAGTTCACCCAGCCGGCCCTGTTCGCCGTGGAGGTGGCGCTGTTCCGGCTGCTCACCGCCTGGGGGCTGCGCCCCGACGCGGTCGCCGGGCACTCCATCGGCGAGTTCGCCGCCGCGTACGCCGCCGGGGTGCTCACCCTCGCCGACGCCGCCGAGCTGGTCGCCACCCGGGGCCGGCTGATGCAGGCGCTGCCCGACGGCGGGGCCATGCTCGCCGTCGCCGCCGGCGAGGACGCCGTCCGCCCCACGCTCGGCGCCGGGGTCGCGCTCGCCGCCGTCAACGGCCCCGCCGCCGTGGTCGTCGCCGGCGAGACCGACGCCGTCGACCGGGTCGCCGCCGAGTGGACCGCCCGAGGGGTACGCACCCGCAAGCTCGCCGTCAGCCACGCCTTCCACAGCCCGCTGATGGAGCCGGTGCTCGACGAGCTGGCCGCGCTCGCCGCCCGGCTGCCGCACCACGCGCCGACCGTGCCGCTGGTCTCCACCGTCACCGGCACGCCGGTCGACGTGGCGGCGGTCGGCGCGCCCGGCTACTGGGCCCGGCACGCCCGCGACACGGTCCGCTTCGCCGACGCGGTCACCGCGCTGCGCGCGCACGGCTGCACCGCCTACCTGGAGGTGGGCCCGGACGGGGTGCTCACCCCGGCGGCCCAGAGCGTGCTGGCCGACGCCGGGCCGGTCCCGCCGGTCCTGCCCACGCTGCGCCGCGACCGGCCGGAACCGCTCACCCTGCTGCGCGCCGTGGCCGCGCTGCACGTGCACGGCGTCGCCCCGGACTGGCCGGCGCTCTACGCCGGGGCCGACCCGCAGCCGGCCGACCTGCCCACCCACGTGTTCGACAGGCAGCGCTACTGGCCGCAGCCGCCGGCCTGGCTGACCGCGCCGGCCGACGCCGACACCGCCGTGGAACGCCGGTTCTGGGCGGCGGTCGACGCCGAGGACCTGGACGGTCTGCTCACCGAGCTGGACGTCGCCCCGGAACAGCCGTTCGACGCCGTACTGCCGGCGCTCTCGGCGTGGCGGCGCCGCGGCCGGGAACGGTCCCTGGTGGACGGCAGCCGCTACCGGGTCCGGTGGGAACCGGTCGACGTCGGCGCCGGCACCCCGCCCGCCGGCCGCTGGCTGGTGCTGCTGCCCGCCGACCGGGCCACCGACCCGGACCTGACCGCCCTGGCCGGCGCGCTCGGCCCGGCGGCCACCACCGCGACGGTCGACACCGCCGCCGCGCCCGACGAGCTGGCCACCCGGCTGGCCGACCTGGTCGCCGCCGCGACCGGCGACGGCCCGTCGCACGTGCTGTCCCTGCTCGGCCTGGACGAGACGTCGCACACCGACCACCCGGCGCTACCGCGCGGGCTGGCCGCCACCGTCCACCTGCTCCAGGCGCTGACCGACCTCGACGCGCCGGCCCGGCTCTGGTGCGCCACCCGGGGCGCGGTCGGCGTCGGGGACGGCGACACCCCGGACCGGCCCCGGCAGGCGGCGCTGTGGGGCCTCGGCCGGGTCGCCGCGCTGGAACAGCCCGCCCGCTGGGCCGGCCTGGTCGACCTGCCCGCCACCGTCGACGACGACACCGCCCGACGGACCGCCGCCCTGCTCGCCACCACCACCGAGGACCAGGTGGCGGTGCGCGCCGACGGGGCGTACGCCCGGCGGCTCGACACCGCCGTGACCGACGGCGAGCCCACGCCGTGGCAGCCGCGCGGCACCGTCCTGATCACCGGCGGCACCGGCGCGCTCGGCGGGCACGTGGCCCGCTGGGCCGCCGGCGCGGGCGCCGAGCGGATCGTGCTGACCAGCCGGCGCGGCGCGGACACCCCCGGCGCCGACGCGCTCCTGGCCGAGCTGGCCGAGACCGGCGTCGAGTGCCGGGTCGCCCGGTGCGACGCCGCCGACCGCAGCGCCATGACCGACCTCGTGGCCGAGCTGCGCCGGGACGGGCCGCCGCTGCGCGCGGTGGTGCACGCCGCCGGGGTCAGCGAGGTGGTCCCGCTGGCCGAGACCACGCTGGAGGACCTGGCGTACGTGATCGGCCCGAAGCTGGCCGGCGCGGAACTGCTCGACGAGCTGCTCGACGGCGTCGAGCTGGACGCGTTCGTGCTCTTCTCCTCCATCGCCGCCACCTGGGGCAGCGGCGGCCAGGGCGCGTACGCGGCCGGCAACGCCCACCTGGACGCCCTCGCGCAGCGGCGCCGGGCGCGCGGCCTGCCCGCCACCTCGGTGGCCTGGGGGCCGTGGACCGAGTCCGGGATGTTCGACGACGACGCGCCGGAACAGCTGCGCCGACGCGGCCTGCGGGTGCTGCCGCCCGGGCCGGCGATGGCCGGGCTGCGGCACGCGCTCGCCGCCGGCGACACCTGCGTCACGGTCGCCGACGTCGACTGGGCCACGTTCCACCCGCTGTTCACCGCGCTGCGACCCAGTCCGCTGCTGGCCGACCTGCCGGCCGTGCGGGCGCTCGCCGCCGCACCGGAACCGGCCGCGAACGCCGGCCCGGAGGGCGCGGACCGGCTCGCCGAGCTGCGCGCGCTGCCCGCCGCCGACCGGCGCGACGCGCTGCTGGACCTGGTCCGCACCGACGCGGCGAAGGTCCTCGGCCACCCCTCGGTCGACGCGGTCGACCCGGAGCGGGGCTTCCTCGACCTCGGCTTCGACTCGCTCACCGCGGTGGAGCTGCGCAACCTGCTCACCGCCGCGACCGGCCGGGAGCTGCCCACCACAGTGGTCTTCGACTACCCGACCCCGGCCGGCCTCGCCGACCACCTGGACGCCGAGCTGTTCCCCGACGGCGGCGACCCGGCCGCCGGCGACCCGGCCGACGAGGAGACCGTGCGCCGGGTGCTCGCGGCGATCCCGCTGGACCGGCTGCGGCAGGCGGGGCTGCTCGACCCGCTGCTGCGCCTCGGCCAGGACACCGCCGCGCCGGCCCCGGACGCCACGCCGGACGCCCCCGCCGCCGAGATCCGCGACCTCGACGTCGCCGGACTGGTGCGGATGGCCCTCGAAGGATCCGACTCGTGACCCGGCCGGCGGCAGGGAGGCCCCGATGAGCGTCTCGCTGGACGAGGTGGTGGGCGCGTTGCGCGCGTCCCTGCTGGACAACCAGAAACTCCGGCAGCAGAACCAGCACCTCACCGACCGCCTCACCGAACCGGTGGCGATCATCGGGATGAGCTGCCGGTTCCCCGGCGGCGTGCGCTCGCCCGACCAGCTCTGGGAGCTGGTCGACGCCGGCCGCGACGCGATGGCCCCGTTCCCCGCCGACCGGGGCTGGGACCTCGACGCGCTCTACGACACCGACCCGACCAGCCGCGGCACCTCCTACGTCCGCGACGGCGGCTTCCTGCCCGATGCCGGCCACTTCGACCCGGCGTTCTTCGGCATCAGCCCGCGCGAGGCCCTCGCCATGGACCCGCAGCAGCGGCTGCTGCTGGAGACCGCGTGGGAGGCGTTCGAGTCCGCCGGCGTCGACCCGACCGGGCTGCGTGGCGCGCCCACCGGCGTCTACGCGGCCACCAGCAGCCAGGGCGACTACGCCGCGCTGCTCACCGGCGTCGGCGGCGGCGTCGAGGGCTACCTCGGCACCGGCAGCGCCGCCGCCGTGGCCAGCGGCCGGATCGCGTACGCGCTGGGCCTGGAAGGGCCGGCGGTCACCGTGGACACCGCCTGCTCGTCGTCCCTGGTCGCGCTGCACCTGGCCTGCCAGGCGCTGCGGCTGGGGGAGTGCACCCTCGCGCTGGCCGGCGGGGTGTCCGTGATGGCCACCCCGACCGTGTTCGTCGAGTTCTCCCGCCAGCGTGGCCTGTCCACCGACGGGCGGTGCAAGTCGTTCGCCGCCGCCGCCGACGGCACCGGCTGGTCCGAGGGCGTCGGCATGCTGCTGGTCGAACGGCTCTCCGACGCCCGCCGCCACGGCCACCCCGTGCTCGCCGTGGTGCGCGGCACCGCGGTCAACCAGGACGGCGCCAGCAGCGGACTCACCGCGCCCAACGGGCCCGCCCAACGCCGGGTCATCCGGGCCGCGCTGGCCAACGCCGGGCTCACCGCCGCCGAGGTGGACGTGGTGGAGGCGCACGGCACCGGCACCACGCTCGGCGACCCGATCGAGGCCCAGGCGCTGCTGGCCACGTACGGGCAGGACCGGGACACGCCGCTGCTGCTCGGCTCGGTCAAGTCGAACATCGGCCACACCCAGGCCGCCGCCGGCGTCGCCGGCATCATCAAGATGGTCCTCGCCATGCGGCACGGCCGGCTCCCGGCCACCCTGCACGTCGACCGGCCCACCCCGCACGTCGACTGGTCCGCCGGCGCGGTGGAGCTGCTGACCGACGCCCGCCCGTGGCCGGCGACCGACCGGCCCCGCCGGGCCGGCGTCTCCGCGTTCGGCGTCAGCGGCACCAACGCCCACGCGGTCCTGGAACAGGCGCCCCCGGACGCGCCGGCGGCACCGGCCGACGCCGGACCGGGAGGCTCCGCCACCCACGCCGGCCAGGTCCGCCCCGACGGCGCCCACACCGCGCCGCCCGCACCATGGCTGGTGTCCGCCCGCTCCGCGCCGGCCCTCGCCGGACAGGCCCGGCGACTGCTGGACCACCTCGCCGCCCACCCCGACCTGCGCCCGGCCGACGTGGCGTACTCGCTGCTCACCACCCGGGCGGCGCTGCCACACCGGGCCGCGGTCACCGGCGACGACGCGGCGGCGCTGCGCGCCGGCCTGCGCGCGGTCGCCGAGGACCGGCCCGCCCCCGGCGTGGTGCGCGGCGTGGCCCGGCCCGCCGGCAAGCTCGCCGTCCTCTTCCCCGGCCAGGGCGCCCAGCGACCCGGGATGGGCGCCGACCTGCACCGCCGGTTCCCGGCCTTCGCCGCCGCGTTCGACGAGGTGGCCGCCGAACTCGACCGGCACCTGAGCCGCCCGCTGCGCGAGGTGGTCTTCGCCGGCCCGGACACCGCCGAGGCGACGCTGCTCGACCGCACCGAGTTCACCCAACCCGCGCTCTTCGCCTACCAGGTCGCCGCGTACCGGCTGGTCACCGCGTGGGGCGTACGCCCGGCCCACCTGCTCGGCCACTCGGTCGGTGAGCTGGCCGCCGCGCACGTCGCCGGCGTGCTGTCGCTGCCGGACGCGGCCACCCTGGTCGCCGCCCGGGCCCGGCTCATGCAGGCGCTGCCGGCCGGCGGGGCGATGCTCGCGGTCCGCGCGTCCGCCGCCGAGGTGGCGCCGCTGCTCGACCACCGGGTGGCCCTGGCCGCGGTGAACGGTCCCGAGTCGGTGGTGCTCTCCGGCGACGAGGACGCCGTACTCGCCGCCGGCGAACAGCTCGCCGCGCGCGGCCGGCGGACCCGCCGGTTGCGGGTCGGCCACGCCTTCCACTCCGCCCGGATGGACGACGTGCTGGCCGAGTTCCGGGTGGTCGCGGAGAAGCTCACCTGGCACCCGCCGACCGTGCCGATCGTCTCCGACCGCACCGGCGAACCGCTCACCGCCGCGCAGGCCACCGACCCCTGCTACTGGGTGGAGCACGTCCGGGACACCGTACGGTTCCAACCCGCCGTGGCCACCCTGGCCGCCGCCGGGACCGGCACCTACCTGGACCTCGGCCCGGACGCGGCGCTCACCGCCCTGGCCCGCGAGTGCCTGCCCGACGTCGAGCCGGCCGCGTTCGTGCCGGCGGCCCGCCGCGAGATGTCCGAGCCGGCCGCCCTGCTCGCCGCGGTCGCCGCCGTGGACCTGCGCGGCGCCGGCGTACGCTGGCCGGCGCTGTTCGCCGACACCGACGCCACCCGGGTCGACCTGCCCACGTACGCGTTCCAGCACGAGCGGTTCTGGCCCGACCCGATCCGGTTCGACCTGGCGCCGCGCCCCGCCGACCCGGCCGACGGCGAGTTCTGGGCCGCCGCCGACCGGGGTGACCCGGCCGCGCTGGCCGCCCTGCTCGGGCTCGACGACGACGCCGCCGGTGCGCTCGAGGAGCTGCTGCCCGCCCTGTCCGGCTACCGCGACCGCCGCCGTCGCGCGGCCACCCTCGACGGACTGCGTTACCGGATCGGCTGGACCCCGGCCGACCCGCCGACCGGCGTCCCCCCGGGCGGGCCGTGCCTGGTCGTCGGCCCACCCGGCGACCTGCTGACGGCGGTGACCGAGGCGGTACGCGCCGAGGGCCTCGACCCGGTGCCGGTGCCGGCCGGCGCCGACCCGGGTGCCGCGCTGCGCGACCGGCTCGTCGAGGTCACACCGACCCGGGTGGTCCTCCTGGCCACTCCGACCGGCGCTGCCGGTGACGGCGCCGCCTCGGCCGGCGTTGCTGGCGACGGCGTCACCTCGGCCGGCGCTGCCGGTGACGGCGTCACCTCGGCCGGCGCCGCCGGCGACGGCGCCATGTCCACGGCGCCCGGCACGGACGCCCTCGCCGGCACGATCGCCGTGGTGCGGGCGCTGACCGAGGCCGGCGTCACCGCTCCGCTGTGGTGCGTCACCCGGGGCGCGGTCGCCACCGGCGCCGGTGACCCGGCGCCCGACCCCGCCGCCGCGACCGTCTGGGGCCTCGGCCGGGTGCTGGCGCTGGAACACCCCCGCCTCTGGGGCGGCCTGCTCGACCTGCCCGCCGGCGCCGAGGCGACCGCCGCCGACCCGGCCCCGGCCACCCCAGGCTCCGATCTCGCCCTGCTGGCCCGGGTGGTCGCCGGTGACGGCGCCGAGGACCAGCTCGCCGTGCGAGCCGGCGGGCTGCGCGCCCGTCGCCTGGAACGCGCCCCGGCCGCTCCCGAGCGGCCCTGGCGGCCGGACGGCGCGGTGCTCGTGCACGGCGACGCCCCGGTGCGTCGCGCGCACCTGCTGCCCCGGCTCGCCGACGCGGGCGCGACCCACCTGCTGCTGGTCGGCCCGGCGGTGCCCGACACCGACGCGCCGACCGGGGTCGACGTGACCGTCGTGGACGGCGTCGAGGCGCTGCCCGCCGCGCTGGAGCGGCTGGCCGCGGCCGGCACGCCGGTGCGTACCGTGCTGCACGTGGCCGACGCCGGCGGGGCCGGCGAGCCGGTCGCGGCGGCCGACCCGCACCGGGTGGCCGACCGGGTCGGCGCGCAGCTGGCCGCGGTGGCCCGGCTCGACGCCGCGTGCGCCGGCCACGCGGTCGACGAGTTCCTGGTCTTCGTCTCCACGGCCGCCACCTGGGGCGGCGGTGGCGCGGCGGTGGCCGCGGCCACCGGCGCCGGGCTCGCCGCGCTGGCCGCCCGCCGCCGCGCCGGGGGGCGGCCGGCCACGACGGTGGCCTGGGCGCCGTGGAGCGGCGAGACCGCCGACCCGGAGCAGCTGCGCCGGCGGGGTGTCCGCCCGCTGGACCCGGAGACCGCGCTCGACGCGCTGGCCCGCGTCGCCGCCGGCCGGAACGGCGACCCCGACACCGACGGCGGCGGCGACCTGCTCACCGTCGGCGGGAACGCCCACCTCGGCACCGACGGCGGGCGGGACGAGATCGCCGTCGCCGACATCGACTGGCCCGCGTTCGTGCCCGCGTTCACCGCGGTGCGGCCGGCCCCGCTGCTGCGTGGCGTGTCCGACGCCGTCGCCGGGACGGACGCGGCCGCGCCCGCCGCCGGACCGTCCGACCCGGCGCGGGCGTTGCGGGACCGGTTGGCCGCCGTGCCCGCCGGCGACCGGCTGCCGATCCTGCTGGACCTGGTCCGGGCGCAGGCGGCCACCGTGCTCGGGCACGCCGGGCCGGGCGCGGTCGAGCCGGACCGCGACTTCCTGGAACTGGGCTTCGACTCGCTGACCGCGCTCGAGCTGCGCGACGCGCTGCGCCAGGAGACCGGCGTGGAGCTGTCCGCCACGCTGCTCTTCGACCACCCCACCCCGGACGCGCTGGCCGGGCACTTGCTCGGCCTGATCCTCGGCGACGGGGCCGGCGCCGCGCCCGCCGACGCCGCCACCCCGGAGGGGGCCGGTGGCCTGCTCGGCGGGCTGTTCCGCCAGCCCAAGGCGCGCGCCGACGCCGCCGGCTACGCCGAACTGCTGGTCAAGCTGGCCCAGTTCCGGCCCAGCTTCACCTCCCCGGCCGAGCTGACCCGCCCGGCCGGGATCCTGCGTCTCGCCGAGGGTCCCGCCACCCCCGTCGTCTGCTGCTGCACGATGTCGCTGCTGTCCGGGGCGCACGAGTACGCCCGCCTGGCCGCCGGCATGCGCGGCCGGCGCAACGTGTGGGCGTTGCCCAACCCCGGCTTCGGGGTCGGCGAGGAACTGCCCGCCGACCTCGACGCGCTGCTGCGGGTGCACGCGGACACCGTGCTGCGCGCCGTCGGCCCCGGCGCGTTCGTCCTCGCCGGGCACTCCGGCGGCGCGATGGTGGCCAACCTGCTCGCCGCCGAGCTGGACCGGCAGGGCCGCGCCCCGGCCGCGGTGGTGCTGATGGACACCTACCCGCCCGGCAGCGAGGTGCTCGGCGGCTGGACGTCGCAGCTGCTCGACGGGATGGTCGAGCGGGACAGCGCGTACACCCCGATGGACGACCACCGGGCCACCGCCTGGGCCGGCTACCTGCCGCTGTTCCTCGACTGGCGGCCCGCGCCGATGTCCGCCGCCACATTGCTGGTGCGGGCCAGCGAGCCGCTGGGGGAGTGGACCGGGGAACCGGACGGATGGCGGTCGGTGTGGCCGTACCCGCACGAGACGCGGGACGCGGCCGGCGACCACTTCACCATGGTCGGCGAACGCGGCCCGGAACTCGCCGTGACCGTGGACGGCTGGCTCGCGGAACGGGGTCTGTGACACCGCCCCTTGGGCTGCCCCTAACGCCCCCTATCGCGGGGGCCGACAACTGTCTTACCAGGAACCAGGACGGGAGCATGACGACGTGGACGAGGCAGTGGTGGTCGACGGGCTGGTCAAGAGATACCGGCCCGACATGCCGCCGGCGGTGGACGGACTGAGTTTCTCCGTCGCCGCCGGCGAGGTCTTCGGTCTGCTCGGGCCGAACGGCGCCGGCAAGACCACGACGATCGGGGTGCTGACGACCCGGGTGCGCGCCACCTCGGGCCGCGCCCTGGTCTGCGGCGCGGACGTGTCCCGCGCGCCCGCCGTGGCCCGGCAGTTGCTCGCGGTGGTGCCGCAGCGGGTCAACCTGGACCGGTCACTGACCGTCCGGCAGAACCTGCTGTTCCACTCCGCGTACCACCGGGTGTCCCGGTCCCGCCGGTCGGCGCGGGCCGACGAGCTGCTGGAGCAGATGGGCCTGACGGCGTTCGCCACCGCCCGCACCGACTTCCTCTCCGGCGGCCTGGCCCAACGCACCATGATCGCCCGGGCGTTGATGCACGCCCCCCGGGTGCTCTTCCTCGACGAGCCCTCCGCCGGCCTCGACCCGCAGTCGCGGCTGTTCGTGCACGAGCGGATCGCCGAGCTGAAGCGCTCCGGTGTCACCGTCGTGGTGACCACGCACGACATGGAGGAGGCGGAGAAGCTCTGCGACCGGGTCGGCATCGTCGACCACGGCAAGCTGCTCACCCTGGACACCCCGGCCGCGCTGACCCGGACCCTGCCCGGCAGCAGCACCCTGACCCTGGTGGTCGCGCCGGGCGCGCCGGTCGAGGCGGTGCAGGCCGCGCTGGCCGACGTACCGGACGTGGAGCGGGTGGAACGGCTGCGCGCCGGCGGCGCCGCGGAACTGCCGATGTTCCCCGGCATGCCGCCGATGCCGCTGCCCGACGCGCCCGCCGACCCGGACGCGCCGCTGTCGTTCCGCGTCTACACCGCCGGGGCCCCGGCCAACGCCGTGCCGATGGCGTTGAAGGTCCTCACCGACCTCGGCTGCGAGGTCCGCGACCTCAGCGTCGGCCAGCCCAGCCTGGAGGACGTCTTCATCCACCTGACCGGAAGGGAACTTCGGTGACCGTCACCGCCCCCGCCGTCCCGGCCCCGTCGGCCGCCGTCGCACCCCCGCCGGTACGCCTGCGCGACCAGCTCACCACCTTCCGGGCGGTGCTCTGGCGGGACATGTTCGTCACCAGCCGCGAGGTGGGCGCGTTCCTGGCCCAGGTCTTCCTCCAGCCGCTGTTCATGCTGCTCATCTTCGGCAAGGTGCTCAAGGACCTCGGGTACGCCAGCGACGACTTCGCCAACGTGCTGCTGCCCGGCGTGATCGCGCTCAACGCGTTCCTGATCGGCCTGGAGAACACCGCGCTGCCGATGGTGATGGACTTCTCCTTCACCCGCGAGATCGAGGACCGCCTGCTGTCGCCGATGGCGATCCCGCTGGTCGCGTTCGAGAAGATCGTCTTCGGGGCGATCCGGGGCCTCGTCGCCGGGCTGGTGCTGATCCCGGTCGGCATGCTGATCCTCGGCGTCACGTGGCCGCTGTCCACGCTGCTGCCGATCGTGGGCGTGCTGGCGGCCGGCGCGCTGGTCGGTGCCGCCATGGGCCTGACCTTCGGCACGCTCGTCCCGCCGCAACGGATCCAGATCATGTTCACGGTCACGCTGACGCCGCTGATGTTCACCGGCGCCACCCAGTTCCCGCTGCGCGCGTTGGACTCGCTGCCCTGGTTCCAGGTGGTCTGCGCGATCAACCCGCTGACCTACGTCAGTGAGGCGACCCGCTCACTGGTCGCGCCGCCGGGCGTGCAGTCCGTCCCGCTCTGGCTGGACCTGCTCGTGCTCGCCGTGGTGTTCGTGGTCTTCACCGCCGTCGGCATCCGCGGCTTCATGCGCCGGGCGATGGACTAGGGGTCGGCCGCGATGACCCTCGACGACGGACCGCTGCTGCTGGTCAGCTCCGGCAGCGCGGGGTTGTTCAACCCGCTGCTCACCCTGGCCGGCGAGCTGAAGCGCCGGGCCGTGCGGCCGGTCCGGTTCGCCTGCACCGACGAGCGGCGGGCCGAGATCGAGGCCCTGCCCGGCGACGGCGACCTGCGTTTCGTCTCCCTCGGGCCGCCCCGGGTGGAGGTCCGCCCGGAGCACTGGGACGACGAGACGCACCGACGGATGTCCACCGGCTCGCGGGTGGTGAACTTCGCCAGCTACGTCGACGCCTCGACCGACTTCGACCACCTGCACGAGCTGTACGAGCGGTGCCTGGCCGTCGTCGACGATGTGCGCCCGGCGCTGGCGGTGGTGGACTCGTTCGCCTCGTTCGGCATGGACGCGGCCACCACCCGGGGCGTGCCCTACGTCATCAGCGTCACGGTTCCGCCGTCGAACTTTCTCCAGGACAGCCTGCCGCCGTCGTACCCGATGTCGCTGTCCGGGCTGCCGCTGGCGATGAACCCGAGCCAACGGGCGGCGAACGACAGCTACCGGGCCGCGTTGCTGGCCACGCTCACCGAACCGGAGCGGCTCGCCCGCAGCACCGCCGCCGCCCGGCGGCGGGCGGAGGCCGGGATCCGCAACGCCGAGCTGCGTCCCTCGCAGTACGCCGAGGCGGCCCGGGCGCTGCTCGCCTACACCGTGTTCGGGCTGGAGTACCCGTTCGACACCGCGCCGGCGAACCTGCGCACGGTGGGCTCGATGGTCCCCCGGGACATCGTGCCCAGCGCGGACGGCGCCGAGCTGCGCGCCTGGCTCGACGCCCACGAGTCCGTCGTCTACGTCGGCTTCGGCACGATCATGCGTCCGACCGCCGCCCAGGTGGCCGCGCTGGTCGAGGTGGCCGCCCGCCTCGGCCCCGAGCACCAGGTGCTGTGGAAACTGCCCGCCGCCCGGCACCCGCTGCTGCCCCCGGCCGGCGAGCTGCCCGCCAACCTGCGGGTCGAGTCGTGGCTGCCGTCGCAGGTGGAGGTGCTGGCGCACCCGCACGTACGGGTGTTCTTCAACCACGCCGCCGCCAACGCGATCCACGAGGCGGCCTGGTTCGGCGTGCCGCAGCTGGTGATGCCGTTCTGGTTCGACTGCTACGACGGCGCGGTGCGGGTGGTCGACGCCGGGATCGCGCTGGCGGTCGAGCACGAGGACCCGCTCGACGTCGACGACGTCGTGGACAAGCTGGGCCGGCTGCTGTCCGACCCGTCCTTCCGCGATCGGGCGGCGCGGTGGCGCGACTGCCTGCGCCGGGCGGGCGGCGTGACCGCCGCCGCCGACCTCGTGCTGAGCTTGTAAGGAAGGGCCCCCTATTAACGCATTCGGTAGAGGAAGGGCCCCTTCTTAACACCCGGGTGTTAAGAAGGGGCCCTTCCTTGTGACAGGTGTTCAGGAGGCCGCGGGCTGGATCTCCTCGCCCAGCGGCTCCGCGAACGCCACCAGCCGGGCCGGTAGGTCGGAACGGCGCTTGACGTCGAGCTTGCGGTAGACCCGGGTCAGGTGCTGCTCCACGGTGCTCACCGTGATGAACAGCTTGCTGGAGATCTGCCGGTTGGTGTGGCCCTGCGCGGCCAGCGCCGCCACCCGGCGTTCGGCCTCGCTCAGCCCGTCCTCCGGCTCCGGCGTCTCGGCCGGCGGCCCGGCCGGCACGCCGCCGGGCTCGCGCCGGACCAGCCGCTGGGCCAGCACCGACGCGCCGCAGTCCTGGGCCAGCTGGTACGCCCGGCGGACCAGCAGCCGGGCCTGCGCCGAGTCGCCCGCCCGCTGCAGCGTCTGCCCGGTGTCGCCGAGCGCGCGGACCAGCTCCAGCCGGTCGCCGCAGCTTTGCAACAGGTTCACCGCCTCGGAGAGCAGCTTGCGCCGGTGGTCCGGCGCGGTGGTGCCGGCGAGCAGCCGCAGCGTACGACCCCGGGTGCGGTCGTCCACCCCGTGCGGCACCCGCAGCTGCTCCTGCAGCAGTTGGGTGGCGTGCGCCTTGTTGCCCACGGCCAGCTGCACCCGGGCCAGCTCCAGCCGCCAGGGCACCAGACCGGCCACGTCGACGCCCCAGGCCCGCATCAGCTCGCCGCAGCGGCGCAGGTCGGCGGTGGCCGCGTGGGCCCGGCCGAGCGCCAGGTGGTGGCGTGCCCGCGCGGCCAGGTAGTGCAGGCCGAGCGGCGTGCGGAAGGCGCCGGCGGGCAGGCTCTGCGCCAGCCACCGTTCGGCCTCGGCGTGCCGTCCGGACTCGGTGGCGCAGGCGACGAGCGTGGCGAGCGGACCGGTGAGGGCGACGCCCCACGCGGCCGGCGGCAGGTCGTCCAGGGCGGCGCGGGCCTGCTGCTCGGCGACGGTCAGGTCACCCAGGCGCAGCGCCGCCTCGGCGCGCAGGGCGCGCAGCACCGCACGCCAGAGCGGGGCGTGCCGCACGGCCGGCCGGTCCAGCAGCGCGGCCGACCAGGCGGCGACCCGGTCCGCGCGGCCGGCCCAGAGCAGCGCCAGCAACGGTGCGGTCAGCAACGGGAGCATGCCGTCCTCGCCGTGGTGGCGGTGCAGCACCTGCTCGGCGCCGGCGACCGGGTCGTGGTCGCCGGTCGGGGTCAGCGCCGCGCCGAGCAGGGACAGCGCCTGCACCGGCGACGAGCCGCCGGCCAGCAGGGACGCTCGGGGCGCGCCGGCCGCCTCCCGCACGGCGGTCAGGTGGTCCGGGTGGGAGAGCCCCAGCAGCAGGTGCATCGCCCGCCGGCGGCTCGCGGTGGCCGCGTGGGCCTGCTCGTCGTCCCCACCGCACCCGGCGATCGCCTCGTCGGCTTCCTCGACCCGCCCCTGCCACAGCAGGTAGGGCACGGTGGACAGAGCGGCGCCCGCGGGCCAACCGCCGGCCCGGGCGGCGCCGACGAGCTGGTCGAGCTGGCCGCTCACGGTCAACGGGTTGATCTGCCACCGGGCGCGGACCACCATCGCGGTGGTGGCGACCCGCTGCTCGTCGTCCACGTCGGCCCGCCCGACCAGGCGCAGGCAGCCGGCGGCCACGTCGGGCCGACCGACCGCGAGGGCCTGGGCGGCGGCGTCGTGCAGCACCGGCACCGTCCAGCCGGCCTCCGCCCAGCCCGCGGCGACGAGGTGCTCGGCCACGGCGTACGGCTCGACGCCGTGCTCGTGCAGCACCTCGGCCGCCCGCTGGTGCAGCTCTCGCCGCTCGTCGACGGACATGTCGGCCAGGATGGAGCGCCGGATCCGGGGGTGGCGCAACCGGTCCTCGTCCAGCAGGCCGGTGGTGCGCAGCACCCGGACCATCGGGCTGACCGACTCGGGCACCACGTCGAGCAGGTGGCCGAGCAGATCCGCCGGGCCCGGCCGGTCCAGCACGGCCATGGCCTGCGCGACCCGGCGTACCCCCGGTTCGTGCCGGTACAGGCAGCCGAGCACGGCCTGGTCGAACACGTCGCCGAGGGTCGGATCCGACGGCGGTTCCTCGCCCGCCTCGGCCCGGGGCCGCTCCTCGATCAGCGCCCGGGTGAGCAGCGGGTTCCCGCCGGTCATCCGCAGGCACCGCTCGGCGGTCTCCCGCGCGGCCGGCTCCACCCCGTCGTCGACCAGCCGCGTGATCGCCTCGACGGTCAACGGTGGAAGGGAGATCCGGGTGAAGTGCGGCTGGCTGAACAGCTCGGCCCGGAAGTGCGGGTGCGGTGGTCGCAGCGTCCGGGCCTCGGCCAGCACCACCATGATCGGGGTGTGTCGCAGCCGGCGGGCGACGTAGAGCAGGCAGTGCAGCGACGCCGGGTCGGCGTGGTGGACGTCGTCGACGGTGAGCACGAGCGGTCCCGCCTCGGCGAGGTCGAGCAGCGTGCTGAACAGGCCGTGCAGCACCGGCGCGGAGATCCGGTCGGCGCCGACGGGCCCGTCCGGACCGTCGTGCCCGGGCGCCGGCGGGGCGTCGCGGAGCAGGCGTTCCACCCGCACACCTGTCTCGGGGGCGAGCCGCGCCCCCTGCAGGAGCTGGCCGAGCACCCCCAGGTGCAGCTCCTGTTCGGCCCGGGACGCGGCCGCGCTCAGCACCCGGCCCCCGGCGGTGGCCGCCCAGTCGCCGAACGACTCCAGCACGCTCGTCTTGCCGCTGCCCACCGCGCCGGTGACGAGTGAGACGTGCCCCCTCCGCTGCCGATCGCAGTTCCGGAAGGTGTCGCGCAGCAGGTCGAGCTGTTCTTCTCGCTGTACCAGCACGTGTCCTGTCAGCCCTTCTCGTCCGCGGACGCCGCGACGGGGTCACCGTCGCCGACGCGCCGTTCCACCCGGTGCCGTCGGCGGCCCCCTCACCACACCTGTCGATGGAGCGGGACAGGGGTGAGGCGCACCGGGCCGCCGGCCGGGTGGACCTGGAAATCCTCCCCACCGGAGCGCGTCGTCGGACGCGTGATCCGGTTGCTGGCGAGTCTGGCACCGCCCCTGGCGTGCGACAACGGGTCCGGGACCCCACCGTTTCGGCGGTAAACCTGCGGTGCCGACGGGCGGGTAGGGGTTGCGCCCCTGACCGGAAGGGGGACGTCAGCCGGCCGGGTGACGAGCACGTTTCGCCACGATGGACAGCCGGTGACGCCGATCGAGGACATCCGATCACACCATGGCCCGGCCACGCATGCCGAACGGCCGTCCGGGTCGGACGGTCGGTCGGGCCGGACCGGAACGGGCGGCCGACCGGGTCAGCGGTCGAAGCGGAGGCGGGCGGCCAGCTCGCTGCGGGAGTGGACGTCGAGCTTGCGGTAGATCCGGGTCAGCCGCTGCTCGATGGCGCTGACGGTGAGGAACATCCGTTCCGCGATCTCCCGGTTGGTGTGCCCCTGCGCGGCCAGCGCGGCCACCCGTGACTCGGCGTCACTGAGGCCGGTGAGCAGCAGCCCGGTGTCGGCGTCCGGGTCGGCCGCGGCGGTCCGGCCGGCCGCGACCGCCGGGCGCAGCGCGGGGATCCCGCAGTCCTCGGCGAGGTCCCGCGCGGCCCGCGAGGTGCTGCGCGCCTGGCGCAGGTCGCCGGCCTGCTGCAGGGCCTGGCCGAGGTCGCCGAGGGCGTGCGCCAACTCCACCCGGGCGCCGCACTGGCGCAGCAGCCGCACGGCGCCACGCAGGTACCGGATCCGGTCCGGCCCTTCCGACGCGGTGCCGAGCACCCGCAGCGCGATGCCCCGCCACCGCAGGTCGGTCGGGCGCAGTCGGTCCAGTTCCTCCCGCACCAGCTTCTCGGCCTGCTGCCGGCGGCCCAGTTGCAGCAGTGCCCGGGCCGACTCGGTGCGCCAGGGGACCAGCGGCGCGAGGTCGAGCCGCCACGACGTCATCAACTGCCCGCACAGCTGGAAGTCGGCCAGGGCCGCCTCGGGACTGCCGGCGGCGATCGCGTGCAGCCCGCGGGCGTGCAGGTAGTGCAGCCCGAACGGCGTCTCGAACAGCGCCGGCGGCACCGGCGTACGCAGGCAGGCCGCCGCCTCCTCCCACTCCTCGAGGCGGGTCAGCGTCCAGAGTCGAACGGCCAGGGGGGCGCCGATCGCGACTCCCCAGCCCTTCGGCGACAACCGGTTGAGCGCCGAGTCGGCCAACTCGCGCGCCCGGTGCAGGTCGCCGCGCCGACCGGCCACCGTGGCGGCGACCGCGGTGAGCAGGGCCCGCGGCGTGCGGTGCCGGCGGGCGGAGGCGATCCGGTCCAGCCGGTCGCACCACTCGTCGGCCAGGTCCAGCCGGTCGGCGTAGATCATGGCGATCACCGCGCAGACGGCGCTCCACATGCTCGGTTCGTCGTCCAGGCTGAGCGTGGCGAGGGTGCGTTCGGCGTCCTCCAGGGCGTCGAGGTCGCCGCGCTCCAGCACCGTGCGGAGCAGCAGGACGCCGCGTAGCCGGTGCCGGACCCGGGCCAGCGCGAGCGGGTCCCGGGTCGGGACCGGCCAGGCGGGGGCGTCGACCGGCGCGCCCGGGTAGAGGGTCGCCATCCACCCGCGAATGATCATGAGGTCCACGGCCGTGTGGGTGTCGAGGCTGTCGGCGCGTTCGCCGAGGTGGTGGATGAGTTCCACGGCCCGGTCGGGCTGACCGTGCCAGAGCAGGTACTGGATCGGGCCGGCGGCCTGCCGGCTGCCCAGGTGCCCGGCGCGGACCGCGGTGGCGACGCCGTGCAGGTGCGGGACGGCGGCCTGGGGGTCCAGACGCCACTCGGCCCGGGCCAGGGCGGAGCGGATCCGCGCGCGCAGGCACTCGTCGGGGCAGTCCCGGTTGGCCCGGCGCAGGTACCGCCGGGCGGTGTCCACGTCGCCGTCGGTCAGTGCCTGTTCGCCGGCGTCGAGCAGGGTCTGGGCCATCCACGGCTCGGTCAGCTCGTCGGTGGTGAGCAGGTGCGGCGCCACCCGTGTCGGCGGGGCGCCGTCGTCGTGCAGCAGCTGCGCGGCGGCCCGGTGCAGGCGGGCCCGTTCCTCCACGGTCATGCCGTCGAGCACCGCCCGGCGCACCGCCGGGTGCCGGAGGCCGTCGGCGGTGACGAGGCCGGCGCTGGTGGACGGATCGACCGCGGACAGGTTCGGCTCGGTGGGCAGGTCGAGCAGGTGGGGCAGGAGCGGTCCGTGCAGCGGCTCCTCGGTCACCGCGAGCACCCGGGCGGTCTTCAGCACCAGGAGCTCGCAGCGGTAGAGGCAGCTCAGCACCGCCTCCCGGAACGCCTCGCCGGGAACCGGGGCGTCGGCGCCGGCCGGGTGGTCGTCGGCCAGGGCGTGCACCAGCAGCGGGTTGCCGCCGCTGATCCGGTACGCCTCGTCGGCGACGCGCCGCGCCACCGGCACCCCGAGCCGGTCGGCCAGGATCCGGAACGTCCCGTCCGCGGAGAGCAGGGGCAGCCGGATCCGGTGCAGCCGGGCCGGCTGGAGCAGTTCGGCGTACGCGGTGGGGTGCCACGCACGGGTACGCGGTGCCTCGGTCAGCACGATCAGCACGCGCAGGCCGGTGACCCGTCGGGCCAGGTGGTCCAGGCAGCGCAGGGACGGCACGTCGGCGTGCTGGACGTCGTCGACGGCGATCAGCGTGGGGGTTCGGGTGGCGAGGTCCAGCAGTTCGCCGCCGATGGCGGCGGTGAGCGGGGCGAGCGCCTCCTCGTCGGTCGTCTCGCCCCACCGCAGCACCGCGCGGTCGAGCAAGCGGCCCACCCGCTCCCGGTCGGTCTCGTCCCACGTGGCCCGCCGCACGAGCTGGCGGATCACCTCCAGCGGCACCGTCCGCTCGCTGCGCGAGGCGCTGGCGCCGAGGTAGGCGACCCCGGTCTCGGCGCACCGGCGGGCGAGGGACTGCAGGAGGGCGGTCTTGCCGACGCCCACCGGCCCGGTGACCACGGTGATCAGATCCGAGGTGTCGGCGGGGCCGTCGGCGCGGTGCAGATCGGCGAGCCGATCGGTCAGGACGTCGAACTGCCGGTCCCGTTCGGCCATCGTCATCGGGTGGGCCTCCGCCCGGCCCCGGCCTGCGGGCGGGCCGCCCGCCGTGGTCTCCGGTGACACCCGCTACAGTCAGAGACCCACAAATCCTTGACCCATTCCAATCGGCGAATACCGACAACGGTGGCACGGCGCGGGGATTTCATCGAACGTCGTGCCTGGTCTCGTGCGCCGAGAATCCGCCGCCACCTGCGGTGTCGCAATTCGGGGCGGAACGACGCGGGCCGCCTCTATCGATCCCGATTCATGGAGTGGAGTATGTCAGCCCGGCAATTGGGCGGCAAGTCGGCGGATGTAAAGGATGAGCAAACATGGGTCGGTCCGGCGGAGCGCGGCACGGGTGCCGTGACAACGGATAGTCATCCGACTAATCCGGAACGTGACCCCGACGGCGCGACCGGCCGGTTGGTGACGTTTTCCGCGCATGCCGGCAATGGGGAGAGTGGGTCTGTGGCGCGGGTCGCCGGCGAGGCGATCCGGGGTGGACCCGGGCGCGTTCACCTGTCCGGGAGAGCGTTTTCCCTGCTCGTTCGGCGCTGGTCGGAGCCGCTGGAGGGACGGCACGGTCGAGTCGGGCGGACCGGGTCGGCCGGGCGCGCCTGCCGACGGAGTGTCGTCGTCCGGCGGGGCGCCGCGCGGGGGTTGGCGTGGCGACCGCATTGGCCGATTGTCGCCGACGCTTCCCGCGGGCGATTCCCGGCGGGCGCCGGGCCAGTTTCCGACCCTCGTCCCACTTGCCCGTTTCAGTCCGTCTGGAAGCCCTTTGGCGCAACTTGTTGTTAAAGAAGAAATTCGCCGTACGGCCCGTCGGACGAAACGCAGTCCGGCGGATCGCTAACTGCGCAAGAATGAAACCGGGAATCGCAATTGCCGGTGCGTGACCGCGGCGCCGGCAGCGCCGACGCACGATTCGGCAACTCCGATTTCGGGGGCCGGCGTCGCCGTTGTCAATCAATGCGAATCGATTTCATCCGATGTGGTCGTCCGCCTTCCCACCTGCCGGTCCGCTCCCGGTCGCCGCCCGCCGGGACGGGTGCCCGAGGCGGTGGTAGGGGTTGTCTGCGGCCAGCCGTACGCCTAATTTCGGACTGTCCGCCGTGGTCGGCGGACGCAATCCGCCGCACCGACGGGGAGAGCGGCCACGGGCCGTGCGCGTCCGGGACGTGAAGGGTTCGTGCGTGATCTGCCAACCACCACCGAGACACCGGGGTCAGGTCGGATGACGCTCCTGCCCGGGCTGCGGGGGTCCGGGGCGGACCGCTCCGACGCGCTCCGGGTCGCCGGCCGGACCCTCTCCGCCGAGGACCTGCTCGGCTGCGCGAACGCGGTCGCCGACCGGATCCGGGGCGCCCGCGCGGTGGCCGTCGAGGCCCGGCCCAGCCTGGAGTCCATGGTGTCGATGGTGGGCGCGGTGCAGGCCGGCGTGCCGCTGGTACCGCTGCCGCCCGGCGCCGACGCCGACGAACGCCGCCGGATCCTGCGGGAGTCCCGCGCCGACGTGCTGCTCGGCGGCGCCGTCGGCGGTGAACTGCCGGTCGTCCCGGTGGACCTGCGGAAGCGGTCCTGGGCCACGCACCCCGAGCCGGGCCCGGCCAGCGACGCGGTGATCCTCTACACCGGAGGCGTGCGCGGGCCCTCCCGCGGCGTCCGCATCTCCCACCGGGCCATCGCGGCCGACCTCGACCTGCTCGCCGCCGCCTGGCGGTGGAGCGCCGAGGACGTCCTGGTCCAGGGCGCGCCGCTGTTCCGCGCGTACGGGCTGGTCGTCGGCCTGCTGGGCGCGCTGCGGGTGGGCAGCCGCTTCGTCCACCTGGACCGGCACGCCGCGGCCGGCCCGACCGGCACCATCTACCTCGCGGTGCCCCGGCAGTGGGCGCACATCGCCCGGGACGCGTCCCGGGCCCGGACGCTGTCCGCGGCGCGCATGCTCGTCTCCGGCGACGCGCCGCTCGCCCCGGCCGTGGGGGAGCGGCTGCGGCTGCTCACCTCGCACCGTCCCGTGGAGGGATACGGCACCACGGAGACCCTGGTCGTGCTCACCGGTCCGGCCGGCGCCGCCGGCCGCCCGCTGCCCGGGGTGCAGACCCGGGTGCTCAGCCGCGACGGCCGGCCGGTGCCCGCGGACGGCGACTCGGTGGGCGAGCTGAGCGTCCGGAGCCCCACGCTCTTCAGCGGCTACCTCGACCGGCCCGGCTCCCCGCCGCCCGCCGGCGGCTGGCACCCCACCGGGGACCTGGCCACCGTGGACCCGGCCGGCGGGCACCGCGTCCTCGGCCGCGGTGGCGCCGACGTGGTCCGCTGCGGTGACCGGCGGGTGGCCGCCCGCGAGGTCGAGGAGGTGCTGCTCACCCACCCCGGGGTGTACGACGTGGCGGTGGTCGGCGCCCCGCACCGCACCCGGGGGGAGCAGGTCGTCGCGTACGTCGTGGCGGCGGCCGGGTTGACCGCGCAGGCGCTCATCGACCACGTCGGCCGGCTGCTGTCGGCGGCGGCCCGTCCGCGTCGGGTCCACTTCGTCGACGAACTCCCGCGCAGCGCGGTGGGGCGGGTGCGCAAGTCGTTGCTCATCCGCCGCAACGGGCCCGCCCCCGTACCCGACCCCTAACGACGGGCCACGGGTGGGCCGCGCCGACCCCGGCCGCCTAGCCTTCTGGCGTGATCGAACGGATCCTGCCGCCGGCCGTGGTGGTGGAGGAGTGCTTCAGCGACCCCGCCGGGCTGCGCCCGCACCCGGACGAGGAGCCGGCCGTCGCCGACGCGGTGCCGAAGCGCCGCCAGGAGTTCACCACGGTCCGGCACTGCGCCCGCCGGGCGCTGGCCCGACTCGGCGTGCCGCCGGCGGCGATCCTGCCCGGCGTCCGAGGCGCGCCCGGTTGGCCGGCCGGCGTCGTCGGCAGCATGACCCACTGCGACGGCTACCGGGGCGCCGCCCTGGCCCGGGCCGGGGCGGTCGGCAGCCTGGGAGTGGACGCCGAGCCGCACGCGCCGCTGCCGGAGGGCGTGCTGGACGCGGTGGCCCGGCCCGCCGAACGCGCCCGGACCGCCGCGCTGCGCGCCGCGCGCCCCGAGGTCTGCTGGGACCGCCTGCTGTTCAGCGCGAAGGAGTCCGTCTACAAGGCCTGGTTCCCGCTGACCGGGCGCTTCCTGGACTTCGCCGAGGCGGACATCGCCGTCGACGCGGACGGGACGTTCACCGCCCGGCTGCTCGTGCCCGGTCCACGGGTCGGCGGCACGGAGCTGACCGCGTTCGACGGCCGGTTCCTGGTCGACCGGGGGCTGGTGCTCACCGCCGTCACGGTGCCGGCCCCGGGCGCCTGACCCGGCCCGTCACTCCCGCGCGAGCCGGCTCTTCTGCACCTTGCCCATGGCGTTGCGGGGCAGCGAGTCGACCAGCCGCACCTGCCGGGGACGCTTGTGCGCGGACAGCTGCCGTGCCACGAAGTCGATCAGCTCCGCCTCGCCCAGCCCGTCACCGACCACGTACGCGGTGACCTGCTGACCCAGGTCCGGGTGGGGCGTGCCGACCACCGCCGCCTCGCGTACCCCCGGGTGGGCGAGCAGCGCGTCCTCCACCTCGCCCGCACCGATCCGGTACCCGCCGCTCTTGATCAGGTCGGTGGCGGCCCGGCCGACGATCCGGTGCCACCCGTCGGGGGCGACGGTGGCCACGTCGCCGGTGCGGAACCAGCCGTCCGGGGTGCGGCTGGCCGCGTCGGCGTCCGGCCGGTGCAGGTAGCCGTCGAAGAGGGTGTCGCCGCGTACCTGGAGTTCGCCCATCGCCGCGCCGTCGGCCGGCAGCGGGTCGCCGTGCTCGTCGACCACCCGGGTGCGCACGCCCGGCAGCGGCACGCCCACCGTGCCCGGCCGCCGGGGCCCGTCCGCCCGGGCGCTCACGGTGATCAGCGTCTCGGTCATCCCGTACCGCTCCACCGGCCGGTGCCCGGTCAACCCGGCGAGGGCGGTGAAGACCGGCTCGGGCAGCGCGGCGCTGCCCGACACCAGCAGCCGGGCGCCGCGCAGGGCCCGGGCCGCCGTGGGCTGCGCCGCGATCCGCGACCAGATCGTGGGTACGCCGAAGCAGAGCGATCCGGCCGCCGCCGCGTACCGGTCGGGGCGGGGCCGACCGACGTGGTGCAGGCGGCTGCCGATGCGCAGCGGCCCCAGCACGCCGAGCACCAGCCCGTGCACGTGGAACAGCGGCAGGCCGTGCGCCAGCAGGTCGTCCGGCGTCCACGCCCAGGCGTCGGCGAGCCCGTCCAGGCAGGCGGCCACCGCGCGGCGGGACAGCACGGCGCCCTTCGGCGCGCCGGTGGTGCCGCTGGTGTAGAGGATCAGCGCGGTGGCCGCCGGGTTCGGCTCGGGATGTCGGGTGTCGGAGAGCCGGCGCACGTCGACGGGCACGACCGGCGGCGTCGCCGCGCCGTCGACGGGGGGCGCGTCCGGCGACGTGAGCAGCACCTCGGCGCCGGAGTCGCGCAGGATGTGGTCCCGCTCCACCGGCCCGGCGTCCGGCGGCACCGGCACCACCGCCGCGCCGGCCAGCAGCCCGCCGACCACGCCGACCACGGTCTCCAGGCTCGTCGTGGCCGGCACCGCGACCCGGCCGGCGCCGCGCAGGTCGTCGGCGACCGCGGCGGCCGCCCGACGCAGCTCCACCCAGGACAGTGAACGGTCGTCGACGCGGACCGCGTCCGGACGCTCGTCGGTGGTCCCGGCGAGCCAGCTCAGCAGCGGCACGGACGCCCCTCTCGCGCGCGGTCGGCGCGCCGGTCCCGGTACGGCCGGCGCCGTCCTCCGGACGCCCGACCGTAACCGGCCCGCCCGGGAGCGGACCACCCCTAGCGTCACGTCGCCGCCGGCCGCCCGCCGCCCGACACGCCGGGTGACCGGACGATACCCCTGGTGGGCGCCCGACACCCCCGATTCATCGACCGATGGGTTGAACCACGCCTCGGTTGCCCGGATGATGGGCGGCGTCGACCCGCGGTGCGGGCCGGCCCGTTCCCGCACCCGACGCCGCGACACCTCAAGGGCCCGGCGGCACCCGCACGCGACGGAGGACCCCGCCAGATGCCGGTCATCGAGGTCGAGCACCTGCACAAGAGATACGGCGACACGGTGGCCGTCGACGACGTCTCGTTCACCGTGGAGCAGGGTGAGATCTTCGGGGTGCTCGGCCGCAACGGCGCCGGCAAGACCACCACCGTGGAGTGCGTGCAGGGCCTGCGCCGCGCCGACGGTGGCACGGTGCGGGTGCTCGGCCTCGACCCGGTCCGGGACCGCACCGAGGTGCGCCAGCGGGTCGGTGCCCAGTTGCAGGAGAGCCAGCTCCCCGACAAGCTGCGGGTACGCGAGGCGTTGGACCTCTACCGGTCCTTCTACCGCAACCGGGCCGACATCGACGAGCTGCTGGCCGACCTGGGGCTGGCCGAGCAGCGCGACACGGCGTTCCACAAGCTCTCCGGCGGCCAGAAGCAACGCCTCTCGGTGGCGCTGGCGCTGGTCGGCCGACCCGAGATCGCCATCCTCGACGAGCTGACCACCGGGCTGGACCCGAAGGGCCGGCGGGACACCTGGGACCTGGTCGAGCGGATCCGCGACCGGGGTGTGACGGTCGTGCTGGTCACCCACTTCATGGCCGAGGCCGAGCGGCTGTGCGACCGGCTCGCGGTCATCGACGCCGGCCGGGTGGTCGCCATCGACACGCCGTCCGGTCTGATGTCGCGGGTGGACGGCGAGACCCGGGTGCACTTCCGCCCGGTCGACCGGCTCGACGACGCGGTGCTCACCGCCCTGCCCGAGGTCACCTCGGTGCGCCGGGACGGCGACGAGGTCACCGTCACCGGTCCCGAGGAGGTCCTCCAGGCCGTGCTGTCGGCGCTGGCCGAGCGGAAGATCCGCTACGCCGGCCTGCGGGTCGACCAGCCCACCCTGGACGACGCCTTCGTCTCCCTCACCGGTCACGCCGGCGCCCCGCCGGCGCTCGACGGAAGGTCATCGTGAACGCCCTGTCCAAGCTCGTCGCCGTCGAGGCCAAGCTGTTCCTGCGCGAGCCGGTCTCGCTGTTCTTCGTCTTCGCGCTGCCGCTGGGCCTGATGCTGGTCTTCGGGCTGCCGCAGCGCGGGGCGCAGCCGGCGGCGGCCACCGGGCAGCACGGCGAGCTGACGTTCCTGCCGTCCATCGCGCTGTCCCTGACCATCGGAATGCTCGCGCTGTTCACGCTGCCGATGGCGTTGGGCATCTACCGCGAGCGCAAGGTGCTGCGGCGGCTGGCCACCACGCCGGTCAGCCCGGCGCTGCTGCTCGTCGCGCAGGTGGTGGTCAACCTGGTCATGGGCGTGGCCGGCGCGGTGGTCACCGCGCTCGGCGTGCGCCTGCTGCTGGACCAGCCGGCGCCGGCCAACGTGCCCGGCTTCGTGCTGGCGTTCCTGCTCGGGGTCGCCTGCCTGTTCGCGATCGGCCTGCTCATCGCGGCGCTCGCCCCGTCGGCGCGGGCCGCGCAGTCGATCGGGCCGACGCTGTTCTTCCCGCTGCTCTTCCTGGCCGGGGCCTGGCTGCCCCGCGACCAGATGCCCACGGTGCTGGCCCGCATCGGCGAGTACTCACCGCTGGGCGCCACCGTGGACACCATCTCCGCCGCGTGGGCGGGGCAGACCCCCGCCGTGTCGCAGCTGCTCGTGCTGGCCGGCACCGCCGTCGTGGGCTGTCTGCTCGCCACCCGCCTGTTCCGCTGGGAATAGGGCCGCCGCCGCTCCGCTAGGGGGTGGCTAAGGGTTCTTCGGAAGTGTGAGCTGGATTACGTTCTGACTCGAGGGATCGTCTCCGGAACTGTCGGATCGCCAATTCCCGGCGTACGTCGAAAACGGCGACGGTCCGCTCGGAGAATGCGCGCGGCAATTGTGGCGCGCGCATGGCGAGGCGGAACGACGAGCGACGGAGGTCGTGTCATGACAGCTTCTTCCGATCCCGCCGGAGGGTCGGTGACGGCCCGTCGGATAGGCGCCGAGGCAAGCGGCATCGTCGAGGCGGTGCTGGAGGGCGGGCCGGCGACGCTGCCGGCCGAGCTGCGCAGCCACCGGGTGTCCCCGGTGGAATCCAAGATCAAGGTACGGCACTACGGGGGCTACGAGCACTTCGAGCGGGATCCCGGCGGCGCCGTGGACGGCACGCCCGCGGTGTTCCGCTGGACCGGCCGTACCCGTATCGCGGAGTGAGCGAGAGGCGGTAGCGCGATGGGCGTCGGGGATCCGCGCAACGGTGCGCACCTGACGGTGACCGACGTGGCCACGGTGACCGCGTTCTACGCGGAGGTCTTCGAGGCCGTGCCGGTGCAGCGGGAGTGTCTGCTGGACGGCCGCGTCCTGCACGCCGAACTGGTGGTCGACGGGCACCGACTGACGGTCAGCGAGTGGGGTGACCCGCCGGTCGACCCGGGCGGGGCGGGCGGCCCGCTGCCGCTCACCCCGGCCGACCCGCACCTGCTCGTGCAGCGGGCGCTGGCCGCCGGCGCGACGCTGGAGTCGGCCAACGGCGGCCCGCCGGCGGGCGTGGTGTTCCGGGACCCGGCCGGCCTGCGCTGGGCGGTGCCCGGGGCGAACCCCGGATAGGCGCCCGACGACGACCGGACGGCCCCGCCACCGACGAGGTGGCGGGGCCGTCGCGTGCGGCCGACCCGCTCAGCGGCGCAGCGTCGAGCCCAGGCCGCCACCGCTGCGCCGACGGTGCTGCCAGTAGAGGTCCCGCCGTGCGCCCTTCGGGAAGCCGGGCTGCCAGGGCTTGACCGGACCGGCCGTGTGGATGATCGCCGAGTCGGAAAGCTTGCCGCCGAACTCCGGCTCCCGCCGCCACGCCATCAGGTCGTTCCACCGGTGCGGCAGGCGCAGCCAGTTGTCGAACACGGCGAAGTTGAGCGCGTCCTGGTCCGGGTAGCGCGACTCGTGCGCGTGCCGGCGCAGGTAGTCCAGCGACACCTCGGTCACCTCGCACTCCTTCCACCGCCGCACGTCGATCAGCAGCACCCCGGAGTTGAAGTAGTGCCCGTGCGGGTCGAGATGGTCGTACCCGGCCAGGCCGGGGATCCCGCCCATGTCCAGCAGCCGGCGGTTGAACGGGTCGCGTACGCCGCCGAGCGGCACGCCGCCCATGTCCACCTCGAACAGCGGCTTCAGGCTGTTCACGCACAGCGTGTCGCAGTCCAGGTAGAGCACCCGGCCCACGTCGGCCGGCAGCTCCGCGGGGACCAGCAGCCGCAGGTACATCGCCGGGGACAGGTACGCCATCAGCGGGTCGCTGCCCTTGGACAGGTTCACCCGGGACGCGTCCACCCGCAGGAACTCCACCGTCGCGTGTGGGCCGGCGATCCGGGTGAGGGTGGCCCGGGCTCCGGCCGGCACGTCGTCGGCGGCGACCAGCCAGTACCGGAGCTCCTCGCCCGGGTTCGACTCGGCGACGGTCGACATCACGACCGCGGCGTGCGCCGCGTACGCGTTGTCAAAGGTCAGGGTGAGGTCCACGCGTGCTCTCCTTCGCGTCGATGCGTGAGCGCGACTGTCGAAACGTATCCGCGGAATTGACGACCCGGCAAGGAACGTCAATGTCCTCAGGGGGTGCGAAAGGCAACCCCTGAATTCGCCCCTCACTTTCCGGTGTGCCATCGTTGGCCGGGCGAGAAGGGGGACGGCATGCCGGGTCCGTTGCACGGGGTGCTCGTCGCCGACTTCTCCCGGGTCCTGGCCGGCCCGTACGCGACCATGCTCCTGGCCGACCTCGGCGCGGACGTGGTCAAGGTGGAGTCGCCGCACGGCGACGACACCCGGCACTGGCGTCCGCCGCTGCGCGGCGACGTCTCCACCTACTACCTCGCGGTCAACCGCAACAAGCGCTCGGTGGTCCTCGACCTGACCGACCCCGACGACCTGGTGCTGGCGCACGGCCTGGCCGACCGGGCCGACGTGCTGATCCAGAACTTCCGCCCCGGCGCGCTGCGCCGCTTCGGCCTCGACCACGACACGGCCACCGCGCGCAACGCCCGCCTGGTCTACGCCTCGATCAGCGGCTTCGGCGCCGCCGGGGGCGCCGACCTGCCCGGGTACGACCTCATGGCGCAGGCCGCCGCCGGGCTGATGAGCCTCACCGGCGCCGCCGACGGCCCGCCGGTCAAGGCCGGCGTCGCGGTCCTCGACGTGATCGCCGGGCTGCACGCGGCCCTCGGGATCCTGGCCGCGCTGCGCCACCGGGAGTCCACCGGACGCGGGCAGCACGTCACCGTGGACCTGCTCTCCTCGGCACTGTCCGGGCTGGTCAACCACGCGAGCGCGCACGTCGCCGGGGGAGTGGTGCCGCACCGGATGGGCAACGCGCACCCGAGCATCGTGCCGTACGAGCCGCTGCCCACCGCCGACGGCGAGCTGGTGGTGATCGCCGCCAACGACGGCCAGTTCCGTACCCTCTGCCGGGTCCTCGGCGTGCCGGAGCTGGCGACGGACCCGCGGTTCCGGGGCAATGCCGACCGCACCGCGCACCGCGACGAGCTGCGCCCGCTGCTGGTGGCGGCGCTGTCCCGGCGGGGCAGCGCGCGGTGGTTCGGCGAGCTGCGCGCGGCGGGCGTGCCGTGCAGCCCGATCAACTCGGTCGCCGAGGGGGTGGCGCTGGCCGAAGGGCTCGGGCTGGACCCGGTGGTGACGGTCGGCGGGGTGCCGGGGATCCGCCACCCGATCGGCCTGTCGGACAGCCCGCCAAGCTACGACCTGCCACCACCCGGGTTGGACGCGCACGGCCCGGAGCTGCGCGCCTGGCTGGCCGGCGACTGACCGGTGATGCCCAGGTCTCCGGCCGGCCGTCGGGGCGGCGCGCCGGGTGCCGGACCGACTACGCTCGCGTCATGTCCGTCGAGGCCGGCCCGGCCGCCCCGCATGCCGTCCGGTTCGCGCACCCGGGCCCGGTGGTCCGGCCGGGCGCGGGGCGGACACGGCCGTGACGGTGATCGACCAGGCGGTCTGGGACCGCTGGTACGACGACGACCGGGAGGGGCCGGGGATCGCGATCCTGCTCGCCGACGCGGGACCGGTGACGGCGTTGCTGCCGGTGGTCCGCGAGGTGGTGGACCGCTCCCTCCTCGCCCCGCCGGACGGGGTGGAGGATCCGGCGGACATCGACGAGGTCGTGCCGACGCCGGACGGCGTCTGCCTCGGCGCCGTCGACGGCGCGGAGCTGCGCCCCCGGCTCGAACCGATCGCCGCCGAGCTCGGCCGCCGGGGCGTCGGAGGCGCCCTCGTGCCCTATCCCGTCCCGGACGCGCCACCGCCGGCCTCCTGGTGGCACGCCGACATCGTGCAGTGCCGGCTCGCCGTCGATCCCGCCCCGGAACGCGGGCTGCGCGAGGGCCTCACGGCCGCCCTGTCCTGGCTCGCCGTGACCGACTGGTCCACGGTGGGGGTCAGCATCGGCGCGGTCCCCTGGTCCCGGGCCGCCGCCGACCTCGTCCTCGACCTCGTGCCGGCCGGCCTGGCCGTGTCGCCGCGGCATCCCGCCCAGATCCTGGTGGCCGACGGCCGGCGGTTCCGCCTGGTCAGGTTCGTGCCGGAGACCGGCCATCTGGTGTTCGCGACCGGCGCCGCCGACCACCTCGGGCCGGACGCGACCGACGCGACCGCGCGGATCGTCCAGGCCCTGGAGGTCGGTTCTCCCCGGTCCCGGTACGGCTTCGCGCGCCGCGCCCGGGGCCTGCTCGACCTGGGTGGGCCGTGGCACCGGCCGGAGGACCGGCCCGGCGTGCTGCCGACCGCCGTCGACGAGCGGGAGTTCGAGGAGCGGGGCGTCCTCGACGTGTTCGGCGCGCAACTGGTGCCCCGGTCGTGGGGGTTGTCGTGGCCGGCGGACCGGTGGTCGGTGCGGCCCGTCGGCGACAAGGACCTGGTCGTCGCCCGTGACCCGGGGCCGTGGTGGACCTCGCCGCGCCCCGACCCGCGGGCGCGCGCCCAGGGTCGCGTCGACGTCGCCACCCACCTGCCGCCGGACTGAACCCGTCCGCTCACCGGCGTTCCGGCGTCACCAGACCCGTCTCGTAGGCGGTGATGACCAGTTGGGCCCGGTCCCGTGCGGTGAGCTTGGCCAGCAGGCGTCCGATGTGGGTCTTGACGGTGCCGACGGTCAGGTGCAGCCGTGGTTGACCGTGCGACGACGGTCCGACGCCGTCCCGCCGCGCGAACACCAAGACGCAGTCGAAGCTCAACGCGTTGGGTTCCGACCGGGTGGAGATGGCGCCGCTGGGCTACCTGCCGCACCTCGGTTCCCGGAAGGTCGCGCACCTCAACCTCGAGGCGCGGGGCTGGGGGGAGACGGCGGTCAGCCTGGACGTGCGGCTGACGGTGCACGATCCCAGCGGGGCCGCCGGGGTGAACATCGACCTGGTCCGGATGGCGGCGGCCGCCCGGCGCTCGGGGCGCGGCGGTCATCTCGCAGAGGCCGCGTCACTGCTCAAGTCCCCGCCCGGCACGCCGGTCTGAGTCGCGTCACCGCGGCTCGACAAACCGGAACCGCTCCAGCACGGCCGGCGTGTCGTCGTCCACGGTGAACCCCGGGTCGCCCAGCCAGGCCCGGTAGTCCGCGCCGTGCCAGTACGCCTCGTGCCCGGCCCGCCACTGCGCGACCGACAGGTACCCCTCGCCCTCGGCGCGGGCGTGGTCGAGGTCCACGTCGCCGAGTCGGGCGACGCGGACCTCGACCAGTTCGATCACGGCCACCGGCCGGCCGGCGGAGTCGACCACCGCGTGCCGGGTGCCGGCCGACGGCAGCGGCTCGCCCTCGATCTCGTAGTCCTGGAGCAGCCCGGTGGTGCTGGTCTTGCTCCCGTCGAGCACCGCGGCGACCAGCCGGTCGCGCAGCGGGCCCGGGAAGGCGAACTCGTACGGGGGCAGCGCGTCGTCCACGGCGGCAGCGTAGCCGGGCGCGACGTCAGCGGCGGCGCAGCGCCGGGTCGAGCAGGGCCGGCGGGGTGTCGTTCTTCTCGTGCGGCGCCAGGTCGACGCCGGGGGCGACGATCGCGTCGATCGCGTCGAGCACGTCGGGGCTGAGCACGGTGTCCGCGGCGGCCAGTTGCGCGCGCAGGTGCTCGGTCGTCCGGGGACCGATGAGCGCGCCGGTCACCGCCGGGTGCGCGGTGACGAAGCCGAGGGCGAGCTGGATCAGCGTGAGGCCCGCCTCGTCGGCGACCGTGGCCAGCCGTTCCACGGCGTCCATCCGGGCCCGGTTGGCCGGGACTGCGGGGTCGAAGCGCTGCGGCATGAACGTGGACCGGTGGGTGGCGATCTCCCGGTCGGCCCGGATCGCGCCGGAGAGCCAGCCGGAGGCCAGCGGGCTCCAGACCAGCACGCCGAGCCCGTACCGCTGGGTGACCGGCAGGACGTGCGCCTCGATCCCGCGTTGCAGGATCGAGTAGCTGGGCTGCTCGGTGACGTACCGGCCGAGGTGGTGCTCGCGGGCCGTCCACTGCGCCTCGACCAGGCGGTGCGCCGGATAGGTGGAGGTGCCGAAATAGCGGATCTTGCCGGCCTGACGCAGGTCGGTCAACGCCGCCAGGGTCTCCTCGTCGTCGGTGGTCGGGTCCCAACGGTGGATCTGGTAGAGGTCCACGTGGTCGACGCCGAGCCGGCGCAGGCTGTCCTCCAGCGCGGTGACCAGCCAGCGCCGGGAGCCGCCCCGGCGGTTGCGGTCCTCGCCCATCGGCAGGGCCGCCTTGGTCGCCAGCACCACGTCGTCGCGCCGTCCGGCGAGGGCCCGCCCGACCATCTCCTCGGAGAGTCCGTTGCCGTAGACGTCGGCGGTGTCGACGAGGTTGACGCCGGCGTCGAGCGCGGCGCCGACCAGCGCGTCGGCCTCCGCCTGCGTGGTGCCCCCGATCGGGCCGATGTTCATGGTGCCGAGCGCGAGCGTGCTGACCTGCACGCCGGTGCGGCCGAGGGTGCGGTACTGCATGGTGTTTCCCTTCCGACGGCCACGGTGGTTCGCGGCCCTGCCTGGGTGGATCGCCCTCCCGCCTGGCATCATGGCTAGGCGGAACGTTGCTCCGGTAACGATACGGAACGCTGTTCCGCTTTGCCAACCCCGAGGAGAGGACGGACGGTGTGACCGACACCACCGGCCAGGCCCGACGACGGTCCGACGCCCGCCGCAACGAGCAGGCCCTGCTGGACGCCGCCGCCGCGGTCTTCGTCGCGTCCGGCGTCGAGGCCCCGGTCCGTGACATCGCCGCCGCGGCCGGCGTCGGCGTCGGCACCGTCTACCGGCACTTCCCGACCCGGGCCGACCTCGTCGTGGCGGTCTACCGGCACCAGGTCGAGGCGTGCGCCGAGGCCGGGCCGACCTGCCTCGCCGAGGCGCAGAGCCCGCACGCCGCGCTGACCGGGTGGATCGACCGGTTCGTCGACCTCCTGGTCACCAAGCACGGCCTGGCCGCCGCGCTGCGCGCCGACAGCGCCCAGTTCGAGGCGTTGCACACCTACTTCGTCGACCGGCTGGTGCCCGTCTGCGCCGGCCTGCTCGACGCCGCCACGACGGCCGGCGAGATCCGCGCGGACGTGAACGCCTACCAGCTGCTCCGCGCGGTCGGGAACCTGTGCGTCGGCGCGGACAGCGACCCCCGCTACGACGCGCGCCGGGTGGTCGGCCTGCTCCTGGACGGGCTGCGGGTCCGCGACTGAGCCGTCGGGCTCAGCCGGCCGGCGACAGCCGCCGGTCGAGCCAGTCGAGCAGGACCGCCTCGTACTGCGGGCTCACGCTGCCCGGGTCGTCGCCCCCGCCCAGGGTGGGCGCGTGGTCACAGCCGGCCAGCCGGGCCACCGTCAGCTCCGCGTCCCGGGCCTCCCGTCGCCACACCGCGAGGCTCGCCTCGATCGGGGTCCACGCGTCGGTCTGGCCATAGCAGAGCAGCACCGGGCAGGTCAGCCGGGCGAGGACCGGGGCCGGGTCGAAGTCCATGTCGGCCCAGGTGCCGGGCGTCCCGGGCAGTTCGTCGGGCAGGAACGCCAGAGGGAACCAGGGCCGTCGCACGGCGGTGTCCAGCTCCGCCTGCGCCACCGACCGGGGCACGTCGCCGCGCAGGAAGCCCTCGGCCACCTCGCGCAGCCGCGCCAGCTCGGCCACGTCGGCCGGGCCGTAGCCGTGCCGGCGCAACTGCTCGGCGGTGCCGTAGCGCATCTGCGCGGCCGGGCTGACCCCGCTGCACCCGACCAGGACCAGGAAGTCCACCGGGTCGCGGGTGGCGGTCACCGCCGCCGCCCACGCGCCCTGGCTGAACCCCCAGATGCCGACCGGGACCGCCCCGACGTGCCGGCGCATCTCCGCCAGGGCGGCCGCCGCGTCCTCGGCCTGGTCGGCCAACGGCACGTCGTGCCCGTCGACGCGGGGGCGGCGGTCGTAGCGCAGCACCGCGACGCCGGCCGGGGGCAGCAGCCGGGCCAGGTGCGCGTAGAGAAAATAGGACCGCTGGTCGGCGTGCGAGCCGTGCAGCACCACCAGGCCGCCCCGGACCGGCCCGGCCGGCAGGTCGAGCACGGCCGGCAGGCCGAGGGATCCGACGGTCGCCTCCATGCCGGGCAGTCAACCATGCCGCGCCGGTCCCGGCCGCCCCGTGCCGCCGGGTGCGCCGCACCGCGGCCTGCGTACGCTGGCCCGGTACGCCGCCGCGACCGTGGAGACCAGCGATGACCAGCCCCGCACCCCGTGCCGTCCGGGTCGCCGGACCCGCCGACGTCACCGCGCTCGTCGACCTGATCGAGTCGGCCTATCGGGGCGAGCGCGCCCGGGCGGGCTGGACCCACGAGGCGGACCTGCTCGACGGGCAGCGCACCGACCCGGAGATGGTGTCCGCCGCGGTGACCGCCCGGGACGGCGTGGTCCTGGTCCTGGCGGAGCAGGACGCCCCGGTCGCCTGCTGTCAGCTGGAACGCCGCGACGATCACGTCTACTTCGGCATGTTCGCGGTGTCGCCGGGACGGCAGGGCGGCGGGCTGGGTCGGGAGCTGCTGGCCGAGGCGGAGCGGTACGCCCGGGAGCAGTGGCACGCCGGCGAGATGCGGATGACCGTCATCGTCCAGCGCGACGACCTGATCGCCTGGTACGAGCGGCGCGGCTACACCCGCACCGGCGAGCGGAGCGCGTTCCCCTACGGCGACGAGCGTTTCGGCCTGCCACGCCGGCCGGACCTGGCGTTCGAGACGCTGCGCAGGAAGCTCGGCTGACTCACCCCGGCCGGTCGACGAGCGCCACCAGCTTCCTCGGCGCCAGCACGCAATAGCTCTCGGTGAGCAGTTCGGCGACCTCGGTCCAGTCGGTCGCGTCGTCGAGCGCCATCCCGACCACGTCGGCGCCCCAGCCGGGTGAGTAGAAGGGTGGCCCGACCGCGAGCAGCCCGGCGATCTCGTCGCCGGGGGAGCGGAACGTCAGCACGCAGAGCGGACCGTCGCCCGTCGCGGCCCGGGCGTCGGCCGTCTGGTGGTCGGGGCCGACGGTGCGCACGTGGGCGAACGTGCGCGACCGGATCCGCCAGCGGGTGCCCACCCAGGCCGGCTCCTCGTAGGTTTCCGGCAGGCCGAGGCAGACCGGCCGCAGGCGGTCGAGGTATGCGGACGGTACGTCTCCGGGGCCGCTCATGCGACGCAGGTTAACGGCCCCCACCGACAGACCGGACGGCCGGCGCGGCAGCCTTGCCGCCGCCCGTCCGCACGCCGATTGTCGTACCCGGGGAGTACGACAGCGATGAGTTTCGGCACGGCGCACGGTCAGACCCTGGAGAACGGTCGAACGGAGGCGAAGACGTGACCACCACACGGGTACTTGTCGGCACGCGCAAGGGCGCGTTCATCCTGACGTCGGACGGTCGGCGCGACGACTGGACGGTGGACGGCCCCCACTTCGGTGGCTGGGAGATCTACCACCTGACCGGCTCGCCGGTCGAGCCGGACCGGCTCTACGCGTCCCAGTCCGGCGGCTGGTTCGGGCAGCTGATCCAGCGCTCGGACGACGGCGGCCGGACCTGGAACACGGTCGGCAACGACTTCGCCTACAACGGCGAGGTCGGGCAGCACCTCTGGTTCGACGGCACTCCCCGGCCGTGGGAGTTCAAGCGGATCTGGCACCTCGAACCCTCCCGCCACGACCCCGAGACGGTCTACGCCGGCGGCGAGGACGCCGCCCTCTACGTCTCCACTGACGGCGGGCAGAAGTGGTCGGAGCTGACCGCCCTGCGCCAGCACCCGACCGGCCCCTCCTGGCAGCCTGGCGCGGGCGGGATGTGCCTGCACACGATCCTGCTCGACCCGGCCGACCGCGACCGGATCTACGTCGCGATCTCCGCCGCGGGCGCGTTCCGCAGCGACGACGGCGGCGCGAGCTGGCTGCCGATCAACAAGGGCCTCCGCTCGGGGGAGATCCCCGACGGCGACGCCGAGGTCGGCCACTGCGTGCACCGCCTCGCCCAGCACCCGTCCCGGCCGGACACGCTGTTCATGCAGAAGCACTGGGACGTCATGCGCACCGACGACGCCGGCGCGAGCTGGCGCGAGGTCAGCGGCGACCTGCCGACGGACTTCGGCTTCCCGATCGCGGTGCACGCCCACGAGCCGGAGACGATCTACGTGGTGCCGATCACCAGCGACTCGCTGCACTACCCGCCGGAGGGCAAGCTGCGCGTCTACCGCAGCCGCACCGGCGGCGAGCACTGGGAGCCGCTGACCGAGGGCCTGCCGCAGTCGCACTGCTACGTCAACGTGCTGCGCGACGCCATGGCGGTCGACACCCTCGACCCGTGCGGGATCTACTTCGGCACCACCGGTGGCCAGGTCTACCACTCGGCCGACGCCGGTGACACCTGGGCGCCGATCGTGCGGGACCTGCCGGCGGTGCTCTCCGTCGAGGTCCAGGTGCTGCCGTGATCCGGGTGGTGCTGCCCGCCCACCTGAAGAACCTGGCGCACGTCACCGGCGAGGTACGCGTCGAGGTGGCCGGCCCGCCCACCCAGCGGGAGGTGCTGGACGCGCTGGAGACCGCGTACCCGATGTTGCTGGGCACGATCCGCGACCGGCACAGCGGCGAGCGTCGTCCGTTCGTCCGCTTCTACGCCTGCGAGCTGGACCTGTCCCACGAGTCGCCGGACGCGCCGCTGCCCGAGGAGGTGGTCGCCGGCAAGGAGCCGTTCATCGTGCTCGGCGCGATGGCCGGCGGCTGAACCGCGCCGCGCGGGAACCGCGCCCGGTGTGACGTCGTCTGACGAGTCATGACCTGTGGGAGAACCCGAGCCATCGGATGGGCGGTGGTCGCCGCGCTGACCCTCGCCGGCTGCACCGGGCCCGCGCCCGCTCCGCCCCCGCCGCGGGAGCGGGTGCTGCCGGCCGGCGGGCTGCGGCTGGTCGCCTTCGACTCCTGTGCCGAGGCGCTGCGGCAGCTCCGCACCGCGGCGAAGGCCGCGGTCGGCCCGTGGGGCCTCGACCCGTTCGGTAGTGCCGTGCCGATGGCCGCGGCGGAGCGGGCCGACGGGGCCGTGGCGAAGCAGGCCCCGGCGGCGGGCGCGGGCGGCTACTCGGGCACCACCGTGCACGAGGCCGGCGTGGACGAGCCGGACCTGGTCAAGACCGACGGACGACGCATCGTCACGCTCGGGCGCGGTGTGCTGTCCGTGATCGACCCGGTGAGCCGCCGGCTGACCGGCCGGCTCGCGCTCGACCGCACCACCGAACGGTTCGCCCGTGCCGACGGCGATCTGCTGCTGCACGGCGACCGCGCGCTCGTGCTGCTGCGCGCCCCGTGGGTCACCAAGCCGGCCGCGGACCGGGCGCGTCCGGGCCCGGCCGAGGTGGGTCGGCCCCGCCTGGTGCTGGTCGACCTGGCCGGCGCGCCGCGGATCGTCGCCGAGTACCGGATCGACGGCAGCCTGGTCGACGCGCGGCAGGTCGGCGCGACCGCCCGCGTCGTGATCCGGTCGACGCCGCGACTGACGTTCCCGCAGCCGCGCAAGGGCACCGACGCGCAGCGCACCGCCGCCAACCGCGCCGTCGTCGACCGGGCCACGATCGACGACTGGCTGCCCCGGTACGAGGTCCGCGAGGGCGGCCGCACCACCACCGGGCAGGTCGGCTGCGACCGGGTCAGCCGGCCGCCCCGGTTCTCCGGGGCCTCCCTGGTGACCGTGCTCAGCTTCGACCTCGGCGCGGGCGCCCTCGGCACGGGCGACCCGGTGACAGTGGTCGCCGACGGCGACACCGTCTACGGCACCGGCCCGCGCCTCTACGTGGTCAACGACCAGCGCTGGCGGGCGCGCGACGGCGGGTCCGGGTCGACCGGCACGGAGATCTTCCAGTTCGACACCTCCGCTGGCACCCCGCGCTACGTCGCCGCCGGCTCCGTGCCGGGCTTCTTGATCAACCAGTACGCCCTGTCGGAGTGGAACGGCCACCTGCGGGTGGCGACCACCACCGGCGACGTCTGGGGCGGCGGCGGCCGCTCCGAGTCGGGCGTGTACGTGCTGCGCGCCGACGGCCCGGCGCTGACCCGGGTCGGTCAGGTCACCGGGCTGGGCCGGGGCGAGCGGATCCACTCCGTCCGGTTCCTCGGTGACACCGGTTACGTGGTGACGTTCCGGCAGGTCGATCCGCTGTACACGGTGGACCTGCGCGACCCGGCGGCGCCCCGGGTGACCGGCGAGTTGAAGATCACCGGCTACTCGTCGTACCTGCATCCGGCCGGGGACGGTCGGCTGCTGGGGGTCGGGCAGGAGGCGTCCGCCCGGGGTCAGGTCCAGGGCACGCAGGTGTCCCTCTTCGACGTGGCCGACCCGACCCACACGTCCCGGATCGCCCAGCACCACGTCGCGGGGGGCTGGTCCGAGGTGGAGTCCGACCCGCACGCGTTCCTCTACTGGGCGCCGGAGCGGCTGGTGGCCGTCCCGGTGGGCCGGCCCGGCGTGGCGACCGACCGGGCCGGCGCCGAGGGCGGCAAGGGCCGGCCGAGCCACGGCGTGCTGGTGCTGCGGGTCACCGACACCGGGTTCACCGTGGCCGGCACGGTCGAGCATCCGACGTCCCTGCGCGACGGCGGGGAGTGGACGCCGATCCGCCGGTCGCTGGTGGTCGACGGGGTGCTGTGGACGGTGTCCGACGCCGGGTTGAGGGCGACCGCCCTGTCCGGCATGACGCCGCTGGCCTGGGTGCCGACGGACTGACCCGGATCGGCCGCCCGGGTAACCAGGTGGTCCGGCCCGGACGCGCCGGGCAGCATGGCCTCCATGCGTACGCGACTGCGGCGGTTGTGGATCGACGGGCGGATGGTCACCTGGCGTGCGGAGATCCGGCACGTGCCGGGCAGCGGTGACTGCCACCGGTGCATCCGGCTGCGGGTGTGGGGCGCCGGCAAGACCGGCGAGGCGCTCCAGGCCGATCTGTTGTCCACCGCCTGGGGCACACCGTGGTCCGCGTGCGCGACCGACGGCGCTTACCCGACGCCGGCCGACGTGCGCGCCGTCGTCGGGTACGCCCTGCGCAACGGCTGGCGGCCCGACCGTCGTGGTGGCACGTTCGTGCTCGCCGAGCGGGAACACGCCTCCCGGTTCCGGTGGCCCGACTTCCTGCTCACCGACCGGCTTCGCGGCCTCGGCGGAGGCGATCCCACGCGGCGCGTCGCCGAGGCGCAGCCCGCCCCGGCGGCCGGTTGACCGGCGCCGGCCGGCTGGCCGACGGCTGCCGGCTCCGGTCAGGCGACCGGGCCGGGCGCGTCCAGCCAACGGCGCACCACCGCCAGGTCCGTCTCCGTCAGCCCGGTGGACGGGTCGACCCGGTGGGCCAGTGCCCGTGCCCGGTGGTGGCGTGCGATCCATCGTCGGTCCGCGTCGGTGATCTCGTCGTCGAGCCACACGAACGGCCGTCCGGCCGCCCACCGCACGAGGTGGGTGGTCTTCCAGTGCGGCCCACCGACCGGCTGCTCGTCGTCGTCCGGCCACGTCACGACGGGCAGCGCCGGGAGGCCGAGCCGGTGCGCGAGGACCTCGTTCGCGTCGTCCAGCCAGGTGGTCGCCCAGACCAGGCGGCAGCCCAGCGCCGTCAACCGGTCCCCGTCGTCGGGGTCGAGCCGGTGCAGGAGCGGGTTGCCGTGGTCCGGTCCCGTCGGCGTCAGGGGCCGGTCGCCCGGCCGGTCGGCGAACGGGATGAGGGTGCCGTCGACGTCCAGGAAGAGAAGGCAGCGTCCCGGATCCACTCCAAAACCGTACCGTCGCGGTGAGAACGAGTGGTCACCTGAGACCGATATACCGCTCAGTCATGATTATGACCCAGCGGTATATCGGTGCGAAGCGACGGTGCCCCGACGCGTCGTTACGGACAGTGACACACCAGGCCCGGCGAGACCGCGCCGACGGGGCCGTCGCGCGGAGCGATCTAGCGCACGTGGCGCCGCGCGGCGTCCACGGTGTCCTCGGGCGTGCTGTTGAAGGCGATCGCTGCGCCCGGGGCGTGTCGCCGGATCAGGTTGACGACCCGCTCGAAGAAGCCGAGCAGCGGCTCGTGCTTGCGGATGCCGCCGCCGACGACCACGCAGGCGTACTCCGTGCGGGTCAGCGCCGCCACGATGGTCTGCTCGCCGTCCGCGTCGGCCGCCGTCAGGCACAGGTCCGCCTCGATCCCGTGCTTCGCGAACCGGGCGTGGCCGCGTGCCATCGCGGCCAGGACCGGCTCCGGGTCCCAGTCCGGGAAGCGGGTGGGGTCGAGACCGATGACGAGCACCGGGCCGTGTGCCATGCGTCCTCCTCCGGCCGAGGGGTCCGGCGTCACCCGGATCCTGCCCTCATCACACACCGTCGAGCGGCGCCCGACCAGCCCGACCGACCCGACCAGCCCGTCCGGCGGCGGTGGCGGGCAGGCCGGCCATCCAGCGGTCCAGGGCCGCCGGGTCGCGGAACAGCAGCACCGGCGGCCCGGCCGGGTCGGCGTGCCAGGCACGCATCCGTCGCCGGGCACGGCCGAACGCGGCGACGTGCCACACCAGGACCGAGTCGCGGGACACCACGCTGCGCAGCGACTCCCGGTTGCCGTTGCAGATCTCCTCCCCGCTGACCAGGCGGCGGGCGGTGCGTCGCAGCAGCCGCCAGAAGGAGAGCCAGCGAGGGTAGTCCAGGCCGACGACCAGGTCGGCGCGGGCCAGCACGACGTCCCGCCAGCCGTGGTACGCCCCGTCGAGGATCCAGCGGTCGCGCCGGCAGACCGCCTCGATCCGCCGGCGCTGCTCGTCGACCGGCACCTCGACCCAGCCGGGCTGCCACAGCAGGTCGTCCACCGGGCACCACGGCAGGTCGAGGCGTTCGGCCAGCCGCTGCGCCAGTGTCGACTTGCCGGCGCCGTAGACCCCGTAGACGAGGATGCGAGCCGGTGTCGTCACCGCCGCAGCCTACGTCGTCGTCACCGTCCCGCGTCGGCGGCGAACGGACCGCCGGGGCCGAACGCCAGCGCGGCGAAGCGCTCGCCGATGCGGCGGTCCGCGACCGGGTCGGGGTGCAGCTCGTCGGGCAGCGGCAGCTCGGCGAAGTCCGCCTCGCCGTAGAGGTCCAGCCCGTCCAGGTAGTGCAGGTGCGGGTCCTCGGTGGCCCGGGTCGCGACGATCCGGGCCAGTTCGGCGCGGATGACCCGCAGGGTGAGCTTGCCGGCGGCCTGTTCGGCCGGGTCACCGGTGGCGCGGAACCGCAACGTGCCGGTGCTGAGATCGGCGGCGCCCGGGCCGGGGGTGTCCTCCTGGATCGGGCAGAGGATGGACGACACGACGAGCAGCGGGGTGTCCGGGTGCCCGTCGCGCAGCGTGTCGAGGAAGCCGTGCACCGCCGGGGTGAACGCGCGCAACCGCATCACGTCGCTGTTCACCAGGTTGATGCCGATCTTCACGCTGATCAGGTCCGCCGGGGTGTCCCGCATGGCCCGGGCGGTGAACGGGTCGAGCAGCGCGCTGCCGCTGAACCCGAGGTTGATCAGCTCCACCCCGGCCAGGCCGGCGGCGATGGCCGGCCAGGTGCCGGTCGGGCTCTCCGCGTCCGAGCCGTGGCTGATCGAGCTGCCGTGGTGCAGCCACACCCGCCGGCCCCGGCCGCCGACGGTCTCCACCGGCGCGTCGGTGCGCAGCGCCACCAACTCGGTGATCTCGCGTTGCGGCAGCCAGATCTCGACGTCCTTGTCGGTGGCGGGCAGGTCGGTGAAGCGGACGGTGCCGACCGGACCGGGCTCGGTGGTCGCCGTACCGGTGGTCAGGTCGATGGTGAGCACCTTGCCGCCGTCGGCGGTGGCCTGCCCGGTCAGACGCCCGTCGACCAGCAGGTCGTAGCGGCCGTCGGGCCGTGGCGGGGTGCCCCGGTAGACCATCTTGGTGGGAAGCACGTCCAGCTCCACGGCGGTGGCGCGGCTGCGGAACACCAGCCGTACGCCGGAGGGCATCGCCTCGGCCATCGCCACCTGAGGGTCGGTGTTGCGGGCCCGGGCCGGCGCGGGCAGCCGGTGCGGCAGCACGCCGTGCGCGGTGCGTTCCAGGTCGAGCGCCCCGCGCAGCAGGTCGGTGGTGATGGGCGTGGTGATCCAGGGGTGGGCGGACGTCATGATCAGATCCTGCCCCGTTCCGGGCCCCGCGGCCACCTGATTCGTCCGACAGGCCCGACTCGTGCCACCGGCGGCGACCGCCTCAGTCGGCCAGCACCAGCTCGACGTAGCGCTCCGCCATGGTGGCGAGGACCCGGTCCGGGTCGGTCGCCCACACCTCGGCGTTGAATATCTCCACCTCGGTGTCGCCGGTGTACCCGGCGGCCTCCACGGCCCGCCGCAGCGGTGGGAAGTCGATGTGCCCGTCGCCCATCATGCCCCGTCCGAGCAGCACGTCGGCCGGCAGCGGGGTGAGGAAGTCGCACACCTGGAAGCTCGCGATGCGGTGCCCGGCGCGGGCGATCTGCCGCCACACGTCCGGGTCCCACCAGACGTGGAACGTGTCCACCACGACGCCGACCTGCTCGACGGGGAACGCCTCGGCCAGGTCGAGCGCCTGCCCGAGCGTGGACAGCACCGCCCGGTCGGCGCAGTACATCGGGTGCAGCGGCTCCAACGCGAGGCGTACCCCGCGCTCGCCCGCGTAGGGGGCCAGCTCGACCAGGGCGTCAGCGACCCGCTGCCGGGCGCCGGACAGGTCGCGGGAGCCCGGCGGCAGGCCGCCGACGACCAGGACCAGGCAGTCGGTGCCGAGCCCGGCCGCCTCGTCGATGGCCCGTCGGTTGTCGGCCAACGCCTCGCCCCGGGCGGCATCGCCGTCGGCGGTGAGGAAACCACCCCGGCACAGCGACGACACCCGCAACCCGGCGTCGGCGACGAGCGTCGCGGCGGCCGGTACGCCGATCTCGGCGACCGGCTCGCGCCACAGCCCGATGGCCGGGATGCCGGCGCGGGCGCAGCCGTCGACCGCCTCCCGCACCGACCAGCGTCGCGTGGTGCGCTGGTTGAGCGACAGCTTCGCCAGCCGCGGGTCGGCGGTCATCCGGCCACGCCCGCGACGTCGAGGTACGCGCGCATCCGCCGCGCGGCCAGCTCCGGGTCGAGCAGCAGCCCGGCGCTGTCGGCCAGCCGGAACGCCTCGACCAGGTGCGGGACGCCGCGCCCGCCGTGCAGGCCGCCGACCATGGTGAAGCCGGGTTGCAGGCCGTTCAGCCAGGACAGGAACGCGATGCCGGTCTTGTAGTAGCGGGTGGGCGGGGCGAACACGTGCCGGGACAGCGGCACGGTCGGGTCGAGGATCGCCCGGAAACCGGCCGGGTCCCCGGCGTCGAGCCGGCGCAGCGCGGCCGACGCGGCCGGGGCGATCGCCGCGAACGCGCCGAGCAGCGCGTGGCTGGACCGGCGGCCGTCGCCCTCGATCAGCTCCGGGTAGTGGTAGTCGTCGCCGGTGTAGACCCGCACCGTGGGCGGCAGCAGCTCGCGCAGCCGCACCTCCCGGTCGGCGTCCAGCAGCGACACCTTCACCCCGTCGACGACGTCGGCGTGGGCGTGCACCAGCGCGACGAATGTCTTGGTGGCCTCGTCCAGGTCGGTCGAGCCCCAGTAGCCGGCCAGGGCCGGGTCGAACATGTCGCCGAGCCAGTGCAGCACCACCGGCGCGCCGGCCTCGCGCAGCACCCGCTCGTAGACGCGCACGTAGTCGTCCGGACCGGTGGCGAGCGCGGCGAGCTGGCGGCTGGCCATCACCACCGCGACCGCGCCGCACTCCTGCACGTACCCGACCTGTTCGGCGTACGCGGCGACGACCTCGTCGAGCGTGTCGGGCACGCCGGGCAGCTGGTCGGTGGCGGCCCCGGCGACGATCCGTCCGCCGCACGCGGCGGCCTCGGCGGCGCTGCGCCGGATCAGCTCGCGGGTGGCCGCCCAGTCCAGCCCCATCCCGCGCTGCGCGGTGTCCATCGCCTCGGCCACGCCGAGCCCCCACGACCACAGGTCGCGCCGTACGGCGAGGGTGGCGTCCCAGTCCAGTCGCGCGGGTGCGTCCGGTGCGTTGTCGGCGTACGGATCGGCGACCACGTGCGCCGCCGCGTACGCGATCCGGCTGGCCGGCGGTCCGTCCGGCCGCTGCCAGCCGGCCGGTTCCCGCAGCGTGCGCGACTCGGTGCCGCCGCCGGGCAGCGGGAGGGTGATCCGCGCGGTCACCGGGCGATCTCCTCGACGGTGATCCGCCGGCCCTCCCGGGCGGAGCGCAGGCCGGCCTCGGCGAGCTGCACCCCGCGGGCGCCGGCCATGAAGTCCCACGGGAACGGCTCGTCGTCGACGACGTGCCGCAGGAACGACTCCCACTGCACCTTGAACCCGTTGTCGTAGTCGGCGTTGTCCGGCACGGCCTGCCACTGCGCGCGGAACGGTTCGGTGACCGGCAGGTCCGGGTTCCACACCGGCATCGGGGTGGCGCCGCGGTGCTGGATGCGGCACTCGCGCAGCCCGGCCACCGCGCTGCCGTGCGTGCCGTCGACCTGGAACTCGACCAGCTCGTCCCGGTACACCCGGACCGCCCACGAGGAGTTGATCTGCGCGACGATGCCGCCGGCCAGTTCGAAGATCGCGTACGCGGCGTCGTCGGCGGTGGCCCGGTAGGTGACCCCGTTCTCGTCCACCCGCTCGGGCACGTGCGTGGCGGTGACGGCGGTGACGGCGGTGACCGGGCCGAAGATCTGCTCCAGCACGTAGTGCCAGTGCGGGAACATGTCGACGGTGATGCCGCCGCCGTCCTCGGCGCGGTAGTTCCAGCTGGGTCGCTGCGCGTCCTGCCAGTCGCCCTCGAACACCCAGTAGCCGAACTCCCCGCGCACGGACAGGATCCGGCCGAAGAACCCGCCGTCGACCAGCCGCTTGAGCTTGCGCAGCCCGGGCAGGAACAGCTTGTCCTGCACCACGCCGTTCTTCACGCCCCTCGCCGCGGCGAGCCGGGCCAGCTCCAGCGAAGCGGTCAGCCCCTCCGCGAGCGGCTTCTCGGTGTAGACGTGCCTGCCGGCCTCGATCGCCGCCCGGATCGCCTTCTCCCGCTGGGCGGTCACCTGCGCGTCGAAGTAGATCCGGTGGGCGTCGTCGGCGAGCGCCGCGTCCAGGTCGGTGGTGTACGAGTCCAGCCCGTGCCGGGCGGCGATCTCGGCGAGCCGGGCCTCGTTGCGGCCCACCAGGGTCAGCTCCGGCCAGATGCGGCTGCCGTCGCGGGCGGGCAGGCCGCCCTGCTCGCGGATGGCGAGCAGGGATCGGACGAGGTGCTGTCGGTAGCCCATCCGTCCGGTCACGCCGTTGAGGATGATCCCGATAGACGTGCGCTCCACGTGGGTGTCCTTCCGGGGTGGTCGGTCACGCTCCTGAATGCGCTTTCAGTAAGCGCTTTCAGGATGTTACGGTAGCCACGCCCCGACAGCCGGGTCAAGACGTTCCGTAGGGGGATATCGATGCAGCCACGGACGCACGTGACCCTGGAAGACGTGGCCAGAGCCGCCGACGTCTCGCTGGCCACGGCCTCCCGGGCGCTCAACGGCATGCGCGTCACCCCGCAGTTGCGCGACCGCGTCCTGGCCGCCGCCGCGCAGCTCGCCTACACCCCGAACGCGCACGCCCGGGCGCTGGCCGGCGCCTCCCACCGCACCGTCGGCGTCATCTGCCACGACGTCACCGACCCCTACTTCGCCGCCGTCGCCGGCGGCGTCATGCGCGTCGCCGGCGCCAACGACCTGCTGGTCATGCTGGCCAGCACGTTCCGCGACCCGGAGCGGGAGATCGCCTACGTGTCGATGCTGCGCGCCGAGCGCGCCCCGGCCATCCTGCTCATCGGCTCCGGCTTCGAGGACACCCGCTGGGAGCGGGCCATGGAGGCCGAGCTGAAGCCCTACCTCGACGGCGGGGGCCGGGTCGCGGTGGTCAGCCGGCACCGCAGCCTCAAGGTCGACAGCGTGCTCCCGGAGAACCGGGCCGGCGCCGCCGCCATGGCCCGCACACTGCTGGGGCTTGGCCACCGCCGCTTCGCCGTGCTCTCCGGCCCGCGCGCGCTCACCACCGTCATCGACCGCCTCGGCGGCTTCCGCGACGAGCTGACCGCCGCCGGGGTGAGGCTCGACCCGGCCGCCGTGGTCGAGGGGCCGTTCACCCGCGACGGCGGCTACCAGGCGATGACCGAGCTGCTCACCCGCGGACTGGACGCCACCTGCGTGTTCGCGTTGACCGACGTGATGGCCATCGGCGCGTACGCGGCACTGCGCGACCACGGCCTGTCCGTGCCCGGCGACGTGTCCGTCGCCGGCTTCGACGACATCCCGGTCGTCCGCGACCTGACCCCGCCGCTGACCACCGTGGCGCTGCCGCTGCAACAACTGGGCGAGAAGGCGATGGAGATGGCGCTCACCGAGAACACCGGCCGCCGCCGGCGGATCGTGCGCATGAACGGCGAGGTGGTCGTGCGAGCCAGTACCGCCAAGCTCGGTGCGTGACCCCCGGTGCCGGCCAACCCGTGGATGAGCGGCCCGGTAGGGTGCCGCCATGATCGAGGACACGTCGTGCCGGTGACGAACCCGTGGCTGGCCGGGCCGACACCCACCGGGAAGCTGGACCGGGACCGGCTCGAGGAACGCATCCTCAACCTGCTGTCGTCGCAGAACATGTGCGTGCTCGCCACCACCGGTCCGGACGGGCCGCTGGCCACCCCGGTGCGCTACTACCCGCTCGACTTCGCGCTGATGTTCACCGCCGCGCCGCGCTCACCGAAGATGCGCAACATCGCCGCCGACCCGCGTGTGTCCGTCGCCGTCTTCGCGCCCCTGGTCGGGCTGGCCAGCAGCCGCGGCGCGCAGGTCTTCGGCACCGCCCGGGTGCTCACCCCCGACCACCCCGACCACGCGCACCACTGGTCGGCGTTCCGCTGGCAGAACGAGCACGTCGAGCGCGGCCGCCCCCTGTCCGAGCCGCCCGAGGAGACGCTCGTCGTCGTCGAGGCGGACCGGATCGTCTACACCGAGCACTGGCTGCGCCGCGACGGCTACGCCCCGCGCCAGCACTGGCGCCGCTGACCCGCCTGCGCGCCCCGCCGTCCCGCACTCACGGCCTGGTCAGCAGTCGCTGGGTGGCCCGGGCCGGGTGGCCGTTCATCGTCTCCACCGCGACCTCCCGGCCGGCGACCAGGGTGAAATCAGCCAGCAGATCGTCCCACCAGTCCACGGTGTGGTGTCGACACACCGCCCCGTCACCGGTCTCGAAGATTCCGTAGGTGCCGTACTTTCCGGCGAACCGCTCATACCGGGCAAGGTTGCGGAGGTCGTCCTGGAGACACAGGTCGCTGAGGTACAGCCGTCCACCGGGCCGCAGCACCCGGTGCAGCTCCCGCACCAGGGCCCGCTGCGCGGCGTCGTCGGGCAGGCAGGTCAAGACGGCGAACAGCAGCACCACGTCGACACCGCCGTCAGGAACATCCAGATGGGGCGGACGGTCCAGGACCGTGAACCGCGTGCCCGGATGCCGCTCCCGGGCGCGGGCGACGAGGCGGGGAGCGACGTCCACCCCCTCCACGTTCTCGAAGCCCCACTCCGCGAGCAGCCCTGCCAGCCGGCCGTACCCACACCCGTAGTCGAGGACGCGGGCCCGCCGGTCGACGCCGTCCAGCCACGCGGGATCGACCGGGTGTCCGAAGGTCTTCGACGTCCCGGTCGAGTTCCAGTACCGCGACTGGTTGCCGAGATCCGTCACGACGCCTCGGAGCGCACGGTGCGCAGGAGGTTGCCGGCCAGGCGCAACTCACCGGACTCGACCCGGGCCAGCACGTCGATCGGCGCGACAGTGGTCCCCGTCCAGGTCGGCTCGGGAAACGCCGCGCGCAGGGTGTCGGCGGCCAGGCCGAAGTCCTGGCCGGCCTCCGGCGACACCGCCAGCACGAACACGGCGCCGCCCGGCGCGGTCAGGCGTGGCAGCAGCGCCAGGTAGTCGCCGACGGCCGCGCCGCGGCGGTCCAGCGTGTGCAGCAGCCCGGAGTCGAACACCGAGTCGTACGGCGTGTCCGGCACCGGGATCCGGGTGGCGTCGCACACCTCGAAGCGCACCGGCAGACCCGCCTCGGCGGCCTTGGCCCGGGCCAGGTCGATCGCCACCGGGGAGAGGTCGACACCGGTCACGTCGAGGCCCCGCCGGGCCAACGCCAGAGCCAGCTCACCGGTGCCGCAGCCGACGTCGAGCACGCGGGGGCCGCGTACCCCGGTGTCAAGGACCGCGGCGAGCGCCGGCTGCGGGCCGCCGATCTCCCAGGGCGGGCGCTGGGTGTCGCGGTAGAGACGGTCGTAGTGGACCTCGTCCGGCTCGTCGGTCATCGCGTACCCCCTCGGTCGGTGCGTGACCCACCCGAGCGTGCCACGTCCGGCGGCGGCCGGGGGCCCCACCACGCGCGACGCCGGGGCCGGCGGTGGGCCGGCCCCGGCGTCGCCGGGCGTGCGTCAGTAGGTCAGCCGGCGCAGGTAGCGGTAGCCGACGGCGGCGGTCTGCTGCGGGGTCACGTCCGGGGTGTCGTTCTCCACGATGTACTCCAGCACCTGGTGCCGGCGGAAGATGCGGGCGAAGTCGATCATCCCGGTACCCAGGTCGGCCATGTCGCCGGTGGCCGGGTCGCGGTCCTTCACGTGGTACTGCAGGACCCGCTGCGGCGCGCAGCGGATCACGTCGAGCGCGAAGCCCTCCGGGTCCTCGAGGCCCTCACCGGAGTTGATGCCGCCGGTCACCGCCCAGTAGAGGTCGATCTCCAGGTGGACCAGGCGCGGGTCGAGTTCCTCGGTCAGCACGTCCCACGGGCGTCGGCCGTTGCCGAAGTCGATGGTGAACTCGTGGGCGTGGTTGTGGTAGCCGTAGCGCAGGCCGGCCTTGCGCGCCGCGGCGGCCTCGACGTTCATCTGCTCCGCCCACCGCTTCCAGTCGTCCTCCTTGTCGGAGTTCAGGTACGGCACCACCATGAAGCGCTGGCCCAGCGTGCGGGCGTTGGCGATCTTCTGTTCCAGCCCGGCCGCGTCGGCGGCGATGCCGTCGTGGCTGGAGCTGGCCTTGATGCCGATGCCGTCGAGGAACCGGCGCAGCTGCCCGGCGGTGCGGCCGAAGTAGCCCAGCGCCAGCTCCACCCGGGGGTAGCCGATCCGGGCCAGGTGGGCCAGCGTCGCGTCGTAGCCGGGTGAGCCGTTGAGCGCGTCGCGGACCGTCCAGAGCTGGATGCTGATCAGCTCCTTCGGCACGTGCCGCCGCCCGTGGTGGTGCCCGCCGGCCTGGGCGGCGGTCGCGCCGAGCCCGGAGGCCAGCCCGACACCGGCCAGCGCCGCCAGCGAGCCGCGCAGCAGGTTGCGTCGGTCCAGGGACTGCCGCAGCGCGGCCTCCCCGTCGAATCCGTAGCACATGGCTTTCTCCTTTTCGCGGTTCCTACGCGGAGGGGACCAGGACGACCTGGTCGGTGCCGGTCAGCGGAGGCAGGCCGTCGCTGCCGGCGTCGGTGTAGCTGGCGACGAAGACGCCGGTGAGGTTGTCGGTCTCCGGGTCGTGTCCCTCCGGGACGGTGGTGGTGATCGAGCCGGTGCACCCGCTGGCCGTGGTCTGCGGGTGGCCGTGGCTGTCGTGGCCGAGGATGTAGGTGACGGTGACCCGGGCGCAGTCCACCGGCTGGTCGTCGGTCACCCGCACCTGGAAGGTGACGGTGTCGCCGAAGGCGAACGGCTGGCCCTCGACCGGATCGACCAGCTCGACCACCGGCGGGGCGTTGCCGACCACGACCTGCACCTCGGTCGACGCGGAGCGGCCCACCTGGTCGGTGACCGTCAGCGTCGCCCGGTAGAGGCCGTTCTCCCGGTAGGTGAACGTCGGGTTCGGCGCGCGCGAGTCGACCCGGTCGTCGTCGTCGAGGTACCACTCGTAGCGCAGCCGGTCGCCGTCGGCGTCGGTGGTGCCCGCGCTGGAGAAGGTGACGGTCAGCGGGGTGACCCCGGCGGTGGGGGTGGCGGACGCCGCCGGCACCGGCGTGTGGTTGCCGGTGAAGCCGATGTGGTCGATCCGGGCGAGCTGCGCGTCCGGGTTCTCGCTGAAGTAACCGTCGCCGTACTCCAGCACGTAGAGCGCGCCGTCCGGGCCGAACTCCAGGTCCATCGGGTTGTCGAAGACGACCGAGGGCAGCACCGGCTCGATCCCGGTCACCGCGCCCCGCTTGTCCTGCCGGAAGGCCTTGACGTAGTCGCGGGTCCACTCGTGGAACAGCGGCAGCCCGTCGTAGTACGACGGCCAGGCCACCGCGGTGCGGCCCCGGGTGGCGCGGCGGTCGAAGTCGTACGCCGGGCCGGCCATCGGGCCGATGCCCCCGTCGCCGAGTTCGGGGAACTGTGGTGAGTCGCCGTACGTGTACGCCACCTGCGGCTGCTGCACCGGGGGCAGCTTGCGCAGCCCGGTGTTGTGCGGCGAGTCGTTGACCGGCGCGGCGCAGTCGAACGGCGCCCCGGACGTTCCGGTGGCGAAGTCGTGGTCGACGTAGGGCAGTTCCGCGGTGGCGCAGTAGGGCCAGCCGAAGTTGCCGGCCCGACGGGTGGCGAGCCACTTGCCGTGCCCGGCCGGTCCGCGCGTCGGGTCGGCCTCGCGGGCGTCGGGGGAGTAGTCGGCCACGTACAGCTCACCGGTGTTCCGGTTCACCTCGATGCGGAACGGGTTGCGCACGCCCATCAGGTAGATCTCCGGACGGGTGCCCGGGGCGCCCCGGCGGAACAGGTTGCCGTCCGGGATCGAGTACGACCCGTCGGCGCCGACCCTGATCCGCAGGATCTTGCCGCGCAGGTCGTTGGTGTTGGCCGCGGTGCGCTGCGCGTCGTACGCCGGGTTGCGGCCCGGTCGTTCGTCGATCGGCGCGTAGCCGCCGGACTCGAACGGGTTGGTGTCGTCGCCGGTGGACAGGTAGAGGTTGCCCCTGGCGTCGAAGACGATGTCGCCGCCGACGTGGCAGCAGATGCCCCGGTCGACCGGCACGTCCAGGATCCTCTGCTCGGTGCGCAGGTCGAGGGTGTCCTTCACCAGCCGGAACCGGGACAGGCGCAGCACGCCCCGGAACGGCGCGAAGTCCGCCTCGGTGCCCCAGGCCGGGGCGTCGCCCTCGTTGACGTCGGGAGTGGCCGGGTCGTCGACCGGGGTGTCCATCGGCGGCGAGTAGTAGAGGTAGACCCAGTTGTTGCCGCCCCGGCCGAAGTTCGGGTCGACGGCGACGTTCTGCAGGCCCTCCTCGTCGTGCCGGTAGACGTCGAGCGTGGCGGCGACCGTGTTGCGGCCGGTGGCGGGGTTGTGCAGCCAGACCTCGCCGGCGCGGGTCACGTGCAGCACCCGGCGGTCGGGCAGCACCGCCAGGTCCATCGGTTCGCCGGGATGGTCGTTGAGGGTCACCTTCTGGAAGGCGCTGTCCGGTGGTGGCGCGGCGGTGCCGGGGGCGGCGGTGGCGACGGTGGGGGTGGCGACGAGGGCCGTGACGGTGAGCGTGGCCACGGCGAGTGCGAGTCGTCCAGTCAACTGCCTCTCCTTGCTCGGGACGGGTCGGGCAGGTCGTGGGATGTGGCCGACGCTACAAAAGGCATGTCTATATGTCTATAGCTTTCGGTGCTTCTATCGGAACTTTCGTCCGCATCGGAGGAAAGTGGGGGAGTGTGGCATCCTCGGGGCCGTGGCCTTCTACGACGTCGCCCTCGTCCTGCTCGTCGACCGGGCCGGCGCGGTGCTGATGCAGCACCGCGACGGGAACACCACCGTGTCGCCGCACCAGTGGAGCCTGCCCGGCGGGAGCATCGAGCCGGGGGAGACGCCGGAACAGGCCGCCCGTCGGGAGCTACGCGAGGAGACCGGCCTGACCGCCGGCGAGTTGCACCTGCTGTGGAGCGGCCCCCGCCCCTACGAGGAGGGCTTCGGGCACGACGTCACCGTGTACGTCTTCCGCGGTGTCACCGACGCGCGGCAGGAGGACGTGGTGCTCGGCGAGGGGCAGGCGATGGTCTTCGTGCCCCGGGACCAGGTGCTCGACCGCCCGCTGGCGATCAGCACCGCGAAGGTCCTGCCGCTGCACCTTGCGGACGCCTAGCCCCCGTTCAGCGCCCCGGCCAACGCGCGGACGAACTGGGGGAGCATCTCACCGTCCGGCAGGTGATCGGGGTTGATCTCGGTGACCGACAACCCGACGAACCGCGGGCTCGCCACCAGCTCCGCCAACGTCGCCGCCGCCTCGGCCAGGCTGAGCCCGAACGGCTCGGGCACGTCGGCCAGTGGCGCGTCGACGAACCGCAGCACGTCCACGTCGAAGTGCACCACGAACCCGTCCGCCGCGCCCTCCGCCACCACCCGGGCCCGGCGTGCCGCCGCCCCCGGGTCGGCGTGCACCTCCTCGGCCGGCACGTAGGCCAGCCCCAGCTCCGCCACGAGCTCCCGCTCGTGGTCTCCCCGGGGCAGGGAGTCCCCGTAGACCACCACCCGCTCCGGCGACAGCAGCGGCACACTCGGCCCGACCGCCGCCACCTCCGGCAGCGTCCCCGGCAGCCCGAGCAGGTGCGCCAGGCCGGTGGCGTCCAGGTTCCCGTTCGGCCGGGTCAGCGGCGTGTAGAGATCCGGCCCGCCGTCCACGTAGACCAGCGCCGGCGACAGGCCGGCCCGCGCGCACCCCGCCACCAGGCCGATCGTCACGGTGCAGTCGCCGCCGAGCACCAGCGGCGTCCGCCCCCGGCCCACCGCCGCCGCGACGCCCGCGGCCACCTCCGCGGCGACGCCGGCCACCGCGCCCGCGTTCTGACCCCGGGGGTACGCCGGATCCGGCCGCCACCGGAAGCCGTCCGTGTCGCCGGCGTCCTCCACGTCGACGGCCGTGCCCAGCAGGTCGAGCAGGCCGGCGGCGCGCAGGGCGGCCGGGGCGCGCTCGACACCGGGGGTGTGCGCGCCGGCGCTCGACGGCGCGCCGACGACCGTCCATCGGCGGGTTCCCATCCGCTCACCCTAACCGCGTCCACAGTCGACGTCCGCCCGTCCGGCGCCTGCCCCGGCCGGGCAGCTCCGCGACCGTGCGCCCGGTGCCGAACCGGCGCCGCCGCCGGGCAGCCCCGCGAGGGCTCGCCCCGCGCCGGGCGGGGTACGGCCCACCGCCCCCTGTCGAGCTGATATCGGTAACGACTCACCTGCCGTCGCGGCGCAGAACCAGCAGGTCCAGCGCGTCGATCACCGGTCCGACCTCGACCCGGGCGGCCTCGCGGAGACGCGCCGTCCCGGCGGCGTACTCGTCGTCGGTGATCAGCTGAAGCGGGGTGTGCGCCTCCCGCCGCAGGCCGGCGGCCGCCTCCCGCAGCGACGGCGCGGTGACCTGCGGAACCGGCTCGACCGCGACGGTGGCGAACCCGGCGGCGGCGAAGGCGGCTTCCACGTCGGCGATGCCGGGGTAGGAGTCGAGCACGCGGATCGCCTCCGGGAAGAAGCGGAACAGGGTGATCGCCTCGTGCCGCCCGGCGAATGCGGACCGGATCAGCACGGGTTCGCCGGGCCGCAGCACCCGGCGCAGCTCGCGCGCCGCGGCGGCCAGGTCGGGCACGTGGTGGATGACGGTGGACAGCCACACGCCGTCGAGGCTCCGGTCGGCCAGCGGGATGTTCCGGGCGTCGCCCGCGACGAGTGGGGCGAACGCGCAGCGGGCGCGCATCGCCGCCGACGGCTCGACGGCGACGACCTCGACGCCGGGGAACCAGGTGGTGAAGGCGCGGGCCCAGCTGCCGGTGCCGGCGCCCAGGTCGAGCACCCGCATGCCGGGACGCGGGTCGAGGTGGCGGGTGACGGCCGCGCGCCAGGCGGTGAGGCCGTCGTCGGGGAGGTGACGGGTCGCGGCGAACGCCTCGGCGTCCGCGTCGTGGTACGCGATGCGGGCCATGCCGTCGAGCCAACTACGCGATCGTCCGGCGGGGCAAGCACTGTGGCGCACCACGCACGGTGTGGTGGTCAGGTGCTCGCGGCCCCTCACCGACCGTGCCGGGGTTGTATTCTGCCGCGTCGTAGGGTCTGCTCACCGAGGCCCCGGGGGTAGCGGGTGAGGTATCAGATCCACTTCGAGGGCGAGCTGCCGGCGGATGCCCTCCGCCGGTTCCTGCACCAGGAGTACGGCGTCGCGTCGGAGGCCGTCTACGTCGGGCGGATCGAGGACCGGGCCGTGGACGATCCGCGCCCGGTGGCAATGCTGACGCCACCCGACGAGGACGAGGGCTTCGGCTGGATCCTGACCGGTGACACCGCACTCGCCGACGCCACCGGCCAGGGCGAGCGGGACCTCGCCGTCACCCTGGCCCGGACCTTCGGCGTACGGGCGCTCGTCGACGACGGCAGCATCCATCCCGACCGGTGGCTGCTGGTCAGCACCGACGGCAGCAGCGGCCGGGTGCTGACCGACGAGGATGCCGCCGCCGACGGGGACCTGCGGATCGTGCACGCGCTGGAGCCGATCAGCGGGGAGCCGCAGCTCGCGGTCGTACCGCCGCCGGAATGGACCCGGGACTGGTGATCCGGCCGGCCGCCGTTCCGGCGGCGGGGACGGTGGGCGGTGACCGGTGCACCGGTCACCGTGCGAGCGTTCCGCCGTCGCCGACCGGGAAGAACCGTCGCCGGGCCGGGCTCAGGCGGGAAACGGCCCCGCCCGCAGCAGCGCGCCCGGGAGCTGCTTACCGAGTCTGCGTTCCAGCCAGGAGGCGGTCGAGGTGATTGTCCCCAGGTCAAGACCGGTGGACCGCCCCATCCGGTCGAACAGGTAGACGAGATCCTCGGTGGCGACGTTTCCGGTCGCCGCCGGCGCGAACGGGCAACCGCCTGCTCCGCCGATGCTGGCGTCGAGGGTGGTGACGCCCGCCCGGACCGCCGCGACCGCGTTGGCCACGCCGGTGTGCCGGGTGTCGTGCAGGTGCAACCGCAGTGGCGTCCGCGATTCCGTGACCTCCCGGGCGAGCGCCAACCGGTCGGTGACGTCGGACGGTACGGCCACCCCGATGGTGTCGGCGAGAGCCAGCTCGTCGGGGCCGGTGTCCCGCACCCGCGCGAGCACCTCCCGCAACCGGGACAGCGGAACCTCGCCCTCGAACGGGCATCCGAACGCCGCGCCGACGGTCACCGTCGTGAACACCCCCGCCGCGCCGGCCGTCCGCACCAGCTCGGCCGCCGTGTCGCACGCCTGCGCCGTGGTCATGCCCTGGTTGCGGCCGCAGAAGGTGTCCGTGGCCACGACGACGACGTTGATCTCGTCGACGCCCGCGACCAGGGCCCGGTCCAGGCCGCGGCGATTCATGACCAGGCCCGCGTACCGGACGGCGTCGTGGCGGGGGAGCGCGGCCATCAGCTCGTCCGCGTCCGCCATCTGAGGGACCCGGGCGGGGTTGACGAAGCTGGTCACCTCGACCCGTCGGGCGCCCGCCCGTACCGCCCGGTCGACGAGCTCGATCTTGTCGTCGGTGGTGAGGACCGTCGCCTCGTTCTGCAGGCCGTCGCGGGGCGACACCTCCACGATGTCGATGCCGGCTGTCATCGGTCCTCCGACAGGTAGGCGACGGCGTCGGCCTCGCTGATCACCTCGGCGTACTTGGCCTGCAGGTCGGTCAGGCTCGCCTCGTGCGGGCCGGCGGCGCGGTCCGCGACCGCCTCCCGGACCACCAGCGGGACGAAGCCGTGCTGTATCGCGTCCACCGCGGTGGCGCGTACGCAGCCGCTCGTGCTGACGCCGACCAGCACGACGGTGTCGACGTGCGCCGCGCGCAGGGTGGACGCCAGGGACGTGCCGAAGAAGGCGCTGGCGTACTGCTTGACCAGGACCAGTTCGTCGTCGGCGGGGCAGACCTGCGGCATCGGTTGCCCCATCGCGCCACCGCCGTCGAAGAGCTGCCGGAGGGCGGGGACCTTCCGGACGAACAGACCTCCGTCGACACCGCCGGGCCCGTAGGCGACGCGGGTGTGCAGCACGGGGATCCGGTGGCCGCGGGCCGCGGCGACGACCCGGCCGGCCGACCGCAGGCAGTCGGTGGACGGCAGGCACAGCGGGCTGGCCGGGTCGAAGTAGGCCCGCATCAGGTCGATGACGAGCACGGCGGGACGGGCGCCGGGCGGGAGCGCACCCCCGAATCCGTCCTCGCCGGCGGCCGGCGCGGGGCTCATCGGGCGACGGGCGGCCGGGGAGCGGGAAGGCCCGTCTCCTCCAGGCACCGGTCCAGGACCGTCCCGATCGGCGGCCCCATGTCGAACGTGGGCAGGGGGTCGGGGCGTCCGCGGCGCAGCTCGGCCCGTACCTCCTCGGTGGCCGCGACGTCGACGGCGCCGGCCTCGTCGCAGACCACGCCGTAGCGACGGGCGCCCGCGGGGGTGACCAGGCCCCGGCGGACCTCGAGGCCGACCAGTTCCGGGTCGCGGGCGAGCGGGTCGCCCCAGCCGCCGCCGCCCCAGGTGACGAAGTGCAGCACGTCGCCCGGGGCCACGGGCACGTCGTGCACCTTGCTGCCCAGGATCTCGGTGCGGCCGTCGGCGCGTTCGAGCCACTTGCGGCCACGGGCGCCCGGCTCGCCGCCGTTGACGCCCCACGGGTACGTCAGCCAGCGGTCGTCGTGGATCGCGATCGTGCCGGCCTCCAGGAACCGGTAGGCCACGTCGACGCCGTTGCCGCCGCGGTGCAGTCCGGCGCCGCCGGTGTCCGCGACGGTCTCCCAGCGTTCGACGCGCAGCGGGTAGTAGGACTCCAGGTACTCGCACGGGATGTTGACGAACGACGGCCACAGCGAGTGGCCGTCCGGGCCGTCGCCCACGGGCCGGCCCGGGATGCCGCCGAACCCGATGGAGTAGAGCTGGAACCATTCGCCCTTGCGCTCTCCGGGCCCGTAGGTGCCCGAGTACATGAAGTGCGGTGACGACGAGAATCCGGCGGCGTTGAGCAGCCCTGGGTTGGTCTGGCCGAGCAGGCCGCCGAACAGGTCGAAGACGCGCCCGATGCCGTGGTTGCGCGCGTTGAGGGCGGCGGGGTACGCGGGCTTCCAGAACGAGTCGTCGGGGATCGTGACGTCGACCAGCGGGTAGAAGCCGTCGTTCCAGAGGATCTGCGGGTCGGCGACGGTGATCATGTAGATGCCGAAGAACATCCGGACGAGGTTCTCGTTGATGTAGTAGTTGATCGGTCCCTGCGCCTGCGGGCTGCTGCCGGTGAAGTCCAGCAGCACCTTCTCGCCGGTGCGGGTCAGGCTGAGCTTGAGTTCGTAGGGCCCGTAGCCGAGCCCGTCGTCGCAGATGTAGTCGGTGAACGAGAGCGTCTCGCCCTCGGCGAACACCGTCTCGAGCAGCACCTTCATGGCCCGGTAGTTGCGGTCGAGGAGCTGGTCGAGCGCGGAGTCGTAGGTGTCGACCCCGAACCGGGCGCACATCTCCTGGACCCGACGGGAGGCGGTCCGGCAGGCCGCGACGATCCCGTTGAGGTCCGCGCGGTTCCAGTCGGGCTTGCGCACCTGGTTGAGGATGATCCGCAGGGCGTCCTCGGCGAGCACACCCCTGCGGTACAGCTTGAAGGGCGGGATGACCACGCCCTCCTCGAAGATGGTGCGGGCGTCGGTCGGCATCGACGCCGGGGTCTTGCCGCCGACGTCGGACATGTGCCCGAACATCGCCGCCCAGCCCACGATCCGTCCCTCGAAGAAGATGGGCAGCACCACGAGCCAGTCGTTGGCGTGGCTGATCGCGGCCCCGCAGGAGTACGGGTCCGACGTCAGCAGGACGTCACCCTCCTCGATGTCACCGTCGAAGTTCTCCAGGAAGTCGGGGATGGACAGCCCGAACTGTCCCACCATCATCTTTCCGTCCCGGTTGGCGATCAGCGGGAACTCGTCGTGCTGCTCCCGGATTCCCGGCGACAGCGCGGTCCGGAAGAGCACCTCGTCCATCTCGTAGCGGGCGTTGCGCAGTCCGTTCTCGATCAGGTCGAGGGTGACCAGGTCGACGTCCACGGAGCGAAGTGGTCCGGTAGCGGTCTCGATGAGGCGTGCCATGGTCAGCTCTCCGTGGGGGTGTCGACGGGACGGATGAGGAGGCTGCCACTGGGGTGCACGGTGGCCGTGTGACCGGGCAGCACGAGGGTCGTGGAGTCCATCTCGGTGATGATCGCCGGGCCCGGTACGGCATCGCCCGCGCGCAGCAGGGCCCGGTCGTAGCCGCCGGCCTCGACCTCGGCGCCGTCGACCCAGATCCGGTGGTGGGCCCGCAGCGCGGCGCTCGGGTCACCGTCTCCGGCTTCGAGTTCGGGCGCGGCGACCTGCGGCCGCGGACCGTGCGCGGTGGCCCGGACGGTCACCAGTTCGTGCTCGGCGTCGAGGACGAAGGAGAACAGCCGCTGGTGATCGGCGTCGAACGCCGACCGCAGGGCGGCGAGCCCACCGCCGGCGCCGTCGAAGGCGTCGATGTCGACGGCCACGGGGATCTCGAAGCCCTGCCCGTGGTAGCGCAGGTCGGCGGAGTAGACGACCCGCTGCTCCCCGGTGGGGACGCCCTGCTCGGCGAGGGTGGCGCACGCCTTGCCGGCGAGTTCGTCGAGGACGGCGCGCAGGCTGGCATCGGTGAGTTCGCCGAAGCGGCGCACCAGCGTGCGTACCGACTCGTCGCGCAGGTTGGTCGTCGCGTCGCCGTAGGCGCACAGCACCCCGGGCGACGGCGGGATGATCACCGGCCAGGCTCCGGTCAGCCGGCCCAGGGCGTTGGCGTGCAGCGGACCGGCTCCACCGAAGGCCACCAGCGCGTAGTCGCGCGGGTCGAAGCCCTGCTGCACCGACACCAGCCGCAGCGCGCCGAACATGTTCTCGTTGACGATGTCGACGATGCCCGCGGCGGCGGCCTCCACCGACTCCAGCCCGGTGGCGTCGGCGATCGACTTCACGGCCGCCCGCGCCGCCGCGCGGTCCAGCGTGATCTCGCCCCCGGCCAGGTCGGTGGGCAGGTAGCCGAGCACGACGTTCGCGTCGGTCACCGTCGGCTGGTCGCCGCCCGCCGCGTACGCGGCCGGACCGGGGGCGGCGCCGGCCGACTGCGGGCCCACCCGAAGCGCCTGGGTCAGCGGTGGCACGTGGGCGATGGAGCCGCCTCCGGCGCCCACCGTACGAACGTCGACGGAGGTGGCCCGGACCTTCAGGTCGCCGACGGTGGTCTCCCGACCCACCCGCGGCGACAACCCCTGGACCAGGGCGACGTCGGTGGAGGTGCCGCCCATGTCGAAGGTCAGGAAGTCCCGGTAGCCGGCCTGCTCCGCCACCCAGGTCGCGCCGGTCACCCCGCCGGCGGGGCCGGACAGCAGCAGGTTCACCGGGTTGTCCGCGGCGACGGCCGCGGAGACCAGACCGCCGTCGCTGCGCAGGATGCACAGCCGTCCGGCCACCCCCGACTCGCGCAGCTGCGCCTCGAGGTTCGCCACGTAGCGCGCCACCTGCGGCTGCACGGCGGCGTTCGCGACGGTGGTGATGGTCCGCTCGTACTCGCGCAGCTCCGGCAGCACCGACGACGACAACGACACCGGTACGCCCGGAAGCTCCTCGCCGGCCAGCTCGGCCACCCGGCGCTCGTGCTCCGGGTTGGCGTAGGAGTTGATGAGGCTGACGCTCAACGCCTCGATGCCCTGCGTACGCAGCCGGCGCAGCTTCGCGCGGACGTCCGCCTCGTCCAGGTCGGTCACCACCGTGCCGTCGGCGCCGATCCGGCCGCGCACCTCCACGGTGTCCTCCAGGGCCGCCAACGGCTCCGGCTTCGGCCAGATGATCCAGCCGGCGAGGCCCCCCGGCACGAACGACCGGGCGATCTGGAGCACCTGCCGGAAGCCCTCGGTGGTGACCAGCCCGACCCGCGCGCCCTTGCCCTCGAGGATCGCGTTCGTGGCGACCGTGGTGCCGTGGAACACCTCGGCGATCTCCGACATGGGCACGCCGGCCGCCGCGCAGGCCCGCTCGATGCCCCGCAGCACCCCGACGGACTGGTCCTCGGGGGTGGAGGAGGTCTTGGCCCGGTAGGTGTCTCCCGTCGCCTCGTCGATCAGCAGGATGTCGGTGAACGTTCCCCCCACGTCCACACCGAGCCGGTAGGTCATGGTTCCTCCTCAGATGACGCCGGCGGAACGCAGCGACGCGATCGCGCCGTCGTCGAGTCCCAGCAGGTCGCGGTAGATGTCTTCGGTGTGCTCGCCGAGTTCGGGACCGACGTGCCGGACCCGGCCCGGGCTGTCGGAGAGCTTGGGTACGACGTTGTGCATGGCGAACTCGCCCAGGTCCGGATGGGTCAGCCGGACGATCGCCTCCCGGGCGGCGAAGTGCGGGTCCGCGAACATGTCCCGGGCCCGGAAGATGCGGCCCGCCGGCACGCCGTGCCCGTGCAGCCGTTCGAGCAGCTCGTCGGAGGTGAGCGTGGAGCTCCACTCGGCGATCAGGCCGTCCAGCTGCTCCATCCACCGCCCGCGGGCGCCGTGCGTGGCGTACCTCTCGTCGGTGGCCAGCTCGGCCCGGCCCATAGCCTCGGCGAGGCGGCGGAACACCGTGTCCTGGTTCGCCGCGATCAGCACCATCTCGCCGTCGGCGGTCGGGTAGACGTTGCTCGGGGACACGTTCGGCAGGGTGGTCCCGGTCCGCTCCCGCTGGTAGCCGGCGATCTGGTACTCGGGGATGAGTGACTCCATCATCGCCAGCACGGCCTCGTAGATGGCCGAGTCCACCACCTGGCCCCGACCGGTGCGGCCGCGCTGGTGCAACGCCACCAGGGTGCCCAGGCAGGCGAACGTCGCCGCGAGGGAGTCGCCCAGGGAGACGCCGGCTCGGGCCGGGGGGCGATCCGGGTCGCCCGTCACGTACCGGATCCCGCCCATCGCCTCACCGATCGAGCCGTATCCGGCGCGGGAGGAGTAGGGGCCGGTCTGACCGAAGCCGGTCACCCGGGTGATGACCAGGCCGGGGTTGATCTCCCACAGGCGCTCCGGGGCCAGGCCCCACCGCTCCAGCGTGCCCGGCCGGAAGTTCTCGATCAGTACGTCCGCCCGGGCGACGAGCCGGCGTACCAGGTCCTGTCCCTCGTCGGTCCGCAGGTCCGCGGTCACGGACTTCTTGTTCCGCGCCACCACCGGCCACCAGAGCGACTTCCCGTACGGCTTCTCGCGCCCCCACTGCCGCATGGGGTCGCCCCGGCCCGGGTCCTCCACCTTGATCACCTCGGCGCCGAAGTCGCCCAGGAGCTGGCCGCAGAACGGCCCCGCCAGCAGCTGGCCGAGCTCGATCACCCGGATGTCGTCAAGCGGCAGTGGAGTGCTCATGGACCCCTCAATCAGCGTCTTTTGCATGCAATCAGCCTGCCCTGTGACCGGCGTTACATCGGGCTGTGCGGGAAAAATAGGCTCGTGACGCTTGCGGTGTCAATGGTCCGTGGGCTCATTGCATACAACCTGGCGCGTTGTTACCGTGCGGAGCATCATGAGTGACCGCACCGGGCTGCGGGAGGCCGACAACGGCCACGCCGCCGACCACGCCTACCGGCTGATCCGGGACCAGATCCTGTCCGGGCAGCGGTCAGCCGGCGAGTGGCTTCGTGAAGGCGAGCTGGCCGAGTCGGTCGGGGTGAGCCGGACGCCGGTCCGCGAGGCGCTCCGGCGGCTCACCGCCGAAGGGCTGGTCCGGCACGAACGCAACCGCGGCGTGCAGGTCCAGGCCTGGAGCATCCACGACCTCGACGAGATCTTCGGCCTGCGGTCCGTGCTCGAGCCCTGGGGCTGCCGACTGGCGGCCGTCACCGGCACCGTCGACCTGGCCGCGCTCGACGCGCTGGCCCACCGGATGGACGAGGTCGCGCCGGGCGGACGACCGACCGACGTGGACGAACTCACCGAGCTGAACAACCAGTTCCACCGGACGATCCTCGAGGCGTCCGACAACAGCCGCCTGGCCGGCGTGGTCTCCTCGGTGATCCAGATGCCGCTCGTCTGGCGGACGTTCTCCCACTACAGCCCCGAGGCCCTGCGCCGCAGCCTGGCTCACCACCACGAACTGGTGGCGGCGCTCACCGCCGCCGACCCCGACTGGGCGGAATCGGTCATGCGCAGCCACGTACGGGCGGCATGGCACTCCATCCGCCCCGGTCACGACATGTGAGGCGGTACAGCTCGTGCCGGGTGGCCGTCGTCGGGGTGTCGGCGGTCAGGACACCGCCGAAGAACGCCCCCGCTCGGGTTCCGAATACCGCCTCATTGCTGCGGTGTCGGCTGCGGCATCCCACTCCGCCTGCCACCTCTGGTCCAGCCGTTCAGGGACGAACCACCGGGCCAGGGGCGCCTCAGCCGTGCATCGTGGCTTCGTCGACGACGGGTTCGTACGTCGTCTCTACCAGCCGCTTCACCTGGACCAGGGAAGCCAGATAGGCGCGCGTCTCGGGGTCTGTGGAGTAGAGGACGGTGCCGCGCATGCCTCGGGTCATCAACACCTTGTAGGTGTTCCGGATCAGTCGGTCCGCCTCGAAGTCGCTGAGCTGCTTCCGACTGCGGAAAGCCGGGTCCTTCGACTCGGTCCGCCTGGTCACCAGCCGGCCGTCGCGGGCAATCAGGTCCGGCCCGACGATCACGCCCGACCATTCGTACTCGAAGCCCTGGGCCGTGTAGACGCACCCCACCTGACCGAAGCCGTTCGGGTCGGTGGCCCAGAATGCGCTACCCGGCGCGTCACCGACGCTACGGTCGCTCTTGACGTTCCAGGGCCCGCGAGCACCACGTCGACCCGCTTGCTCGTCAGCGGTAGCTGGTACTCGGCCAGTACCTCCACCTGACCCAGGCCGGCGTCGGCCAGATCCTGCCCGAGCACCGTGAGACTGCGCTCCCATGACCGGCGTTCGGCCGCACTCACGTTGTGCCCGATGTGGTCCGCGATGCGGTCGGCCAGGCCACCGTCGGTCGCGAGGCGCAGCAGGCCGTCGGCGGAGGTGCGGAACGCAGACAAGACTTGCCCCCGGGCAGCACGAAGTGATCGTGCGCATGGGGGGCATGTCCGGTTGCGGCCGGAAGCCCGTCGCTACGCGCCTGTACGGGTGGACTGTATCGAAGAGATCATTTCCTCGCACGCTCCGCTACCGCTTCGTCGCGGAGCCTCTCACCTCGTCGACGGGATAGCGGATGGCGACCTCGGCCAGTTTGGTGACGGCTGCCTCCCGAAGGTCGATGCCGAGGACGTCCGCCAGCCGCGTCAGGTAGATCATGATGTCACCGACCTCCGCGCGGACCCGGGCCTCTGCCTCCGGATCGCCCATCACGGCGTTCGCCTGTTCCGGGGTCAGCCACTGGAACTCGGCCACCAGTTCGCCGACCTCGCCGGCCAGGGCCATGACGAGGTTCTTGGGGGTGTGGAACTGTTGCCAGTCCCGTTCCTCGGCGAACTCTCGCACCTGAGCTGTCAGGTCGTCCACCGCGGCAGTCTGTCACGGATGTGCGGGACGACGTGACGAGGCGGCGGGTCACGGACTGACGACCGTCGAGCAAGCCGTGCATGCGGGTGGGCGTGACCACGACGGCGATCTCGTCGATTGTGCGGGTCAGCGACGCGTGCGTGCGCCACGTAGGGTGGGCTTCGGACGTCTCCCCGTAACCGGAGTGCATCTTGAGCCTGAAGTACTACCTCTATCTGTCGCATCTCAAGGTCGGGCTCCTGGCCGCGCAGGTCGCCTCCTCCGCGCAGCACGAGACCGAGCTCGCCGTGGACCTCAAGGTCGTCCGCTACAGCCGCAAGGCGGTGCTGCCCGAGCGCCACGACCTCGACAAGCTGGAGAAGGTGATCCGGCACCTGCAGGACGCCGACCAGATCGGCGCCGCGTACGAGGACCGCCCCTACGTGCAGGCCTGTGTGGAGATGCGCTGGCAGGTCTTCCCGACCGCCGGCATCGTGGTCTTCGCGGGGACGCTCGACGACCAGGTCGTCGTCCTCGGCGGGTCGGCGTCGCACGTGGTCGGTGGCGGTGACGCCGAACCGGTGGGGTCGGTCCCGCCGTACCTGTTCCGCAAGCTCCGGGACCTGCGGGGCGACCCGGGCGAGTTCGACGACGAGCGTTTCCACGAGTCGTTGGCGCAGATCGGGGCCGCGCTGCCGGGGCCGGCGCAGCGGGTGGAGTTCGTCGCGAAGCGGCTGGCCGAGAAGCCGGGCCCGAACGGCACGCTGCTGGGCAGCCCGATCTACGTGGCGCTCGTCGACTAGGGCTTCGGCGTGGACGCGGGGCAGGTCATCCGGTGGCGGCCGGGGGAGACCGTTCTCGACACGTTCCGCATCGAGGAGGTGGTCGAGACCGGCGGTACGGGTTTCGTCTACCGCGCGCATCACCTCGGCTGGGGCGTCGACCTGGCGGTGAAGACGCCGCGGCCCGACCTGGCCTCGGCGCCCGGGATCCTCGACCTGCTCGCGCAGGAGGCGCAGGCCTGGACCGATCTCGACCCGCACCCGAACGTGGTCGGCTGCAACTACGTGCAGCGCGTCGGCGCGTACCCGGTGATCTTCGCGGAGTGGGTCGCGGGCGGCGACCTGACCGCGGCGGTCCGGGACGGGCGGTGCCGGGACCTGCCGCGGGCCCTCGACGTGGGGATCCAGATGCTGCGCGGCATCGGGCACGCCCACGCGGCGGGTCTGGTGCACCAGGACGTCAAGCCCTCGAACGTCATGTACGACGGGCAGACGGCGCGGGTGACGGACTTCGGGACGGCCAAGGCGAAGGCGTCGGTCTCCTCGCCCGCGCAGGGCGGCGACGAGACCGGGTACGCGACGCTCGGCGGCTTCACCCCGCAGTACTGCTCGCCCGAACAGGTCGATCCGGAGGGCCGGATCGGCCGGGCCAGCGACATGTGGTCCTGGGCGCTGACGGTGATCGAGGTGCTGCACGGGCGCCGGCTCTGGCGGTGGGGCCACGAGGGTGCGGACGCGCTGGCGGCGCTGCGCGACGATCTCCCGCCGGCGCTGCGCGACCTGCTGGCGGGCTGCCTCGACCCCGATCCTCGGTCCCGGGTCGGCGACACCGCGCAGGCGGAGGCCGTCCTGCTGGACGTGTACGCCCACGCCACCGCGAGCCCCTACCCGCACCCCGACGCGGTCCCGCCGTCGCTGCGGGCCGACGGTCTGTCCAACAAGGCGCTGTCGCTGTGGGACCTCGGCGAGCAGGACCGGGCGGTCGAGCTGTTCGAGCGGGCGAAGGCGATCGACCCGAACAACGTCCGCGCGGTCTACAACCACGGGCTGATCCGGTGGGGCAACGGCGTGGTCACCGACGAGACCCTGCTGTCGGAGCTGCGCGCCACCGGCGACTCCTGGGAGGCGGACCACCTGGCCGCGATGGTGCACATGGAACGCGGTGACGGTGTCTCCGCCGCGCGCCACCTGGCCGAGGCGGACCGGAAACACCCGGGCTCGCCCGAGATCGCGGCCGCGCGCGAACGCTGCGGCGGGCTGGAGCCGAGGGGCACCCTGGAGGTGTTCGGGCGCACGTCCGGCACGGTCGTGGCGATGGCCTGCGACCACGACGCGACGCACGTGGTGGTGGCCGAGGTTTCCGGGCGGGTGCGGATCTGGGACGCGTTCGCGGGCCGGGTCGTCGCCGAACTCGGCGACCCCGGCCGGACCCCGGTCGACGTCGCCGTCGACGAGGCCGGCACCCGGCTCCTCGTCTGCTATCAGGACTCCCTGGTGCAGAGGTGGCGTCTCACCGACGGCACCGCCGATCTCGACGGCCGGTGGCAGGGCGCAACCGCCGTCGCGCTCAGCCCCGAGGGTGCCTTCGCGGCCGTGGGAACCGCCGACGGTCGCGTGCTCGTCCTCCGCGCCGACACGTGGGAGCCGGTCGCCGACGTCCGGCCGCACGAGGGCAGGGTCACCCGCGTCATTCTCGGCCGGGACGCCGAGGTGTTCGTCTCGGCCTCCCTGGGGCGCGCCCACTCCGACGTCGATCACCGGGTGGAGCAGTGGTGGCCGTTGCGGCGGACCCGGATGCGCGGCCTGGAGATGCCTCCGGACGAGCTGGGGCCCGACGACCAGAAGGTCGCCCTGGCCGCGGACGGTTCCACGGTCCTCAGGGCCGCGTTCCGTTCCCTGATGGCGGTCGACATGCGGGTCTGGGACGGGCCGCGACGGTGGGAGATCCCCTGGGTGATGGGATACGACCTGCTCGGCGTGTCGGGCCGGGCGGGCTGGGCCCTGCTCGACCCCGGGACCGGCGACCTCCAGGTGCTCGAACTGGCCAACCGTCGGTGCGTCCGCACCTTCGGCAAGGACTGGGAGCGGGGTACGCGTCGAGACGCGGCGGCGTTCAGCGGCGACTGCGGGTACGCCGTCGTCGCCGAGTCGGGCGGCTACCCTCGCGGTCGGACCTCGCTGTCCCGCCTGCCCATGCCGCTCAGCGGGCACCTCGCCCCGTGGTCGTACGCGCCGCCCCGCCCGGTCGGTGTCCTCGCCCGCGAGGAACGGGCGTTCGAGCAGGTCATGGCGGACATCGACGCGCTGATCCGGTCCGGGGAGCGACGGCGCGCCGCCGACGCGATCCGCGAGGCCAGGGCCATTCCCGGCTATCGCCGTCATCCCCGACTGCGCCGTGCGTCCCGGGCCGCCGGCCGGGACCTGCGGCGCACCGCGTTGGCCGGCGTCTGGGTGGAGCAGGAACTGTCCGACGTCATGCTCACCCGGGGCACCTACGACGTCAGCGAGGACGGGAGACTGTTCGCCTTTCCCGCCAACATCGACGAGGTCGAGATCTTCGACCTGGAGACGCTCGAGAAGGCCGGTTCGGTGACCCGGCAACGGAACCCCGCCACCACGCTGCGCTTCGCCAGGGGTGGGCGTGACCTGGTCGTCGGCTACTCGGACGGGTCGGTCGCCTGCCACGACACCGCGACGTTCGAGCCGCGGTTCCGGGTCGCCGGCGCGTTGCCTCGCGACGAGGGTGAGACGACGCTCGACCTCTGCGGTGACCTGCTGACCGTCGGATTCGGGTACGGCCTGGCGACGGTGTGGTCGCTGGAGGCCGCCGCCTGCGTCGCCACGGTCCGCACCGGGCGCGGCACGATCGACGGTGTCACGGCCGACGAGACGTCTCGCCTGGTCGCCGTGCAACTGCGGACGGGCGACATGACCACCGTGGAGGTCCGGTCGATGGACACCGGAAAGTCCGTGCGGACCTTCCCCCGCGTCGACGCGCACACGGAGATCCGGTTCGCCTCCGGTGTGCTGCTGATGGCCGAGATGACCCGCCTGACCGCGTGGCGCCCCGACGGCCGGCGCCCGCTGTACGACCTTCAGCGGGTCAAGCACAGTTCCTCGGCCCGTCTGGCCTTCACCGGTGGCCGTCGCCTCGCCGCCATCGCCGCCCAGAAGGGATTCGTCGTCTGGCACGCCGCGACCGGAGACCTGGTGTTCGACGGGAGAAACCTCGACGATCCCGAGGGCACGGTCCATCGGATCGACAACCTGGCGGTGTCCGCCGACGGTGCGTTCGCGGTCGCGGGTGACCCGGGTGAGCAGACCGTCGATGTCTGGGATCTGCGGGCGGGACGGCGGATCCGCACGCTGCACGGTCACCTCGTCTGGGTGAAGACGGTACGCGCCGACGGCTCCTTCAGCACCGTCGTCACCGGCGACTATCAGGGCAACGTCCGTATCTGGGGCCTCGACTGGGACTACGGGGAGTGATCGACAGTGTTCGGACGGCGCCGCCGGCACGACGAGTTGCGAGCGATGTTCCTGGCCAACCGGGACCGGGTCCGGTCCTGGCAGGAGGCGTGGGAGATCCCCGAGGTCGTGTGGGCCGACGAGTTCAACGAGGTCCCCTCACCCTGGATCGTGCTGGAGAAGGACCGCGCAAGCTGGCTCGAGATCCATGCGCCCTTCATGGACTCGTACGACTGGATGTTCTTCGGACGGCCACTGACGCCGGGAGTCCGCGAGGTGCGGGTCCGGTGGCAGTTCGGTGCGGCGCACCGGTTCGAGGAACTCGATCTGACGATCGTGAGCGTGTGTGACCCGGCCTACCTGGCCGAGAAACTGACCCTGGCGGTTCACCAGGCCCGGTTGAAGGGCTGGCGGGACGAGGACGCGCAGCCGGTCTACCAGTGGCTGGTCGAGGGCGTCGGCACCACACCCCTCGACAACGGCGTACGGGGCAACAAGCGGTCGGGATTCGTCCTGCTGACGTTCAGCCGCTTCCCGACCTCCGACGGGGACGTGGCCGTTCGACTGACCGCGGTCGAGACCGACCGCGCCCTGGACGGCTCACCGCTGGACGCCGACGGCGTCTCCATCCCCGAGCGGTAGACGAACCACGAGTAGGGGTTGTCGTGATGGCGCTTCGTCCTGGCCCACCTCATGCCCGAGCGGCACGACAGCCAAGATCGGCCGGGCGAGTCGCCGCCGAGCGGCCGACCGCTAGGCTGGGCGCTTCCCGGCCTCGCCACCTGGAGTAACGCCCATGTCCGACAGCGTCTTCGCGCAGTTCACCGCCGACGACGACCAGCTCGCCGTCGCGTTGCTCGTCCAGCCGGCGATCAATGCCGCCCTGGTGCACAACCGGGTGCCGCTGGTCCGGCACCTCACGCTGACCAACCGTGGCGCCGAGCCGCTGACGGACGTGACGGTGACGCTGGACCTGCTCGGCCCCGACGGCGCTCTGACCGAGCCGTGGACGCGTACCCTCGGCACGCCGCTGCGCCCGGGGGCGAGCACCGGCTGGGACGACTTCCGGGACGTCACCCCCGACCGCGCGCTGCTCCACCGCACGGACGAGGCGTTCCCGGTCGACTACCGCCTGACCGTCGAGGCGAACGGCACACCGCTGAGCCTCAACGCCCCGTCGCGCGTGCTCGCGCACAACGAGTGGTTCAACAGCCCGGCCCTCTACGACAGCCTGGCCGCCTTCGTGCAGCCGAACACCCGGGCGGTGGAGGCGGTGCTGCGGTCCGCGGCGCAGCTCCTGCTGGCGCGTACCGGCTCCGGGTCGTTGCAGGGCTACCAGGATGGCGCGGAACGGGCGGCGCTCATCGCCGGCGCAGTCTACGAAGCGCTGCGCGGGCTCGACATCCACTACCAGACGCTGCCGGCGTCGTTCGAGAACAGCGGTCAGAAGGTCCGGACGACGGCGGCGGTGCTGGACGGGCGGCTCGGCAACTGCCTCGACCTGTCGGTGACCTACGCCGCCTGCCTGGAGGCGGCCGGCCTGCACCCGCTCGTCTTCATCGCGACGGGACACGCGTTCGGCGGCTTCCTGCTCGAGGAGGAGCGGCTCAGTGCCGCCTCGGTCACCGAGACGAACCTGCTGATCTCGATGGTGGACTCCGGCCGTGCCGTGCCGGTCGAGCTGACCCGCGTCGGACCCGGCGCGCAGACCGCGACGTTCACCGAGGCGGTACGGGTCGGGCTCGGCCACTTCCGCGGTGAGGGTCACCGGTTGCAGGGCGTGGTCGACGTCCACCTGGCCCACCGCTCCGGCATCCGGCCGCTGCCGTCGACCGACGAGCTGGTCGCGCCGGTCGACACCGCCCCGGCGACCGCCCCGACCGCCGAGGCGTCCCTGGACCTGCCGGCCGGGGTGGCCGCCGCCAAGCTGCGCCAGCTCGCCGACGACGGCGAGGAGGTGCCGCAGCCCTCCGACGGCTCGCCGGCGCGGATCCAGCAGTGGCGCAAATCCCTGCTCGACCTGAGCCTGCGCAACCCGCTGCTCAACCTGCCCAAGCGGGGCCGAGGTCTGGACCTGCACGTGCCGGCCGGCGCCCTGGCCCTGCTCGACGACCTCATCCACGACGGCCGCCAGGTGCAGGTCATCCCGCAGGACGACATCAGCCACATCCACGAGCTGGCCGGCGCGCGCCGGGCGCAGGACCTGGACGCCGACATCCTCACCCGGGAACTTCGCACCGATCGGCGGGTCTACGGCGCGGTCACCGAGGCGCGCTACAAGACCGCCATGCGGGCGATCCAGCGCGAGGCGCGCACCATGGAGCAGGAGACCGGCAGCAACTACCTCTACCTGACCATCGGCACGCTCGTGCACCCCCGGGCGACCGGGGGAGAGGCGTACGCCCCGCTGTTCCTGCTGCCGGTGCGCATCGAGGGCGGCACCGGCCGCCGCCCGTACGCGATGGTCATCGACGGTGCCGAGGTGGCCAGCCCGAACCACTGCCTCATCGAGTGGCTGCGGGTCAAGCACGGCGTGCGGATCCCGGAGCTGGAACAGCCGGTCCGCGACGAGCACGGGATCGACGTGGCCAAGACTCTCGCGGCGATCAACGCCGGGCTGGTCGGCAACCGGCTGAACTACCGCATCGACGAGACCGCCAGCCTGCGGCTGTTGCAGTTCTCCACCTTCCAGATGTGGCGGGACCTCGGCGAGCACTGGCCCCGGTTCCTGGAGAACCCGGTCGTCCGGCACCTGGTCGAGTCCTCCGGGGCGACGTTCGACGACCCGGCGCGGCCGGAGGACCACGGTGCGGAAGCCGTCGACGAGGCGGAACTGCACCTGCCCATCCCCGCCGACGGCTCGCAGATGCAGGCCATCGTGATGGCCGAGCGCGGCCAGTCCTTCGTGCTCGAAGGGCCGCCCGGCACCGGCAAGTCGCAGACCATCACCAACATGATCGCCCGAGCGGTCGCCGCCGGCCGGTCCGTGCTCTTCGTCGCCGAGAAGCAGGCGGCGTTGGAGGTGGTCAAGCGGCGGCTCCGGCAGGTCGGCCTCGGGCCGTTCGCGCTCGACCTGCACGGGCGCAAGCAGTCCCTCAACGCGATCCGCCAGCAGCTGCGCGACGCCCTGGACCAGTACGACGCGGGTGACGGCGGCACCTGGACCGCCGTCGAGACCGCCTACCGGACGCGGCTCGCGCCGCTGGCCGAGTACGCGGCGCAGGTCCACGCCGCCAACCCCGTCGGAATGTCGCTCTGGTCGGCGTACGAGCAGGTGCTCGCGTACGGGGACGGGCCGGTCGCGCCGATCCCGGTGAGCTACCTGCACGCGCCCGACGAGACGCGGACGCACGTGGAGCGGACGCTGCGGGAGTTCCCGGCCGCCGCCCGCTCCGCGCGGATCCGACCCGAACACCCCTGGTCGCTCAGCGGTTGCCGCACCCTCGACGGGCTGCACGGCGCCGCCCTCACCGAGATCGCCGCCGACCTGGAACGCGTCCGCGCCGACCTCGCCGCCCACCCCGAGCTGTCCACGCTGCTGCGGACGCTGCCCACCCCGGACGCGGTCGGCGAGCTGCTGGCCGGCGCCTGGCTCGCCGTACGCGGGATGCTGCCGGACCGGGACACCACCGCGCGGGCCGGCGACCGGCGCTGGGACGAGGCAGTGACCCGGTTCCAGGCCGAGGTGGCCGGTTTCCACCAGGGCTTCGCCGGCGAGCTGGCCACCTTCCGACCGGACGTGTACGCCCGCCCCGAGCTGGTCGCCTGGCACGCCGAGGCGCAGGAGGCGGCGAAGAAGGTCTTCGGCAAGCGCAAGCGGCGACAGGCCGTCGTCGACCGGCTGGCGGTGCACCTGGTCGCCGGCGCGACGCTCGACGCCGAGCAGATCGAGGTGACCACCGGCCGGCTGGTCGCCGCGCAGGCGCAGGCCGCGGAGCTGCACCGGCAGGCGGGCGCGCTGGGTGGCCTGCACCTGCCCGGGTGGCTGCCCACCGACCCGGGCGCGCCGCGTCGGCTCGCCGAGTCGATCGAGGCGACCCGCGTCGGGCGGGCGCTGCTGGCCCGCCACCCGCAGGCGTGGGAGCTGTTCCGGCGTGGTGTCACCGACGCCGACGCCGCCCTGCTCGACCGGGTCGCCGCCCGCTGGCGGGCCTGGCGCGGGGTGCTGCGGTCCGGGGAGCCGGAACTGGCCCTCTGGGCCGCCGACGCGCACTGGGTCGACGCCTGGCAGCGCGACGGCGCGACCTGGCTGCACGAGCTACGGACCGAGGAGCTCTTTCCGCTGCGCCGCTGGGCCACCGCGCTCGGCCACGCCGACGTGCTCGCCTCCGCCGGCCTCGCCGACTACCGCGACCGACTGCTGCGGGCCGAGGTGGCCGGACAGTTCGCCGAGGAGGCGTACCGGCGGGGCGTCGCCACCGCCTCCCTCGCCGAGCGGGCGCGGGCCGGCGGCCTGCAGTACTTCGACCCGGAGCTGCACGACGACGAGATCGCCCAGTTCGAGACCGCCGCCGGCGAGCTGCGGTCGGCACTGCCCGAGCGCCTGCCGTCGGTGCTGGTCGCCCGCCGCCCCTTCAGCCCGACCGACCGGCGCGGACGCTTCGCCGACTTCGCCGCCGAGCTGCGCCGCAAGCGCGGCGGCCGCTCGTTCCGGGAGTTGTTCGAGCTGTACCCGGACGTCGTTCTGGCGCTGACGCCGTGCGTGCTGGTCAGTCCCGCATCGGCGGCGAACTTCCTGGCCCCGGGGAGTCGGCGGTTCGACCTGGTCGTCTTCGACGAGGCGTCGCAGATCCGGGTCGCCGAGGCGGTCGGCGCGATGGGACGTGGCCGCGCCGCGGTGATCGTCGGCGACTCCCGGCAGATGCCGCCGAGCAGCATCATGCAGGCCAGCCACACCGTCGACGAGGCCCCCGACGGCGAGGCGCCGGTGCTGGAGGACCTGGAGAGCATCCTCAGCGAAGCCGTCGAGTGCGGGCTGCCGCAGCGGTGGCTGTCCTGGCACTACCGCAGCCACGACGAGTCGCTGATCGCGTTCTCCAACCGCTACTACTACGACAACAAGCTCTCCAGCCTCCCGTCACCCGGCGCCAGCAGCTCCGCCGGCATCACCTGGCGGCGGGTCGACGGCCGGTACGACCGCGGCGGGACCCGAACCAACGAGGTCGAGGCGCGGGCCGTCCTGGCCGACATCACCCGCCGCCTGCACGACCCGGCCACCGCCGGGCAGTCGGTCGGCGTGGTCACCTTCAACATCCAGCAGCGGGATCTCATCCTCAACCTGCTGGAGGACAGCGGCGACCCGATCGTCCGGGAACACCTCTCCGGCGCCGTCGCCGAGCCGATCTTCGTGAAGAACCTGGAGAACGTGCAGGGTGACGAGCGGGACGTCGTCCTGTTCTCGCTGGCCTTCTCCACCAACCCGGAGACCGGGCAGCTCCCGCTGAACTTCGGCCCGCTCAGCCAGGTCGGCGGCGAGCGGCGGCTCAACGTCGCGATCACCCGGGCCCGCAGGCAGGTCGTCCTCTACTCCTCGTTCGACCCGGCCGACATCGACCTGTCCCGCACCTCCGCCGTCGGCACCCAGCACCTGCGGGCATACTGCGAGATGGCGACGGCCGGCCCCGACCGGCTGGGTGACCTGGCCACCGACCGGGCCGAGCGACGCAACCGCATCCGCGACGAGGTCGCCGACGCGCTGCGCGAACGCGGTCACGAGGTGCGTACCGCGCACGGCCTGTCCGACTTCACGGTGGACATCGCCGTACGCCGGCCCGGATCGCCGCGGTGGCAGGTGGCGGTCATGCTGGACGGCCCCGAGTGGAGCGCGCGACCCACGGTGGCCGACCGGGACTCGGCGCCGGCGCTGCTGCGGCAGATCATGGGCTGGTCGGCGGTGGTCCGGTTCTGGCTGCCGGCGTGGCTCCGCGACCGGGCGACGCTGCTCGACCGGGTCGACGAGGCGGTCTCCCGCGCCGACGAGCCCGAGCCCGCGCCCGTCCCGGCTCTCGGCGAGGTCGAGGTGCCGTCACCTCGCCTGCCCGTCGCGTCGGAGTCGGGCGTGGAGGAGAACGGCGAGCCGTTCGCGCCGGCACCGGTGACGAGCCTCGTCACCGCACCGGGCCCCGCCGTCACGACCGCGTCGCCGGCGGCCGCCGGCACCGTCGAGGTCCGGCCCTTCGTCCCGTACGCCCCGACGCCGCTCGGCGACCAGGGCGACCTCGACCTGCTCACCAGCGACCAACGGGTACGCGGGCTGGTCCGCGAGGCGCTGCGGGAGATCATCGCGGTCGAGGGGCCGGTCGAACAGCACCGCCTCGCCCGCCTGGCGCTGGCCCGGTTCGGCTTCCTGCGTACCCGGGAGGACCGGCGGCTCGCCGTCCTCGCGCTCGTCGACGCCCGCCGGTGGTACGACCACCCGACGGTCGGGCGCTACGCCTGGCCCGAGGGAACGGACCCGCGCAGCTGGCAGGCGTACCGGGTCACCCAGGTCAGCAACGACCGCGCGTTCGAGGAGGTGCCGCCCGAGGAGGTGGCGAACGCGTTCATCCACGTCCTGCAGGGCGTGCCGAGCCTCGACGAGGAACGGCTGCTGCGCGCCGGCTTGGAGCGCCTCGGCTACCGGCGGCGCACCGAGAAGATCGACCGCCTGCTGCGGTACGGCCTGCACGTGGCGGTGACCAGCGGCCGGGTCCGGTTCGACGAGGAGCGGCGCCTCACCCTGAGCTGACGCATCCTTGCCGTCGAACGGACGATGATCGCTTCGTCCAGCAGGTCGACGGCGGCGACTGTTCAGCGTCCACTTTCCGCAGATCAACGATCTAGCGCAGAGGTCCGCTTCGCTGATCGAATGGAGGCTCGGTCGGAACTGACAGTCGAAGGAGTTCACGGGATGGCGACAGATGCCCTCGACGGACCGGTTACCGAGGAAGCCGTACCTGGGCAGCGAGTCCTCGCCCTGTTGGACAAGGCCATCGCCATCCAGAGCCCACTGGTGGCCAAGAACATCGCCCGGGCCCGCCATCGGAACCCCGAGGCCACGCCTGAACAGGTGATCCGAAACCTGGAACGGATGTACGTCAGCGCACTGACCGGAACGGGTGCCGCCGTGGGCGGGGCGGCGGCCGCGCCCGGCGTCGGCACCGGCGTCGCCCTGGCGCTCTCGGCCGGCGAGGCGCTGTCGTCTCTCGAGCTGAGCGCCCTCTTCGCGCTCTCGATCGCCGAAGTCCACGGAGTCCGCATCGACGAGATCGAACGCCGTCGAACGATCGTCATGGGGATCATGCTCGGCGGATCCGGCTCCGCCACCATCAGCAGGGTCGCCGAGCGCACGGGGCAGCACTGGGGACGTCAGGTGGTCGCGAAGGTGCCCAGCGAGACGTTGAAGCAGATCAACAAGGTCCTGGGAAAGCACTTCGTCACCAAGTACGGGACCAAGCAGGGAATCATCGTTCTCGGCCGAGTGGCGCCGTTCGGTATCGGTGCGTTGATCGGTGGTGGCGCGAACGCCGCCCTCGCCACGCTGGCGGTACGCGCCGGTCGCCGCGCGTTCGGCCCGCCCCCGCCCACCTGGCCTTGACCGCGTGTTCGGCTGGCGCTCGCATCGCTTGCCGTTGCAGATGGATGGGCCGGTTGAAGGGCCGCTAACTGGCGAAGAGCACCCGTTGCGGAAGGTCGCCGAGGTCCCGCCAGGAACTGACGATCTTGGCGGTGATGGCGCTGGCGGCGGCATCGAAGTGGCCGTCCTCGACACGCGCCCGCAAGGTCCGCGGATCAAGGACCAGGATGCGGTCGAACCTGTCCGCGAAACCGAACTCGTAGCGCACTTCGTGCGCGGCTGCCCCAACTCGGCGGGCCGACACCATCATCCCCATGACGAACTCCTTGGCCCGATCAGGGCCGCTGCCGGATCTCATCAGGTGTAAGGGCCACGCTGCTCAAGGTCCGACCCTCCTCGTCGGTGAACTCCACCTCATACGCAAGTTCGGGCCGGTGGAACACGTGCACGATGGTGCCGACCGCCCCGGCGGGCAGGTTCTCCTCCGGAATGGCGTGCCTGAGTTCGACCAGGTCGTACAGCTCCACGGGTGCCCTCACTTCGGCGGGAACGAGATGGTGACCAGACGTGGTGTGGACCCACCTGCTTCCAGGATCCAGGCGGTCCGGACCAGGATAGTTCCGGAGGGACCGGTCAGGGGCACGTCCACCGACCAGCGATGGCCGTACTGGTCGACCTTGCCCGCGACCGGTGATCCGTGCCGCACTCCGTCGCGGATCTGCTGCTCGATCACCGCTGCGTCGTCCGGGCCGAGCCCGGTGGCCGCGTTGATGACCCGATACTTGTTCCTGCCGACGGGGTGCTCAGGGTTCATCGCGTAGCCCGTGATCTTCCGAGAGTCGATCTCAGGATTGCTGAAATCGGGCGCGTCGGGGCCACGAGGTGTCCGTGGTGGTTCGCTCTCGTGCGGTGGGTGGGGCTCAGAGGGCTGGCGTCGCAGGCGGCTTAACGCCTCCTTCAGTTTCTCGATCAGATTGCCGAGCCGTCGCACCTCCGGCATCAATCGCCGCAGGCTCGCCAACAACCCCCGCACCAGCCGCGCGATCCGCGCTCCCCAGGACGCCACCGTCGTGGTCACCTGCTCGACGACCAGCGGCGTCGCGAGCCCGGCCGAGGCGACCAGTTCGGTCGCGTACACGATCAGGCGGGACACGCAGGCGGCGACGGCGTCGCGGACCAGCAGTCGCACGGCAGCGACCAGGCCGGCGGCGCCCTCGGTGATCGCGGCCATCGCCTCGGCCCCCTGCGCCAGCCCGGTGATCGCCTGTTGCTGCTCGCCGGCCCAGCGGCGGTAGCCGGTGGCGGCGGTCCCGGTCCAGCCGGCGACCTCGGTGCGGACGGCGTGCGCCAGCTCGGCGGCGTCCTCCCGCAACGACGCGGCGACGTTGCGCCAAGTCTGGGCGTGCGCGGTGATGGCGGCCGGGTCGCCGGCGAGCCAGTCCAGGGCCTCGCTGAGCGGCCGGACGTGCTCGATGAGCCAGGCGATGCCGTACTGCAGGAGCGCGCCGGCCGGGTCGGACACCAGAGCGAGCGCGTCCAGGCCGGCGCTGACCACGCCGAGGCCGCCGTCGATCCAGCTGCCGGTGCGGACGCCCTGGGCGATGAGTTCGATGTCCTCGCAGATCCACACGCCGGCCCAGGCGCTGGGGCCGGCGTCCGTCGCGGTGGCGACCAGCGGGTTGGTGGTCACCGCCGCTGCCGCACCCGGTGTAGGAGGTGGGCGGCGTGAGCGTCGGAGGCGCGGTAGCGTTCGGCGCCGGCGCGCACCTTGTCGGCGGTGTCGCGGACCGAGGCGGCGGCGGTGCCGATGCCGTCGGTCAGGGTGCGCTGGAGGCCGTCGAGCAGGAGCGGCATGATCGCGCAGAGCTGCCCGTACGCGTCGGCGCTCAACCGGACCTGCTGGCCGGCGCCGCGCGCGGTGTCGATGCGGTCGGCGCAGCGATGCAGGTGGCTGGCGTGGGCGGTCAGGTCGTCCGGGTCGACCTGGAGGCCCTCACCGCCCGGCATCCGGCGCGCCAGGGTCGGGGTCGAGCCGTCGCCGGTGGCTCTCGACGATCGCGCGTGCGGCCGGGTCGTCCTCGCCGAGGGCCTGCGTGGTCGCCTCGGTGAGGTGTCGCAGCAGGTCGGCGCGGGCCGCTCGGGCGGTCGCCAGGATCTGCCGGGCGGTGTGGGCGGCGGAGTGCTGTCGGATGCGTTCGTCCAGCCGGAGGTCGGCCAGCGACCCGGACGGGTCGACGGTGACCTCGACCAGGCCGTCGGCGCTGCGGGCGGTGCCGGTCAGCGCCTGCGTGCGCGCGGACAGGTCACGGGCGCGGGTCGCCCGGTCGGCGAGGGACGACTCCCACTCGTCGAGCCGGCGCGTCGCCGCGTCCAACGCGGCCTCGTCCGCCCACATGGCCACCCTCCCCAAGGGACACCGGTGACCGTCACGCTACCAACCGGTCGCGCTCTGTGTATGCCCCGTGTGGCGCCATCCCCGGCGGACGAGCAGCGTCACGTGGGAGCGTGAGGACGGATGGGGGGCATCTGTTGCGCCTCGCCGGCTGGGGGCGGCGTGTTCAGCCCTGGAGCCGCTGGGCCCAGTAGACCTGCCCGTCGGGTCCCATGTAGACCAGCGCCAACAGCAGGTCCGGCAACGTCACCGGCGCGCTGGCCATCGGAAGGTCCCGCAGGGGCCGGTCCAGGTGCGGGAAGAGCGCCACGAACGTCACCGGCGAGGCGCCGACGTCGCCGATCGCCAGTCGGGTGCCCGCGCTGAGCCACCCATCGCCCACCCGGATGTGACCCGCCCCGCGCAACCACGGGTAGCGGTCCGGGATCCTGTTCTCCACCCCGGCGCTGCCCATGCCGACGCTCCGCTGCGGCGCGGACACCCCGAACACCGGCGGCTTGTAGTCGGTGCGCTTGTCGATGAGGAACAGCGCGAAGTATCCGCCGTCCAGCGGCGCCGGCGGTGTCTGCCAGGACACCCGGCCCATCACCAGCTGGTCACCGTCGGACGCCACCGGCGCCTGGTACGCCGGACCGAGGGCCGCCTGCGCCTCGTCGTAGCTGACGAACTTCAGCGACGAGCTCAGGTGCAGCGCCTCCGGACCGTAGGGCGGACGCTGGTGCCACCAGCGCCATCCGCCGACGGTCGCCACGGCCACGACCAGCACCACCGCCGCGCAGGCGGCCCGTCGCCACGTCACGGCCGTCAGTGAACCACGCCCTCGCCCGCGCCGTGGGCCAGCCGGACCAGCGCCGCCACCGTCCGGTCCACGTCTGCCTCCGTCGTGGTGGCGTTCGACACCGAGATCCGCATCAGCCGCCGCCCCCGCCACGTCGTCCCGCCCACCCAGCACGTCCCGTCGACCTGCGCGGCGGCCACCACCCGGTCGGTGCGCGCGTCGTCGCCGAACCCCACCAGCACCTGGTTGAGCACCACTTCGTTGACCACCTCGAACCCGGCCGAGGTCAGCCTGTCGGCGAACCGCCGGGCCAGCGCGCAACACCGCTCGACAAGGGCGGCGACGCCGTCGCGGCCCAGCTCCCGCAGGCCCGCCCAGACCGCGAAACCCCGGGCCCGCCGCGAGGACTCCGCGGTGAGGTCCGCGCCCGCCGGCACGCCGCCGGAACCCACGAGGTACGCGGCCGCGTACGACAGGGCCGCCGCGTGCACATCGGGCCGGGCGCAGAACGCGAACGCGGTGTCGTACGGCAGGTTCAGCCACTTGTGGCCGTCGCAGGCCCACGAGTCGGCCGCCTCCAGCCCGTCGACCAGGTGCCGGGTGGTCGGTGCGGCCGCCGCCCACAGCCCGAACGCGCCGTCGACGTGGACCCAGCCGCCGTGCCGGTGCACCAGGTCGCACGCCCGGCGCAGCTCGTCGCAGGCGCCGGTGTTCACGTTGCCGGCCTGCAGGCACACGACGGTCGGGCCGGGACCGGCCTCGCGCAGCGCCGCCGCCAGCGCGTCCGGGTCGATCGCGCCCTGCGGGCCGGCGGGCACCTCCCGTACCGCGTCGGTGCCGAGGCCGAGCAGCCGCAGCGACCGGTCGACGGTGGCGTGCCGTTCGGCGCCGGCGAGCACCCGGACCGGCGGCGCGCCGGTCAGCCCGCGCCGTTCCACGTCCCAGCCGCCGTCGGCGAGCACCTGGTGCCGGGCGGCGGCGAGGCCGGCGGTGTTGGCCGCCTGCCCGCCGGTGACGAAGCCGACCGACGCGGTCGCCGGGATGCCGAGCAGGTCCTTGAGCCAGCCGCCGGCGGCCGTCTCGGCGGCGACGGCGGCCGGCGAGGTGACCGGGTTGAACGCGATCTGGTCCCAGCCGGCGGCGAGCATGTCGGCGGCGGTCGCGGCGGGCGAGGCGCCGCCGACCACGAAGCCGAAGTAGCGCGGCCCGGCGGTGGCGACGAGACCGGGCTCGGCGGCGGCGACCAGGTCGGCGAGCACCCGCTCGGGCGGGGTCGGCGCGGTCGGCAGCGGAACGGCGAACGCCCGGGTCAGAGCGGCCTGGTCGACCGGTGGTCCGACCGGCCGGTCCGGCAGCGACCGGCGGTAGTCGGCCGCGTGGTCGGCGGCCCGGCGGAACAGGTCCCTCAGCTCGTCCATCGCCGCACCCTAGCGCCGTTGCCGGAAGGCCGGGTGCCGCCGGCGCCGACGGGCGGTGGTGGCACTCGGAGTGAGTGCTGAGTGACGTCCGTGACCGCTGGCTCACCCGTCGACTCCTGCGATTGTGTGGACTGGACGGACCGTCGGTGGCTTTCCCGCCGACGAGGTGGCGCCCGGGAGGACCGATGAGTCTGCGGAGACTGCTGGACAGCACCCCCGCCCGCCTCGCCCGCCAGAGTTCCGACCTGCTCCAGCTCGTCGTCCTCGCCGGCACGGCGCTCGTGACGGTGTACGGCGTCGGGACGACGTGGCTCGTCGCGCTGCGCCTCCCACCGGCGACCCTCGCCGTCCTCGCGGCGCTTCTGTTCGCCGCCTCGGTGGCGACCTACTACGTGCGCTGCGTCTACCGCCCGCCGGACTTTCTGATCGAGGAACTGGACGGGTCGTTGGTCGTCACCCGGGTCAGGGGCGACGACGGTCGGGATCACCACCGCTACGCCTACACGCGGCGGCAACGGGTTCGGGCCACCCGGCAGATCCGTCTGGTGGGCGTCCGGTCCCACTGGAGTGGACAGAACCGGGTGGTCGAGGAGGCGACGTCGCTGTTCCCGGAGCACCGCCTGCTCGACGGCGCCGTGGCTGAGGAGGACGGGCGGGTCTACCGATGGTTGTACCTGCTCGGCCCGCTCGCCCGGGGTCGTCGGGTGAGCGTCGGGATCAGGCAGGTGTTCGAGGACGTGTACGCGCCCATGAAGCCCTACTACCGGGAGAGCTGCGAGGAGCGGCGGGTCCGGAGGCTGTCCGTGCGGGTGCAGTTCGACCGGCTGGACGCGCCCGCCGAGGCGTGGCAGGTGGTGTGGCGGAGAACCCGATCGGGTTCCAGTCGCCAGGAGGTGGCCCGCACGCCCTGCGAGCCCCGCGGCGACCTCACCACGGGAAAGGTCGTCTACGAGGTGACCCTGCGGCGACCGGATCCCGACTGCGCCTACGGCATCTGGTGGCGGTGGCCGGACGACCCGCCCCGGCGGCGCCCGGCCTCGGGCCCGGCGGGCGCGGCGACCCGGCGGACAGGGGTCGACGGAGTCACCCTGGCGCCTCCGACAGGGCGGCGGTGAGCCGGTCCAGGTGCGCGGCGACCGGTCCGACGGTGAGCATCCCGCTGCCGGCGCCGGCCAGCTCGCCCGCGGCCGGGGCGAGCGCGGCCCGGGCCCGCCGCATCACGTCCCGGTCGCCGAGCGTCACGGCGGCCCGGCCGGAGAGGCACCACATCGCCTCCAGCAGCAGGTCGCGGGGCGGTTCCGGGGTCCGGCGCAGCGCGCCGGCGGCCTCGTCGCGCCGCCCGGCGGCGAGCAGCACCAGCGGGCGGGCCCACGGCGCGTACGGGCCCCAGTCGGTGTCGTCGGGGACGTCGGCGGGCAGGTCGTGCCACACCCGTAGACAGAGCAGCGCCAGCGGCAGCAGTCCCCGTTCCACGCCGGGCATTCCGCAGCCGGCCAGCGCGGTCGCCCACGACCGGTACACCGCCTCCGCCTCCGGGTACGCGGCGCCGGTGGCGGCGGTCCGCATGGCCCGGTAGCCGCCCGTGAACACGCCGACGAGCGGGCTCTCGTGCCGGGCGGCGAGCCGGTCCGCCGCGTCGGCGTGCGCGTCGGCGGTGGTGAAGTCGGCGAGCGCGCCGCGCGCCTGCACCCGGATCAGGTGCCCGAGAATCTCCACGGTGGCCAGGCCGTGCCGGGCGGCGAGCGTGACCAGTTCCGCGCCGATCGTGTCCCGCTCGGCGGCCAGCCCGGCGCGGTGGAACGTCTGCATGAACACGCCGTTGAGCGCCTGCGCCAGCAGGGCCGGGTCGGCCAGGCGCCGGGCGATCGCCTCCGCCTCCCGGGCGGCCGCGGGCGCGCGCGCCGACCCGCCACCCCGCGACTCGACCGCCACGGTGGCGAGCAGCCGGGCCCGGGTGGCCTCCGGCGCGTCCGGGCCCAGGCCGGCCAGCGCCCGCTCGGCCGCCGCGACCACCCGCGCCGCCTGCTCCGGGTCGTCCGACCGGGTCCAGATCGCGGGCACGTCGTACCCGCCGATCACCCGCGCGGTGAACTCCGGGTCGCCCAGGTGCTCGGCGGCGGTGATGGCCGCCTCTCGCTGGTCCCGGGCCGCCTCCAGGCCGCCCGCCCCGGTCACCGCGAGGCTGCGCAGCAGGCCGACGGTGGACTCGATCCGGGCCCGCGCGCCGGGCACCACGCTGCGCTCGTACGCGGCGGCGGTCTCCGCCCAGACCCGCGCGGGCCCGGCCGGCTCCGGGTCGACCTGGCGCAGCAGGTCGGTCTCCAACCGGCGCAGGCGCGGCCCCGGATCGAGGCCGAGCTGCTCGCGCAGCAGCTCGCGGGCGCGGCGCAGCACGGCCAGCGCGTCGGCCTGCCGCCCGGCCCGGTAGAGGGCCAGCGCCAGCAGCCGCCAGCCGTCCTCCCGCCACGGGTGCTCGGCCACGTGCGCGTCGAGGTCCGGTACGGCGTCGGCGGCCCGGTCGAGCGTCAGCAGCGCCTCGGCGCGCCGCTCCACCGCGGTCAGCCGCACCTGGTCCAGCCGGAAACGTTCGGCGCGCGCCCACGGCCGGTCCACGTCGGCGTACCCGGGCCCGCGCCACCAGCCCAGCGCCTCGTCGAGGCGGTCGAGCGCGGTCCGGGGGAGCGCGTCGGCGGCGGCGGTCACCGTGTCCTCGAACCGCCAGGCGTCCACCGCGTCGGGGGCGGCGCGCAGCGCGTACCCGGGTCCCTCGGTGACCAGCAGCCGGGCCGGCTCGCGGGGCGCCCGCCGCGGCTCCAGGCCCCGGCGCAGCGCGGCCACGAACGTGCGGACCGCGCCCACCGCGCCCGGTGGCGGGTCGTCCCACAGGTCGTCGACGAGGTGGTCGACCGGCACCACCCGGCCCCGGGCGACGACCAGCCGGGCCAGCACGGCGCGGTGGCGGGGACCCTTCAGGTCGACCGGTCCACCGGTGTCGTCCCAGGCCGTCACCGGCCCCAGCACACCGAAGCCGACCTGCACCGACGCCCCCTTCCGGACCCGGGTCACCGTACCGCGCTCATCGGTTGCTCATCCGGCGCCGCCACGCTGGGCCGGTACGACGAAGCAGAGAGGCACCGAGATGACCACCGCAATCGCAGGATTCGACTACCAGCGCGTCACCGTCGCCGAGGGCGTGGCGTTGAACGTCGCCGTGGGCGGCTCCGGCAGCCCGGTCGTGCTGCTGCACGGCTTCCCGCAGACCCACCTGATGTGGCGGCACGTCGCCGCCGACCTGGCCGCCGAGCACACCGTGATCTGCCCGGACCTGCGCGGCTACGGCGCCAGCGACAAGCCGGCCGCGCGCGGCGAGGACACGTACGCCAAGCGGACCATGGCCGCCGACGTGGTGGCCCTGGCCCGCGCGCTCGGCCACGACCGGTTCGCGCTGGCGGGGCACGACCGGGGCGCCCTGGTCGCGGTGCGGGCCGGCCTGGACCACCCGGACGCGGTCACCCACCTGGTGTCGCTGGACGTGCTGCCCACCCTCGACATGTGGGACGTGCTGCACGGCTCGTCCGCGTCGGTCGCGTTCCACCTCTACCTGATGGCCCAGCCGCCGGGCCTGCCCGAGCGGATGATCGCGGCCAGCGCGGACGCCTTCTTCGGCCACTTCCTCGACGCCTGGGGCGGCGACCCGGCGGCGATGCCGGCCGACGTGCGGGCCGAGTACCTGCGGGCCTCCCGCGAGGCGGTCGACTCGATCGTGGCCGACTACCGGGCCTCGGCCGGGATCGACGTGGCGCACGACCGGGCGGACCGGGACGCCGGTCGGCGGCTGACCATGCCGGTCACCGTGATCCAGCAGGACTGGGGCGCGGCGCTCGGCTACGACGCCGAGGCGGTGTGGCGGGCCTGGGCGCCGGACCTGGAGCACCGCACCACCACGGCCGGGCACTTCCTGGCCGAGTCGGCCCCGGACGAGGTCGTCGCGGCGTTGCGCGCGCTGCTGAAGCGGTAGGCGCGGCGGTGCGGGCGCCGCGCGGCGCCCGCACCGTCCGCTCAGCCGGCGCGTCGCCGCACCTGCCACCGGCCGAGCGCCGCCAGCAGGCCGGCCGCGCCGAGGTGCAGCGCCAGCTCGATCCACTGGAACGGCCAGAACCGCCGGTTGGGCTGGTAGGCCAGGTCCACGTGCAGGTCGAGCGCGCCGAGGCACACGGCGGTGTCGCCGAACGTGCCGGTGGCGCCGGTGCGGGGCGGGTCGCGGAAGCAGGCCCCGAACGCGGCGTCGGAGAGCTGCCGCCCGTCGGCGGTGCGCAGCGGGCTGATGTCGGTGACCCAGGCCCCCGGCACGTCGAGCCCGCCGACGACCGGGCCGCCGGTGATGCTGCCCAGGTTCCGGGCCCGGTTGACCGCGTCGGCGGTCATCGGCACAGTGACCCGCTCCGGCGGCAGGTAGTGCGGGCGCAGCAGGTTCGGCACCGCGAGCTGCACGGCGACGACCACCAGGAACACCACCGCCATCGCCGGGAGGGTGCGGCGCAGCAGCAGCCCGGTGACCGCGCCGAGGACCAGGGCGAACACCGCGTACCCGACCGGCGCGAGGCCGCGCGCGCCGAACAGCACGGTGCTGAACCGGTCGCCGGCCACCCGGTCCACCGGCGCGGCCGCCCAGGTGAGGGCCGCACTGAGCACACCGGCGACGAGCGCGGCGGCCAGCCCGGTGACCACCAGCTTGACGGTGAGCCAGCGGGTGCGCGGCACGCTCTGGTTCCACACCAGCCGGTGGGTGCCGGCCTCCAGCTCACGGGCGACCAGCGGCGCGCCCCAGAACGCGCCGAGCAGCGCCGGCACCAGCGCGAACCCGCCGGCGAGGAAGAGCATCGTCTGGGCGTACCGGTCGGGTAGCCGGGCCGGGTCGGGGACGGCACGGACGTCCGCGCCGAGGCGCAGCAGCCCGGCGCCGGCGAGGGCCAGCAGGAGCAGGCCGGCGAGGGCCGGCAGGCGGAACTGGCGCAGCGTGAACCGGATCATCGGGTCACCGCCGCGCCCGCCGGGTGGGCGGCCCGGGACAGGTACGCCAGAGCCAGCTCCTCCAACGGCACCGGCGCGCCGCCGCGTACCGCCGGGCCCCGGACCACGACGCGGCCGGGTTCGGCCCAGACCACCTCGGCCCCGGCGGGCGCGGCGGCGGGGTCGTCGACCCGGTGGTGCGTGGCGAGCAGGTCGGTGACCGGGCCGGCCACCTGCACCCGCCCGTCGCAGAGCACGACCAGGTGGTCGCAGACCTGCGCCACGTCACCCAGCAGATGCGAGGAGAGCACGGCGGTGGCGCCGAGTTCCCGCACGAAGTCGACCAGACCGCGCAGGAAGTCGCGGCGCGCCAGCGGGTCCAGCGCGGCGGCCGGCTCGTCGAGGACGACCAGCTCGGGGCGTTTCGCGGCGGCGATCGTCAGCGCGAGCTGCGCGCGCTGGCCGCCGGAGAGCCGGCCCGCCCTCTGCCCCGGGTCCAGGCCGGCCTCGGTGATCCGCCGGCGGGCCAGCGCGACGTCCCAGGACGGGTTAAGCCAGGCACCCATCCGCAGGTGCTCGGCGACGGTCAGGGAGGCGTACACGGGGGTGTCCTGGGCGACGAAGCCGACCCGGGCCAGGTGGGCGGCGTCCGCCGCCGGCGGCGAGCCGAGCACCGACAGCGTGCCCGAGGTCGGCGTGATCAGGCCGCAGACCAGTTGCAGCAGGGTGGACTTGCCGGCGCCGTTCGGGCCGACCAGGCCGACCACGTGTCCGCGCGGGACGCTCAGGTCGCAGTCGGCCAGCGCGGTGCGGCGGCCGTACCGTTTGGTCAGCCGCTCGGCGTGCAGGACGGGTGGTGGGTTCATGCGGCTCATCCTGGGCACGGCGGGGGCGGCCGGCATCGGTCCGGAGCAGGGTCCCGGCCCGCCGGTGACCCTCCTTTCGGCCGGTTCGTCGCGGCCGGCGATCTCCTACCGTGCTGGGCATGGGTGTGAGACGGGTGGCGGCCACGACGGGGCTCGCGGTGGCGCTGGTCGCGGCGATCGGTGTCCAGGCGGTGGCGATCGCCGCGAGTTGGGGCCTGCGGTACTGGCTCGTCGGCGGCGCCGCCGCCGTCGTGGTCGGCGCGCTGGCTCTGGTCCGCCGCCGGCAGCCGGCGTGGACGGCGGCGGCCGGACTGGCGGTGACCGGGCTGGCCGTCGCCGTCGCCCGCCTGTTCGAGCTGCCGACCGAGCCCGGCCCGGCGTTGGCGCTGGCGTCGGCGGTCCTGGTCGGCACGGCGGTACGCGTGCTGGCGCCGGCGCCAGCCGCCGCGGTCGCCGGGGCCGGGCTGGCCGTGGTCGTCGGCGCGTGGCTCGCGATGCGGCCCGGCGCGGGCGGGTCCGGCGTCGTGGCGGTGTACTCGCTGGCTTGGCTCGTCGGCGTCGCCGCCGGGCTCGCGGCGCGGCTGCGGGACGAGCGGGCCCGGGCCGCGGCCGAGCGGGTGCGCCGGGACGAACGGCGGGAGCTGGCCCGGGAGCTGCACGACGTGGTGGCCCACCACGTGACCGGCATGGTGGTGCAGGCGCAGGCAGCCAACCTGGTCGCCCGGCGGGACGCGGCGCGGGCGACCGAGTCGCTGGCCGGCATCGAGTCCGCCGGCGGCGAGGCGCTGCGGGCCATGCGCCGCCTGGTCGGGCTCCTGCGCGACACCGAGGACGGACCGCCCGCCTCGGCCGGGCCGGAGCGGGTCGAGGCGCTGGTCGACCGCTTCCGCCGGCAGGGGCCGCCGGTGCGGCTGCGCCTGCCCGACCCGGAGCCGTCCTGGCCGCCGGAGATCACCAGCAGCGTCTACCGGGTGGTCCGGGAGGCCCTGACGAACGTGGCCCGGCACGCCCCGCACGCGCGGACGGTGACCGTCACCGTGGACGAGGAGCCCGCCGGCGTCGTGGTCGAGGTGATCGACGACGGGCCGCCGGCGCCGGCGGCCCACCGGGGCGGCTACGGGCTGGTCGGCATGCGGGAGCGGGTCGAGGCGCTGGGCGGCACGCTGCGCGCCGGCCCCGGCCCGGCCGGCGGATGGTCGGTGCGGGCCGTCCTGCCGCCACGCGACGGGGGGTCCGCGTGACCATCCGGGTGCTGCTCGCCGACGACCAGGCGATGATCCGGGGTGGGCTGCGGCTGATCCTGGAGGACCAGCCGGACATCGCCGTGGTCGCCGAGGCCGCCGACGGCGTGGACGCGGTCGCGCAGGCCCGCCGGCTACGTCCCGACGTGTGCCTGGTGGACATCCGGATGCCCAGGCTGGACGGTCTCCAGGTGACCCGGGCCCTGGCCGGGCCGGGCGTGGTCGACCCGCTGCGGGTGGTCGTGGTGACCACCTTCGACCTCGACGAGTACGTCTACGGCGCGCTGCGCGGGGGCGCGGCCGGGTTCCTGCTCAAGGACGCCGGTCCGGCGCTGCTGGTCGAGGCGGTCCGCGCCGCCCACCAGGGCGACGCGCTGGTGTCGCCGTCGGTGACGGTGCGGCTGCTGCGGCACCTGGCCCCGCTGGCGCCGAAGCCCGACGCGCGGCTGCCGGCGCTGTCCGCCCGGGAGGTGGAGGTGGTGCGGGAGATCGCCCGGGGGCGGACCAACCTGGAGATCGGCGCCGAGCTGTTCATCTCGCTGAGCACGGTCAAGAGCCACGTGTCGACGGTGCAGACCAAGCTCGGTCTGCGCAACCGCACCGAGATCGCGGTGTGGGCCTGGGAGCACCGCGTCGTCGAGTGACCGGCACCACTGGCGGACGCACTACCGTACGTTGTACGTTAGTGCGGCTGTCGACGGAGGGGGCACACGGTGGAGCACGCCATCATCACGGAGGGCCTGCGCAAGCGGTACGGCGACACGGCCGCGTTGGACGGCTTCGACCTGCGGGTGCCACCCGGCACGGTCTGCGGGCTGCTCGGCCCCAACGGCGCCGGCAAGACCACGGCGGTGCGGACCCTGGCCACCCTGCTGCGCGTCGAGGCCGGGCGGGCCGAGGTCGCCGGCTTCGACGTGGCCCGCCGGCCCGACCAGGTGCGCTACCGCATCGGCCTGGTCGGGCAGCACCCGGCCGTGGACGAGGCGCTCACCGGCCGGCAGAACCTGGTGATCTTCGGCCGGCTGTTCCACCTTGGCCGCGCCCGGGCCCGCGCCCGCGCCGCCGAGCTGCTGGACCGGTTCGGACTCACCGACGCCGGCGACCGACCGGTCCGCACCTACTCCGGCGGCATGCGCCGCCGCCTCGACCTGGCCGCCGGCATGATCCTCGCGCCGTCGGTGCTCTTCCTCGACGAACCGACCACCGCGCTGGACCCGCGCGGGCGCAACGAGGTGTGGGAGGCGGTCCGGGACCTGGTCCGGGCCGGTACCACCGTGCTGCTCACCACGCAGTACCTCGACGAGGCCGACCAGCTCGCCGACCGCATCTGCGTCCTCGACGCCGGGCGGGTCGTCGCCGAGGGCACCCCGGACGCGCTCAAGTCCCGCCTCGGCGGCGACCGGATCGACCTGGTCGTCCGCGACGCCGGCGACCTCGCCACCGCCGCCGAGCGGTTGCGCCGGGTGGCCACCGCCGAGCCGGACGTCGACCCCGACCGGCGCGCCGTCAGCGCCCAGGTCGACGACCGGGCCGGCGCGCTGACCGAGGTGCTGCAGGCGCTCGACGCCGACGGGGTGACCGTGGCCGACGTGACGCTGCGCCGCCCCACCCTCGACGAGGTCTTCCTCCGGCTCACCGGCCGGCCCGCGTCGGCCGCCGGCCGCAGCGACGACACCCTGGAGGTGCCCGCGTGAGTAGCGCGACCCTGCCCGCCGGCGGCGACCTGCGCCCGGGACGGCCGTCCCTGGCCGGCGACAGCCTGACGCTGACCCTGCGCGCCCTCGCGCAGTGGCGCCGCGACCCCGGCCCGCTGCTCGGCGCGCTGGCCTTCAACGTGCTCATCCTGCTGATGTTCGCCTACCTGTTCGGCGGCGCGCTCCAGGTGCCCGGCGGCGGCGACTACCGGGAGTTCCTGTTGCCCGGCATGTTCGCCATGACCATGCTGTTCGGCATCAGCCAGACCACCGTGGCGGTCTCCGCCGACGCCGAACGCGGGGTCACCGACCGGCTCCGCTCGATGCCGGTGTCCCGGCTGGCCCCGCTGGTCGGGCGGGCCGCCGCCGACATGCTGTTCGCGGTGGTGACCCTCGCGGTCATGCTGCTCGCCGGCCTGGCCGTCGGCTGGCGGGCACACGGCGGTCCCGGGGACACGCTCGCCGCGCTCGGGCTCATCCTGCTGCTGCGCTTCGCGCTGGCCTGGGTGGGCATCTACCTCGGGCTGGTGACGAAGGGGCCGGGCGCGGTCACCGCCGTGCAGACCCTGGAGTTCCCGCTCGGCTTCCTGTCCAGCGCGTTCGTGGCGCCGTCCACCATGCCCGGCTGGCTCGGCGCGGTCGCCGAGTGGAACCCGTTGTCGGCGACCGTGGGCGCCACCCGCGAGCTGTTCGGCAACCCCGGTTGGGGCGGCGACTCGTGGGTGACCGCGCACCACCCACTGCTGGCGGTGCTCTGGCCGTTGGCCCTGATCGCCGTGTTCCTGCCGCTGTCGCTGCGGCGCTACCGCGCGCTGGGCGGCTGAGCGTGACGGTGGCCCCGCAGGCGGACCTCGGGCGGTGCGGGATCGTCCTCCGGCCGGCCGATCCGCCCCGCGCCGGCACGCTCGCCTGCTACGACCCGGGCGGCGACGCGCTGCCGGAGGCGTACGACGCGCTGGGGGAGCGATGCGAGTTGACGCTCGCGCTGCCGCTGGACGGCCCGGTGGAGGCCTGGCACGTGCCGGTCGTCGCGGTGCCGGTGGGCGCGGCGCTGTCCCGGCTGGTCGCGCCGCGCCCCGACGGGGACGCCACGCCCGCCGCCGCGTTCTGGTCCGCGGCGGCGCGCACCGGCCTGCACCTGGTCGCCCGGGGCCGGCTGCTGCCCGGCGTGTCCCCGGACGGCCACGACGCCTGGCGGGTGGGCCCGTTCGACGCCGCCGACGTCGAACGGATCCGCGCGCTCGCCGCCGCGATGCCGGCCGGGGCCCGCGCCGCGCCGGTCGACCCGGACGCGGAGAAGCTCCTGCTGCCCGACGCGGAGGCCCTGGTCCGGGCGTTCCTCGACGCGGTCGCCGACACGCTCGCGCGGACCCCGGACGGCGTCGGCCGGTTCGCCTGTCCGGAACCGGTCGGGTCGGCCGAGCTGCGCGACTGGGCGCGGGACGTCTCCGCCGGGGTGGACACCGGCCTGCGCACCGCGCTGCGCCTGGCCGGGCCGGCCGACCCGGACGGCGCGCTCACCGCCGTCGTGCGCATGCGCAGCCTCGCCGATCCCACCGTGGTGACCGACGCGGCGGCGCTCTGGGCCGGCGACGACCACCCGCTGGGGGACAACGCCACGGTCGAGGCGATGCGTGCGGTACGCCGGGCGGCGACGGTGTGGACGCCGCTGGAGCGGCTGCTCGACCGGGCCGACCCGGTCACGCTGCCGCTGCTCGACGAGGACGTCGCCGACCTGCTCGACGGCGCCGGGGCGCGCCTCGACGCGGCCGGCGTCACCGTCGCGTGGCCGGACGCGCTGCACCGCGACCTGCGAACCCGGACGCTGATCACGACGCCACCGCGACCGCCCGCGGACGTGGCCGGGCACCTCCGGTCGGCCGCGCCGATGCCGCTGAGCTGGCAGCTCACGCTGGCCGGCGAACCGTTGACCGAGGCTGAGACGGCGCAGGTGGCCACCGGCCGGCCGGTGCGCCGGCTGCGCGGCCGGTGGGTGGCGGTCCCGCCGGAGCTGGCCCGCCGGGCCCGGGACCGCTCGCTGCCGCCGCTGCGTGGCTACGACGCGCTGGCCGCCGCGCTGATCGGCAGCACGGAGGTGGCGGGGGAGCGGGTCGAGGTGGTTGCCGACGGCTGGCTGGACGCGCTGCGGGATCGGATCGCCGAGCCCGACGGCGGCGCCGAGCCGCTGGCCGCGCCGCCCGGACTGGCCGGCACGCTGCGCGCCTACCAGCTGCGCGGGCTGCGCTGGCTGGACCGGATGACCGCGCTCGGCCTCGGCGGCTGCCTCGCCGACGACATGGGCCTCGGCAAGACCGTCACGGTGGTTGCCCTGCACCTGCGCCGGCGCTCCGGGCCGACCCTGGTCGTCTGCCCCGCCTCCGTGCTCGGCAACTGGCAGCGGGAGATCCGACGGTTCGCCCCGGGCGTGCCGGTACGCCGGTTCCACGGCGCCGCGCGCACCCTCGACGGGGTCGCCGACGGGTTCGTGCTGACCAGCTACGGCACCCTGCGACGGGACGCCGCGACGCTGGCCGGCCTGCGGTGGGGCCTGGTCGTCGCCGACGAGGCCCAGTACGTCAAGAACCGCCTGAGCGACACCGCGGGCGCGCTGCGGGAGATCCCGGCCGAGGCTCGGGTCGCGCTCACCGGCACACCCGTGGAGAACGACCTGCCGGACCTGTGGGCGCTGCTCGACTGGACCACCCCCGGCCTGCTCGGCGCCGCCGGGGCGTTCCGCGCCCGCTGGGCACGCCCGATCGGGACCGACCGCGACCCGGCCGCGCTGGACCGGCTGTCCCGCCTGGTCCGCCCGTTCCTGCTGCGCCGGCGCAAGTCCGACCCCGGCATCGCGCCGGAGTTGCCGCCGAGGACCGTGACCGACCATCCGGTGCCGCTCACCGACGAGCAGGCGGCGCTCTACCGGCGGGTGGTCCAGGAGGTGATGGCGGAGATCCGGGAGGCCACCGGCGTGACCCGCCGGGGTCGGGTGCTCAAGCTGCTCGTCGCGCTCAAGCAGGTGTGCAACCATCCCGCGCACTACCTGGGCGAGGTCGACGGGCCGCTCACCGGCCGCTCGGAGAAGCTGCAACTCCTCGACGACCTGCTGGGCACCGTCCTGGCCGGGGACGGCGCGGTGCTGGTCTTCACCCAGTACGTGCGGATGGCCCGGCTGCTGGAACGGCACCTCGCCGCGCGGGGCGTACCCGCGCAGCTGCTGCACGGCGGCACCCCGGTCGCCGGGCGGGAGGAGATGGTGCGCCGCTTCCAGGCCGGCGACGTGCCGGTGTTCCTGCTCTCGCTGCGGGCGGCCGGCACCGGCCTGAACCTGACCCGGGCCGACCATGTGGTGCACTACGACAGGTGGTGGAACCCGGCGGTGGAGGAACAGGCCACCGACCGCGCCCACCGCATCGGGCAGACCCGCCCGGTGCAGGTGCACCGGCTGATCGCCCAGGGCACGCTGGAGGAGCGGATCGCCGCCCTGCTGGAGTCCAAGCGGGAACTCGTCGACGCGGTGCTCACCGGCGGCGAGACCGCCCTGACCGAGCTGTCCGACGCCGACCTGTTCCGGCTGGTGCGGCTGGAGGAGACGGCATGAGCGGCGAGGACCAGCCCGCCCGCAGCTTCCCCGCGTTCGGGCCCGGGCGGCGGGTCGGCCGCCGGTTCGCCGACACCTGGTGGGGCAACGCGTGGATCGAGTCGATGGAGCACGCCGCGCTCGACCCGGCGCAGCTCGCCCGGGGCCGGCGGTACGCCTTCGCCGGCCAGGTCGGACCGATCACGGTCAGCCCGGGCCGGATCGGCGCGGCGGTCCACGACGGCGACCCGGAGCACCCGTACGACACGGTGGTGCGGCTGCGTACCCTCACCGGCGCCCAGTGGGACCGCCTGCTGGACGCGGTGGCCGCCCGCGCCGGGCACATCGCCGCGCTGCTCGACCGGGACATGCCGCACGACCTGGTGGACACCGCCGACACCGTCGGGGTGCGGCTGCTGCCCGGGCCCGGAGACCTGGACCCGGAGTGCGACTGCCCGTCCTGGGACCACCCCTGCCGGCACGCCGCCGCCCTGTCCTACCAGGCGGCCTGGCTGCTGGACCGGGACCCGTTCGTGCTGCTGCTGGCCCGGGGCCGGGCCGAGCCGGACCTGATCGCAGAGCTGCGCGCCCGCAACGCCCGCCGGACCGTCACCGCCGCCGGCCCGGACGAGGCCACCGGCGTGCCGGCCGCGCAGGCGTACGCGGCCGGGCCCGCCGCCCTGCCCGGCCCACCGGCGGCGGTGACCGGCCCGCCGCTCGACCTCGCGCCGCTGCTGGCCGGGCACGACGCGCCCGGGGTCGACGCCACCGCGCTGGCGACCCTGGCCGCCGACGCCGCGCGACGGGCCCGCCGGCTGCTCGCCGGTGACCCGGCGGACCCGTGACCGGTCGTCCTCAGCCGGTGAGCACGACCAACTCGCGGGTGGCCCGGGTCATCGCCACGTAGCGGTCCACCGCCCCCTCGACACCGTCGCCGAACGCCGCCGGGTCGACCAGCACCACCAGGTCGAACTCCAGCCCCTTGGCCAGCTCCGGGCTCAGCGACCGGACCCGGTCCCCGGCCGGGAAGGTCGGGTCGCCGATGACGCAGGCGGTCCCCTCGGCGTGCCCGGCGAGCCAGCCGTCGACCACCGCCCGCAGCTGCGACCGGGCGCCGTGGCGCACCGGCACGTCGCCGGTGCGGATGGACGTCGGCACGTTCGCGTCCGGGAGCACGGCCCGGATGACCGGCTCGGCCTCCGCCATCACCTGCGCCGGGGTGCGGTAGTTGACGGTCAGCGTGGCCAGCTCGATCCGGTCGAACCCGACCCGTTCCAGCCGGTCCCGCCACGACTCGGCGAACCCGTGCCGGGCCTGGGCGCGGTCCCCGACGACGGTGAAGCTGCGCGACGGGCAGCGGGACAGCAGCATCTGCCACTCGGCGTCGGTCAGCTCCTGCGCCTCGTCCACCACGACGTGCGCGAACGGACCGGCCAGCAGGTCCGGGTCCACGACGCTCAACGCGCTCTCGTCGACCAGGCTGGTGCGCATGTCCTCGCCGCGCAGCATGGTCATCAGGCCCTCGCCGTCGTCGTAGGCGTGCGTGGCGATCAGCGCGTCGACAACCGTGTCCATCTGCTCCCGCTGCGCGGCGAGGACGGCCTCGTCGCGTCGCCGCCGCCGGGACGCCTCGGGGTCGCCGACCCGCCGCCGCGCCGCGTCCAGCAGCGGCAGGTCGGCCACCGTCCAGGCCCGGGCGTCGGCGCGCCGCAGCGCCCGGATCTCCTCGACGTCCAGCCACGGGGCGCACCGACGCAGGTAGGCGGGCACCGACCAGAGGTCCGCGACGACGTCGGTCGGGTCGAGCAGCGGCCACGCCCGGGCGAACGCGGTGACCAACTCCCGGTTGGTCGCCAGCGACCGGCGCAGCACGGCCTCCGGCTCGTCGCCGTCGTACTTCTCCAGCAGGATGGTGACCAGTTCCGCCCACACCTCGTCGCGCGCCTCGTTGTGCGGGGCGCCGGGCCCGGCCGCCTCGAACGCCCGCGCCCAGTCGTCGGCGGTCAGCCGCAGGTCGCCGTCCTCGGTGGCGACCGTCGTCCCGGTCGTCGGCGGCTCCTCGTAGAACCGCACCGCCGCGTCGACCGCCCGCACCAGGTCCGCCGACGACTTCAGCCGGGCCACCTCCGGGTCGGTCTCGGCGGCCGCCGCCGCGCCCTCCGGCACCAGGTCGCGCAGCGTGCAGATCTGCACCTCCTCCTCGCCGAGGCTGGGCAGCACGTCGGAGACGTAGGCCAGGTACGGCTGGTGCGGGCCCACCACCAGCACCCCGCCCCGACGCTCGCCGAGGCGGGGGTCGGCGTGCAACAGGTACGCGGTGCGGTGCAGCGCGACCACCGTCTTGCCGGTGCCCGGCCCGCCGTCGACGACCAGCGCGCCCCGGGAGCCGGCCCGGATGATGGCGTCCTGGTCGGCCTGGATGGTGCCGAGCACGTCGCGCATCCGGGGCGAGCGGGTGGCCCCCAGGCTGGCGATGAACGCGGACTGGTCGTCGAGGGCGGCGTGGCCGGCGAGCCCGTCGGCGGTGAACACCTCGTCCCAGTAGTCGGTGATCCGGCCGCGCGTCCAGCGGTAGCGGCGGCGGCTGGCCAGGCCCATCGGGTCGGCGTGGGTGGCGCCGAAGAACGGCTCGGCGGCCGGGGAGCGCCAGTCGAGCAGCAGCCGGCCGCCGGCGCCGTCGGTGAGGCCGAGCCGCCCCACGTACACCGGCTCCGTGCCGTCCGCGCCGACCATCCGGCCCAGGCAGAGGTCCAGGCCGTAGCGGCGCAGGGTCCGCAGGCGCGCGGTCGTCCGGCGGATCTCCTGGTCCCGGTCGACGGCCTGCCGGCCCTTGCCGCCGGCGGCCCGGCGGGTGGCGTCGAGCCGGTCGGACAGCTCGGCGATCGACCGGCTCAGGTGCTCCGCGAGGGCCGCGAAGTGCCGCTCGTCCGCGGCGACCAACGCCGGGTCGGCCTTCGCGCGGAGGCGGTCGGGAAGATCGAAAACGCTGGTGGTGGGCGGGTTCAACTCGTCGGCTCCGATCTGTGGCGCATCCGCCCCCGCCGGTACGCGGGCACGGCCGTACCTCCGCTCTTCGCGGCTTTTCCAATTCGTCGGGAACGTGGCTTCGGCCGGCAATTCTGCGCCACCACCCGGGGCTTGCCGCAAGACCCCGGGTGCGCTATATGTTGGTAGTGGCGGGAGATCCCGCCATTCTTTTTGCGCGAACAGTTCTTGTTTCCCGTTCCCGGCCGCCGCGGCCCACATCGCGGCACGTCCGGGCCGGTACGATGGCGACACCATGTCGAAGGAGCGCAGGCGCAAGGCCGACCCCGCCCGTAGCCTGGCCCTCCTCTGGCGCACCAGGGAGCCGGCGAGCCGGGGCGCCGGGCCCGGTCTGAGCGTCGACCGGATCGTGCGCACGGCCGTTGAGATCGCCGACGCCGAGGGCATCGACGCGCTCACCATGCGCCGGGTCAGCGAGGCGCTCGGCGTCGGCACCATGTCGGTCTACACCTACGTGCCCGGCAAGGCCGAACTGCTCGACGTCATGGTCGACGCCGTCCTCGGCGACCTGCCCCGCCCGGCCGACGTGCCGGGCGGCTGGCGCGGGCGGCTGGAACGCATCGCCCGGGACAATCTGGCGCTCTACCGCGCCCACCCGTGGCTGCTGCGCGCCGAGACCACCCGGCCGGTGCTCGGCCCGAACGTGCTCGCCAAGTACGACTACGAGCTGCACGCGGTGGCCGACATCGGGCTCGACGACGTGGAGATGGACGCGGTGCTCACGCTCGTGCTCGGGCACGCGAAGAGCGCGGCCCGGGCCGCGCTCGACGTGGTCGAGCTGGAGCGGGAGACCGGGATGACCGACGACCAGTGGTGGCAGACGCACGGGCCGTGGCTGGAGAAGTTCATGACCTCCGGCAGCTATCCGCTCGCCGCCCGGGTGGGTACGGCCGCGGGCCTGGCGCACGGCGCCGCCTACGGGCCGGACCACGCCTTCGAGTTCGGCCTGCAACGGGTGCTCGACGGCATCTCGGCGGTCGTCGCCGAGCGGACCGGCGACGCTTAGGGTGGTCGCGTGATCACCTGTGTCGTGCACTACACCATCGATCCCGCCCGGATCGAGGCGTTCGAACGGTTCGCCCGCGCCTGGATGCGGCTGGTGGCGCGGCACGGCGGCGTGCACCACGGCTACTTCCTGCCCGCCGAGGGGGCGAGCGACCGGGCCGAGGCGTTGTTCAGCTTCGAGAGCCTGGCCGCGTACGAGCGCTACCGTGCCCGGTTCGGGGAGGACCCGGAGTTCGTCGCGGCGGACCGGATCCGCGACGAGTCGGGTTGCGTGCTGCGCTACGAACGCACGTTCATGCGTCCGCTCCTGCCGACGGACTGACGCGGGCCCGCCGTCGCTAACCGGCCCCGGGCGTGGCCGGACCGTCGGCGGCGGCCCGGTACCGCCGGGCCAGGTGCGCGAAAGCGTCCCGCAGCTCCGGTGGCCCGACCACCTCGATGTCGGCGTCGTAGCGGCCGAACAGGGCGGCCAGGCCGGGCCAGGACCAGCCGCCGAGGACCAGCCGGCAGCGGTCCGGCCCCAACTCCTCGACCAGGCCGTCACGGGTCCACGCGGACACCACCTTGGCGGGCAGGTCGAGGATCACCTCGCCCCGGCACGGCCAGTCGCCGGGTCCGGTGGCTCCCCGGAACCGGCCGGCGACGAACGCGGCGACGTCGCCGCCGGGCAGCTCCCGGGGCGTGAACCGGGGGCCGGTGGGCGTACGCGGGCTGATCCGGTCCACCCGGAACGTGCGCCAGTCGTCGCGGTCCAGGTCCCAGGCGACGAGGTACCAGCGCCCGCTCCAGGTGACCAGGTGGTGCGGTTGCACCCGGCGCGGCGGCGGGTCGTCGGCCGGCTCCGCGGCGGCGCTCCGGTAGTCGAAGCGCAGCACCTCACGGGCGTGGACGGCGGCGCTGAGCGTCATCAGCAGGCCCGGCTCGACCCGGGGCTTCGCCGCGGGGCCGGCGCGCTCCACCGCGACCACCCGCAGGGCGTCCACGCGGTGGCGCAGCCGGGGCGGCATCACCTGCCGCACCGTGGTCAGCGCCCGCGCCGCGGCCTCCTCGATGCCGGTGACCGTGGTCGCCGCGGTCTGCAACGCCACCGTGAGCGCCACCGCCTGCTCGTCGTCGAAGAGCAGCGGCGGCAGCGCCGAGCCGGCGCCCAGCCGGTAACCGCCGTCCGGGCCCTTGGCGCTGCCGATCGGATAGCCCAGCTCGCGCAGCCGGTCCACGTCACGGCGCACGGTCCGCGTGCTGACCCCGAGCCGGTCGGCCAGCACCCCGCCCGGCCAGTCCCGGCGCGCCTGGAGCAGGGACAGCAGGGCGAGCAGTCGGGCGGACGTCGTCGACATGTCCCGCATTCTGCCCGCAGAAGCGGACACATCCTGACCGCTACGGCTGCGACGGTGGACCCGCACCGATCCCGACCGGAAGGACCCCGATGACGACGACCACCGCGACCACGACCTCCACCACCCTCGACGCCGAGCGGGCCGACCTGCTCAAGGCGCTCGCCACCGCCCGGACCATGCTGACCAACACCGTGCGCGGCCTCACCGACGCCCAGGCCGGCGAGCGGCCGACGGTCAGCGCGCTCTGCCTGGGCGGCATCGTCAAGCACGTGACGTCCACCGAGGAGGCGTGGCTGCGGTTCGTGGTCGAGGGCCCCGAGGTGATGAGCTTCGCCCTGCCCGACGGGGTGACCTGGGAGGACTTCCTGTCCGGCACCGCCCGGGAGCTGCCGCGGTGGGCGATCGAGCGGGAGCGCGACTTCCGGATGCTGCCCGAGGACACGCTGCCGGCCGTCCTCGACCGGTACGCGCGGGTCGCGGCCCGCACCGAGGAGATCGTGGCCGCCCTCGACGACCTGTCGGCGACCCGGCCGGTGCCCGACGCGCCCTGGAACGAGCCCGGCACGGTGATGAGCGCCCGGGCGGTGCTGATCCACGTGATCGCCGAGACCACGCAGCACGCCGGGCACGCGGACATCCTGCGCGAGACCCTCGACGGGCAGACCACCACCTGAGCCGGCCCCGCGCGACGGAGAGGACGGACCGAACCCCATGACCGTGCTGGACGACCGGGCGCTGAACCGGGCGACGTTGGCCCGGCAACTGCTGCTCGACCGCGCCGACCTGCCGGTCGCCGACGCGGTGGCGCACCTGTGCGGCCTGCAGGCCCAGGAGCCGCAGGAGCCGTACGTCGGGCTGTGGTCGCGGCTGCGCGACGTCGACCCGGCGGACCTGTCCGACCTGCTGGTGCGGCGCCGACTGGTGCGGACCCACCTGATGCGCCGCACCGTGCACCTGCTCACCGCCGACGACGTGCTGGCGTGGCGGTCCCGCCACGACGGCATGCTGCGGCAGCGGGTGCTCGGGGTCTACCGCGGCGCGCTCGACGGGGTGGACCTCGACGACCTCGCCGCGGCCGGCCGGGCGGCGCTGGCCGACGGCACGCCCCGCACGACCGCCGAGGTCGTCCGGGTGCTGGCCGACCGGTGGCCGGCGGCGGACCGGCGGGCCCTGGGCGAGATGCTGATCGCCCTGGTCCCCACCGCGCAGGCGCCGCCGCGCGGGCTGTGGCGGACCACGGCCGGCGTGCGGACCGTCGCGCTCGCCGGCTGGCTGGGCCGGGAGGTCGACCCGCCCGCCCCGGAGGGCACGGACCCGGTCGGGCGGGACCTGGTCCGCCGCTACCTCGCCGCGTACGGCCCGGCCGCCTCGGCGGACCTGCGCGCCTGGTGCGGCCTCGCCGGGTTGCCCGCGGCGGTGGCCGCGGTCCGCGACGAGCTGGTGTCCTTCCGCGACGAACGCGGTCGGGTGCTGCTCGACCTCCCCGACGCGCCCCGCCCGGACCCCGACACCCCCGCGCCGGCGCGGTTCCTGCCCGCCTTCGACAACGCCGTGCTCGGCTACCACGACCGCACCCGGATCATCGACGACGCCCACCGCCTGCTGTCCGTCGGCGGGGCGCGGTTCGTGCTGCTCGACGGCCGGGTGGCGGGCACCTGGACCGTCGACGCGGGCACGGTGGTCGTCACGCCGCTGCGCGCGTTCACCCGGGCCGAACGCGCCGCCGCCGCCGAGGAGGGCCGGGCGGTCGCGTCGTTCCTCTCCGACGGGGAGAACCAGCGGGTACGCGTCGCCGCGTCGCCGCGCTGACGCCGGCTCAGCCGGCCACGGCCCGACCCATCCGGGTCACCGCCTCGGTCAGGACGGCGGGCGAGGTGGCGAAGTTGAGCCGGACGAAGCCCGTCCCGCCGGCGCCGAAGACGTGCCCGGAGCTGAGCGCCACCCGGGCCCGGTCGAGGAACATCCGCGCCGGCCCGGCCAGGTCGCTGGCCACCCCGCCGGCCGGCGCGTCGGTGGGCACGCCGAGCCGGGTGCAGTCCAGCCAGGCCAGGTAGGTGCCCTCCGGCGGACGCCAGGAGACGCTCGGCAGGTGGTCGGCCAGCAGCGACCCGAGCAGCGCGCGGTTGGCGTCGAGCCCGCCGAGCAACGCGTCCAGCCACGGCCCGCCGTCGCGGAACGCGGCGGTGTGCGCGAGCACCCCGAGGTGGCTCGGCCCGTGGCTGACCTCCTCGGGGATCCGGGCCAGGTCGTCCGCTGCCTTCTCCCCGGCGACGGCCAGCGCCGCCTTGAGGCCGGCGAGGTTCCACGCCTTGGACGCCGAGACCAGGGCGAACGCGTCCTCGGCGCCGGTCACCGTCAGGTACGGGGTGAACCGTGCGCCGGTGAGCGCCAGCGGGGCGTGGATCTCGTCGGCGACCACCCGGACGCCGTGCCGGGCGGCCAGCTCGGCGACCGCCTCCAGCTCGTCGCGGCGGTGCACCACTCCGGTCGGGTTGTGCGGGTTGCACAGCAGGAACGCGGGCCGGCGGCCGAGGGCGCGGGCCCGGCGGAACGCCTCCTCCAGCGCGGCGTGGTCGATCCGCAGGTCGGCGCCGAGCGGCGCCTCGACCACCTGCCGCCCGGCGTGCGTGACGAACGCGTAGAACGGCGGGTAGACGGGCGGACAGACCACCACCGCGTCACCCGGATCGGTGACCAGTCGCAGCACCTCGACCGCGCCCATCATCACGTCCGGCACCAGCGTGGTCCGCCCGACCGGGAAGTCGGCCCAGTCCCAGCGCCGGGCCGCGAAACCGCCGAGCGCCTCCGCGTACGCGGTCCCGTGGGCGTAGCCGGTGTCGCCCAGCTCGACCGCCCGGCGCAACGCGTCGGCCACCGGCGGCGCCAGCGGCACGTCCTGCTCGGCGACCCACAGCGGCAGCACGTCCGGCGGGTGCAGGCGCCACTTGACGCTGGTGCGCTGCCGGAGCTGGTCGAGCGTGAGTTGGGTGAGCGGGTTGTCGACGTCGGCGGAAACCGTCATGCGGCCCACCCTAGGCGTCCCTACGATCGGCCGATGGCCCACCCGACGTACCCGCTGCGCACGCCGCGACTGCTGCTGCGCCCGGTCACCCTCGACGACCTCGACGACGTGCACGCCTGGCAGGCCCGCCCCGACGTGGTCCGCTGGATGCTCGGGGCCGCGCCGCGTACCCGTCAGGAGTCCCGGGTGTCGGTGGTCGCGATGGCGGGGGAGGACGCGCTGCGCGCGGAGGGTGACTGCCTGACGCTCGCCGTGGTGGCCGGGGACGTGGTCATCGGCGCGGTGGAGCTGGTCTGGCGCAGCCGGGCGGACCGCACCGGCGAGCTGGGGTACGTGTTCCACCCGGACCACGGCTGCCGTGGGCTGGCCACCGAGGCGGCCGGGGCGCTGCTCGACTGGGGGTTCGGCGCGTTCGGGCTGCACCGGGTGGTGGTCCGGTGCCACGCCGACAACGAGGCGTCGGCCCGCCTGGCCGCCCGGCTGGGCATGCGGCGGGAGGCGCGGCACGTGCGCAGCTACCGGTTCCGGGGCGGGTGGGCCGACCAGCTCGTGTTCGCGATCCTGGCCGAGGAGTGGCGCTCCCGCCCGGGCTGAGCCGTCGGGTCAGCCGGCGGTCACCGGGTCGCCGACCCGGATCTCGCCGCCGCCCAGCGGGATCAACCGGACGCCGAACCAGGTCCTGCCGTCCTGCCGCCGGTGCCGGGCGAGCGTGCGGATCGGCTCCTTGCCGCTGGTGAGTGTCACCGGGTCGATCAGCGTGAGCTGGCAGCGGTCGCACCGTTCGGCGAACCGGAAGTCGACGGCGCCGATCCGCAGCCCGGTCCAGCCGTCCTCGACGAACGGCGCGACCGGCCCGTCCAGCACCACGGAGGGCCGGAACCGGGCCATCGGCAGCGGCTCGGGCGCGGGCTCGCCCCGCTCCAGCGCGCCCTCGACGATCCAGTCCCGCAGCCGGCGCAGCGACGGCGCCGTGGTGACCAGCAGCGGGCCGGCGTCGGAGAGGTTCAGCGGGTCCCCGGCGCGTCCACCGTGGTCGGTCGACACCGGGCGGCGGCGCGGGTCGTCCAGCCAGCCCAGCCGGACCGGGAGTCCGAGGCGGGCGGAGAGCCAGTCGTGGGCCTCGTCGCCGGCCAGCCGGACCGTGTCCAGCCGGGACACGGCGGTGGCCACCGGTGGCCCGTCCACCGGCTCGGCGACGGTCAGCGACGTGCCGTCCCGGTCGGTCAGCGTGACCGATCCGGCGCCGGGCGCGGCGGTCAGGCCGAGCATCGCGGGCGCGGTACGCGCGGTCAGCGTGCCGCCGTCGGGTTGCAGGAGCACCCACCGGCGGTCGTGGCGCAACCCCCACGGCTCGACCACGGCCCGGTCGACGTCGACGCCGCCGAGGGACTTGACCGGGTAGAGGTGCACCGACGCGAGCCGCATGCCGCGACCCTAGCCGATCTTGGGGGTGGCCCGGTCGATGATCGCGGCGAGGTCGAGGCCGCCCGGCAGCGTCCCGTACGCCTGGCCGTGGTCGCCGGCGAGGCGGGAGGCGCAGAACGCGTCGGCTACCGCGGGGTGGCCGTGGCGGACCAGCAGCGCGCCCTGCAGCACCAGCGCCAGCCGCTCGACCACCCGCCGGGCGCGCAGCTCCAGGTCGGTGTGGTCGGCCAGCTCGTCGCGCACCCGGCGCACGGCGGCGTCGAGGCGGACGTCTGCGCCGGCCGCGGCCGCCACCTCGGCCTCGTACGCGGCCAGCACCTGCGGCTCCCGGGTCAGCGCGCGCAGCACGTCGAGCGCGGCGACGTTGCCGGAACCCTCCCAGATGGAGTTCAGCGGCGACTCGCGGAACAGCCGCGGCATGCCGGACTCCTCGACGTAGCCGTTGCCGCCCAGGCACTCCAGCGCCTCGGCGGCGTGCCCCGGCCAGCGCTTGCACACCCAGTACTTGCCGACGGCGAGCGCGAGGCGCTTGAACGCGGTCTCGCCGTCGTCGCCGCGCGCCGACCGGTCGGTCGCGCCGGCCAGCCGGGTCATCAGCACGGTGGCGGCCTCGGACTCCACCGCCAGGTCGGCCAGGACGTTGCGCATCAGCGGCTGGTCGACCAGATAGCGGCCGAAGGCCCGCCGGTGGGTGGCGTGGTGCACCGCCGTGGTCACGCCCTGACGCATCCCGGCCGCCGCCCCGATCACGCAGTCCAGGCGGGTCAGGTTGACCATGTCGATGATGGTGCGTACGCCGCGGCCCTCGTCGCCGACCCGCCACGCCACCGCGTGCTCGTACTCGACCTCGGCGGAGGCGTTGGAGCGGTTGCCGAGCTTGTCCTTCAGGCGCATCAGCCGCATCGGGTTGCGGGCGCCGTCGGGCAGCACGCGGGGGACCAGGAAGCAGGTGAGGCCGCCGGGCGCCTGGGCGAGGGTGAGGAACAGGTCGCACATCGGCGCGGAGGTGAACCACTTGTGCCCGACGAGCCGGTAGCTGCCGTCCGGCTCGGGCCGGGCGGTCGTGGTGTTGGCGCGCACGTCCGAGCCGCCCTGCTTCTCGGTCATCGACATGCCGGCGAGCAGCCCGCGCTTGGTCTGCGGTGCGCGCAGCCCGAAGTCGTACTCGGTGGTGGTGAGCAGCGGCTCGTAGCGCGCGGCCAGCTCGGGGCTGTGCCGCAGCGCCGGCACCGCCGCGTAGGTCATCGAGATCGGGCAGCCGTGCCCGGCGTCGGGCCGCCACACGTGGAAGCGGGCGGCCCGGGCCACGTGCGCGCCCGGCCGTCCGTCGGCCCACGGGGCGGCGTGCAGGCCGTGGCCGACGGCGGTGCGCATCAGCTCGTGCCAGGACGGGTGGAACTCCACCTCGTCGACGCGGTGGCCGTACCGGTCGTGGGTGCGCAGCACCGGCGGGTGCTCGTTGGCCAGCCGGCCGTGCTCGGCGGCCTGCTCGCCGCCGGCCAGCCGGCCGAGGTCGTGCAGCTCGGCGACGGCCCAGCCGGCGCCCTCGCGGGCCACGCCCTCCAGCAGCGCCGGGTCGTCGGCGGTGTCGTGGCCGACCAGCGGGGGGACCTGGTTGACGACCTCGTGTGTGGTCACGGTGCGACTCCCAGCGCGCGGTGGAGGAAGGTGGTCAGGCCGGGGATGGTCCCGGGGCCGGCCACCCCGGCGGACAACGGGCCGACCATCGCCTCGGCCAGCGCGCCGACCAGGGCGGTGGCGGCCAGCTCGGGATCCTGCGGCGGCAGCTCCCCGCGGGCGATCCCCTCGGCGACGTGGCCGGCGAGCACCCGGGCGTACGCCCGGCGGAAGACCAGCCGCTCGGCGTCGACGGCCGGGTCGACCGGCTCGGCGAGCAGCGCGTACGCCAGGCGGGGGGACTGCAACGCCCGGCCGCAGAACGTCTCCACCACCGCGGTGACCCGGTCGGCGACGGTCGTATCGAGCGCGGCGGCGCGGGTGACCGCGTCGACCTCGCGCTGCGAGGCGGTGCGGAACACCTCGGCGAACAGGTCGGCCTTGGTGGGGAAGTGGCGGTAGACGGTGCCGGTGGCCAGCGCGGCGCGGCTCGCCACGGCCGCCACGGTGCAGCCGGCGTAGCCGTGCTCGGCCATCACCTCCAGCGCGGCGGCGACGATCCGGCGGCGCGAGGCGTCCAGCCGGGCCCTGACCCGCTCGGTGCTCCGGTAGACCACGCCAAGGATTGAACCACCATTCACTCCTTGCCGGCAAGGCCCGCGACGACCAGTCATTTTGGCGGGATTCGTTGACATCATCCTGCTCGGGGAGAAGACTCGCCGAAACTTTCTTTTGTCCGGGAAGTGGCTAGGGGGGCCTGTGTCCAGGAACAAGCTCGGCGTGCTCGGCGCCGCACTCACCCTCACCGTCGGCGTCCTGTCCGGATGCACCGGTGGCGAGGCCGTCGACGTCGGTGGCGGCGGGAACGCGGGAGGCGCCGGCGGCGTCCTCAGCGCCGCGATCGGCGGCGAACCCGACCAGCTCGACCCGCACAAGACCTCGGCCTACTACAGCTTCCAGGTCCTGGAGAACGTCTACGACACGCTCGTCGAGCCGGACGCCGACCTGAAGATGGTGCCCTCGCTGGCCACCAAGTGGACCACCAGCGCCGACCAGCTCACCTGGACGTTCACCCTGCGCGAGGGGGCGAAGTTCTCCGACGGCTCGCCGCTGACCTCGGAGGACGTCGTCTACTCGTACCAGCGGATCATCAAGGAGAAGCTGAACACCGCGTACAAGTTCGCCACCGTCAAGTCGGTGACCGGGCCCGACCCGGCGACCGTGGTGGTGACGCTCAGCGCGCCCACACCGAACCTGCTGGCCAACCTCGGCGGGTTCAAGGGCGTCGCGATCGTGGAGAAGTCCAACGTGGAGTCCGGCAAGGTCAAGACCGAGCCCGTCGGCAGCGGCCCGTTCAAGGTGGCCGGCTACACCTCCGGCGACAGCATCAAGCTGGTCCGCAACGACGCCTACTGGGGTGAGAAGCCGAAGCTGGACGGCGTCACGTTCACCTTCGTCAAGGACCCCACGGTGGCGTTGCAGAACCTGCGCAGCGGCCAGGTGCAGTGGACCGACAACCTCCCGCCGCAGCAGGTGAAGTCCTTGCAGGACGGCGACGACCCGGTGGTGCGGTCCGCGGCCTCCACCGACTACTGGTACGTGGCGCTCAACGAGGCCCGCAAGCCGTTCGACAACCCCGAGGTGCGGCGGGCGGTCGCGTACGCGCTGGACCGGGAGGCGATCACCAAGGCGGCCAAGTTCGGCCTGGCCACGGTCAACCAGGCGGCCATCCCGAAGGACAGCGCCTACTACTACGAGTACGCGCCGTACACCCACGACCCGGCCAAGGCGAAGCAGATGCTCACCCAGGCCGCCGTCGGCAACCTCACCATGGACCTGATGGTCACCAGCGAGTACCCGGAGACCGTCACCGCCGCCCAGGTCATCGCCGCCCAGCTCAAGGACGTCGGCATCACCGTCAAGATCCGTACGCTGGACTTCGCCCAGTGGCTCGACGAGCAGGCCAAGGGCAACTTCGACGGGTTCATGCTCGGCTGGCTGGGCAACGTCGACCCGGACGAGTTCTACTACGCCCAGCACCACAGCGGCGGCACGTTCAACTTCCACAAGTACCGCAACCCGGCCGTGGACAAGCTGCTCGACCAGGCCCGCACCGAGACCGACCAGGCCGCCCGCAAGCAGGCGTACGACCAGGCGGCGAAGCAGATCGTCGACGACGCCAGCTACATCTACCTCTACAACCCGGACGTCGTGCAGGGCTGGTCGAAGAAGGTCTCCGGCTACGAGGTGCGCACCGATCGGGCCATCCGGTTCCGCTCGGTCGCCCTCGCCAAGTGATGGCCCGCTTCGTCCTGCGGCGGGTGCTCCAGTCCGCGGTCGTGCTGCTCGGGGTGACCCTGGTGGTCTTCCTGCTGCTGCAACTGGTGCCGGGCGACCCGGTGCGGGTGGCGCTGGGCACCCGCTTCGACCCACAGACGTACGAGGCGCTGCGCGCCCGCGCGGGCCTCGACCAGCCGCTGCCCGTGCAGTACGCGAGCTACCTCGGGCACGCGCTCACCGGCGACCTCGGGGTCAGCTTCCGCACCGGCCAGCCGGTCAGCCGGATCGTGCTGGAACGCCTGCCGGCGACGCTGTCGCTCGCGGTCACCGCGGTGGTGTTCGCGCTGCTGGTCGCGTTCCCGCTGGGCATCGTCGCGGCGGTGCGCAGCGGCTCCGCGGTCGACCACGCCGCCCGCGTGTTCAGTCAGTTCGGCGTCTCGGTGCCCGACTTCTGGATGGGCATCATGGGCATCCTGCTCTTCGCCGGCGTGCTCGGCTGGCTGCCGCCCTCGGGCTACGTGGCGCTCACCGACGACCCGGGCCGGTGGGCGACCCACGTGGCCCTGCCGGCGGTCACGGTCGGCCTGGTCACCGCGTCGATCCTCACCCGCTTCATCCGCTCGTCGGTGCTGGAGGTCCTCTCCGCCGACTACGTGCGCACCGCCGAGGCGAAGGGGCTGCGCAACCGGGTGGTGATCCTGCGGCACGTGCTGCGCAACGCGCTGATCCCGGTGGTCACCGTGGTCGCGGTGCAACTGGCCAGCCTGCTCGGCGGCGTCATCGTGATCGAGGTGCTGTTCGCCTGGCCGGGCATCGGCCGGCTCACCTTCGACGCGGTGCAGGCCCGCGACTACCCGGTCCTGCAGGGTGCGGTGCTGCTCGTCGCCGCGCTGTTCCTGCTGGTCAACCTGCTGGTGGACATCCTCTACGCCCGCCTCGACCCGAGGATCACGGTCAAGTGAGCGCCGTGTCGGAGAGCACCGGACGCCGGGTGCTGGAGGCGCTGCGGCGCGACCCGCTGGCCGTCGGTGGCACGGTCGTGCTGCTGGTGCTGGTCGTGGTGGGCGTGGCCGGGCCGTGGCTGGCGCCCTCGGGCGTCAACGACGTCGACGTGGACCAGATGCTGCGCCCGCCCAGCGGGGCGCACCCGTTCGGCACCGACGAGCTGGGCCGCGACGTGCTCAGCCGGGTGCTCGTCGCGGCCCGCGTCTCGCTGGAGGTCGGCGTGGTCAGCGTCGGCATCGCGCTGGTCGCCGGCGTGACGCTCGGGCTGTTCGCCGGCTACTACCGGGGCTGGCTGGACAGCGTGCTGATGCGCGCCATGGACGTGCTGTTCGCGTTCCCGGTGCTGCTGCTGGCGGTGGCCATCGTGGCGGTGCTCGGCCCCGGCCTGCTCACCGCCATGGTCGCCATCGGCGTGGTCTACACGCCCATCTTCGCCCGGATCACCCGCGCCGGCGTGCTCTCCGTCCGCGAGCAGGTCTTCGTCCGCGCCGCCGTCTCCATCGGCGCGTCCGACCTGCGGATCATGCGCCGGCACGTGCTGCCGAACATCGCCGCGCCGCTGATCGTGCAGACGTCGCTGTCGCTGGCGTTCGCGATCCTCTCCGAGGCCGCGCTCTCCTTCCTCGGCCTCGGCATCCAACCGCCGGCGCCGGCCTGGGGCCGGATGCTCTTCGACGGTCGTGGCTTCGTCACCGACGCCTGGTGGCTGGGCGTGTTCCCCGGCGCGGCGATCTTCCTGACCGTGCTCGCCTTCAACCTGGTCGGCGACGCGCTGCGGGACGTGCTCGACCCGCGCCAGCTCACCCTCGCCGAGGCCCGCAGGAGCACCCCATGAGCGACCGCACCGAGCGGAGCGAGCGCCGGGAGAGCGTGCCGAGCCAGCGCCGCGCGAGCGACCGGCCCGTGCTGTCCGTGGAGGACCTCACCGTCACCGTCGGCACCCGCCGCGGTCCGGCGCACGCCGTGGCCGGGGTGTCCTGGCAGGTCCGCGCCGGGGAGACGTTCGCGCTGGTCGGCGAGTCCGGCAGCGGCAAGAGCATGACGCTGCTCGCCGCCACCGGTCTCGCGCCGCGCGCCGCCACGGTCACCGGCCGGGTACGGCTGCTCGACAGCGAGCTGACCGCGCTGCCCGAGGACCGCCGTCGCCAGCTGCGCGGCCGGCACGTCGGGTTCGTCTTCCAGGATCCGATGACCTCGCTCAACCCGGTGCTGCCGGTGGGGCGGCAGGTCACCGAGGCGGCCGAGGCGCACCTCGGGCTGACCCGCCGGGCCGCCCGGGACCGGGCGGTGGAGCTGCTCGACCTGGTCGGCATCCCGTCGGCCGCGCAGCGCGTCGACGCCTACCCGCACCAGTTCTCCGGCGGCATGCGCCAGCGCGTCGTCATCGCCATGGCGCTGGCCTGCGAGCCGGACCTGCTCATCGCCGACGAGCCGACCACCGCGCTCGACGTCACCACCCAGGCGCAGATCGTCGAGCTGGTCGCCGACCTGCAACGGCGGCTGGGCACGGCGGTCGTCTGGGTCACCCACGACCTGGGCGTGGTCGCCGGCATCGCCGACACCGTCGCGGTCATGTACGGCGGGCGGATCGTCGAGCAGGGCCCGGTCGACGCGGTCTTCGACACGCCCACCCACCCGTACACCCGGGCGCTGCTCGCGGCCCGGCCGGACCCGTCCCGCCGGGGCGAGGACCTGGTGGCCATCCCCGGCGCGCCGCCGAGCCCGCTCGACCTGCCAGCGGGCTGCGCGTTCTGGCCGCGCTGCCCGGTGCGCGCCGACCCCCGGTGCGAGCACGAGCTGCCCCCGTTGACGCCGGTCGGCGACGGGCACACCGTCCGCACCTTCTATCCGGGAGAGACCCCATGACAGCCGCGGACGTGGTGGCCGAGCTGGACGACCTGGCGGTGCACTTCCCGACCCGGGCCGGTGTGGTGCGGGCGGTGGACGGCGTCACCCTGGCCGTCCGCCGGGGGGAGACGCTCGGCCTGGTCGGCGAGTCGGGCAGCGGCAAGTCCACCGCCGGCCTGGCGCTGCTGCGCCTGGTCGAGCCGACCTCCGGCCGGGTCCGGGTGGCCGGCGCGGACGTGACCCGCTGGTCCCGGCGCCGCCTGCGCGGCATGCGCCGCCACGTGGCCATGGTGTTCCAGGACCCGCAGGCGTCCCTCGACCCACGCCGCACCGTCGGCGACAGCATCGCCGAACCGTTGACCGTGCATCGGCTGGCCGCGTCCGCCGCCGCCCGCCGGGCCCGGGTGGCCGAGCTGCTGGACCTGGTCGGCCTGCGCGCCGACACGGCCGACCGGCATCCGCACGAGCTGTCCGGCGGCCAGCGGCAGCGGGTCGGGATGGCCCGGGCGCTGGCCGGCGAGCCGGACCTGATCGTCCTGGACGAGCCGATCGCCTCGCTGGACCTGAGCGTGCAGGCGCAGATCATGAACCTGCTGCGGCACCTGCAACGCGACCTCGGGCTGACCTACCTGTTCATCGCCCACGACCTGGCCGCCGTCGAGCACATGAGCGACCGGATCGCCGTGATGTACCTGGGTCGCATCGTCGAGACCGGCCCGCCGGAGCGGATCTACCGGCAGCCGGCGCACCCCTACACGGCGGCGTTGCTGTCGGCGGTGCCGGTGGCCGATCCCCGGGTGGAGCGGGAGCGCCGGCGCATCGTGCTCACCGGCGACATCCCCAGCCCGGTGGACCCGCCGACCGGGTGCCGCTTCCGTACCCGCTGCCCCCGGGCCCGCGACGAGTGCGCCCGCACCGACCCGGCGCTGGCCGAGGTCGGTCCCGACCACCGGGCCGCCTGCCTGTTCCCGCTCGACGGCGAGCCGGACCGCGACGGCGGCCCGGCGCGCGAAGACGTGCCGGCGGCGTAGGCTCGGCGGCGATGACCTTCACCACCCGGCCGACGCTGCGCGGCACCTTCGGCATGGTCTCCTCGACGCACTGGCTGGCCAGTCAGTCCGCGATGGGCGTGCTGGAGCGGGGCGGGAACGCCTTCGACGCGGCGGTCGCCGCCGGCTTCGTGCTGCACGTGGTCGAGCCGCACCTCAACGGCCCGGCCGGCGAGGTGCCGGCGATCCTGGCGACCGCGGACGACCCGACCCCGCGGGTGCTCTGCGGTCAGGGCCCGGCCCCGGCCGGCGCGACCGTCGCGCACTTCCGCTCGCTCGGGCTGGACCTCGTCCCCGGTTCCGGCCCGCTCGCCGCCGTGGTGCCCGGCGCGGTGGACGCGTGGCTGCTGTTGCTGCGTGACCACGGCACCCGGTCCCTGGCCGAGGTGCTGGAGCCGGCGATCGGCTACGCCGCCGCCGGCCATCCGCTCGTGGGCGCGGCCGGGCAGACCGTCGAGCGGGTCCGGTCGCTGTTCACCGAGCACTGGCCGACCTCCGCCGAGCTGTGGCTGCGGCACGGCCGGGCGCCGGCGGCGGGGGAGATGGTCACCAACCCGGCGTACGCGCGGACGCTGCGCCGCCTCGTCGACGCCGCCGGCGCGGCCGGCGCGGACCGGGAGGCGCAGATCGAGGCGGCCCGGCGGGCCTGGCGCGAGGGGTTCGTCGCCGAGGCGATCGACCGGTTCAGCCGGCTGCCGTTCCGCGACTCCAGCGGCCGGTCGCACGCCGGCCTGGTCACCGGCGCCGACCTGGCCGGCTGGTCGGCGACCTGGGAGGAGCCGGTCAGGCTCGACTGGCGCGGTCACACGGTGGCCAAGACCGGGTTCTGGGGCCAGGGCCCGGTGCTGCTGCAGACGCTGTCGGTGCTGGACGCGCTCGACGATCCCCGGGCGCTCGATCCGTCCACCGTGGACGGGATCCACGCCCAGGCCGAGGCGCTGAAGCTCGCCTTCGCCGACCGCGAGGCCTGGTACGGCGACACCGGCGGGGCGCCGGCGGCGACGCTGCTGTCTCCGGCGTACTCCCGTGAGCGGGCCGCGCTGATCGGTGCCCGGGCCTCGACCGCGCTGCGTCCCGGCAGCCCGGCCGGCGCGCCGCCCCGGCTGCCGGCACACCTGAACGCCGACAGCGCCCGGCGGGCCGGCCCGCAGGACCCGAGCACCGGCGAACCCACCGTCCGCGCCGACGGCGTGACCCGCGGCGACACGTGCCACGTCGACGTGGTCGACCGGTGGGGCAACATCATCTCGGCCACCCCGAGCGGCGGCTGGCTGCAGAGTTCGCCCACCATCCCCGAACTGGGCTTCCCGCTGGGCAGCCGGTTGCAGATGTGCTGGCTGGAGGAGGGGCTCGCCTCGACGCTGACGCCGGGCCGGCGCCCGCGTACCACGTTGAGCCCGACCCTGGTGCTGCGCGACGGCGAGCCGGTCCTGGCCTGCGGCACGCCCGGCGGCGACCAGCAGGACCAGTGGCAGCTGCTGTTCCTGCTGCGCCACCTGGTCGGCGGGCAGGAGCTGCAGGAGGCTATCGACGCGCCGGCGTGGCACACCACGAGCCTGCCCGCGTCGTTCTACCCGCGTGAGGTGGAGCCGGGCGTGCTGGTGGTCGAGGACCGTCTCGACCCGGACGTGCTCGCGGCGCTGGGCGCCCGGGGCCACACGGTGCGCCGGTCCGACCCGTGGAGCCTGGGTCGCCTGTGCGCCGTCGCCCGCGACCCCCGTACCGGCGTCCTCTCGGCCGCCGCCAACCCCCGGGGCGCCCAGGGCTACGCCACCGGCCGCTGACCCGGCCTGGCCGGACGTGCACGTGCTCCCTCGATCGTGGCGTGGTGGCACGTGAACAAGGCCACGTGACAGACATCCGAGGCGCCACACGTCCAAGATCGGCGAGGCCGTGATCGTGGGGCGGGTGTCGAGGCGTGGTCCCCCGCGGGGTCTCAGTCGTCGCTGGGGCGTCGCAGGGTCAACGACTGGAAGCGGTCGCGACCGGTGTCGACCGGATGGAAGTCCACCACGTCGAAGCGCGCGGCGGCGGCAGAGCCGAGCAGCTGTTCGTCAGTTCGCCACGAGAAGAAGCGCGGCGGCACGTGCTGGTCTGCCTCGATGGGACCCTCGGTGCTCTCGCCACCGCCGTACACCCCGACGAAGAAGAGGCCACCGGGACGCAGGACGGCCCGGATGGCGACCAGAACCGCGGGTAGGTCGTGGTTGGGCACATGCAGCAGGCAGTTCATCGCGAATACCGCGTCGAAGGAGCCGGGCGGGAAGTCCAGGTGCAGAAAGTCCATCACGTGGGCCTCGATGCCCTTGGCCCGGCAGTGCTCGACCATCACCGGCGACAGGTCGGCCGCGACCACGTGAAGGCCCTCCTTGTGGAAGAAGACGCTGTCCTGCCCGGTGCCCGCGCCGACCTCCAGCAGCCGCGCACCTGATGCCAGACGATCCCGGAACGCCTGACGCTCCGCCACCTTCCACGGTTCCTTGGTCAGCCCGTCGCGCCAGGCCGCGCGAGCGTCGTACGCCTGGCGCAGCGGGTCGAGAACCTCGTCGTATCGGACGCTCATGTCGATGATTATCCGCGCGCGCGGTGGGCGCCGGCGCCGACCGTCGCGACCGTGGCCAACACCTGAGCGAGAGGTCAGCCGTCGATCCGGGTGATGTTGCGGATCTTGTTGGCCGCGTCCAGCGCCGCCACCTTGTACGCCTCGGCCAGCGTCGGGTAGTTGAACACCGCGTCGAGCAGGTAGTCGACGGTGCCACCGCAACCCATCACGGCCTGCCCGATGTGGACGATCTCGGTGGCGCCGGTCCCGAAGACGTGCACCCCGAGCAGCCGCCCGTCCTCCGGCGAGACGAGCAGCTTCAACATGCCGTAGGAGTCGCCGACGATCTGCCCCCGGGCCAGTTCCCGGTAGCGGGCGATGCCGACCTCGAACGGGGTGGACGCCTCGGTCAGCTCGTCCTCGGTCTTCCCGACGAAGCTGATCTCCGGGATGGTGTAGATGCCGATCGGTTGCAGCTCCGACATGGTGCGCGCCGGCTCGCCGCAGGCGTGCTGCGCGGCCAGCCGGCCCTGCTCCATCGAGGTCGACGCCAGCGCCGGGAAGCCGATCACGTCACCGACGGCGTAGATGGTGTCGACCGCGGTGCGGTAGTTGGCGTCGACCTGGATGCGGCCCCGGTGGTCGGCGGTGAGACCGGCCGCCTCCAGCGCCAGGTCGTCGGTCTGCCCCTGCCGTCCGGCGGAGTACATCACCGTGTCGGCCACGATCTTCTTGCCACTGCGCAGGACGCAGAGCGCGGCGGTGCGGTGCTTCTCCACGGCGGCCACCTCCTCGCCGAAGCGGAAGGTCACCGACAGGTCGCGCAGGTGGTACTTGAGCGACTCGACGATCTCCTCGTCGCAGAAGTCGAGCATCCGCTCGCGGCGTTCCACCACCGTCACCTTGGTGCCGAGCGCGGCGAACAGCGACGCGTACTCCATCCCGATCACGCCGGCGCCGACCACGACCATGCTGCGGGGCACGGCCTGGAGGTTGATGACGCCGTCGGAGTCGACGATCGTCCGGTCGTCGAAGTCGACGCTGTCCGGGCGGGCCGGCCGGGTGCCGGCGGCGATGACCGCCTTGTCGAAGCTGACCCGGGTCTCCCGGCCGGAGCCGGCGTCGACCCAGACCGCGTGCGGGTCGGCGAACCGGCCCGTGCCGGTGATCATCGCGACCCGGTTGCGGGCCAGTTGGTTGCGGATGACGTCGGTCTGCCGGGTGATCACGTGCTGGGTGCGGGCGGCCAGGTCGGCGACGGTGATGTCCTCCTTGACCCGGTAGCTGCTGCCGTAGAGGTCACGCTGGCTGAGCCCGGTCAGGTAGAGGACGGCCTCGCGCAGCGTCTTGGACGGCACGGTGCCGGTGTTGATGCAGACGCCGCCGAGCATGTCGCGGCGGTCGACGATGGCGACCCGCCGGCCCAGCTTGGCCGCGGCGATCGCCGCCTTCTGTCCACTCGGTCCTGAGCCCAGCACCAGCAGGTCGTAGTCGTACACGACTGCCAGCGTCGCAGGATGTCCGGCCGGGCGCCAGCCGGCGACGCCCCCACGGAAGTGGATCACTGCCGTATGGTGCGCTGATGCGCCGCCCCGTACCCCTGATCCTGCTCCTCGGACCGCTGCTCGTCGCCGGGTGCACCACCGATCCCGCCGCCCCGGCCGCGACCCCGTCCGCCCCCGCCGCCACGCCGAGCCCGACCGTCGCCGCCGTCGACTACACCGCCTGGCAGGCCGGGCGTTCCACCCCGGTGGCCGACCCGGTCTATCCCGCCCGGGGCACCGACGCGGTGGACGTCCTGCACTACGACCTGGCCCTGGAGTGGGCCCCGTCGAGCACCACCCTCACCGGCACCGCCACCCTGCGGATCCGGCCGGTGAAGGACGCGTCGAACCTGGTCCTCGACTTCATGCCCTACCAGCTCGACGGCGTGACGCTGGACGGCGCGACGGTTCCCGGGGCGGTGGCGAAGGAGAAGCTGACCGTGTCCGCCCCGGTGGTCGCGGACAAGCCGGTGACGTTGGTGGTGACCTACCACGGCAGGCCGCGGACGACGCCGATGCCGTCGCACCGCAAGGACACCGAGGCCCTGGGTCTCACCCTCACCAAGGAGGGCGGCCTCTGGACCATGCAGGAGCCGTTCGGCGCGTTCACCTGGTACCCGGCGAACGACCAGCCGTCCGACGAGGCGCTCTACGACATCCGGGTGACCGTGCCGGCGGGCTGGTCCGCGATCGCCAGCGGCACCCCCGCGGGGCAGTCCGGCACCACGTTCACCTACCGCAGCGCCGACCCGGTGGCGACCTACCTGACCACGCTCGCGGTCGGGAAGTACCAGAAGCTGACCGCCACGGGCCCGCGCGGCGTGCCGCTGACCTTCTGGTACCGCAAGGGCGCCGACGACAAGCTGCTGCCGTACCTGAAGAAGTCCCCGCAGTACCTGGCGTGGCTGGAGAAGAAGTTCGGCCCGTACCCGTTCCCCTCCGGCGGTGTGGTGGTGGACTCGGCGTCGGGTATGGAGACCCAGCAGATGATCACGATGGGCCGCGAGATCGAGAACACGAAGGCCCGCCGTGACCGCTGGGGCAGCGACCTGCTGCACGAGTACACCCACCAGTGGTTCGGCAACTCGATCACGCCGACCACCTGGACCGACCTGTGGTTGAACGAGGGCTGGGCGAAGTACGCCCAGGACCTCTACACCCAGGAGACGCTGAAGCTCAGCGAGGCCAGCCTGGACCGGTACCTGCGCGAGGGCGACGCCGTCCTGCGCAAGAAGCTCGGCCCGCCCGGCCGGCCCGACCCGAAGCGGTTCGCCGAGGGCAACGTCTACCTCTGCCCGGCGGCCATGCTCCGCGAGATCCACCGCGAGCTGGGCGACAAGGCGTTCTTCGCCCTGGCCCGCGCCTGGGTGCAGGACCAGCGCAACACCCAGCAGGACCGGGCGTCGTTCATCGCCTTCGTCAACAAGCAGACCGGCCGCGACTTCACCAAGCTGATCAACGCCTGGCTGGACTCGAAGACCACGCCGAAGAAGATCGCCGTCGGCTGACCTCCCGCGCGCGGGGCCCCGTCGGGGTCGACGGGGCCCCGCGTCGCGTCTCAGCGGCCCTGCAGCGCGCGGACGTTGTCGCCGAACGTCCAGCCCTTCGAGCCGTCCCAGTTGATCGACCAGGTCATCAGCCCCTTGAGCCGGCCCTGGTAGGTGTTCCACGCCTGGCCCACCAGGGCCGGGCTCAGGTAGCCGCCGCCGGCGCCGGTCTGCGCGGGCAGCCCGGGGACCTGCCGGTCCAGCGGCACCCGGATGGTGGTGCCCTGCACGACCAGGCCGGCGTCGAGGCAGTTGGTCTGGGCCACGAAACCGGCCACGGTGCCGGCCGGGTACGAGTCGCCGGCGCAGCCGTACATCGAGCCGTTGTAGTACTGCATGTTCAGCCACCAGAGCCGGCCGTTGTCCGCGTACTTCTTCACGATCGGCAGGTACGCGCCCCAGATCGAGCCGTAGGTGACGCTGCCGCCGGTGACGTACGCGGTCTCCGGCGCCATGGTGAGCCCGAAACCGGCCGGCATCTGGGCCAGCACCCCGTCGATGATCCGGATCAGGTTGGACTGCGAGGGTGAGAGCTGGGTGATGGTCCCGCTGCCGGTCAGCCCGGTCTCGATGTCGATGTCGATGCCGTCGAAGTTGTGGCGCTTGAGGATCGGCACGACGGTGGCGACGAATCGGTCGGCGACCGCGGCGGAGCTGAGGTCGATGCCGGCGGCGGCCCCGCCGATGGACAGCAGCACGGTCAGCCCGGCGGCCTTGGCCTGGCACACCTGCGCCGGGGTGGGCACCTTCACCCCGGCGTCCATGCCGTCCTCCCAGAGCACGGTGCCGTCGGCGCGGATCACCGGGAACGCCGTGGTCAGCACGTTGTAGCCGTGCCCGGGGATCCGGGAGTCGGTGATCGGGATCCAGCCGAGCCCGGGGTGCACGCCGTTGGCCGCACCGTCCCAGTTCTCCCAGTAGCCCTGCAGCACCTTGCCGGTCGGCCGGGACTTCAGCGCGCAGGTGTCACCGCCCGGCGTGGTCGGGCTGGGCGTGGCGGTCGGGGTGGGCGTGGGGGTCGGTGTCCGGGTGGGGGAGGGCGTGGGCGTGGGGGTGGGCGACGGCGGTCGCGTGGTGGGGCTGGGCGACGGGGTGCTGCCGGTGCAGGCGCCGAGATCGCTCCAGAGCGCCGGCACCGCGGCCGGGGTCCAGCCGGCGCCGACCGGCGGGGTGTGCGTCACCAGCGCCTGGTAGAGCCGTCCGCCGTAGCTGGCCCGGCTGCCGGCGGTCCAGGTGACGCCCTCGGCCCAGGCCGGCGCGTCGCACGCCACCAGCGCGCTGCGGGTGCCGGTGGGCGTGGCGCCGGCGGTGGCCGGCAGGGCGGCGGTGGCGGCGAGCAGCGCGACGCCACCGAGTAGCGCGGTCATCCCGCGTCCGAGTCGCATGACATACCTCCTCATCGATGCGCCGGAGGCTATCAGTTAACTTTGTTAAATGTAAATGCGCAGTAGTCTGTCACCACTTGGTTCACGGCGTGAATGCAGGTCGCCCGGCGGGCGGCCGGGGGAAGGACGGCGGCGGACGTGGACGCCAGACGCACCACGGTGCGCGACATGCGCCGGGCCAACCGGTCGGTCCTGCTCACCCGGATCTGGCTGGACGGCCCGCTCAGCCGGCACGAGCTGGGCCAGTCGACCGCGCTGAGCCTGGCCAGCGTGAGCAACCTGGTCGGCGAGATGATCGCCGAAGGGCTGGTCGAGGAGGCCGGCTCGGTCGAGTCCGACGGCGGCCGTCCCCGGGTGCTGCTGCGCGTGGCCCCCGGCTACGGCTACCTGGTCGGCGCCGACGTGGGCGAGACCCGGGTGCAGGTCGAGCTGTTCGACCTGGCCATGACCGCGCTGGCCAAGGCCGAGTACCCGATCGCCGCCGCCGAGCCCGACCCGCGCCAGGTCGCCACGCACCTGCTGCACGGCCTCGCCGCGGTGACCGAGCAGGCCGGCGTCGACCCGGCCGCCGTGCTCGGCTTCGGCGTCGCCGTGGCCGGCACGGTCGAGCGGACCGCCGACGCCGTGGTGCACGCGCAGACCCTCGGCTGGGACGGCGTCCCGCTCGGCGCGATGCTGCGCGCCGGCACCGACGTCCCGGTGCACGTGGACAACGGCGCGAAGACGCTCGGGCAGGCCGAGATGTGGTTCGGCGCCGGCCGGGGCGTGCGCCACGCGGTGATCGCCCTGGTCGGCTCCGGCGTGGGTGCCTGCGTGGTCGCCGACGGCGTCGGCTACCGCGGCGCGCACAGCAGCGCCGGCGAGTGGGGCCACACCACCATCGTGTACGGGGGACGCCGCTGTCGGTGCGGCAACCTCGGCTGCCTCGAGGCGTACGTCGGGGCGGAGGGGGTGCTCGACCGGTTCCGGCAGGCCAACCGGGGTCGACCGGCGGCCGGCGGCGACGAGGAGACCGCCTTCGGCGAGCTGCTGCGCGCCACCGGCCGCACCGCCGCGACGGTGATCGACGAGACGGTCGGCTACCTCGGCGCCGGGGTGGCGAACCTGGTGAACCTGTTCAACCCGGAGCGGGTGGTGCTCGGCGGCTGGGCCGGGCTGGCACTGGGCGAGCGGCACCTGCCGGCGATCCGCGAGGCCACCGCGCGGCACGCGCTGCGCCAGCCGTACGCCCAGACCTCGATCGAGCTGTGCCGGCTCGGGCCGGACGCGGTCGCGATGGGCGCGGCCACCCTGCCGATGGCCCGGCTGCTGCGCGAGGGCGGCGTGCCCCGCGAGCCGGCGGTCCGCCCGGCCCGGGTCACGCGGGGCCGCTGAGCGGCCGGGTCGGCATCGCCGCTGAGCGGCCGGGTCGGCATCGCCGCCGAGCGGCCGGGTCGGCGCTGCCGCCGGCCCGGCCGCTCGGGTCAGGACGGCAGCGTCCACTTCTGGTTGGCCCCGCCGGTGCAGCTCCAGATCTGCGTCTTCGCCCCGTCGGCGGAGGTGTTGCCGGTGACGTCGAGGCACTTGTTCGCCTGCGGGTTGACCAGGTCCCGGCCGGCGGTCCAGGTCCACTGCTGGGCGGCGCTGCCGTTGCAGGTCCACAGCTGCACCCGGGTGCCGTCGGCGGTGCCCCCGCCGGCCACGTCCAGGCACTTGCCGAGCGCGCGCAGCGTGCCGTCGGCGGCGCGGGTCCACTGCTGGTTGGCCCCGCCGAAGCAGCCCCAGATCTGCACCGGGGTGCCGTCGGCGCTGGCGTTGTCGGTCACGTCCAGGCACTTGCCGCCGATGCCGGTGACCAGGCCGGTCGCCGACCCGCCGCCACCGGACTGCGTGCCGGACCAGGTGAACGTGGCGGTGGTGCGGGCCGGCAGCGTGTAGGTGAACGACTGCCCGCCCCACACCACGCGCACCGACTGCGCCGACGTGCCGCCGTTGTGCGCGAGCAGCGCCTTGGAGCCGTCCGGGTTGCGGTAGGCGACGTTCGGCACGGTGCCGTTGGCGGTGGAGTCGATCCGGGTCGCGCCGGGCCGGACGAACTTGGTCAGGTGCCCGGTGGTGTAGTACTCGATGGTGTAGTCGACCTGGCCGGCCCGCGCGCCGCCCTCCTGCACCGTGATCAGGCCGGTGCAGGTGCCGCAGCCGCCGTTGTGCGGGCCCATGTTCTGGTTGACCGCCAGGCTCCACTTCACCACGCTGCGGCTCCAGTTCCGCGCGTAGGTGACGATGTCGGTCATGTCCTCGTTGTGCTGGTTGGTGATCCAGGTGCCGCCGGAGTGCTCGGTGCTGAACTGCGGCACCGCCGGATACTGGCCGCGTACCTGGCTGCCGACCGCCGGGTCACCGAAGTAGCCGTGCCAGGCGATGCCGCCGAAGAGCGGGTCGGTCCGTACCGCGCTGTCGGCCAGCAGCCCGGAGCCGATGGTGCCGTAGTCGCCGTAGTTCCAGTCGTGCACCAGCACCCTGGTGGTGATCCCGGCGGCCCGGAACGCCGGGTAGACGAAGTTCTTGGTCAGCTCGGCCAGGCCGGAGGCGTTCCAGCTCATGCCGGGGTAGTCCATCGCGGTGGGGTTGCCGGCCTGGCAGCAGTTCGGCTCGTTCTGCACCGACAGGTAGTCGACGGTGACGCCGCGCGCCGCGTACGCCTGGATCGTGCGGACCAGGTACTGCGCGTAGGTGGCGTAGTGCTCCCACTTCAGCCAGCCCATCTGGTCCATCCGGCCGTTGTCCTTCATCCAGCCGGGCGCGCTCCACGGCACCACCATCACCCGCAGCGCCGGGTTGAGCTGCCGGGCCTGCGCGGTCAGCAGCTCGACGTTGGTGTCGTACCCGTTCGCGCCGAAGTCGCCGAGGTCGCAGCAGGTGTCGTCGAGCGAGACGTGGCCGGGGCGGGACAGGTCGGACGCGCCGATCGGGTTGCGCACGAAGGACAGCCCGATGCCGTCGGTGGGGCTGAACAGCTTGCGCATCACCGCGTCCCGGGTGGCCGCGCTGACCGGCCCGCCGCGCAGCAGGTACGCGGTGGTGTCGGTGATGGACGCCCCGGCGCCCTCGAACGGCTGGTACCGGGTGTTCTCGTCGACGGTGACGGTGTGCGTGGCGCCGGGGCTGGTGGCGGCGAAGGCCAGCGGGCTCTGCTGTTGCAGACCCCGGGTGACCGTCCGACCGCCGGAGTCGGAGGTGGTGGTGAGCCAGACGTCGACCCGTTCGCCGGCGGCGTGCGCGGGGGCGGCGGGGACGGCGGTGGCGAGGCCGGCGGTGAGGCAGAGCGTCAGGGCGACGCGGCCGGCGAGACGTGCGACGGTGGTGGGGGACACGGATGCTCCTTCCGGATCAATCGACATCCGCGAATGAGAAAACCGTTCGCACCGGCTTATGTCAAGGCATGAAAAAAGCGGCTCGACCTGCCTTCGGACACGCCGGGGCGGCCGCCCGGGACACCTCCCGCGCGACCGCCCGCAGTGGTCGGCTCAGCGCTGCCCGCGCACCCGCCGGACCGTGTCGCGATACCAGAGCGCGCTGCGCTTGGGGGTGCGGCGCTGCGTCTCGTAGTCCACCCGGACGATGCCGAACCGCTTGTCGTAGCCGTACGCCCACTCGAAGTTGTCCAGCAGCGACCAGGCGAAGTAGCCGCGCAGGTCCGCGCCCGCCTGCCGGGCCCGGGCCACCGCCCGCAGGTGCTCGGTCAGGTAGTCGACCCGGTCGTCGTCGGCCACGAAACCCTCCGCGTCCGGCTTGTCGTCGAACGCCGCGCCGTTCTCGGTGATCACCATGGGCACGCCCGGATAGTCGCGGTGCAGCCGCACCAGCAGGTCGGTGAACGACTCCGGCACGATCTCCCAGTCCATCGCCGTGCGCGGCAGGTCCCGGCGGACCACCCGGCGCACCGGCCGGCCGTCGTCGTCGCGCTCCCGGCCCTGCTCGTCCACCCCGGAGTGCAGCTGCCCGAAGTAGTAGTTCACCCCGAGCACGTCGATCGGGGTGGCGATGACCTCCAGGTCGCCGTCCCGCACCGGGATCCGCACCCCCTCGGCGGCCAGGTCGGCCACCACGTCCTGCGGGTACTCCCCGCGCAGCACCGGGTCCAGGTAGAGCCGGTTGCCCAACCCGTCGGCCGCCCGCGCGGCGTCCCGGTCGGCCGCGCTGTCGCTCGCCGGGTCGGCCGTCGACAGGTTCACGGTCAGGCCCAGCTCGATCGGCGACTGCGCCGCCGCCCGCAGCCGCCGCGTCGCCAGCCCGTGCCCGAGCAGCAGGTGGTGCGCGGCGGCGATGCCGTCGCCCAGGTTCCGTCGGCCGGGGGCGTGGTCGCCGTAGGCGTAGCCGAGCATGGCCGAGCACCACGGCTCGTTCAGCGTGGTCCACGTGCGGACCCGGTCGCCGAGTGCGGCGAAGACCAGCTCCGCGTAGTCGGCGAACCGGTGGGCGGTGTCCCGGTTCGGCCAGCCGCCGGCGTCCTCCAGCTCCTGCGGCAGGTCCCAGTGGTAGAGCGTCACCCACGGGTCGACGCCGCGGCCGAGCAGCTCGTCCACCAACCGGTCGTAGAAGGCCAGCCCGGCCGGGTTGGCCGGACCGCGTCCGCCCGGCTGCACCCGCGGCCAGGCCACCGAGAACCGGTAGGTGTCCAGCCCCAGGTCGGCGATGAGCGCGACGTCCTCGGGCATCCGGTGGTAGTGGTCGCAGGCCACGTCGCCGTGGTCGCCGTTGGCCACCGCCCCGGGGACCCGGCAGAAGGTGTCCCAGATCGACGGTGTGCGGCCGTCCTCGGCCACCGCGCCCTCGATCTGGTACGACGACGTCGCCACCCCCCACCGGAAGCTCGGCGGCAGCGTGTCGATCGGGTCGACCTGTTCGACACGGGGACGGGTGAGGTCGGTGTCCATGGTTCTCCTCGCGGGTAGCGGGTGGGCTCGGGCGGGTCAGCGGGACAGGGGCGCGACGGCCGGGTGCAGCCAGCACGCGACAGCCCGGGTCGGGTCGTCGACGCCGGGAGGGCCCAGCACCGGCAGGCGTTCGTCGCACGGGTCGAAGGCCTTCGGGCAGCGGGGGTGGAACGCGCACCCCGACGGCATGGCGCGCAGGTCCGGCGGGGAGCCGGGGATGCCGGTCAGCTCCCGGCGCGGCCCGCGCAGCGCCGGGAACGAGTGCAGCAACCCCTCGGTGTACGGGTGCAGCGGCTCGGCGTACAGCCGGGCGGCGGGCGCCTCTTCGACGATCCGGCCGCCGTACATGATGGCGATCCGGTCGGAGAACTCCACCAGCAGCGACAGGTCGTGGGTGATGAACAGCACCGCGAAGCCGAGCCGGTCGCGCAGCTCGGCGAGCTGGCCGAGGATCTGCCGCTGCATCACCACGTCCAGCGCGGTGGTCGGCTCGTCCATGATGACCACCTGCGGCTCCAGCGCCAGCGCCATCGCGATCATGACGCGCTGCCGCATCCCGCCGGAGAGCTGGTGCGGGTAGCTGTCCAGCCGGTCCGCGGAGATGCCGACCAGGCGCAGCAGCTCCTTCGCGCGGGCCAGCCGGCCCGCCGCGGTGCTCTTCGGCTCGTGCGCCCGGATCACGTCGAGCAGCTGGGTGGAGACCTTGTGCACCGGGTTCAGCGAGTTCATCGCGCCCTGGAACACGATCGACGTCTCCGCCCACCGGAACTCGCGCAGCCGGGCCGGGCTGAGCGTCAGCACGTCCACCGGCGGTCCGTCGGCCGGGTGGTAGACGACCTGGCCGCCGCTGACCACGCCGGGCGGGGGGAGCAGCCGGGTCAGCCCGTACGCCAGGGTGGACTTGCCGCTGCCGCTCTCCCCGGCCAGGCCGAGCACCTCACCGCGGTGCAGCGTCAGGTCGACGTCGCGGACCGCCCGCACCGCCTCCGCGCCGACGCCGTAGTCGACGCACAACCCACGGATCTCCAGCACCTTGTCGTTCATGCGGTCTGGTCCTCTCGGGTGGTGTCCCGCACGTCCGCGGATCTCTGCATCGGCACGGGGGCCGCCTTCGGGGCCAGCACCGGCGTGAACCCGACGCGCATCCGGACCGTGCGGCCGTCGGCGGTGCGGATCCGGGTCCGGCCGCCGGTGCGCAGGCGGGGGCTGACGAACTCGTCGATGCCGAAGTTGATCAGCGCGAGCGCGGTGCCGAGCAGCGCGATGGCCAGCCCGGCCGGCACGAACCACCACCACGCGCCCTGGGCGAGCGCCTGCTGGCCCTGTGCCCAGAACAGGATGGTGCCCCAGTTCCAGGAGCTGACCGACGAGATGCCGATGAACGCCAGGGTGATCTCCGACATCACCGCGAAGATCACGGTGCCGACGAAGCCGGAGGCGATGATCGCGGTCAGGTTGGGCAGGATCTCGAACCCGATGATCCGCCAGGTCCGCTCGCCGGTGGCCCGGGCCGCCTCGACGTAGTCGCGGCGGCGCAACGACAGCGTCTGGGCGCGCAGCACCCGGGCGCCCCACGCCCACGAGGTGAGCCCGATGATCAGCGCGACCAGCAGCTCACCGGCCTGGTCGACGAGCGACGCCACGATGATGATCAGTGGCAGCGCGGGGATCACCAGGAACACGTTGGACAGCGCGGACAGGCTCTCGTCGGCCGCGCCGCCCAGGTAGCCGGCGGTCACGCCGATGAGGACGGACAGGATCGTGGCCAGCACGCCGGCGATCAGCCCGACCACGACCACGCTGCGCGCGCCGACCAGGATCTGGCTGAAGATGTCCTGCCCGAGGTGGGTGGTGCCGAACCAGTGCCGGGCCGACGGTGCCTGGAGCACGTCGACGCTGCGCGCGTCCGGGTCGTACGGCGCGATCCACGGCCCGATGACGGCCAGCAGCGCGTACACCGCCAGGATGGCCAGGCCGGTGGCGGCCTTGGCATTGGCGACGAAGCGGAACCGGCGGCGCCGGGCCCGGGCCGACGGCTGCGCCATCGCCCCCTGGCCGGGGATGACCTGCTCGATGCTCGACGGGGATAGTGTCATCGCTCAGCTCTTTCGGGTCCGCGGGTCGAGGAGCAGGTACGCGACGTCGGCGAGCAGGTTCGCCACCAGCACCGAGATGGTGATGATGAGGAAGATGCCCTGCATGAGCGGGTAGTCCTTGCTGCCGACGGCCTGGAAGAGCTGGAACCCCAGGCCCGGGTAGGAGAAGACGATCTCCACGAGCAGCGTGCCGCCGACGATGAAGCCCAGCGACAGCGCGAAGCCGGAGACGTTGGGCAGCAGCGCGTTGCGGGCGGCGTAGCTGAGCGCCACCCGGCGCTCGGAGAGCCCCTTGGCGTGCGCGACGGTGATGTAGTCCTCGCTGGAGACGGTGACCATCATGTTGCGCATGCTGAGGATCCAGCCGCTCATCGACGAGACCAGGATGGTCGCCGCGGGCAGGATGCTGTGCTGCAGCGCGCTGGGGATGAAGTACGCGTCGAACGCCGGCACCAGGCCCGGCTCGTAGCCGCCGGAGGAGGGGAAGAAGCTGCCCGGGCCGGCGAACACCGCGATCGCCACCAGGCCCAGCCAGAAGTAGGGGATCGAGGAGAGGAACGTGGTGGCCGGCAGCAGCCCGTCGATCCACGAGCCGCGCCGCCAGCCGGCGCCCACGCCGAGCGCGGTGCCGAGCAGGAAGCTGACGATGGTGGTGACGCCGACCAGGCCGACGGTCCACGGCAGGCTGTTCCCGATCACCTCGGACACCGGCGCCGGGAAGAAGGTGAACGACAGCCCCAGGTCGCCGTGCAGGAGTTGGCCCCAGTAGGCGACGTACTGCTCCCACAGGTTGCGGTCGGAGTCCAGCCCGAACAGCACCCGCAGCGAGGCGATCGCGTCGGCGCTGATCCGGCCCTGGTTGCGGGAGATCAGCGACTGCACCGGGTCGCCCGGCACCATCCGGGGGATGAAGAAGTTGAGGGTGATCGCCGCCCACGCGGTGAACAGGTAGAAGGCCAGCCGTTGCAGCAGGAACCTCATCGGGTCGCCTCCTCGGCCACGCCGTTCTCCGCCGCGACGGTGGCCGGGTCGAACAGCCAGCACGCCGCCCAGTGCCCGGGGTGGTCGTCGACCGGGATCGCCGGCGGCAGCTCGCTGGCGCACCGCGCCATGGCGTGCGGGCAGCGCGGGTGGAACCGGCAGCCGGCGGGCGGGTGGATCAGGCTGGGCGGCTCGCCGTGCCCGCGCTCGCCGGCCCCGGTGGCGTCGGCGCCCGCGCCGGTGATCCGTTCCGGGTCCGGCGCGGAGTCGGTCAACAACCGGGTGTACGGGTGGGCCGGCCGCTGGGTGACCGTCTCGCTGTCACCGCCCTCGACCATCCGTCCCGCGTACATGACGATCGTGTCGTCGGCGAAGTAGCGGGCCGAGGCGATGTCGTGGGTGATGTAGAGGATGGCCAGGTTGAGCCGGTCCTTGAGGTCCTGCAACAGGTTGAGCACGCCCAGGCGGATCGACACGTCCAGCATCGACACCGGCTCGTCGGCGAGCAGCACCTCGGGGTTCGCGCCGAGCGCCCGGGCGATGGCGACGCGTTGGCGCTGGCCGCCGGACAGCTCGTGCGGGAACGCGTCGAGGTAGCGCTCCGGCGGGGTGAGGCTGACCCGGGTGAGCAGGTCGGCCAGCGCCCTCTCCAGCCCGTCCGGGCCGGTGCCCGCGTTGCCGTGGATGCGCAACGAGCGGGTGAGGTGGTAGCGGACCGTGTGCACCGGGTTCAGCGAGGCGAACGGGTCCTGCAGGATCAACTGCACCCGGCGCACATAGGCGCGGAACGGGCGGCCGCCGCGGACCCGGGTCGACGTGCCGTGCAGCCGGATGTCGCCGGCGGTGCGCGGGTAGAGCTGGGCCAGCAGCCGGGCCACCGTGGACTTGCCGGAGCCGGACTCGCCGACCAGCGCGGTCACCCGCCCACGGCGCAGCGCGATGGACACGTCGTCGACGGCGTGCACCACCGTCGGGGTCCGGGAGAGGAGACTGCGCAACCGCCGGCGGACGGGGAAGTGCTTGGTCAGGCCGACGGCCTCCAGCACCACCTCGTCGACCGGCGCCGGGGCGCTCTCGGTCGTCGTCATGCCGCATTCCTGTCTGGGGTTGCCGGGTCGGGGGCGGGGCCCGCCTCCCCGGCCGGTCGTCCCGGCCGGGGAGGCGGCGCCGGGTCAGCCGGCGGCCGGCTTGAGGTGCAGCACCACGTCCAGCGCGTTGGGCTGGGTGGGCTGGAGCGCGCCGTACGGGTTCGCGTCGTCCGGCCAGCCGGTCCAGTTCTTCGTGCTGTACGCGCCGCCGATGTTGTCCGCGCCGACCGGGATCATCGGCACCTGCTCCACGAAGATCTTCTGGAGCGTGGCCAGGGCGGTGGTGCGGGTGGCGTCGTCGGTCGCGTTGGCGTACGACACCAGCGCGTCGGTGGCCTCCTTGCTCTGGAACCGACCGAAGTTGCCCGCCGGGGAGGCGGTGCCGATCGGCTTGAGCACCCGGCCGTCCATGATCGTCCGGTAGATGTCGTACGGCGTCGCGCCGCTCTCGGTCCACCGGAACGTGGCCTCGAAGTTGCCCTGCTCGACGTTGCGGAACCAGGCGTCCTGGTTGGCCTTGTCGATGGTCGCCGCGATGCCGATCTTGGACAGGTTGTCCTTCACGATCTCCAGGCTGGTCTGGTAGTCGGACCAGCCGGCCGGGTCGGTCAGCTTGATCGTGACCGGCTTGCCGCTCTTGTCCTTCAGCGTGGTGCCGTCGAGCTTGTAGCCGGCGCCGGTGAGCAGCGCCTTGGCGCCCTCGACGTCGACCTTGTGCTCCTGGCCCTTGTACTCCGCGGCGATGAAGGAGTCACCGGCCGGGCTGGGCAGGCCGGTCACGCTCTTCACCTCGGGGTGGAAGTACGCGGCCTCGGCGGTGGTGAAGATGTCCGCGCGGTCGACGACCATGTTCATCGCCTTGCGCAGCGTCGGGTCGTCGAACGGCTTCTTCGTGGTGTTCAGGTAGAGGCCGTGGATGCCCAGCACCGGCGGCGCCCACACCTTGTGGTTCTTCTGGTCCTTGGCCACGAAGACGGCCTGGTAGTTGGGGATGAAGACGAAGCTCCACTCCGACTCGCCGTTGGCCAGCGCCGTGGTCTGCGCGCTGTTGTCGGTGTACGAGGTGAAGCGCAGCTCCTTCACCTTCGGCGCGTCCTGCCAGTAGCCGCTGTCGCGCACCGTGAGCGTCGTCGTCGCCGGGGTGAACGACTTCAACGTGTACGGCCCGCTGCCGACCGGCTGCTTCACCGGGTCCGTCGTCGGGTCGCCGATCTTCTCCCAGAGGTGCTTGGGCACGATCGGCACCCGCCACAGCACCTTCTGCTGGTTGACGAACTGCGGGCTGGACATCGAGATGGTGACCTCGTTGCCGCTCGCGGTCGCGTCCGTGTACGGCACGCCCTGGTCGTTGAGCGCCGGGAACTTCTTGACCAGGTTGTAGGTGAAGGCGACGTCCTCGGCCGTGACCTTCTGCCCGTCGGACCAGGTGGCGTTGTCGCGGACGGTCACCTTGACCGACTTGTAGTCCGCCGACCACTCGGCCTTGGTGGCCAGCCAGGGCTTGAACGGCTCGGCCGGCTTGACCGGGTTCCACATCATCAGCGGCTCGTAGATCTGCCAGCGGTAGCCCAACGACGCGGCGGCCGAGGTGGTGAGGAACGGGTTGTTGTTCTCGGCCTGCGGACCGTTGGGCATGCCGACGTTGAGCACGGTCGCGGCCTGGCCGCTCTTCTTGTTCGCGTTGGGGCTGTCGCCGCACGCGGCGACCGTGGTGGTGACCATCGCGCCGGCCAGCGCGACGGCGAGGAGTTGCCGTCTTCTCATGGAGGTCTCCCTCGGTGGTCCCGCATTCCTCGGGCGGGATGTGGTGGATGGAGGGTGTGCGGTGGTGCCACCGGCGGGCGTGCGCCCGCCGGCGTGGTCGCCGGGATTCGGCGGGGTGGGGTCAGGTGACGCGGGTGGAGGCGCGGGCGGCGAAGCCGGTCGGGATGACGGTCGGGGTGTCCGGCAGCGGCGTGCCGGTGAGGTGGGCGATGAGGAGCCGGGCGGCGGCGGCGCCCATCTCCCGCAGCGGCTGGTGCACCGAGCTGAGCGGGGGATGGGTGTGCCCGGCCAGCGGCAGGTCGTCGAAGCCGACCACCGCGACGTCCTGCGGGACGCGCCGGCCGGCGTCGCGCAGCGCCTGCAGCGCGCCGGCGGCGGAGAGGTCGTTGTGGGCGAAGACCGCGTCGAACGCCACCCCCTGGGCGAGCAGCCGCCGCACCGCCTCGCGTCCGCACTCGAAGGTGAAGTCGCCCTCCACCACCCGTTCCGGCCCGATCGGTACGCCGGCGGCGGCGTAGCCGTCGGCGAACCCGGCGAGCCGTTCGCGGGTGCAGCCGAAGCGGCGCAGGCCGGTGATGACCAGCGGTCGTCGGCGTCCGAGCGACAGCAGGTGCGCGGCGGCGGCCCGCGCGCCGTCCTCGTTGGTGGTCCGCACCGACGGGAAGCCGGGCTGGTGCCCGCGGTCGTCGATGAGGATGACCGGCAGACCGCGACGGTGCAGGTCGGTGATGTAGTCCAGGGTGCCCTCGGGCTCGACCACGAGCAGCCCGTCGAAGGACTTCGCGGAGACCTGCGAGGCGAAGCGCCGCATCGACTCGTCACCGCGGGTGCAGGTGAACAACAGCATCCCGTAGCCCTCGGCCTCGACCGCCTCGGCCGCGCCCTGGAGCACCTCGCCCATCCAGGGCCAGGTCAGCGCCGGCACCAGCATGCCGACCACCCGGGTACGCCCGCGGGCCAGGCCGACCGCGCGGGCGCTCGGCACGTACCCGAGGTCGCTGATCACGGCCCGGACCCGGTCGGCGGTGCGGATGTGCACCTCGCCCTTGCCGTTGAGCACCCGGGAGACCGTCGTCTTGCTCACCCCGGCGCGGGTGGCGACGTCGGCGATGGTGATCGGCACGTGACGCTCCCGGGTCGCAGGGATGAGCGGGGTGTTTCGGAACCGGTTGCGGAAGCGGTTCCGTGGCAGTCAACCGAAGTGGCGCCGGTCACGTCAATAACGGGCAGGTAACAAACCATGGCTAAGTTCGACACCTGAAAAAAGTGGCCGGGCAGCGGATGTGTCGATCACGGCGATGAGCAGCGTCGATGCGCCTTCGAGTTCGACACGACCATCCTTTATGGACGGACGTCAGGTTCGCGCGTACACGTCGCCGGAGTTGGCGTCGTGCGGCAACGCGCGCAGGTGTGCCGCCACCTCGGCCGCCGGATGCCAACCGGGCAGGTCGAAGGCCATCTCGTCACCGAGCGCCACGGTGAACCGGGTGAAGCCGAGCGCGGTCAGCCGGTCCAGGCAGTCGGCGGCCAGGTCCCGCGCGATGGTGGTGAACTCGAACGACAGCGCCGGCACCTGACGGCTCAGGCCGGCCAGCACCGCGTCCTCGAACCCCTCCACGTCGATCTTCACGAACGCCGGCACGCCGTACGCCTCGAGCAGCGCGTCCAGCGTGGTGCCGGCCACCTCGATCTCGTCGTCCCAGGTCTCGTCCCGCCACCCGCCGGCCTGAGCGGCGGCCCGGACGAAGCCGGGGGAGGCGGTGGAGACCGTCGGGTTCGCGGAGTTGACGTGCAGCCGTACCGGCCCGGTGGCGGCGCCGCACGCGGCCTGCACCACGGTCACCGCCGGATCGTCGGCGTGGAGGGCACGCAGCGCGCGGGCGCACAGCGGCTGCGGCTCCACCGCCACCACCCGCGCGCCGAGCCGGCGGAAGCTGCCCAGCCGGTCGCCGACGTGCGCTCCGACGTCGAAGACCAGGTCACCGGCGTGGACCAGGGGTGCGTAGAACGCGTCCAGCGCCGCGTCACGGTCCGGGTCGCCGTGGTAGAACTCCAGCGACCGGCGCAGGCCGGCCATTGTCGGATCCGCCTTGAGCGCCTCCACCACCGCGTCCCGACCCCCCATGTCACCGACGGTAGCCACCCCGCCGGTTCCGCGAGCCAGTTTCGGACCGCGACTCACCCCAGCCTCCTAGGACGCTCGACGGGGTGTGTCGGCGTCGACCGCGACTCCGACGCGAGCCGTAGCCTCTGCGCACCTGGACGCCCCGTCGCCCGGGCGACTCGTCTCCGCACCAGTTCCGCCGCCGGCCCTGGGGGCTTCCGCGAGGACGGCGTTGCGGTCGACCGCGGTGACGACGCCCGGCGGGCGCCACCGGAGGCAGGGCGGAAGGGAGAGTGCGCCGGACACCGCCTGTCGAGCTGATATCGCGGACGACTCACGGTCCGGCCCCCGGCCGGCGGGCCCGGCCGGGGCGGACCACGCCACTGCCGTGCTCCCGGTCTCGGCTGACGCCCCTTCGCCCAGCCCGTGGGGGCGGACCGGCCGGGCAGGCGACCGGACGCGGACCAGACGCCGGACCGGGCGGTGTCTGCCGGGCCATACCCCGCCTGTGCCGCCCATCGTGGGGTGCGGCCGGCACGGGAGGCGTCGAGGATCAACCGGCCGGCGACGGAGGCGTCCGAGGGCCGACCGGCCGGCGACGGAGGCGTCCGAGGGCCGACCGGCCGGCGGCTGAGTCGTCCGCGATATCAGCTCGACAGGCGGCGGGAAGGGGAGTCGCCGGCGGGCCGGGTCAGGGCGTCTCGACGACCTCCTGGCCGAGCGGCCACAGCGCCGCCGGGACCAGCTTGAAGTTGGCCACCCCGAACGGGATGCCGATGATCGTCACGCAGAGCGCGACGCCGGCCAGGATGTGCGACAGGGCGAGCCACCAGCCGGCCAGCACCACCCAGAGCACGTTGGCCAGGCCGGAGGGGAGACCGGCGCCCGGCTTGGACACGAGGGTGCGGCCGAACGGCCACAGCGAGTACGAGGCGAGCCGGAGCGAGGCGACGCCGAACGGGATGGTGACGACGAGCGCGAAGCAGATCAGAGCGGCGACGCCGTAGCCCAGGGCCAGGACGAAGCCGCCACCGAAGACGAGCCACAGCAGGTTCAGCAGGAAGCGGATCACCCCTCCATGGTGCCCGCGGCTCGCAAGCCGCATCGGGACCGCCGTCCGCGGCGGCGGCCCTCGCCCCGCGGGTCGGCGGCGCGAGGACCGGCACCGGTCAGCCCGACGTCACCAGCGCCGCGACGGCGTAGGCAGTGGCCGGATGCGTGGCGACAAGCGTCGACGCGGCGTCGACCGGCGGGGCTGCGCCGGCGGGGGAGCGCCACGGCGCGTCGCATCCGAGCAGCGCGGCCACCGCGTCCACGGCCTCCGGGTGGCCGCTCACCAGGCCGTGCACCGCACCGGTCTCGACCGTGGGCGTCGGCGCCGCCCGCGGCGTCGGCCCGGCGGCCCACGGCGGTGTCCACCCGTCAAGCGCGGGCAGCGTGGCGGGGAAGGTGCGTTCCGCCTCGCGGACCAGCAGCGGCACCAGTTCGGCGCCGTGCTCGCGCAGCGTGGTGACCAGGGTGGGCAGCCAGGGCAGCAGCACCGGGTCGGGCAGGCCGGCGAACGCGGCCGACATGGTCTCCACGACGAACGGCGCCAGCCCGGGCACCGGTTCGAGCGCGTGCACGAAGCCGGACAGGTACTGCGGGAACGCCGGCACGACCAGCGGGTTGGCCAGCAGCTCGGCGCAGCGTTCCCGCAGCTGTGCCAGCGGCAGCAGGCCGAGCTGGTGGTGGGCGGCCCAGAGCAGCGCCACCTTGGCCGGCGTCTCCGGATGGGCCTGCGCGACGGCCAGCTCGAGCTGGGACCGGTCGCACCCGAGGGACAGGGCGAGGCTCTCCATGCCGAACAGGAAGCCGAGCATCGCGCCGACCTGCCGGACGCCGGTCGCCTCGTCGACGAACGCGGTGGGCAGCAGCGTGCAGTAGTGGGCGTACCCGGTGGTGACGAACGCCTGGCACCACGCGGGCAGCGCGGGCGCGCTGGTGCGGTGGTGGGCGAGCAGCCGCCGGATGCGGCGCAGCACCTCGGGCGCGTCGTCCACGGTGCGTTCGGCGGCGAGCAGCTCGACCGCCCGGGTGCCGAGTTCGTCGACCAGGCGGGGGCTGTCGAGCAGGCGGATCGCGTCCTCGACGGCGGCCAGCGCGTTGGCGGCGGTGGCGTCCGGCCGACGGACCGCCCGGCGCAGCCGTTGCTCCAGCACCTGCTCGACCGTGACGCCCTCGTAGCCGAGTTCGATGAGGGCGCGCTGGTTGCGGCCGAGGGCGAGGTCCCAGCTCTCCTGGGTGGAGCGGTGGCCGAGGCGGCGCTCGCCCATGATCGGGCGGACGGCGTCGGCGGGCAGCAGATGCCGCAGCATCCACAGCAGGTCGGAGCAGGGTTCCAGCTCCGGGTCGGCGCGCAGGTCGAGCAGGGCCCGTTGCACGGTGCGCCGTTCCAGGTCGAGGCCGAGTGGGCGGAGGCGGTCCAGGACGTCGCGAGCCAGGGGCGGGAGGGAGTCGTATCCGACCTGGCCGATCCGGTCGCCGCCGAGCAGGATCTCGCAGAGGCGGCGGACGTCGCGCCGGCCGGGCACCACGTCCTTCTCGATGCAGGTGACCGCGGCGTCGGCGAAGTCGTAGGGCGTCGGTCGGGCGCGGTTGCGCAGGTTGGCCAGCAGGATCGACGTCTCGAACACGGCGATCGCGTCGGCGGTGCTGGCGAGGTAGCCGTTGCGGCGGGCGAGCCGGACGATGTCGACGCACCAGCCGCGCAGCTCCGCCTCGTCCAGCCCGTCGAGCGTGGGCGGGGCGGCGAGGAAGCCGGTGAGCCGGTCGGTGCTCGTCTCCGGCGCGGCGGTGGCGGGGGCGGTGCGGGCGCGCCGGCCCTTCTTCCCGGTCTGCTGCCCGGCCAGCCGGTACGGCGTGAGCCGGGTCCGGGCCACCGCGGTGGTCCAGTTCGCGGCGGCGATGGAGACGGCGCCCGGGGCGAGGCCGAACTGCGCCTCGATCGCCGAGTGGCTGGACGGGATGAGCCCGTAGCGCCAGCGGGTGCCGGTGCGGGGGCTGATCGCGAAGTCGGGTGCGGTGGAGTCGAGCCCGAACTGCTCGACTCCGCTGGCGGCGTGGAACGCGCCGCAGACGTAGAGGCAGTCGGCCGGGTCGGCGCCGGTGGCGGCGAGGTGCTGGCGCATCCGCGTCCACATGTGCCGCTCGCGGTCCTCGTCGCGGTCGTCGCGGGCGGACGCCGTGGGGCGCAGCCGTCGGAACAGGCTGCCGACGAGCACCATCACCTGCCGGTAGGTGTCGTGGTCGGCGTCGGCGAGCGGACGTTCGACGTACTGGTCCCACCACTCCGACCAGTGCCGCACCTTGCCGTGGTGCAGCAGGTAGGCCTCCAGTTCGGCGAACCGGGGGCGCAGGTCGCCGATCTCCACCCCGACCGCGTCGCCGTGCAGCGCGGCGTCCTCGTCGGAGGTCGGGGCCGCGTCGGGGCCGTCGGGGCGCGGGGTCCACTGGAAGACGTGGTCGGTGGAGCGGTCGACCAGCACCAGTTCCACGCCGGGGGTGTCCAGGGCGTACGCGATGGCCTGGTATTCCGCGGAGGCCTCGGTGATCGGGGCGATGACGCTCAGCGGGCTCCACTCGGCGGGGAAGCCGTCGAGTTCGGTGGCGAACGCCTGCACCGCCACCGGCAGGCGGCAGTTGCGCAACTCGTCGAGGAGGGGGCGCAGGTCCTCGCAGAGCTCCAGGTAGATCACCTTCGGCGGGCGGGCGCGCAGGCGGCGTGCCATGGCCAGGGCGGAGGCGGGGGAGTGGTGGCAGACCGGGAAGATCTCCAGCCGCTCGCGCAGCGCCCGGTCGACGTCGTCGACCATGCCGGCGAGGATGCCGGCGAGCGCGTCGGGGGAGTCGGCGAAGGCGGCGGCCGCGTCGGTGAGCTGCTCGCGCAGCGCGCCGAACAGGCCGGTCGGGGCGGGCGCGGTCACGACAGCGAGGCGATGGCCTGGCGGCCGCCGTCGAGGAAACCGGCCCAGTCGCCGCCGTCGTCGGCCTTGGCCCGGGGTTCGACCACGCCGTGCAGGTACTTGTTGAGGATGGCCAGGTCCTCCGGGCTGCGGCGGGCCAGCGAGCCCATGAGCGACCCGGCGAGGGTCTGGGCGCGCAGGGTGCGGTCGCCGAAGAACTGGCTGTGCAGGATGGCGTCCTCCAGCACGCCGATCTGCTCGGCGGTGGACAGCGCCGACTCCAGCTTCTCGTCGTCGCTGCTCGCGGCGGTCGCGGCGGCGCGCAGGTCGGCGAAGCTCTGCAACAGGATGTCGAGCAGCGTGGGCGGCACGTCCAGCTCGATGCGGTGCCGGCGCAGCAGTTCCTCGGTGCGGAAGCGGACGATCTCGGCCTCGCTGCGCTTGTTGGTGACGACCGGGATGCGGACGAAGTTGAATCGGCGCTTGAGGGCGGAGGAGAGGTCGTTGACGCCCCGGTCGCGGCTGTTGGCGGTGGCGATGATCGAGAAGCCGGGCTTGGCGAAGACGATGTTGTCGTCGTTGAGCTCCGGGATGGAGACGTACTTCTCGGACAGGATCGAGATGAGCGCGTCCTGCACGTCGCTGGTGGAGCGGGTCAGCTCCTCGAAGCGGCCGATCACGCCCTGCTCCATCGCGGTCATGATCGGCGAGGGGATCATCGACTCGCGGGACTGACCGCGGGCGATGACCATGGACACGTTCCACGAGTATTTGATGTGGTCCTCGGTGGTGCCGGCGGTGCCCTGCACGACCAGCGTGGAGTTGCGGCAGATCGCGGCGGAGAGCAGCTCGGCGAGCCAGCTCTTGCCGGTGCCGGGGTCGCCGATGAGCAGCAGGCCACGGTCGGAGGCGAGGGTGACGATGCTGCGTTCGACGAAGCTGCGGTCGCCGAACCACTTCTGCGGGATCTCCCGGTCGAGGCCGTCGGCGCGTTCGGAGCCGAGCACGAACAGGCGGACCATGTGCGGGCTCAGCCGCCAGGAGAACGGCTTCGGCCCGGTGTCGACCGATTCCAGGTAGGCCAGCTCGTCGGCGTACTTGACCTCGGCGGGGGCGCGGAGCATGTCGGACATCAGGGGTGCTCTCCTAGGTGAGGAAGTTCTTCAGCTCGGTGACGAGCTTGCGGATGTGGCCGGAGATGACGGGGGTGCCCAGGTCCTTGAAGCGCTGCCGGAACCAGGGGTTGACGCTCTGGTGGCCGGAGCTGTTGACGGAGCCGACCGGGATGAACCTCACCCCGGAGCGGTGCACCGCCTCGATGCCGTCGAACAGCGGTTGCGACCTGTCGAACTCGTAGAAGTCGGAGATCCACACCAGCACGGTGTTGCGCGGCTCGACGATCTTGGGGCGGGCCAGGGCCATGGCGACCGGGCCGTCGTTGCCGCCGCCGAGGTTGGTGCGCAGCAGCACCTCGAACGGGTCGTGCACCCAGGGGGTGAGGTCCAGCGCCCGGGTGTCGTACGCGATCAGGTGCACGTCGACCTTGGGCAGCCCGGCGAAGATGGATGCGAGGATCGTGCAGTTGACCATGGAGTCGACCATCGAGCCCGACTGGTCGACCACCACGATGAGCCGGGCCGGGGTGGTCCGCCGGGCGGTCTGCCGGTAGTAGAGCCGATCGACGTAGAGACGCTCGTCGTCCGGGCTCCAGTTGGTGAGGTTCTGCCAGATCGTGCGGTCCAGGTCGAGGTTGCGGAAGACCCGCTTGGGCGGCACCGACCGGTCGACCGTGCCGACGGTGGCCTGCGCGACCTGGGTGCGCAGCACCTCGGCGACCTGGTCGACGTAGCGGCGGATCAACGACTTGGCGTTGGCCAGCGCCACCCCCGACAGGTTCGACTTGTCGCGCAGCAGCTGCTCGATCAGCGACATGCTCGGGGTGAGCCGGGCGGCCAACGTCGGGTCGGCGAGCACCTCGCGCAGCCGCATCCGGCCGACCAGGTCGCCCTCGATGCCGGCGAGGGTGGCCCCGAGGCCGGTGCCGCCGCGACGCAGCTCGCCGGCGTCGACGCCGCAGGCCTGCTCGAACCAGCCGGCGTCGGCCTGCCAGCGGGCGAGCTGCCCGGCGCTGACCTCGCCGGAGCCGGTGGCGAAAACGTTGAGCAGGAGCTTGGACACCAGCGCGGCGCGGCGTACCTCGGTCTCGCCGGGCTGGAACGGCCCGGCGGTGGCCGGGGTGTCGTCGTCGGCGGTGAGCAGGCCGCGCAGCTCGTCGGCGAGCGCCGGGAAGCGCTGCACGACGGTGTCGACGGAGACGGTGGGGTCCAGCAGCGCGGCGGGCAGGCCGAGGTCGTCGACGACGGCGACGCTCGCCGACTCCAGCCCGGGCTGCTCGTCGGGGTGGAAGAGGCGGGCGAGCAGCCGCCAGTAGAGCACCTGGCGGCGGTTGGCGTGGGCGCGTTCGTCGGTCATCGGCGCAGCAACCGTCCCGCGCGTTCGCGCAGCACGGCCACGGCGTCGCCCGCCTTGGCCTCGGCCTTCGCCGTCTTCGGGTCGGTGACGCCGCACGCCCAGTCGCCGTTGTGCGCCTCGACGGCCTGCCGTTTCACGCTGGCCCGCACCGCCAGGGGTTGCAGCAGCCAACGGCCGTCGTCCCAGCGCAGCAGCGCGAGGCAGGCGGTGGAGGCGGCGACCAGCGCCGGGGTGAGCGGCCCGGCGGCCGGCAGCCGGTCGACGGCCACCGGGACCGCGCGGCCGTCGAGGTCGAAGAACAGGCCGCCGTCGTCGTGGCGGGCGGTGTAGCCCTCGACCAGGACCGGTTCGGCGATCGCGGCCGGGTGCCGGGTCAGCGGCGGGGTCGCGGCCGCGGTGGCGCCGGCCAGCAGCACCCGGGCGGCGGCGAACGGGTCGGTCGGGTCGGCGAGTTCGGCCCGCTCGTCGACCCAGCGCAGGTCGCCGCCGTGGGCGGGCAGGTCGGTGACGGTCACGGCGCGCCGCTCGGCCAGGGCCTTGAGCAGGATCGGGTACGCCTCGAGCAGCCGCCAGCCGGCCGGCCCGACGATGGTGGCGACCTTCGCCGCGGCCACGGTGACCCGGACCAGGCGGACGTCACCGCCGCCGGCCGGTTCGAGCAGGGCGTGCAGCTGCGCCTGGAACGCGGTGTCGTGCTCGTGCACGTCCACGCCGAGCGGCAGCAGGCGGCCGGAGACGGTCTCCGGGGCAGCGGCCTCGGCGGCGGCGCCGGCGGCGAGCAGGACGGCCCGGGACCACAGGTCGGCCCACCGGCGGGCCGGCACCCGGGGCATGGCGGCCACCGGCAGGCCGGCGCGCAGTTCGGCGGCGAGGCCGTCCAGCAGCACCGCGAGCCGGCGCAGGCCCGGCACGGCGAGCGCGGCCTCCACCGGCGCGGCGGCGCCGGAGACCAGGTCGTGGTCGGCGCCGCGCCAGCCGGCGAGGGCCAGCTCGTGCAGCCAGGCCCGCGCCCCGGCGACGGCGGGCGACGGATCCGGCGCGAGGCCGGGCGCGGCGGCCCAGGGGGCCCGGGAACGTCCGAGCGCCGCGTCGACCCGGTCGAGCAGCGCGTCGTGCGCCGCGCCGAGCAACGCCGCGCGGGCGCCGGCGAGGACGGCCAGGTGCGCCTCGGTCGGCGCGCCGGTGGTCGCCGCGCGGACCGCGTCGGCGGTGCGGTCGGCCAGCGGGGTGTCGGCGACCGCACCGGCCAGCGCGGCCCAGGCGGCGGCGTCCGGCTCGCTCACCCGGGCCAGACCGCGGGTCAGCGCGTCGTCGACGTCGTCGACCACGGCGAGCGTCTCGGCCAGCCCGGGGACCTCCCCGTCGGTGAGCCGGGCAAGGTGGGCGGCGAGCATCAGCGCACCCCCGCCGTGGCCGGGAACCAGTGCAGCTCCGGCACCGCGGTGGTGCTCGCCGGGACCTCCAGGTAGGCCAGGTGGCGCAGGAAGCGGCTGAACACCACCGCCGCCGGGCCGGGCTCGTGCCGCGCGTCGGTGCGGGCCAGCAGGTCGGTGCCGCTGTCGACGCCGTCGCCGACGTCGACGCGCAGGTAGCGGGCCACCTGCGCGATCCCGTACTGCAGCACGGCCTCGTCGGCCAGCGCGTGCAGGTGCTTGCAGAGCAGGCTGCCGCGCAGGCCGCCGCAGGGCCGGTTGTTGTTGGTGCTGCAGTTGACCGCGTGGCTGCCGGCGGCGACCGAGGAGACGTAGACCCGCTCCACGTCGGAACCACTGGACACCACCCCCTGCAGCCGGCCGTCGGCCAGCTCCACGAAGGGCACCTTGGCCAGCTTGCGCGCCCGCGCCGGCGGCGCCACCCGCAGCACGCTGCGGTGCCGCCACGAGGCGTCCGTCGCCTCCGTCATCGTTCCCGACCTCCCCGCCGGCGACCGGCTCCGGGCACGCCGGACCGCCGTCGCCGGCCCGTGACCCGTGCCGCTGTGACGACAAGGATCATGGCCCACCGGTACGACAAGACGACGCGCGGCGCAGCGGTCCGGAACGGGACGACCGGACTCCCGCCACCGCCCGAACGACCGTTAAGCTTCGACTGTGGGAACCGAGGAGCTGTACCCGGCCGGGCGACTGTCCGCGGCCCGGCACGCCACCGCCGCGGCGGGCCTGGACGCGCTGCTGCTCACCCCCGGCTCCGACCTGCGCTGGCTGACCGGCTACGACGCCCGCGAGAGCGAGCGCCTCACCTGCCTGGTGCTGCCCGCCGAGGGGGAGCCCACGCTCGTGGTGCCGGCGCTGGAACGCCCCGACGCCGAGGCCGCCCCCGGCGGCGGCCTCCGGATCGTCGACCACGCCGACGGCGACGACCCGTGGCCGCTCGTCCGCGCCGCGCTGCCCGGCCCGGTGCGCGCCGTCGGGATCGCCGACCGGATGTGGGCGCAGCAGGTGCTCGCGCTGCGCGCCGCGCTGCCGGACGCGGCCCAGCGGCTCGCCTCCGAGGTGCTGCGTGAGCTGCGGATCCGCAAGTCCCCGGCCGAGGTGGCGGCGCTGGCCGAGGCGGGCGCCGCGATCGACGCCGTGCACCGGCGAATGGGGCAGTGGCTGCGCCCGGGCCGCACGGAGCGGGAGGTCGCCGCCGACATCGCCGCCGCGATCCGCGCGGCCGGGCACGCCGAGGTGGACTTCGTCATCGTGGCCGCCGGCCCGCACGGCGCCAGCCCGCACCACGGCACCTCCGACCGGCCGATCGGCGCGGGCGAGCCGGTGGTGGTCGACATCGGCGGCACCATGCCCTCGGGCTACCGCTCCGACTGCACCCGCACCTACGTCGCCGGCGGCCCCGCGCCGGCCGGGTTCGTCGACCTCTACGCGGTGCTGCGGGACGCACAGCGCGCCGCCGTGGCCGCCGTGCGACCCGGGGTGACCGCCGAGGACCTCGACGCGGTCGCCCGTGACATGATCACCGCCGCCGGTTTCGGCGACGCCTTCCTGCACCGCACCGGGCACGGCATCGGCCTCGACACCCACGAGGACCCGTACGTGGTGACCGGCAACCCGCGTCCGCTGGAGGCCGGCATGGCCTTCTCGGTCGAACCCGGGATCTACCTCGCCGGGCGGTACGGCGCCCGGATCGAGGACATCGTCGTCTGCACGACGGACGGCGGGCAACGGCTCAACACCACCCCCACGGAGCTCATCGCGCTATGAACGTCGACCGGATCCTGCCCACCGACGAGGCCCACGACCTGCTGGACCTCGCCACCGAGCTCGCCGACCGGGAGCTGGCCCCGAAGGCCGCCGGCTTCGAGGAGCGCGCCGAGTTCCCCCGCGAGGTGCTGCGCACCCTGGGCCGCGCCGGCCTGCTCGGCCTGCCCTACGCCGAGGAGCACGGGGGCGCCGCCCAGCCGTACGAGGTCTACCTGCAGGTGCTGGAGATCCTCGCCAGCCGGTGGCTGGCCGTGGCCGAGGCGGTCAGCGTGCACACGCTGTCCTGCTACCCGGTGGCGCAGTTCGGCTCCGACGAGCAGCGCAAGCTGCTGCCCGACATGATCGGCGGGGAGCTGCTGGGGGCATACTGCCTCTCCGAGCCGCAGGGCGGCTCGGACGCGGCGGCGCTGACCACCCGGGCGGTGCGCGACGGCGACGCGTACGTGGTGACCGGCACCAAGGCGTGGATCACCCACGCCCGGGTCGCGGACTTCTACAACATCTTCTGCCGCACCGGCGGGCCCGGCCCGAAGGGCATCTCCTGCCTGCTGGCCGACCGGGGCACGCCGGGCATCCACCCGCAGGCCGCCGAGCGGACCATGGGCCTGCACTCCTCCCCGGTGGCGCAGATCGCCTTCGACGACGCGCGGGTGCCCGCCGAGCGGCTGATCGGTGGCGAGGGCGCCGGGTTCACCATCGCCATGTCCGCGCTGGACTCCGGCCGCCTCGGCATCGCCGCCTGCGCGGTGGGGCTGGCGCAGGCGGCCCTGGACTACGCGGTCGGCTACGCCCGGGAGCGCCGGCAGTTCGGCCGCGCGATCATCGATTTCCAGGGCCTCGGGTTCAACCTGGCCGACCACGCGACCCAGATCTCCGCGGCCCGCGCGCTCATGCTGGCCGCGGCGCGGCTGCGCGACGCCGGCCGGCCGTACTCGATCGAGGCGGCGAAGGCGAAGCTGTTCGCCACCGACGTGGCGATGCGGGTGACCACCGACGCGGTGCAGGTGCTCGGCGGCGCCGGCTACGTCGCCGACCACCCGGTGGAGCGCTACATGCGCGAGGCGAAGGTGCTGCAGATCGTCGAGGGCACCAACCAGATCCAGCGGCTGGTCATCTCCCGCGCCCTGGCCAAGGGCTAACCTGTCGCGGTGACCTTCCCCCGGATCACCGTCGACCCCGACGTCATGGGGGGTGCGCCCTGCGTGCGGCAGTCGCGCGTCCCCGTGGCCACCCTGCTGGCCATGATGGCCGAGGGCATGTCCGTCACCGACATCCTCACCGATCTGCCGTTCCTGGACGAGGAGGACATGGCGGAGGTGCTCAACTACGCCGCCGACGCGGTGCGCGACCGGACGGCGCGCTGAGCGTCATCCCGGCGGGCCGGGTGCGGCGTGGGAGCGCTTTTGCGGCTAGGCTGCGCCGCGTGGAGGAGATCGACCGCGCCATCGTCGCCGCGCTGACCGGGGACGGTCGGCTGTCGTACACGGACCTGGCCGAGCGGGTGGGCCTGTCGGTGTCGGCCGTGCACCAGCGGGTCCGCCGGCTGGAGCAGCGTGGCGTGGTCAAGGGGTACGCCGCGCGGGTGTCGTTCGAGGCGCTGGACCTGCCGCTGACCGCGTTCGTGGCGATCCGGCCGTTCGACCCGTCGCAGCCCGACGACGCGCCGGAGCGGCTGGCCCACCTGCCCGAGATCGACTCCTGCTACTCGGTCGCGGGGGAGGACTTCTATCTCCTGCTGGTGCGCGTGGCCGGCCCGGCCGACCTGGAACGGCTGCTGCAGGAGATCCGCATCTCGGCCAACGTCACGACCCGCACCACTGTGGTGCTGTCCACGCCGTATGAGAACCGCCCGCCGCGGATCAGTGCCGAGCTGCCCGGTCGGGGTCGGTCCCGGTCGGCGACGGAGCCGGCAGGTTCCAGCGCCGGATGACCCGCCGGCCGTGCTCGTGGCCGAGCACGCTGAGCGTGGCCGTGTCGAGCCGCAGCAGTCCGCCGCCCGACGGGGGCAGGCCGATCCACCGCGCCCCGAGCACCCGCAGGCTGTGCCCGTGCCCGACCAGCGCGACGCTGCCCCGATCCAGCAGCGGGGCGACCCGGTCGAGCACCCGGTCGAGCCGGGCGCCCACCTCGGCCGGTGACTCGCCGCCGGGGCCGCCGCCGTCGGTCCAGATGCTCCAGCCCGGCCGTTCCTCGCCGATGGCGTCGCTGGTGCGGCCCTCGTAGTCGCCGTAGTTCCATTCGGCCAGGTCGGGGTCGGTGGCGTCGACGGTCAGCCCGGCCAGGTGGGCGGTGCGGGTGGCGCGTTGCCGGGGGCTGGACAGCACCCGGACGAAGCGCCGGCCGGCGAGCAGGGGAGCGAGCGCGCGGGCCTGCCGCTCACCGTCAGGGGTCAGCTCCAGGTCGGTGTACGAGGTGTGCCGGTGGCTGGCGCTCCACGTGGTCTCGCCGTGCCGGATCAGCAGTATCTCGTTCACCCGCCCAGTCAACCACGCCCGTCGGGCCGGCACCGGGAACCGCTCTGACCTATTGTCCTAGGATGCCTTAGGGGATGTGCGCCGGTCAACAGCGTTTGTCGAGCTCGGCACCGGGGACGCGACAAGGGCAAGCCGCACGCTGACGAGGAGGGCGACATGAGCTTCACCGACAAGGCGAAGATGAAGGCCCAGGAGATGAGCGGCATGGCCAAGGAGCGCATCGGCGACGTCACCGACAACGAGCGGTTGCGGGCCGAGGGCGCCAGCGAGCAGAGCGCGGCACGGGCGCGTCAGGCCGGGCAGGACGTCAAGCAGGCCGGCCGGGACGTCAAGGACGCGTTCGAGAAGTGACCCGGACGCACGTCGCCCCCGCCGGCTCAGCCGGCGGGGGCGACGTGGTGCGACGGGACGGTCAGTCGTCGCGGTGGGCGTGCCACCAGGACTGGCCCGCCTCGGGCAGGGTGTCGATCGGGTCGTAGTACGCGTAGCGCTTGTTGAGCGCCTCCAGGTCGGCGGACTCGATCGACGTGCGGTAGTTCTTGGTCCAGTAGGAGATGCCGCGCTCGCGGTCGTAGTCGGTGAGCATGTGCACCCAGCGCTTGCCGACGAACGGGACGTCGCAGACGATCCGCGGGGTGGCGTAGCCGGGCAGGTAGCCCATGATGTCGTGCTGGAGCTGCTGGGCGTGCCAGACCGGGACCCGCCAGTGCTCGGCGTTGGGGATCATGTCGCACATGTAGAAGTAGTACGGCAGGATGCCCGTCTCGCCCTGCAGCGCGAAGCACAGGTCGAGCAGGTCGGCGCTGGTGGCGTTGACGCCGCGCATGAGCACGCCCTGGTTGCGGACGTCGCGGACGCCGACGTCGAGCGCGGTCTGGGCGGCCTTGGCGACCAGCGGGGTCAGCGACTGGGCGTGGTTGACGTGGGTGTGGATGGCCAGGTTGACGCCGCGGCGGGCGGCGGTGCGGGCGACCCGTTCGAGGCCCTCGACCACGTCGGGCTGGAGCCAGTGCTGCGGCAGGCCCATGAGCGCCTTGGTGGCGAGCCGGATGTCGCGGATGGTCTCGATCTCCAGCAGGCGCATGAGGTAGGACTCGAGGTTACGCCACGGCACGTTGGCGACATCGCCGCCGGAGACGACCACGTCCCGGACACCGGGGTGGGCCTTGAGGTAGGTGATGTGGGCGTCGTAGCGGTCGACCGGCTTGAGCGTGAGCTTGAGCTTGTCGACGGCGGGGGTGGAGTTGCCGACGAGGTCCATCCGGGTGCAGTGCCCGCAGTACTGCGGGCAGGTGGAGAGCAGCTCGGCGAGGACCTTGGTGGGGTAGCGGTGGGTGAGTCCCTCGGCGACCCACATGTCGTGTTCGTGCAGGCTGTCGCGGCTGGCGTAGGGGTGTGAGGGCCAGTCGGTGCGCCGGTCGGAGGCGACCGGGATCATGTAGCGGCGGACCGGGTCGGCGAGCAGCGCCTCGGTGCTCATCGGCGCGAACGGCACCATGGTGTTGAGCATCTGCGGGGGCACCAGCATGGACATGGTGGCCAGGGCCTTCTGGTCGGCCTCCAGGTCGGCGTAGAAGGTCTCGTCGACGGTGTCGCCGAGGACGGTGCGCAGCTGCTTGATGTTCTTGACGCAGTTGACGCGCTGCCACTGGGCGCTCTCCCACTGGTCGCGGGTGACGTGGCGCCAGCCGGGGAAGCGGGTCCAGTCGGGTTCGACCAGGGGTGCGCGCCGGTATTCGTAGGGCTGTCCGGCGGTGGGGACGGCGACGGGCGCGGGGCGGGACGTCGGGATGGTCTCCACCGGTTGGGTCTGGGTCACGGCCCCTCCTCGTCGTGCGGTGCGGTTGATCAGCGGGTGCGAACGCTACTGGAAAATCTGCGGTAAAGAAATTAGTCTGCCGGAAGTTTTCCCGCGACGCGAGCCCTGACCGGGGGTTCGGGCGGCTGGACATAGGGGGTCGGCGTGACGTCACCGGTGGGTCTGCACCGAGTCGTGGAACCGGCGGGGGTGCTGCCGCAGGCGGCCTGGCGGCTGGACGCCGACCCCCGGATCGCGGCGAACGAGGTGCGGATCCGGGTCGAGCGGCTGAACCTGGACGCGGCGAGTTTCCGGCAGTTGGCGGAGAAGCACGGCGGGGACGGGGAGAAGGTCCGCGCCGAGGTGCTGGAGATCATCTCGACCCGGGGGAAGATGCAGAACCCGGTGACCGGGTCGGGCGGCATGCTGATCGGCACGGTGGAGGAGGCGGGTCGCCGCTCGCCGCTGGGGTTGCGGCCGGGGGACCGGGTGGCGACGTTGGTGTCGTTGACGCTGACGCCGTTGACGATCACCGACGGCCTGGCCCGGTGGGACGGGCGCAGCGAGCAGGTGCCGTGCGACGGGTACGCGATCCTGTTCGCGCGGTCGATCGCGGCGGTGCTGCCGGCGGATCTGCACCCGGAGTTGTCCCTGGCGGTGCTGGACGTGTGCGGGGCGCCGGCGTTGACGTCGCGGGTGGTGGCCGAGCAGGTGGCGCGGCGGGCGCGGGAGGGTGATCCGCGTCCGGTGTCGGTGGCGGTGATCGGCGGGGCCGGCAAGAGCGGGTCGCTGTCGCTGGCCGCGGCGCGGCGGGCGGGCGCCGGCCGTACGGTCGGGGTGGTGCCGGTGGCGGCGGAGCGGGACGCGCTGACGGCGGCCGGGGTGGCCGACGTGGTGGCGTTGGCGGACGCCCGGGATCCGGTGGGTCTGTCGACGGCGGTGACGACGGCGTTGGGGGTGCCGGCGGACGTGACGGTGGTGTGCGTGGACGTGCCGGGGTGTGAGCACGGCGCGGTGCTGGCCACGGCGGACGGCGGTACGGTGATCTTTTTCTCGATGGCGACGAGTTTCGCGGCGGCGGCGTTGGGCGCGGAGGGCCTGGCGGCGGACGTGACGATGCTGGTGGGCAACGGGTATGTGCCGGGGCACGCGGAGTTGGCGTTGGAGTTGTTGCGCGCCGAGCCGGGGGTGCGCGGGCTGTTCGAGGCGCGGCTGGCGGCAGACTGAGGCCATGACGAACCCCTCGACGCTGTATCGCGGTGGAGTGCTGCACTGTCCGGCCGACCCGAGCGCGACGGCGCTGCTGGTGCGGGACGGGCGGATCGCCTGGTTGGGTGCGGACGCGGACGCGCCGGTGTCCGATCGGGTGGTGGACCTGGGCGGGGCGTTGGTGACGCCGGCGTTCGTGGACGCGCACGTGCACGCGACGGACACGGGTCTGGCCCTGTCGGGGTTGGATCTGTCGGCGGTGCGGTCGGCCGGTGAGCTGCTGGAGGCGGTGGCGGCGTTCGCGGCGGGGTTGCCGGGCGACGCGGTGGTGCTGGGGCACGGTTGGGACGAGTCGACGTGGGCGGCGCCGGTGGTGCCGGACGCGGCGGCGTTGGACCGGGCGGCCGGAGGGCGGCGGGTGTACCTGTCGCAGGCGTCGATCCATTCGGCGTTGGTGTCGGCGGCGTTGCTGGCGGCGTGTCCGGATGTGGTGGCGGCGCCCGGGTACGACGCGTCGGGCTGGTTGCGGCGGGACGCGCACCACGTGGTGCGGGAGGCGGCGCTGGGTTCGGTGTCGGCCGCGCAGCGGGTGGTGGCGCAGCGGGCGGCGTTGCGGCACGCGGCGTCGTTGGGGATCGCGGCGGTGCACGAGTGCGGCGGTCCGGGGACGTCGGACGAGTCGGACTTCACGGGTCTGCTGGCGGTGTCCGGGGACGGGGTGCCGGAGGTGTACGGGTACTGGGGTGAGCTGCTGGGCGCGGCGAAGGCCCGGGATCTGGGTGCGGTGGGCGCGGGCGGGGACCTGTACGCGGACGGGGCGTTGGGGTCGCGGACGGCGCACGTGTCGGCGGCGTACCTGGACGGTGAGCCGGGGGCGTGCGGGCACGGGTACGTGACGGCGGAGCAGGTGCGTGATCATCTGGTGGACTGCGCGGCGCACGGGATGCAGGGCGGGTTCCACGCGATCGGGGACGCGGCGATCGGCACGGTGCTGGAGGGGTTCGCGGCGGCGGCGCGGACGTTGGGCACGGATCGGGTGCGGGCGGCGCGGCACCGGGTGGAGCACGCGGAGATCATGAGCAAGCGGTTGATCGCCGGGTTCGTGGAGTACGGGATCGTGGCGTCGATGCAGCCGGCGTTCGACCGGTTGTGGGGTGGCGCGGGTCGGATGTACGAGTCGCGGTTGGGTCTGGCCCGGTCGTTGGAGTCGAATCCGATGGGTGCGATGCACGGGGTCGGGGTGGCGTTGGCGTTCGGGTCGGATTCGCCGGTGACGCCGCTGGATCCGTGGGGGTCGGTGCGGGCGGCGGCGGCGCATCACAACCCGGGGCAGCGGATGAGTGTGCGGGCGGCGTTCGCGGCGCACTCGCGCGGTGGTTGGCGGGCGGTGCACCTGGACAACGAGGGTGTGTTGGCGTTGGGTGCGCCGGCGACGTTCGCGGTGTGGGACACCCCGGCGGGGGTGGAGCGGGGTTTGCCGGTGTTGCAGGCGGAGGACCCGGAGGCGCGGGGTCCGGAGGATCCGACGCCGCTGCCGGTGTGCCGGGCCACGGTGTTGCGCGGTGACGTGATCTATCAGGAAGGCAGTTCGTGACAGGGAAGCTTGGGCTGGATCCGGCGTTGGTGGCGCGGGCGCGGGAGTTGGCGCGTCGGGCCGGGCAGCCGGTGGTGGATCTGGCGCGCAGCCACACGACGGTGTCGGTGGAGCGGGCGGTGCTGCGGTTGGCCGGGGTGACCGGCGCGGACCCGGACGGCATCCCGTGGGTGAACCGTCTGGTGGACGCGGTGGTGGCCGACGTGGGGCTGGGCCACGGGGTGGCGGTGCCGGTGTTCGACGCGATGGCCCGGGAGGGCGTGTCGGACGTGACGTTGCTGGCGCAGAAGGCCGCGGCGGGGTCGGTGCGGTTCGCGCAGCCGACGGCGAAGGCGGCGACGGCGGCGAGGAGGGCCGCGCGGCGGGCGGTGGCGGCGGGGGTGCGGCAGATCGACCGGCGGCGCGCCGAGCGGGACCGTCTGGTGAAGCGGCACGGGGATCCGAAGCAGCGGCCGTGGATCTATCTGATCGTGGCGACCGGTGACATCTACGAGGACATTCCGCAGGCGCAGGCGGCGGCGCGGGCCGGCGCGGACGTGATCGCGGTGATCCGGTCGACGGGGCAGTCGCTGCTGGACTACGTGCCGGAGGGGGCGACCCGGGAGGGGTTCGCGGGCACGTACGCGACGCAGGAGAACTTCCGGCTGATGCGGGCGGCGTTGGACGAGTCGTCGCGGGAGTTGGGCCGGTACGTGCGGCTGACGAACTACGCGTCGGGGCTGTGCATGCCGGAGATGGCGACGTTGGCCGGCCTGGAGCGGCTGGACATGATGCTCAACGACTCGATGTACGGGATCCTGTTCCGTGACATCAACCCGATCCGTACGTTCGTGGACCAGCGGTTCTCCCGGCAGGTGCACGCGCGGGCGGGGATCATCATCAACACCGGTGAGGACAACTACCTGACCACCGCGGACGCGGTGGACGAGGCGCACACGGTGACGGTGTCGCAGTTGCTCAACGAGTTCTTCGCGCACGAGGCGGGGTTGTCCGACGGGTTGCTGGGGTTGGGGCACGCGTTCGAGATCAACCCGGAGGTGCCGGAGTCGTTCCGGTTGGAGTTGGCGCACGCGTTGCTGGCGCGGGAGTTGTTCCCGGACGCGCCGTTGAAGTGGATGCCGCCGACGAAGCACATGACCGGGGACGTGTTCCGGGGCAACCTGCTGGACGGGTTCTTCAACCTGGTCGGGACCATGACCGGGCAGGGCATCCTGCTGGTGGGGATGATGACCGAGGCGGTGGTGACGCCGTGGTTGTCGGACCGGGACATCGCGTTGCAGAACGTGCGGTACGTGCTGGGTGCGGCGGGCGGGTTGCACGAGGACTTCGTGCCGGCGCCGGGCGGGTTCATCCAGCAGCGGGCGCACCGGGTGCTCGGTGAGGCGGTCGATCTGCTGGAGCGCATCGGTGAGCAGTCGCTGTTGACGGCGATCGCGGAGGGCACGTTCGGGATCATGAAGCGGCCCGCGGACCGGGGCAAGGGCCTCGACGGCGTCGCGAGGCACGAGGCCGACTACTTCAACCCGGCCACCGAGATCCTGGAGCAGTCGGCATGAGCCAGCACAGCCCGAGCGAGAAGAAGATCGTGCGGCCGTACGGGGACACCACCGGTGACGGCATGGTGCAGGTGTCGTTCACGTTGCCGGTGCCGCACGACAAGCGGGCCGAGGGCGCCGCGGTGCAGTTGGCCAACAAGATGGGCATGGACCCGGCGATGCTGGTGCACGCCAAGCCGATCGGTGACGGGTTCACCTTCTTCGTGGTCTACGGGCGGGTGAACCACCTGGTTGACCTGGACCGGGTGCAGGTGGTGGAACGGGACTTCCCGCTGCTGTCGGCCAAGGAGGTCAACACGGTGGTGAAGCAGCGGATGCGGCGCAAGCTGTCGGTGGTGGGCGCCTGCATCGGCACGGACGCGCACACCGTGGGCATCGACGCGATCCTGAACGTCAAGGGCATCGCGGGGGAGAAGGGCCTGGAGTACTACCGGGAGTTGAAGGTCACCAACATGGGTGCGCAGGTCAGCGTGCCGGAGTTGGTGGAGGCGGCCCGGGCGGAGAAGGCCGACGCGGTGCTGGTGTCGCAGGTGGTGACGCAGCGCGACGCGCACCTGCACAACACGCGGGAGATGTCGGCGGCGTTCCGGGAGGCGATGCCGGCGGGGAAGCGGCCGCTGCTGATCGTCGGTGGGCCCCGGTTCGACGAGACGATGACCACGGAGCTGGGCGTCGACCGGATCTTCGGTCGCGGCACCACCCCGGGCGAGGTCGCCAGTTACCTCGTCCACGCGTTGATCACCTCCAGGAAGGCGAGCAGTTGAGCGAGCAGGATCCCCGGCTGGGGTTGACCGTCACCCACCGCCGGTACGTGCCGTACGCCCACGCGCACTACGCGGGGAACCTGGTCGACGGGGCGTACGCGTTGGGGTTGTTCGGTGACGTGGCCACGGAGGTGTGCATCCGCACCGACGGCGACGAGGGGCTGTTCGCCGGCTATTCGGACGTGCGGTTCACCGCGCCGATCCGGGCCGGTGACGTGGTGGAGGTGACGGCGCAGGTCGCCCGCGTGGGTTCGCGCAGCCGGACGCTGGAGCTGAGCTGCGCGGTGGTGTGCCGGGGCCGCCCGGACCGGGGCGAGTCGGCGGCCGAGGTGCTGGACCCTCCGATCGTCGCGGTCACCGCCACCGGCACCGTGGTCGTGCCGCCGGCGCCGTGAGCGCGAGGAGCGAGCCGGTCCTGCGAGCCCCGCAGTCGCGAACGAAGACCAGCCCCGTGAGCGCGAGGAGCGAGCCGGTCCTGCGAGCCCCGCAGGCGACGGGCGGCCGCGCGTGAACGTGGCGGTCTGCGCCGACGTCGGGTCGACGTACACGAAGGCGGCGGTGGTCGACCTCGACGGCGGTCGGCTGGTCGGCGCGGCGTCCGCGCCGACCACGGTCGGCACGGACGTGCTGCACGGCCTGGACGCCGCGGTCGGCGCGGCCACCGCGTCAGCCGGCGTGGGTGACGTGCCGTGGTACGTGTGCTCGTCGGCCGGTGGTGGGCTGCGGCTGGCGGTGATCGGCTACGAGCCGCTCGTGACGGCGCAGGCGGGCCGGCGGGTGGGTCTGTCGGCGGGTGCGAACGTGGTGCACGTGGCTGCGGGCCGGCTCGGCGCGGCCGACCTGTCGGCGTTGCGGGCGGCCCGACCGGACGTGGTGCTGCTGGTGGGTGGCACCGACGGCGGTGACGCCGACACCCTCACCCACAACGCGACCCGACTGGCGCGGGCCCGCTGGCGGGTTCCGGTGGTGCTGGCCGGCAACGCCGACGTCCGCGCCGACCTGCACGCCGTGCTGGTGGCGGCGGGGGTGCCGGTGACCGCCGCGGACAACGTGCTGCCCCGCATCGGGGTGCTGGCGCCCGCGCCGGCCCGGGCGGCGATCCGCGAGGTGTTCCTGCGGCACGTCATCGGCGGCAAGCGGCTGTCGCGGGGCACCCGGTTCGCGCGGCTGGTCCGCGCGGCGACGCCCGACGCGGTGCTGACCGGGGTGGAGGTCCTCGCCGACACCCTCGGCGGTGACCTGGCCGTGGTGGACGTGGGCGGGGCCACCACCGACGTGTACTCGGTGCTCACCCCCGACGAGCGCGACAGCGGCCCCGGTCAGGAGGTCGCCGGGACGCTGTGGCGGGCCCGCACCGTCGAGGGGGACCTGGGCATGCGGTGGAGCGCGCCGGGTGTGGTGCGGGCCGCCGCCGAGGAGCGGCTGCTCGACCCGGGGGAGGAGGGGCCGTTGGCCGAGGCGGCGGCGGTGCGGGCCGCCGACCCGGGGTTCCTGGCCGCCGGTGACGCCGAGCGGGCCGCCGACCGGCGTATCGCGACCCTCGCGGCGACGGTGGCGTTGCGGCGGCACGCCCGGGGCGCGGCCACCGGGGAACGCGCCGGCCGGGACCTGCGGGAGGTGCGGCTGCTCGTCGGCTCCGGCGGGGTGCTGCGCCACGCCGAGGCGGGTCACGCGGCGGCGGTGCTCGACGCGGTGCTCACCGACCACGCCGGGGGGTGGCCGTTGCCGCGCGCCGCCCGGCCGGTCGTCGACGTCGACTACGTGCTGGCCGCCGCCGGGCTGCTCGCCGACGAGCATCCGGGTGCGGCGGCGGCGGTGCTGCGCCAGCACCTGACCGGCTGACCGACCGTCCACGGATCGAGACGCGCCGACGCGACACGCCGTGGCGCAACACACGACAGGCCGGGGTGGGTTGACAGCGGCGGGGGTCTACGCCGTACCGTCTTTGAGTCCTACTACGGGAAGCGGCTGTTGTTCGCTTCGTCCCTTCGTCCGCTGGCCGAGTGACCGGAAGGTTGCGGCGGCCAGGTCCAGCGGGCGGGGGTCGGCGGGGCGGCGCGAACCGGCCGCGGTTACCGGTGTACGGGCAGGGTGAGAGGAACGGCCAGTAGACAACGGCCAGGCGGGGGCAGCCAGTCCACGTCCGGTCGGTCCGAAGGTCGGCGCCGATCGTCCTCGCCCCACCGGCCGGGGAGGGCCTGGGAGCATCGGGGCGCGGCTTAGGCCGCGCCCCGATTTCCGTCACCGGCCGGGTCAGTGGCCGAGCCGCTGGTAGCGGCGCACCGCCGCCGGGGCGGCCACCGCGATCAGCGCCAGCGGCCAGGCGATCGCCAGCAGCAGCGCGTGCCGCGCCGGCCACGAGTCCGCGCCGACACCCGGATTGCCGAACAGGTCCCGCACGGCCGCCACCGTCGCCGACAGCGGGTTCCACGCCGCGACCGCGCCCAACCAGTCGGGCATCAGTTCCGGTGCGACGAACACGTTCGACAGCGCGGTCAGCGGAAACGCCAGCGGGAACACCACCACCCCGACCGTGTCGGGGTTCGGCACCAGCAACCCCAGCAGGATCCCCACCCAGGTCAGCGCGGCGCGCAGCAGCAGGATCAGCGCCACCGCCCCGAGTGCGGCGAGCAGGCCCTCACGCCACCGCCAGCCCACCAGCAGCCCGCACACCACGAGGGTGGCCATCTCCAGGCACGCCCGCACCAGGTCCGCGCCGGCCCGCCCGGACAGCGGCGCCGAGCGGGCCATCGGCAGGGAGCGGAAACGGTCCACCACGCCGCGGCCGGCGTCGACCGCGATCGCCGAGGCGGTGGCGCCGAGACCGTAGAGCATCGTCATGACGAACACCCCGGGCAGCAGGAACTCTCGGTAGCTGCCGTCGCCGGGCACCGCCATGCCGCTGCCGAACACGTAGCCGAACACCAGCACGAACATGATCGGCAGGGTGAAGTAGAGCACGATCTCCTCGGGGGAGCGGACCACGTGCCGCAGGTTCCGTCCGGCCATCACCCAGCCGTCGACGAGCGCCGTCACGCCGCCACCTCCGCACGCTGCCGCGCGTGCGCCGTGTGGCCGGTCAACCGCAGGAACGCCTCGTCCAGCGTGGGTCGACGCACCAGCACGTCCTCCACCTCCACCCCGCTGTCGGTCAACTCCCGCAGGACCGCGGTGAGCACGGCGATCCGGTCGGTCACCGGCGCGTCCACGCGGCGCAGCTCCCCGTCCACCGTCACCGCCGCCCCGGTGGCCCGTTCCAGCACCGTCGCCGCCGCCGGCACGTCCGCCGCGCGTCGCACCACCAGCTCGACGCGGTCGGCGCCGATGCGCGCCTTGAGCTGCTCCGGGGTGCCCTCGGCCACCACCCGGCCGGCGTCGAGCACGCACACCCGGTCGGCGAGCTGGTCGGCCTCCTCCAGGTACTGGGTGCACAACAGCACCGTGGTGCCGTCGGCGACCAGCTCCCGCACCGCCGTCCACAACCCGTTGCGGCTGCGCGGGTCCAACCCGGTGGTCGGCTCGTCGAGGAACAGCACCCGCGGCGGCACGACCAGGCTGGCGGCCAGGTCCAGGCGGCGACGCATCCCACCGGAGTAGGTGCCGGCCGACCGGTCCGCCACCGCGGCCAACCCGAAACGGTCCAGCAGCTCGTCGGCGCGGCGACGGGCGGTACGCGCCGGCAGGCGCCGCAGCCGGCCGAACAGCACCAGGTTCTGCCGGCCGCTGAGCACCTCGTCCACGGCTGCGTACTGCCCGGTCAGGCTGATCGCCTCGCGTACCCGATCCGGGCGGGCGGCCACGTCGTGTCCGGCGACCCGGGCCCGGCCGCCGTCGCCGCGCAGCAGCGTGGTCAGGATCCGCACCGCCGTGGTCTTGCCCGCCCCGTTGGGGCCGAGCATCCCGCACACCGTGCCCGCCGGTACCGCCAGGTCGAACCCGTCCAGGGCGGTGGTCGGGCCGTACCGCTTGCGTAACCCCTCGGCCAGCACGGCCGTCGTCTCATCGGTCATGGCGCCAGCGTCGCCGGCGCCGCTGACCGGGGGCGCACCGCGCGCTGACCGGGCGGCGGTGGCGCGGTCAGCCGGCGGCGAGCACGGCCACCGCCTGCGGCCGCGCCAGCGCGGCGCCGCGGGTGAACGCCGCGGCGAACGCTGCCGCGCCGAGGTGCGACCGGGCCGCGTCGGCGACCGGCGCGACCGTCGGGGCGTCGGCCGCGCCGGTGCCGGCCAGCAGCGCCGACACGGCCCCCAGCAGGTACGCGGCCTGTTCGGGCCCGTCGTCGGCCAGTAGCGGCCGGACCAGCCCGTCCACCGCGGCGACGACGGTCGGGACGTCCCACACCCCGACGGTCGCGGTGACGACGCGCCGGTAGTGGGCGCGGGCCGCCGCCGGGTCACCGGCGGCGTCGGCGAGCTGCCCGAGCGTCACCCGCGCCGCCAACCGGACCACCTCCGCGCCGAACCAGCCCGACGGGCACCCGGCGAGGGCCCGCTCGCACAGCGTCCGGGCACGGTCGGGGTCGCCGTCGCGCCGGGCGATCTCCCCGAGCCCCAGGTCGGCGGCGGCGACCAGTTCCGGCGCGCCGGCCGGCCCGGCCATCCGGCGCACCCGCCGGTAGTCGTCGCCCGCGCCGGTCAGGTCACCGACGAGCAGGCGACCGTCGGCGCGGGTGCGCAGCAGCTCCGCCAGGTCCAGCGTGGAGCCGAGCTGCTCGACCAGGCGCAGCGCCTCGGCCATCGGCGCGGCGGCCGCGCGGGCGTCGCCCTCCCGGTAGGCGGTCTCGGCGAGGGTGCTCAGCGCCAGGATCATGCCCCACCGCTCGTTCAGCGCCCGGAACCCGGCCAGCGCCTCGGTGAGGTCGGCGCGGGCCCGGTCGTGGTGGCCGTGCAGCAGGTGCACGGTGGCGGTGCCGAGCACGCCCAGGGCCCGGCTCCACGGGTCGGTGCCGAGCAGCCATTCCCGGCTGGCCCGGTCGGTCAGCACGGCCAGCCGGTGCGGCGGTGGCGGGCCGCTGGCCATGCCGGACAGGTAGAGCAGGAACGGGTGTCGGGGCGGCCGGTCGCGGTCCCACAGGATGCGCGAGGCCGTGGCGACCGCCGTGGCGTCGCCGGCGCCGGCGAGCGTGGCGACCAGCAGACACAACGCGTACTCCTCGTCGAGGCCGGCCGGCGCCGCGTCGAGCCGGTCGACGAGCCGCCCGGCCAGCTCGGCGCCCTCGCCGCGCAGCCCCCGCAGCCACCAGTAGAACGCCAGCGCCGCGACCAGCCGCAGCGCGGCTTCGGTGTGCCCGTCGTCCACCGCCCGGCGCAGCGCCGCGTGCAGGTCGTCGCGGGCGGCGTCCAACCGGCGCAGCCAGCGGTCCTGGCCGGCACCGCGCAGGCCGGCGTCGCCGGCCCGGGCCAGGTCCAGGAAGTACGCGGTGTGCGCGGCCCGCACCCGCGTGGCCTCCCCGCCGTCGGTGAGCCGCCGCGCCGCGTAGGCGCGGATGGTGTCCACCATCCGGTACCGTCCGTCGTCGGCCTCCACCAGGGACTTGTCCACCAGCCCGGTGAGCACGTCGACGACGTCGTCGTCGCCGGTCGGCCCGCACACCGCCTGCACCGCCGGCAGGTCGGCGGCGCCGACGAACACGCCCATCCGGGCGGCCAGGCGCCGCTCCGGCTCGTCCAGCAGCTCCCAGCTCCACCCCACCACCGCCTCCAGCGTGCGGTGCCGGGGCTGCGCCGCCCGGTCGCCGCGGCGCAGCAGCCGGAACCGGTCGTCCAGGCGCGCCGCCACCTGCGCCACCGGCAGGGCCCGCAACCGGGCCGCGGCCAGCTCCAGAGCCAGGGGCAGGCCGTCGAGGGTGCGGCAGATCCGCAGCACGGCCGGCGTGGTGGCCGCGTCCAGGGTGAAGCCCGGCGCGACGTCGGCGGCCCGGTCGGTGAACAGCCGCACCCCGGCGTAGGCGGCGGCCGCCTGCGGTGACACCGGGCCGGCGGGCACCGGCAGCCCACCGACCGGGCAGATCGCCTCGCCGGTGAGACCCAGCGGCTCCCGGCTGGTGGCCAGCACCCTCAGGTCGGGTGCGGCGGCGAGCAGCCGGGCGGTCAACCGGGCCGCGTCGTCGACCACGTGCTCGCAGTTGTCCAGCACGAGCAGCAGCCGCCGGTCGGTCAGCGCCGCCACCAACCGGTCGGTGAGGTCACGGGGGCCGCCGGGGGCGCGCAGCCCGGCGTCGCGCAGGTCCAGCGCGGCCAGCACCGCCGGCGCCACGGCCGACCCGGGCGCCACCGACGCCAACTCCACCAGGCACACGGGGGCGTCGTGGCGGCTCGCGGCGGCGACGGCCAGGCGGGTCTTGCCGGCGCCGCCCGGCCCGTGCAGGGTCACCAGACGCGCCGAGGCGATCAGCTCACCGACCCGGCGCAGTTCCCGCTCCCGACCGACGAAACTGGTCAGCGGAGTCGGCAGCCGTGACGGCGTGCCACCGGCGGGCGGACCGTCGTCGCGCAGCAGGGCGGTGTGCAGCGCGGTCAGCTCCGCCGACGGGTCGGCGCCCAGCTCGTCGGCGAGCACCTCCCGGGCCCGGGCGTACACGGCCAGCGCCTCGGCGCGTCGTCCGGCGCCGTGCAGGGCGCGCATCAGCTGCCCGTACAGCCGCTCCCGCAGCGGGTGCTCCGCCACCAGCGCCCGCAGTTCCGCCACCAGCGGCGGACCGGCCGGCGCGGACGCCAGCTCCGCCTCGACGCGGTCCTCGACCGCGGCGAGGCGCAGGTCCCGCAGCCGGGCCGCCTCGGCGGCCAGCACCGTGCCGGTGACGTCCGCCAGCGGCTCGCCGCGCCACAGTCGCAGCGCCTGCCGCAGCAGCGCGCCGGCGCGGCCCGGGTCGCCGGCGGCGAGCGCGACCCGGCCGGCCTCGGCCAGGCCGGCGAATTCATGCACGTCGACCTGCTGCGGGTCGACGGCCAGCCGGTAGCCGGCCGGACCGAACTCGATCTCCACGCCGGGCAGCAGCCGGCGCAGCCGCGACACCTGTGACTGCAGCGCGTTCGCGGCCCGCTGCGGGGGGTCGGCGTCGTAGACGCCGTCGACGAGCCGTCCCGGCGGCACCGTGCGGCCGGCGTCGAGCAGCAGCAACGCCAGCAGGGCGCGCAGCCGCTGCCCGGCGACGGGCAGCGCGGTGCCGTCGGCGGCGTACGCCTGGGTGGGGCCGAGGACACCGAACCGCATACGCCCGATTGTCGCCTGCCCCTGGTGGTCCGGCCCACACCGGCCGGGCCGGTCGACGTCGCGGCCGGGTAGCCTTCGGCCCGTGATCGTGGTGAGGTGCCGGTGACGACGCTCGACCGGGAACAGCCGCGTGCCACCGACGGGGCACGCCCGGACGCCGACGCGCGTCCTCTGCCGTTGACGCTGGCCGTGCCCGCCGCCGTGCTGGCCGGTCTGGCGCTGCTGGTCGCGTTCCCCCCGTACGGGCTGTGGCCGCTCGCGCCGGTCGGGGTGGCGCTGCTGGCCGCAGCGGTGCACCGGCGGCGGTTGCGCGCCGGCGCCGGGCTGGGCTTCCTCGCCGGGGTGGCGTTGTTCGCGCCGCTGCTGGAGTGGACCAACCTGCACACCGGCTACCTGCCGTGGGTGCTGCTGTCGCTGCTGCAGGCCGGCTACCTGGCGCTGCTGGGCGCGGCCACCGCCTGGGTGTCACCGCTGGCCGACCGGCACCGGGCGGCGTGGCCGCTGCTCACCGCCGTGCTGTGGGTGGGTCAGGAGGCGCTGCGCGACCGCACCCCGTTCGGCGGGTTCCCGTGGGGGCGGCTGGCGTTCAGCCAGGACACCTCGCCGCTGCTGCGGCTGGCCGCGCTCGGCGGCGCGCCGCTGGTCACGTTCGCCGTCGCGCTCGCCGGCGGGATCCTGCTCACCCTCGCCTGGCGGGACTGGCGCCGCACCGCCGGGCAGTGGCGGCCGGTCGCCGGGCTCACCGCCGCGCTCGTCGCGGTCGTGGCCGCCGGCACGGCCGTCCCGACCGGGGTACGGGGGGCCGGTGACACCGTCACCGTCGCCATCGTGCAGGGCAACGTGCCCCGCCTCGGGCTGGACTTCAACGCCCAGCGGCAGGCGGTGCTCAACAACCACGTCGACGCCACCCTGAAACTGGCCGAGCAGGTCGCGCAGGGCGGGCAGCGCCGCCCTGACCTGGTGGTGTGGCCGGAGAACTCCAGCGACATCGACCCGCTGCGCAACCCGGGCGCCGGCGACCGGATCTCCCAGGCCGCCGACGCGATCGGCGCGCCGATCCTGGTCGGTGCGGTGCTGCTCGGCCCCGGTCAGGGGCAGGTCCGCAACGCCGGTCTGCTGTGGCGCCCGGGCAGCGGCGCCGACCTGACCCAGCTGTACACCAAGCGGCACCCGGTGCCGTTCGCCGAGTACGTGCCGCTGCGGTCGATCGCCCGCAAGGTCAGCGCCGAGGTCGACCGGGTGCGCTCGGACTTCGTCCCGGGCACCCGCCCGGGCGTGCTGGACACGGGCGCGGTGACCCTCGGCGACGTGATCTGCTTCGAGGTGGCCTACGACGGCATCGTCCGGGACACCGTCACCGGCGGCGCGCAGCTGCTGGTGGTGCAGACCAACAACGCCACGTTCGACGTGGCCGAGGCCCGCCAGCAGCTGGCCATGGTGCGGTTGCGGGCCGTGGAGCACGGCCGGTCCGCGCTGATGGCCTCCACGGTCGGGGTGTCCGGGTTCGTTTCCCCCGACGGGCGGGTAGACGGTGCGACCGGGTTCAACACCGCCGAGGTGGTGGTGCGGCAGATGCGACTCGGGGACGGGCGTACCCCGGCCACCACGGCCGGGGTGTGGCCGGAGGTGGCGCTCGCGGCCCTCGCGGTCGCGGCGCTGGCCGGCGCGGCCGTGCTGCGCCGCCGCCGCAGGGCCACCGCCGGCTGAACCGACGAGCGGGAGGCGGTGCGACGGTGGGCGTGGCAGCCGACAGGCGGACGGTCGGCCATCCCGGGGTGGGGCGGGTCCTGGTGGTCATCCCCACCTACAACGAGGCCGACAACGTGCGCCGCATCGTCGACCGGGTCCGCGTGGCGGCACCCGCGGTGGATGTCCTCGTCGCCGACGACAACAGCCCCGACGGCACCGGCGCTATCGCCGACACGATCGCCGGGAACGACCCCCGGGTGCACGTGTTGCACCGTCCGGGCAAGGAAGGTCTCGGCGCGGCCTATCTGGCCGGTTTCGCGTGGGCGCGGCGGCGTGGCTACGACGCGGTGGTGGAGATGGACGCCGACGGCTCGCACGCCCCGGAGGACCTGCCGGCGCTGCTGGCGGCGGCCCGCGACGCCGACGTGGTGATCGGCTCCCGGTGGACCCGGGGCGCGCGGGTGCTGAACTGGCCGTGGCGTCGGCTGCTGCTGTCGCGCGTCGGGAACCTGTACGCGCGGGTGGCGCTGGGTATGCCGGTCAGCGACGCCACCGGCGGCTACCGGGTGTACCGGACGAGCGCGCTGGACGCGATCGACCTGGACTCGGTGCGTTCCCAGGGGTACGCGTTCCAGGTGGAGCTGTCCCGGCTGGCGCACCGCGCCGGGGTGCGCATCGTCGAGGTGCCGATCACGTTCGCCGAGCGGGAGCACGGCGACAGCAAGATGAGCCCGCTGATCGTGGCGGAGGCGTTGTGGCGGGTCACCCGGTGGGGGGTGCGGGACCGGCGGGCGTCGGTGCGGGGCCGGCCGGCGGCGTTGGCCCGGTGGCCGTGAGCGCGGGCGTGTCATGCTGGAGGGGCGTGACGACACACCGGGCGGATGAGGTGAGATGCGCCGAGGACTGAGATACCTACCACCGGCCCTGCTGCTGCTGACGCTGCTGGAGCTGGCCGTTTTCGTCCTGGTGGGCCGGGCCGTCGGGTTCGGCGCGGCGCTGCTGCTGGTGTTCGCGGCCTCGCTGCTGGGTCTGGTGCTGCTGCGCCGCGAGGGCATGCGGGCGTGGCGGGGGTTCCGGGCCGCCGCGCAGGCCGGCCAGCCGCCGGGGCCGCAGGTCACCGACGGGCTGGTGGGCCTGCTCGGTGCGCTGCTGCTGGCGCTGCCGGGTCTGGTCAGCGGCGCGGTGGGGTTGCTGCTGCTGGTGCCGCCGCTGCGTCGGTTGGCCGGCGGTGGGGTGCGCCGGGCCACCGAGCGGCGGGTGTCGTCGATGGTCGCCGGTGACCTGTTCGGGCCGCGCCGGGTGCGGGTCTACCAGGGGCAGTCGCAGCCGACGCCCACGCCGCAGCAGCCGCCGGTGGCCGAGCCCGGCCGGGCCATCGAGGGTGAGATCGTGGACCGCTGACGCAACCCCCCAGACGCGACGAAACGCCCCCGGGAATCATCCCGGGGGCGTTTCGGTCGTCTACGGGTGCTCAGGCGCGACCGCGGCGGGTGCGGACCTCCTGCAGCCGCTCGGCGAGGATGTCCTCCAGCTCGGCGATCGAGCGGCGCTCCAGCAGCATGTCCCAGTGGGTGCGCGGCGGCTTGGCCTTCTTCTGCTCCGGCTCGCTGCCGTCGACCAGCCGGGCGACGCTGCCGTCGAACTTGCACTCCCAGGTCGTCGGGACCTCGGCGTCGACGGCGAACGGCACCTCGAACTGGTGGCCCTTGGCGCACAGGTACTCGCGGGTCTGACGCGGCGCGAGCTCCGTGTTGCGGTCGGATTCGTAGCTGACCGCGCCCAGCCGGCTACCGCGCAGCATACGCTCGCCCATGATCGACTTCCCCTCGTCCGTGGTGCTGGTCTTCAGGTGTAACGGCCGGTCACCGCCCGCCCATTCCCCACCCACGCCGGCAGGGCCGTACGCGGGTCGGAAGCATCAAGGGTAACCGGCCATGACAGCTGCCCGGCGGGGTCGTCCCCGGCCGGGCCGAATCGGTGGAGTGTTTCGCCTGTCAACGGGGATGTTACCCACCCGCATGCGTGCCGGAGGTGACGATGACCAGTGACGCGCCGGTCGGCGCACGACCGCCCGCCGGGAAGACCTTCTTCGGTCACCCACGGGCGCTGTCCACCCTCTTCCTCACCGAGATGTGGGAGCGGTTCAGCTTCTACGGCATGCGCGCCATCCTGGTGCTCTACCTGACCGCCGCGGTCGCCGACGGTGGGCTCGGCATCGGCGAGTCCAGCGCCAACGCCGTCTACGGCACCTACAACGCGATGGTCTACCTGATGGCGCTGCCCGGCGGCTGGGTCGCCGACCGGCTCATCGGCGCGCGGCGCAGCGTGCTGTGGGGCGGTGTGGTCATCGCCGCCGGCCACTACGTGATGGCGATCCCCACCGGGTGGAGCGTGTTCGCCGGCATGACGCTGATCGTGCTCGGCACCGGCCTGCTCAAGCCGAACATCTCCACCATGGTCGGCGACCTCTACGAGCGGGACTCACCCCGCCGCGACGCCGGGTTCTCCATCTTCTACATGGGCATCAACCTGGGCGCGTTCATCGCCCCGCTGATCACCGGCTTCCTCGGCGAGAAGATCAACTGGCATCTCGGGTTCGGCGCCGCCGCCATCGGCATGACCTTCGGCGTGATCCAGTACGTGGCCGGGCGGCGCAACCTCGGCGACGCCGGCGCCCGGCCGGCCGACCCGCTGCTCGGCGCCGACCGGCGGCGGGCGCTGACCCGCGTCGGCGTGGCCACCGCCGTGGTGCTGGTGGTGCTGCTCGCGCTGCTGCTGACCGGCTGGTTCACCGTCGACACGGTGGTCAACCTGCTCACCGTGGTCACCGTGCTGGTGACCGTCGCCTACTTCGCGCGGATCCTCACCGACCGGGAGATCAGCGACACCGAGCGCAGCCGGATGAAGGCCTACGTGTGGCTGTTCCTCTTCGCCGCGTCGTTCTGGCTGATCTACGACCAGGCCGGGTCGGTGCTGAACATCTTCGCCGCCGACCGGACCGACCGGAACGTCGGCGGGTTCACCTTCCCGGCGTCCTGGTTGCAGTCGGTCAACCCGATCCTCATCATCATCGGCGCGCCGCTGGCCGCGTGGCTGTGGCTCAAGCTCGGCCACCGGGTGTCCACGCCGACGAAGTTCGCCGTCGGCCTGGTGCTCAACGGCCTGTCGTTCGTGCTGATGGCCGCCGCCGCCCAGGCCGCCGTCGGCGGCGACCTGGTCTCGCCGTGGTGGCTCGTCGCCGTGTACGCGATCCAGGTCGCCGGTGAGCTGTCGCTGAGCCCGGTGGGCCTGTCGGCCACCACGAAGCTGGCCCCGGTCAAGTACGCCAGCCAGATGCTGGGCCTGTGGTTCCTCGCCACCGCCGTCGGCGACGCCATCGGCGGTCAGGTGGCCCGGCTGGCGGACAGCTGGTCGCAGGCGACCTACTTCCTCACCTTCGGCCTGGCCTCGGTGGTGCTGGGCCTGGCCGCGGTGATGTTCACCCGCCAGATCCGAGGCCTGATGGCCGGCATCCACTGACCGCCGCTCACCCCGCCGGCACGGGCGGCAACGGCAGCGGCAAGCCGGGCAGCCCGTCGATGCTGGTCGCCACGTGCTCCTTGCCGGCGAAGTAGGCGCTCAGCGACGCGTCGTCCTCCCGGGCGAACCGCCGCCCGTGCAGGTCCCGGTCGGTGTCGTAGCTCATCAGCGGCACGGTGTAGCCGCAGGTGTCGCGGATCAGCTCGGCCCGCACCACGATCACCGCCCGCAGCCCGTGCGGGCTCGGGTCGATGTCCGGGAAGTGCCGCAGCAGGTCGGGCCAGCGCGGGTCGTCGCGGAACACCGGCTCACCGCGCCCGTGCACCCGCACGATGGTCGGCGGCCCGGCGAACGCGCACCACATCAGCGTCACCCGGCCGTTCTCCCGCAGGTGGGCGATGGTCTCGGCGTTGCTGCCGGCGAAGTCGAGGTAGGCCACGGTGTGCTCGTCGAGCACCGCCAGGCAACCGCGCAGGCCCTTGGGGGAGAGGTTGACGGTGCCGTCGCCGGACAGCGGGGCGGTGGCCACGAAGAACATCGGCTGCGCCTCGATGAAGTCCCGCAGCCGGCCGTCGATGCGCTCGTACGTCTTTCCCATGCCCCGATCCTCCCCGGGCAGCGGGGTGTGGCGCTGTCCCGTCCCAGCCCGTGGCCGGTCAGCCGGTGCGCGTGCCGAGCCGGGCCAGGGCCGTGGCCAGGTCGCTGACCTGGTCGGCGAGCTGCCCGGCGCGCCGCTGCGCGGCGTCCCGCTCGGCCTCGGCCGCGGCCGTGCGGGCGGCCAGGTCACCCGCCCGGGCCTCGGCGGCGCTCGCGGCCCGCCGCGCGTCGGCCAGCTCCGCGGCCAGCCCGTCCCGCTCGGCGGTACGGGCGGCGGCCTGCTGCGCCGCGGCGGCCACCTCGGCGCGCAGTCGCTCCACCGCCGCCTCGGCCTCGGCCCGGGCCGCGCCGGCGCGGTCCCGCGCGACGAGAGCCTGCCGCGCGGCGGCGGCCTCGGCGTCGGCCCGCTCCGCGGCGGCCCGGGCCGCCTGCTCGGCCTCGACGGCCCGGGCGGCGGCGGCCTGCGTGTCGACGCGGGACCGCTCGGCCCGGTCGAGGGCCTCGGCGGCCGAGCGGATGGCCCGCTCCGCGTCGGCGCGGGCGGTGTCCCGTTCGGCGGTCAGCTCGGCGACCCGCTGCCGCTCGCCGTCGCGTTCGGCCCGCACGGTGCGCAGCTCGTGGCGGGCGGCGTCGCGGTCCCGCTCGGCCTGCACCCGCAGCGCCTGGGCGGCGCCCGCCTCGGCGCGGGCGGCGTCCCGGGCGTCCTCGGCGGCGGCGACCCGCTCGGCCGCCGCCGCGGCGGTCGTCTCGGCGCGGTCGGCCCGGTCCCGGGCGGCGTCGCGTTCGGCGTGTGCGGCGCGCGCGTCCTGCCGGTCGCGGGTGGCCGCCGCGGCGGCGTCCTCGGCGTCGCGGCGGGCCTCGTCGCGTTCGGCGTGCGCGGCGGCGACCTGCGCGGCCGTCTGCGCGCGCAGCTCGGCGAGCTGCCGCTCCACCCCGGCCGGGGACAGCTCGGCGTGCAACGCCTCGCTGAGCGTCTCCACGATCTGGTCGAGCCGGTCCACCGCCTCCCAGGTGCGTGCCACCTGCCCGGGCAGGCCGGGGGAGTTGCGGTGGCGCATGCGCGAGTTGCGGGCGGCGCGCTGGCAGGCGCCGTCGTTGTCCCGGCAGTAACGGAACGGGCGGCCCGCGCCGAAGCGCTGCGGCACCTCCCGCCCACAGTGGGCGCAGGGGCGGGTCTCGGTGGCGGGCTCGACGTCCATCGGGGGCGAAGTCTAGTGGCCGGTCCCGGCGCGGGCCGCGCCGTCGAGGGTGTAGCGGCGTTGCACCAGCACCGCGACCACCATCACCGCGGCGGGCAGCAGACCGAAGCCCCAGCGCAGCGCGTCCAGCGCCGCCGAGGACTGGGTCACCGTCTGCCCGGCCGAGGACGCGACGAACCCGCCGGCGGCCAGGCACAACGCGTACGCGTAGGGGCCCAGCGCCGCGCCGGTGGCCTCGGTCGCGGTCCACACCCCGGTGTACGTGCCGGCCCGCTCGGTGCCGGCGGCGCGGATCACATCGGGCAGCATGGAGAACGGCAGCAGCTGCATGCCGGCGAACGCCACCCCGAGCACCGCCACGGCGGCGACCAGCACCGGCAGCCCCGCGGGCCGCCCGACCGCCAGCACCAGCGACCCGGCGGCGAACGCGGCCTGCCCGGCGAGCAGCGCGCGCTGCTTGCCGACCCGGCGGGCCAACGCCAGCCAGGCGGGCGTGACCAGCAGCGCCGGCGCGACGAACGCGGCGACGAGCACCGTGGTGAGCCCGGGGCGGCCCAGCTCGTACTCGGCGTAGTAGGGCACCCCGGCCAGGACCAGGTGGGTGGTTGTCGACATGGCCAGGTAGGCGCCGACCAGCGCGCGGAACTGCCGGTCGCGCAGGCTGGCCGCCAGCGTCCGCCACCCGCCGGCGCCGTGCGGGGCCGCCGGGGCGGCGGCGGTACGACGCAGCCGGTCGATCCCGACCACGCCGACCGCCATCGCGGCGAGCATCCCGGCCGCCAGCACCACGGCCATCTTCAGGTAACCGGCGCGGGTGGCGTCGTCGCCGCCGGTCAGCAGCGGCGCCAGCAGCCCGGAGACCAGGATGCCGAGGGTCAGCACCACCATCCGGAACGCCATCAGCCGGGTCCGCTCGTGGTAGCCGATCCGCAGGTCGGCCGGGGTGGCCAGGTAGGGCACCTGGTAGGCGGCGAACAGCAGATTGCCGGCCACGAAGAACACCGCCACCCAGCCCGCGGCGGCCGCGCCGGTGAGGTGGCCGGGCACGGCGAACAGCGCGGCGAACGCCACCGGCAACGCGCAGCCGGCCAGCAGCAGCCGCCGGCGGTGACCCCGGCGGGCCTGCTCGACGTCGCAGCGGTGCCCGATCCACGGGTGCAGCAGCACGTCGGCGATCTTCGGCAGCAGCAGGGTCAGCCCGGCCAGCCATGGTGCGACCGCGAGGACGTCGGTGAGGAAGTAGAGCAGCAGCAGCCCCGGCACGGTCACCCAGACACCCATGCCGAGCGAGCCGGCGGCGAACCCGACCAGCGGTCCGCGTGGCAGGGCGACGGCGTCGTCGCGCCGCTGGTCCAGCCCGGTCATGCCGTCTCCTGTCCCGGGGCGCGCCGCCCCAATCCAACGGATGCTGGATTGTAGGGGGAACAATGGCCGGATGACCATGCCCCGCCGGCGGCCGGGCCGCCCCCGCCGCGACGACCAGCGACCGACCCACGACCTCGTGCTCGCCGCCGCGACCGCGTTGTTCGCCGAGCGCGGGTTCGACGCGGTCAGCGTCCGGGACGTGGCCGCCGCGGCCGGCGTCGACGTGGCCACGGTGGCCCACCACACCGGCACCAAGGCGCAGCTCTACGACGCCTGCTTCGCCCGGGTGTTCAGCGCCGAGCGCGAGGTCCTGGAGGCGGCCGGGCAGCGCGCGGCCGAGGCCCTGACCGCCGGCCCGGGTCAGGCGCTGCGCGCGCTGCACGAACTGGTCGACGTGTTCGTCGACTTCCTGGAGGACCGGCCGGAGACCACCGCGCTGTGGCTGCGCCGCTGGCTGGAGCCGCAGCGGCACGCGGAGCTGGACCGGCGTTACTCCGCGCCGCTGTACGCGCAGGTCGAGCGCCTGCTCGCCGCCGCGGCGGGAGCCGGGGCGCTGGTCGAGCCGGCCCCGCACGTGACCGTGCGCAGCCTGGTCTGGGCGGTGCACGGGCACGTGGTGGCGCTCGCCGCGCGCTCCGGCTCCGCAGCGCGGGAGCGGCGTGAGTTCCGGGCGTTCGTGCACCGCCTGCTCGACGGGCTCTACCCACCGGCCACCCCTTGACGGCGTCCCGCCCACCGGGGATTATCCAGCAGTCGTTGGATAAAAGGAGGCGGGCATGTCGGCACCACCCCGGGTCGCGGTCGTCGGCGCCGGAGCGGCCGGACTGGCCACGCTCAAGGCGCTCGGCGACGCCGGCGTGCCGGCGGTCGCGTTCGAGACCGCCGACACCCTCGGCGGCCTCTGGGTCTACGGTGCGCCCGGCTCGCCGGCGTACCGGACGCTGCACCTCAACACCAGCCGGGGGCGCACCGAGTTCGCCGACCACCCGATGCCCGCCGACTGGCCCGACTACCCCGACCACACCCGCGTCGCCGGCTACCTCGGCGACTACGCCGACCGGTTCGGCCTGCGCGACGCGGTGCGGCTGCGGCACACCGTCGACCGGGTCACCGCCGCCGGCGACGGCTGGCGGGTGCACGCGACCGGCCCGGACGGCCCGGTGACCGTCGACGTCGAGGCGGTCGTGGTCGCCAACGGGCACAACCGGGTGCCGAACCGGCCCGCGCCCTATCCCGGCGAATGCGCCGCGCAGCAGATGCACAGCCACGACTACCGTGGACCCGAGCAGCTCGCCGGCCGCCGGGTCCTGGTGGTCGGCGGCGGCAACTCCGCCATGGACATCGCCGTCGACGCCTCGTACGCCGCCACCCGGACGTTGCTGTCGCTACGCCGGGGCGTCTGGGTGGTGCCCAAGTATCTGCTCGGCCGCCCGTCGGACACGCTCAACGGGGCGCTGGCCCGCCGGCTGCCCTGGCGGCTGCGCCAGCGGATCAGCCAGACCATGCTCACCGCCACCGTCGGCCCGCCCGCCCGCTACGGGCTGCCCGCCCCGGAGCACGGCTTCCTCCAGGACCACCCGACGCTCTCCGACACGCTGCTGTCCCGGCTCACCCACGGCGACGTGCAGGCCCGTCCCGGCATCGCCCGCTTCGCCGGCGACCGGGTCGAGTTCACCGGCGGCCGGGTCGACGAGGTGGACCTGGTGATCTGGTGCACCGGCTACCGGGTGGAGGTGCCGTTCCTCGACCCGGCGCTGCTCGGCGACGGCGCCGACCGACTGCCGCTGTACCGGCACGTGTTCCACCTGGACGCCCCCGGCCTGGCCTTCGTCGGGCTCATGCAGTCCACCGGCGCGGCGTTCCCGCTGGTCGAGGCGCAGGCCCGGCTCGTCGCCGCCCGGCTGGCCGGCACCTGGGCGCCGCCGGAACGCGACCGCCAGGCCGCCGCCTGCCGCGCCGAGCTGCGCGCCGCCACCGCCCGCTGGGGACAGCGCCGGCCGCACATGCGGGTGGACTTCGACGCGTACCTGGCCGAGCTGCGCCGGGAACTGGCCGCCGGCCGCCGGCGGGCCGGAGCGGCCCGGTGAGCGCGCTCGCCGGGCGGCGGGTGCTGGTCACCGGCGCGCACGGCACGTTCGGCCGGCGCCTGAGCGCCGCGCTGACCGACGCCGGCGCGCACGTGGTCGGCCTGGACCTGCACGCCGACGCCGACGCGACGCCGCCGGTGCTCGGGGTCGACCTGACCGACGCGGCGGCGACGCCGGCCGCGGTGGCCGCCGCCGTCGACCGGCTCGGCGGGCTGGACCTGCTGGTCAACAACGCCGGCGTCGGCGGTCCCGCCCCCGCCGAGCTGGCCCCGGACGAGGTGGTGCGCCGGCAACTGGAGGTGAACCTGCTCGCCGCCTGGCGGACCACGGCCGCGGCGATGCCGGCGCTGGAGGCCGCCCGCGGCCGGGTGATCTTCGTGGCCAGCCGGATGGCGGTGCTGCCGCTGCCCCTCGCCGCCGCGTACGGGGTGAGCAAGCGGGCCCTGGTCGCGTACGCCGACGCGCTGCGCCACGAGGTCGGCACGCACGTCGGGGTCAGCGTCGTCTACCCCAGCATGGTCGCCTCCCCGATCCACGACAGCACCGTCGCCGCCGGACTGTCGCTGAGCGGGGTGTCCCGGCCCGAGCCGGTCGAGGGAGTGGTCGCGGCGATCCTGCGCGCCGCCGCCGCCCGGCGCGCGCCCCGCGACGTGGCCACCACCCGACGCGGCCGGGTCGAGCTGGCGCTGGCCCGGCACGCGCCGGCGCTGGCCGACCGGCTGGTGCGGCGGACCGTCGCCGGGCGCGTCGCCGCCGGTGACCTGGACGGCGCGGCGCTGGCCGCCGGGATGGTGCGGCGGCACCGCCAGGCACGCGGGTAGCCTGCTCGCCATGCCCGTGTCGCCCTACATCGCCCGGCTGCGCCGGCACGTCGGCCACGACCTGCTCATGCTCTACGGGGTCAGCGGCGTGGTGACCGACGACGCGGGGCGGGTGCTGCTGGCCCGCCGAGGGGACAACGGCCGCTGGTCGGTGCCCGCCGGCACCGTGGACCCGGGCGAGCAGCCCGCCGACGCGCTGGTGCGTGAGGTGCGCGAGGAGACCGGCGTCGAGGTGACGATCGAGCGGCTGGCCGGCGTGGCCACCCACCCGGTGGTCTATCCCAACGGCGACGCCTGCGAATACCTCAACATCTGGTTCCGCTGCCGGGCCGTGGGCGGCACCGCCACCGCCGACGGGGACGAGTCCCTGGCGGTGGCCTGGTTCGCCCCGGACGCGCTGCCCGAGCTGGACGACTGGTCGCGGCTGCGGATCGGCACCGCGCTCGACGACGACGCCCCACCCTGGTACGCGGCCCCGGGCGAGCAGCATCCGGCGCTGCGCCGCCCGGACAGCCTCTGACCGGTCCTCACCGACCGGGTCGGCCGCTGGTGTCGCGCACGGTCAGCCGGGGTTCCAGCAGGGTCACCTCCGGCACCGGCTCGTCACGCAGCCGCCGCATCAGCAGCGTCACCGCCTGCCGGCCGACCTCCTCGGCGGGCACCGGCACGCCGGTCAGCCCGAACTGCTCGGCCAGCTCGTCGGGGCACACCGCGACCACCGAGACGTCCCGCGGCACCCGCCGGCCCAGCAGTGGCAACGCCGACAGCACCGGCCCGACGGCCGACTCGTTCTGCACCACCAGCCCGGTGACGTCGGGGTGGTCGGCCAGCAGCGCCTCCAGGTCCCGCCGGACCGCCGCCGGTCCCTCCTCGCAGGGCCGGGCCACCGCGTCGACGCCGAGCCGGTCGGCGGCGGCCAGCACCCCTGCCCGGGTCCGGTGGGCGAAGCCGGTGCCCCGGTCGTAGACGGCGGCCGGCGCGCCGAGCAACGCGATCCGCCGGTGCCCCGCGCCGGCCAGGTGCTCCACGCACAGCTCCCCGGCCCGCCGGAAGTCCAGGTCCACGCAGGCCAGCCCGCTGCTGTCGGTCGGGTGCCCGATCAGCACGCCGGGCAGCGCCAGCTCCCGCAGCAACGGCACCCGGGAGTCCTCCAGCTCCACGTCCATCAGCAGGACGCCGTCGACCAACGCGCTGCCGGCGATCCGGTGCAGCCCGGCCGGCCCTTCGTCGGCGGTCACCAGCAGCACGTCGTGGTCGTGGCGGCGGGCGGTGGTGACCACCGCGGTGGCGAACCGCATCACCACCGGCACCTGCATGCCGGTGCGCAGCGGCAGCACCAGGGCGATCACGTTGGCGCGGCGGCTGGCCAGCGCCCGCGCCCCGGCGTTGGGGTGGTAGCCCAGCGCGCGGACACTGGCCAGCACCCGGCCCCGGGTCGTCGCCGAGATGGCGCGCTTGCCGCTGAGCACGTACGACACGGTGCTGGCGGCGACCCCGGCGTGGCGGGCCACGTCGGCGATGGTGACCTGGTCACCGGCGACCCGGCCGGTCACCGGGCGGCCCCCGACCGCCCGTCGGTGGTCACCGGCGCGGCGTCGCCGCCGGTGACGGCGAGCGCGCCGACCAGCCGCACGTCCCGGGCGGACCGGCCGACCAGCACCGAGTGGACGGCGTCCTCCACCACCGTCGCGGCGCGGTTCTCGTCCCACCAGGCCAGATCGGCGGTACGCAGCCGCAGCGTCACCCGGGCCGCGCACCCCGGGTCGAGGGTGACCCGGGCGAAGTCGCGCAGCTGCCGCAGCGGCTGCTTGACCCGGGAACGACGCTGCCGGGTGTAGAGCTGCACCACCTCGGTGCCCGGGTGGCGGCCCGTGTTGGTGACCTCGACGCTCACCTGCACCTCCTCGCCGGCGTGCGCCGTGGCGGTGCTCAGCCGGAGGTCAGCGTAGTCGAACGCGGCATAGCTGAGCCCGTGCCCGAACGGGTACAGCGGCTCGCCCCGGTGGTAGAGGTAGGTGGCGTCGGCGCCGATGACGTCGTAGTCGAGCAGGTCGGGCAGCTCGGCGGTGTCGGCGTACCAGGTCTGGGTGAGCCGGCCGCCCGGGTCGGCGGCGCCGAGCAGCACGTCGGCCAGCCCGTTGCCGTGTTCCTGTCCACCGTGGGCGCTCCACAGCACCGCCGGCAGGTGTTCCCGCGCCCCGCCCACCGCGTACGGGTAGCTGCTGGTCAGCACCAGCACGGTACGCGGGTTCGCCGCCCGCACGGCGCGCAGCAGGTCCTGCTGGCCGGACGGCAACGCCAGGTCGGCCCGGTCCTCGGTCTCCCGCCCGTTGACCATCGGATGGTTGCCGAGCACCACCAGCGCCACGTCGGCGGCGGCGGCCAGCGCGGCGGCCTCGGCGGCCCCGTCGACGACCAGGTCGACGGTGAACCCGGCCGGGTCGCCGGTGTCGACGCGCAGGCGGCCGTCCGGGTCGACACCGACGTGCCGGCCGGTGGCCAGGTGGTGCAGCAGCGCGGTGCCGTCGGGCCGGTGGCGCAGGCGGAACGTCTCCCGGACCACCCAGCCGCCCGGGCCTGGACGGTCGTCGACCAGCGTGCCGGAGTCCTGGGCGCCGACGTACCGGCCGTGGTGGGCCACGCGCAGTGCCACCACGCCCTGCCCCCAGTCGACCACGTCGAACTCCGTCGGTGCGCCGTCGCCGAGGGTCAGCGGTGCGCCGTCGACGCACCGCACGGCCCGTTCGCCGACGCGTAACGTGATCCGGTCCGCGCCGCAGTGGGTGCGCACGTCGGGCAGTCGGCCGAGCAGCCCCCGGTACGCGCTCACCGCGTACGGCGGCGTGCCGCTGTACCAGTCGGTGAGCACGGTGTCGGCGAGTGGGCCGAGCACCGCGACCCGGGTGTCCGGTGCCAGCGGCAGCAGACCGTCGTTGCGCAGCAGCACGACCGACTGGCGGGCGGCCTCCCGGGCGAGTTCCTGGTGCGCGGGGCAGTTCACCACGTCGGCCGGCACCCCGGCGTACGGGTCGTGGCCGGGCGGGTCCAGGTCACCCAGGCGCGTGCGCACCGACAGGATCCGCCGGACCGCGCGGTCCACGTCGGACTCGGTGACGAGCCCGCGCGCCAGGGCCTCGGTGAACCGGGCCACTGTGGGGCCGGGGTCGTCGTCGTCCTCGGTGAAGCTGTCGATCCCGGCGCGCAGCGCGGCGGCGAACCCGGTGACGTGGTCGGGCAGGTACGCCTGCACGCCGGCGATGTTGCCGACCGCGCCCGCGTCGCCGACCACCAGCACCTCGTCGTCGGCCCAGCCGCGCAACTCCCCGTCGATGAGCGGGCTCAGGTGCGCCGGCACGCCGTCGACCAGGTTGTACGACGCCATCACGGCCACCGCCGCCCCGGCGGCCAGCGGGGCGCGGAACGCCGGCAGCTCGTACTCGTGCAGCACGCGCGGCGGCAGGTCGCTGGAGGTGACCGCCCGGTCGGTCTCGTTGTTGTAGCCGAGGAAGTGCTTGAGTGTCGGCGCGGTCCGCAGTCGGGTGGGGTGGTCGCCGCGCAGCCCGCGGGCGTAGGCGGTGGCCAGGCGGCCGGTCAGCCACGGGTCCTCGGACCAGCCCTCCTCGTTGCGGCCCCACCGGGGGTCGCGCAGCGGGTTGACCACCGGCGCCCACACGTTGAGCCCGACCCGACCCGGGTCCGCCTGGTGTTTGGCCCGGACCTCGTCGCCGACGGCGGCGCCGACCGCCCGGATCAGGTCCGGGTTCCAGCTGCTCGCCAGCCCGATCGCCTGCGGGAAGACGGTGGCCTCGCCGAGCCAGGCCACCCCGTGCAGCGCCTCGGTGCCGGTGCGGAACGCCGGTAGGCCGAGCCGGGGGACCGGCGCCTGCCACTGGTGCAGCAGGCCGAGCTTCTCCGGCAGGGTGAGCCGGGCCAGCAGGTCGTCGGGACGGGGTGCGACGGGATCGGTCATGGCGGGCGCCTCCGGGGAAGCGTGCGGCACCCCGGTGTGTCGAAGCGCTTCGACAACCGGGCCGGGAGACGGCGGCGCGCACGCGGAAAGGGGGGTGGTGGTCGGGCGGCGGCGTCGGCCCGGAGCGGTGGTGAAGCGCTTCGACGACCGCCGAAAAACACGCCGGCACCGGGTTGCCCGGTCGCGGTGACGGCGTTACCGAGGTTGGCACCCCGCGCGGGCGCGGTCAAGGGGTCAGGCGGCGGGCAGGTGCCCGGCCTCCACGGTGGCCAGTGCGGCGGTGGCGCCGCCGAGGGCGCTGGCCTCCGAGCCCAGCGTGCTGGCCTCGACCCGGACCACCGGCGGCGGTGCCAGGGTCCGGTCGGCGAGTTCGGCGCGGACGGCCGGCAGCAGCCACGGCGCGAGCGCGGCCAGGTGCCCACCCAGCACGACGACCTCCGGGTCGAGCAGGTCGACCAGGACGCACACCGCCCGCCCGAGCTGCCGGCCGACCTCGGTGAGCCCGGTCCGCACCGGGTCGTTCCCGGCGCGGGCGAGCGCCTGGATCCGCTCGATCTCCGGCAGGTGGTCGGTGACCGGACCGTCCTGCAAGGCGTCCGGCAGCAGGCGGCGCACCACGGCGTCCACGCCGACGAGCGCGGCGAGACAACCCCGACGACCGCACCCGCACGCCGGCCCGTCCGGCAGCACCGGCAGGTGGCCGATCTCGCCGGCGAAGCCCCGGCCGCCACGCAGCAGCCGCCCGCCGCTGACCACCCCGGCGGTCGGCCCGCCGGTGAGGTGCACCAGGTCGGCCGTGCCGGCGTACGGACCGTGTCGCAGCTCGGCCGAGACGGCGAGGTTGGCGTCGGTGTCGACGCCGATCGGGAAACCCGGGTCGCGCAGGGCGCGACGCAGCGCGGCGGCGAGCGGCACACCGCGCCAGCCCAGTGCCGGCGCCGCCGGCACCACGCCGTCGGCGTCCACCGGGCCGGGCACGCCCACGGTGAGGCCCAGCACGGTGCGGCCCGTGCCGGTGACCCGGTTGATCGCCCGGCGGGCCAGCGCGGCGAGCGCCGCCACGGTCTCGTCCGGGCCGGCGGTGGCGGCGGCGAACGCCCGCCGCCAGGTGAGGACCCGTTCGCCGGCCACGTCGACGGCGACCACGACCAGTTCGTCGGCGCCGATGCGCAGGCCGAGCCCGACGTAGCGGGAGCCGTCGAGCACGAGCATGGTCGCCGGGCGGCCCACCCGGTTCTCGGTCAGTCCGGTCTCGCGCAGCAGACCGTGCTCGACCAGCTCGCCGACCAGGCTGGAGACGGTGGCCTTGTTCAGCCCGGTGCGGGCGGCGACGTCGGCCCGGGAGCAGGGGGCGTGCAGCCGGACGTGCCGCAGCACCGCGGCCCGGTTGGCCACCCGTACGTCGCCCAGGTCGGCCGTCCGTGACGGCCGGTCGATGCTGATCACGAACTGCCCGCCTCCTGCGCCCGGCCCCGGTTTCGGCTACAGCTTAAACTAAATCGGCGACGGTCCGGAGGGCCGGAGTCAGCCCCCGAACCACGGCTCGAACGCGGTCGGCGGCACGGTCTCGCCGTCGAGCACGATCCGGCGCGGCGGGTCCGCCCCGACCACCGAGACTCCGCGCACGTCCAGCGGCCCGTCCACCCGCACGTGCAGCGTGTCGCCGTCGCGGGCGGCGGTGACCGTGGTGTCGCCGGCCTCGTCGCGTATGACCGTGACGCCGTCGGCGCCGCCCCAGGCCACGAGCGTGACGTCGCGGAACGGCCCCTCGGCGACGGTGGGGGCGGCCGGGGTCACCGGGACCAGCGCCCCGCGTCGCACGTACAGCGGCAGGCGGTCGATCGGCACGCGTACCCGCAGGTGTCGGCCGCCGCGGTGGCTCTCACCGGTGGTCGCGTCCAGCCAGTCGTCGCCGGCCGGCAGGTAGACGGCGCGTTCCCCGGACGGGTCGAGCACCGGCGCGACCAGCAGGTCGCGGCCGAGACGGTACTGCAGGTCGGTGGTCCAGGCGGTGGGGTCGTCCGGGGTGTCGACGAGCAGTGCGCGCAGCATCGGAGCGCCGGTGCGGGCCGCGTCCACTGCCGCCGACCAGAGGTACGGCAGCAGCCGGTACCGCAGCCGCAGCGCGGCCACCGCGTGCCGTTCCGCCTCCGGCGGGAAGTCCCAGGGCAGCCGGCTGGTGGTGCCATGCAGACGGACCAGCGGCGACAGCGCGCCGAACTGGGTCCAGCGCACGTACAGGTCCGCGTCGGGGGTGCCGTGGAAGCCGCCGGTGTCGTGGCTCCAGAAGGGCACCCCGGACAGGCCGTGGGAGAGCCCGCCGCGCAGCGTGCTGGCCATTCCCGGCCAGGTGGCGTTGACGTCGCCGCTCCACTGGGCGCTGTGCCGCTGCCCGCCCAGGTACGACGAGCGTGCCCAGACCGTGCGGTGCCCGGCCACCTCCTCGGTGACGTCGGCGACCGCGTCGTTGAACAGCAGCGCGTACACGTTGTGCAGCTCGACGCCGGTCATGCCGTTGTGCGCCACGGCGTCGGCGGGCACCGCCTCGGCGAAGTCGGTCTTGAACACCGCGACGCCCTGCGCGAGCAGGGGGCGCAGCAGGCCCTGGAACCAGCGCACCGCCGCCGGGTTGGTGAGGTCCACCATGGCGCAGACCGGATAGCTGCCGTGCCAGGTGTCGGCGACGTACGTGGCGCCGTCCGGGCGGCGCAGGAAGTAGCCGGCGGCCTCGGCGTCGGCGTAGAGCGGGCTGTCGGTCATCAGGTAGGGGTTCATCCACAGGCACACCCGGAACCCCTGCTCGGCCAGGTCCTTGAGCATTGCGGCCGGGTCGGGGAAGGCCCGCTCGTCCCAGCGCAGCTCCGACCAGCGCCCGGCGACCTGCCAGTAGCAGTCCAGGTGCAGCACGTCGCAGGGGATGTCCCGCTCGCGGATCAGCCGGGCCCGCTCCAGCACCCGCTGCTGGCTGTCCGGGAAGAAGCCGGAGGAGATCCAGGCCCCGAACGCCCAGCGCGGCGGCAGATAGGGCCGGCCGGTCAGCGCGTCCAGCCGGTCGAGCACCTGCGCCGGGGTCGGGCCGGCCAGCACGTAGTAGTCGAGCAGGTCGTCCGGGACGAGCACCTGCACGCTGCTGTGGGTGCTGGCGCAGACGTCGAACTGCACCGGCAGGCCGCTGTCGACGAGCACCCCGTAGCCGCGGTCGGAGAGGTAGAAGGGCACGTTCTTGTGCGACCGGTCGGACTCCCCGCCGAAGGCGTCGAAGTTCCACATCAGCGGTCGCTGCCCGCGCTTGTCCAGCGGCGTGAACTTCTCCCCGAAGCCGACGAACCGCTCGTCGCCGGGGGCGACGAAGCTCTCGTGCCAGGCGGCCGGCTCACCGTCCACGGTGGAGCGCCCGAACGGCAGGGTGCGCCGCCGGCCGCTGATGTCCCGGGTGCCGGTGTCGGCGGCCAGCAGCAGCCGGCCGTCCGGGGTGAGGAACCGCAGCCCCCACGGGTCGAGGCGCACCTCGGCGACCGCCGCGCCGGCGTCCACGCGCGCGTACGCGTCGTCGACGGTGACCACGGCCGGGTGCGGGGCGGGCCGGACCAGGGGCAGCGCCCGCGCCGAGCGGCTGCGCACGGCGAGGTCGTCGGCGAGGCGTACCCGCAGGATGCCGTGGCCGGCGGCCTCCACCCGGGCGACCACGGTGCGGCCGGAGGCGCAGGTGGCGGTGAGCGTGACCCCGTGCGCGTCGGTGGCGGCCACCTCGGCCCGCAGCACGTCGTCGGCGCCCTCCTCGCCGGGGGCGCGCACCGGCAGGTCGGGCGGGTCGGCCACGAACGTCTCGAACGGGACCAGGGGCGGGCGGTACAGCATGGGCGTCTCCTCGCGGCGACACGGGCGGTTCCGCCAGTTTCTTTGGAACCACAACTAACTGTCAATGAGCGACCGCATTGACTTTCGCTCTCACCTGTTCTTACTTTGGCTTTGATGACAACTAAAGGACTGTGGGCCGACGGTCGACTCCGGTACGGCGGCGACTGGAACCCGGAGCAGTGGCCTCAGACGGTGTGGCGCGAGGACGTCGCGCTGATGCGCGCCGCCGGCATCGACCTCGTCACCGTCGGCGTGTTCGCCTGGTCCCGCCTGGAGCCCGCACCCGGCCGCTACACCCTGGACTGGCTCGACCGGGTGCTGGACCTGCTGCAGGACGCCGGCATCCGGGCCGCGCTCGCCACCCCCACCGCCTCGCCGCCGCCCTGGTTCTCCCTCGCCCACCCGGACGCGCTGCCGGTCACCGCCGACGGGGTACGCCTGCACCACGGCAGCCGGGACACCTACTGCGCCGCCGCGCCCGCCTACCGGACCGCCGCCCGGAGCATCGCCGAGGTGCTGGCCGCCCGGTACGCCCACCACCCGGCGCTGGCGCTGTGGCACGTGCACAACGAGTACGGCACCACCTGCCACTGCGGGCACGTCGAGACGGCGTTCCGCCGCTGGCTCACCGACCGGTACGGCGACCTCGACGCGCTCAACGACGCCTGGGTGACCAGCTTCTGGGGCCAGCACTACACCGACTGGGCGCAGGTCGCCCCGCCCCGCGCCACGCAGTACCTGGGCAACCCCGGGCAGCTGCTCGACTTCCGCCGGTTCTGGTCCGACACGCTGCTGTCCGCGTACACCGCGCAGCGGGACCTGCTGCGCGCGGCGAACCCGGCGGTGCCGGTCACCACCAACTACGCGCTCGGCGACTGGGTGCCCGTCGACCACGCCCGCTGGGCGCGGGAGGTGGACCTGGTGGCCGTCGACCACTACCCGTCCCGCACCGACCGGGGCGCCGAGGAGCAGACCGCGCTCGCCGCCGACCTCGCGCGGGGCTGGGCCCGCCACGGGGCCGGCCGTCCCGTGCCGTGGCTGCTGATGGAGAGCGCGCCGAGCCAGATCCACACCGCCCACCGCATGCACACCAAGGAACCGGGCCGGATGATCCGGCACAGCCTCGCGCACGTGGCCCGCGGCTCCGGCGGGGTGATGTTCTTCCAGTGGCGCGCACCGGCCGGCGGCGCGGAACGGTTCCACTCCGCGGTGGTGTCGCACGCCGGCGCGGACACCCGGGTGTTCCGCGAGGTCACCCGGCTCGGCGCCATGCTCGGCCGGCTCGCCGGCACCGCCTGCGGTGCGGTGCAGGCGGGCGTCGCGATCGCCCACGACACCGCCAGCGGCTGGGCGCTGCGCCACCCCGGCATGCCCCGCGACGGCCTCGACCACCCGGGCGAGGTGGCCGCCGCGCACCGGGCGTTGTGGCACGCCGGCATCACCGTCGACCTGGTGACCCCCGGCGACCCGCTCGACGGGCACCGGCTGCTCCTGCTCCCCGCGCTCTACCTGGCCTCCGACGCCACCGTCGACTGGGTCCGCCGCCACGTCCACGCCGGCGGGCACCTGCTGGTCACCTGGCTCAGCGGGGTCGCCGACGAACACGCCCGCGTGCGTCCCGGCGGCTACCCGGGCGCGTACCGGGACCTGCTCGGGGTGCGGGTGGAGGAGTTCCACCCGCTCGCCGACGACGAACGGGTGCCGCTGACCAGCGGCGGGATCGGCCGGATCTGGTCGGAGACGGTGCACCTGACCGGGGCGGAGCCGGTCACCGCCTACATCGGCGGGGTGCTGGACGGCCGGCCGGCGGTGACCCGACAGCGGGTCGGCGACGCCCTCACCTGGTACGTCTCCACCCGCCCCGACGACGACACCTACCGGCGGTTGCTCACCGACGTGGCCCGCCGCGCCGGCGTCGGCCCCACCTGCCCCGAGGCGCCCCCGGGCGTCGAGGCGGTACGCCGGCACGCCGGCGACCACACCCGCCTGTACCTGTTCAACCACACCGACCGGCCGCAGCGGGTGGCGACCGACGGACACGAGCTGCTCACCGACGAGCCGGTCGCGGAGGTGCTCACCCTCGCGCCGGGCGGCGTGGCGGTGCTGCGCGAGCGCGTACCGCCTCAGGGGGTGGCGACGGCGGCGCGCGAGCGGTCGGCGGCGATGCGCACCGCGAGCCCGGCCAGCACCGTGCCCATCACGTAACGCTGGACGCGGGCCCAGCCCGGCCGGCGGGTGAGGAACGCCGACACCGACCCCGCGCTGAGCACGATCAGCGCGTTCACGGTCAGCGCGATGCCGATCTGGGTCAGCCCGAGCAGCAGGCTCTGCACCGCCACGTGTCCGCGCGACGGGTCCACGAACTGCGGCAGCAGCGACACGTAGAGGATGGCGATCTTCGGATTCAGCAGGTTGGTGACCAGACCCATGGTGAACAGCCGTCGGGGCCGGTCCGGCGGCAGCGGCGCCGGGGTGAACGCGGACCGACCGCCCGGGCGCAGCGTGCGCCACGCCAACCAGAGCAGGTAGGCCGCGCCGGCCAGCTTCACGGCCGTGTAGAGCGGCGGCACCAGCACGAAGACGGTGGCGATGCCGGCGACCGCGGCGGCCAGGTAGACGCCGAACCCGACCGCCACCCCGAGCAGCGACACGAGGCCGGCCCGCCGGCCCTGGGTGACCGACCGGGACACCAGGTAGACCATGTTGGGCCCGGGTGTGAGCACCAGACCGAGCGCCACCAGGGCGATCCCCACCACCGCACCGAGCGTGACCATGTCGCCCTCCCGCCGTCGGCCCTGCCCCGGACCCTACGCCGCCGGCGGTGACGCCACGGTCCTGCTCCGGCCGCCGCGCGGGGTGACGCGCGCCACCCGGACGACGCCATACTGACCGGATGTCGATCGTGTTGTCCGCCGACGCCACCCCCACCGCGCCCGGTCTGCTGTTGCGTCCGTGGCGCGACGGCGACGCCGACGCGCTCTTGGAGGCCTACCGGGACCCGGTGCTGCGGGCCTGGACCAGCCGCCCGGTGACCACCCCGGCCGAGGCGCGGGACTATGTGCGCCGCAGCCGGCAGGGCTGGGCCGCCGACCGCCGGTTCAGCTTCGCGGTGGTGGAGGACGCGCCGGGGGAGCGGCTGGTGGCCTGCGTGGTGCTCAAGGAGGTCCGGCCGGGCCGCCCGGACGCCGAGGTCGGCTACTGGACGGCGGCGCCGGCGCGCGGGCGGGGCGTCGCGCCCCGGGCGGTCGAGGCGGTCACCGGCTGGGCGTTCGCCCGGTTCGCCGCCGGTGGGCTGACCCGCCTGGAGCTGCTGCACCAGATCGACAACCCGGCCTCCTGCCGGGTGGCGGAGAAGAGCGGGTACGCCTTCGTCGAGGTGCTGCCGGCCCGTCCACCGTTCCCCCGCGACGGGCACCGGCACGTCCGCCGGCTGACCTGACCGTCAGTCCGCCGGGGCGCCGAGCAGGCGCAGCAGCAGGCGCGGCTCGCCCGGCCACGCGTCGAGCAGCACCTGCCGGGGCACCTGCCGGCCGGCGTAGCGCAGCGCGAGGGCGACCACCACGACGTCGTCCAACGGGCCGATCACCGGCAGGAACTCCGGGATCAGGTCGATCGGGCTGGCCACCCAGACACCGGCGACGATGATCGCGATCCGGGCGCGGCGCGGCACCCTCGGGTCCCGGCGCAGCCGCCGCACCGTGGTGGCGCAGTCGGGCAGGAACGCGGCCAGGTCACGCAGCGGCCCGGGCGGCAGCCGCCGGGCCAGCAGCACGAGCACCGCCCAGCTCACCACCAGGCAGGCCAGCGCCACCCCGAGCCCGATCAGCCAGTCGCGCATGCCGGGCACGCTACGCCTGCTCCCGGCACGGCCGGGAACAACCCCGGGCCCGTCCGACGCTGACCCTGGTCGGGAACCGGCGGATACGGTGGGTACGGGAGGTGACGGCGGTGACGACAGGCTGGGAGGCCGCGGTCGAGGCGCAGATCCGCTCGGCCCAGGAGCGCGGCGAGTTCGACAACCTGCCGGGCGCGGGCAAGCCGATCCCGGGCCGGGACCTGCCCTACGACGAGGGCTGGTGGATCCGCAGCTTCATGGAGCGGGAACAGATCCCGTCCGACCTGATGCTGCCCACGCCGCTGCAGTTGCGCCGCCGCATCGAGCAGCTCCCGGCCGAGCTGCGCGACCTGCCCACCGAGGAGGCGGTGCGGTCGTACGTGGCCGCGCTCAACACCGAGGTGGTGGCCTGGCTGCGCACCCCGACCGGGCCGCGGGTGGTGGTCCGCCCGGTCAACGTCGACGAGGCGGTGCGCCGGTGGCGGGCCGACCGGGAACGCGCCGCGGCCGAGCGGTCGGCGGCCGCCGCGGCGGAGCCGCAGGACACCGGTCGACGCGCGGGGCGTCCCCGCCGCGGCTGGCGCTGGTGGCGCCGCTGACCGGGCGCCGCCGCACAACCCTGTGGCACGCCGATTCCTGACCGGCCGCGCCCGGCGTGGCCCGAACGCAGGTCACCAGGGCCTATTCTGGGGACATGGATCCGAGCGGTTTCGTCCGCAGCTCGCGTCGACCGCACGAGGCGCGGCCGGGACGACGGCCCGCCGTGGTCGCTGATCTCGGCGAGTTGAGAGGCCCGACCACCGGCGTCGTCGAGCTGCCCCACCGCCTGTTCTGGCAGCCTGACCGGCACGTCGACCTCGACCGGCCGGGCCTGTTGACCTGGATGTACGAGACCGTGCTCACCGAAGCCGTCCGATCCGACGAACTACGCACCTGGTTGCACGGCCCCACCCTCGTCCGACTCTGGCCCCAGCTCTACCTTCCCCGGGGGGTGCGGCACGCCTGGGAGGAGCGTCACCCGGTCCTGCGCTCCCGCGAGGCTGCCGCCTGATGTCGTCTGCACCCGACCAGTTCCAGCACGACGTAGCCCGCATCGCGCTCGCCGCAGCGAGTAGCCACGGGTTTGCCCTCGCCGGTGGTCAGGCACTGATCGCTCACGGCATCGGTGAACGGCCCACCGAGGACGTCGACCTCTTCACGAACGTCGACGGAGGCGTCGCCGCCGCGAGCGGACACGTCCGCGGCGCCCTGCTCGACGCGGGCTTCCAGGTCGAGATCATGGCCGAGTCCAGCGAGTTGAGCGGTGTCTTCTACGGCTTAGACCAGGAGATGACCGAGTTCGAGGTACACCGGGACGACCAGGCCGTTCGGCTGCAACTCGTGCGCTTCGCCCGCACCGCCAGCCCCGTTGTCCTCGACATCGGCCCGGTGCTGCACCTCGACGACGTCATCGGCACGAAGGTCGCAGCCATGGTTACCCGTGCTCAACCCCGCGACTACATAGATGTCGCGGCGCTCATGAAGCGTCACGACCGGCATGAGTTGATCACGCTCGGGCGTCGCGCCGATCCCGACCTCACCGACGAAGAGGTCTCCGATGCGATCCGACGGCTCGACCGGCTACCCGACACCGTCTTCGCGCTCTACCGACTCACCCCCACGCAGATCCACGAGCTGCGCAAGGCCTTCACGGACTGGCCCCGGGCGAGCGCTGCCTAGCGCGCGGCGCATGAGACGGCATCCGCGCGGGTTCAGCGTCGCCGCACGCGGAGCACGCAGGTCAGCATCGGAAGCGTGAACTCGCCGGCCGCGGTCTCCGGGCGGCTCGCCAGGAACGCGCGGATCCGGCCGAGCGTGGCGTCGCGTTCCTCCGCCGGCATGACCAGCATCCCGGCGCGGGTGGCCAGCGTCGCCACCAGGGAGTCGGCGGTACGACGCTGTCCGTGCGGGAATTCGGCCTGCTCCGGACGTTCGAACCGGGCGGCGGCGCCGTTGGTCGGGACGTGCATCCGCGCCGTCTCGACGCGCCAGGAGGCGGGCGTGTCCCGAGGGCCGACGGCGGCGCTCCCGCTGACCCGCGCCAACTCGGCGACCCAGTCCACCCGGTCGTCCAGCACGTTCCACAGCCCGGCCAGAGTGCCGCCGGGCGCGAGCACCCGGGCGATCTCCGGACCGGCGGCGGCCATGTCGAACCAGTGCATCGCGTTGCCGGCCAGCACGGCGTCGACGGACGCGTCCGGCAGCGGGATCGCCTCGGCGCTGCCCGGCAGCGCGCGGACGTCCGGCACCGCGCGGCGTAGCTCGGCCAGCATCGCCGGATCGGGCTCCACCGCGCTGACGTCGACGTCGGCCGCGCGCAGTCCGGCGGTGAGCTTGCCGGTGCCGGCGCCGAGGTCGAGCACCCGCGGGCCGGGCGAGTGTGCGAGCGCCCACCGCACCGCGTCGCGCGCGTAGTCCGGGCGGTGTTCGGCGTACGCGGTCGCCGCCGCGCCGAAGGACGAGGAGTGTCGGACCTGGTCGTCGTGTCCCATGGACCCGCCTTTCCGTCGTTCGCCTCAGCGGTTTCCCGCGCCGCCGGTCAGCGCCTCCATCAGCGGCAGCGGGTTGATGTAGTCGCGGTAGGACACGACGAGTCCGTCCTGGACGCGGAACACGGCGATCACCGTCTGCTCGAACGGCTCCGCGGTGGCGACCACGCTGCCGACGGCGTCGTACTCCACGATGACCACCTCGGGGTCGAGCGTCTCGTGGATCACCACGTCGCGGTACTCGTCGAACGTGATCAGGGTGCCGGCCGTCTCGATCAGGTGCCGGCGGACGTCGGCCCGCCCCCGCACCCGGCCGGGCACACCGGCGGGGCGGAACGGCCACTCGATGTAGCCTTCCGGGGCCATCAGCTCCACGAACGCCTCGACGTCGCCCTCCCGGCTGGCGCGCAGGACCCGCTCGACGACCTCCCGTGCCCGACCCGCCATCGTGCCTCCCGAGATGGATCCTCATCGACGGAACCAGCCTAGGTCGTGTCTCCTGGATCTTCCGGGGTGGGGTCGAGGCGGAGATTGAGTAGTTCCAGGCCGGTGACGGGCCGGAAGCCGGCCTGCGTGTAGAGCGTCAGGGCCGGGACGTTGTCGGTCTCGGTCTGCAGCGACAGGCGCGAGGCACCGGCAGCACGAGCACTGTGGATGACGTGCTGCAGGAGTGCGGACGCGACACCGCTACGGCGGTGGCGCGGGTCCACGTACAGGTCACGGATCGACCACGCGGTGCCCAGCATGAGCGATGCGGGCATGACCATGGCCGTGACGAAACCGCAGACCTGGTCGGCCTGGACGGCGGCAGCAGCGGAGATCCGGTGCTGTGCGAGCTGATCGTGCAGCCAGGAGCGGGTCGTCTCGGGAGATGACGGTAGGCCGTAGTGCACCCGGTAGGCGTCGAACAGGGCAGCGGTGCGGTCGAACGCCGGATGAGCACAGGTCATCGGCACGATCGTCGTTGTCACTCCGCAAGTGTCGCCCACGCGCCGGTCGTGGCGGGCGGGGTGCCCCGCCACGACCGGCGCGTCGCTAACCCTCGGCCAGCACGGTGAAGGTGAAGTCGGTGCTTCTCGGGCGGCGCAGCGACACGTCGCCCTTGACCCGGCGCAGCACCTCGTGCCGGCTGAGGCCCAGGCCGTGGGCGATGAGCCGGTCCGGGCGCACCGGCACCGGGTCCTCGAAGGTGACCTCGACCCGCAGCGGCCACGCCTCGGCGGGCCGTTCGGTCGGGGTGTCCAGACGCCAGGCGCCGGTCCAGTCCAACGTGAAGCGACCGCGCCGGGCCAGCGCCGGATCGACCAGTGTGACGGCGACCAGGACCGGGTCGTTGACGTGGTAGCCGTGGAGCGTGGCCGGGTCGAGCGAGCTGACCGGCGCCCGCTCGTGCACGGTCAGCTTGCTGGTCCGGTCGCAGGAGACGCATCGGACCAGCAGCCAGACGTCGAGCAGTTTGCCGTTGGCGTTGACCCGGAACCGGCCGTCGCCGGTGGTGGCGGACTCCGATCGGCAGTCCACGCAGCGCAGTGACAGCAGCGGAACCCTGGTCCGGCGGACGAACCAGGGCAGCACGACATGGGGTGATGAAGACATGAGGACGGAAAACCTGATCTCTGTAGACCTGACACGAGGCCGATGACGCGCGGCCTCGATCGCCGTGTGACCGGGCGCGTGGAGGCAGCCCGGCGGAGCCGACGGGGAAGCGTCGGCTCGGGGTGGGTGAAAGGCGTGTCAGGTTCAGAGAGCAGGCGGGGTCACGCGGTTCGTCCTCTGTCCTCAGGGGTGCGGGGTCGCGGCGACCGTAAGCGAGGGCCGAGGTACGCCTCAAGCGCTTTACCGCCGACCCACGCCCTAATTAACGGATTACCGGTAACGACAATCCATTAATTAGCGCAGACATAACGGACGAAAGGGCGGTACATCATAATGACAGTTCCTATGCGTAAGGCTTTACGGTGGTGTACCGGGCGGCCACGACGTCCCGTTCACGACCGGTAGGAAGCTTTGGCCGCGGCCACCTCGGCCGCGCGCCGCTCACGCCACCGCCTCTGCGCTTCGCTGTTGCAGCGACGGCACACCTTCCGGAAGCGTCCGGTGTCGGGATCGACCTCCCGGTCGTGTCCGTTACGGCAGAGCGACTGCTGTCGACGTTCCCGACAGTTGTCGGCGTGACTGAGCTGACGCAGGTGGGTCGGCTCGATGCAGTCGGGCACACCGCAGTCGTGATGGACGTCAAGGTCCGGCCGGTAGCCGCCGACGAAGACCGCGTATGCCGCGATGTGGGCCCAGGCGCGTCCGGCGAGCTTCTGGTAGACGCCGCGCTGGCCGCCATATCCACGCACCACGAGGCAGCCCGTCGGCAGGCGCTGCGAGCGGGCCAGCAGGTAGGAGCGTAGTGATTCCTCCGTGAAGTGCCGGGACAGGCCGGTCACCTGGGACAGCATGCAGAAAGCGTAGAGACGTCCTCCGACAACGCTCTGCGGTCCTGCCCCCGGTCCGCCAGATGCCGGCCCCGTGCCGGGGCTCAGCGGGGTCACCCGGCGACGAGAAGACGGGTGAGCCGCCCCGGTCAGCGGGGCGACTCACCCGAGCGGCCGGCTGACCTGGGCCGGCGGCCCCGGTCAGTCGGCGTCGTCTCACTGCCAGGCGGGCAGCCGGACGATGTCGTAGTCGGTGCTCGGTGTCGGCTCGACGTCGAACCGGCCGTTGACCACGTACAGCCAGGGTCCGAAGAGGTCGCCGGTCGCCGGCACCCGCAGTCGCACATCGGTGATCTCTCGGACCAGAGTCGCGGAGTCGTACCCGGGCGACAGCCGGAAGACGGCCACGACATTGGTCAGGTTGCGGATGACGTAGAGGGTGCGGCCCCGCCGCACCAACCCGTCGGCCCGGGTCACGGAGTAGCCGCCGAGGTCGAACGCACGGCTGGCACCGGTGGCCGGATCGATCCGGACCAGCCGACCGGCGAGCATCTGGGCGACCAGCAGGTCTCCGTCCGGCAGCGTGACGATCCCGTTCGCGAACGCGTCCGGTTCGGCCGCCGGCCCGCTGAGGGCGAGCGTCCGAACGGCCGAGCCGGCCGGCAGCCGGCCACGGGGACCAAGTGGCACGACATACAGCACTGGTCGGGTGGAGTCGGTGAAGTACACCGCCCGGGGAGTGATCACCAAGTCGTTGACCAGGCTTCCGGGCTGATCGGTGAACCGGTAGCGAGCCAGCAGGGCACCGGTCCGAGCGTGGTACACGCTGGCGCCGCCACCGGAGAAGTCGGCGGTCCAGAGCCGGTCCTGCGCGTCCACCTTCAGTCCCGCCTTGTCGGTGCCGGGCACCCCCGGCACCAGTACTGCGCCCCGTCCGGTGCGCAGGTCCCCCCGCCAGATCGCGCCGTCGAGGATGGACCCCACGTAGACCGTGGTGCCGCGGCCGATGGTGAGTCCCTCCGGTGTGAAGCCGTCCGGCAACGCGATGCGGGACGGGAAGTAGGTGCGGTGGGACGGGCCGGCGACGCGAGGCGAGGAAGCGCCGGCGTCGGCGATCGCCGGGCTGGGAGCGACGAGGCCGACCGCGGCCAGCACCGGAACGAGGACCATGATCGAGTTTCTGCGCAACAGAGCCACCACCTGACCTGACCTGGGCTCCCTTGTGGAGCCCGACAGTGAGGAAACCGTTCGGGCGGCCCGATCGGTTGTCAGCGGCGGGACTGCTGCCCGGCGTGCCCGGCCAGCCTCCCGGAATCATCGGCACGCCGTAGTCGTGGTACCGGGAGCACGAACGGGCGGCCCCCGCTCTGCGGGAGCCGCCCGTTCTTGCGGTCAGCGTTCGGTGCGGTCGTCAATCTCGGTGCCGGACTCGCCGGGCCGGGCGCCGATCGCCTCCTCGGCGGCCCGACCGCCGGTGCTCTCGTCACCCTGCCGCAGCGAGCTGCGGGGCAGTCCGGCCAGGTGCGCCGGATCCTCGATCGGCTGGTCCGGCCAGTCGTCCTGGCTGCCGTCGGCCAGCCCGGCCCGGCGCAACACCTCCACCAGGTCGTCGTGGGACAGACGCTCGGCATCCGGAATCCCGGCCCCGCGCGCCATCGACTGCAGCGTCTTCAGGTCTTCGCTCACGAATGTCTCGGCCATACCGGAGCCTTCCCGGCGCCCAAGACAAGGAAACCCGCTCAGGCCCGGGCCCCGCCGAGGCCCAGCAGCACCGCCAGGCCCAGCGCGCTGCGCGGGGCGTACGGCACGCGCCACAGTCCGCCGTGTGCCGCCGCGTACGTTTCGTCCCGCCACGGGTGCTCCTGCGCCGGTCCACCGCCGGTGCGCAGATCGTGCACGAGCAGCGCGGCCATCAGTGTGTTGCTGGTGGCCGGCTCGAACACCTCGACGCCGAAGCGGTGCGCCCCGGCGTACGCGGCGGCGAGCGCGCGGTTGCGCAGCACCGACCGGGTGCGGGTGGGCGGCGCGACGGTGAACGACACCGTGGCGCCGGCGTCTCGGGCCACCGCCGCGCGCCAGCGTTGCAGCCGCTTGGCCAGCGCGTAGTTCGGCCCCTGCTGGGGCACCAGGCTGTCGTTGATGCCCGGGTCGGCGCCGGGCGGGTAGTTGCGGTGCAGCAGCCGGCCGCCGGAGATCAGCCGCAGGGTCCGTCGAGCCGTGCCACGGGCGGCGTACCCGCGCTCGGCGTGGGCGACCGCGTCGCCGGGGACCGCGTACACGTCGGTGGGGGTGGCCAGGAACGCCAGCGCGGCGTCCGGGCGCTGCCCGGTCAGCTCGACGGTGAGCGCGTCGACCGCGGTGGCCACCCGGACGTTGGTGGCGCCGTCGGCGTAGACGTAGTTGCCGAGCACGAGCCGACCGTCGAGCCCGGCGAGCCACCGGGCGGCCTGCGGGAGGCGGTGCAGCAGGTCCGCCCCGGCGGCGGCGGTCAGCGCCGCGTCGTCGTCCCCGGTGTCCGGCGGCACGGGCAGGTGCAGCCGGCCGCCGTGGCGGCGGGCGGTACGCAGGACGCGGCGCCAGATCTCCGGGCGGGGCAGGTCGACCGCGACGACGTCGCCGCCCCAGCGCAGCACCGAGGGCAGCGGGCCCATCTCGGCGCCCGCGCCGAGCACCACGATCCGTTGGTCGCGCAGGTCCAGCCAGTCCGGGTTGGCCAGCACCCGGCCGACCGCCTCGGCGCAGCTGGGCTCGATGACCCCGGCGTCGACCCACGCGTCGAGCCGGCGGCGCAGGTCGTCGCCGCGCAGGCGTTGCCCCCGGTAGGGCAGGGACAGCTCGCGCTCCACCGGGCCGGAGCCGGTGACCGTGGCGGTCCGCAGCGGCGGTTCCCGGTCGTCCGACGCGAACGCCTCGGCCGGTGTGGTCTCGGGGCCGCCGCGCGGCGGGGCGTACCGCATGCGGGTGTGCAGCGCGGCGAGGCCGTCGCGGGCGACGGTGAGCGCGGCGTCGCGGGAGAGCAGGCCGGCCTCGACCAGGCGGCGGAAGTGGCCGACGTAGCCCCGCCGCCAGTCGGTCTCGTGCTCGGCGGAGCGCGCGCCGATCGGGTCGACCGCGCGCAGCGCGTCGGCGACCACGGCGCGTCCCAGCGCGGTCGTGCTGCGCCGGCCGTCGGCGGTCGCGGGGAACACCACCCCGGTCGGGCCGTCCACGGGTCACCTCCTGCTCGCGGTCGTGGGGCCACTCTGCCGCATCGGCGTCGCCGCCGCCCGTCGAGGGCTCAGCGGCGGGCGGGTTTCGGCTCCGGGCGGGGTCGGCCGCGGTCCGGGTCGACGCCGACCTGGACGGCGAAGGCCGGGTCGACGGCGAGCAGCGGGCGGGGACCGAACAGCGCCATGGCGGTCAGCAGCGCGTCGGTGTCCCGTCCCTGCCAGGTGGGGCGGCGTTCGGGGTCGAGGTCGGCGTGCTCGCGTCGTAGCCGGCGCAGCAGGCGGCGGGCGGCGGCGCCGGTCTCCGGCACCTCGGTCAGCCACCAGCCGCCCAGCGCGGTGGCCAGGCAGCACAGCAGCAGCCCGGCGACCGAGGCCGGGCCGCCGGCGGAGCGTCCCTCGACGGCGCTGTCCACGAGCCGGGTCACGCCGACGGCGGCGATCGCGAACAGCGGCAGGGTGCCCAGCGCGATCCGGCGGCGTTGGGCGCGGGTGAGCAGCCAACCGTCGCGGACCAGCCGGCCGACCATCCGGCGCAGCGCCCGAGCGACGTCGGGGTCGGCGAGGACGGCGGCCCAGGTCTGCGGGCGGCGCAGGGCGGTGTGCAGGGCGCGGACCAGACCGGATGGTCGGGCCGGTGGGGGGCCGTTGGCGCGCAGCGTGGCGAGTTCGCCGGTGCTCACCCCGCCGGCGCGGCGCAGCGCGGCGATCCCCACCTGGCAGGCCAGCAGCGCGCGGTCGGTGAGGTAGGCCAGTTCGACCCGGTCGGGCGTCGCGCCGGCGGCCCGCCGGCCGGTCAGTTCCCGTACGGCCAGGGCGATCGCGGCGGCCACGGCGACCGCGCCGAGGTAGTCGAGGAGGAAGAGCGGCCCGCTGACACCCCAGAGCATGGCGACAAGTATGGCCCGCCGGCCTCAGGAGGCGTGCCGGACCTCGCTGTCCCAGATGTGCGACCAGGGGCGGCGCGGACCGCGGGCGACGAAGATCGGCCCGCCGTTCTCCTCGTTGTCGACGTCGACCCGCTGGTCGACCCGGCCGGCCTCGGTGACCTCGGTGAACCAGGCGCGCAGCCGGTCGGGGCGGGACCAGCCGACGGCGATCACCACGTCGGCGCCGTCGGGCGGCCGGCCGAACGTGACCATGCTGTTGTGCCCGGAGTACGCGCGGGGCAGGCCACGCGCCGGGCCGTAGCGGGCCAGCGCGCCGGCCTCGCCGTAGTTGGCGGTGAGCATGACCGCCCGGTCGCGTTCGGCCGGCGGCAGACCCCGGTGCACGGCGGCGACCGAGTCGGCGAACTCCGGCCATCCGATCGTCTCGCCGACGTCGGGGTTGGCCGCGACGACGAACCCGGGCAGCCGGTCGGCCGGCAGCGTGGGCAGCAGCAGCACCGCGCTGCTGGCCGCCATCAGCACGGCGGCGGCGGCGAGTGCGGTCTGTCGGGCCCGGGCGGCGCCGCGCCGCGCCCAGTCGAGGGTGGGCGTCACGCCGGCGGCGGTGAGCACCAGCAGCAGCGGCGCGTCGTAGTAGCCCTTGCCGCCGGCCAGCACGACGACCGCGACCACCACCAGCCACGCCCAGCCGATCGCCCGGTACGCCGACCAGGCCGGGCGGCGCAGCAGCGCCACCAGCCCGGTCACCCACACCGGGACGGCGAACGGGCTGATGATGAGCAGTTGCAACACGAGCGCGTCCAGCCGGCCGCTGTAGGAGCTGTCGCCGCCAGCGATGGCCGAGGCGACGGAGAGCTGCGGGAAGCCGTGCGCGGCCTGCCACGCCCCGTACGGCACGGCGAGCAGCACGGCGATCACCGCCCCGGCGAGGACCCACCGGTCCCGCAGCAGGCGACGCGGCCCGGCGATCACGACCCCGGCGACCAGGCCGACGCCGAGCAGGGCGGGCAGTGGCTTGTTGAGCATTCCCACGCCGAGGGCGAGCCCGGCGCCGAGCGCCCAGCGGGTGTCGCCGGTGCGCAGCATCCGGGCCACGCAGAACGCGGCGACGAGCCACACCAGCAGGTCGACGCTGGTGGTGCTGAGCAGGTGCCCGCCGGCCAGGACGATGCCCGAGGCGGCGGCGAGCACCGCCGCCGCCGACTGGGCGACCCGACCGGCGCCGAACTCCCGGGCGATCGCGGCGACCAGCACCACCGCGGCGCCGCCGATGACCGCCGACGGGGTGCGCAGCAGCACCAGGTTGCCCGGCGCGACGGTGTCGGCCAGCCGGGCCAGGGCGGGCACGAGCGGCCCCTGGTCGACGTAGCCCCAGTCGAGGTGCCGGCCGCACAGCAGGAAGTAGAGCTCGTCGCGGTGGTAGCCGTAGCGGCCGGCGAGCAGCAGCAGGACGGCGGTGAGGGCCGCGCCGACCAGCCACGGGACCGCCGTGTGTGGCCCGGGCGGCGGCGGCCCGGCGGGCGTGGCGGCCTCGCGACGATCGACGTCGGCGACTGATTCGGCCACCTGCCCATGATGGCCCGGCGGGGCGGTCCGACGTCGTCCCGCCGGCCTCGGCCGGGTGGACGGAATCCGGTGGCCGGACGGTCGGGTCCCGACTAGCGTGCCCGCCGTGCGCATCCGTGACTACACCGACGCCGACTGGGGCCAGGTCTGGCCGATCTTCTCCGACGTCGTCACCGCCGGGGACACGTTCCCCTACGACCCGGCCTGGCCGGCCGAGGTGGCCCACGAGGTGTGGGTGGAACGCCCCCCGGGGCGTACCTCGGTGGCGGTGGACGACGACGCCGCCGTGCTCGGCACCGCCAAGATGGGCGCGAACCGGCCCGGGCCGGGCTCGCACGTGGCGACCGCGAGTTTCATGGTGGCCGCCGGCGCGCGGGGCCGCGGCGTGGGCCGGGCGCTGTGCGAGGACGCGTTGGACTGGGCCCGCCGGCAGGGTTTCGCCGCGATGCAGTTCAACGCCGTGGTGGAGACCAACGCGGCGGCCGTGGCGCTGTACCGGCGGTTGGGCTTCACCGTGATCGGCACCGTGCCGGAGTCGTTCGCCCACCCGGCGCGGGGTCGGGTGGGCCTGCACGTCATGCACCGTCCCCTGTGACCGCCGCCGGTGCGCGAGGATGGTCGGATGAACCCTGAGCCGATCGAGCTGGCCGCCGCCCTGGCGCGCTTCGACCAGCTGTGGAGTCCGCGGATCGTGACCACGGTCAACGACTACGACGTCCGGGTCGCGAAGGTGGCGGGCGAGCACGTCTGGCACGCCCACGACCACACCGACGAGTTCTTCCTGGTGCTCGACGGGGAGCTGCGCATCGCCCTGCGCGACGGCGCGGACGCCGCGCAGCGGGAGGTGACGCTGCCGCGCGGCGCGGTGTTCGTGGTGCCGCGCGGGGTGGAGCACCGGCCGTACGCGCCGGACGGCGCCTCGATCCTCATGTTCGAGCCGTCCGGCACGTCCAGCGTGGGGGACCGGCACGACGCCGTCCCCGACAGCGTCGACGCCACCACCGGGCACCGGCTCTGAGTCGTCCTGGTCACCGCCGCGCCGGCTCCGGCTGGGCCGGCGCGGCGGCGACGGTCCAGCCCACCCGGCGTACGCCGGGCACGGCGGCGGTGCCGGCGCAGGCGAGCAGCACGAGCACCCCGGCGACCGCGAGGGGCGTCGAGGCGCCCCAGGCCGACGCGGCGAGCGGCGCGAGGGCGTAACCGAGGGGCATGGCGCCCAGCGACATGAGCCAGTCGTAGGAGGTGACCCGGGCCAGCACCTCGGTGGGGAAGCGGGCCTGGACCACGGTCTCCCAGACCGGGTTGAGGAAGCCCAGGGCGCTCAGCGCCAGGCAGTAGGCGGCCACGGTCAGCGCGGCGGGCGCGGCCACGGCGAGCAGCAGCAGCGGCGCCGCGTACGTGGCCAGCGCCAGGTTGCCCACCAGCACCGGGCGGCGGGGGCGGGCGCGGCTGGCCAGCAGCGAACCGGCCAGCAGCCCGACCGCGCCGGCCTGTTGCAGCAGTACCCAGACGCCCTCGCCGCCGAGCCGGGTGACGGCGACGGCCGGGCCGACGGTGAGCAGCACGGCGGCGGCTCCGTTCCAGACGGCGTGGGCGACCAGGCTGCTCCAGTACCAGTCGCGGGCGCGGACCTCCCGCCACCCGAGGACCAGGTCGGCGCGCAGTGAGCGGCGCTCGACCGGCACGTGCCGGACCTGGATGGCGGCCAGCAGTGCGGCGCTGACGCCGAACGAGGCGGCGTCGATGACGAACGCCCAGCCGGGGCCGGCGGTCCAGACCAGCAGGCCGGCCAGGGCCGGGCCGGCGAGCCGGCTGGCGTTGGTGGTGGCGCCGAGCAGGGCGTTGGCCCGCTGCCGTCCCGCGGCGTCGACGACGCCGGCGACCAGGGGGGACGCGGTGGGCATGGCGAAGGCGGAGGCGACCCCGCCGACGGCGGAGGCCACGGCGAGGTGGGCGAGGGTCGGCGCGCCGCCGAGCAGTTCGACGCCGACGACCAGTTGGGCGGCGCCGCGGATCAGGTCGGTGGCGAGCGCGACGCGGCGGGCGGCGAACCGGTCGGCGACCACGCCGCCGAGCGGGGAGCAGCAGCAGCCGGGGCACCATGGCGCAGCCGAGCACCAGGGCCAGCGCGGCGGTCGAGCCGGTGGCCCGCAGCACGGCGAGCGCGAGCGCGGTGGGGACCACGGCGTCGCCGAGGGCGGACACCGTACGGCCGAGGAAGAGCAGACGGAAGGCGCGGAGCCGGAGGGGATGCGTCACCGCCGCAGACTACTTCGACGTCGAATATTTCGACAACGAATATTTTGGGTTCGACGTACCGTGGCTGTCGTGACCGACCGTGACTCCGTCGACCAGCACGTGGCGCGCTGGCAGCCCGTCCTGCCCGACCTCGACCCCGACGTGGAGGGCGCGGTGGTGCGGATGATGCTGCTCACCCGGCACCTGCGCGCGGTCAAGGACCGGGTCCTGGCCGACCTCGACCTGCAGGAGAAGGAGTACGGCACGCTGCACGTCCTCGCCGGGCGCGGCGGGCGCGCCGCCCCGTCGGAGATCGCCGACGCGCTGCGGATGGCGCCCGCCTCGATCACCGCCCGGGTGGACGCCCTGGTCCGGCGCGGCTTCGTGCGCCGGATCCCGTCCGAGGTCGACCGGCGGCGCGTCGACGTGGCGCTCACCGAGGCCGGCGAGGCCATCTGGCGGCAGGCCCTGGACGTCGTCGGTGACGAGGAGCACCGGGTGCTCGGCGCACTGGACGCGGCGGAGCGGCGGACGCTGGCCGACCTGCTGCGCCGGGTGAACTCGGCCGCCGAGCGACCGACCGGAAACGTCGGGGGCCCGTGACGGCCTGACACCGCCGGCGGGCATCCCCCGCACGGGCCGAAAACGCCTGGCCGTCCGCGTCGGGTGCTGACAGGCTGCCGGGCATGACCGCCCATGCCCTCGCGGGCGCGCTCGTCGACGAGCGCCGCCGCGTCGTGTTCGCCGCCGTCGTCCTCGGCGCCCGGGACGTGCCCGCCGTGGTGGCCCGCACCGGGTTGCCGGCCCGCGACGTGGCCACCGCCGTGCGCCGGCTCACCGACACCGGCGTGCTCGTCGACGACGGCTCCGGGCTGCGCGTCGACGACGGGTGGCTGCGCGACGTCGCCCGCTCCGGGGCGACGCCGTCCGCCCCGCCCGCCGACCGGCGCGAGTCGATCCTGCGCACGTTCCTGCGTGACGGCGCGCTGACCCGGCTGCCCGCGCAGCGCGGCCGCCGGCGCGTGCTGCTGGAACACATCACCACGCACACCTTCGAACCCGGGCTGCGCTATCCGGAACGGGCGGTGGACGACGCGCTGCGCCCCTGGTGCGCCGGCGGCGAGGCCGACCACGTGACGCTGCGCCGCTACCTGGTCGACGACATGCTGCTCACCCGCGAGCACGGCGTCTACTGGCGGACCGGCCCGTGACCGGCTGGGACACCCGCCTCGACCCGCCCGACGGTCCGGTCGCGCGGGTGCTGCTGCGGGAGTACATGGCGGAGATGGTCCGCCGCTGGTACGGCCGCCCGGAGCGGCCCGGCGAGGTCGACGCCGCGCTGACCGAGATGCCCAGCGACGACCTGGCCCCGCCCACCGGCCTGCTGATGACAGCTCACCACGACGGCCTTCCCGCCGGGTGCGCCGGGCTGCGGTGGCGGCCGGGCTGGGCGGAGTTGACCCGGCTGTACGTGCGCCCGGCGCACCGGGGCGCCGGTGGCGGCGCGGCCCTGCTCGCGGCGGCCGAGGCGTACGCGGTCGACGCGGGGGCGGCCCGGATCCGCCTGGACACCCGCTCCGACCTGGTCGAGGCACGCGCCCTGTATGCCCGCCACGGCTACCGGGAGATCCCCGCCTACACCTCCGGCCCGTACGCGCAGCACTGGTTCGAGAAGTCACTGCCGGCGCGAGTTGACGACGCCGCGACGCCGCGCTAAAACAGAAATCGGGAAGTTGAGTCGACCAGACTCAACGTGAGACCTTGGGCCAGGAGAACCGAGGAGGCACTGCCATGTTGATGCGTACCGACCCGTTCCGTGAGATCGACCGGATCGCCGAGCAGTTCTTCGGCACCACCACCCGGCCGGCCGTGATGCACCTCGACGCCTACCGCGACGGCGACCACTTCTACGCCGCCTTCGACCTGCCCGGCGTGGACCCGGACAGCATCGACTGCACGGTCGAGCGCAACGTGCTGACCGTCCGCGCCGAGCGGCGCCGCCCGACCGGCGAGAACGTCGAACTGGTCGCCGCCGAGCGCCCGATGGGCACCTTCACCCGCCAGCTGTTCCTGGGCGACACGCTCGACACCGACCGCCTCGAAGCCGGCTACGACAACGGGGTGCTGACGCTGCGCATCCCGGTCGCCGAGCGGGCCAAGCCGCGCCGGATCACGGTCACGTCGACCGCGGAGGGCAACGGCCACCGGCAGCTCACCACCGCCTGAGCGCGGGTCACGCCGAGGCGGGGGAGGCCGGAGCGCCGGCCGACCCCGCCTCGGCGTCGGCGGGATAGAGCCGGGTCAGCGCGTGCGCCGTGGCGGTGAACCGGTCCCGCAGCTCGGCCGGCGCCAGCACCTCCACCTCGGCGCCGAGCTTGAGCAGCTCGGCGTGGGCGTGCCGGGCCGACTCGATCGGCACGGTGGTCTCCAACCAGCCGTCCGGGCCCGGTTCGCCGGCCGCCGCCCGGGCCGCCCGGCTCATCTCCGGCGGGAAGACGTACGGCATGAACTCCAGCGCGGCCACGGTGAGCCGGATCCGCGCCTCGCCCCGGTAGACGTCGCGCTCGTAGCGCGCGGTCCACTCCCGCCAGTAGGCGGCCAGGTCGAAGTCGTCCGGGCGGTCGTGGCGCTCCTCGGTGACCACCGCGTCGAGCACCGCCCCGACCCGGTAGGTGCGCATCTGCTCCCCGCACCGGGCCACCAGATACCACCGGCCCGCCTTGAGCACCACGCCCAGCGGGGCGACCGTCCGGCTCACCTCGCGCGGGGCGCGCCAGCGCCGGTACCGCAGCCGCACCAGCCGGTCCTCCCACACCGCGCCGGCCAGCGTCTCCAGGTGCGGCACCGGCTCGGGGTGCCGGAACCAGCCGGGGGCGTCCAGGTGGAACCGCTGCCGGATCCGGCCGGTGCGGTCGGCCAGGTCCCCGGGCAGCGCGGCGCGCACCTTCAGCTCGGCGGCGGCCACCACCGACGCCAGACCCAGCTCCGCCGCCGGCCCGGGCACGCCGGCGAGGAACAACGCCTCGGCCTCCGGCCCGGTCAGGCCGGTCAGCCGGGTACGCCAGCCCTCCAGCAGGCGGTAGCCGCCGGCCGGCCCGCGGTCGGCGTACACCGGCACGCCGGCGGCGCCGAGTGACTCGATGTCGCGGTAGACGGTCCGCACCGACACCTCCAGGGCGTCGGCGAGTTCCTGGGCGGTCGTCCGCCCCCGGGTCTGCAGGAGCAGCAGCAGGGAGACCAGCCGGCTGGCGCGCACCCGGTGACGGTAACCCGCGCGGCGAATCCGCCCGGGCGCGCCTCGTCGCGAAACGCCCCGCCGACTGAGAACCTTTCTCACATGCTGCGTCCCGAGGTGCTGTCCCACGCGCGTCCCGCGCTGCCCGGCGGTCCGGCCGACTTCACCGAGGCGTGGTTGCGCAACCGGCGTCTGTCCGAGCACACCCGCGACGCGTACCGGCGGGACGTCACCGGCTGGCTGACCTGGTGCGCCGAGCGCGGGCTGGACCCGCTGCGGGTCACCTTCCTCGACGTCAACGCCTACGGCCGGGACCTGGAGTCCACCCCCCGGGGCCGCGACGGCCGGCCGTTGACCCCGGCCACCGTGGCACGCCGGCTGTCCGCGCTGTCCAGCTGGTACGACTTCCTGGCGAAGCTGGGCGCGGTGCCGGCCAACCCGGTCGCGGCGGCGGACCGCCCCCGGGTCGACCGGGACCACTCCGCCACCGTCGGCCTGAGCCCGGAGGAGGTCGACGCGCTGCTCGCGGCCGCCGACGCCGACACCGGCCCGACCGCCGCCCGCAACCGGGCCACCCTGGCGCTGCTGGCCGACCTGGGGCTGCGGGTCGGCGAGCTGGTCTCGCTGAACCTGGCCGACCTGGGCAGCGAACGCGGCCACCGCAGCGTCCGCTTCGTCGGCAAGGGCGGCAAGGCTCGTCGCCGCGCGCTCACCCCCGGCACCGCGTACGCGCTCGACGCCTACCTGGCCGCCCGGGCCGCCGCGCAGGGCGTCACGGTGCCGGAGCTGACCGGTCCGCTGCTGGTCACCGCGACCGGGGGCCGGCTGGACCGGCACGCCGTGTTCCGGCTGGTGCGCCGGCTCGCGCAGACCGCCGGGATCGCCGCCTGGGCGCGGTTGTCACCGCACTCGCTGCGGCACGCGTTCGCCACCACGGCCCGCTCCGAGGGGGTGCCGCTGGAGGACGTGCAGGACGCCATGGGTCACGCCGACCCGCGTACCACCCGCCGTTACGACCGCGACCGGCACAATCTGGACCGCGACCCGGCGTACGCGATCTGGGCGGCTCGCGCCCGCCGCCGCGGGTGAGCGTCGTACCCGGGTCGTAGGGTGCCGGCGTGCGACACGGGTTGGAGATCTGCTGCGGCGGCGCCGCGGTGACGGTGGCCGAGCTGGTGGCGCTCGGTGAGCTGGCCGAGCGGTCCGGCTGGGACGGCGTGTTCCTGGAGGACTACCTCATCCACCACGCCGGGGACGAGCCGCCCACCTGGGACCCGTGGCTGGTGCTGGCGGCGGTGGCCGGGCGCACCGAGCGGGTGCGGCTGGGCACCACCGTGACCGCGCTGCCCCGACGCCGCCCGGCCAAGCTGGCCCGTGAGGTGCTCACCCTCGACCACCTCAGCGGCGGGCGGGCCGGCGTCGCGGTCGGTGTCGGCGACCCCGGCGACCGGGGCCTGGCCGCGTTCGGCGAGCCGACCGACCTCAGGACCCGCGCCGCGATGCTCGACGAGGGCCTCGACCTGCTGGTCGGGTTGCTCGGCGGCGAGCGGGTCACGCACCAGGGCACCCACTACCGGGCCGAGGGCGTGGCCCTGCGTCCCGCGCCGGTGCAGTCGCCGCGGGTGCCGGTCTGGGTGGGCGGCAGCACCCAGGCCGGGGCGGTGCTGCGGCGTGCCGCCCGGGCCGACGGGATCGTGCCCTACAAGCTGACCGACACCGACGACTGGTCCGACTTCACCCCGGACGAGGTCGCCGACCTGGTCGCCGCGCTGCCGGCCACCCGGGCCGACGGGCAGCCGTTCGACGTGGTGGTCGGCGGCAGGCGTCGCCGGACCGACGAGCGGGCCGAGCGGGCCTACCTGGCGGAGCTGGCGGGGGCGGGCGCCACCTGGTGGCTGGAGTACGTGCCGGCCGGTGACCCGGCCGCGATGCGGGCCGCGGTCGCCCGCGGCCCGCTGCGCTGACCGGTCAGCGTCGGGGGCACAGGCAGAACGGCTGCCCGATCGGGTCGAGCAGCACGGTCCACCGCTCGCCGCCGGGCTGGAACTCCGGCCGGGTCGCCCCGGCCGCCACCAGGTCCTTCTCCGCGACCGCCACGTCGTCGACGGTGAGGTCGAGGTGGTAGCGCTTGCCGCCGGTCGGGTCCGGCCAGGCCGGCGGCGCGTACCCGGGCACCCGGCCGAAGCCGATCGAGGTCCCGTCCTTGGTGATCATGGCGTACTCGGTCTCGCTGTGGGTGATCTCCCAGCCGAGGGCGTGGGCGTAGAAGGCCGCGTGCGCGGCCGGGTCGGAGCTGTCCAGGTTGACCATCGCGAGGTCGGCGTGCGTCGTCATGCCGGCAGTGTGTCGCCGGTACCTGTCACCTGCTGTCAGGTACCTCCGGCGGATCCCCACGGCCACACCGCCAGCCGCCCGTGCGGTCCCCGGCAGGCCAGCGCGCCGGCCACGGCGTGACAGTCGCGGGTGCCGGCGGGCAGCACCGGCCCCGGTCGGGGACCGTCGCGGCCGATGGTGACCACCAGCGTGGGTCCGTCGACGCGGGCGGGGCGCAGCAGCACCTGCCGGGCCGGGTCTCCGTCGTCGGCGCCGGCCCGCCAGTCGGCGCCGCCGGGCCAGCGCCACACCTGCTCGCCGGTGGCCGGGTCGAGCGCACGCCGGTCCCGCACGCCGCTCAGGCAGAGCACCGCGGCGCAGCCCGCGGAGGGTGTCTCCCCGGCCGGCAGCAGCCGGCGCCAGCGTGGGGTCAGCGCCGGCAGGTCGTAGCCGCTGAGGGCGGCGCCGGCCGGCGCCGGGTGCCGCAGCACCAGGTGCGTGCCGACGACGAGGGGATTGCCCGGGGCGTAGCCGGCCGGGGGCAGTCGGGTCTCGCCGAGCCGGGCGCCGTCGCGCACGTCGTGCACCCGGGCCAGCCCGTCGTCGTGCACCACCACGACCCGGCCGGGCGTGGTGGCCAGCACGGCCGTCGACGGCACCGGCACCGACCACCGGTCGACGCCGGTGGCCAGGTCGACGCCGCGCACCGCGCCCTGGATCCGCTGGCCCGGGTCGGCGACGCTGCGGACCTCGGTCACCGCCACCGCGCCGTCACCGGCGGGCCGGACGCGATCGGGCCGGTACCAGCGCACCTCTCCGGTGCCGACCGCGTACGCCCAGGTGCCGGTCACCTGCCGCGCGCTGTCGCGGCCGGTCACCAGGATCAGGTCTTCGGTGGCCGCCGCGGACCAGGCGCCGACGGGAGCCGGACCCCGCCACCGCACCCGGCCGTCGCGGCCGTACGCGGTCAGCGCGGGCGGATCGGCCACGAGCAGCAGCCCGCCGGCGCCGAGCAGGGCGACCCGGGCGGACAGCGGCAGACCGGTGACCGGCCCGGAGCGCGGCGGCGCGGCGGCGCCCAGCAGCAGGCATCCGGCCAGTGTCGCCGCGGTCCGCCACCGGCGGCGGCGAGGCGGGCGGGGCTGTGGTCGCGCGGGTGGCCGGTCCAGTTCGATCACGGCCGTCTGCGGGCGCCCGTCACGCGTCATCCACCGCTCCTTGAGGGGGTCGTGCGCCGACGGTAGACGATCCGCCGTCGCGGTACGACAGCGGCGCAACCGGCTGCGCGCCGGTCGCCGGTTGCCTACCGTCGGTGGTGATGGGCAGGGAGCAGGGATGGCATCGGCCGGCCCGGCGTCGCCGGCCGGTACGCGCCGGTGTGCTGGTCGCCGTGCTCGGGCTGGGCACCTGCCTGGTCGGGGTGGCCGGGTTGGCGGTGTGGAACGCCCAGGTGGTGCTGCAGGCCGACGGGCCGGTGCGGGAGACCGCGGACGGGTTCTTCCGCGACGTCGCGGCCGGCGACACCGACCGGGCCTACGAGCGGCTGTGCCGGGAGACGCGCGGCCGGTGGAGCCAGGTCGGGTTCGGCAGCTGGATGCGCACGCCGCCGGTGGTCAGCGGCTACGAGATCGTCGACGTGTCGGTGGCGACCCGGGGCGGTCGGCCGCGCGGCACGGTCGTGGTGCGGATCAACCGCGACGGCGGCGGCAGCGAGGAGCGGGAGCTGTCGGTGGTGCCGGAGGACGGGGGCTGGCGGGTGTGCGGGGACCCGTTCTGATCAGGCGCGCGGCCCGAGGTCGCCGGAGCGGTAGTGCCGCCGGCAGAGCACCTGGTAGCGCACGTCGGCGGTGTCGACGGTGTCGCCGATGACCACCTGCGCGCCCTCGCGGACCACCTCGCCGCGCACCACGCGGGCGTTGAGCAGGCCCTCGCGCCCGCACCAGCAGAGCACCTCGACCTGGATGCGGGCCACCTCGTCGGCCAGTTCGAACAGCCGCTGCGCGGCCGGGAAGAGGCAGGAGCGGAAGTCGGTGGCCAGGCCGAACGCGTAGACGTCGACGTCGAACTTGTCGACCAGTTCGGCCATCTGCTCGACGTGCTCCAGGTTGTAGAACGACGCCTCGTCGCAGATCAGGTAGTCGACCCGTACCCCTTCGGCCCAGGCGTCGCGGACCAGGTCGCGCAGGTCGAGGTCGTCGGTGACCTCGACGGCCTCGTGGGCCAGGCCGATGCGGGTGGTGACCTGTGGGCCGAGCGAACGGTCGATGCGGGTGGTGACCAGGCCGCGCCGGCCCTGCCGGGCGTGGTTGTGGTTCATCTGCAGCGCCATCGTCGACTTGCCGCAGTCCATCGGGCCCCAGAAGAACTTCAGCGCGGCGGCGTGCAACGGGCGGCCGTCCACGCCCCGGGCGGCGGCGCAGCCGCCGGCGCGGTCGTCGCCGGGCCCGGGCAGAGGGCGGGCCAGGCAGGTCAGGGCGGCAGCGGCGTCGTCGGTCACGTCGGGGCAGCCTAGCCGATCGACGCCGCTGCATCGGTCGGCGATGATCCACCGACCGGCGTCCGGGTCAGAGGACCCGGGGCGGGGTGTTGCCGGCCGCGATGATGGCCCGGCGCATCGGCACGGCGGCCAGCAGCGCGAACCCGACCACGAAGAAGATCAGCAGTGACACCAGGCCGACCCGGTACGACGAGGTCAGCTGGAACACCAGGCCGAACGCGAGCGGGCCGAGCCAGCTGGTGCCCTTGTCGCTGATCTCGTAGAACCCGTAGTACTCGCCCTCCTTGCCGGCGGGGATGAGCTGGCTGAACAGCGAACGGCTCAACGCCTGGCTGCCGCCGAGGACCAGGCCGATGCAGCCGCCGAGGATCATGAACGGCACGGGCGCCTCGGCGGGCAGCCGGAACGCCGCGATGATCACGCCGGTCCAGAGCACCAGCGACAGCAGCACGGTCTTCCACGCGCCGATGCGCCGGGCGAGCGCGCCCAGGGCGAGCGCGCCGCCGAAGGCGAGGAACTGCACCAGCAGGATGGTCACGATCAGGGTGCTCTGCTCCAGCCGCAGCTCCTCGGTGCCGTACTGGCTGGCCAGCGTGATGACGGTCTGGATGCCGTCGTTGAACACCAGGAACGCGAGCAGGAAGAACAGCGTCAGCGGGTACGCCTTGATCTCCCGCAGGGTGCGGCCGAGTTGCCGGAACCCGTCGGTGAGCACGTTGGCGCCGCCGTGCAGCGCGGCCGCGGTGGGGTGCTCGCGCAGCCAGCGCAGCGGCAGCAGCGTGAACGCCGCCCACCACACGCCGGCCGAGACGATCGACCAGCGGGCCAGGTCGAGGGTGCGCTGCGCGTTGCCCTCCTCGCTGAGCATGGTGACCGCGACCAGGTTGAGCGCGAGCAGCAGCCCACCGCCGAGGTAGCCGATGGCCCAGCCCCGGCTGGAGATGCCGTCGCGGTCGTCCGGGCCGCCGAGCTGCGGCAGGAACGAGTTGTAGACCACCACGGCGGCGCCGAAGGAGATGTTCGCGATCAGGAACAGCGCGCCGCCGAGCAGGTACCGCTCGCCGGTGACGAACGCGAAGGCGATGGTCGCGCCGGCGCCGGTGAACGCGGCGGCGGCGAGCAGCCGCTTCTTGTGCACCGACCGGTCGGCGATCGCGCCGACCACGGGCAGCACGAACACGGTGAGGAAGACCGACAGCGAGATCAGGTACGGGTAGTAGGAGCCGGCGGCGACCCTGATGCCGAGCGGGTGCACCACCCCGTCGCAGCTGTCCGCGCCCAGCTCGCAGCCGGCGGCCAGCTCGGTGACCGTGGTCAGGAACGGCCCGAGGAAGACCGTGATGACGGTGGTCTGGAACGCGGAGTTCGCCCAGTCGTAGAAGTACCAGCCGGTGCGCTCGCGGCGGGTGCTGCCCGGGCGCTCGGGCTCGGCGACGGCGGGGGTGACCGTATCGGCCATCGGGTGGTCCTCGGGGCTCAGGCGGCCCAGTGGCCGCGGCTGCGGTAGACGTCGCGGAGCACGCCGACGTGATCGGTCATGATGCCATCCACACCAAGATCAAGTAAGTGGTGCATCTGGGCGGGTTCATCGATCGTCCAGACGTGCACCTGAAGCCCGATCCGGTGGCAGTAGGCCAGCAGACGGCGGTCGACCACGGGGATCCGCCCGTAGGAGACCGGGACCTGGGCGGCGACCACGGACGGGGGCAGGCGCATCGGCCGCCCGTGCAGCGAGGCCATCCGCAGCCGGGCCACGCCGCGCATGCCGAGGCTGCTGGCGACCTTCGGCCCGGCCAGGGCCCGCAGCCGGGTCAGCCGGGCGTCGCTGAACGAGGCCAGCAGCACCCGGTCGGCGGCGCCGGCGCGGGTGACCGCCTCGACGGTCGGCTCGACGCCGCCGTCGGCCTTGACGTCGACGTTGAACCGCACCTGCGGCCAGGCGCCGAGGACGTCGTCGAGGCGGGGGACCAGGGCGGCGCCGCCGACGCGTACCGAGGCGAGGTCGGCCCAGCGCAGGTCGGCGATGCGCCCCGCCTCGCCGGTGACCCGCCGCAGTGTGGGGTCGTGGAAGACCACCGGCACGCCGTCGGCGGTGGCGTGCACGTCGGTCTCCACGTACCGGTAGCCCAGGGCGACGGCGCGGGCGAACGCGGCGGCGGTGTTCTCGTCTCCGTCGGCCGCGCCGCCACGGTGGGCGAAGGCCAGCGGCGCGGGCGCGTCGAGGTAGCCGTGACGGGGCTGCACGCCCGCAGTATGCCGGGCCCAGGTGGCAGCGGGGTGACCGGCCGGTGAAATTACCTATCCTTCCCTGAATTCGCTAGCATAGGGTGCGATGGGTAACGACATGTACTCGGTGGAGCAGGTCGCGGAGCTGCTCGGGCTGCACGTCCGCACGGTGCGCGGCTACATCCGGGCCGGACGGCTGCGGGCGGTGCGCATCGGCAAGCAGTACCGGATCGCCCGCGCCGACCTGGACGCGCTGACCGGCCGTCCGGCGTCGTCGGCACCGTCGGCGACGGCGGAGGTGTCGAGCATCGTGCAGCTCGACGGCGTCGACCGGGCCGCCGCCGACCGACTCGCCACGCTGGTGCTCGCCGGCGTGAACACCCACCACGATCCGGACCGCCCGCTGCGCGTGCAGACGGTCCACGACGAGGAGCGCCACCGCATGAAGATCGTGATCCTGGGCGACGTCGCCGCCACCGCCGACCTGCTGCGGCTGGTCGACGCGGTGCTGGGCGGCGACAACGGCCTGCTCGCCGGCGAGGGGGCCGAGCGTGGCTGACGAGCTGCGCGACCTCGGCGGCGCGACCGTGCTGGTCGGCGACCCGGACGGCCCGCCGATCGTCACCGAGAGCGACGTGCTGGACCTGATCGGCGCGGCGTTCCTCGGCGCCACGGTGGTGGCGGTGCCCGCGGCACGGCTCGATCCGAGCTTCTTCGCGCTGGGCACCCGGTTCGCCGGCGAGGTCATGCAGAAGTTCGTCAACTACCGGCTGCGCCTGGTGGTGGTCGGGGACATCTCGGCCCACCTGGCGCGAAGCGGCGCGCTGCGCGCACTGGTGGCCGAGTCCAACCGGCATGACCAGGTGTGGTTCCTGCCCGACCTGGACGCGCTCGACGAGCGGCTGCGCGCCGCCGGCTGACCGTTACCGCAGCCAGCCGGCGGTCAGCGCGGTCACCCCGAGACCGTCGGTGTCGGCCAGTTTGACCGCGACGAACTGCCGGGCTGCGGCCGAGGTCTGCACCCGGGGCGCGGGCTCCGGGTCGGTCAGCGTCGCCACCACCGCCGCGGCGGCCTCGGCCGGCGACTGCGCGGCCGCGAACGCGGCGGCGCTGCGATCGAGGTACGCCCGCAGCGCCGCCCCGTACGGCCCGGCGTCGGTCACCGCCGCGTCCCGGTCGATCCCGACGTTGGCGACGAACTCGCTGGCCACCGCGCCCGGCTCGACCACGCTGACGCTCACCCCGACGGTGGCCGCCACCGGCGTGAGGGACTCCATGAACCCCTCGACGGCGAACTTGGCCGCGCAGTACGCCTCGTTGAACGGTTGGCCCACCACGCCGCCGACGCTGGTCACGGTGATCAGCCGCCCGCGCGCGGCGCGCAGGTGTGGCAGGGCCGCGCGGGTGACGTGCAGGACGCCGAAGAAGTTGACCTCGAACACCGCCCGCACGTCGTCGACGGTCTCCTGTTCCAGGGTGCCGACGTGTCCGGCGCCGGCGTTGTTGACCACCGCGTCGAGCCGACCGTGGCGGGCCACCACGTCGGCGACGCAGGCGGCGACCGAGGCCTGGTCGACCACGTCGAGCCGGCGTACCTCCAGCAGGTCGCCGACCCCGGCGGCGTCGGCGGCGGCGCGCAGCCGGCCGGCGCGGTCGGGGTCGCGCAGGGTGGCCACGGTGCGCCAGCCGGCGCGGGCGGCGCCCACGGCGGTCTCCAGGCCGATGCCGGTGGACGTGCCGGTGATCAGCACGACGGGTGCGCTCACGCCTGCCACGGTCTCACCTCGCCGGGGCGCCGGGGTGGGTTTCAGCCGGTCCGGGGGCGGCGGTGCGCGCGGCTGGGGTCCACCGGGCGGCCCGGGTCGACGTGTCGCGGCCGGTCGGGTTCCAGCGGGCGCAGCGCAACCAGGTCCTCGGTGATCGCGTCGATGATCCGGTCGGTGGCGCGGCGGGCCGCGCCGGGCGTGGTGGGGTGCAGGTCGCGCAGCGTCACCGGCGCGCCGAAGTGCACCCGGATCACGGGCCGCCGGGCCACCGCCCGGGCCAGGCCGCGCAGCATCCCCTTCGGCGCCCGGTAGGGCAGCACCTCGTGCGAGCCCCACTGGGCGACCGGGACGACGGCGGCGCCGCTGGCGAACGCGAGCCGCGCGGCGCCGGTCTTGCCCCGTTCGGGCCACATGCCGGGGTCGAGGCCGATGCGTCCCTCCGGGTAGACCAGCACCACGGAGCCGCCGGCCACCGCGTCGGCGGCGACCTCCAGCGACCGGTGCACCGCGGCGGTGCCCCGGTCGACGCGGATGTGCCCGGCGCGGCGCATCAGCGCCCCGATCAGCGGGGCCCGGAACAGCCCGGCGGTGGCCATGATCCGGGGGGCGACCCGCCGGACCCGGCACGCGGCGGCGAGGACCACCGGGTCGAACGGGCTGATGTGGTTGGCCGCCAGGATCAGCGGCCCGTGCCGCAGCGCCTGCGGCACGTCGCCGGTGACCTCCAGCCGACCGACCAGCCCGACGGCGGCGCGGGCGAGCGTCTGCGCGCCGCGCCACAGCAGCGGCGCGCGCCAGGGGGTGCTGTTCATCAGTGCTGGATGGTCGCACGTGCGGGGGTGACCGTGCGCCCCGGCACGGGCCACCCGGCCGAGGTGATCAGGGTCATTGGTCCCGGGACCGTTCGGGCCGTGCGGCCCTGCCGCTTTCTCTACGACGCCGAGTAGTATTTACTACGTCTCGTAGTATGCACAGCTGGGGGTTTCAGGTGGACGCGTTGGACGTCGCCCGCTGGCAGTTCGGTGTCACCACCGTCTACCACTTCTTGTTCGTGCCGTTGACCATCGGCCTGTCCGTGCTCGTCGCCGTCCTGCAGACGATGTGGCACCGCACCGGCAACGAGCGGTACCTCAAGCTCACCAAGTTCTACGGCAAGCTGTTCCTGATCAACTTCGCCATGGGCGTGGTCACCGGCATCGTGCAGGAGTTCCAGTTCGGCATGAACTGGAGCGACTACTCCCGCTTCGTCGGCGACATCTTCGGCGCCCCCCTGGCCATCGAGGCCCTGGTGGCGTTCTTCCTGGAGTCGACCTTCATCGGCCTGTGGATCTTCGGCTGGGACCGGCTGCCCAAGCGGCTGCACCTCGCCGCGATCTGGGCCGCCGCGATCGGCACCAACCTGTCGGCGTACTTCATCCTCGCCGCGAACTCGTTCATGCAGAACCCGGTCGGCTTCCGGATCAACCCCGACAGCGGCCGGGCCGAGCTGACCGACTTCGTCGCCGTGCTCACCAACAAGGTCGCCCTGGTCACCTTCCCGCACACCCTCGCCGGGTCGTTCCTGGTCGCCGGGTCCCTCGTGGTGACCGTCGGGCTGTGGCACGTGATGCGTAACCGGGGCAGCGCCGACACCGGCGCCTACCGCTTCGCCACGAAGTTCGGCTCCTGGGTGGTCCTGGTCTCGTCCGCGCTGGTGGTCCTCACCGGCGACATCCAAGGCAAGATCATGACCGAGGTGCAGCCGATGAAGATGGCCGCCGCCGAGGGCCTCTACACCACCGAGAGCCCCGCCTCGTTCTCCGTGCTCACCGTCGGCAGCCTCGACGGCAGCCGCGAGGTGTTCGCCCTCAAGATCCCCTACCTGCTGTCGTTCCTCGGCACCGGCGACCCCCACGGCACCGTGCAGGGCATCAACGACCTGCAGGCCCAGTACGCCAGCCAGTACGGCCCCGGCAACTACGCCCCGATCATCCCGGTCACCTACTGGAGCTTCCGCTTCATGATCGGCTTCGGGTTGGCCGCCGCCGCGATCGCGCTGCTGGTGCTCTGGAGCCAGCGCAAGGGCCGCACCCCCACCAGCCGCTGGCTGCTGCGCGCCGGCCTGGTCATGCCGGTGCTGCCGCTGCTGGCCAACTCCTTCGGCTGGATCTTCACCGAGATGGGCCGCCAGCCGTGGATCGTGTTCGGCGAGATGCTCACCCGCGACGGTGTGTCCCGCAGCGTCTCCCTGACCGAGGTCCTCACCTCCTTCACCGCCTTCACCCTCATCTACGCCACCCTCGCGGTGATCGAGTTCAAGCTGCTGGTCCGCTACGCCCGCGCCGGCGTACCGGACCTCACCCCGGAACCCACCGACGACGACACCGACGACGCCGAGCGCCCGCTCGCGTTCGCCTACTGACCCGGAGCCGACAGTGGAACTGACGACCGTCTGGTTTCTCCTCGTGGCCGTGCTCTTCACCGGCTACTTCATCCTCGAAGGCTTCGACTTCGGCGTCGGGATGCTGCTGCCCGTGCTCGGCCGCGACGACCGGCAACGCCGCGTCCTGATCAACACCATCGGCCCGGTGTGGGACGGCAACGAGGTGTGGCTGATCACCGCCGGCGGCGCCATGTTCGCCGCGTTCCCCGAGTGGTACGCCACCCTGTTCTCCGGCTTCTACCTGCCGCTGCTGCTCATCCTGCTGGCCCTGATCGCCCGCGGCGTGGCGTTCGAGTACCGGCACAAGCGGCCCGAGGCGTCCTGGAAGCGCCGCTGGGACCAGGCCATCTTCTGGGGCTCGGCCGTGCCGGCCGTGCTGTGGGGGGTGGCGTTCGCGAACATCTTCCGCGGCGTGCCGCTCGACGCCGACCACGAGTACGTCGGCGGCCTGCTCGACCTGCTGCACCCGTACGCGCTGCTCGGTGGCCTGACCACGCTGGGGCTGTTCCTCACCCACGGCGCGGTGTTCCTCGCGCTGAAGACCACCGGCGACATCCGCGAGCGCGCCGGCGCCCTCGCGGTCAAGCTCGGCGCCGGCACCGCCGTGGCCGCGGTGGCGTTCCTGAGCTGGTCGCTGACCATCCGCTCCAGCGCCGCCGCCGTCGTGCTCGCCGCCGGTGCCGCTCTCGCGCTGCTCGGCGGCCTGGCCGCCGCCCGGGTACGCCGGGAGGGCTGGGCGTTCACCGGAACCGCCGTGGCCATCGCCCTGGCCGTGGCGACGCTGTTCGCCGCGCTGTTCCCCAACGTGCTGCCCTCCACCCTCGACGCGGCCGGCACGCTCACCGCCACCAACGCCGCGTCCACCCCCTACACCCTGAAGATCATGACCTGGGTGGCGGTGGTCTTCACGCCGATCGTCCTGGCCTACCAGGGTTGGACGTACTGGGTGTTCCGACGCCGGATCGGGGTACAGAACATTCCGCAACACTGATGGACCTGCGGGCGCAGGGGTGACGCGGGGCCGGTGCGAGGGGGTCGCACCGGCCCCGCGGGGCGTTCCGGGGTCAGCGCGCCTCGCGCAGCTCCGCCAGCCGGGCCTCGATCTCGGCCAGCTCGGCGCGCAGCTTCTCCGCCTGCTGCTCGGCCTCGGCCCGCTCCGCGGCCAGGATCTGCTCCACCGCCTCCTGCACCCCCGGCACGTCGACCAGCGCCACCATCCGCAGCGCCTCGGCCGGCTTCACCACGTACGGCCGGGCCAGCGCCTTCGTGCCCTGCTGCGCGGCGACCGTCCACTCACCCTCGGCGTAGGCAAGCGTCACGGTCAGCCCCGGCGGAGTCTTCGGCTTCGCGGCCTTCACCGCCCGCTTCGCCGGCTTCGGCTCCGCTGTCGGCTGCTCCGCCTTCGGCTCCTCCCGTCGCGGCGCCGGAACCCGCGGGGTGTCCAGCACGAACTCCGGCTCCGGCGGGGCGGCCGGCGCCTGCTCCGGTTCCGGCTTCGCCTCGGCCGCCGGACGCCGCCCGGCGCCCTTGGGGGCGATCGCCACGTCGGCGGGGGAGAAGGGCAGCTCGTCGCGGCCGAACCGCACCACCACGAACTCCTCCGACGCCGCCGGGTCGGTCAGCTCCACCACCTGCCCGAGCTGCCCGGCCATCTGCCCGGCCGCCTCGGTGAACACCACCCGGGGCTTGCGGCCCGCCGCAAGGGCCTCCCGGATTCCCTGAACCTCGTCAGTGGACAAACCCTGACCCGCCATCACGCCCTCTTCCGTACACCTGTTTGACGCAGCCTTGATACCAGCCGGCTGCGACACCGCGATGATCAGCCCCCGAGGGCCCGCAGCGCCGCGTCGGCGTGCTCGTTCATGCTCAGCTCGCTGTGCACCACGGCCAGCACCCGCCGGTCGGTGCCGATGACGAACGTCATCCGCCGGGTGCTCAGTGCGCCCAGCGGCAGCCGCCGCCGCACCCCGAACGCCCGCGCCACCTCGCCGTCGATGTCCGACAGCAGCGGATAGCCGAGCCCGTGCCGGCGGGAGAACTCCGCCTGCCGCTGCACCGGATCCCGGCTGATCCCCACCCGCTGCGCGCCCACCGCCGCGAACTCCGCCGCCAGGTCCCGGAAGTGGCAGCTCTCCGCCGTGCAGCCCCGCGTCATCGCCGCCGGGTAGAAGAACAGCACCACCGGACCGGCGGCCAGGAACTCCGACAGGCGCCGTGGCGTGCCCGTCTCGTCCGGCAGCGTGAAATCCTCGACCAGGTCACCGACACCCACCGCGTCACTCATGACGCGAGGATATGTAGACATCGGCGATCCCGCTCCGTCGTACCGGGCGAGCGGCGGGGAGACACCGCCGCACGACGCGGAGGACAGACAGTGAAGTACGTGATCATGATCCATTCCAACCCGGAGCCGTGGGGCCACCCCACCTCCGAATACCTCGCCGCCCACCAGGAGCTGCCCGCCGAGGTACGCGACCGGCTCAACGCCGACTTCGAGCAGGTGATGACCGAGCTGCACGCCAACGGTGAGCTGGTCGTCGGTGAGGCGCTCGCCGACCCCCGCACCGCCCGGCTCTACCGGTGGCGCGACGGCGCACCCCTGGCGACCGACGGCCCGTACTCCGAGGCCAAGGAACACCTCGCCGGTTTCTTCCTCATCGACGTCGAGGACCAGGCCCGCGCCGAGGCCGTCGCCGCGAGGTTCGCCGGCCCCGGGGAAACCGTCGAGCTGCGGCCCTCGATGTGGCCGGGCGGCTCCGATCAGTGACGTCGTGGCGCTCGCGGACGTGTGGCGCCGGGAGGCGCCGCACGTCCGCGCCGCGCTGCTGCGCCACCACGGGCACCCCGACGCCTGCGAGGACGCCCTACAGGACGCGGCGGAGGCAGCAGCCGCCCGGTGGCCGCTCACCGGTGTCCCCGACGAACCCCGCGCCTGGCTCATCCGGGTCGCCTCGCGACGGCTGATCGACCGGGTGCGCGCCGAGACGGCCCGCACCCGCCGCGAACGGCTCGACGCGGCCCGGCAGCCCGACGCCGGTGTCGTGCCGGCGGTCGACGACACACCCGTCACCGACACGGACGACACGCTGCGGCTGCTGTTCCTCTGCTGCCACCCGGCGCTGAGCCGCCCTTCCCAGGTCGCGCTGACCCTGCGCGCGGTGGCGGGGCTGCGCGTGGAGCAGATCGCCGCCGCCTACCTGGTGCCGGCCCGGACCATGACCCAGCGGCTGAGCCGGGCACGCGCGACGCTGCGCGACGCGGGCGCCCGGTTCACCATGCCGCCGCGGCACGCGCTGCCCGACCGGGTGGCCGCCGTGCTGGACGTGTGCCACCTGGTGTTCAGCGAGGGCTACACCCGCACCTCCGGCGACCAACTCGTCGACGTGGAACTCACCGAGGAGGCGATCCGGCTCACCCGTCAGGTCCACGCCGCGCTGCCCGACCACCACGAGGTCACCGGCGCGCTGGCGCTGATGCTGCTCACCCACGCCCGGTCGCCCGCCCGCACCGACGCCGCCGGAGACCTCGTGCCGCTGGCCGACCAGGACCGCTCCCGCTGGCGCCACGACCTCATCGACGAGGGCGTCACGCTGCTGGGTCGGGCCCTGCCCCACGGGCCGGTGGGCCGCTTCCAACTCCAGGCGGCCATCGCGGCCGTCCACGCCGAGGCGCCGGCCTTCCCGGACACCGACTGGCGGCAGATCAGCGTCCTCTACGACATGCTGAGCCGGGTCGCTCCCAGCCCGTTCGTCACGCTCAACCAGGCCGTCGCCGTGGCCATGGCGCACGGCCCCGGCCTCGGGCTGGCGCTGCTCGAACCGCTGCTGGCCGACCCGGCGATGCGCGGCCACCACCGGCTGCACGCCGTCCGCGCCCACCTGCTGGAACTCGACGGCGATCCGCGGGCCGCAGCCGACCACTACCGGTTGGCGGCGCGGCTGTCCGGAAGCCTGCCCGAACAGCGCTACCTCAACCGACGCCTGGCCCGCCTGACCGGCGCCTCCTGACACCGCCGGTGGCAGCGGCGCGGCCGGTCAGGCCGCGTCGTGCTCGGCGCCCCCGGTCAGCGCCACACCGCGCCCACCTCGTGCGCCACCGCCTCGGCCTGCGCGAACCCGGCCCGCGCCGACGCCGCCCGCCGCGCCGGGTCCAGCACGTTACGACCGATCGCCGTGCGCGCCGCCCGGTCCGGCGACACCACCGCCACCCGCGCCCCCGCCTTGCGCAACGCCACCACCTGCGCCGCCAACCGCGGCATGGGCCCCACCGCGGCGGTCGTCGGCGCCAGCACCACCACCTGCCCGCACCCGGCCGCCAGATCCGCGTTCACCGGCGAACGGACACCGCCGTCGACGTAACGCCGGCCACCGACGGTCACCGGCGGCCACACCCCCGGCACCGCGCAACTCGCGCCGACCGCGTCCACCAGCGGCACCCCGCTGTCCGCGTCGAACACCACGAACTCACCCGACGCCGCGTCCACCGCGGTGACCAGCAGCCGCGCCGCCGGCCACTCCGACGACGGCAACCGCGCCGCGATCACCGCCCGCCGCGACTGCTCCGACGCGGTACGCGCCGACAACGCCATCGCGCCGATGCGCGCCCGGGCCCGCGCCGCGTCCCGGCCCCGCCCACCGGCCCACGCCCAGCGCAACAGCACCCCCGCCCCGAGCCGGGCCGGCACCTCGTCGCGCGGTGGCCGCAACTGCGCCTCGTACAGCTCTGCCAGGGGCGTACCCGAACGCACCTGCGCCCCGACCACCGACCCGGCCGACGTGCCCACCACCAGGTCCGCCTCGTCCAGCCGCAACCCGTGCCCGGCAAACCCGGCCAGCAGACCCAGTTCCCAGGCCACCCCGGTCACCCCGCCGCCACCCAACACCAACGCGCGCCCCATGTGACAGTCCTCTCCACCCCGGGTGGTCCCGCTCACGGTAACGTCGCCCCCACCACCAGGCAGGGGAGAAGGGCATTGACCTCCGTCACCATCGTTACCGGGGGAGGGCGCGGCATCGGCGCGGCCACCGCCCGACGACTCGCCGCCGACGGCCACGACCTGGTGATCGGCTACCGCACCGACCACGCGGCCGCCGAATCCGTGGCCGCCGACGTGCGCGCCGCCGGCCGCCGCGCGGTCACCGTCGCCGCCGACACCTGCGACCCCGAGCAGGTACGCCGCATCTTCGACGCCGCCGACCGGCTCGGCCCGCTCACCGGCCTGGTCAACAACGCCGGCGTCACCAGCCCCATCGGCCCGTTCACCGACCTGCGCGCCGAGGACCTGCGCGAGGTCGTCGACGTCAACCTCGTCGGCTACGTCCTCTGCGCCCAGCAGGCGGCCCGCCGGATGACCGCCGGCGGCGCGATCGTCAACGTCTCCTCCGCCGCCGCCACCCTCGGCAGCCCCGGCGAGTACATCCACTACGCCGCCGCGAAGGCCGCCACCGACACCCTCACCGTCGGCCTGGCCAAGGAACTCGCCCCGCGCGGCATCCGGGTCAACGCGGTCGCGCCCGGCATCATCCGCACCGACATCCACGCCCGCTCCGGCGTGCCGGACCGACCCGACACCGCCGCCGGTCGGATCCCGCTGGGCCGCGCCGGCGAACCCGACGAGGTCGCCGGCGCCATCGCCCACCTGCTCGGCCCCGACGCCTCGTACACCACCGGCGCCGTCCTACGCGTGGCCGGCGGCCTCTGAGCGGCGCGGCGGCCCGGGGGAGACCCGGGCCGCAGCCGCCCTCACTGCGTGAACAGCTTCGCCGCCGTGATCAGCGTCTGCACCACGCCGTAACCCAACAGCACCGACACCACCAGCCACGACACCACCAGGCGGACCCGCTGCCCGCCACCGACCCGCTCGTTCACGACCCGCTCCTCTCCGCCGCCACCGGCCGCTCGTCCGCCCTCTCCTCCCGGCCCGACGCCGGCTCGTGGAACCGCTGCGGCACCGGCCGGATCAGCAGGTTCGCCACCAACCCCACCGCCAGCACCCCGACCATCGTGAACAGCGCCGGCCGGTACGCCGCCGCGGTCAACGTGCCCGGCTCGCCCTGCGCGTCGAGGAACGCGTTGACGATCAGCGGACCCGCCACCCCCGCCGCCGACCACGCGGTCAGCAGCCGACCGTGGATCGCACCCACCTCGAACGTGCCGAACAGGTCCCGCAGGTACGCCGGCACGGTGGCGAACCCACCGCCGTAGAACGACAGGATCACGCACGCCAGCAGCACGAACAACGCCGTCGCGCTCTGCCCCACCAGCGCCAGCAGCAGGTACAGCACCATGCCCACACCCAGGTACACCACGTAGATCGGCTTCCGGCCGATCACGTCCGAGGTCGACGACCAGACGAACCGGCCCGCCATGTTGAACAACGACAGCAGCCCCACGAAACCGCCGGCCGCCGCCACCGACACCGCCGACGTGCCACCCTCGCGGAAGAAGTCCTGGATCATCGGGCTGGCCTGCTCCAGGATGCCGATCCCGGCGGTCACGTTGCAGAACAGCACCACCCACAGCAGCCAGAACGAACGGGTCTTCACCGCGTTCGCCGCCGACACGTTCGCGGTGGTCACCAGCGGCTTCGCCGCCACCCTCGCCGGGTCGAAGCCGGCCGGACGCCAGTCCGCCGCCGGCACCCGCACGTTGAACACCCCGAACATCATGATCACGAAATAGCCGACGCCGAGGGTGACGAACAACCACACCAACGCCGACCCCGACGCCGTCGAACCGCTGTTCGACGGGTCGTACCCGGAGTCGAAGAACGACAACAGCTGCCGGGACAGGGGAGAGGCCACCATCGCCCCACCACCGAACCCCATGATCGCCAGACCGGTCGCCAGACCCGGCCGGTCCGGAAACCACTTGATCAACGTGGAGACGGGGGAGATGTACCCGATCCCCAGACCGATTCCGCCCAGCACCCCGTATCCCAGGTACAGCAGCCACAGCTGCGACGTCGCGATCCCCAACGCGCCCACCAGGAATCCCGCCGCCCAGAAACACGCCGAGACGAACATCGCCTTACGCGGCCCGTTCGCCTCCACCCACGTACCGGCCACCGCGGCCGACAACCCCAACATCACGATCGCGATGCTGAAGATCACCCCGATCGCCGTCTGCCCGGTGTCGAAGTGCGCGATCAGAGAGTTCTTGTACACGCTGGTCGCGTAGACCTGCCCGATGCAGAGATGGATCGCCAACGCCGCCGGGGGAATCAGCCAACGGCTGTAACCCGGTGGCGCGACGGTGTGCCGACGATCGAGTGCGGAAAGCATCAGTGCTTCCTCCGTCCGGATGACGAGAACACCTCGCTTCATGCCCCCGCCGCACGCTGCGCCCAAACCCGCCCCGCGCCCGACGGTCGAAACCCTGAGCCGAACGGTCACCACCGGCCCCGGATGCGACGATGAACCGGTGAAGATCCTGTCCATCCAGTCGTCGGTCGCCTACGGCCACGTCGGCAACTCCGCCGCCGTGTTCCCCCTGCAACGCCTCCGCCACGAGGTCTGGCCCGTACTGACCGTGCACTTCTCCAACCACACCGGCTACGGCGCCTGGCGCGGCCCCCTGCTCGCCCCCACCGACGTCGCCGACGTCATCGCCGGCATCGCCGACCGCGGCGTCCTCGGCACCGCCGACGCCGTGCTCTCCGGCTACCAGGGCGACCCGGCCGTCGGCGCGGTCATCCTCGACGCCGTCGCCCAGGTCAAGGCCGCCAACCCCGACGCCCTCTACTGCTGCGACCCGGTCATGGGCGACGTCGGCCGCGGCATGTTCGTCCGCCCCGGCATCCCCGAATACCTCCGCGACACCGTCGTCCCCCGCGCCGACATCGTCACCCCCAACCAGTTCGAGCTGGAGTTCCTCGCCGGCCGCACCACCGACACCCTCGACGACCTGCTCGCCGCCGTCGACACCGTCCGCGCCACCGGCCCCCGCCACGTCCTGGTCACCAGCGTCCTGCACGGCGACCTGCCCGCCGACCACCTCGACGTGGTCGCCGTCTCCGACACCGGCGCGTGGGCGGTCACCACCCCGCTGCTGCCGATCGCCCCCAACGGCGGCGGCGACGTCACCGCCGCCCTCTACCTGGCCCACCTCGCCACCACCGGCTCACCCGAGACCGCGCTCGAACGCACCACCAACTCGATCTTCGCGGTACTCGAGGCCACCCTCGCCGCCGGCACCCGCGAACTGCAACTCGTCGCCGCCCAGGACGCCATCGCCGACCCACCCACCCGCTTCACCGCCCGCCAACTGCGCTGACCAGCTATCTCGAAACACATCCATCCTTCTCTATAAATATTGACGCATCTCGAATAGGCTCGGGGAACGTCACTCACACGGGGAGAAGGAATGACCACCAGGAACAGACGACGCACCCGACTGTCCGCATCAGCGCTGCTCGCTCTCGCACTCGCCACGGCAGGCGTCCCGGCCCTCACGACCCCGGCTGCCGCGGCACCCGGCGCCGTCGCCAAGACCGACCGTCTCGGCATGGGCCTGGTGGGCTTCGACGCGAAGGTCGCCGAGGCGCACGGCTACCGCGTCGTGACGTTGCCCGACGGCTCCCAGTCTTCGGTGCCGGCCGACAAGGCAACGGCAGCGACCGAAGGGCGCTACGTGCCCGAGCACGGTGTCCTCAAGCCGGGCAGCTCGATGTCCACCAACAGCTACGGCGCGGCAACCGGCGAGTGCGGCAGCTCATGGGTCGGCCTCGACCCCAGAGGCGGCGGCCGGGCGACATTGACGACGGGCATGACCCTCGTCCAGGCCTCGGGCGGCCCATGGGACATCCACTGGCACGTCGACATCAGCGACAACGGCGGCCACTCCACCCAGAACTACGACGAGTACGACGGCTACTACTCCGGCCTCGGCCTGTCCTGGGCCGCCAGCGCCCGCACCCTGAACCTGACCCGCGGCTGGGCCAACGCCACCGTCACCTGGGGCAGCTTCACCATCACCGAAGCCGGCTGGCTCTGCTACTCCTACTCGCCGACCACGTCCACGACCATCACCTGACCCCGACCGACACCGCCGCCCGGCCGCGCCAACATGCCTGACGCGACCGGGCGGCGACCCGCGCGAGTACCGTCGCAGCCGGAAACCCCGCGCGGACGAGGAGGTCGCGGTGGAACACGACCCGAGAGCCCACGTCGACGAGCGCCTCGCACGACAGACCGAGCACCTGCGCCGTGAACTGCGCGACAGCGGCCTGCCCGTCGTCGCGCTCACCGGCCCCGGCCTGCCCACCACCGCGCGGTTCGCCGGACTCGAATCCACCGACGGCACGATCACCCACGTACGGGTCGCGCACGGCGACGCGACGACCGGCCCGTGGGCCGTCGTCGACACCGCGCGCCGCGCCGACAACCGGGGCGACCCCCTCCGCCACCGACTGGAACATGCGATGCGCATGGCCGGCGCACACCTGTCCGACGTCGAATGGACCGAGGACGACGCCACGATGCACCTCGACGGCCGACCCGTCACCGGACGCACCGTGCGAGCCGGCGACCGGTGGACGGCGACCCGCTGCGCCGACGCCCTGATCGACGCCGAGATCACGGTCGTGGCCCGCGACTGGCCCGCGGCCACCATCCAGCTCCGCCTCGTCGCCGACCCGGCACCCCTGCTCGACCGCACATGGCGTCGACCCGACCCGCTCCCGCAGCCACCCCCACCGCCCGTGCCACAAGACCTCGCCCGTGAACCGCACCGGGCGCTGATCGACGCCGCCCTGACCCACCGCCGCCAAACCCTGACCTGGATCGCCGGCGGGGGAGCACACCCCGAACTGCCGGCTCACTGGTCCGGCCTCTGGCGCGCCGCCGTGCGCCGCCAGCAGGAACTGACCGACCAGAGCGAACCGGCGGCCAACCGTGCGGTGTCCGACGCGATCGCCCACCTCACCACGCTCGCCGGGCACGCCGACTGGTTCGACACCTCACCCCGGCTACGCGAACGCGCCATCACCGAAACCCTCCTGCACGTCACCGGCCTCGCCGACGACCCACCCAGCGGCCCGGCCCACCGAGCCTGGCGACACCACCAACGACTGGTGCCGGATCCCACGGCCGACCTCCACCGACGCGCCGCCGCAGACCAGGCCTGGCGCGACGCCTGGACCGCCTGGGCCGCCGGGTCGACCGACACGCCGCCCTGACCGAACAGGTGGACGACCCCGCCGCCGAGCAGGGAAGATGCACAGGTGCACGCCCACCACCCGGCCACCGAAGACCCCGCGTTCGCCCAACGACTACGCGACCTCGCCCGGCTGCGCCGCGTCCGCGACCGCATCGACCGCGAATACGCCCGCCCCCTCGACGTCGAAGCCCTCGCCCGCGGCGTGCACATGTCCGCCGGCCACCTCAGCCGCCAGTTCCGCCAGACCTACGGCGAATCCCCCTACGCCTACCTCATGACCCGCCGCATCGAACGCGCCATGGCCCTGCTACGCCGCGGCGACCTCACCGTCACCGACGTCTGCTTCGCCGTCGGCTGCCAGTCCCTCGGCACCTTCAGCACCCGCTTCACCGAACTCGTCGGCGAACCACCCAGCGCCTACCGCGCCCGCCACACACCCGACACCCCCGAACCACCCCCGTGCCTGACCAAGCAGGCCACCCGACCGATCAGGAATCGAGAAGCCCGCACCGGCACGCCCCCACTAGCGTGACCACCATGACGATCACCATCCACTACGCCTTCCTGCCGCACACCGACGCCGACGCCGCCATCGCCTTCTACCGCGACACCCTCGGCTTCGACCTGCGCAACGACGTCGGCCAGGGCGACACCATGCGCTGGCTCACCGTCGGCCCACCCGAACAGCCCGAGACCGGCATCGTCCTGCACCCCCCGGCCGTCGACCCCGGCATCACCGACGACGAGCGCCGCACCATCCACGAACTCATCGCCAAGGGCAGCTACGGCGCCCTCACCCTCGCCACCGACGACCTCGACGGCCTGTTCGACCGCCTCCAGGCCAGCGGCGCCGACGTCGTCCAGGAACCCACCGAACAGCCCTACGGCGTCCGCGACTGCGCCTTCCGCGACCCCACCGGCAACCTCATCCGCATCAACGAGCGGCGCTGAACCCACCGATGACCGACGCCCCCCGCACCCGCGCCCGACGCCGCCAGGACACCACCCACCGGCTCGACCACGACATCGACTGCTGGGTCGCCAGCGCCGACCCCGACGGCACCCCCCACCTCGTGCCCCTGTCCTTCGACTGGGACGGCCACACCCTGCTGCTGGCCACCGCCGCGCACAGCCCCACCGGCCGCAACCTCGCCACCGGCCGCGCCCGCGTCGGCCTCGGCCACACCCGCGACGTCGTCATGATCGACGGCGACGTCGAAACCCTCGACATCCACGCCCTACCCACCGACCGCGGCGACCGCTTCGCCACCCGCACCGGCTTCGACCCCCGTACCCTGACCGAGCCCTACCACTGGTACCGCATCCGACCCCGCCGCATCCAGGCCTGGCGCGAGGTGAACGAGATGACCGACCGCACGCTCATGCGCGACGGCGCCTGGCTCGACTGACACCCCGCACGACCGGACGGAGACACCATGACCACGGCCACCGCCGACAGCCACGACGTCATCCGCGTCCACGGCGCACGCGAGAACAACCTGCGCGACGTCGACGTCGACCTGCCCAAACGCCGCCTCACCGTCTTCACCGGCGTCTCCGGCTCCGGCAAGAGCTCCCTGGTCTTCGGCACCATCGCCGCCGAGTCCCAACGACTCATCAACGAGACCTACAGCGCCTTCGTCCAGGGCTTCATGCCCACCCTGTCCCGACCCGAGGTCGACATCCTCGAAGGCCTCACCACCGCCATCATCGTCGACCAGGAACGCATGGGCGCCGACCCCCGCTCCACCGTCGGCACCGCCACCGACGCCAACGCCATGCTGCGCATCCTCTTCAGCCGCCTCGGCCAACCCCACATCGGCCCACCCAACGCCTACTCCTTCAACGTCCCCTCCGTCCGCGCCGCCGGCGCCATCACCGTCGACCGCGGCCCCGGCAAGACCCAGACCAAGAAGGGCACCTTCCACCGCCTCGGCGGCATGTGCCCCCGCTGCGAGGGCCGCGGCGCCGTCACCGACTTCGACCTCACCGTCCTCTACGACGCCGACCGCACCCTCAACGAGGGCGCCATCACCATCCCCGGCTACAGCATGGACGGCTGGTACGGCCGCATCTTCCGCGCCAGCGGCATGTTCGACCCCGACAAACCCATCCGCGACTACACCGAACGCGAACTGCACGACCTGCTCCACAAGGAGCCCACCAAGGTCAAGGTCGAAGGCATCAACGTCACCTACACCGGCCTCATCCCCGCCATCAGCAAGTCGATGCTCGCCAAGGACGTCGACGCCATGCAGCCGCACATCCGCGCCTTCGTCGAACGCGCCGTCACCTTCACCACCTGCCCCGAGTGCGACGGCACCCGACTGAGCCCCGAAGCCCGCTCCTCGAAGATCAACGGCATCACCATCGCCGACGCCTGCGCCATGCAGATCAGCGACCTCGCCACCTGGGTACGCGACCTGCACGAACCCTCCGTCGGCCCACTGCTCACCGCACTGGGGGACACCCTCGACTCCTTCGTCGAGATCGGCCTCGGCTACCTCAGCCTCGACCGCCCCTCCGGCACCCTCTCCGGCGGCGAGGCCCAACGCACCAAGATGATCCGCCACCTCGGCTCGTCACTGACCGACGTCACCTACGTCTTCGACGAACCCACCATCGGACTGCACCCGCACGACATCGCCCGGATGAACAACCTCCTGCTGCGCCTGCGCGACAAGGGCAACACCGTCCTCGTCGTCGAACACAAACCGGAGACCATCGCCATCGCCGACCACGTCGTCGACCTCGGCCCCGGCGCCGGCACCGACGGCGGCACCATCTGCTACCAGGGCACCGTCGCCGGCCTGCGCGCCAGCGACACCGTCACCGGCCGCCACCTCGACGACCGCGCCACCCTCAAGGACACCGTCCGCACACCCACCGGCACCCTGCCCATCCGCGGCGCCCGCACCCACAACCTGCGCGACGTCGACGTCGACATCCCGCTCGGCGTCCTGGTCGTCGTCACCGGCGTCGCCGGCTCCGGCAAGAGCTCCCTCATCCACGGCTCCCTCGGCAAGCGCGACGACGTGGTCAGCGTCGACCAGACCGCCATCCGCGGCTCCCGCCGCAGCAACCCGGCCACCTACACCGGCCTGCTCGACCCCATCCGCAAGGCCTTCGCCAAGGCCAACGGCGTCAAACCCGCCCTGTTCAGCGCCAACTCCGAAGGCGCCTGCCCCACCTGCAACGGCGCCGGCGTCATCTACACCGACCTCGGCATGATGGCCGGCGTCGCCAGCACCTGCGAGGACTGCGACGGCAAGCGGTTCCAGGCCGCCGTGCTCGACTACCACCTCGGCGGCCGCGACATCAGCGAGGTCCTCGCCATGCCGGTCAACGAGGCCGAGAAGTTCTTCGGCGCCGGCGACGCCCGCACCCCGGCCGCCCACGCCATCCTCGACCGGCTCGCCGACGTCGGACTCGGCTACCTCACCCTCGGCCAGCCGCTCACCACCCTGTCCGGGGGAGAGCGGCAGCGGCTCAAGCTCGCCACCCGGATGGGGGACAGGGGCGGCGTCTACGTCCTCGACGAGCCAACCACCGGCCTGCACCTGGCCGACGTGGCCCAACTCCTCGGCCTGCTCGACCGGCTGGTCGAATCCGGCAAGTCGGTCATCGTCATCGAACACCACCAGGCGGTCATGGCGCACGCCGACTGGATCATCGACCTCGGTCCAGGCGCCGGCCACGACGGCGGCCGGATCGTCTTCGAGGGCACGCCGGCCGAGCTGGTGGCCGCCCGGTCGACGCTCACCGGCGAACACCTCGCCGACTACGTCGGGGCCTGACCCGGCGTACGCGGGGCGGCGGCGTCCGGCACCGACACCGCCGCCCCGCACCCCGTACCGCTCGATTCGATAATCTACATTATGTCAAGTAAAGCGGATCGGGGCCTCCCCGCGCCCGTTCACACCACCGGATCGGCGAGGACCTCCGCCACCACCCGCAACGGCTCCTCCGGAGCCTCGCTGCCGTGCGCGACCGAGATCAGCGCCTTCCACAGCGCCCACCCGCGGGCCCGACGCCAGCTGTCGGCGTCCAGACCGACCGCGTCCCGGAACACCGCGCGTTCGGCGCCGACGCACCACGTCCACGCCGGCACCAGATCGCACGCCGGATCACCCACCCCGCACGTGCCGAAATCGATCACCGCGGCGAGCCGCCCGTCCACGACCAACAGGTTGCCCGCCGAGACGTCACCGTGGAACCACACCGGCACTCCCGGCCAGGCCGAGGTCAGTGCACGCGCCCACACCTCGCGGCAGGCGTCGCCGTCCACCCGGTCACCGAGGCGCTCCAGTGGCGACGGGTTCGGGTGCGGGCAGCGGCAGATGGCGGGCCAGGATCGGCAGGCAGTGGTCCTCCTTGGCGATTGCCGACGCGTAGCCCTCGGCGCTGGGCAGGCGGACCAGCAGGTCGTCGCCGATACGGAAGGTCCGGTTGTCCCACCCCTGTCGCGTGACCGCGGTGACCGGCAGGTGCGCCCACTGCGGGAACTGCGCGGCGACGAGAGTCCGGACGAGCGCGGCGTCGATCTCCACCATGCGGTCCAGTCTCCGGAGGTCCACAACGCGTTTTTCCGTCCGCTCTCCCCCGGGAACGCCCCACTGGCGAGAACGCGAGAATCGTGCATAATATCCCTTATGCACGACAAAGTGGACGAAATGGTCGAGGTGTTGATCGAGGAGTTCCTGACCGCGCGGGCCACCCGTAAGCCCTCCCCCCACACCCTGGCCGCCTACCGCCGGGACCTGACCACGGTGGCCGCCCTGGTGGCGGCCGACGACGGCGGCACTCCCCTCCCCCTGAACCGGCTGCCGGTGACCGCCCTGTCCCCCCGCGTGATGCGGGCGGCGTTCGCGCGTTTCGCCGCTCCCCGCGCCGCCGCGTCCGTCCACCGTGCCTGGTCCACCTGGAACAGCTTCTTCACCTTCCTCGTCGCCGAGGGTGTCGTGCCCGGGAATCCGATGCCGGCGGTGGGGCGGCCCCGCACGCCGCTCCCCCGGCCGAAGCCGCTGCGGGGCGAGGACACGCCGGAGGAACTGCTGGCGGCGGTGGCGCGCGCGGAGGGCCGGCAGCGCGATCCGTGGCCGGAGCGGGACCTCGCGGTGCTGGCGCTGGCGCTGTGCGCGGGGTTGCGCCTGTCGGAGCTGTTGGCGTTGCGGGTGTCGTCGGTGGCGGGCCGCGCCGGCGAGCGTCGGGTGGACGTGGCGGGCAAGGGTGGGCGGCCCCGCACGGTGCCGATCGAGGCGGGGGTGGACCGGGTGCTGGCCGGCTACCTGGACAGTCGTCGGTTCCGGTTCGGCGCCCGCAGCGTGCGTCCGGACGGGCCGTTGCTGGTGGACCGGCGGGGTGAGCCGTTGCGCCGGGGCGGCCTGCAGTATCTGGTGGAGTCGTGTTACCGGCGGGCGGGCATCGGGGACCGGGTGCCGCGGGGGGCGCGGTTGCACGCGTTGCGGCACACGTTCGCCACGCGGTTGGCCGAGGACGGGGCGAGCGCGGCGGAGATCATGCGGCTGCTGGGGCACGCGTCGTTGGCGTCGTCGCAGACGTACATCGAGGTGACGGCGGGTCAGCAGCGGGCGGCGGTGGCGGCGAACCGCACGAACCGGGCGTTGTCCGGGCTGACGACACGGAGCTGACCGGGCGTCGGGCGTCGGGCGTCGGGCGTCGGGCGTCGGGCGTCGGGCGTCGGGCGTCGGGCGTCGGGCGTCGGGCGTCGGGGCAGTGTCCCCCTTCTTGGCGATATACCGCTGGGTCATATTTATGACTAAGCGGTATATCGCGTTGTGGGGTGCCCTTTCACCGAGCGCTCGCGCGACGCGGTGTCACGTCGATGGTCCGGTGGATCGGACGCTGGCAGGATCGGGTCGGTGCGGGTGGGTGCGGCGCGAGCGGTGGCGGTCGACTGGGTGCGGCAGCGGATGCGCGTGGATCCGTCGGTGCGGGGCGCGGTGTTCAGCGGGTCGACGCTGGGGATGCCGGAGGACGCGGAGCTGCCGGCGTCGTCGGACGTGGACGTGGTGCTGGTGCGTGACTCCCCCGCGACGAAGCTGGGCAAGCTCACCCACCGGGGGGTGCTGCTGGACGTCGGCGCGGTCACCTGGGACGAGTTGGGTGGCCCGGAGGACGTGTTGGGGTCGTGGGTGTTCGCGCCGATGTTCCGTACCGATGGAGTGATCGCGGATCCGTCGGGCCGTCTGGCCGTGCTGAGCGAGCGGGTGGCGGCGGTCTTCGCGGATCCGGTGTGGGTCCGGCGGCGGTGTGCCGGGGTGCGGCGGCGGGTCGAGGTCGGATTGCGGGTCCCGGACGCGGAGGCGCCGCCGGCGGAGCAGGTGTTGGCGTGGGTGTTCCCGGCGTCGCTGGTGGCGGTGTGGCCGGCGGTGGCGGGGTTGGTGGATCCGACGGTGCGGCGGCGGTACGTGCGGGCGGCGGAGGTGTTGGAGCGGTTCGGTTTCGCCGGGAGGTATCCGGAGTTGCTGGCGACGCTGGACAGCGGTGGGGTGGGCGCGGGGCGGGTGCGGGAGCACCTGGCCGGGTTGGCGGTGGTGTTCGACGAGGTGGCGGGCCTGCCGCGGGAGGGGTTTGCGTTCGGGGCGGATCTGGGTGCCGCGGGGCGGCCGGTGGTGTTCGACGGGGCGGCGGAGCTGGTGGCGGCGGGGCGGCACCGGGAGGCGATGTTCTGGGTGCTGGTGACGTACGCGCGGTGTCATGCGGTGTTGGCGTCGGTGGCGCCGCGGCGGGAGCGGGCGCTGCGGCCGGCGTTCGCGGCGATGCTGGCGGATCTCGGGGTGGCGTCGGCGGCGGATCGGCGGCGGCGGGCGGATGCGCTGCTGGCGGCGTTGCCGGGGTGGCAGGCGGTGGTGGATGCGGTCGCGGCGCGTGCTGTGGCAGGGTGAGGGGGACGCGACTGGCGGCACGGGGATGGGTTGACCATCGGGGAGCTCGTCGCGGGGGTCGACCGCCTGGGCCTCCGCGGGCGAGGTGTCGTATGTCTTCTGCGCGGTTGTTGCCGGGTGCCCCGGTGGCGGAGCGGGTGTTGGCGGAGGTCGCCGCGTCGGTGGCGGAGCTGCGTGCGGCGGGGGTGACGCCGGCGTTGGCGACGGTGCTGGTGGGTGACGACGACGCGAGCGCGGGTTACATCCGGATCAAGTCTCGGCAGGCGGCGGAGTTGGGTTTCGCGTCGCCGCACGTGCATCTGCCGGCGTCGGCGTCGCAGGCGGATCTGCACGCGGTGCTGGCGGACTTCAACGCGGACAAGGGTGTGCACGGGGTGTTGGTGCAGCATCCGATCCCGGGGCACCTGGACTACGACCGGGCGTTGGCGGAGCTGGACCCGGACAAGGACGTCGACGGTATGCATCCGGTGAACATGGGCCGGTTGGCGTTGGGGTTGCCGGGTCCGTTGCCGTGTACGCCGGCGGGGATCGAGGCGTTGCTGGCGTTCCACGGGGTGCCGGTGGCGGGCCGGGAGGTCGTGATCCTCGGTCGGGGTGCGACGTTGGGTCGGCCGTTGGCGATGTTGCTGGCGCAGAAGCGGCCGACGGCGAACGCGGCGGTGACGGTGGTGCACACCGGGGTGGCGGACTGGCCGCGGTACACGCGGCGGGCGGAGATCCTGGTGGCGGCGGCGGGGGTGCCGGGGATCGTGCGTCCGGAGCATGTGCGTCCGGGTGCGGTGGTGGTCGGTGGTGGGGTGCGCTACGAGGGGCGGCGGTTGCTGCCGGACGTGGACGAGTCGTGCGCCGAGGTGGCGGGGGCGATCACGCCGCGCGTCGGTGGGGTGGGTCCGACGACGGTGGCGATGTTGTTCCGCAACGCGGTGCGGGCGACGGCGCGGCAGACCGGCTAGGTCACCCGAGGTCGACGACGAGGGGCCGGTGGTCGGAGATGGTGGCCAGGGGGGTGTCGACGGCGGTGACGGGTGGGAGCCGGTCGAGGTGCTGCCGGTCGGCGAGGATGTGGTCGAGTTGGACGCGGGGCTGCCCGGCCGGGTAGGTGGGGCGGCGGGCCAGGGGTCGCCAGCGGGACAGGGCGGCGGCGGGTCCGGCGGGCAGGTTGAGGTCGCCGAGCAGGATCCGGGGTGCGGGCAGGGCGCGCAGGGCGCGCACGACGCGGCGCAGTTGCCACACGTTCCAGCCGGGGACGAAGGACAGGTGGGTGGCGGCGACGGTGAGTGGGCCGTGGGGGGTGTCGAGGACGGCGGCGAGCACGACGCGGGGTTCGTCGCGGAGCAGGACGAGTCCGCCGCCGGGGCCGGGTACGTAGATGGGTGAGCGTACGGGTGCCGCGCGCAGTCGGGTGACCTGCCAGGAGCGGACGGGGTGGCGGCTGATCAGGCCGATGCCGTAGAGGGGTTCGCCGTGGCCGTCGTCGTCGTGGGTGAGGGGGCGGAACTGTTCGCCGGGGGTGCCGACGACGGCGGCGGCGAAGCGGTGGTGCTCGGCGTGCAGGGCGCGGGCGGCGAGGGCGGTGAGGTCGAGTTTGCCGCTGCGGCTCTGGTCGCGGTCGACCTCCTGCAGGGCGAGGACGTCGGCGTCGAGGGCGGTGACGGCGGCGGTGAGCCGGTCCGGGTCGACGAGCCCGTCGGTAAGGGAACGGCCGTGCAGCAGGTTGAAGGTGGCCAGGCGCACCTGCACACCCTACGTCGCCGTGGCAGGCTTGCCGGGTGCTGAAGCTGCTGTGCTGTTCGATGCTGGTGTTCGTGGCGGTGGCGTCGGTGGGGATGTGGTTGCGGCGGCGTCGGGGCCGGTGAGGCTGGCCACAGGGGGTCTCGTCGCCGGTGGCGGGGTGGGAAGAATGCGGCCGTGGATGCCGTGTCGCTGACGACGTTGTTGGGCGCTGCCGCGCTGGCCGGGTGGGTGGACGCGGTGGTGGGCGGCGGTGGGCTGTTGTTGTTGCCGGCGTTGTTGGTGGCGGCGCCGGGGCTGCCGGTGGCCACGGCGTTGGGGACGAACAAGCTGGCGGCGATCTTCGGGACGTCGACGGCGGCGGTGACGTACGCGCGGCGGACGAAGCTGGACTGGGCGGTGGCGGGTCCGGCGGCGGGGTTGGCGGTGGTGACGGCGGGGTTGGGTGCGGCGTTGGCGGGGTTGGTGCCGGCGGGGGCGTACCGGCCGGTGGTGCTGGTGGTGTTGGTGTCGGTGGCGGTGTTCGTGCTGACCCGGCCGCGGTTGGGGGTGGTGGCGTCGCCGGCGCGGCGGACCCGTGGGCGGGTGGTGGCGGCGGTGGCGGTGGCCGGGGTGGGCATCGCGTTGTACGACGGGTTGATCGGTCCGGGTACGGGCACGTTCCTGGTGTTGGCGTTCACCGCGCTGGTGGGTGCGGATTTCCTGCACGGGTCGGCGATGGCGAAGGTGGTCAACGCGGGGACGAACCTGGGGGCGCTGGTGGTGTTCGGGGTGACCGGGCACGTGTGGTGGCTGTTGGGTGCGGCGATGGCGGTGTGCAACGTGGCGGGGGCGATGGTGGGTGCGCGGATGGCGTTGCGGCGCGGCGCCGGGTTCGTGCGGGTGGTGCTGCTGGTGGTGGTGCTGGCGTTGGTGGCGCGGCTGGGTTACGACCAGTGGACGGCGGTGCGGTGATGGCGGTGCGGGCGGAGCACGACCGGGCGGTGTTGGCCGGGTTGTTGGGTCGGGATCCGGTGTTGCACGCGTACCAGTTGGGTGATCTGGACGATTTCTTCTGGCCGTACACGTCGTGGTTCCGTCGTGGTGACGAGGTGGTGTTGCTGTACCACGGGGTGGAGTTGCCGACGTTGTTGGCGTTCGCGGCGCCGGAGCGGGTGGCGGCGCTGTCGGCGTTGCTGGTGGAGGCGGCGCCGGTGCTGCCGGCGCGGTTGTGGGCGCACCTGTCCCCCGGCCTGGAGGCGACGGTGTCGCGGTGGTACGCGGTGTCGGACGCGGCGGCGCACCTGCGGATGGCGTGGACGGATCCTCCGCGTGCGGCGGCGGTGCCGGCGGTGGGTGAGCCGTTGGGTCGGGCTGATCTGGCGGAGTTGCGGGAGTTGTACGCGGTGGCGTATCCGGGGAACTGGTTCGATCCGCGGATGCTGGACACCGGCCAGTACGTGGGGGTGCGGGATCGGGGCCGGTTGGTGGCGGTGGCCGGGGTGCACGTGTGGTCGCCGCGGTGGCGGGTGGCGGCGTTGGGGAACGTGACGACGCATCCGGACGTGCGGGGGCGTGGTCTGGGTGCGGGTGTGGTGGCGGCGTTGTGCGCGCGGTTGCGGGCGTCGGTGGATCACGTGACGCTCAACGTGCGGGCGGACAACGCCGCGGCGGTGCGGTTGTACGAGCGGTTGGGGTTCACCGCGGTCGCCGGGTTCACCGAGTGCGCGTTGACCCGGTTGACCGGGCCGGCGGCCGGGTCAGCGGGCGCGGCTGGGTGAGTCGAACCGGCCGGCGCGGATCTCGCGCAGCGCGCGGCGGCGGGTGTCGCCGCGCAGCGTGTCGACGTAGAGGCGGCCGCGCAGGTGGTCGGTCTCGTGTTGCAGGGCGCGGGCGAGGAAGCCGGTGCCGGTGACGGTGAGCGGTTCGCCGTGCTGGTCGACGCCGTGGGCGGTGGCGTGCAGCGCCCGGGGGGTCGGGAAGTAGAGCCCGGGGATGGACAGGCAGCCCTCGTCGTCGTCCTGGAGTTCCTCGGACAATTCCAGGGTGGGGTTGACCATGTGGCCGCGGTGGCCGTCGGCCTGGTAGACGAACACCTGGGCGTTCACGCCGATCTGCGGGGCGGCGACGCCGGCGCGCCCGGGTGCGCCGAGCAGGGTGTCCATCAGGTCCTGCACGAGGGTGCGCAGCTCGGCGTCGAAGCTGGTGATCGGCTCGCTGGGGGTGCGCAGCACGGGGTCGCCGATGATCCGGATCGGGCGCATAGTCATGCCCGGAAGGCTATCCGTTGCTTACCGGCCCCGGGTGCCCACCCGTCGGCGCGGCGGGCGGGTCGTAGGGTGCGCGCTGTCGGATCCGTCGTGGGAGGGGTGTGGCATGTATCCACCGGTCGAGCCGTACGCGCGGGGGATGCTGGACGTCGGTGACGGGCAGCGGATCCACTGGGAGACCAGCGGCAATCCCGACGGCCGTGCGGCGCTGGTGGTGCACGGTGGCCCCGGGTCGGGCGCGGGCGCGTCGTGGCGGCGGCTGTTCGACCCGGCCGCCTACCGGATCGTGTTGTTCGACCAGCGCGGCTGCGGGCGCAGCACCCCGCCGGTGTCCGATCCGGCCACCGACCTGTCGGTGAACACGACCGGACATCTGCTGGCCGACATGGAGGCGCTGCGCGCGCATCTGGGGGTGGACCGGTGGTTGGTGTGCGGCGCCTCGTGGGGGTCGACGCTGTCGTTGGCGTACGCCCAGCGGCACCCGGATCGGGTGAGCGCGCTGGTGTTGTTCAGCGTGGTGGCCACGACCGCGCGGGAGGTCGAGTGGGTGACCCGGGACATGGGTCGGGTGTTCCCGCAGCAGTGGGCGCGGTTCCGCGACGGGGTGCCGGAGGCCGACCGTGACGGTGATCTCGCGGCCGCGTACGCCCGGTTGGTGAACGACCCCGACCCGGCGGTGCGGGAGCGGGCGGCCCGCGACTGGTGCGACTGGGAGGACGTGCACGTCTCCCTGGCCGGCGGGTTCGCGCCGGACCCCCGGTTCGCCGACCCGGTGTTCCGGTTCGGGTTCACCCGGCTGGTCACCCACTACTTCGCCAACCGGGGGTTCCTGCCCGACGGGCAGCTGTTCCGCGACGCGGGCCGCCTGGCCGGCATTCCGGGGGTGATGGTGCAGGGCCGGTTGGACGTCAGTGGTCCGCCGGACGTCGCGTGGCGCCTGGCGCGGGACTGGCCGGACGCGCGGTTGGAGATCGTCGAGGCCGGTGGGCACGGCAGCGGGCACGGTGTGGGTGAGCGGGTGGTCGCCGCCCTGGACGCGTTCGCCGCCGCCTGAGCGTCGCGGGCGGTCCCGCGCGGGACCGCCGGGCGGCTCCGGGCTGTCGGTGCTCAGCCGGCGGCGAGCAGGGCGCGCACGGGTGCGGCCTTGGCGGCGGCCTCGGCGACCTCGGCGGCGGGGTCGCTGCCCCAGGTGATGCCGCCGCCGGCCCACAGGTGCAGCCGGTGGGCGTCGGCGGCGGCGGTGCGGATGGTCAGTCCCAGGTCGAGCCGGCCGGGGCCGATCCAGCCGAGCGCGCCCATGCCGGCGCCGCGTCCGACCGGTTCCAGCGCGGCCAGGTGCGCCAGGGCGGCGTGTTTGGGCGCGCCGGTGACCGACCCGCCGGGGCTGACCGCGCGCAGCAGGTCGGCCAGGCCGAGGCCGTCGGCGGGTGCCGCGGACACGGTCGACTCGGCCTGCCACAGGTCGCACCAGCGGCGTACGGCGAACAGTTCGTCGACGCGCACGGAGCCGGTGCGGGCCACCCGGGCGAGGTCGTTGCGTTCCAGGTCGACGATCATCACGTGTTCGGCGCGTTCCTTGGCCGAGGCGAGCAGTTCGCGGCGGCCGGCGGGGGTGGCCGGGCGGGTGCCCTTGATCGGTCGGGTGACCAGGCGGCCGTGTTCCAGCGCGACGAGTGTCTCCGGGGAGGCGCAGCCGACCGCCCAGCCCGCGCCGGTGAGGGTGCCGCCGTAGCGGGCGCCGGGCAGCGCGGCGAGGCGGGCCAGCGCCGGGCGGGGGTCCCCGGCGTACGGGGCGGCGGCGTGGCCGACGAGGTTGACCTGGTAGACGTCGCCGCGTCCGATGGCGGCGCGGACGGCGTCGACGGCAGCGGCGTGCTCGGTGGCGCTCCAGCTGTCCTGCCAGTCCCCCAGCCACCATCGGTCGGGCGTCGGGCGACGGGTGGGTGGCCGGTCGGTGTGGTGGTAGACGACCACGGCCAGGTCCGGCAGCGCCGGGGCGGGGCTCGGCGCGCCGGGTGGGGCGCCGATCGTGTGGGCGCCGGCGGCGGCGGACAGGAACAGCGCCGCGCCGCACACCCCGTCCGGCGTGTGCCGGGCGGGTCGGGCAAGGTCGTCGGTCGGTACGCCGTGCGCGGCGAGGAAGCGTTGCGCCAGGTCGGCGGGGTCGCCGCCGTCGGCGACGCGCCATTGCAGCCGGGCGGTCTCGACCAGCCGACCACGGCAGGCGGGGGGTGCGCCGGGGGCATCGACCGGCACCTGTGGGAGCGCTTCCACAACGTCCGGGTGGTTCCGGCTCATCCGTTCAGCCGATTCTGGGTGAACAAGACGCATCCTTGCTCGATGCCGCTCAGTTTTCCTTGGTACTGTGCGTCACTGGTCATGTGAACCATGACACAGTGCCCCCACAGTCCGGAGAACCCGATGTGTCAGCACCAGCCCACCTGCCCCTCCGCCGACGCGACCGACCGCGAAGCCGCCCGCGTCCTCGCCTGCTTCCCTGAGCAGGGCTGGAGCCTGCTCTGCAACGGCGTCATCGTCTTCGAGGACACCGGTGAGCTGCTCCCCGACGGGCGGACCATCGCCCCGCACCGGGGACCGGCCCGCCACGCCCTCGTCGCCTGAGCGATCACGCAGCGTCAGTGAGCGTACGCGCCGACGGAGATCGTCGGCGCGCCGGCCGGGGCGGCCGTGTCCCCACCGCCCCGGCGCGATGCGCTCAGTCCTCCTCGAACGCCTCCGGCGCCGGACACGAGCAGACCAGGTTCCGGTCGCCGTACGCGCCGTCGATGCGCCGCACCGGCGGCCAGTACTTCCCCACCCGGTCCGTGTCGCCCGGGTAGGCGCCCACCGACCGCGGGTACGGGTGCGGCCACTCGTCAGCGGACACCATCGCCGCCGTGTGCGGCGCGTGGGACAGCGGGTTGTCCCCCGCCGGCCACTCTCCCGAGCCGACCTTGTCGATCTCCGCGCGGATGGCGATCATCGCCTCGCAGAACCGGTCCAGCTCGGCCAGGTCCTCGCTCTCGGTCGGCTCCACCATCAGCGTCCCCGCCACCGGGAACGACATCGTCGGCGCGTGGAAGCCGTAGTCGATCAGCCGCTTGGCCACGTCGTCGACGCTCACCCCGGTCGCCTTGGTCAGCGGCCGCAGGTCCAGGATGCACTCGTGGGCCACCAGGCCCTTGTTGCCGGCGTAGAGCACCGGGAAGTGCGCGCGCAGCCGCGCTGCCACGTAGTTCGCGGCCAGCACCGCCACGCCGGTGGCCCGGGCCAGCCCGTCCGCGCCCATCATCCGCAGGTACGCCCACGGGATCGGCAGGATCCCCGCCGACCCGTACCGGGCCGCCGAGATCGCCGGCCGCCCGTCGGCCGGGTCGCCCGGCAGGAACGGCGCCAGGTGCGCCCGCACCGCCACCGGCCCGACGCCGGGGCCGCCGCCGCCGTGCGGGATGCAGAACGTCTTGTGCAGGTTCAGGTGCGACACGTCCGCCCCGAACTTGCCCGGCTTGGCGAACCCGACCAACGCGTTGAGGTTCGCCCCGTCGACGTACACCTGACCGCCGGCGTCGTGGACCTTCGCGCACAGCTGCGCGATGCCGGTCTCGTACACCCCGTGCGTCGACGGGTACGTCACCATGATCGCGGCGAGCGCGTCCCGGTGCTTGTCGATCTTCGCGTCGAGGTCGACCAGGTCGACGTTGCCGTCGGCGTCGCAGCCGACCACGACCACCCGCATGCCGGCCATCACCGCCGACGCGGCGTTGGTGCCGTGAGCCGACGACGGGATCAGGCACACGTCGCGGTGCCCCTGGCCGCGCTCGCGGTGGTAGGCGCGGATGGCCAGCAGCCCGGCCAGCTCACCCTGCGAGCCGGCGTTGGGCTGCACGCTGACCGCGTCGTAGCCGGTGACCTCCGCCAGCCAGCCCTCCAGCTGGGCGATCATCTCCCGGTAGCCGACGGTCTGCGCGTCCGGCGCGAACGGGTGCACGTCCGCGAACTCCGGCCAGGTGATCGGCTCCATCTCGGTGGTGGCGTTGAGCTTCATCGTGCACGAGCCCAGCGGGATCATGCCCCGGTCCAGGGCGTAGTCGAAGTCGGCCAGCCGGCGCAGGTAGCGCAGCATCGCCGTCTCCGAGTGGTGGGTGCGGAACACCGGGTGGGTGAGGAAGTCCGACGTGCGGGTCAGCCCGCCCGGCAGGCCCGCGTCGACGTCCCCGTCGAACCCGTCCACGCCGAACGCCGCCCACACCGCGGCGAGGTGCGCGGCGGTGGTGGTCTCGTCGCAGGAGACACCGACCCGGTCGGCGTCGACCAGCCGCAGGTTCACGTTGCGCTCGGCGGCGGCGGCCACCACCTGCGCGGCGCGGCCCGGCACGGTCGCGGTGACCGTGTCGAAGAACGGCACGTCGGCCACGTCCACACCGCCGGCGCGCAGGCCGGCGGCGAGCCGGGCCGCCGCCTCGTGGGTGCGCCGGGCGATCGCGCGCAGCCCGTCCGGGCCGTGGTAGACCGCGTACATGCCGGCCATCACGGCGAGGAGCACCTGCGCGGTGCAGATGTTGCTGGTCGCCTTCTCCCGGCGGATGTGCTGCTCGCGGGTCTGCAACGCCAGCCGGTACGCCGGGTTGCCGTCGGCGTCGCGGGACACCCCGACCAGCCGGCCCGGCAGCATCCGCTCCAGGCCGGCGCGCACCGCCAGGTAGCCGGCGTGCGGGCCACCGAAGCCCATGGGTACGCCGAAACGCTGGGTGGTGCCGGCGGCGATGTCCGCGCCGATCTCCCCCGGCGGGCGCAGCAACGTCAACGCCAGCAGGTCCGCCGCGACGGTCACCAGCGCGCCCACGCCGTGCGCCGCCTTGACCAGCGCCCGGTGGTCGCGGACCGCGCCGGACGCGCCCGGGTACTGCAGGTGCAGGCCGAAGAACTCCGCCGGCAGGTCGTCGCGCTCCACGTCGAGCACGCGCACCTCGATGCCGAGCGGCTCGGCGCGGCTGGTGATCACCGCGACGGTCTGCGGCAGCGCGTCGGCGTCCACCACGTACACCGGGCTCCTGCTCTTGGACGCGCGGCGGGCCAGGGTCATCGCCTCGGCCGCGGCGGTGCCCTCGTCGAGCATCGAGGCGTTCGCGGTGGCCAGGCCGGTCAGGTCGGTGACCATGGTCTGGAAGTTCAGCAGCGCCTCCAGCCGGCCCTGGCTGATCTCCGGCTGGTACGGGGTGTACGCGGTGTACCAGGCCGGGTTCTCCAGCACGTTGCGGCGGATCACCGCCGGGGTGTGGGTGCCGTGGTAGCCCAGGCCGATCATCGACACGGCGACGGTGTTGCGGGCGGCCAGGGCGCGCAGCTCGGCCAGGGCCTCCCGCTCCGAGGCGGGCGCGGGCAGGTCGAGGGTGCCGTGCCAGCGGATCACCTCGGGGATCGCGGCGTCCATCAGCTCGTCAACGGAGCTGTAGCCGACGGCCTCCAGCATCCGGCGCTCGTCGTCCGGGCCGGGGCCGATGTGCCGGTCGGCGAACTGCTCTGCGGTCATGGGCGGCGCTCCTTGTGGGGGCGAGGTCGACGGGTCGGCCTCCCCCTGAGTCGCGCTGACGCGCTCCACAGCGCCTGCCCACGTGGTCCTTTTGCCTGAGAGGTTCCGGGGAGAATCTGCCCCTTCGGCGCCGTCGGCGAGACGGTCTCTCCCACGTGGGTGGTACCGGCACCTCCCACGCTACCAGCGGGCGTGTTTCCGGCTCATGTCCCGGGGGTGATCACCGCGCCGCCGGCACCGGTTCGGTGAGCGCGGCGGTCAGCGCGGTGAGGGTGGCGCCCAGCGGGGCGTCCAGGCGCAGCGTGGCGTACCCGTCGCCGCGGGTGACGCCCTGGTTGACGATGCCCACCGGGATGCCGTGCTTCGCCGCGCGCAACACGAACCGCCGCCCCGACATCACCGTCAGGGACGATCCCAGCACCAGCAGCGCCCGGGCCCGCTCGACCAGCGCGAAGCAGTCCGCCACCCGGGGCGCCGGCACCGTCTCGCCGAAGAACACCACGTCCGGTTTGAGCATGCCGGTGCCGCACACCCCGCAGTCGACGGCGCGGAACCCGGTCACCGCCTCGTCGGGCAGGTCCACGTCGCCGTCGGGGTTGACGTGCGCCGCGACCGCGTCGAAGCCCGGGTTGGCCTCGGACAGGCGCCGGTGCAGCTCGTCGCGGCCGGTGGCGTTGCCGCAGTCCAGGCAGGTCACCTCGTCGAGGCGCCCGTGCAGCTCGATCACCCCGGTGGCGCCGGCGGCGGTGTGCAGCCCGTCGACGTTCTGGGTGATGATCCCGTCGAGGAGCCCGGCGCGTTGCAGGCGGGCCACCGCCCGGTGCCCGTCGTTGGGCGCGGCCCGGGCGATGGTGTGCCACCCCAGGTGGCTGCGCGCCCAGTAGCGCCGCCGGGCCACCGGGTCGCGGGTGAACGCCTGGTAGGTCATCGGGGTGTGCCGGCGGGCCGCGCCGCTGGGCCCCCGGTAGTCGGGAATACCCGACTCGGTGGACAGGCCGGCGCCGCTGAGCACCACCACACCCCCGGCGGCCACCAGCCGCGTCAACGCCTCGAACTCGTCACTCACCCGTCCATGCTCCCTCGCCCACCCCCACACCTCCCAGCCACGCTGCCCGCATCACTGCGTCGATCATGAGGTTGGCGTCGCCGACCTCATGATCGGCGGGGCCGGTCGCCCGGCGGGGTGCGGTGTGGCGGGCTAGGTTGAGGGCATGCGCGTCGTCATCGCCGGAGGCCACGGGAAGATCGCCAAGCTGCTGGAGCGGGAACTCGCCGGGCGCGGGGACACCGCCGTCGGGTTGATCCGCAACCCCGAGCACGAGGCCGCGCTGCGCGCCGCCGGCGCCGAACCCGTCGTGTGCGACCTGGAACACACCGACGTCGACGCCCTCGCCGCCCACCTCGCCGGCGCCGACGCGGTGGTGTTCGCCGCCGGGGCCGGGCCGGGCAGCGGCGCCGACCGCAAGGACACCGTCGACCGGGGCGCCGCCGTGCTGCTCGCCGACGCCGCCGTCCGCGCCGGGGTCCGCCGCTACCTGCTGGTCTCCTCGATGGGCGTGGACGACCCGCCCGCCGCCGGCACCGACGAGGTGTGGGCGGCGTACCTGCGGGCGAAGAAGGCCGCCGAGGACGAGGTCACCGGCCGGGACCTGGACGTGACCGTGCTGCGCCCGGGCCGGCTCACCGACGACGAACCGGCCGGCCGGATCACCCTGGCCCGGCACGTCGACGCCGGCGCGGTCAGCCGCGCCGACGTGGCCCGGGTGCTGCTGGCCCTGCTGAACGCCCCGGGCACCGCCGGCCACACCGTCGAACTCGTCGGCGGGGACACCCCCATCGCCGAGGCCGTCGGCGCCCTCGCCGGCTAGCTCCCGTCCCCGTCGAGGTAGGCGGCCAGAGCGGCGGCGCCGGTGAGCAGGGCCCGCCCGCGCGCCCCCAACCGGGCCCGCCAGTCGCCCAGCACCGCGTCCAGGTCCGCCACACCCCCGGCGGCGCGGACCTCGACGAGCAGCGGGACGATCCGGGCCAGCGGGTAACCGCCGCGCCGCAACTGACCCACCAGCAACGCGTCCCGCACGTCCGCCGGCCGGTACACCCGGTAACCGGTGCGCGGGTCCCGGCCCGGGCACAGCAGACCCGCGCGTTCCCACTGCCGCAGCGTGGCCGCCCGGACCCCCAGCCGGCGGGCCAGCGCACCGACGAACACCGCGCCGCGCCCCGACGCCACGTCCTCGCCGGTCCCGGCCGGCAGGTCCGCCAGCGCCGCCGCCACCGCGTCGAGGGTCCGGCGGTCGTCCAGCAACCGGGCGTGACCGGTGTCGACCAGCCGCAGCGCCTCGTCCACCGCACCCCGGTGCACCGCCCTCATGATCGCCGTCGCCGCCCCATGGCCGTGCCCGGCGACCAGAGCCAGGAACGCCCGCAACGCCGCCGCGTGCCGGGGCGTGTAGGTGCGGTAGCCGTGCCCGGTGCGCGCCGCCTGCGGCAACACCCCGGCCGCCTCGTAGTTACGCACCGCCTGAGTGGACACGCCGTACGCGCGCGCCAGGTCCACCGGCCGCAGCCGGTCGCGTGCCCGCGGGTGCCGCCCCACCACCCCGCCCGGATCGTCGAAGGGTCCACCGTCGACCCCGACGATACGGGCGACCGCCCGACCCGGCCCACCGGCGGGGTGGGCCGGGCCGGACGCTCGGGTGAGCCGGGCCGGCGGCTGAGGACCTACCGCTGGTGACGCGGCAACGCCGGCTGCGCCGCGACGCCACCCACCGGCGGCGCCTCACGGGCGATCCGCTCCATCGTGCGCGCCAACTGCTCGCTGCCCTCGTCCAGGTGCCGGGCCGCCGCCTGCATGTGCGACATCATCATCTCGCCGAAGATCCGCAACGCCTCCCGCGCGGCCACCGAGTCGTCGAAGCTCCCGCCGGCGCTGCTGCGGTACTCCGCCACCACCCGCTCGGCCTCCTGCTTCGCCTCCTCCGCCGCCGCCCGCATGTAACTCTCGTACTGCGTCCGGGCGTACTCGGCGACCCGGCGGGCGTAGTCGTGGGCCTGCGCGATGATCTGCTCGGCCTCCCGCTGCGCCGCCGACAGCAGGTTGACCTCCTTCGCCGCCGGCATCGCCGGCTTGTCGGCGCTCGGGATCACCCCGTGCCGGTGCAGCTCCAGATGGTCGTTGAGCCGCTCGTTCTCCGCCCGCAGGTTCGCGACCTGCGCGGCCAGCAGATCCAACTCGTCGGCCACCTGCATCCGGAACCGGTCCACGTCGGCCTGCTCGTAGCCGCGGCGGGTGAACGCCGCCGACCCGAACTCCCACCGCCGCACCCGGTCGGGGGTCAGCCGCACCTGCACCGGCCCGGACACCTGCTGCGCGTCGTACCGGCTGATCGGAGTCGCACTCATTGGATACCTCCGTCAGGGGTCGTCACGGTCCGCCACGTCGGCCCGTACCAGTGCTTGCCGAAACCCTCGTGGTGCACCTGACCCGGCTGGTAGCCGGCACCGGTCAACGCCGCCACCGAATGGCTCACCAGCTCGTCGGAGCCACACACGTACACGTGCCGCGACCGCCAGTCCCCGTCGGCCAGCACCCGGTCGGCGAGCCGCACCGGCTCCCCCGGCCGCGCCGGATCCGACCCGGCCACGTACGACACCCGCAGCCACGGATGCGTCGCCGCCAACTTGTCGATCGCCTCGCTGTCGTAGAACTCGGTCCGCGAACGCGCCCCCACGTACAGGTCCACCCGCCGCCCCGAACCCTCCGCCGCGACCTGCTCCACCAACGCCTTCACCGGCGCCCAGCCGGTGCCACCGGCCAGCAGCAACAGATCCGACGACCCGGCCGGCCACAACGTCAACCGGTCCCCCACCGGCGACGCCAGGTGGATCTGGTCACCGGCCGCGCACCCGTACACCAGCCGCGACGACACCGCGCCACCCGGCGCGGCACGCACGTGCAACTCCACCGTGCCGTCCGGGCGCGGCGCGTTCGCCGGCGAGTAGTACCGCCACGACCGCACTGCCGGATGGGACACCCCGATCGACTGCCCCGGGGTGAACGGCAGCAGGTACTGCGGTCGCACCGTCAGCACCGCCACGTCGAACGTGCGCCGCTCGTGGGTCAGCACCTCCGCCACCCACCACGGCGGGGAGTGCGCCTCCGCCGCCTGCGCGGCCTCCGTCATCACCTGCGCCACCAGCCCGTACGCGGCCGCCCAGTCCGCGGCCAGCTCGTCGGTCCACGCCTCCGCGCAGAAGTGCCGCAACGTCTCCAGCAGCGCCGCACCGACCGCCGGGTAGTGCTCGGCGCGCACCGCGTACTTGCGGTGGTCCGCGCCGAGCTGCTGCAGGAACCCGACCAGCCGGTCCACCTGGTCCACGTGGGACACGACGTGCCCCAACGCCGACACCAGACGGTCACGCTGCCCGGCCATGTTCGTGCCGAACATCTGCCGGGTCTCCGGATGCGCCAGGAACAGCGTCGAATAGAAGTAGAGCGGCACCTGGTCGCCGTGCGCGGCGACCAGGGCCCAGCTCTGCTTGAGCCGTGCCGCGTCCACGCTCAGGCGTTCCCCGCCGACACGACCTGCTCCCGCACCTGACCGAGCACCACCTGCACGTCGGCGATCACATCCGCCGGCACACCCAACTCCACCAGCGTGGCGCTCAGGTGCTGCCCGACCTTCGCGTAGTGCTCCCCCGGGATGCGCAACGGCTGGTGCGCCTCGGCCAACCCCCGACCCGTGTACTCGTTCGGGCCGCCCAGCACGACCGCCAGCATCAGCGCCAGGTGCCGCCGCTGGTCGGCCATGTTCACGTCGGTGAAGTAGCCGGCGAGATCCGGGTCGGCGAGCACCTTGTCGTAGAACAGCTCCACCGCGGCCTTCACCGCCGCCGCGCCGCCGATGCGCTCGTAGTGGGAGATCGGGGTGGTCTCGTTCGTCACCGTCATGCTCGGTCCTTCCGACAGGGGTCCGCGGCAGCGCCGCGGCAGGGGTGTCGCCAGCCGGCGCGGCGTCACACAGCGTTCCGCGATGACGTCGACACACCGACGACCGAGACGGACCATAGCGCGCCCGCCGCGACACTTCACGCCTGGCCTATCGGGTTCCCGACACCTGTCAACTACGGACAGTCAACACGTCCACCCGGGACGGTGAACACACCGCGAGCAGCCCGACACACAAGGTCAACACTGCGCGCCCGCGGTCCCTTTCGGACATTGCACCCGGACCGGCCGTGACCTGCACACACCCGCAACGGCCCGGACCCACCGGCCACGACGACCCCCACCGCGCCGCCGCCCACACACCCCGTCACCAAACGAGAAATCGCGCCGAGCCGAAAGGCCACGACGCGATCCCGTGCACGAGACGCCGACGAATCACCCGGCGCGACGCCGCGCCCGCCGCGCCGCCAACTCGTCCCCCACCGAATCCGCCTCCGGCTCCACCACCGCGGCGACGTCCTGCTCCGGGACACCCACCGGCTCCGCCGGCAGGTGCGACAACGAACCCTGGATCTCCTTGAACGCGCCACCGATCGCGATCCCGAACACGCCCTGGCCGCCCTGCAACAGGTCGACCACCTCCTCCGGCGACCGGCACTCGTACACCGTCGTCCCGTCGGAGATCAACGTGATGCCCGCCAGATCGTCCACACCACGCGACCGCAACGCCTCGATCGCCTTACGGATGTTCTGCAACGACACCCCGGCGTCCAGCAGCCGCTTCACGACCTTCAACACCACCAGGTCGCGGAACGAGTACAACCGGGACGTCCCCGAACCCGACGCGTCCCGCACACTCGGCACCACCAGCGCCGTGCGGGCCCAGTAGTCCAACTGCCGGTAACTGATGCCCACCGCCGAACACGCGGTCACACCCCGGTAACCCACCTCGCCGTCACCGGCCTGCTGTTCCGCACTCGGACCAGGATCCCGCGGCTCGTGCATCCGGACCAACCTCCCCGCGCCCGTGCGGTGCCACGTCGACTCCCCGTACGCGCACCCCTCGACACGGCAACCCTAACGCCGGCCCCGCCCCCACACCCGCAGGAGACACCCGACACGCCGCGCCACCGGCCCACGACAGCACACACGGCGGCCAGTCGCCACCCACCGTGACCACCACCGCCGCGCACCCCGGCCACCCGGCCGGCACACTCAACCCGCGAAATCCTCCGGCCGCACCTGGTCCAGGAACTCGCGGAACTTCTCCACCTCGTCCTCCTGCTCGTCCGGGATCACGATCCCCGCCTCGCTGAGGACCTGCTCCGCACAACGAATCGGAGCCCCCACCCGCAACGCCAACGCGATGGAGTCACTCGGCCGCGCCGACACCCGCACCCCGTCACCGAGCAGCAGATCCGCGTAGAAGACGTTCTCCTTCAACTCGGTGATCTCCACCGCCCGCAACGGCGCCTGCAACGCCGCCAACACGTCCCGCAGCAGATCGTGCGTCAACGGCCGCGCCGGCTTGACCCCCTGCTGCTCGTAGGCGATGGCCGTCGCCTCGACCGCACCGATCCAGATCGGCAGATAACGGTCCCCCTCGACCTCCCGCAGCAGGACGATCGGCTGGTTGCTGGGCAACTCCACCCGAACTCCGACCACGCTCAGCTCGCGCACCGCCGCCTCCGTGTCGTCGTCACCTTCGCACCGCGCCCTTCCCTGCACGGTACACGGACCAGGACACGGGAGTCCCACGCGCTACGTGCACCACGCCTCGACGGACGGGCTTACCCCGGCAAGCCTACGACACGCTTCCCGCACCAGATCTTTCCGCGCCCACCCACGACGAAGGGCCGGGCACCCCACGGCACCCGGCCCCACCACCGACCTCACCGGCCCAACGTCGACCGCAGCCCCACCCGCACCAACGCCGCGTGCAACTGCTGCGACAACGCCGTCAACTCCCGCGCCGTCTCCGCCGCCCGGGCCCGCGCCGCCGGATCACTCTGCCGCACCAACGGCGCCACCAACTGCGCGAACAGACCGACCTCCCGATCCGCCGCCGACCGGTACGCCCGCAGGTGCCGCGGCTCCAACCCGTACGCCGCCAAACCCGCCACCGCACTCGCGATGATCAACGCGTCCGCGTCGTACCACCCCGGCGGATCCGACACCAGCACACCGAGCCGCTCCAACTCGACCAACGTCGACTCGTCGACCCCGCTGCGGGAGATCAGCTCCGCCCGATCCAGCCGCACCTCCGACGACCCGACCGGCTCCACCGACTCCCGACCCGGAACCTCACCACCCGGACCGACCGCCACCAGATTCGGCCGCGACCGCCCCACCGGCTCATCCGAGACGTCCCACTCCGCCAACTGCTCCCGGATCACCCGCAACGGCAGATACTGATCCCGCTGCGCCGTCAACACGAACCGCAGCCGAGCCACGTCGTCCCAGCCGTACTTGCGATAACCCGCCGGCGTGCGCTGCGGCTCCACCAGGCCCTCGGCCTCCAGGAACCGCAACTTCGAGATCGTGACGTCCGGGAACTCCGCCCGCAACTGCGCCAGCACCTCGCCGATACTCATCAGCGCCGGCGCCCGCGCCGCCCCGGACGGCGTCGAAGCCGCAGGCTCGTTCACCCCCGGCCGGCCTCCTCCTCCGGGCGCGGACCGGCGATGAACACCACCCGGAACTTGCCGATCTGCACCTCGTCACCGTTGCTCAACGTCGCGGCCTCGACCCGCTCCCGGTTCACGTAGGTGCCGTTCAGGCTCCCCACGTCCCGCACCGTAAACGTCCCACCGTCGCGGTGGAACTCCGCGTGCCGCCGCGACACCGTCACGTCGTCGAGGAAGATGTCACTGTCCGGGTGCCGCCCACTCGTCGTCACGTCGTGGTCCAACAGGAACCGGGCACCCGCGTTCGGGCCCCGGCGAACCACCAGCAACGCCATACCCGGCGGCAACGAGCCGGACATACGGCTCGGCACCACATCGGTGTCCGGGCCCTCCAGCACTTCGTCGAGCGAACCGAGATTGAGCGTCGAAGTGACGTCGAGCGGGGGGAACTCGTCGTCTGGGCGCGTCATGGGACCACCTCACGGATCTGTTCGGTCGGCGTCGGGGAATGGCGGGTCTGGCCGCCGGGCAAACCCACACCCGGCGGCTGGCTCCCCGTGCCCGGGAAGGCGCACTCCGCAACGCTCAAACTATTGGTTCTCGGTCGACTGGGCGAGCCTAGCCAGCGCCGAAATGCAGGGCAACCGGACGCGCGGAACCAAGCCCACCGCCCGGAACGACACGAACTCAGCTCTCGGTGAGCTCGCGGTACGCGTCAGCGGTCAACAGACCCTCGACCGCCGCCGGATCATCCGGAGTGATCTCCACCAACCACCCCGCACCGTACGGATCCGTGTTGATCACCTCAGGGGTGTCGGCCAACGCCTCGTTGCGCGCCGCCACCGTACCGCTCAACGGCGCGTAGATCTCCGACACGCTCTTCGTCGACTCGATCTCGCCCAGCGACTCACCCGCCGCCACCACCGCACCGGCGTCCGGCAGCTGCACGAACACGATGTCACCCAGGGCGTCCTGCGCGAAGTGCGTGATACCGACGCGGACGACACCACCGTCACCACCGACCACCCACTCGTGCTCGGCGGTGTACCGCAGATCCTCAGGAATCACCAACTGCGTCCTTCGTCATCGGTGCACCGGAGAAACCGGCGCGGCCGCGACCGGTCAGGAAACCGGCCGGGCGTGGTCCAGCTTGATCGGCGCGTGCAGCTGCGAAACCTCCACAACCTCACGATCCTCGGACGTCACGTTACCGCCGGCGTCCCGCACCGATGAGACCACCCCGCCCGGAATGTTCAAGGCCGTACGCATCGTCGCCGGATCACCGATCACCAGGATCGTGTACGGACCACTCAACCGCCGCCCGTCCACCACCAGGCCACCACCCGAGCCGTCCACGAAATACGTCGACGCGATGATCCGCACCGCGGTGCCGTCCGCACCCTGGATCTGCATCGCCTCCGCGCCCGCACCCCGCAACTCCTGCACCGCGTCCAGGATCCGCGTCGACGACGTCGCCTTCTCCGGCCCGCGGAACTCCACCTCCAGGCCCGGCCCCACCGCCGGCAGCGTCCCCGCCAGGATGCCCAGCTCGTCCGCCCGCCGCGTCGCCTCCTCCAACGCCGCCTGCCGACCCTGCTCACCCGAACGCAACTGCCGCTGGCTGTCCTCCAACGCCTCGATGTCCTGCCGCAGACGCCGCTCCCGCGAATCCAGATCCGACGAGATCCGGACCAGGTCCTCCTCCCGCGTCGCCGCGAGCGTCGGATCCGTCGACGTCGTCTTCAGCTGCACCACCAACGTGAAACCCAACAACGCCAGCAACACCGCGATCATCGCGCCCGCCGACGTCAACCGCCGCGACACCGAGACCCGCTCCGGCCGCGACACCGGGTCCGGCTCCCCCGGGTCCGGCTCCCCCGGGTCCGGCTCCGGCTCGGGCGACACGACCGCGCCCGGCTCCTCCGCCGGCGCCGGCACGTCCTCCCGCTCCACCGGCGCCGCCGGCTCAGCCTCCGGCGCCAACGGGCTCAACTCGTCCGGATCCGGCGCGTCCGGACGCGGATCCGGCTCACCCGCCGGACCCGACGGCCGCCCCGGCCCCGCCGGCTGCGGCCACCCCGTACCCGTCTCCCTGTGCTCCTCGCTCATCGCCACCAACCTACGCCCGGAACAGGTGCCGGCGGATCGCCGCGACGTTTCCGAAGATGCGCACGCCCAACACGACCACCACACCCGTGGACAACTGACCACCCACGCCCAACTGGTCACCCAGGTACACGATCAGACCAGCCACCAGCACGTTCGAGATGAACGACACCACGAACTGCTTGTCGTCGAAGATCCGGTCCAGCTTCGCCCGCACCCCACCGAACACCGCGTCCAACGCGGCCACCACCGCGATCGGCAGATACGGCTGCAACGCCGCCGGCACCGTGGGGTCCAGATACACCCCGAGCACCACACCGGCGAGCAACGCCAGCACCGCGATCATCGGCCACCTCCGGAAGGGCTGGGAGAACCCGAGCCGGACGGCCCGGGACTGGACGAACCGGCGACACCGGAACCCGACGGACGAGGGCTCGGACTCGCCGGAGGTTCGGCGTAGCGTAGCTGTGGCTCAGGAGCCGCCGGCAGGGTGAGGTCGTCGACCTCCTTCACCGCGAACGACAACCCCGCCGTCCGCGCCAGGTACCGCATCAACTCCGCCGCCCGGCTGTCGTCGAAGCGGTCCCGCATCGACCCCGGCCCGATCGCCTGCACCTCGTACGGACTCGTCACCGGCCGGTAGTCCACCAGGATCGCCTCGCCCGCCTGCCGGATCGTCGTCGTCGCCGTCAACCGCTGCCCGTTGACCGCCACCGCCTCCGCGCCCGCCGCCCACAGCGCGTTCGCCACCTTCTGCAGATCCGAGTACAACACCTGCGACGGACCCGCCTCCTCGCCCGTCACCGCGTCCTTGTCCCGCGGCGCGTCCGTCAACCGCACGACCACACCGTCCCCGCGCACCCGCCCCACGCCCGTACCGGCCTCCAGGTTGCGCAACCGGGACGCCTGCGACCCGCTCAACGCCGCGTCCCGCTGCCGGCCGACCTCCTCGCGCAACCGCTCCGCCCGCTCGGTCAACCGGTCGGTCTCCGCCTCCCGCTGCTTGATCTCGGCGATCAGCCCGGCCCGCGCCGTCGCCCGGCTCGGCTCCTCGGCCATCGTCTCCCGGTACGCCACCGCGAACAGGAACCCGATCACCAGCAGCACCACCAGGCTCACCGGACGACCCAGCACCGCACGCACCCGCGACACCGGACCCACCGCCCGCCGCGCCGCCGCGTCCCCGTAACCCGGATCGAGCGGATTGCGGAACAGCTCGGTCAGGAAGTCCGGCGCGTACACCCGGGCGGACGGGTCGCGCTCGCCGTCACGCGGCGACGGCGCCGTCACGCCGCCGCCCCCGTACCCCGCGCCCGCATCCCCCGGACCAGGCGGCGAGCCTGCACCACGTACATCGCGCCGGCCACCCAGTAGAGAACCAGGCCCCACCACGCCAGCCCCCAGCCGATCGCGCCGGCCGCCGTGGACACACTCGGCGCCGCGTCCGCCAACAGCAGGAGCGGGAACGCCGCCAGCAGCAGGAACGTGGCGGTCTTGCCGACGTAGTGCACCGGCGGCGGGCCGTAGCCGTAGCGGCGCAGCACCCCCAGGGAGCCGAGCAGCAGCAGCTCGCGGGCCAGCAGCGCCGCGGTGAACTGCCAGGGCACCACCTCGCGGGCGGTGAACGCGAGCAGCGTGGCCAGGATGTAGAGCCGGTCGGCCAACGGGTCCAGCAGCTCGCCCAACCGGCTCACCTGGCGCAGTCGGCGCGCGATCCAGCCGTCGACCCAGTCGCTGGTGCCGCCCACGGCCAGCACCACGATGGCGACCACGTCGGCGCGGACCACCAGGAACAGGTACAGGAACAGCGGCACACCCAGGAGCCGGACGAAGCTGATCAGGTTGGGCAACGTGAGGACGCGGTCCCCCGCGGCCGTCGCCGCATCCTCCGGGTGCTCCGCTGGAGCCGGCCGACGCGACACCGAACCCTCCCTCCGCAGCACGGTCCGGCAGCCGAACGTGCGGCCGCCGGAGGGACGTGCGCGTTGCCGGCCGGTCTGACGCCGGCGCCCTCTGCGATCCCGGGCTGGGACCTCCCCGATGCGGCCCACCATCGCTTCGATCATGGGCCGGCCAGTTGCGCTGCCACTATATCGGGCCGTCCGGTCCGCTTCGGTCGCCGCGCTGCGTCGCTGCTCAGCGTTGTCACGGTGGGCAGCGTCACAACCGCTACGGCATCCTAGGACACTAGCTGACCGCCGCTGCGGAAGGTGGCACCCGCGGGACGCGGGAGGGGATCAGGCCGTGCGGGCGGTGGCGTCCGACCCCGTCTGGGGCACCGTCGTCGTCGTGGCCGCCTGCCCGAACGCCAGGAGCGCCAGCAGCAGCTCGTGCTGCACCCGGTTGGGCATCCGGTCCAGCACCGCCTGGACGGCCCGGTGCCGCCGCTCCTGCAGCTCGCGCAGCAGGGTCTCGGCCGCCGCGGTGGGGACCAGCCGCACCTCGCGCCGGTCCCGAGGGTCGGCCACCCGGCGCAGCAGCCCGACCGCCTCCAGGCGGTCGCAGAGCCGGCTCGCCGACGAGGGCACCACGTCCAGCAGCTCGGCCAGCCGGTTCACGTTGGTGCCGGGGTGCGACACGATCAGCGACAGCACCCGCAGCTGGGTGGGCGAGACGCTGACGTTGTGGCGCGAGGTGGCGGAGTCGAGCACACCGATGAGCGCCTCGGCAGCCGCCTCGACGGCTGCGGCAAGATTCGGAGGTCGCTCCACCCGTTGTCCCCTGGGATCGTCCCGCTCGTGTTCGCTCCGCCGCTCCGCTCACTGCCCGGCGCTGTCGCCCGACCGGTCGGAACCGTGCCAGTCCAGGCAGACGACGACCGCGTCGTCGCGAAGATCCGCGTCGGCATGGTACGCGTGCAGTTCGCGCATCACCGTACCAACTGCCTCGGTCGCCGGCTGCAACCGAGTGGACCGCATCGACCGCGCCATCGCCCGCACACCGTACGGCTCCTGCTCACCCGGCTCGGCCGCGTACACGCCGTCGCTGACCACGAACAGCCGGTCCCCCGGCTCCAGCGGGAACTCCTGCACGTCGTAGCGGGTCTCGGCGAACATGCCCAGCGGCAGCTGCTGCTCCAGGGTGACGCGGGTGACCCGGCCGCCGCGCAGCCGCAACACGTGCGGGGAGCCGGCGTCCACCGCCCGCACCACACCCCGGCGGTCGTCCAGCTCCAGCAGCAGCGTCGCCACGTGCCGGTTGCCCCGGTGCTGGTAGAAGATGGTGTCCGAGGCCAGCTCCGCCTGCTCGACCAGGCTGCCCCCGGACCGGCGCGCGTTGCGCATGGCGTTCACGGTCATCGCGGTCAGCATCGACGCGGCCAGTCCGCTGCCGGTGCCGTTGAGCACCGTGACGGTGAGCCGGTCGCCGTCGACCGACCAGTCGAAGTGGTCCCCGCCGACGGTGTAGGCCGGCTCGAGCTGCCCGGCGAGCAGCACGTCGCCGTGCCGGACGCTGCGCCCGGGCAGCAGGTCCCACTGCATCTCCGCGGCCATGCTCAACCGTTCCCGGCGGCGGGCCCGGCGGTAGCGGTCGGTCTCCCGGTCGGCCGCGCGCATGGCCATCGCCACCTCGCCGGCGGCGTCGCGGGCCTCCTCGACCGTCGCCGCGTCCGGCGCGGCGGGCAGCTCCACCATCAGCACACCGAGTCGTTCCCCCCACACCGACAGCGGCAGGTAGGCCCGGCAGCGGCCGTCGTCGACGATGTCGAGCACGGGCTGCTGGCTGCTGAAACACCGCTGCGCCACGCCGTCGGAGCGGAGTCGGACGCCGTCGGGCCGGTCCGGTTCCCGCACCGGCCAGAGGCCGCTGGCGCGGTAGTCGGCGACGAACACCTCCGTCCGCGTGGCGCCGAGCGTCTGGCGGAGCACCGCGTCCGCGGTCTCCGCCACCTGGTCGGGCGGCGCCGTGCGCAGGGCACGCGACACCGATCCGGACGCCTCCGGCATGCTCATCCTCCGATGACGACTATTGCTACAAGGCAAACATCATACGGAGGGCCACCGACAACGCCCCGCCCCCACCTGGCTCAGTCGGCCGACCGCGAGGCCAGCGCGCCGTAGAACGCGTCGGGCACCGGCTCCGGCTCCCCCACCGGCCGCCACCGGGCCACCGGCACGATGCCGTCGGCGCTCGGTCGCCACCGGCCCAGCAGCGGCGCGAACTCCTCCGGCGCCCGCATCCGGAAATCCGGCCCCATCATCGCCAGCGCCTCCGGGTGCCCGGCCAGTTCCTCGCTGTCGAAGTCGATCGCCAACCAACTGCCCGGCGCGGCCGCCGCGTACAGCTCGTCCAGCGTACGGGCCAGCGTGTCGTCGTCCAGGAACGCGGCCAGCCCGAGGAAGACCACCCCCACCGGCCGCCTCCCCCACCCCGGTACGAACCGGTGCAGCTGGGCCGGGTCGACCGTGCCGATGTCGGCGGCGTCACCGTACCCGTAACCGGCGCGGTCACTGCCGGCCAGCAGGCGCTGACCGAGCCGGACCGTCTCCGGGTCCACGTCGGTATAGAGGACCGTGGCGTCCGGCGCGACCTCGTGCACGTTGCCGCAGGTCGGCACGCCGGCGCCGAAGACCAGGAAGCCGTCCACCCCGTCGGCGGCGGCAGCCCGCACGGCGCGGCCGAGGAAGTCCCGCAACGACCGGAAGATCGCCGCACAGGGCCCGTACGCCGCCTCGAAGGCCGCGGCGGCGGCCACGTCCACCGGACGGTGGTGCCGGCCGCCGAGCCAGTGGTCGATCATGCGGGCGGTGCTCGGTCGCTCCGGCTGGGCCATCGACGAGGCTCCCTCCCCTGGGCGCTGCTGGCAAGCGTACCGACCGGTCGGCTCCGGCGGTATCGCTCCGGCGGGACCCGCCGGCCGCGATACTGGCCGGGACGGCCGGCGACGAGGAGGTACCGCTGTGAACTCCGCGAACGGCGCGGCCGTGGTGGTCGGGGTGGACGGCTCGGAACCGGCCTCCCGGGCGGTGCGCCTGGCGGCCCGCGAGGCGGCCCGCCGCAACCGTCCGCTGCGGGTGGTGCACGGATTCATCTGGCCGCTGCTGCGCGTGCCGGTGTCGGCGCCCGCGCAGAGCCCACCCGGCGCCGGCCTGCGCAACCAGGCCGAACAGCTGGTCGCCGAGGCGGTGCGGGAGGCCGAGGCGGAGTGCCCGGGGCTGCGGATCACCGGCGAGATCATCGACGGGGAGGCCGCCGCCGTGCTGCTCGGCGAGTCCCCCACCGCGGCCATGGTGGTGCTCGGCGACCGCGGACTCGGCGGTTTCGCCGCGCTGGTGGTCGGCTCGGTCGCCGTGCAGGTCGCCTCGTACGCCGACTGCCCGGTGCTGATCGCGCGCGGGACGGCTCACGACGGCGGTCCGGTGGTGGTCGGGGTGGACGGCTCGGAGCTGTCCCGACCGGCCGTCGAGTTCGCCGCGGAGACCGCCTCGTCGCGGGGCGCGCGGCTGCACGCGGTGCACGCGTACACCCATCCGAGGTCCCAGGGCCCCGGGGACATGCAACCGCTGGTGTACGACGAGGGTCAGCTGCGCGGCGAGGAGGACCGGGTGCTGGCCGAGTCGCTCGCCGGCGTCGAGGAGCGCTGGCCGGACGTACCGGTGACCCGGGAGGCGGTGCACGCCCGCCAGGTCGCGGCGCTCACCACCGCCTCCCGCGACGCCCAACTGCTCGTGCTGGGCCGGCAGGGCCGCGGCGAGCTGAGCGGGCTGCTGCTGGGGTCGGTCAGCCAGGCCATGCTGCACCGCTCCGCCTGCCCGGTCGCGGTGGTCCGCGCGCCCGACTGAGCGCCGCGGGCGCAACGGTTGGCCCGGCCCCGGGCGGGTAGACGGTGCCGACAGCCACAGCGACCGCAGGAGGCGACCATGCCAGGACCACGGCCGGGCAGCAACGCGTACGACAAGCAGCGGGCACGGCTGCGCGACCTCGTCGAACAGTCCGGACGGGCCGCCGACAAGGAGGCGAACCAGGTGGCCAACCGGATCCTGCAGGACGACCGGGGTCAACGCGGTGTCGTGCGGGGCGAACGCACCTACGGGCCCAAGGGCGAACGCGAGCCGGGCGACCCGAAGTGAGGGCGGCACCCCTGGTCGACGGCGCCATCGCGGGCGCCGTCGGCAGTGCCGTGCTCAACCTGGTCAGCTACCTGGACATGGCGACGCGGGCCCGCCCGGCCAGCACCACCCCGGAAACCACCGCCGGGAAGCTGGCCGACGTGGCGCACGTCGACCTCGGGCCGGCCGAGGAGGCGGCGAACCGTCGGGCCGGCCTGGGGCCGGTCCTCGGCTATGTCACCGGCATCGCCGCCGGCGCGGTCTTCGGCGCGTTCGCGGCCCGGCGTCGGGTGCCCCTGCCCCTGGCCGTGGTGCTGCTCGGCGGCGGCGTGATGGCCACCTCCGACGGCTCGATGACGTTGCTCGGGGTGACCGACCCGCGCACCTGGCGGCGGATCGACTGGGCCTCCGACCTGGTGCCCCACCTGGCGTACGGACTGACGGCCGCAGCCACCTGGCGGAGGCTGCGGCCGTCGTCGCGGCGCGGTTAGCGGTCGCTCTCGTCCTCGGCCACCGGCTCACCTGCCGGGCCGTACGGCGAGACCTGCCCCTTGGGCACCGGCCGGCCCACGTCCGCGTTGGACGTACCCTTGTGACGTGGGTGTCCGGCCGCTCCCACGACACCCTTGCGGCTGTCCTGGCTGGTGGCGCCGAGGTCGTTCCGGCGCAGTTCCTCCTGCTGCGGCTTGACCACGGGTCTCTCCTTCCCGGTGGGGCGCACGGCGTGGACCGCGCACCTGACCCGGGTACCCGCCGCCGACCGGCGCATTCCGGCGCCGCCCCCGGGTCTGGGCCGCGCCCGGGCGGGTAACCGGAACGAATGGCGGACGATCGGAACGTGGCGCGGGCCCTGCTGGACCGGCAGTCCCGCACGTACGCGGAGGAGGCCGGGATCACGCTCGCCGACCGGCCCGGTCCGCTCTACCAGCTGCTGGTGCTCACCACGCTGTTGAGCACCCGGATCCGGGCGAGCGTGGCGGTGGCGGCGGCCCGGGAGCTGTTCACCGCCGGCTGGCGCACCCCGCAGGCCATGGAGGCGGCGACCTGGCAGGACCGGGTCGACGCGCTGGGCCGGGGCCACTACCGGCGCTACGACGAGCGGACCGCCACCATGCTCGGCACCGGCGCCCGACTCTGCCTGGACCGGTGGCACGGCGACCTGCGCCGGCTGCACCGGGAGGCCGGGGCGGACCGGGCCGCGCTGCGCCGCCTGCTCGTCGAGTTCCCCGGCATCGGCCCGACCGGGGCGGACATCTTCCTGCGCGAGGCGCAGGCGGTCTGGCCCGACGTACGCCCGTACGCCGACCGGCGCACGCTGGCCGGCGCGCGGCGACTGGGGCTGCCGGCGAACCCGGGGAGCCTGGTCGGGCTGGTCGGCGAGGCCGACTTCGGCCGGCTGGCGTCGGCGCTGGTGCGGGTGGCGCTCGGCGAGGAGTCGGCGGGCGAGGTGAGCCGCACCGCCGCGGCGGCCCGCTGAGCCGGCGGGCTACTTGGCCGGGCCGGGCTTGGTGAGGTTCCAGGCCAGCAACGACGCGAGCAGGGCGAGCAGCACCACGCCGCCGGAGACGCCGCTGCCCTCCCCGCCGCTCTCCCGGTGGCCGGTGGCCCCGAAGTAGATCACCGCCAGCCCGGCGAGCACGGTGACGAACGTCCGCAGTCCTCGGTCCTTCACGTCCCGGACGGTACGGCCGGCGGCCGCCGCGCGGGCACGGTTCGGGCGGGTGTCCCCCGTCCGGGTCAGTCGGGCGGGCAGCCGACGGCGGAACCGCGCAGCCGGACCCGGTGGATCGCCCGGCCGGCCACCTCGACCACCTCGACGGTGAGACCGGGCAGGCGGACCCGCTCCCCCGGCCCGTCGGGCAGCCGGCCCAGGCCGGCCAGCACCAACCCGGCCACGGTGGTGTACTCGCGGGTCAGCGGGAACGTCAGCCGCACCCCGGCGTCGGGCAGGTCGTGCAGCGGGAAGTCGCCCGGCAGCACCAACGCGCCGTCGGGCTCCCGCACGGCCCGACGGACGTCCCGGTCGGTCTCGTCGTACAGCTCGCCGACCACCTCCTCGAGCAGGTCCTCCATGGTGACCAGCCCGTCGACGCCGCCGTACTCGTCGATCACCAGGGCCATCTGCTCGTGGCGCTGGCGCAGCTGCCGCATCGCGTCGGCCACCGGCAGCGTGCCGGGCAGCAGCACCGGCGGGCGGACGCACCCGGCGACGGCGGTCGCCCCGGCGTCCACCAGGTCGCGGATGTGCACCACGCCCCGCACGTCGTCGAGCCCGCCCGGGCCGGTGACCGGCGCCCGGGACCGGCCGGCGGCGGCCAGCCGGCGCATCGCCGCACCGGCCGGCAGGTCGGCCGGCAGCGTCATCACGTCCCGGCGGGCGACCAGCACCTCCCGCAACGTGCGACCGGCGATGTCGAACGCGCCGGCGAGGATCTCCCGCTGCTGCGCGGAGAGTCCGCGCTGGCTGACCAGCAGCTCCCGCAGCTCCTCCTCGGTCACCTCCTGCCGGCTCGCGCGCGGATCCCCGCCGGCGACCCGGACCAGCAGGTCGGTGGCGCGGCCGAGCAGCCACACCGCCGGCCGGGACAACCGGGCCAGCAGGTCCAGCGGCCCGGCGCTGAGCAGCGCCCACCGCTCCGCCGACTGCATGGCCAGCCGCTTCGGCGCCAACTCCCCCACCACCAGCGTGAGGAACGTCAGCAGCACGGTCACCAGCAGCACCGCGACCGGGCGGGCGGCCCGGCCCAGGAAGCCCAGCGGACCGACGAGCGGCTCGGCCAGCGACACCGCCGCGGCGGCCGAGGCGAGGAACCCGGCCAGGGTGATGCCGAGCTGGATGGTGGCCAGGTAGCGGTTCGGCTCCCGGACCAGCCGGCTCAACCGGGCCCCGGAGCGCCCCGTGCGGCCCAGCCGGCGCAGCTGCCCCTCGCGCAGCGTCACCAACGCCATCTCGCTGCCGGACAGGGCGGCGTTGACCAGCACCAGGACCAGCACCAGCGCGACCTGCCCGGCCATCAGTCCGTCTCCAGGTCGTCGAGGGAGATGGCATGGGTCATCAGCCAGCGGGCCAGCGCGGCCATCCCGAACAGCCACAGCGGCGCCGACTCGGTGGTGCCGTTCGTGGCGAAGATGGCGAACCGCAGGTCCGGCGCCCGGTACGCCTCGATCCGCCACCGGTGGTTCTTGTCCCGCCAGACCGCGGAAGGGTCCATGGCGTCACGGTAGGTGACCGGGGCGGGTCCCCGGTGCGGGTTGGCTCAGGCGCCCGGCACGACGTAACCGCCGAGCAGGAGGCCGAGCACCGCCACCGCCAGCGACACCACGATGCCGCCGACGATCAGCCCACCGAACCCGCGCCAGCCCGAGCCACGCGTGCCGGTCAGCGGCGCCTCCGCCCGCCACCGCTCGCGCCAGGCCCAGGCCAGCACGCCGAGCGCGTACGGCAGCAGCCCGATCCAGAACCAGTACCAGCGCGACCCGGCCACCGGCGGTGGGCCGGCGACCAGCATGAGCAGCCAGCCGACGCCGATGGTCAGCGCCAGCAGCGCCGCCGCGTCCGCCAGGGTGTCGGCCAGGCTGTCCCCACTCCGGGCGACGGCGGCGCGCGCCCGGGGGTCGGCGAGCGGGTCGGCCTCCTGGCCCGGGCCGGGTTCGGTAACCGGGTCGGGGTCGGCGGCGTCCTCGACGGCGCCGCCCCGCGGGACCGGCGCGGGCACGTACGTGTACCGGAACTGCCCGTCGGGTCGGGCCCAGACGACGGTCGACCCGTTCTGGGTGTACCGGAGCTCGGGTCGGCGGCCCCAGGGACCGCTGTCGTCCCAGCCGTCGGCCCGGGCGAGCGTCACCACCCGGCCCGCCGCCAGGTCGCGCTCCAGGTCGACCGCGTCGACCGAGCGCGGCGCGGTCCACCAGGCCAGCGCCGCCCAGACCAGCCAGCAGCCCAGCACGGCCAGCGGCAGCGCGCGGTGGCGCAGCCGGGCACCGTCGGCCGGGCGGGGACGAGGGGCGTCGATCATGCCGTCACCCTGTCACCCGGACGCCACCCGTCAACCCGGCGGGCGGACCACCTGACGCGCGTCGTCGGGCAGCCGGCGGGTCGCCCCGCGCCGGTCCAGCAGCTCCAGCAGCGGCACCGCCACCCGACGGGTGGTGTCCAACGCCTGCCGGGCGGCACTGAGCGTGAACGGCTGCGGCAGCCCGGCGAGCACCCGCACCGCGTCGTCCGGGGCGCCGGGCAGCAACACGACGTTCTCGGCGAGCCGGAGCAACGCGCCCGCCCGCACGGCCGCGCCGATCTCCCGGGGCCCCAGGCCGAGGTCGGCCAACCGGTGCGCCTCGGGCGCCTGGAACGGGCGGTCGCCGTACTCGGCGCGGACCCGGGCCACGGCCCGGGCGACCGGTTCCGGCAGCGTGTCGGCGGGCGCGGCGGTGACCAGGCCGTCGCGGAGCCGCAGCGGTGGGCGCAGCAGCGCCGTCACCAGCGTCCGGTCGGGCAGGCCGAGGCGGTGGCGCAGCACGTCGACCGGTACACCCGCCGCCAGCGGGTGCTCCCCGGCGTGCCGGGTGACCTCCTCGGCGAGCCGCCGGCCGAGGTCCCGCCAGTGGTCGGGGTCGGCCAGCCAGTCCCCGGCCACCGGGACCGCGTTCGGCGGCACGCCCATCCGGGTCAGCTGCCCGGCCCGGACCAGCCGCCGCCGGCGCAGCTCCCCAGCCGGGTCGGGTCGCCCGTCCAGCCCGGCCAGCACGGCCGCCCGGGCGACCGCCGCGCCCCGGCGACGCAGCGCCGGCGGGTCCACGTCCAGCACGGTCACCCCGCCGGCCACGTGGTGCCGGCCCGGGTCGCGCAGCAGGGCGCGGTCGCCGATCAGCAGGGGCAGCGGCCGGGCCAGGCGCAGCCGCACGGTGTCCGGACCGAGCGGCCGGACCCGGGCGGGCACCGCCGCCGAGCCGACGTGCAGGGTGAGCGTCGCCGGCAGGTCGGCGGCCGGATCCCCGACCAGGCGCACGTCGAGCAGGTCGGTGCGGCCGAACCGGCCGGGGCTGAGCAGGGCGTCGCCGCGACCCACCCGCTCGCGGGGCAGGCCGCGCAGGTTGACCGCCACCCGGGCCACCGCGTCGACGTGCGGCCGGGAGGCGCCCAGCGAGTGCAGGCCGCGTACCCGCACCGGCTCGCCGGTGCCGGCCAGTTCGAGTTCGTCGCCGGTCCGCAGCCGGCCGCCGCCGAGGGTGCCGGTGACCACCGTGCCGCTGCCGCGCACCGTGAACGACCGGTCCACCCAGAGCCGGACCGGGGCGTCGCGGGCCGGGTCGGGCAACCGGGCGACCAGGCGGTCCAGCGCGGCCCGCAGCTCGGGCAGGCCGGCGCCGGTCACCGCGGACACCGCCACCGCCTCCACCTCACCCAGCGACGTCGCGGCGACCTCCGCGCGGGCGCGGACCAGGGCCGGCCCCGGGTCGGCCAGGTCGGCGCGGGTCACCACCACCAGCCCGTACCCCACCCCGAGCGCGTCCAGCGCGGCCAGGTGTTCGGCCGACTGCGGCATCCAGCCCTCGTCGGCGCCCACGACGATCATCGCGGCCGGGACCGGGCCGACACCGGCCAGCATGTTCGGCACGAACCGCTCGTGCCCGGGCACGTCGACGAACGCCAGGGTGCCGCCGGAGGGCAGCGTGGTCCAGGCGAAGCCGAGGTCGATGGTCATGCCCCGGCGGCGTTCCTCCGCCCACCGGTCCGGTTCCATCCCGGTCAACGCCCGCACCAGGGTGGACTTGCCGTGGTCGACGTGCCCGGCGGTGGCCACGACCCACACCCGCTCAGCCCTCCACGGACAGGATCGCCGCGCGGACGCGGTCGTCGTCGGCCTCCGGCACGGCGCGCAGGTCGAGCAGCAGCCGCCCGTGCAGCACCCGGCCGAGGACCGCCGGGTCGCCGGCGCGCAGCGGCGCCGCGTACCGCTCGGGCAGGCTCAGCGCCCACGAGTCCAGGTCGACGCCGGGCGCGCCGCCCCCGCCGACCACGGCGGCGACCGGTGTCACCTCGGCCTTGCAGCCGTCCTCGCCGAGCCGGTCGCGCAACCGCTCCACCCGGGCGCGCAGCCGGCCGGCATCGGCGTGCAGCGCCTCCCGGGTCGGGGTGGTCGGCGCGTGCAGCGTGGCGGCGAGCGCGGCGAGGGTGAGCTTGTCCACCCGCAGCGCCCGCGCGAGGGGATGCCGGCGCAGCCGCTCCACCAGGTCGGTCGCGCCGAGCAGCAGGCCGGCCTGCGGCCCGCCGAGCAGCTTGTCGCCGCTGGCGGTGACCAGGTGGGCGCCGGCGCGCAGCGTGGTGGCGGCGTCCGGCTCGTCGGGCAGCAGCGGGTCCGGGGCGAGCAGCCCCGAGCCGATGTCCGCGACCACCGGCACGCCGAGTGTGGCCAGGTCGGCCACCGGCACCGCCGAGGTGAAGCCGGTGACCACGAAGTTCGACGGGTGCACCTTGAGCACGAAGCCGGTGTCCGGGCCGATCGCGGCGGCGTAGTCGGCGCGGGTGGTGCGGTTGGTGGTGCCCACCTCGCGCAGCCGGGCGCCGGTGCTCGCCAGCAGGTCGGGCAGGCGGAAGCCGTCGCCGATCTCGACCAGCTCGCCGCGGCTGACCACGATCTCCCGGCCGGCGGCGAGCGCGGTGGCGGCCAGCACCAGCGCGGCGGCGCCGTTGTTGACCACGTGCACGGCGGGCGCGTCGGGCACCGCGGCGGCGAGCGCGGCCAGCGCCTCCCGGCCGCGTCGGGCCCGGCGGCCGGTGCCGAGGTCGAGTTCCACGTCGGTGTGCCCGGCGGCGGCGACCAGCGCCTGCACGGCGGCCGGCGCAAGGGGGGCGCGGCCCAGGTTGGTGTGCAGCACGACGCCGGTGGCGTTGAGCACCGCGCGCGGCGTGCGGACCGGCAGGGCGGCCAGCGCCGCGTCGCGTACCGCCTCGGGGTTGATCTCGCCCTGGCGGGCGCGGTGCTGGGCCGCCACGATCGCGGCCTTGACCCGGTCCCGGCCGACCGTGCCGGCGGCGGCCGCCAGCGCCGGGTCGGCGAGCAGCGCGTCGGTGCGCGGCACCCGCCGCCGCGGGTCGACCTCACGCATCGGCGCTCCCCCGGACGGTGTGGCGGAGACGGACGGGAATCGAACCCGCCTGGCCCGGGTCCCGGACCACACCGGTTTTGAAGACCGGGAGGGGCACCAGCCGCCTGAACGCCTCCACGCAGCAGTCAACCACAGGGGCGGACCAACTGCCCGGCGAGGTGTCAGGCCCGCCGGTCGGCGCGCTCGCGTTGCGGCACGACCGTGTACTTCGGGTCCCGGGCCGAGGCGACGCCGCCGTGGAAGATGCCGAAGCGGGTGCAGACGGACGCGGCGAGCAGCGCGCCGCCGGAGATCGCGGACAGCAGCCGGCTGCGGCGGCCGACCAGCGCGCCGACCACCCCGGCCGCGGTCAGCGACCGGCCGGCCCGCAACAACGCGCCCGGCGTGCCCTCGGTGTAGGGCTCGCTGAGCAGGCCGAGCCGGTTCTCCACCCGGTGCGAGCCCCACAGCTCCAGCGCCGCGCCGGCCACCGCGAGGCGCCGGGCCGGGCCGGCCTGCGCGCAGGGCGCGGCCAGCAGCCCCACGCCGGCGCCGCTGGCCAGCGCGCTGCCGGCGAAGATGGCCGGGAGTTCCGGGTACGCCTCGTGCCACGACGGCACCGCCGTGTCGGCCAGCAGCACCCCGGTGTACGTGGCCAGCGCCGGCGCGGTGACGGCGGCGACCAGCCCGGCGGCGTCGCCGACCGGGGGCAGCAGCCGGCGGCCCAGCCCGGGCACGCCGTGGCGCGGCAGCCGGGGTGCGACCTCGGCGATCGCGGCCAGCCCGGCGGCCGGGCCGAACGCGCTGAGGATCCAGGTGCCCACCGACATCGGCGAGGTCAGCTTCGCCACCCGCAGCATGTGGTGGAACCGGCTGGGTCGGCCCAGGTCGTTGACGAGGAAGTAGGCGCTGGCGCTCACCGCGGCGAGCGAGGTGACCCGGCCCGCGCGGCGCAGCGCCGGACGCCCGGTGAGCTGACCGCCGGCGGCCAGCAGCGAGGAACCGGCGGCGAGCCCGCCGGTGAACAGGTACGCGGCGATGTCCCACCGCCACACCGGCGGCTTCAGGATCGGCCGGCCGTAGTAGGACGTGAACTCGGCCGGCGGGACGGTGAGCTGTTCGCCGCCGCCCTTGCCGCCACGGCGGCGACGGGTGGTCGGCGCGGCGTCGCGGGGCGGGTGCGGCGCCAGCCCGGCCTCGCGGGCGCCGGCGTCGGTGTGGCCCCCGCCCGGGCCGGTGCCGTTGGCCCGGCTGCCGTTGTCGCGGCCGCCCGGGCCCTGCTCTGCGGCGGCGTCACCCGGGTCGACGGCCCGGTCCCCTCCGGCGGCGCTGCCCGGCTCGGCGGCCAGCCGCTCCCGGAAGCGGCGGAACAGGGCACCCACCGGGCGGTCCGGACTCACGACGATCCTCCGACGAACGCGGCGACGGTCGCCGCCGCCATGGCCAGCGCGGCCAGCCCGGCCCGCTTCCACATCTTCGGCAGGTCCCGGGTGGTGACCACCGGATCCGGCGGCAGCCCGTACACCTCGGGCTCGTCGAGCAGCAGGAAGAACGCGCCGTCGCCGCCCACCCCGTCGGTCGGGTCGTGACCGTAGAGGCGCGCCTCCGGGACCCCCCGCTCGTGCAGCGCGGCGACCCGGTCGGCGGCCCGCTCGCGCAGCTCGTCCAGCGGGCCGTACTGGATCGACTCGGTGGGGCACGCCTGCGCGCAGGCCGGGGTCATCCCGGCGCCGAGACGGTCGTAGCAGAGCGTGCACTTCCACGCCCGGCCGTCGTCCTTGCGCTGGTCGATGACGCCGTACGGGCAGGCGGAGATGCAGTAGCCGCAGCCGTTGCAGATGTCCTCCTGCACCACGACGGTGCCGAACTCGGTGCGGAACAGCGAGCCGGTCGGGCACACGTCCAGGCAGGCCGCGTGCGTGCAGTGCTTGCACACGTCGGACATCATCAGCCAGCGGAAGTCGGTCCGGCTCTCCGCGCCGCTGCCCCGCCCGGGTGGCTGCGCGCCGGGCATGCCCAGGAACTCCGGGCCGGCCGCCATCCGCGCCGCCGCCTCGGGACGCCCCGCCGGCAGACCCGGGTTGGTGCCGGTGTCGGGCGCGGTGGCGGCGCCGACCGACGCCGACGCCGGGCTGGTCGCCGGACCGGTCGGGTCGCCGGCGAACGGCGCGGTGCGGTGCCCGGCCGGCCGGGGCTGCTCGATGAACGCCACGTGCCGCCAGGAGTTCGCGGTCAGCGCGCCGGTGTTGTCGTACGACATGCCGAGCAGGTCGAAGCCCGAGTCCGGGACGCCGTTCCACTCCTTGCAGGCGACCTCGCACGCCTTGCAGCCGATGCAGACGCTGGTGTCGGTGAAGAACCCCATCCGGGGCGGCGCCTGCGTCCAGCCCGCGTCGGGGGCCGGGTCGAGCGGGCCGTAGAGGCTGTTGGCGTCAGGCATCGTTCTCTCCGTCGCGCGCCGCGGCCTCGGGGGTCTGCTCGTCGGTGCTGCCGGCCGCGTTCTCCCCACCCAGCACGTCGGTGGTCACGATCGGCACCTTCCGGTCCGGGGCCATGCCGGCCCGCCGCTGGTAGTCGCCGACCAGGTCGAGCAGCGCCGGCCCGGTGGGACGCCGGCCCGGCCGGACGTCACAGGTGCCGATCTTGCTCTCCTGGATGAGCACGTTCGGGTCCAGGGTGATGCCGAACAGGTCGTTGGCCGAGTCGCCGGTGACCAGGCCCTCGCTGCCGAAGTGGTAGGGCAGCCAGACCTGGTGGATGATCCGGCCGTCCACCCGCAGCGGGGTGAGCCGGTCGGTGACCAGCACCCGCGCCTCGATCACCGCCCGCCCGCTGACCAGGTGCGCCCAGCCCAGGTGCGCCAGGCCGACCTCGGCGGCCAGCTCCGGGGACACCTCGACGAACATCTCCGGTTGCAGCTCGGCCAGGCGCGGCACGGTCCGGCTCATCCCGCCGGCGGTGTGGTGCTCGGTGAGCCGGCTGACCGTGAACACGTACGGGAAGACGCCGCTGTGCGGCTCCGGCGGGCTCGGGTTGATCCGGTTCACCGGGTGCTCGTAGATCTTCCGGGTCGGGTTCGCCTGCTGCCCGTAGAGCGGGTTGCGCATCGGCGACTCGGCCGGCTCGTAGTGCGTCGGCAGCGGGCCGTCGAGCACGCCGCTCGGCGCGTACAGCCAGGCCTTGCCGTCGCCCTGCATGACGAACGGGTCGTCACCGGCGAGCGCCTCCGGCCCGGAGGCGTCGGCCGGTGGGCGGTACGACGGCGGCTTCGTCTTCTCGAAGTCCGGCACGTCGTAGCCGGTCCACTCGCCGGCGTCCGGGTCCCACCAGACGTACTTCTTGCGTTCGCTCCACGGCCGGCCCTCCGGGTCGGCGGAGGCGCGGTTGTAGAGCGTGCGCCGGTTCGCCGGCCAGGCCCAGCCCCACTCGGCGGCCACCCAGTCCTGCTCGTGCCGGGACTTGCGGCGGGCCGCCTGGTTGACCCCGTCGGCGTAGACGCCGGAGTAGATCCAGCAGCCGATGGCGGTGGAGCCGTCGGCCCTGGCCTCGCCGAACGCGTTCAGCGGACGGCCGGTGGCCACCTCGTAGCCGTTGATCTCCTTGAGCACCGCCTCGGCGCTGGGCTCGGCGTGCGGGCCCTGCGTCGGGTAGTCCCACGCCAGGTCCAGCAGCGCCCGGTCGCGGGGCTCGGTGGAGTCGGCCAGCTTCTCCCGCAGCTTCCGGCCAAGGTGGTAGAAGAACCACAGCTCGGAGCGGGCGTCGCCCGGCGGCTCGACCGCCTTCTCCCGCCACTGCAGCATCCGCTGCGTCTGGGTGAAGGTGCCCTCCTTCTCCACGTGCGAGGCCGCCGGCAGGAAGAAGACCTCGGTGCGGCACTCCTGCGGCACGATCTCCCCGGTGGCGATCTCCGGGCTGTTCTTCCAGAACGTGGCGCTCTCGATCAGGAACAGGTCGCGCACGACCAGCCAGTCGAGGTTGGCCATGCCCAGGCGCTGGGCGCGGCCGTGCGCCGAGCCGACGGCCGGGTTCTGGCCGAGCAGGAAGTAGCCCTTGATCCCGCCGTCGATCATGTTGAGGACCTGCTGGTACGTGCCGTGGTCGCCGGTCATCCGGGGCAGGTAGCCGTAGCAGAAGTCGTTCTCCGGCGTCGCCGCGTCACCCCAGTAGGCCTTGAGCAGGCTCGCCGCGAACGCGCGCGAGTTGCCCCAGAAGCCCTTCTGCCCGGGGTGACGGATGCTGTCCACCCACTCGTCGAACGTCGGGTGGTCGGCGTGGTGCGGCATCGGCAGGTAGCCGGGCAGCAGGTTGAACAGCGTCGGGATGTCGGTGGAGCCCTGGATGCTGGCGTGCCCGCGCAGCGCCAGGATGCCGCCGCCCGGCCGGCCCATGTTGCCCAGCAGCGTCTGGATGATCGACCCGGTCCGGATGTACTGCACCCCGACGCTGTGCTGCGTCCACCCGACGGAGTAGACCAGCGCGCCGGTGCGCTCCCGGCCGGAGTTCTCCGTCCAGGCGCGGGCCAGCTCCAGGAACTTCTCCTCCGGGATGCCGCAGACCCGGGCCACCATCTCCGGGGTGTAGCGGGCGAAGTGCCGCTTGAGGATCTGGTAGACGCAGCGCGGATGCCGCAACGTCTCGTCCCGCTGGGTCTGCGCCGGCACCGGCTCGCCGTGCGACTCGTGCTCCAGCCCGGAGGCCGAGTCGCGCTCCTTGCCGGTGCCCCGGACCTTGGCGTTGCCCTCCTGACCCTCGTACTGCCAGCTGGCGTGGTCGTACGAGCCGGTCTCCGGGTTGTAGCCGGAGAAGAGGCCGTCCAGGTCCTCGGTGTCGGCGAACTGCTCGCTGACGATGGTGGCCGCGTTGGTGTAGGCCAGCACGTACTCCCGGAAGTCCAGCTCGTTGTCCAGGATGTAGCGCACCACGCCGCCGAGCAGCGCGATGTCCGTGCCCGCCCGGATCGGCAGGTAGGTGTCGGCGAGCGCGCTGGTGCGGGTGAACCGCGGGTCGACGTGGAAGACCTTCGCGCCGCGCTTCTTCGCCTCCATCACCCACTGGAAGCCCACCGGGTGGGCCTCGGCCATGTTGGAGCCCTGGATGACGATGACGTCAGCGTTGGCGAGGTCCTGCTGGAAGTCCGTCGCGCCGCCGCGACCGAAGCTGGTCCCCAGACCGGGGACGGTGGCGGAGTGTCAAATGCGGGCCTGGTTCTCGATCTGGAGCGCCCCCATCGCCGTGAACAGCTTCTTGATGAGGTAGTTCTCCTCGTTGTCCAGCGTCGCGCCGCCGAGGCTGGAGATGCCGAGCGTCCGGTTGAGCGGTCGGCCCTCGTCGTCCACGTCCTCCCAGGTCTCCGCCCGGGCGGCGAGGATCCGGTCGGCGATCATGTCGAGCGCGACGTCGAGGTCCAGGTCCTCCCAGTCGGTCGCGTACGGCCGGCGGTAGCGGACCGTGGTCTGGCGCAGCGGGCTGGTCACCAGGCTCTTGCTGGCCGCGCCCTTCGGGCAGAGCCGGCCGCGGGAGATCGGGCTGTCCGGGTCGCCCTCGATCTGGGTGACCTGCCCGTCTTTGTGGAAGACCCGCTGGCCGCAGCCGACCGCGCAGTAGGGGCAGACCGAGCGGGCCATGCCGTCGGCGGTCTCGGTGCGCGCGGTCAGGTCGGCGGAGCGGGCCGACTGGGCGGCGGCGCCGCGACCGAGCGGGTCGGTGCCGGTGAGTTGCCGGTAGACCGGCCACCCCTGAATGAACGTCTTCAGACCCACCCGGGCACCCCCTCCCCGTCGAGAACGGCTCACCTCCTGCACATTAGGGCAGGCGGCCGACCCCCGCGAGTCGAGCACGAAACAGCGCCGCCCCGACCTGTCGGTCGGGGCGGCGCTGGGCGTCGGTGTGCAGGTCGCCTCTCGGCGAGTGGCACGACGCGGCTCCAGCCGAACGGTATTCCGCGAAGGCAATTTAGGTGAGGCCCGGGGACACTGGACACACCGACGCTCTGCACAACGGTACCGGGGCCACGGTTCTTCCGCTGGCCGTCGTGACCCCGGTCACCGCCGGTCTCAGCTGTTCCAGTGGGCGGCGACGATGTCGGCGGCCTGCTGCTCCCACTGGGCGTAGTGGTCGGGGTAGGCCGAGACCTGGACGGTCTGCGCGGCGACGGTCAGCGGCATGTCCTGCCAGCCGTCGACCTGCTTGAGGGCCTTGAGGAACGCGGTGGTCGAGTACTCGGGGTCGGTGATCTGCTCGACCGTGCCCCAGCCGGAGGACGGGCGCTGCTGGAACAGGCCCTGGGAGTCGTGGTCGTTGCGGTCGCCGAGGTGCCCGAGGTTCTCCAGCTTCGACTCCTGCAGGGCGGTGGCGATCGACACGACCGCGGCGCGCTCGTCCATGCCGGCCTTCTTCGTGGCGGCGATGATCGCCTTGGCGTTGGCGGTCTGCTCGTCGGTGAGGTCGATGCGCGACTGGGCGCCCTGCACGCCGTGCGGGATCAGCGCGGCGGTGTCGAGGCGGCTCTGCACGGCCACGGCGCTCTCCCGCGGCGCGGGGGTGCCGTCGGAGTGGTTGAGCGGGCCGGCGGCGAGGCCACCGGCGACGGTCAGACCGGCGATACCGAGGATGCTCTTGCGCAGCATGGTGTTCATGGGGGCTCCGTTCGGGGGTCGACGCGCCCGGGGGTGGGCACGCGAGCAGCCGTCAGGCGCTCGGAGAAGTCTTCGAGGGGGATTCCGGCGGGGCGCTCACGGGGCGCGGGGGGCCTGCTCGTGAGCACCGGGACCAGATGTAACGACCGGCTGCCCGCCGTCATTCCGGCGGGGCGCGGTGCGCGCCTGCGCGGCCGTACCCCCTGTACAACGCCCCCGCCCCCACACCGATTCCGCCTTCCGGGTGACCCCCACCACCTCAAATGCCCCCAAACCGCGCACGGCGCGCGTGGGGATGGCGCGTGTTAAGCGGGGGCCCCTCTACTACCGGAGGCGTTAAGCGGGGGCCCTTCCTTACGCCTCGGGCGGGGGCGGAGCACGCGGGAGGGGTTACCCTGATGCCATGTCGGCCACCACCAGCGCGTACCTCGCCCGGCCCGGGCGACCCGCCGTGGTGGCGCGCACCCTGGACGAGCTGGCCGGCCCCACCACCGGCATCGTCGAGCTGCCGGTGCGCCTGATGTGGAGCAGCGAACGCGCCTTCGACCTCGGCGACCCGGACGAGCTGCTCTGGATGTACGAGAACGTGCTGCGCGAGACCACCCGCGTGGCGGACCTGCGCGAGCTGATCCACGCGGGGACGCTGCGCCGGGTGTGGCCGCTGCTCAACCTGCCCCGGGGCGTCCGCCTGGCCTGGGAGGGCCGGCACGGGAGCCTGCGCGCCGCGTGACACATCCGCACGACTTCTACCGGGAGGTGGCCCGGGTCGCGCTCGCCGCCGCCGGCCGGCACCGGTTCGTGCTCGGCGGCGGGGTGGCGTGGGCGGCGCACGGCCTGGTCACCCGCCCCACCGAGGACGTCGACCTGTTCGCCGACGTGGAGGGCGCCCCCGCGGCGGCGGCGGACGGCGTGCGCGCCGCGCTGGAGCGGGCGGGATACCAGGTGCAGGACGCCGACCCCGGTGGCCTGGGCGAGGTGTTCGACGGCTTCGACCGCGACCTGCGCGACTTCGTGGTGCGCCGGGACGGCCGGGAGATCCGCCTCAGCCTGGCCCGCCTGGACCGGCACCGCAGCCCGGTGGTGATGGACCTCGGGCCGGTGATGGACGTGCGGGACCTGATCGCCAACAAGACCGCCGCGCTGGTCAACAGACGCGAGGTACGCGACTACATCGACGTCGCCGCCGCGCTGGACCGCTACGACGTGGCCGACCTGCTGGACCTGGCCCGGCAGGTGGACCCGGCGCTGGACGACGAGGACGTGCGCGCCGCCGGCCGCTACCTGGACGGCCTGGCCGACCGGCGGTTCACCCGCTACGGCCTGGACGCCGCGCGGATCGCCGAGGTGCGCCGGCGGATGGCCGTCTGGCCCCGCTGAGCGGCAGAGCCGGACGGCCGGTGGGGCGGCACCGTCACTTCGTCGGCTTGCCGCCGGTGACGCCGAGGATCTCGCCGGTGACGTAGCTGGACTCCTGTGAGGCGAAGAAGACGTACGCCGGGGCCAGCTCGGCGGGCTGGCCGGGGCGGCCCAGCGGCACGTCGGTGCCGAACTGCTTCACCTTCTCCTCGGGCATGGTGGCCGGGATCAGCGGCGTCCAGATCGGGCCGGGCGCGACGGCGTTCACCCGGATGCCCCGCTCGGCCAGGTTCAGCGCGAGCGCCTTGCTGAAGTTGGCGATGGCCGCCTTGGTGGTGGCGTAGTCGAGCAGCTGCGGCGACGGGTCGAAGGCCTGGATCGACGAGGTGTTGATGATCGTCGAGCCCTCCCTCATGTGCGGCACGGCGAGCTTGCACAGCCAGAACATGGCGTACACGTTGGTCTTGAAGACCCGGTCGAACTGCTCGGTGCTGATGTCGAGCAGGCCGTTGTCCTGCGACATCTGGTAGGCCGCGTTGTTGACCAGGATGTCGATGCCGCCGAGGTCGGCGACCGCGCGCTCGACCAGCTCGCGGCAGTTGGCCTCCTCACGCAGGTCGGTGCGGACCGCGACACCCCTGCGCCCGGCCTGCTCGATCAGGGCGACCGTCTCGCGGGCGTCCGCCTCCTCCTCCTCGCCGAGGTAGGAGACCAGGACGTCGGCGCCCTCCCGGGCGAAGGCGATCGCCACGGCGCGACCGATGCCGGAGTCGCCGCCGGTGATGACCGCCCGCTTGCCGCTGAGCCGGTCACTGCCCCGGTACGACTCCTCGCCGTGATCAGGCTTCGGGCCCATCTCCCGCGTCGACCCGGGGGCGGACTGCTGTTGCGCCGGCTGACCCTCGCGCTGGCCGTACTGCTCGGTGGGGTGCTGCGGGGTGAACTGGTCCTCGGTCATGACTGCGCCCCTACCCCGGCGGGCCGGCGGAAAACAGCAGCCGGTGACGGATGGCGGAACATCTCGGGCCGGTGTGGCGTGCGTGACAGGTGGTGGTTATGGTGCGCAACGGCGCCCACGAGGCGCGTACCCCCCATGGAAAGGCACCTCATGACCTCCTCCTCCGGCGCCTCGCGCCGACAGGTGCTGGCCGTGGCGGCCGCCGCCGCGACCGCTCCCCTGCTCGCCGGCGCGCCCGCCGAGGCGAAGCCGAAGCAGCCGAAGACCTGGGACCTGACCGTCCTCGGCACCTCGGACACCCACGGCAACGTCTACAACTGGGACTACTACAAGGACGCCGAGTTCGACGACAGCAAGCACAACGACGTCGGCGTCGCGAAGCTGGCCACCCTGGTCAACCAGATCCGCGCCGAGCGCAAGGGCCGGGCCACGCTGGTCCTGGACGCCGGTGACACGATCCAGGGCACCCCGCTGGCCACCTACTACGCCAAGCAGGAGCCGATCACCAGCACCGGTGAGACGCACCCGATGGCCAACGCGATGAACGTGCTCAAGTACGACGCGGTCACGCTGGGCAACCACGAGTTCAACTACGGCCTGCCGCTGCTGGCCACCTGGATCGAGCAGCTCGGCTTCCCGGCCCTCGCCGCCAACGCGATCAACGCGAAGACCGGCAAGCCGGCGTTCCTCCCGTACGTGATCAAGGAGGTCCGGCTCGGCGGCCACGGCGCGCCGAAGCTGCGGGTCGGCATCCTCGGCCTGACCAACCCCGGCGTGGCCATCTGGGACAAGGCCAACGTCGAGGGCCGCCTGGTCTTCGCCGACATGGTCGCCACCGCCGCCAAGTGGGTGCCGGAGATGCGCCGGCGTGGCGCCGACGTGGTCATCATCTCCGCGCACGGCGGCGACAGCGGCACCTCCAGCTACGGCCCGGAGCTGCCGAACGAGAACCCGACCGCGCTGATCGCCGAGCAGGTCCCCGGGATCGACGCGATCCTGTTCGGCCACGCGCACAACGAGGTGCCGGAGAAGTTCGTCACCAACCTGAAGACCGGCAAGGCCGTGCTCACGTCCGAGCCGTCGAAGTGGGGCCAGCGGCTCACCCGGATGGACTTCACGCTGACCCGGGAGAAGGGCTGCTGGAAGGTCGTCGACTCGTCGGCCACCACGCTCAACACCAACACCGTGGTCGAGGACCCGGCGGTGCTCGCGGCCGTCCGTGGTCAGCACGCCAAGACCGTCGAGTACGTCAACCGGGTGGTCGCGCAGTCGAGCGTGGAGTTGTCCGCCGCCGAGTCGCGCTACAAGGACACCCCGATCCTCGACTTCATCAACCACGTGCAGACCGAGGTGGTCACCGCGGCGCTGGCCGGCGGCGCGTACGCGGGCCTGCCGGTGCTGTCGATCGCCGCGCCGTTCAGCCGCACCGCGGTCTTCCCGCAGGGTGACGTGCGGATCCGCGACGTGGCCGGCCTCTACGTCTACGACAACACCCTGGAGGCGGTCGTGCTGACCGGCGCCGAGGTGAAGGCGTACCTGGAGTACTCGGCGAAGTACTTCGTCACGGTCCCGGTGGGCGCGCCGGTCAACCCGGAGACCATCAGCGACCCGGCGGTGCCGGACTACAACTACGACGTCTTCTCCGGCGTCGACTACGACATCGACATCTCCAAGCCGGTCGGCCAGCGGATCACCCGGCTGGTGCTGGCCGGCACCGACACCCCGGTGGCGGCGGACGCGCAGTTCGTGGTGGCGGTGAACAACTACCGGCGCAGCGGCGGCGGCAACTTCCCCGGCATCGTCAAGACGCAGGTCTACAACGCGCAGCAGGAGATTCGCCAGCTGCTCATCGACTGGGCGCAGGCCAAGGGCGTCATCGACCCGGCCGACTTCTTCGTGCCCAACTGGAAGCTCGTCCGCGAGGGCGTGCCGGTCTTCTGATCCACCCCGGCGGCTGGCGGGGAACGCCCCGTCAGCCGCCGGCGCGCAGGTGCCACTCGGACTCGCCGCCCGCCGGGTCCGGCCGGTCCGGGCGGGTGTCCGTCTCGGTGGACTCCGCACGCTCCTCGGGGCGGACCCGGTTCGGCAGCTCGCCGAAGCGGACGTGCCGCAGGAACGCGTACTCCTCGTCGGTGAACGACTCGCCCCGCTCGCTCATGCCCGCATTGTGCGCCCGCCCGGCCGGGACCGGTATCAACCGGGACGGCACGGGTATGCCGCCGCGAGACCGACGGCGACGAGGTGGAGGGCGACATGCGCGCGGTACGGATGACCGCACCCGGGGTGCTGGAGCTGGCCGAGGTCCCGACGCCCGAGGCCGGGCCCGGTGAGGTGCTGCTGCGCGTCGGCGCGGTCGGCGCCTGCCACTCCGACCTGCACATCCTCGACGCGGCGGCGGGGATGTTCCCCACCCCGATGACGCTGGGCCACGAGATCGCCGGCACGGTCGAGGCGGCCGGGCCCGGCGTGGACGGCTGGTCGTCCGGGGACCGGGCCGCGGTCTACGGCATCATCGGCTGCGGGCGCTGCCGGGCCTGCCTGCGCGGCGAGGAGAACCGCTGCCGGGTCACGCCGGTCGGCGGCATCGGGCTCAGCCGCGACGGTGGGCTGGCCGAGTACGTGGTGGTGCCCGCGTCCCGGCTGCTGCACGTGGGCGACATGGACCTGACCCAGGCGGCCCCGCTGACCGACGCCGGGCTGACCCCGTACCACGCGGTGGAGCTGGCCCGGCCCCGGCTGCGGCCCGGCACCACCTGCGTGGTGATCGGCATCGGCGGGCTGGGCCACATGGCGGTGCAGATCCTGCTCGCCACCACGGCGGTGCGGATCGTCGCGGTGGACACCAACGTCGCGGCGCTGGACCTGGCCAGCCGCCTCGGCGCCCACCACGTGGTGCAGGCCGGCCCCGACTCGGTCGACAAGATCCGCGACCTGGTCGGCCCGCCGCCGGACGGCGCGGACGTGGTGCTCGACTTCGTCGGCGCGCAGCCCACGCTGGACACCGCCCGGCAGGTCGTCGCGACCGGCGGTCAGCTGCTGCTCGTCGGCCTGGCCGGTGGCACGCTGCCGGTCCGGCCGGTCGCCGACGAACCGCCAACGGTGCCGCTGGAGACCGGCGTGGTGGTCCCGTTCTGGGGCACCCGCGCGGAACTCCAGGAGGTCGTCGCGCTGGCGCGGGACGGCCGGCTGCACGCCGACGTGCAGACGTTCCCGCTGGCCGAGGCGCCCGAGGCGTACGAGGCGTTGCGCCGGGGCGACATCCACGGCCGGGCGGTCATCGTCCCCTGAGCGGGGGCAGCCGGTCGAGCACGGCCAGCGCGGCCCGCACCGGCCGCCGGTCGAGCACCTCGGCGAAACTGGCCCGCCCCTGGCAGAAGCGGGCGAACATCCGCCAGCCGGGCGGGCTGGCCAGCATCGCGTGGAACACGTCGGGGCGGCGCTCGAAGACCTCCAGCAGCCGGTGCCCGGCGCGCATCTCCGGCACCAGCCGCCGGTGGACCTCCCGCCCGTACGCGTCGAGGTCGCCGGCCGCGACCGCCTCGCCGGCCAGCCGACCGGAGCGCAGCGCGTAGCTGATCCCCTCCCGGCTCCACGGCTCCAGCAGGCCGGCCGCGTCGCCGGCGACCAGGACCCGCCCGTGGCGCAGCGGTGAGTCGTCGGCGCGGCAACGGGTGAGGTGGCCGGAGTCGTGCTCGGGGGCCACCCCGGACAGCCCCGTCCGCTCGACGAAGTCGCGCAGGTAGGCCCGGGTTCGCTCGCCCTCACCCCGGGCGGAGATGACGCCGACGGTGAGCCGGTCGCCCTTGGGGAAGACCCAGGCGTACGAGCCGGGCACCGGCCCCCAGTCGATCAGCAGCCGACCCCGCCACCGCTGCTGGTCGGCGGCGGACGCCGGCAGCTCCAGCTCCAGCCCGAGGTCGACCTGGCGGAACCGCACCCCGACGTGCCGGGCGGTCACCCCGGAGGAGCCGTCCGCGCCGACCACCGTGCGGGCGTGCACCACCTCGCCGTCGGCCAGCCGCAGGCGTACCACGTCGGGGTCCTGCTCCACCGCGCGGACCGCGACGCCCTCGCGGACCTGGGCGCCGGCCGTGACCGCGGCGGCGCGCAACCGATGGTCGAACTCCTCCCGGCGGATCATGGTGACCAGCGGCGCGGGATGCCGGCGGGTGAACGCCCGTCGCCCGTCCCGGGTGAACGTGACCCGGTCGACCCGGTCGTGCGCGGGCACCTCGATCCGACCGTCGACCTCGGCCAGCGAGGTGCCGATCAGGCCGCCGCCGCAGGTCTTGTACCGGGGATGGGTGGCCCGCTCGACCACCAGCGTGCGCACACCGGCCCGGGCCGCCGCGACGGCGGCGGAGAGTCCGGCGGGCCCGCCACCGACCACGACGAGGTCCCAGATGATCACGGGTGCAGCCTAGCCGGCACCCCCCGCCAGGACCCTCGATCGGGTGGGCATCAACGCCGGCGGCCCGGGTAACCGCCGGTCGCCGGCCGTCCGCCGATCGGACGGTCCACCCCGAGGAGGGACGCGATGCCTCAGGTCCAGTTGTCCGCGGTCGAGGAACGGGTGTACCAGGCGGTCTCCGCGCTGGAGGTGCGGGGACACGTCCCCTACCCGGACCTGATCGCCGAGGAGACCGGAATGACCGAGGAGGAACTGCGGGAACCGCTGCACGCGCTCACCGAGCGGGGGCTGCTGCACCGGGAGGACTCGCCGATGTCCGGCCTGGACTTCGGACCGCGGTGGTGCGCACGTCAGACGGCCTGATCGCGTCGTTTGCCCCACCGGGGGCCGGGTAGCGATCGGGGATGCGTGATCGACGGTCGGTGGGGGGCGCGATGAGCGGGGACCGGTCGTCGACGCCGGGGCGGGACACCGGGTACGACGACCGGCGCCGCTGGCGCGCACTCGGCGTCGGCCTGGTCGCGGCGTTCATGACGCTGCTGGACGTCAGCATCGTCAACGTCGCCGTGCCGTCCATCGACCGGGCGCTCGGCGCCACCCCGAGCGACCTGCAGTGGGTGCTCTCCGGGTACGCGCTGACGTTCGGCCTGGTGCTGGTGCCCGCCGGGCGGTTCGGCGACGCGCGCGGCCGGCGTACCGCCTTCGTGGTCGGGGTGGGTCTGTTCACGCTGACCAGCGCGCTGGCCGGCCTGGCCACCTCACCGACGTGGCTGATCATCGCCCGGCTGGTGCAGGGCGCCGCCGCCGGCGTGGTCAACCCTCAGGTCAGCGGCATGATCCAGCAGCTGTTCCGGGGCGCCGACCGGGGCCGCGCGTTCGGGCTGCTCGGCGCCACCATCGGCATCTCCACCGCTGTCGGCCCCCTGCTCGGCGGGCTGCTCATCCAGCTCGGCGGCGCCGAACACGGCTGGCGGTGGGTGTTCTTCGTGAACATCCCGGTCGGCATCGTGGCCATGGTGCTCGGCTGGCGTCTCGTGCCGGCCCGACCGGCCGGCCAGCCCGACCGGCACCGGCTCGACCCGGTCGGCGTGCTGCTGCTCGGCGTCGGCGTCACCGCGATCCTGCTGCCGCTGGTACAGCGGGAACAGTGGCAGGGCTCGGCCAAGTGGTTGCTGATCCCGGTCGGCCTGCTGCTGCTGGCCGCGTTCGCGCTCTGGGAACGCCGCTACGCCCGGCACACCCAGCCGCTGTTCGACCTGCGGCTGTTCACGCTGCGCTCGTACACGCTGGGCGCGCTGATCGGCCTGATCTACTTCGCCGGCTTCACCGCGATCTTCTTCATCTTCACGCTCTACCTGCAGATGGGCCTGGGTTACAGCGCGCTGGTCGCCGGCCTGGCGATCACCCCGTTCGCGCTCGGCTCGGCGGTCGCGTCGGCGCTGGGCGGACGGGTGGTCACCCGCTACGGCCGGCCGCTGGTCGCCGTCGGGCTGGCGGCCGTGGTGCTCGGGCTGGTCGCGACGGACCTGGTGCTGACCGGTGGGCCGCACGACGACGTGCCGCTGCGGACCGCGCTGCCGCTGCTCGTCGCCGGCCTCGGCAGCGGCCTGGTGATCGCGCCGAACCAGACGCTCACGCTCTCCGAGGTGCCGGTGCCGATGGCCGGGAGCGGCGCCGGCATGCTCCAGACCGGGCAGCGGATCGGCTCGGCCGCCGGGATCGCGGCGGTCGGCGCGTTGTTCTTCTCCACCCTGGCGGCGAACCGGGGCGACTGGTCGGTGGCGTTCCGGCACTCACTGCTGCTGGCCGCCGGCATCATCGTGCTGGCGCTGGTCGCCGCCCTGGTGGACGTCCTCTTCGGTCACCGCCGCTCCTGACCGCCGTCGCCGGGCCGGCGTGACGCGTGCCGGTCGGCCAACCGGGGCGGAAGACCCGGGAAACTCTGCGCGACAGGGGCAGCGCCGGACAGGTCGACGGCGGTAGATACAAGGGTCATGACGAACACCCTCGACCGTCGTACCCTGCTGCGCCTGGCCGGAGCCTCCGCCGGCACCGCCGTGCTCGCCGGCGCCACCCTGGCCGGCACCGCCCCCGCCGGCGCGGCCACCGCCGCGTTCCGCCACGGCGTCGCCTCCGGTGACCCGCTGCCGGACGGGATCCTGCTCTGGACCCGGGTCACCCCCACCCCCGACGCGCTGCCCGGCTCCGGCGCCGGCCCGGACGTGGAGGTGACCTGGCAGGTCGCCGCCGACCCGGACTTCGCCGCGCCGGTGGCCGCCGGCACGTTCCCCACCGGGGCGGCCTGCGACCACACCGTGAAGATCGCCGTCTCCGGCCTCGCCCCGGCGACCACCTACTGGTACCGCTTCGGCTACGCCGACGCCTGGTCGCCGACCGGCCGCACCACCACCGCCCCGCCCGACGACGCGGCGGTGGACCGGCTGCGGCTGGGCGTGGTGTCCTGCGCCAACTGGGAGGCCGGCTACTTCGCGGCGTACCGACGGCTGGCCGACCGGGACGACCTGAACCTGGTCGTCCACCTCGGTGACTACCTCTACGAGTACGGGACCGGCGAGTTCGCCGCCGCCGGCCGGGTGGTGCGGCCCACCCAGCCGCCGCACGAGGTGCTCACGCTGGCCGACTACCGGATCCGGCACGCGCTCTACAAGACCGACCCGCACCTGCAGGCGCTGCACGCGGCGGTGCCGTGGATCATCACCTGGGACGACCACGAGGTGGCCAACGACGAATGGTCCGGTGGCGCGGAGAACCACACGCCCGGCACCGAGGGACCGTTCGCCGACCGGCTCGCCGCCGCGCGGCAGGCGTACCTGGAGTGGATGCCGGTGCGCGTCGGCGTCAACGGGGCGATCTACCGGCGGTTCCGCTTCGGCCAGCTGGCCGAGCTGTCCATGCTGGACCTGCGCTCGTACCGGTCGGCGCAGGCCACCGGCACGGCCGTCGACGACCCGGCCCGCACCATCACCGGTGACGCCCAGATGGCCTGGCTGAAGGCCGGCCTGTCCGGGTCCACGGCCCGCTGGAAGCTGGTCGGCAACCCGGTGATGATCGCCCGGGTGGACGTGGGCGCGCTGCCGGCGTGGCTGCTCGGCCCGCTCGGCAAGCTGCTCGGCATCCCGGAGAACGGCGCGGTGCTCAACGCCGACCAGTGGGACGGATACAACGCCGACCGCAACGAGCTGGTGGACCACATCCGGGCCACCGGCACGCGGGACGTGGTGTTCCTGACCGGCGACATCCACACCTCGTGGGCCAACGAGGTCACCACCCGCGCCACCGGGTCGGCGAATCCGGCCGCGGCTGAGTTCGTGGTGCCGTCGGTGACCAGCGACAACGTCAACGACTTCCTGAAGCTGCCGGCGGGCAACGCGCTGAGCCAGCTCGGCGCCGGCCTGATCCGGTCCACCAACCCGCACGTGCGGTGGACCGAACTCGACGGACACGGGTACGGGGTCTTCGAGGTGACCCCGCAGCGCTGCCGGATGGACTGGTACCACCTGGCCGACCGCACCAGCAGCACCAGCGGCAGCCGGTGGGTGGCCGGCTGGTCGGTGGGGGCCGGGTCGTCCCGGCTGCGGGCCGAGGCCGCGCCGGCCTGACCCCTTTCCGGTACGCGCACGAAAAGGCCGGCACCCCGGGTTCGGGGTGCCGGCCTTCGGTGTCACTTGGTCCAGTGCTGGTTCACGATGTCGGTGGCCTGCTTCTCCCACTGGGCGTAGGCGTCGGGGTATGCGGAGACCTGGACGGTCTGGGCGGCGTCGGTCAGCGGCATCTTGTCCCAGCCGTCGACCTGCTTCAGGCCCTTGAGAAAGGCCAGGGTGGAGTACTCGGGGTCGGTGATCTGCTCCGGCGTGCCCCAACCGCTCGACGGGCGCTGCTGGAACAGGCCCAGCGAGTCGTGGTCATTCTTGTCGCCGAGGTGCCCGAGGTTCTCCAGCTTCGACTCCTGCAGGCTGGTGGCGATCGAGATGACCGCGGCCCGCTCGGGCAGGCCGGCCTTCTTCGTGGCGGCGATGATCGCCTTGGCGTTGGCGGTCTGCTCGTCGTTCAGGGTGATGCGGGACTGCTCACCCTGCACGGTGGCGACCGCGACGGGCTTACCAGCGGCGTGGGCGGGGGTGTCGGCGTGGGCGGCGACCGGACCGGCGAACACACCACCGGTGAAGGCCAGACCAGCAATACCCAGGATGCTCTTACGCAGGATCGTGTTCATCAGGGGGCTCCATTCGGGGGTCAACACACCCGGGGGGTGTGGGCACCGTCAGGCGCGCGAAAAAGTCTTGAAGGGGGATCCGGCACGCTCGTGGAGCCGGGGGGCCAGCTCACGGGGCCGGGGATGTCCGGCTGGCTCGCGGGGCGGTGGGCCTGCACGCGGCGCCGGATGATGTGTAACGACCGGCTAGCCTGCCGTCATTCCCCGGGGGCGGGGGGCTCGGGGGCTCGCTGCCTGCTCGGTCGTTCACCCGTCTACAACGCCCCCGACCCGCCGCCGATTCCACGCCCGGGGTGCCGCCCACCACCACCGAACCGGACACCCACCCCACCCGGGCAGCCGGGCAACCATGGGTGATCCCGACACAGGAGACACCCACGCCGATCCACCCGTCACCCGTTGACTCCCGTCGGTGGAACGCCACGGGTGCGTACCGGCCTCGGAGACACCCATGGCGTTCCACCCACCGCCCGTTGATCTCGTCGGTGGAACGCTATGGGTGCCTCCCGACCTCGGAGACACCCATGACGTTCCACCCACCGGCCCACCAGCCGACGAGTGGAACGCCATGGGTCCCTCAACCGCGCATGGACACCCAGGTCCCAGTCCCTGAGGAAGGGAACGTCGACCGGCACCCGCCGCCGAACAGCGGCGGCGGGACGACAGCGCCCCGCCCGTTTCCGGCCGGAACCAGCCGCGACATCGTCTCGCCGAACGACGGCCTGGCCCCGAGCGCGACGGACGGGGACGTGGAACGGCCGGCCCCGGAAGCCGGGGCCGGCCGTTCACGCGTCACGGGGTCACCACACCTGCTGGACGATGTCCGCGGCCTGCTCCTCCCACTGCGCGTACGCGTACGGGTAGGCGGACACCTGGACCGTCTGCGCCGCGGTGGTCAGCGGCAGGTCCTGCCAGCCGCCGACGTTCTTCAGCGCGCCGAAGAACGCCTTGCTGGCGTACTCGGGGTCGGTGATCTGCTCGGACGTGCCCCAACCGGACGACGGGCGCTGCTGGAACAGACCCTCCGAGTCGTGGTCGTTGTACGCGCCGAGGTGACCGAGGTTGTAGAGCTTGGACTCCTGCAGGGAGGTGGCGACGCCGATCACGGCGCCCCGCTCCCCCACGCCGGACTCCTTGGCCGCCTTGACGATGGCCTTGGCGTTGTCGAGCTGGGCGTCGTCGAGCGGGATGCGCGACTGCGCGCCCTCGACGCCGTGGGGCATGAGCCGGTCCCGCGCCGGCCGGTCGGCCTTGCTCGGCACCTTGTCGCTGCCGGTGGTCAGGCCGGACTTCACCGTCTCGGTGGCGGTCTTCTTGCCGGTGGCCAGGTCGATGGCGGCCTTGGCGCCGGCGTGCGGTCCGCTGGTCACCGGGGCGGCGACGGCGGTGGGGCCGAAGGCCAGCCCGCCCAGGGCGGCCACGCCCGCGACGGTCAGCACGGCGCGGCGGTTCTGGGCGAGGTCGGTGGTCCTGGCGACGGCGGTCTTCGCGATGGCGGGGAGCCATCGGGTGAAGTGCTGCTTCACGATGGTTGCCCTTTCGATCGTTACGACGCGCTCCGGGGTGAGCGCCCCTTGGACGGACTACCGGCGGGTACGGGGTTTGCGGTGCCGGCGGTACGGGGAACACAACCCGCTCGACGTGTCGGTCATTCCGGATATGCCAGGCGCGGCGAGAGCTGCGGTCCAGGTCACCCGGGGTATCGGACAGCCGGGCCGGGCCAGTGCCGGAACGGGACGATCAGGCCGGACGGCCGAACCGGACCAGCACGTGCCAGAGCTGCTTGAGGTGCTGGTGGGTCACCTCGGCCGGCCCGCGGTCGGCCCAGCGCCGCGGCTCGCGCACCAGGGATGCGGCGGCGCGACCGACGAGCGCCGCGTGCAGCGGCTCCCCCGGCCGGGCGAACTCGGCGTGCACGCGGGCCGCCAACGGCGGGATGTCCGGTCCGCGGAACTCGGCGTCGACGTCGTCCACGGCCAGTTCGAAGCCGGGGTGCCAGCGCAGCGCGAAGCCGTGCCGGGCGGCCGTCGCGGCCAGCAGCCGTCCCTCGCGGGTGCCGCGGAAGGACGGGTCGCAGACCACGGCCTCGACGTCGCGGGCGAGGCTCAGCTCGCCGTGCACCTGCGCCTCGATGTAGTCGTCCAGCGCGCGACCGGCCTGCTCTGATGCCCGTTCACGCCGGCGCAGGAGTGCCCGCAGCAGGGTGCCGGTGTCCATTCCGGCCACCCCCAGGCTGACGCCCGTTCCCTCGGTCGCGCTCAGCAGCGCGGCGAGGACCGGCTCGAAGACGACGGCGGTGCCGACCTCGGTCGGCCCGAGGTGGCTGTCGCCGAAACAGAACGTGGCGCGGGCCAACGCCTCCGGACGCAGCCGCAGGTGACAGGAGCCGAACCGGGGACAGGCGCCGTCCGGATGGTCGAGCAGGTTCAGGCCGCCGTACCTGGGACGCTCGGCGGGGAGCACACCGGGACGCTGGTACGCGCCGCCGAACAGCGCGGCTTCCCACACGTCCCGGTCGCCGCCGGGGAACGCGGTCAGCCCACCGTTGCCGATGCCGGTCTCGAACTGGCTGCGGTAGACGCCCTCCTCGTCGAGTGCCTCGGCCACGGTGCGGCCGTCGCGCAGCAGCCGGTCCGGGTGGAAGTTGAGCGTCAACCGGCCGTGCGCGGTCACCGCCGCGAGGACCTCCTCGTACCGGTAGGACGTGCCCGAACCGGCGAGATGCTTCGCGATGACGGCGAGCGCCGCCGGGCGGTCGCGCAGGGCGACGTCACGCACGTGTCGCAGCGCGGCGGACTGGGCTTCGGTCAGGACGGTCGCCGGCACGGCGTCGAGTATCGCGGGCCGGCGTCCGGGCGGCGAGGGGTTTCTTCCTGGAGGACGGCGGGGCGGTGTATCCCTGCTCCACCGTGGCCGACGATCCTAACCGTGGGCGGCGGCGCCGAGGCGGGCCAGCAGGTGCGCGTTGCCGCCGGTGGCCGCGAGTTGGCGCAGCAGCTGATCCAGGGCGGCCTGCCGGTCCAGCGTGGACAGCGCCGATCGCAGTGCCCGCAGGCGGTGCCGCTCGACGTCGGTGCAGAGCAGGTCGTCCCGCCGGGTGCCGGAGGCCCGCAGGTCGACGGCCGGGAAGGTCCGCCGGTCGGCGAGCGCCCGGTCCAGCCTCAGCTCGGCGTTGCCGGTGCTCTTGAACTCCTCGAAGATGAGGGTGTCGGCGGCCGAGCCGGTCTCCACCAGGGCCGAGGCCAGGATGGTCAGCGAACCGCCCTCCTCGATCGCGCGGGCTGCGGCGAGCAGCTGCTTGGGCGGGGTCAGCGCGGCCACGTCGACACCGCCGGAGAGCGTACGCCCGGCCGAGCGGACGGTGAGGTTGTAGGCACGGCCGAGGCGGGTCAGCGAGTCGAGCAGCACGACCACGTCGTGCCCCAGCTCGACCAGACGCTTCGCCCGCTCGATCGCCAGCTCCGCCACCGTGGTGTGGTCCTGCGGCGGACGGTCGAAAGTGGCCGCGACGACCTCGCCCTTCACCGACCGAGACATGTCGGTGACCTCTTCCGGCCGCTCGTCGACCAGCACCACCATCAGGTGGCACTCCGGGTTGTTGCGGGTGATCGCGTCCGCGACCGCCTGCAGCACCATCGTCTTACCGGCCTTCGGCGGCGACACGATCAGCGCCCGCTGACCCTTGCCGATCGGCATCACCAGGTCGATCACCCGGGTGGTCAGGATGTGCGGCTCGGTCTCCAGCCGCAGCCGCTCCCGTGGGTACACCGGCGTGAGCTGGTAGAAGTCACGCCGCCGGCGGGCCTGCTCCGGCGGCACGCCGTTGATGCCGTCCAGCCGCTCCAACGGCACCGGCCGGCCCGGACGCGGGGCGGCGAGGACCGTGCCGGTGACCAGGTCACCGCGGCGCAGGCCGTGCCGGCGCAGCTGACCGGCGGCGAGGTGGACGTCGGCGGCGGACGGCAGGTAGCCGTCCACCCGGAGCCACGCGTGCCCGTCGACGATGTCGACGACACCGCTGACGGGACGTGATGCGGAGGTCATGGGGGTTGCCTTTCGGGACCGTGCCGGCCGGTGCGGACGGCAGGGGAAGGAGTGCCTGCGGGAACCCGCCGGGCGGAAAGCCGGGGATGCGACCACGGGCGGAGAGCCGGACAGGACCGGCCACCTGGGGAGATCGGACGTCGGGCGGCGCCGTGCGCCGGCTTCCGGGTCCACAGGCAGGCTAACCCCTCGGCGGCGCGGCGGGCAAGCGGATCGGCGCCCCGGCGCGGCGTTACAGTGAGGCACGCGTCCACCGGGAAGGCTCGCACCGTGACTGCTACGACCGTGGTCGACCAGGTCGATCTGGGGGACCACGTCTGCTGGATCCACGACGACGACGGCGACGCGCTCGACACCGTCGGCCGTTTCGCCGCCACCGGGCTGCGCCGCGGCCACAAGGTGGTCTGCTTCACCGAGACGTCCACGCCGCAGGCGGTCCGCGCCCGGGTCGACGCCGTCGGCGTGCCGACCGAGGCCGCGGTGGCGGCGGGCCAGCTGCGCATCCTGCCCGCCGTGGAGGCATTCCTGGTCGGGGGCCGGCCGACCCCGGCCGCCATGGCCGAGGCCGTGCGCGACGAGGTCACCCGGGCCCGGCGGGAGGGCTATCCGGGGGTACGCCTCAGCGGCGACATGGCGTGGGTGCTGGGCACCGCGGTGAGCCTCGACGAGCTGCGCCGCTACGAACAGGCGCTCAATCCCCTCTTCCCGGACAGCCGGGTCGCCGGTCTGTGCCTGTACGACCGGCGCCGGTTCCCCGCCGAGCAGTTGCGGATCCTCGCGGCGGCCCACCCGGGCACCGCCGGGCCGCGTCCGCCGCGCACCTGGTCCCCGCTGCTGCGCGCGTACCGGGTGGGTGATCCGCCCGGCCTGAGGCTGGTGGGGCAGGTGGACCGCAGCAACCGCGACGCGTTCATCGCGCTGCTCGCCGACCTGACCGCCGGGGAACGCGCGCCGGCCGGGCCGCCGGTGCTGGACCTGACCGACCTGAGCTTCGCCGACGCCGGCGCCGCCACCGAGCTGGCCCGGGCCGACCGGGCCAGCCACACCGGCATCCGGCTGGTCGGCTGCCGACCGGCGCTGCACCGGCTGCTGCACGTGCTGGGCGGCGTGACCTCCGGGGCCCCGGCATGAGCGCGCCGACCGCTGTGGGGCTGCGGCACGAGCTGTCGTTCTACACCGACGCCGCGAGCCTGCTGGCGGTCGCGGTGCCGTTCGTCCAGGAGGGACTGGCGGCCGGTGAGCCGGTGCTGGTGGCCGCGCCGGCGCCCCGGCTGGCGTTGCTGCGCGCCGCGCTCGGGCCGGCCGCGGACACGGTCGGATGGGCCGACATGGGCGAGGCCGGGCGCAACCCGGGACGGATCATTCCCTGGGTGCTCCAGGCGTTCGCCGACCGGCATCCCGGCCGGCGGGTGCGGGTCATCGGCGAGCCGATCTGGGCCGGACGCTCGGTGGAGGAGTACCCGGCCTGCGCCCAGCACGAGGCCGCGATCAACGGGGCCCTGGCGGACCGGGCGATGACCGTCCTGTGCCCGTACGACGCCGGCCGGCTCGAGCCGGGGGTGCTCGCCGAGGCCCGCTGCACCCATCCGACGCTCGTGGAGCGTGGTGGGCGCCGCCGCGTCGCCGGGTACGCGCCGGCGGAGGTGACCGCGCGGCACAACCGACCGCTGCCCGCACCCGACGGGCCGGTGTCGGTGCTCCGCTACACCCTGGACACGCTGCCGGAGGTCCGCCGCTTCGTCGCCGGGCACGCGAGCGCCGGCGGGCTGGACGCGGACCGGGTGGCCGACCTGCAGATCGCGGTCACCGAGCTGGCCACCAACAGCGTCGCCCACGCCGCCGGGTCGGGGACGCTGCGGTTCTGGCTCACCGACCGGCACGTGGTGTGCGAGGTCCACGACGACGGCCGGCTGTCCGACCCGCTGGCCGGTCGGCTCGCTCCCGGGCACGACGGCATCGGCGGGCGCGGCCTGGTCATCGTGCACGCCCTGTGCGACCTGGTGCGGGTGCACACCGGGGTCGCCGGCACCACCGTCCGGCTGCACCTGCGGAGAGGGGACACCGCGTGACGACGCCCGCACACCTGCTCCGCCCGGTCGGCCGGGTGGAGTCGTCGTTGACCGATCCGGCCACCGCGCCCTGTCAGGGCGACGAGGGCGCGCCGCAGGCGTGGCTGGTGTTCGACGAGGCGTACCTCCCGGCGCTGGCGGGCCTGCGCCCGGGCGCGGAGGTGCTGGTGCTGACCTGGCTGGACCGGGCCCGGCGGGACGTCCTCACGGTGCACCCGCGCGGTGACCTCACCCGCGCGGAGGCCGGGGTGTTCGCCACCCGCTCGCCGCACCGCCCCAACCCGGTCGGCGTGCACCGGGTACGCCTGCTCGAGGTGACCGGCGCCCGGGTGCGGGTGGACGCGTTGGAGGCGCTGGACGGCACGCCCGTCGTCGACCTCAAGCCGGTGCTCGACGGGGAACGCTGAGCCGCCCGGCTCAGTGGCCCCGGGCGATCCACTCCTGAAGGTGCGGCGCCTCGGCGCCGACGCTGGTGTCGTCGCCGTGCCCGGTGTGCACCACCGTCTCCGGCGGCAGGGTGAGCAGCCGGGTGCGGATGGACTCGACGATGGCGCCGAAATCGCTGTAGGAACGGCCGGTGGCGCCGGGACCGCCGGCGAACAGGGTGTCGCCGGTGAAGACCGCGCCCAGCTCCGGGGCGTACAGGCTGCACGCTCCCGGGCTGTGGCCGGGCGTGTGCAGGACCCGCAGCGTGGCCCCGCCGACGGTGACGGTCTGCCCGTCGGTGAGGTCGCCGTCCGGTGGCGTGTCGGGGTGGACCTGGTCCCACAGCACCCGGTCGGCCGGGTGCAGCAGGACCGGCGCGCCGGTGGCCCGGGCCAGCTCGGGAGCGACCCGGACGTGGTCGTCGTGGGCGTGGGTGGCCAGGATCGCCAGCACGCGGCGGTCGCCGACCACCGCGCGGATCGCGGCCACGTCGTGCGGCGCGTCGACGACGACGCACTCGGTGTCGTCGCCGATCACCCAGACGTTGTTGTCCACGTCGAAGGTCTGCCCGTCCAGGGAGAACGTGCCGGACGTGACGGCGTGGTCGACGTGGGCGGTCACGGGAAGACCACCACCGAGCGCAGCACGTCGCCGTGGTGCATCCGGGTGAACGCCTCCTCGACCTGGTCCAGCGCGATCTCCTCGGTGACGAACGCGTCCAGGTCCAGCCGGCCCTGCCGGTACAGCTCGGTGAGCATCGGGAAGTCGCGGCTGGGCAGGCAGTCGCCGTACCAGCTGGACTTGAGCGCGCCGCCGCGCCCGAACACGTCGAGCAGCGGCAGGTCGACGGTCATCTCCGGGGTGGGCACGCCGACCAGCACGACCGTGCCGGCGAGGTCGCGCGCGTAGAAGGCCTGCTTCCAGGTCTCCGGGCGGCCGACCGCGTCGATCACCACGTCGGCGCCGAATCCGCCGGTGGCGGCGCGGATCGCCTCGACCGGGTCGTCCTCGGAGGCGTTGACGGTGTGGGTGGCGCCGAACCGGCGCGCCCAGTCGAGCTTGCGGGAGTCGGTGTCCACCGCGACGATCGTGGTCGCGCCGGCCAGGGCCGCGCCGGCCACCGCGGCGTCGCCGACGCCGCCGCAGCCGATCACCGCGACGGAGTCGCCCCGGGTCACCCCGCCGGTGTTCATGGCCGCGCCGAGGCCGGCCATCACGCCGCAGCCGAGCAGGCCGACGGCGGCGGGCCGGGCCGACGGGTCGACCTTGGTGCACTGGCCGGCGTGCACGAGCGTCTTCTCGGCGAACGCGCCGATGCCGAGCGCGGGCGACAGCTCGGTGCCGTCGGTCAGGGTCATCTTCTGCGCCGCGTTGTGGGTGGCGAAGCAGTACCAGGGGCGGCCGCGCCGGCAGGCCCGGCACTGCCCGCAGACCGCCCGCCAGTTGAGCACCACGAAGTCGCCGGGGGCCACGTCGGTGACGCCGTCGCCCACCTGCTCGACGATGCCGGCGGCCTCGTGGCCGAGCAGGAACGGGTAGTCGTCGTTGATGCCGCCCTCGCGGTAGTGCAGGTCGGTGTGGCACACGCCGCAGGACTGGACGCGGACCACCGCCTCGCCCGGCCCCGGGTCGGGCACCACGATCGTGGTGACCTCCACGGGCGCGCCCTTGCGCCGCGACACGACTCCCCGGACTTGCTGGCTCACGGTCGTCTCCTTCGTTCAGGTCCTGTGCCGAACCTACCGCTGATCATCGCCGGCGGCCCGACGCCGACCGGCGGAATGCCCCGCCCGTCACCGGGTACGCGCAGGGCCCGCACCTCGGACAAGGAGTGATCATGAGGTTGACGCACGCCCCGCTGCGCATCGCCATCGGCGCGTACATCCTGAACTCCGGGCTCTCCAAGCGGAACCTGGAGGGCGAGGCCGCGGCGGGGATGCACGGCATGGCGGTCGGCGCGCTGCCGCAGCTGCGCCAGATCCCGCCGGACCGGTTCGCCATGTTGCTGTCCCGCGCCGAGACGGCGCTGGGCGTGGCGTTGCTGGCGCCGTTCGTGCCGTCCCTGCTGGCCGGCGCCGGGCTGACCGCGTTCGGCGCCGGGCTGGTGCAGCTCTACCTCAAGACGCCCGGCATGCGGGAGGGCACCAGCCTGCGCCCCAGCCAGGCGGGCATCGGGCTGGCCAAGGACGTGTGGCTGGTCGGTGCGGGCCTGACGCTGGTGCTGGACTCGCTCACCCGCCGGCGGCGCTGACCCCTCAGGCCGGCACGGGCACCGCGGCGCGTTCGGCGACCAGCCGGCGGCGGGCGGCGTTGCGGTAACGCAGCACCTGCACCGCGCCGAGCGCCCAGAGCAGGTACTGCACGGCGAACGCCCAGCGGAACGCCGACAGCGGCGGGGTACCGGCGCCGGCCGGGGTGGCCAGGTCGAGCACCACGCCGACGGCGAGGATCAGCACGATCGACGCGACGAACCCGCCGACGTTGACGATCCCGGTGGCGCTGCCGATCCGGTGCACCGGGTTGAACGTCCGGGCGTAGTCGAACCCGATCACCGAGCCGGGGCCGTTGACCGCGAGGACCACCACCAGCGCCACCAGCAGCCCGTGCGGCGCGCGGCCGGGCCAGGCCAGCACCACCGCCCAGACGGCGGCGGTGGCGGCGGTGATGGTGAAGACGACCACCGAGCGGTGGAACGGGTGCCGGGCGCACAGGTGCGCCACCACCGGGCCGCACGCCAGGGTCACCAGCGTCATCAGGGTGAGCAGCCCGGCCGCCGCGGTGGGTGAGAAGCCCTGCGCCTGCACGAGGAACGGGTAGCCCCACAGCAGCGCGAACACGGCGCCGGAGAACTGGGTGACGAAGTGCGTCCACAGGCCCAGGCGGGTGCCGGGCTGCGCCCAGGCGTCGGCCAGCTGCCGGCGTACGGTGGCCAGGTCGGGGGCGAGCGCGGTGGTGTGCTCGGCGTGCGGGGTGTCGCGGACCGCGACGAGGACGAGCAACAGCACGGTGACGCCGAGCGCCGCCGCGGTGAGGAACGCCGGGGTCCAGCCCGCGTGGTGCAGCAGCGCCACCAGGGGTACGGCGCCGAGCACCGCGCCGAGCTGCCCGATGGTGCCGGTGAGCTGCACCAGCAACGGGTTGCGCCGGCCGGGGAACCAGAACGCCACGATCCGCAGCACGCTGATGAACGTCATCGCGTCGCCGAGGCCGACCAGCACCCGGGCCGCGACCGCGAGGCGTACGTCGGTGGCGACGGCGAACACGAGCTGCCCGGCCACCATCAGCGCGGCGCCGGCCAGCAGCAGCCGGCGCGAGCCGTAACGGTCCAGCAGCACCCCGACCGGGATCTGCATGGCCGCGTAGACGGCGAGCTGGGCGACGGAGAAGGTGGCCAGCGCGGCGGCGTTGATGTGGAAACGGTCCGCCGCGTCGACCCCGGTGACGCCGAGCGAGCTGCGGTGGAAGACGGCGGCCACGTACGCGGTCACGGCCACCGCGTAGATCAGGGCGGCCGGCCGGCGGGCGACGCTCACCGCAACGCCCCGAGCATGGTCGCGGCGGTGTCGATGTGGCCGGCGACGGCGTCGCGCCACGCCTGCGGGTCGTCGCCGTCGAGCGCGGCGAGCTGGTCGGCGTGCTCGGCCAGGGCGACCTCGGCCCAGCCGGGCGAGAGCCGGAAGCTGGCCTCGCCCATCCGCAGCTGCCGGTCGCGCAGCCGGTGGTAGAGCTCGGCCAGGATCTCGTTGCCGGCGGCCTCCACGACGGCCGCGTGGAAGGCCCGGTCGGCGGCCATCAGCGCGGTGAGGTCGCCGGCGGCGTGTGCCCGGCGCATCTCGTCGAGCCAACGGGCCAGGTCGGCGCGGAGCGCGGCGCGACGTGGCCAGACCCGCTCGGCGGCGTGCAGCTCGACGAGGCGGCGGGCCTCGATGACGTCGGCGATCTCCCGGGCGGAGACCGGTCGGATCAACGCGCCCCGCTTCGGGTAGAGCCGGACCAGACCCTCGGACTCCAGCCGCAGCAGCGCCTCCCGCACCGGGGTGCGGGAGACCCCGGTGGCCTCGGCGATCTCGCCCTCGCTGACGAGCTGACCACCCGGGTAGACCTGCTCCAGGATCGCCTGCTTGAGGTGCCGGTAGGCCCGCTCGGCGGCGGACGGGACGGCGGGGCGCGCACCGGCGACCGGGCTGGGATGCGTCATGTATCTATGATGCGCCGCCGCGAGCGGGCGGGCGCCGCCGGCACCGGGGAGCGTGGCGCGGGCCACGCGGCGGCTCAGCCGGCCGGGTCGCCCGTCCAGAGATCCCGGAGCAGACCCTCCACCTCGGCGGTGCGCTCGATCTGCGGCATGTGCCCGGTGTCGCGGAACAGGTGGCTGCGCGCCCGGGGCAGCCGGCTCCGCGCATACCCGAGGTGCGCGGCGGGCAGGATCAGGTCACGGTCGCCCCAGACGAGCAGGATGGGCAGGTCCAGCGCGGCGACCGCGTCGAGCAGCTCGGCGCGCCACTGCGGGCGTACCCCACGCCAGGTGCCCAGGTCGCGGACCAGCTCCCGCATCACCCGGGCGGCGTGCGGCTGCCGGGCCACCGCGAGCGCGGCGGCGATCCGCTCCTCGGTGACGTACGCCGGGTCGACGAAGATGGCCCGCTCGGTGCGGCGGGCGATCGCCGGGTGCGGGCGCAGCAGCAGCCGGGCCAGCGGGGGCACCGCGAGCAGCCGCAGCGCGACGGTCACCTCCTGGCCGAAGCCGGCGCTGTTGAGCAACGCCAGGCTGGCCGCCCGGTGCGGCGCGTCCACGGCCAGGCGCATGGCCACCGCCCCGCCGAGGGAGTTGCCGACCAGGTGGGCCGGGCCGGTGACGCCGGCCGCGTCCAGGAACCCGGCCACCGCCGCCGCGAGCGCCGGCAGCGTGTGCGTCCCGTCCAGCGGCGCGGAACCGCCGTGCCCGGGCAGATCGACGGCGAGCACCCGGTGGTCCCGGGCCAGCGCCGTGTGCAGCGCGGTGAAGTCGTCGAGCGTGCGGCCGATGCCGTGCAGCAGCAGCACCGGCGGGCCGTCGCCGGTGATCCGGCAGCGCATCCGCCGCCCGTCGACGGCGCGGTCGTCGGCCGGCGGCAGGGCGACGGTCACGCCGGCCGTCCGGGCTCCGCAGCGGCCGTCGGGGCCGGGTCGGTGGCGGGCGGGCGCGGTGCCGGCACCCGGGCCGGACGCGGGCGCATGCCCAGGGCCAGCACCTTGCCGTACCCGGCCGGCGCGATCCGGGCGAGCAGGTCGGGCAGCTTCGCCGACCAGCCGATCAGCACCCGGCCCCGACGCCGCCGCGCGCCGCGCAGGATCACCTCGGCGGCGGTCGCCGGGTCGATGGTGAGCAGTTTCTCGAACTGGCGGCGGCCGACCTCGTACTCCTCGACGGAGACGCCGCTGCCCACCCGGGCGCTGGCGGCGATCCGGGTCCGGATGCCGCCGGGATGCACCGAGGTGACGCCGATGCCGTCGTCGACCAGCTCGTGCCGCAGCGCCTCGGTGAAGCCGCGCACGGCGAACTTGCTCGCCGCGTACGCGGCCTGTCCGGCCGGGGCGATGAGGCCGAACAGGCTGGAGACGTTGACCAGGTGGGAACCCGGTTCGGTCTTGAGCGCGGGCAGCAGCGCGTGGGTCAACCGCACCACCGCCCGGAAGTTGATCTCGATGACCCAGAGGAACTCCTCCAGTGTCACCTGGTCGAACCGGCCGCCCAGCGCGACGCCGGCGTTGTTGACCAGCAGCCGGATCCGGGGATGCGCGCGGTGGATCTCCGCGGCCACCCGGTCGGTGGCGTCGGCGTCGGCGAGGTCGACCACGTGGGTCTGCACCCGCCGGTCGGGGTGGGCGGCCCGGATCGCCGCGACGACCGTCGCCAGGCCGTCGGCGTCCCGGTCGAGCAGGACCAGGTCCGCGCCGCGCCGGGCCAGCCCGTGGGCCAGCGCCGCGCCGATGCCGCTCGCCGCGCCGGTGAGCACCGCCGTGCCGCCGGCGAACTCCAGGTCACGCATCGGTTCCTCCCGAGGTCGCCACCGCCGCGGCGACCGGCGTGCCGGCCCGGGCGAACCGTACGCCGTCGGTCAGCGGACCGTGCCGCATCAGCCGTACGTCCCGGGGGTAGTTCTGGTGCAGCCGCCACGGCGCCTGCGGGCCCTGCTTGGGCAGCTGGTCGACGGCGCGCAGCACGTACCCGGACTTCAGGTCGATGATCGGCTCCAGGTCGTCGGTGTCCGGGGCGAGCGGGGTGACGATCTGCTGGCCGGTGTCGTCGAGGTGCCGCAGCAGCCGGCAGACGTAGGTGGCGACCAGGTCGGCCTTCAACGTCCAGGAGGCGTTGGTGTAGCCGATGGTCATGGCGAAGTTGGGCACCCCGGAGAGCATCATGCCCTTGTAGGCGATCGTCCGGGCCAGGTCGACCTCGGCGCCGTCGACCACCAGCGTCATGCCGCCCAGCGCGAGCAGGTTGAGGCCGGTGGCGGTGACCACGACGTCGGCCGGCAGTTCCGTGCCGGAGGCGAGCCGGACGCCGTGTTCGGTGAACGTCTCGATGGTGTCGGTCACCACCGCGGCCCGGCCCTCGCGCAGCGCGGTGAACAGGTCCCCGTCGGGCACCACGCAGAGCCGCTGGTCCCAGGGGTCGTAGCGGGGCGAGAAGTGCCGGTCGACGTCGTAGCCGACCGGGAGGCGACCCTTGGCGGCCCGCCGCAGGAACCGCTTCACCAGGCCGGGGGCGCGCCGGCTGAGCTGGAAGTTGGCCACCCCGAGCGTGACGTTCTTCCACCGCGCCACCGCGTACGCGGCCTTCGGGGGCAGCCAGCGTCGCGCGGCGTCGGCGAACGGATCGCGCGACGGCAGCGAGATCACGTACGTGGGTGAGCGCTGGAGCATGGTGACGTGGGCGGCCCGCTCGGCCATCGCCGGGACCAGGGTGACCGCGGTGGCGCCGCTGCCGATCACGACCACCCGCCTACCGGCGTAGTCCAGGTCGTCGGGCCAGTGCTGCGGGTGCACGAGTGTGCCGGCGTAGCGCTCGACGCCGGGGAACCGGGGCGTGTAGCCCTCGTCGTAGCGGTAGTAGCCGGAGTTGGTGAACAGGAACGCGCAGGTGAGCGTCACGTCCTCGCCGGTGTCGTCGCGGTGCGCGCGCACGGTCCAGCGGGCGGTGGCGCTGTCCCACTCGGCGCGCACCACCCGGTGGCGGAAGCGGATGTGCCGCTCCACGTCGTATTCGCGGGCGGTCTGCCGCACGTACGCCCGGATCGAGTCGCCGTCGGCGATGGCCTTCGGGTCGGTCCACGGCTTGAACGCGTAGCCGAGGGTGTACATGTCCGAGTCGGAGCGGATGCCCGGGTAGCGGAACAGGTCCCACGTGCCGCCGATGGCGTCCCGGGCCTCCAGCACCGCGTAGGTCTTGCCGGGACACTCGCGTCCCAGGTGGACGGCGGCCCCGATGCCGGACAGGCCGGCACCGACGATGAGGACGTCGACGTGGTCGGAGGCCATGGCTTCTCCCGTTCTCCCCGCGGTTCTCCCGGCGGTGGCCCGGACACTATCCACCGGCGTCGAGGCCAGTCAACACCCTGTCGAGTTGATTCGACAGGGTGTCGAGCGGGTGTAGCATCGGCCGACATGACCAGTGCGCGCACGCCGACCGGGGCCGTACCGCGCGGGCGGCGGGCCGGCCGGTCCACCGGTGACGACCGGGAGACGGCGATCCTGGCCACCGCCGAGCGGCTGCTGCGCGAGCGCCCGTTCGGCGACATCTCCATCGACGACCTGGCCCGGGGCGCCGGCATCTCCCGCCCCACGTTCTACTTCTACTTCCCGTCGAAGGACGCGGTGCTGCTCACCCTGCTCGACCGGGTGACCGAGGAGGCGAACGCCGCCGCCGGCGACGTGCTCGACCGCCTCGCCGAGGACCCGCGCGCCCGCTGGCGGGAGCTGATCGCCCGGTTCCACGCCGCCTTCGGCGGCCACCGGGACGTGGTGCTGGCCTGCGCCCAGGTGCGCGGCACCAACGCCGAGGTGCGGCGGCTCTGGGCCGAGGTCCTGGAACGCTGGGTGCGCGCGGTGCAGGCCGCGATCGAGGTGGAACGCGCGCGCGGCGCGGCCCCGGACGGGTTGCCCGCCCGGGACCTCGCCATCGCGCTCAACTCGATGAACGAACGGGTCTGGTACGCGACCTTCGCCGGCGACGGCCCGGCCGTGGCCGAGCGGGACGTGGTCGACGTGCTGCTGGACGTCTGGCTGACCGCGATCTACCGGACCACCACGCCACCGGTCAGGCCGCCCGCCGAAACTCCATGATCCAGTTGGTCTCCCAGGTGCGCTCGCCGTCGGTGGAGAACGCCTGCTCCCAACGGCAGGAGGTCGGCGTGATCGCCGACCAGAGGAACCGGCAGCGCACCGGCCGCCCCTCGTCGCTGTCGTCGGCGTAGAACGTGCCGACGCCGTCGGTGAACCGGCCCACCACCGGCGGCTGCTCCAGCACCCCGCGCCGGCTGTTCATCCACCAGATCGACCACAGCCCGGTCGCCGGGTCGAGCAGCCGCACGGTGGAGCCCGAGAAGCCCTGGGTCGGGAAGCGGATCTCGTCGAAGCTGCCGGCGCCGTCGAAGAACGAGCGTGCCTCGCTGGTGCCGGGGAACTCGTCCCAGTCGTCGCCGCCGACGTGGCGCTCCCGCAGCCGCCGGTTGGTCACGTCCCAGGTGCCGACGAAGAAGTCGAAGTCGCCCATCAGCGTCCCACCGGCCCCTCGACGCGCGCGTCGGCCAGGTAGCCGGCCAGGTCGGGTGTGTCCGGTGCGAGCACGTGCCGGATCCAGGCGGTCCGCTCGTGCTCCAGCACGCCCAGTTCCCAGACGCAGCCCACGCCGGGCCGGTCCAGGTCGACGAAGTGCGCCGGGTCGTCGTCCGGGCAGTCCAGCGCGGGCTGCCCGGCGATCGCGATGCGGCACTGGACGACGTTGTCGAAGAACCAGCTGTACGCCAGCAGGTACGCGCCGGTGTCCGCGCCCCGGTGCAGCACCACCCAGCTCGCCGGCGGGGTGGTGGGGTCCGGCGCGGGCAGCAGGGACGGCAGGTACGCGTAGGCGGCGTCGACCACCCGCGCCTCGAGCCGGCGGTCCGGCTGGTCGATGTGGTAGCGCTTGACGTGCCGGCCGGCGACCTCGACGGTTCCCGGCACGGTCAGCTCCTTGTCGTGGAAAGCCATGGCCGGACGGTACGACCACTCCCCTGACAGCTAGTGTCAGTGGATGCGGGCCAGTCGACTCCTGTCCATCCTGCTGCTCCTGCAGGCGCACGGCCGGCTCACCGCCGCCGACCTGGCCGCCCGACTGGAGGTGTCGGTCCGCACGATCTACCGGGACGTCGAGGCGCTGCACGCCGCCGGCATCCCGGTGTACGGCGAGGCCGGGCACGCCGGCGGCTACCGGTTGGTGGAGGGCTGGCGGACCCGGCTGACCGGCCTGACCGCCGAGGAGGCCGACCGGCTGCTCTTCGCCGGGCTCCCCGGTCCGGCCGCCGAGTTGGGCTACCAGTCGGTCGTGGCCGCCGTGCAGCTCAAGGTGCGTGCCGCGCTCCCGACCCCGCTGGCCGACCGGGCCGCGCGGCTGGAGCAGCGGTTCCACCTGGACACGCCGGGCTGGTACTCCGACGGTGACCCCTCGCCGCACCTGGCCGAGGCCGCCGAGGCGGTGTGGCGGGAGCACCGGATCCGGGTGCGTTACCGCGGTTGGCGGGGCGAGGTGACGCGGGTGCTCGAACCGTACGGCCTGGTGCTCAAGGGCGGCCGCTGGTACGTGGTCGCGGCCCGGCCGGACCGGGCCGAGCCGGCCACCTACCGGGTCAACCAGATCCTCGACCTCACCCCGCTCGACGAACCGTTCGACCGGCCCGAGTTCGACCTGCCGGGCTGGTGGCGGGCGCACGTGGTCGCGTTCCGGGCCGGCCTGCACCGGGACGAGGCCGCCGTGCGGCTCTCGCCACGCGGGTTCGCGCGGCTGCGTGAGGTCGGCAGCGACGTGGTGGTCGCCGCGGCCGAGGCGAGCGCCGGCCCGCCCGACGAGGCGGGTTGGGTGCGGGCGGTGATTCCCATCGAGTCGCTGACCCACGCGCACGGCGACCTGCTCCGCCTCGGCGCCGAGGTGGAGGTCCTCTCCCCCGAGCCGCTGCGCCGCCGCCTGACCGAAACCGCAGCCGCCCTGACCGCCCTCTACCCCTCACCCTGACCCCGCCCCCTCCCCAGCCCTCGTCGATCAAGGAGTTTGCGTCTTCTCGGGCGCCTGAACTCGACGCAAACTCCTTGATCGACGGGCGAGGGTGGTCAGGGGAGGCAGTGGGCCAGGGTGGCCACGGCGCGGTCGATCTCCGAGGGGGCGGTGGCGGCGTAGCCGAGGACCAGGCCGGGCGGCTGCGGACGCTGGCCGTGCCAGGACAGCGGCTGCACCTTGACGCCCCGGCGCAACGCCTCGGCCGCCAACGCGACGTCGTCCACCGCGTCGGGCAGTGTGACCAGCAGATGCAGGCCGGCGGCGGCGCCGTGCACCACCGCGCCGGGCAGGTGGGCCCGGACCGCCCGGATCATCGCGTCGCGGCGGCGCACGTGCCGGTGCCGCAGCATCCGCAGGTGCCGCTCCATCGCACCCGACTCCATCAGCTCGGCCAGCACGAGCTGCGGCAGCGCGGCGTTGCCGAGATCCGCCATCCGCTTGGCCGCCACCACGTCGGCGTGCAGCCGGGGCGGCACCAGCATCCAACCGATCCGCAGCGCCGGCGCCAGCAGCTTCGAGACGCTGCCGGTGTAGCAGACCCGGTCCGGCAGCATGCCGCGCAACGCCGGCACCGGCGGTCGGTCGTAGCGGTGCTCGGCGTCGTAGTCGTCCTCCACCACCAGGCCGCCGTCGCGGGCCCAGGCCAGCAGCCGGCGACGCCGCTCGCCGTCGAGCACCACCCCGGTCGGGAACTGGTGCGCCGGCGTCAGCAGCACGGCCGGGGCCCCGGTGGCCGCCAGCAGGTCGACCCGCAGGCCCTGGTCGTCCACCGGCACCGGGGGGATCGCCAGCCCCCAGTTGGCCAGGTGCTGCCGGACGCCGAGCGACCCGGGATCCTCCACCGCGACCGTGTGCACGTCGTGGGCGTGCAGCACCTGGGCGAGCAGCCCGAGCGCCTGCGACACCCCGGCGACGACCACCACCTCGGCCGGGTCGACCCGGATGCCCCGGTTGCGGGCCAGCCAGTTGGCGACCGCGAGCCGCAGCGCCGGCGTGCCGGTCGGGTCACCATAGCCGAGGGCGGCGGGCGTCAGCCGGTCCAGCACGGTCCGCTCGGCGCGCAGCCAGGCCGCGCGGGGGAAGGCCGCCAGGTCCGGTACGCCGGGCGTCAGGTCCACCTCCGCCGGCGCCGCCCGCAGCGCGTCGAACACTTCGACGCCCGGCCGGCCGGTGAACACCTGCGGCGGGCGGCGCGGCGTGGGCGGCCGGCCCACCACGGCGGCCGGGGTGGCCACCACGACCGTCCCGGCCCGGCCCCGGCCGGCCACGTGGCCGTCCTCGCCCAACCGCTGGTAGGCCTCGGTGACCACGCCCCGGGAGACGCCCAGCTCACCGGCGAGCACCCGGGTGGCCGGCAGCCGTGCGCCCACCGGCACCCGGCCGTCGGCGATGGCGGCCCGCAGCCGGGCGGCCAGCCAGTCCGCTCGGCCGCCCGGCGGCGCCTGGCCGATGTCCAGCTGAAGGAAGTCGGCACCGGCCGTTATGGACCCCTCCGACGTGGTGTCTTTGGCCCTGCCCATGGGGCCATTATGGCCGCAGGCTGGACGGCATGAGTATCGCCTTTCTGCTGACCACGCTGGTCGTGGTGATCACCCCCGGAACCGGGGTGGTGCACACGATCGCCTCCGCGGTCGCCGCCGGACGCCGGGCCGGTCTCGTCGCCGCCGCCGGCTGCACGCTCAGCCTCGTCCCGCACCTGATCGCCGCGGTGACCGGTCTGGCCGCCCTGCTGCGCGCCGGCACCCCGGCGTTCCGGGTGGTGACCTGGCTGGGGGTGGCATACCTGCTCTGGATGGCCTGGTCGGCGCTGCGCGAACGCGGACCGCTGGTGGTGGACGGTGAGCGGGCGCCCCGCCCGGCGGCGACCGTGTTCCGTGACGGGGTCCTGCTGAACCTGCTGAACCCGAAGGTCACGGTCTTCTTCGTGGCGTTCCTGCCCCAGTTCGTGCCCCCGGACGCCCCCGCCGCCCCCGCCCGCATGCTGCTCTGCGGCCTGGTGTTCATGCTGGTCACGCTGGTGGTCTTCGCCGGGTACGCGCTCCTGGCCGGCGCGCTGCGCCGGCGTGTGCTGTCCCGACCTCGGCTCACCGCGCTGCTGCGACACGGCTTCGCGGGCAGCTTCCTCGCGCTGGGTCTCGGCCTGGCCCTCACCGCACGCTAAAACGCCTCCACGCCGCCCGTCCGGCCCTGCCCTTCACAGGTCGATCATGAAGTTGACGGCGCGAATTGCCTGATTCGACGCGGTCAACTTCATGATCGACAGATGGATGGGCGAGGGTGGCAACGGCGCGGTTGGGGAGCAGCGGGTCAGGTCGCCGGCCGGTCCGGGTCGTCGGCGCCCATGATCTCGTCGAACTCGGCCGGGCTGATCTCGCCGGTGCGCAGCCGGCGGGCGTTGGCGGCGAAGCGGGCCAGCGCGGCGCCGCGCGGATCGGGCGGGGTGAGCGGGCCGGCGGCGGCCGACGCGGACGGGTCGGTGTCGTCGACCGGCTCGGCGTGCAGCTCGCGCAGCGCGTCGGCCAGTCGCGCGTCGGCGGTGCCCCACCACCGTCGCGCCAGCTCGACGGTGCGGCCGAGGGAGTCCTCCCCCACCCGCTCGGCCCGCAGCTCGGCGCGCATCATGCGCAGGAAGACCACGGTCACGGCATCGGAGTCGTCGGCGATCACGGGCGCACCCTAACCGCCCGGTACGACGAAACCCCGGCCGCCTCCGCCCGGGGGCGCGATGATCGGGACATGGCGCACCGACCGGCCCGGGGACACCGCTGCGTGCCGCACACCGCCGACGTCCGGATCGAGGCGTGGGCGCCGGATCGGGAGGGCTGCGTGGCCGAGGCGGTGGCGGCGCTCGTCGACACGTTCGTGGACACCGCCTCGGCGACGGCGACCGGGTCCTCGGAGTTCCGGGTGCCGCCGGCCCACGACGGTGACCTGCTGGTCGGCGTCCTCGACGAGGTGATCTTCCGGATGGAGACCGAGGGCGAACTGCCGCTCGGCACGGAGGTCCACCCGGCCGCCGACGGCGGCCTCACGGTGCGGTGGCGCACCACCGGCACGGACGCGGTCGAGTTGGTCGGCGCCGTGCCGAAGGCGGTGTCGCTGCACGAGCTGCGGTTCGGGCCGGCGCCGGGCGGCTGGGAGTGCGCGGTGACGCTGGACGTGTGAGCCCGCTCAGCCCTTGACCACGCCGAGCGGGACCAGCCGGGCCACCTTCGCGCACAGGCCGGCGCCCTCGGCCACGGCCACCACGGCGGCCACGTCCTTGTACGCCTCCGGCATCTCCTCGGCCAGGCCGCGCCGGGACGCTCCGCGCACCTCGACGTCCCGCGCCGCCAGCTCGCGCCGCGGGTCGTGCCCGCGTACCGCCCGGCTGGCCTGGGTGCGGCTGCGGACGCGGCCCGCGCCGTGGCAGGTCGAGGCCCAGGCCGGCGCGTCCGGCACGCCGGTGAGGACGTACGAGGCGGTGCCCATCGAGCCCGGGATGAGCACCGGCTGGCCCACCGGACGCAGATCATCGGGCAGGTCGGGATGGCCGGGCGGCAGGGCCCGGGTGGCACCCTTGCGGTGTACGCAGAGCCGGCGCGACGTCCCGTCCACCCGGTGCTCCTCGATCTTGGCGAGGTTGTGCGACACGTCGTACACCAGGTCGAGGTCGCAGCCGACGACCCGGGCGAAGACCTGGCGCGCGGCGTGGGCCAGCAGCTGCCGGTTGGCCCGGGCGTAGTTGGCCGCCGCCGCCATCGCCCCCAGGTACGCGCGCCCCTCGGGCGAGGTGACCGGCGCGCAGGCCAGCTGCCGGTCCGGCACGTCGATGCCGTACCCCGGCATCACGCCTTCCATGGCCCGCACGTGGTCGGTGCAGATCTGGTGGCCCAGCCCGCGCGAACCACAGTGGATCATCACGCACACCTGCCCGGCGCGCAGCCCGAACGCGGCGGCGACCGGCTCGTCGTAGACCTCCTCGACGGCCTGCACCTCCAGGAAGTGGTTGCCCGAGCCGAGGCTGCCGACCTGGCCGGCGCCGCGCTCGACCGCCCGCGTGCTCACCCGCGCGGGGTCGGCGTCGGCGACCGCGCCCCGGTCCTCGCAGCGGTCCAGGTCCCGGGGCACGCCGAAGCCACGCTCGACCGCGTACCGGGAGCCGCCGCGCAGCACCGCGTCCAGCTCGGCCCGGTCGCCCAGGTGCCACACCGCGCCGCGGCCCATGCCGCGCGGGGTGGACTCCCCGAGTCCGTCCATGAGCGCGGCCAGCCGGGGGCGCAGGGCCGCCCGGTCCAGGTCCGCGGTGAGCAGCCGCACCCCGCAGGAGATGTCGAAGCCGACGCCGCCGGGCGAGACCACACCACCGGCCGCCACGTCGGTGGCCGCCACCCCGCCAATGGGGAAACCGTAGCCCCAGTGCACGTCCGGCATGGCGTACGAGGCGCCGACGATGCCGGGCAGCGTGGCCACGTTCGCGACCTGCTCCAGGGACCGGTCCGACCCGGCGTCGGGCAGCAGCGCGGGCGAGGCGTACACCACGCCCGGGACCCGCATCTCCTCGCGCCGGTCGATCCGGAACCGGTACGGCGACTCCTCGACCAGGTCCATGGTGGGCCGGCTACCCGCCCCCCGGACCGCTACACGCGGGTTCGCGTCACCTCTTCCGGGTGACCGGCCCGAGCGGAATGCGGGTTGGTGGCCACCCGGGCTGCCTAAGGTGACGCCCATGGGGCATCACGCCGAGGCGGGCGGGAACCGCTACCGGCGGTTGCGTGTCGTCAACGTGCTGGTCGGTGCGCTGCTGGCCGCCGAAGGTGCCTGGATGTGGGCGGCCAGCAACGACCTGTCCCTGCCGGTGACCGCGTCGTACCTGACGGCGGACCCGGTGACCCTGCGGGACGCCACCGTCCCGGACGTGGCCTTCCGGATCGCCGTCGGGCCGGCGGTGGCGGTGTTCCTGCTGCTCGCCGCGGTCGACCACGTCGTGACCGCCGCCCCACGCGTGCACCGCTGGTACGAGCGCAACCTGGATCGGCGGGCCAACTACGCGCGATGGATCGAGTACTCGGTCAGCGCGTCGATCATGATCGTGCTGATCGGTCTGTTCGTCGGGATCCGTGATCTCGCGGCGGTGATCGGGATCTTCGCCGCGAACACCGCGATGATCCTGTTCGGTCTCCTGATGGAGCGGCAGCAGACACCGGGCCGTGCCGACTGGAGCGCGTTCTGGTTCGGTTCGCTGGTCGGCGCGGCGCCCTGGCTCGCGATCGCCGTCTACGTCGCCCAGCCGCCGGAGATTCCCGGTTTCGTGTGGGCGATCATCATCGTGCAGTTCCTGCTCTTCGCGACCTTCGCGGTCAACATGGCGCTGCAGTACACCCGGCGCGGCCGGTGGCGGGACTACCGCTACGGCGAGGTCTCGTACCTCGTGCTCAGCCTGGCGGCCAAGTCCGCGCTGGCCTGGCTCATCTACGCCAACGTGCTCCGCGGCTGAGGTCGTCAGCGGTTGAGGTAGCCGGCGAGGCCGCCGAGTTCCTCGCTGGCGATGAACACCGACCGGACGTGGAGAATCGCCTCCTCGACGTGGATCGGGCAGCCCCACGCCGAGTCGCCCCACGAATCGGCGACCTTGATCTCGGCCGCGGCGGTGCATCCCGGGTCCCCGCCGAGCTGGCAACGCTCGGGGCGTGGCCGGGCGGCCTGCGCGGCGGCGGCGGCACGCATTCGGGCCGCGAGTTCCGCGGCGGTGGCGGCGCGCCGCTCGGCCTCGCCGCGCAGTTCCCGCTCCGCGCGCACCGCCTCGGCCAGCTGGTCGTGGGCGGCTCTGGCGCGGGCCTCGGCGGCCACCTTCGCCTGTTCGATGTGGTGGCGTTCGATGGCCAGGGCCGCGGTGCCGGTGAAGACCTGGATCAGGGCGAGATCCGTGTCCTTCGGGATCCGCGGCGTGCGGTGGTAGATGGCGAAGGTGCCCAGCAGGCTGCCGTCGCGCGCCAGGATCGGTGTCGACCAGCAGGCGGCCAGCCCGGCCCGCTCGGCGAGCCCGCGGAAGTCGTCCCAGAACGGATCGGCGGCGATGTCGGTGACGATGACCGGTTCGCGCCGGTGGGCGGCCGTGCCGCAGGAGCCCACGCCCTCGCCGGTGGCGATCCCGTCGATGGCCTGGTTGTAGAAGTCGGGCAGGCTCGGCGCGGCGCCGTGGCGCAGGTGCCGGCCGTCGGGGTCGGCGAGCAGAACGGAGACGAGCACCTCCTGCGGGGCCAGGTTCTCGATGCAGCGGGCCATGCCGTCGAGCACCTCGGGCAGGGGCGCCTGGCGGGCAATCTGCTCCAGCAGGGCACGGTGCTCGGCCATCAGCCGCTGGGCGTGCTTGACCTGGGTGGTCTCCACGCCGATCACCCGGATCCCGGTCACGGCGCCGTCGGCGTCGTGACGCGGCTCGTAGGTGAAGTCGAAGAATGCCTCCCGCGCCTGTGCGCCGGCGCCGAGCACCACCCGGGCGTCCCGACCGGTGTAAAGCTCTCCCGTGCGGTAGACCTCGTCCAACAGCGCGAGGAAGCCCTGTTCCGCCAACTCGGGCATCAACTCGGCGATGGCCACCCCGGTGCGCGCCCGCTCCTCACCGATGGTGGCGAGGAACGCCGGATTCGCTGCCTCCACCACGTGCGTGGGTCCGGCAAGCGCGGCGAAGACGGCGATGGACTGCCCGAACAGCTGCCGCAGATCGTCCTCCGCGGCATGGCCCGCGTTCGGTCGAGTCGCTGGAGCGGGTCGCTGGCCTGGTACCGCCGTCATGCTGTGGTTCCCTCTCAGTACGGCCGGGTCGAACCGGGGACGGCTCACCGTGGTGACGGTCGCCAGCGTACGGGGAAGTCGGGGAGGCCACCCGACCGCCGGTCCGCGCCCCGCCGTGAGCCTCGCCCGACCGCGGTCGCCTCCCGGCCCGGGTCAGGTGCGTCCGGCCTCCGCCGCGTCGAGCGGTGTTCCGCTCTCCGGGTGGTGGCAGGCGGTGAGTTGGGTGCCGCCGTCGCGGGTGGTCAGGGCGGGTGTTTCGGTGGCGCAGCGGTCGGTGGCTTTCCAGCAGCGGGTGCGGAAGCGGCAGCCGCTGGGTGGGGCCAGGGGGGTGGGGACGTCGCCGGTGAGGCGGATGCGGCCGGCGGGGCCGAGGGTGGTGACGTCGGGGATGGCCGAGAGCAGGGCGCGGGTGTAGGGGTGTTGGGGGCGGGTGTAGATGGTGTCGCGGTCGCCGATCTCGACGATGGTGCCGAGGTACATGACGGCGACGCGGTGGCAGAAGTGCCGGACCACGGCCAGGTCGTGGGCGATGAACACGAACGCCAGGTCGAGGTCGCGTTGCAGGTCGCGCAGGAGGTTGATGACCTGGGCCTGGATGGACACGTCGAGGGCGCTCACGGGTTCGTCGGCGACGATGAGTTTGGGTTTGAGGGCCAGGGCGCGGGCGATGCCGATGCGTTGGCGTTGTCCGCCGGAGAACTCGTGCGGGTAGCGGTTGTAGTGCTCGGGGTTGAGTCCGACCAGTTCCAGCAGTTCCTGCACGCGTTTCTTGACGCCGCCGGGTGGGGTGATGTTGTTGACCTGCAGGGGCATGGCCACGATCCGCCCGACGGTGTGGCGGGGGTTCAACGACGCGTACGGGTCCTGGAAGATGATCTGCAGGTCCTGGCGCAGCGGCCGCAACGCGCCCCGGCGGGCGTGGGTGATGTCCCGCCCGGCGAAGGTGATGCTGCCGGCGGTGGGTTCCAGCAGTCGCACCAGCATCCGCCCGGTCGTGGTCTTCCCACACCCCGACTCGCCGACCAGACCCAACGTCTCGCCGGGGCGGACGTCGAAGTCCAGACCGTCGACCGCCCGCACGGCGCCCCGGGCGCGGAAGCCCTCGCGCACCGGGAAGTGCTTGGTCAGCCCTCGCACCGACAGCAGCGGCTCGGTCTCGACGCTCATCGGGCCACTCCCACCTGGGCGATGTCCTGCTGATAGATCCGGGTCCGCTCCGCCGCCGACAGATGACAGGCGACCAGGTGTCCCGTCTCGCCGGCCGCCCGCAGTTCGGGGACCTCGGTGCGGGAGCGGTCGCCGTTGACGTCGGCATAGCGGCAACGGGGATGGAACGCACAGCCCGGCGGCAGGTTGATCAACGACGGCGGGTTGCCGGGGATCGGCACCAGGTCCGCGTCCGCGTCACCGTGCAACGACGGCACGCTCGACAACAACCCCCACGTGTACGGGTGCTGCGGCCGCCGCAACACCTGCTCCACACTGCCGTGCTCCACCGCCCGACCGCCGTACATGACAAGCACGTCATCGGCCACCTGACCCACCACACCCAGATCGTGGGTGATCAGGATGATCGCCGAACGGAACTCCTCCTGAAGATCATTGAGCAGGTCCAGGATCTGCGCCTGCACCGTCACATCCAACGCCGTCGTCGGCTCGTCGGCGATCACCAGATCCGGGTCGTTGACCAACGCCATCGCGATCATCGCCCGCTGCCGCATACCACCGGAGAACTCGTGCGGATACTGCTCGAACCGCCGCGCCGGCTGCGGAATCCCCACCCGGCCCAACATGTCCACCGCCCGCGCACGCGCCTCCCGCCTACCGGCCTTCGGGTGGTGCACCCGGTACGCCTCGGCGATCTGCTTCCCGACCGTGTAGTACGGATGCAACGCCGACAACGGATCCTGGAAGATCATCGCCATGTCCCGACCCCGCAGCCGCCGCACCTCCTCCTCCGGCAGACCCACCAACTGACGCCCACCCACCGAGATCTCCCCCGAGATGGACGCCCGCCTGGAGTTGTGCAGACCCAGAATCGCCAACGACGTCACGCTCTTACCGGAACCGGACTCGCCCACGATCCCGAGCGTGCGACCCCGCTCCACGGCGAACGACACCCCGTCCACAGCCCGGACCACACCGTCCTCGGTGTCGAACCGCACCCGCAGATCCCGGACCCGCAGGTACGGATCCTCGCCGCGTCGCGGCGCCGGAAACTCCACCATGTCGAACCCTCCCGTCAGTTCAGCCGGACCCGCGGGTCGATGACCGCGTACAGCACGTCGACGACGATGTTGGCGACCACGATGAACACCGCCGCCAGCAGCACGGTCGCCATCACCACCGGCAGGTTGAGGAACTGCACCGCCTCCACGGTGGCCTTGCCGAGACCCTGGAGGCCGAAGATGGTCTCGGTGATGAACGTGCCGCCCAGACTGGTGCCGATGTCCAGCCCGGCGATGGTGACGATCGGGGTGATCGCCGCGCGCAACGCGTGGCGGGTGTGCACCTGCCGCGCGGAGAGCCCCTTGGCCCGGGCGGTCCGCACGAAGTCCTCGGACAGCGTCTCCAGCATCTGCGCCCGGGACAGCCGGGCGTAGAGCGCCGAGTTGAGGAAGCCCAGCGTCATCCAGGGCAGCAGCAGACCGGCCGCCCACCGCAGCGGGCTCTCGGTCAGCGGCGTGTAGCTGGGGAACGGCAACAGCCCGGTGGAGTAGACCAGCAGGTAGAGCAGGATCAGCCCGAAGAAGTAGACCTGCATGGACGCCCCGGCGAGCGTGACGCCGATCGCGGCGCGGTCGAACGCCGTACCCCGGCGCAGCGCCGACACCATGCCCAGGGAGACGCCCAGGGCCAGCCAGAGCACGGCGCCGCCGAGGACGATGCTGAACGTCACCGGGGCGCGTTGGGCGACGATCTCGGTGACCGGTTGGTTGTTGCGGAACGAGAAACCGAGGCAGGGCGCCGGACAGTCCTGGCGGAAGTCGCCCTCGCCGTAGGTGCGACCGACGAACACGCCTCGGACGAAGTCCGTGTACTGCCGGGGCAGCGGACGGTCGATGCCGAGCCGCTGCTCGACCTGGGCGATGTCCGCGGCCGTGCAGTTCTTGCCGCACATCACCTTCGCCGGGCTGCTCGGCACCGCGAAGAAGAGACCGAAGGTGACCAGGCTGATGACGACCAGGGTCAAGACGGCGACGAGCAGCCGTCGGACGACGAAACGGAGCACGGGAAACACCTCCCCCGGGTGGGGCGGGGACGGCCGGCGCGGCCGCCCCCGCCGACGGTCACTGCTTCACGTAGATGCCGTTGAGCGAGATGATGCCGAACGCGTCACTGAGGAAGGCGTTGCCGACCTTCGAGCCGTGCAACTCGTAGGTGGCGTCGTAGTAGCAGGGCACGACCGGGGCGTACTCCTCCATGATCTTGCGGTCGAGGGCCATCCAGCCGGCGTCCTGCTCCGCGGCGGGCAGGTTGCGGACCCGGTCGATCTCCGCGCTGACCGACGGCTGGTTCAGGTACGACAGGTTCTGGTTGCCCTCGGCCACGATCTCGCGGCCGTCGTAGACCGGCGGGATGACGGTCGAGCCGGTCGGCCAGTCGGAACCCCAGCCGCTGAGGTAGATGTCGTACGGGTTGTCCTTGCGGCCGATCTCGTCGTAGTAGCTGCTGTTGTCGATCGGCTTCATCACGACGTCGAAGCCCATGTCGGTGAGGTTCTTGCGCAACGCCTCGGCCTGCTGGGTCCGCAGCTCCAGGTTGGAGTGCGCCAGCACCAGCTTGGGCCGCTTGCCGGCGAGCAGCTCGGTGACCTTGGCCTTGTCCCCGGTGACCGGGGCGTTGAACAGGTCGTACTTGGCGAAGCCGGCGGTGGTCGGCGACATCAGCGTGGTGGCCGGCGTGCCGGCGGCCTGACCGCCGAGCACCTTCAGCAGCGCGTCCTTGTCGACGGCGTAGTTCAGCGCCCGGCGTACGCTCAGGTCGGTGACCCGCTGCGTGTTGATGCTCAGCACCCAGTTGTACTGCGTCGGGCCCTTCACCACCCGGTCGACGACGCCGGCCCCGGTGGTCCGGGGCAGCACGGACGGCGGCACGTCGGACCAGCTCAGCGCCGCCTGGTCGGCCGCGCCGTCGGCGACCAGGCGCTCGGCGATCTGGGCCTGCTCGAGCCCGAACGTCATCCGGATCGCGTCCGGGTAGGCGTTGCGGATCGGGTCGGTCGCCGGGTCCCAGTTCGGGTTGCGCTCCAGCTCCAGGGCGACGTCGCGCTGGTAGGACTTCACCTGGTACGGACCGGACGAGAAGGGCCGCAGATCGTAGCCGGCCCGGGTGTCCTTCGCGGCGGGCACCGGCGCGCTGGTGGGCAGCGCGGCCGCGTACGGCAGGTCGCAGTGCGCCTGCGGGAAGGTGAACCGCACGGTCCGGTCGTCGGGCGTCTCGACGCCGTCGGGCACCGGCCTGCCCCCGTCGTACGGCCCCTTGTAGGTGGCGTTGTACACCCCGCCCGGGTAGAGCCACTGCTGGATGTAGTGCGGGCCCTCGTTGAGGTTCGACGCGAACGACCGGGCGATGCCGTGGGCGACGTCCTTGCTGGTCACCGCCGAACCGTCCTCGTACTTCACGCCGTCGCGGAGGGTGAACTCCCAGACCTTGCAGTCGCCGTTGACGTCCTTGCCGGGGTTGGTCGCCAGGTCGCCGACGAGCAGCAGCCTGCCGCTGCCGTCCTCCTTGTAACCGTTGAGGGCGCGGTAGAGCAGGCCGCCGGCGACCTGCTGCACGTTGACGTAGTTGCGGGCCGGGTCGAGGTGTTCGAAGTCGGCCGGTTGCATGACGGTCAGCGTGCCGCCCCGGGTCGCCCCGTCCACGGCCTTCGCCGGGCCCTTGTTGTCGGCGGCCTCGTAGGAGATCGAGCCGCTCTGGGTCTTCGTCTCCTGGTCGTCGCCGCCGCCGTCGTCGGTGGTGGGGCTGCAGCCGGCGGCGACCAGTGCCGCCGCGGCGAGGACACCGGTCAGTGTCCGGGTTCGTGCGCGCACGGTGTGCTCCCTTCCTCGCCCGGTCGGCCCCCGCCGGCCGGGCACGTGAATGGCCGTGGGGACTACCGGGTGGAGCGGGGATCCAGCGAGTCGCGCAGGGCGTCACCGAGCAGGTTGAACGCCAGGACCAGCAGGAAGATCGTCAACCCGGGGAACAGGGTGTACCAGGGGTCGCTCGCGACGTAGCCGATGCTGTTGAAGATCATGCGGCCCAGGTCGGGCGTGGGTTCGGTGACGCCGATGTTGACGAACGCCAGGGCAGCCTCGATGGCGATGAACTGGGGCACCATCAGCGAGACGGTGACCAGGATCGGCGCCCAGATGTTCGGCAGCAGCTGACGCAGCAGGATGTGCCCGGTGCCGGCGCCGGCCGCTCGGGCGGCCTCGACGAACTCCCGCTCCCGCAGGGAGATCACCTGCCCGCGCACCAGGCGCGCCGTGTACGTCCAGCTGAACAGCCCGAAGGTGGCGACGATCAGGGCCACCCGGAAGGCCAGCGACGGCGCCTCCCGGTCGGTGTAGAAGCGGTCCTGCAGGATCGGAATCACGGCGAGCGCGAAGATGAGGAACGGGAACGCCAGGGTGAGGTCGATCAGCCAGTTGACGACGCTGTCCAGCCACCCTCGGGCCCACCCGGCCAGGATGCCGACCGCGACCCCGATGCACGACGCCACGGCAGCCGAGGCGAATGCGATGAACAGCGACGTGCGCAGGCCGTAGACCAATTGGAGCAGGATGTCGCGACCACTGCCCGGCTCCAGCCCGAGCCAATGGTCGGCGCTGATTCCACCGGCGTAACCGATCGGCATTCCGAAATCGTTGAGCCGGCCGACGAACTTGTCGGTCGGGTCGATTCCGGTGAGGCGGCTCAGCAGCGGCGCCCCGAGTGCGACCAGGGCGGCGACGGTCAGCGTGACGGCGCTGGCCCGGGCCGTACGGTCCCGCTTGAGACGCAGCCAGGCGAGCTGGTTCGGCGACCGACCGACAAATTCGCGGCGGCCGGTGGGCGGCGTGTTCCCGGCCTCGACCGCCGGTTCCCCCGCGCCCGGACGGCCGGGTTCGGTCAAGGACGGCGGGTGGGAAAGGTCGCTCATGGGGGAGTCCTCCCGACGGGTCGAAAACGCCCTGCCACCCGACGGTAATGCGCACTCCGACACCGAAAGGAATCGTTACGGTAACGGCCGTTCCGGTTGTCGCGCATAGACAACGATCCGGCCTACGGAAAGCATCGGCGCAATAACGGCGCGATTCGGTTGTCAGCCGTTCAGGCATCCCTTCCCCGTTTTCGGAATGCGGTGCGCCGGAGCGCGGACACGGTTGTCAGCCGATCGGGCATTCCCGCGCGCCGATGTCACAGGCACCGGCCGCTCGGGTCGGGTGGTGTAACACTTCGTGACGCTTCGCGTTCACACCGTCCACCTAGGGTTCTCGGCGGCCCGGTTCACCCGACGTCCGGGCCACCCATCGGCCCATACCCGGGCCCCGACGGAAGGACCACCCATGCCCTTCGCCCGACGTACCGCCGCCCTGGCCCTGGCCGCCGCGCTCGGCGCCCTCGCCGCGGTGACCGCCGCCGGTCCGGCCGCCGCGGCGCCGCGCCCCGGCCCGGAGACGCCCTCGGTGCTGCTGCTCACCGTCGACGCCGGTGACACCGACGTCCGCGCCACCGTGCTCGTCTGCGGGCCCGCCGGCGGCCTGCACCCCGACCCGGTCGCCGCCTGCCGGCTGGTCGCCCGCGTCGACGGCCACCTCGACGCGCTCGACGTCGATGCCGACCCCTGCACCTCCCAGTACGCCCCGGTGGTCGCCCGGGCGGTGGGCTTCTGGCAGGACCGCCCGGTCACCTACACCCGCACCTTCGCCAACGCCTGCCTGCTGCGCCGCGCCACCGCCACCCTCTTCACCTTCTGACCCGCCCGACCCACCCCGGGACCCACCCGACTCCGTCGATCATGAAGTTGGCGGCATCCGGTGACCGATATGTCGCCGCCAACTTCATGATCGACGCTCTCGGCGGGGGTGGGTGGGGGTGTGGGATCGGCGGGCGGAGAATGGGCGGGAGCTGGGCGGGGCGTTGGTGCGGGAGGAGATGCGGTGGTGGCGAGCGGTGGGGTCGCGGGAACGCGGGAGCTGCGAGCGGACTGCGCGCGATGCGCGGGCGTCTGCTGCGTCGCGCCGGCGTTCGCCGCGTCGGCCGACTTCGCCGTCGACAAGCCGGCCGGGCAGCCGTGCCCGAACCTGCGCGCCGACTCGCGCTGCGGCATCCACGGCGAGCTGCGGCAACGGGGCTTCCCGGGGTGCACCGTCTTCGACTGCTTCGGCGCCGGCCAGCACCTCACCCAGGGCACCTTCGCCGGCCGCGACTGGCGGACCGACCCGGCCACCGCGCGGCGGATGTTCGACACGTTCGCGGTGCTGCGACCGCTGCACGAGCTGCTCTGGTACCTGACCGAGGCGGTCCGCCTCACCCCGCCCGGCCCGCTGCGCGACGACCTGACCGCCGCGCTCGACGAGACCGGCCGGCTCACCGACGGGACCCCGGAGGAACTGCTCGCCCTCGACGTCGACGCCCACCGGAACACGGTCAACCGGCTGTTGTCGCGCGCCGGCGAGCAGGCCCGCGCCGGCCGGGCCGGGGCCGACCGGCGGGGCGCGACGCTGATCGGCGTCGACCTGCGCGGCGCCGCGTTGACCGGGGCGAACCTGCGGGGCGCCTGTCTGATCGGGGCGGACCTGCGCGGCGTACGGCTCGGCGCCGCCGACCTGACCGGCGCGGACCTGCGCGGGGCCGACCTGCGCGGCGCCGACCTGGGCGAGTGCCTGTTCACGCACCAGTCGCAGCTCGACGCCGCGCGCGGCGACCACCGCACGGTCCTTCCGCCCGGCCTGCGCCGCCCCGCCCACTGGTCCCTGACCGTCACCCCGGCGCGCCCGCCCCGAGCCCGCCGACGACCCCGCTGACCCCACCCCTCCCCACCCGCCCGTCGGCCCGCCACCCCACCCACCGACACGGACACACGGCCTCGCGACAGCCTCGCACTCGCCTTGATCAAGGAGTTTCCGTCGGTTCGCACGCGATCCATGACGGAAACTCCTTGATCAACGCGGGCGGGACGGTCGTGCGCCCCGACGGCCTGGTCCGAGATCTTGGTACGGGGCGGCCCTCATAGGGGCGCCTGCGTACCACGATCTCCTGGGTGTTCCGGAATTCGGGGCGCTGGTCCCGTGCTGCGGGAAGGGGCGGCGGGTCGGGAGGGCGAGGGCGGGAGGACTGGGGCGGGGGCGCGGGGGTGGGTTTTTCTGGGGTGGGGGCGGGTAGGCGGCGGGGACGGCGCTCGACCGACGGGAGGCGGACCGGTGGGATATCGGGCACGCGACGGCGAGGAACCGGTCGACCCGGCGCACGCCGAGGACGAGGCGGGGCAGGTCCCCCTGGTCCAGGTGGCGGCGGACACGGACGTGCCGGCCCCCGCACCGGACGCGCCGCCGCCGGACGAGGTGACCGAGGACGACGGGTCCGGGATGGCCGGCGGGGCCTCCGGCAGCAGTTCCGGCGGCTCCTCGATGCCGACCCACCCCGACGCGGCCCGCTGAACGTTTGCCGCCACCCGCTTCGGGCAGGAGTGCGACATGACCAGTGAAGAGTCCTTCGGCCGCGCCACCACCGACGAACCGGACGGCGCCACCGCGTACGAGGCGTCCCTGCGGCCGCCGGGTGAGTCCCTGCACAGCACCGACGACACCGGCGACGACTTCGCCGACCTGCCGGCCGAGGACCGGCGCTCGGCGCGGGACACCAGCCGGGCCGGCTACGACGTGGACGCGGTCTCCGGCACCGCCGACCCGGCCGACGGGCCGGAGGAGATCGAGGAGGGCCGCCCGCTGCGCTGAGCGGACGCCGCGCGCGGGGTGGCCGGTGCGCCGCCCCGCGCCTCGGTCATGCCCCGGTTGGCCAGCGCGTCGGCGCGTTCGTTCTCCGGGTGCCCGTTGTGCCCCTTGACCCACAGCCAGGTGACGTCGTGCCGGGCACAGGCGGCCTCCAGCTGCTGCCACAGGTCGGCGTTCTTCACCGGCTGCTTCGCCGCGGTCAGCCAGCCGTTGCGCTTCCACGCGTTCAGCCAGCCGGTGATGCCGTTGCGCACGTAGGTGCTGTCGGTGTGCAGCCGCACGGTGACCGGGCGGGTCAGGCTCTCCAGCGCCCGGATGGCGGCGGTCAGCTCCATCCGGTTGTTGGTGGTGGGGGTCGCCTCGCCGCCGCACAGCTCCCGCTCGTGCCCGCCCCAGCGCAGCACCGCGCCCCAGCCGCCCGGCCCGGGATTGCCGCTGCACGCGCCGTCGGTCCAGATCTCCACGACCCGGCCGGAATCCGCCTCCGCCATGCCCGGCAACCTACCGGGTACGCCGTCCGGCGGGACCACCCGACCCGCCGCCGGCGGCTAGCGTGCCGACATGCCCGTACCCCCGCGGTTCGACACCCTGTGCAACTTCCGTGACCTCGGTGGCCGGCGCACCGTCGACGGCCGTGCCGTCGCCCGGGGCCGGCTCTACCGCTCCGACTCCCTGGCCAAGCTCGCCGGAGAGGACCTGACCCGGTTCGCGGCGCTCGGTGTCCGCACCGTGATCGACCTGCGCTACCCGTGGGAGATCGCCGAGCGCGGCCGGGCCCCGGAGAGCCTCGGCGTGACCTGGCACAACCTGAGCATCGAGCACCGCCCCTACGTGCAGGCCGACATCGACCCCGACGTCGACCCGTGGCGCCACCTGGCCGACCGGTACGCCGAGGTGGCCGAGGACGGCGTGGTCGAGCTGCGCGAGGCGCTGGAGGTGATCGCCCACGGCGAGCACCCGCTGGTGTTCCACTGTGCCTCCGGCAAGGACCGCACCGGGCTGCTCGCCGCGCTGGTGCTGGCCCTGCTCGGGGTGGACGACGACCAGATCGCTGCCGACTTCGCGGCGACCGAGGAGGCGACCGGGCGGCTGGTCGCCGAGTGGCGGGACCGCAACGGGGGCGCGTCGCCGCGCTGGCCCGCGTACGGGCGGGCGCCGGCCGAGATCATCCGGCTGGTGCTGGCCGACCTGGTGGCGGCGCACGGCTCGGTGCGCGGCTACGTCACCGGGCGGCTGGGTGTCGGCGAGGAGACGATCGCGGCGCTGCGCGCCCGGCTGCTCACCGACGACGGAAAACCGGACGACGACGACACCGCGCTCTGGCAGGCTCCCTGATCATGGACAACCGGTGGGACGGCCTGCGGGCCGAGGTACGCGCCGCGCTCGACGACCTGGTCACCTCCGGACGGGAGGCCGGCGTCCAGGTGGCCGCCTACCTCGACGGCACCCCGATCGTCGAGGAGCAGGCCGGGCTCGCCGACACCGGCACCGGGCGGCCGATGACCGCGGACACCCCGGTGCACGCGGTCTCCACCGGCAAGGGCCTGACCGCCACCGTGGTGCACGTGCTGGCCGAGCAGGGCCGGCTCGACGAGGACCTGCCGCTGGCCCGGGTGTGGCCGGAGTTCGCCCGGCACGGCAAGGACGGCATCACGCTGCGGCACGTGCTCACCCACACCGCCGGCCTGCCCGCCCTGCCCGCCGACGTCACCCCGGACGACTTCACCGACTGGTCCCGGATGTGCGCGCTGCTCGCCGACGCGGAGCCGCTGTGGGCGCCCGGCGAGCGACTGGCGTACCACGCCTGGACCTGGGGGTGGCTGGTCGGCGAGGTGGTCCGCCGGGTCACCGGCAGATCGGTGTCGCAGGTGCTCGCCGAGGAGATCGCCGGGCCGCTCGGCGTGACCCGGGAGCTGTTCCTCGCCGTACCGGAGGCGGAGCTGCCCCGGCTGGCGCGGCTGGAGGACGCCGGCCTGTCCGCGCTGATGACCTGGGCCGGGGCGAACCTGCCCCACTTCGACGCGGTGGCCCCGCCGGGGGTCCGCCCGGACACGGTCATCGGCAGCCGTCCCGACGTGCTGCGTGCCGAGGTGCCGTCGGTGGGCACGATGAGCGCCCGCGCGGCGGCCCGGATGTACGCGGCGCTGCTCGGCCCGGTCGACGGCGTCCGACTCGTCTCCCCCGACCGGCTGCGCGCGATGTCCGCCCCGGCGGTCCGCGCGCCGGAGTGGGTGTTCGGGCAGGAGAGCACGTTCGGGCTGGGCTACGCCGTCGACGACGACGGGTCGTTCGGCACCGCCGGCAGCGGCGGCAGCCTCGCGTTCGCGTACCCGGAACTGGGGTTGACCGTGGCGGCGGTGCGCAACCGGCTCGGCGCGGGCGACGGCGACCCGATGGAACGGCTGCGGATGCTGGTCCGCGACCGGGTGGCCGCCGAACTGGGCCGGGGCTAGGCGCGGCGCAGTCGGGCGCGCAGCCGCCCGGCTGCGTCCCCGAACACCGCGCCGGTCATCGGCAGCAGCGGGCTGGACCGCATCACCGCCAGGTCCTCCGCCGGGGTGGTGGCGCCGTCGAGGAAGCGCAGCACCCGCTCCGGCGGGTTCCGGTCGAACAGCCGGTCGAAGAACCCCACCCCGTCCACGTGCCCCCGGTCCAGCGCGCGCAGCGCCACCGCGTCCATCCAGCGGTGCCGCCCCGGGTACGCCGGCGCGGGTACCGGCGGCCGGCCGGCGGCCACCGCGCGGGCCACCTGGTCGGCCTGGCGGAGCATCGCGGAGAACGTGAAACCGGTGGACGGGCGGGTGGCCCCGCCGGCGGTGCCCAGCCGCACCACACGCGGGCTCGGTCGGGCGACGAACGGGCCGTCGGTCATCGGGATGACGCCGTTCTCCACCTCCCGCACCCGCAGCGCGGTCAGGTCCAACCCGGTCAGGGCGGCGTAGCCGCGCAGCGCCGCGTCGTAGCCGGCGTCGTCGAGCACCGCCGGCCCGAACTCGGTGTACTCGACCAGCGCGAACCGGTCGTCGACCGGCAGCACGTAGCCGAAGGAGACCCCGCGCCGCGGCTGCGGCGTCCGGAAGTCCATCAGCACCGCCCGGCCCGGGTCGAACGTCGGCCGGTCGGCCGCCAGCCACCAGCCCCGGAAGTGCTGCAACCAGCTGGTCCGCCCCGGCCGGGACGGCGGGCGCGGACGGGAGTCGAGCACCCAGCCGGCCCGCACCAGCGGGCGTCCCTCCGGATCGCACACGGTGACCCGGTGCCCGTCGTCGCGCAACTCCCCCGCCGGCACGCCGATGCGGACCGCGTCCAGCCGCCGCTCCGCCTCGGCAGCCCGGTCGTAGACCGGGGCGGAGCGGAGCATGGCGTACCGCAGCGGGTCCAGCGACAGGACGCGGCGGCCGGCCGCCGTGACCACGTCGACCTGCGACCAGCTCGCGCTCAGCAGCGGGTCGAGGTCGTCGCCGGGCGTGCCCCAGAACGCCCAGGTGCGGTCCTGACCACGTTTGCGCACCGGGTCGACCACGGCGACCCGCAGGCCGCGCACCCCGTGCCGGTCCAGGGCGGCCAGGACCAGGGAGGCGGCGCCACCGCCGCCGACCAGCGCGAGGTCGACGTCGGCCGGGGAGGATGCGTGCACCCGCCCACGCTGTCACACGGCCGGTGAGCGCCGCCGGGGACCCCGCCGCCCGCCGCCGGCGCGCCGCGTAGATTCGGCCGCATGACACGGGCGCCGCTGCGGGTGGGGTTGCTGGGGTACGGCATCGCCGGACGGGTGTTCCACGCCCCGCTGATCGCCGCCACCGACGGGCTGCGGCTGGACGCGGTGGTGACCCGCGACCCGCAGCGTCGCGCGCAGGCCCACGCCGAGCACCCCGACGCCCGCGTGGTCGACGACGCCGAGGCGCTGTGGCGGTCCGCCGCCACACTCGACCTGGTGGTGGTGGCCACGCCGAACCGGCAGCACGTGCCGCTGGCCCGCGCCGCGGTCGCGGCCGGGCTGCCGGTGGTGGTGGACAAGCCGATCGCGCCCACCGCCGCGCAGGGTCGCTCGCTGGTGACCGAGGCCGCGGCCGCCGGGGTGCCGCTGACGGTGTTCCAGAACCGGCGCTGGGACGGCGACTTCCGCACCGTACGCCGCCTCGTCGAGGCCGGTGAGCTGGGCCGGGTCAACCGGTTCGAGTCGCGGTTCGAACGCTGGCGGCCGGAGATCAAGCCGGGCTGGCGGGAGAGCGCCGCGCCCGACGAGGCCGGTGGCGCGCTGTTCGACCTCGGCGCCCACCTGGTCGACCAGGCGGTGCAGCTCTTCGGCCCGGTGGACCGCGTCTACGCGGAGGTGGACCGGAGACGGCCGGGCGCCGAGGTCGACGACGACGCGTTCGTCGCGCTCACCCACCGCAGCGGCGTGCGCTCGCACCTGTGGATGGGCGCGGTGACCGCCCAGCTCGGCCCGCGTTTCCGGGTGCTCGGCGACCGGGCCGCCTGGACCAGCTGGGGACTGGACCCGCAGGAGGCCGCGCTGCGCGACGGCCGGCGGCCCGGCGAGCCCGGGTGGGGCGAGGTCGACCCGGAGCGCTACGGCCGGCTCGGCGCCGACGGCGACCTGCGGGCCGTGCCCACCGAGGCCGGCCGCTACCAGGACTTCTACGCCGACGTGGCGGCGGCGCTGCGCGACGGCGGGCCGCTGCCCGTCGACCCGGCGGACTCCGTCGCCGTGGTCGAGCTGATCGAGCTGGCCCACCGGGCCGCCGCGCAGGGCGTCACGCTGCCGGTGCCACCGCTGCCCTGAGCGTCACCGGGCCGCCGGCAGCGACGGCTCCGGCGCCGGATCGACGTACGCGGCGGCCACGACCGCCCGGTCGAACACCCGCCATGTCGCGGCCGTCACCGCGACCGCCACCACGAACCCCACCCAGTACGGCGCGGTGATGCCGTAGCGGGCGGCCACCACCCCGCCGAGCAGCGCGCCGACGCAGTTGCCGCCGGCCGCGATGAACAGGTTCGTGCTGCCCACCCGACCCATCAGAGCCGTCGGGGTGAGGCGCTGACGCAACGAGTTCGCCACGATGTTCCACAGCGCGCTGTGCACCCCGAACGCGAACAACGCCAGCCCGACCACCACCGCGCTGCGGGAGGCGGCCAGCGCCAGGTGCAGGACGGCCTCGGTCAGCAGACCCACCCGGACCGTCCAGGTGGCGGTGATCGCGGCGACCAACCGGTCGCCGACCACCGAGCCGAGCAGGCCGCCCACCGCCATGCACGTGAACAACGCCCCGTAGCCGACCGAGCCGAGACCCAGCCGTTCGGTGGCCAACAGCACCAGCACCGCGAGCGCCGCGGTCAACGTGACGTTGAGCAGCCCGATCAGCATCGTCATGGTGCGCAGCAGCCGCTGCGACAGCAGCCACCGGAACCCCTCCGCGATCTCCGCGCGCGCCGAGCGCGGCCCGGTCGGCTTCCCCTCCCCCCGGTACGTGCCGGCGAGCAGACCGACGAGCACGGCGCTCAACGCGTACGTGCCGGCGTTGAGCGCGAACGGCGCCGCCGCCGCGAGCACGAACAGGAAGCCGCCCAGCGGACCGGCGACCATGTTCTGCGTGACCTGGGTGCCGCCGTTGAGCCAGCCGTTGGCCCGCTCCAGCCGGGACCGGGGCACCACCGCCGGCAGGACCGCCTGGGCGGCGGTGCGGAACACCACCTCGCCGGTGTTGACCACGAACAGCACCACGTAGAGCAGCGCCACCCCGGCCCGTTCGGTGAGCATCGCGGCGGCCAGCACGACCAGCGCGACGACCCGCACCCAGTCGATGAGCACCATCAGCCGACGCCGGTCCACCCGGTCGGCCAGCACACCGCCGGGCAGCGCGAACAGCAGCCACGGCAGCCACGACACCGCCGCGCCGGCCGAGACCACCAGCGGGTCGTCGGTGCGCGACGCCACGTACAGCGGGGCGGCCACGGTGGCCGTGCCGCTGCCCAGCGCGGACAGCGTGCTCGCGGTCCACAGGCGGGCGAAGCGCCCGCCGAGCCGTTCCCCCGTCACGACGAGGCAAGCTACCAGCGGCGACGCGCCGAGCCGAGCGGATTACCGCCGCCCGGCCAACACCGCCGGGGCCAGCGGATCGGTCAGGTCGAGCACCACGTCGGCCCGCTCCCCGGGGCGCTGCTCACGGACGGCTCCCGGTGTCCCAGCCGGGCGCGAGACGGACGGCGAGCCGCTCCCACTCCCGCGATCCCCCGCGCACCGGCCACGCGGTGGTCCGGCCCTCGGCGCGGACCGCCCCGGCCACCCCCTCGGCGAGCCCTCGGGACTCGACGGCGAGTCGGGCCGCCGGGACGTCGGCCGCCTCAAGGTGGCGCATCCGCCGCACGTAGCCGTTGATCTCGTGACGCATCCGGTCGGCACCCTGATCGGCCGGCGCGAGCACCACGACGTCGGGCGGGCCGCCCTCGGCCAGCGCGGCGACCGTCCGGTCGTGGCCGTCGAGCAGCACCAGGGTCTGCAACCCGCTCACCCACCACAGCAGCACGGGCGGAAGGACGCCGGCGCGGGCCTGCCGCCGCCAGGCGCGTACCCGACCGTGACCGGCCGGCGTCAGCCGGCGCAACGGGAGCACGTCCCGCAGGTCGTCGTCGGGGTCGCCGTAACCGAACCACGTGACGTGTCCGCGATCCGGGTCGACCCGGGTGAGCCGGTCCCAGTGGGTGGAGATGCTCCACCCGGGCATGCCGGCGGCGAACGTCCATCGACCCCGGTGCAACGGCCCGTCCTGGTCGGCCGCGCCCAGCCAGTCGGCGAACCGATGCGTCCAGCGCATCGCCCACACGGCGGCGTCCGGACTGGTCTCCTGGACCCGTCTCGCGGCAGCGGCGGTGATCGGGGGCAGCGGCGAGCGGTATCCGCCGGTCCGGGCGTAGCGCACGCCGTGGTGGCGCGCGCCCTGGCGGGCGAGCAGGACGATCCGCTCCGCCTGCCGGATGAGGAGCCGACCGCCCCCGGCCGCCTCCACCCGCAGCCCCGGACGGGCCGGTGTGGTCGCCGTCAGCGACACGCCGAGCCCGCCCGGCAGCGTCGCCCGCACGAGCCCGCCGCTCCCCCGCGACCCCGGTCCCATCCGCCCAGGGTGCCCGACCCACCCCGCTTCCCGCACCCCGGTTGTCCCCGGTCCGTCGGTCACGAGGGCGGGGTCGGGGGCGGGGTCGTGTTGAGGCGGGCGGCCTGGCGGGTCAGGTGGTCGCGTTCGGCCAGGTTGAGGGCCTTGCGGGCCGCCTCGGCGTAGAGCCGCGCGGCCGTGGACCGGTCGCCGTCGCGTTCGTGCAGGTACGCGGCGACCGCGGTGTGCCGGGGCACCGTGTCGTCGAGCGCGGCGAGCGCGGCCAGCCCGGCCCGCGGGCCGTCCGCCTCGCCGACCGCCACCGCCCGGTTCAGCCGGACGACCGGGCTGTCGGTGAGGCGGACCAGTTCGTCGTACCACTCGACGATCTGCACCCAGTCGGTCTCCGCCGCGGTGGGCGCGTCGGCGTGCAGGGCGGCGACGGCGGCCTGGGCCTGGAACTCGCCCAGCCGGTCGCGGGACAGGGCGGTCTGCAGGATCGCCACCCCCTCGGTGATCAGGCCGGTGTCCCAGCGGCGGCGGTCCTGCTCGGCCAGCGGCACCAGGCTGCCGTCGGGCGCGGTCCGGCTGGCCCGGCGGGCGTGGTGCAGCAGCATCAGCGCGAGCAGCCCGGCCACCTCCGGGTGGTCGACAGCGGCGGCGAGCTGCCGGGTCAGCCGGATCGCCTCGGCGGCCAGGTCGACGTCGCCGGAGTAGCCCTCGTTGAAGACCAGGTAGAGCACGCGCAGCACGGTGGCGACGTCACCGGGCTGGTCGAACCGTACGCCGGCGACGGTGCGCTTGGCCCGGCTGATCCGCTGCGCCATGGTCGCCTCCGGCACCAGGTACGCCCGGGCGATCTGGCGGGTGGTGAGGCCGCCGACGGCGCGCAACGTGAGCGCGACCGCCGCCGACGGCGTCAGCGACGGGTGGGCGCAGAGAAAGTAGAGCTGGAGTGTGTCGTCCACGCCGGACACCGGGCCCGGCGGCGGCTCCTCGTCCACCACGTCCTCCCGTCGACGCCGGGCGGCGTCGGCGCGGGCGGTGTCGAGGAACCGGCGCCAGGCCACGGTGACCAGCCACGCCCTCGGGTCACGCGGCGGGTCGGCCGGCCAGACGCGCCACGCCTCGACCAGCGCGTCCTGCACGGCGTCCTCGGCCGCCGCGAAGTCGACCCCGCGGCGGACGAGGACCCCGAGGGCGACCGGGGTGAGGCTCCGGAGCAGAACCTCGTCCATCGGAGCGGTCACTCCGTGACGGTGGGCGGCGCGGTCATGAACGGCCGGATCTCCAGCCACTCGTGGAGCGGTCGGCCGCCCTGTCCCGGCGCGGCCGACAGCTCGGCGGCGAGTTCGAGGGCCCGCTCGTAGCTGTCCACGTCGATCACCATCCAGCCGGCGATCAGGTCCTTCGTCTCGGCGAACGGGCCGTCGGTCACCGGCGGGCGCCCCTCGCCGTCGTAGCGCACGAACGTGCCCTCCGGGGCGAGCGCCTCGGAGTCGACGAACTCGCCGGACTCCTCCAGCCGGGCCGCGAAGTCCTTCATGTACTGCACGTGCGCCGAGAACTCCTCCGGCGTCCACCGATCGAACTGCGGCATGTCGACGACCGGGGTCGGGCCGCCGCGGTAGTGCTTCAGCAGCAGGTACTTCGCCATGGTGACTCTCCTCGGATCGGGTGCGGCCATTCTGACCGCGTTCACCCCGGGGACGGAGCCGACCACACGTTCTCGACATACGCGGCGCCGTAAATCGTCGCCGGCCTCACTCCCCCTTAAGCATCCTAGGAGGCTAGCTTCGGATGGACAGGCAGCCGCCAGGGTGCATATGCTCCGGAAGAGCAGCCGTGGGGTTGCCTTTCCCCGGTGAGTGGGGTGACGGGTGGACGAGGTTTTCCGGGCGCTGGCCGACCCCAGCCGGCGACGCCTGCTCGACCGCCTGAACGCCCGCAACGGCCAGAGCCTGCGCGAGCTGTGCGCCGGGCTGGACATGAGCCGGCAGTCGGTGAGCAAGCACCTCGCGGTGCTGGAGGCCGCCGGCCTGGTCACCACCATCAGGCGGGGGCGGGAGAAGCTGCACCACCTCGACGCCGCCCCCATCAACGCGGTGGCCGACCGCTGGATCGGCCGCTACCACCGGGAGCGCGCCCGCGCCCTCGCCGACCTGCAGACAGCATTGGAGCGGCAGCCCATGGAGAGCCCCACGTTCGTCTACACCACCTACGTCCGGACCACGCCCGAGCGGCTCTGGCAGGCCCTGACCGAACCCGCGTTCACCCGCCGCTACTGGGGCGGCGTCACGCTCGTCTCCGACTGGCGGGCCGGCTCACCGCTGCTCTGGCAGGACACGCCGGACGACGAGCCGCGCGACCTCGGTCAACGGGTGCTCGTCGCCGAACCGTACCGGCGGCTCGCGTACACCTGGCACGGCTTCCAGCCCGAGCACGCCGCGCACTTCGGGTGGTCCGACGAGGAACTGGCCGCCCGGCTCGGCGAGCGCCGGTCCACTGTCACGTTCGACCTCGTGCCGCAGGGCGGGACCGTCCGGCTGACCGTGATCCACGACGACTTCTCGCCGGACAGCGAGATGTACCGGGCGATCAGCGGCCAACTCGACGGCAGCGGAGGCTGGCCGGAACTGCTGGCCAGCCTCAAGAGCCTGCTGGAGACCGGCGAGCCGCTGCCGGAGCCGGTCGCGGCAGGCTGACCCGCGCGGCCGAGCCCGGAGCCGCCCGCCCCCGTCGCGGCGGTCCCGGGCCCGGCCGGTCAACGGCCGGCGGTACGCCGCAGCCCGGGCACCAGCACGGCGGCGGCCACCAGGTGCAGGGCCACCAGCGTGACCGTCGCCGCCGACCCGACGCCCGCGCCCACCGGCCCGAGCAGCGACAGCGCCAGCACCAGCACGGCGACCACCGTCCAGACCGGCCGGGCCCGGGCGGTGAGCCGCTCCAGCAGGGCCAGCGACGCCCAACCGGCCAGCCCGGCGAGCAGCGTGCTGACGGCGACGGCCACCGGCGTGACCCGCTGCGCGGCGCCGTCGCCACCACGCGCGGCCAGCTCCACCCCGGCGAGCGGCACCGCGACCACCCAGCCGAGCAGCGTGGCGGCGGTGGCGGCGAGCACGGTGAGCAGCCGGTCGCGGCGGCGGGCCGGGCGGACGGCGGTGCTCGAAATCGTGGTCTCCATCGGCGCGTACCTCCGGTGCGGTGGGATCGACTGGCGACGACGCTAGGGCCGGCGACGGGTCGGGCGGATCGCGCCGGCGACCGGTTCCCGACTCCGTCCCGGGGACCACTGACGGCCGGGATCTCCGTCTCGCGGCCGATGAGGGCCGGCCGGCCGGCCGCCTAGCATCCGGGACATGAGGTGTGCGTCTTCCCGGCCACGGTTCCTGCTGCTGCTCGACGGCGGCATCGCCGCCGCCTGCCTCGGCGTGTCCCTGCTCGTGCTGCTGACGTCCGACGCCGGCCCGGCCACGACCGGCGGGACCGCCGTCGCGGTCGGCCTCGCCGCGCTGCAGGCCAGCTGTCTGCTGTGGATCCGGCGCCGACCCGGGTACGCCCTCGCGCTCGCCGCGCTGGCCGGCGTCGGCCTGGAGGCGCTCTGCCCGCAGCTCGGCTGGCTCGGGTTGGTGGCGGCGCCGCTGTCCTACGTCGCCCGGCTGCGGCGACCCCGGTTCTCGCTGGTCGCCCTCGGGCTGCTGGTGGCGCCCACGCCGTGGAAGCTGGTGACCGGCGACTGGCGGGACATGCTGCTCGCCGCGACCGGGCTGGGCCTCGGCTGGTCGGTCGGCGAGCTGCTGCGCGCCCAGGAGCAGCGCCGCTGCGCGTGGGAGCGGCAGGTACGCGCGGTCGAGCGGGAACGGATCTCCCGGGAGCTGCACGACGTGGTCGCCCACCACGTGGCGGTGATCGCGGTGCAGGCCGTCGCCGCCGAGGACGTCTTCGACCAGCAGCCGGAGCAGGCCCGCGCGGCGCTCGGGTCGATCCACGTGGCGGCCCGGTCGGCGCTGACCGAGCTGCGGGCCATGCTGCACGCGCTGACCGCCGACGACGGATCCGATCCGGACGCGCCGCAGCCGGGGCTGGCCCAGCTCGACGCGCTCGTCGACGCCGTGCGGGCGGTGGGCCTGCCGGTGACGTTGCGCCGCGAGGGAAACGGCGAGGCGCTGCCCGGCGGGGTGCAGCTGTCGGCGTACCGGATCGTGCAGGAGTCGCTGACCAACGCGCTGCGGCACGGGCACGCCACCCGCGCCGACGTCGACGTCCGGTACGACGGGGGCGTGCTCCGCCTGGAGGTGGTCAACGACGGCGCGGCGCCGGCCCGCCGGTCCGGGACGAGCGAGGGGCGCGGCATCGTCGGCATGCGGGAGCGGGCCCGGCTGCTCGGCGGCACGCTCGACGCCGGCCCGCTGCCCAGCGGCGGCTTCCGGGTACGGGCGCAGCTGCCGGTGGGCGCGGCCCGGTGAGCGCGAGGAGTGAGCCGGTGTTGCGAGCCCCGCAGTCGCGAACGGAAGGTGGCCGGTGAGCGCGAGGAGTGAGCCGGTGTTGCGAGCCCCGCAGTCGCGAACGGAAGGTGGCCGGTGAGCGCGAGGAGTGAGCCGGTGTTGCGAGCCCCGCAGTCGCGAACGGAAGGTGGCCGATGAGCGAGCCGGACGGCGGGCGGGCGCGCATCCGCGTGGTGGTGGCCGACGACCAGGAGCTGATCCGCGCCGGGTTACGGATGGTCCTCGACGCCCGGCCGGACCTGACCGTGGTCGGTGAGGCCGCGGACGGCGTCGAGGCGGTCGCGGTGGCGACCCGTACCCGACCGGACGTGGTGCTGATGGACGTGCGGATGCCCCGCCAGGACGGCATCGCCGCCACCCGGGAGCTGGTGGCCGCCGGCAGTCCCGCCCGGGTCGTCATGCTCACCACGTTCGACGTCGACGAACACGTCTACGCCGCGCTGCGCGCCGGGGCCAGCGCCTTCCTGCTCAAGGACACCCGACCGGCCGACCTGGCCGAGGCGGTACGGGTGGTGGCCCGGGGCGACGCCCTGCTGGCGCCGACCGTGACGCGGCGGCTGCTGGACCGGTTCGCCGGCCGGCTGCCCGGCCCGGCGCCCACCGCCGACCGCGCGCTCGCGGCGTTGACCGCCCGTGAGGTGGAGGTGCTCACGCTGACCGCCCGGGCGCTGTCCAACGCGGAGATCGCCGCCCGGCTGCACCTGAGCACCGCCACGGTGAAGACCCACGTCTCCGCGATCCTCACCAAGCTCGGCCTGCGGGACCGGATCCAGGCGGTGGTCCTCGCCTACGACACCGGACTGGTCCGGCCGGAGCCGCCGGCCGGGTGAGCCGCACGCACACGACCACGGGGGACGACATGAGCGACATGACACTGCACCGCACCGGACGTCGACTCTGGACGCTGACCACGGCGGGCACACCGCGCGGCACGCTGCGCGCCGGTCGGGGCCTGGTCTGCGCCGACGCGACCACCGCCGAGGGCACCTGGACGTTGCGGGCGCTGGGCCGGCGGCAGCTCCGGATCACCGCCGGGCCACCGGATGCGCCGGTACTCGTCCTGGAGCCGCCGCTGGCCCGGTGGGCCGGCACGGACGCACCGGCCGGGTGGAGCACGCCGCGCGGCTTCCGGCGGTACGAGGGCGTCCTGACCCGTCCCGGCGGCCGGGTCGCCGCCCGCACCTCGACCCGTGCGGGCGCGCCGGTCGACGTCGACCTGATCGGGCGGCACCCCGATCTCGTCGTGCTCACTGTGTGCTTCGCGCTGCTGGCGAGGCGCCGGCGGGACCGGGCGAGGGCACTGTTGGTCGCCGCGATGACCTCGCACGGCCCGACCTGACCCCGCCCACGAACTCCGCCGAAAGCCGACGGGAACGGACGGTCGGTGACGAACAGGCACGCCGTACGCAGGTGCGGGCCGTCCTCGTCGGGGAGGCGGGAGGGTGGACACCGGACGGCAACGAAGATTTCTCAATTACCCCCAGTGACCGCCGCAACCCTCCTAGTGTTGGCCACACCGGTGCTAGTCACGGAGTTGGCCACCCGAACGACGTCCCACGCAGACAGCGGACGAAAAGTGAGGGAAGACGCGGATGAAGGCACAGTCATTTCTCGGACCGGCGGCGGTCGGCGTGGGCCTCGGCGCACTGCTGCTCCCGGCCGCCGCGCTGGCGGACACCAGAGTCTCACCCGCCACCACCCCGGTCGGCGGCACCGTGGTGCTCACCACGACGTGCAACCCGAACGCCGGTGACGCGATCTTCCGGGTCACCGGGCCCGACCGCGACCAGAACGTCCGGTCCACCACGGCGGCCGCGGGGGGCGGGCTGAGCGCCGAACTGTTCACCGCCGGCTTCACGCTCGGCACGTACACGGTCGCCTCGACCTGCGGCGACGGCAGCGACGGCGGCAGCGCCACGTTCACCGTGACCCCGATCGGTGGCGCGCAGGCCGGCGCCGGCGGCCGGGACGGCGACACCGGCGTCCTGGTCGCGGGCGGCGCGCTGGCCGCCGGCGCGCTCGCCGGCGGGGCGTACGTGGTGTTCCGTCGCCGGCGGCGGGCGGGCGCCACCGCCTGACGGTTCGCCGCGGCATCGTCGAACGGGGGCGCCCGCGCCGGCACGGCCGGCGCGGGCGCCCCGTCCCCGTCGCACGGAGGTGGGATCTGTCCTCGTCAGACCGCCGGACGGGCGGCCCGTCACGGGTCCGCACCGTCGCCGTCGTCACCGCCGTCACCCTCGCCGGCGCCACCGGCGCCGGGCTGGTCTCGGCCGGTCTCGGCAGCACCTCGGCGTCACCGCCCCAGCCCGGCACCTCCGCCGCGCCGACCACCGAACGCCCGGGCGCGGCCGGCCCGGCGCTCCCCCGATCGACCCCGGTGCGGGTGGTCATCCCCCGCATCGGGGTGGACGCCGACATCGTCCCGGTCGCCACCGACGACGACGGCGCGCTGGAGGTGCCGCCGCTGGAGCGCCCGGAGGTCGCCGGCTGGTACCACCCCGGCCCCGCGCCCGGCGAGGCCGGCAACGCCGTGCTGGTCGGGCACGTCGACTCGCAGCACGGCCCGGCGGTCTTCTTCGACCTCGGCCGGCTGCGCCCCGGCGACACCGTCCGGGTGGTCCGCGCCGACGGCCGCACCGCGGTGTTCACGGTGGACGGTGTCGGCGCGTACCCGAAGCAGCGGTTCCCCACCGAGCGGGTGTACGGCGGCGGCGCGGCGTCCCGGCTGCGCCTGATCACCTGCGGCGGGCGCTTCGACCCGCGCACCGGAAACTATCCCGACAACATCGTCGTCTTCGCCACCGCCGTCCGCTGACGCGGGCCGGACACCGCCGCCGCGCCGCGGGCCGTACGGTAGGCCGTCGGTTTCCCGGGCGGCGGAGGTGTGGGGTGGACCGGATCCGGTGGCGGCCGCGGCTGCCCGGTGTGGTCGGACGGCTGCTCGGGCGCGTCGACCCGACCAGCGCGCGTCGGCCGCGGCGGGTCAACCCGGACGCGGTGGTCGACTGCGCGGTCTACGTCGGCGGGCGACGGGAGCCGGGCCGGCCGCACTACGCCGACGCGTACGCCCGGGCCCGCCACGGCCGGCGTACCTTCGTCTGGCTCGGGCTGCACGAGCCGGGCGCGGCGGTGATGGCCGCGGTCGGGCGGACGTTCGGGCTGGACGAGCCGGCGGTGGAGCAGGCGCTCGCCGACGGGCACCGGCCGACCCTGCGGCGCTACGGCGACGTGACGCTGCTGGTGCTGCGCAGCGCCGGCTACGTCGAGCACACCGAGCTGACCGCCACCTCCGAGGTGGTGGACACCGGGGACGTGCTGGTGTTCGTCGGTGACCGGTTCGCGGTGACCGTCCGGCACGGCGCCACCGGCGCGCTCGCGCCCGTACGCGAGGACGTGCAACGCCGCCCGGAGGTGCTGGCCGAGGGGCCGTGGGCGGTGGCTTACGCGGTCTGCGCCCGGATGGTCGACCTCTACCTGGAGGTCGCCGAGCACCTGGAACGGGACCTGGAGCGGGTGGAGGAGAGCGTGTTCGCCCGCGAGCGCGGCGCCGACATCCAGCACCTCTACCAGCTCAAGCGCGAGGTGGTGGAGTTCAAGCGGGCGGTGCTGCCGCTGCCGGCGGCGCTGCGCGCGCTGCAGGACTCCCCCGACGGCGGCCCGCCGCCCGCGCTGCGCCACCGGTTCACCGCCGTGTCCGACGGGCTGGGCCGGGCGGTCGAGCGGATCGGCGCGTACGACGAGCTGCTCACGTCGCTGGTCCAGTCGCGGCTGGCGCAGCTCGCGGTGGAGCAGAACCACGACATGCGCAAGATCGCGTCGTGGGCGGCGATCGCCGCCTCGCAGACCGCGGTGGCCGGCGTCTACGGGATGAACTTCGCGCACATGCCCGAGCTGCACTGGCGGTACGGCTACGCCGGCGCGCTGCTGCTCATGGCGACGTCGGCGGTGACGCTGCACCGGTTGTTCCGCCGCTCCGGCTGGCTCTGATCCACCAGAGAGTCATGGTGGCGCCGCCCCGAGGACGGCGGTGAGGCCCTCCTCGAACAGCAGGTCGTCGTTCCACCTGGCGTCGTCGAGGTGGCCGGAGGCGACCAGAGTCGGGTAGGCGTCGGGGTGCGAGGCGACGTGGGCGCGGGCGGCTGTCCGCGCCTCCGGGTCGCTGGCGCGTCGCCACGTGGCCTCGGTCAGCGAGGAACCGACGACGACGTTCGCCAGCAGGCGCGTGACGACGGCGAGTCGGCGTCCGCGGTAGCCACCGCGCACCAGCGCGGCCTGCAGGAACTCCGTGCGGGCCAGCACGTTGGGCCCGAGCATCGGGCGCCCGACCAGCCCCGGCGCCCAGGGGTGGTCGAGCATGGCGGCACGCCACCCCCGGACGAGGACCCGCAGGTCGTCCGCCCAGGCGTCGGTCGGCTCGGGGATCGGCACGTCGCCGAAGATCCGGTCGACCGCCAGGTCCAGCACGTCGTCCTTGGTCCGCACGTGCCAGTACAGCGCGGTGGCGGTCACGTTCAGACGCTCCGCGAGGCGGCGCATGGTGAGGCCGTCGGCTCCGTGCTCGTCGAGCAGGGCCACCGCCGCGTCGACGATGCCCTCCCGGGTCAGGGGCCGCCGGTGCCGGGTCCGGCTCGGCTGCGCCCGCAGCCAGACCGGTTCGCCGCTGCTCATGCCGCCCAGAATAAACGCTGTACAGGCAACTTAACGCCGGTAAGTTGGGAGTCGTCGATTCGGCGGGTAGGGAGGCCATCGCCATGACGCTCCTGCGCATCCAGCTCGCCAGCGACCCCGGCACCGCGCGGCGCGTCCTGCACCTGCACCGGCAGGGCCGGATCCACCACGACTCCCGGGAGGCGGCCCGGCAGGAGGTGTGGCGGCAGGGCCGCACCCCCGCCGGCGACCCGGTCTTCGTCGGCGTCACGAACGGCCGCCGGCACGTGCGGCTGCTCTACGACGTCGAGGTCCACCCCGACACCGTCCCGTGAGCACCCGCCGCGCGCCGGGCGCTCAGCGCCTGGATCCGGCCAGGTCGGCCAGCTCGGCGTCGAGCAACTCGGCCAGCAGCGCCACCCGGCCCGGGTCGGACTCCGCGGTGATGCCCCGGCTGGGCATCTCCACCGTCATCAGCAGGTAGAGGTGCAGCCGGTAGAGCCCGAGCCGTCGCCGCGCGCCCTCGTCCAGGGCGAACGGCGCGGCCGCCCGGTAGGCCCGGACCAGCGGGTCGTCCGGCTCGTCCTCGGCGCGGCGGAACAGCAACGGCGACACCAGGTCCAGCAGCGGGTCGCCGCACAGGTGCCGCTCGCCGTCGACCAGGCCGCTGAGCCGGGGCGTGCCGTCCGGACCGTCCACCGCCAGCACGTTGCCGGCCCAGCCGTCGAAGTGCAGCAACGCCGGGCGGCGCACCACGTCGAGGACGGCCGCGTGCCGGGCGACCAGCGCGCGGATCCGGGACGCGGGCACCGGCAGCGGCACCGCCCAGTCGGCCGCGTCGGCGAGCAGGTCGTCCACCATCGCGGTGTAGGCGCCCCGCCAGGTGGGGGCGGTGGCGCGGCCGCCGTCGTAGCCGTACCGGTCGCCGGTGACGGCGTGCAGCGCGGCCAGCGCCCGGCCGAACTCGGCGCGCAGCGGCCCGACGTCCGCGCCGGCCCGGGTCAGGTCCCACAGGGTACGGCCGGGCAGCCGCGCGGTGAGCAGCCAGTCGCCCAGCTCGGGATGGCGGCCGTGGTGCAGCAACGCCGGCACCGGCACCGCCGGCGCGCGGGCGGCCACCAGGCGCAGGTAGCGCGCCTCCGCGCCGATCATGTCCGTCTCGTAGCGCAGCAGCGGCACGTGCGGCGGTGGCCCGACCTTGAGCACCACGTCACGGCCGTCGGCCAGGCGCACCCACCACACCGCGGCGAAGCCGCCACCGCTCAACGGGCCGCAGTCGGCCACCTCGCCGGCCGGCCCGAGCGAGGCGGTCAGGTAACGGCGGACCCGTGCCGGGTCGAGGTCGCGCCGGGTCGGGCTCGCGCTCATGGTCCTCGGAGGGTAGTGCGGCTTCCCCGCCGGCGCTGCCCCGCGCACGGATGGCGGCGCCCGGCGGGACCCGTCGCGGGCGCGGCCGGGCGGCGGGTGAGAATCGTCGGATGGGGAAGCAGAACACGGCCTGCCCGTGCGGGTCGGGCCGGCCGTACGAGGACTGCTGCGCGCCGGTCCACCGGGGCGTCGCGACGGCGGCCACCGCGGAGGCGCTGATGCGCTCGCGGTTCAGCGCGTTCGCCCGCGGCGACGCCGACTACCTGCGGCACAGCTGGCACTCCCGCACCCGGCCGGCCCGGCTGGAGCTGGACCCGGGCACCCGGTGGACCCGCCTGGAGGTGCTGGAGACCGCACAGGGCGGTCTGTTCGACAGCACCGGGACGGTCCGTTTCCGGGCCCACTACACCGAGGGCGGCCGGGCCGGGACGCTCGCCGAGCACAGCCGCTTCGCCCGGGAGGACGGCCGCTGGGTCTACCTCGACGCGCTGCCGGAATGAGGCGGGCCGGCGCGCCGGCCTCCCCCGGCAGCAGGATCCGGCCTAGACTGGGGCTCGGCGCGGTCCCGCGCCCCACCTCCGATCCGGTGCCCACGCCACCGGCACGCGGAGGCAAAGGGGGCTTCGAGCCCTCGGGACGCGACACCTGACCACCGCGCGGCAGCCGCACGGCACGGTCGCCGGAAGCGTGGGTTCCCGACCGGGTCGTGACAGGGAGCGCGCGATGACCCGTCAGAAGTCCTTCAAGTCCCGGGTACGCACCCGGATGGACAAGACCGGCGAGAGCTACACCACCGCCCGCCGGCAGATGCTCGCCAAGGCCGAACCCGCCCGCACCCCGCCGGTGGCCCCGGCCGGGGGACGGACCCAACAGGACCGCATCTCCGACGCGCTGCTGCGCGAGCGGACCGGGCAGGACTGGGCCGGCTGGTTCGACCGGCTCGACGCGTGGGGCGCGGTCGAGCGGACCCACACCGAGACCGCCCGGTGGCTGGTCGACACGCACGGGGTGCCGGGCTGGTGGGCGCAGACCGTCACCGTCGGCTACGAGCAGGCGCGCGGCCTGCGCGCACCGGGTCAGCGGCGGGGCGGCGGGTTCGAGGCCGGCGGCAGCCGGACCGTCGCCGTGCCGGTGCAGACGCTGTTCCACGCGTTCGCCGACGAGGCGACCCGCCGGCGCTGGCTGCCCGACGTCGAGGTGCGGGTACGCACCGCGACGGGGCCGAAGACGTTCCGGGCGGACTGGGCGGGCGGCCCGAGCCGGATCGTGGTCGGCCTGACCGCGGTCGGCGCGTCGAAGGCGCGGGTGGCGGTGCTGCACGAGAAGCTGGCCGACGCCGGCGAGGCGGAACGGCTCAGGGCGTACTGGCGGGACCGGTTGGGCGCGCTGAAGGCGCTGCTGGAGCGGGAGGCGGCCCGATGACCGGTGCGACGTTCGTCAACCTTCCGGTGCGCGACCTCGACGCCGCGGTGGCGTTCTTCACCGCCCTCGGCTTCGTCGCGGCGCCCCGGCCACCGGGCGCGCCGAGCGCGCAGCTCAGCTTCGGCGCGACCACGCACCTGGTCCTGCACCTCCCCGACGCCTTCGCCGCGTTCGCCGGCGCCGACGTCTGCGACACCGCGACCGCCCGGGAGGTGATCGTGGGCCTCGGCGTGGACCGGCCCGAGCAGGTCGACGCGCTGGTCGCACGCGCGGTCGCCGCGGGTGGCACCGCGCTCGGGCCGGTCCAGGACCTCGGGCACCTCTCCATGCGCGGCTTCCGGGATCCCGACGGCCACCAGTGGTCGTTCCTGCACCTGGCCGGCTGATGCCCGGGCAGGTGCGTTAAGAGGGGGCCCCGCCTCTACCGGAAGCGTTAAGCGGGGCCCCTTCCTTACACCCGTGGGGCGGGCTGGGCCAGCTCGCCGATCTCCCGGGGCAGCTGGGCCATGGCCCGGTTGAACTCCGCGGGCCCGACCACCCGGTGCAGTGCCTGCAGCACCGCACGCGCGCCGCGCTCGGCGTCGGCCGGGGTCGCGCCGGCCCGCTCGGCGATCCGGCGCAGGAACTCGTCGTACCCGAAGGCCTGCGGGTCCTCGACCCGCGCCCGGGCCAGCAGCGGGCGCAGCTCGTGCGCCACGTGCTCGCTCAGGTCGGCGGCCTCGCCGCCGCTAAGCCGCTCGGCGAGCGTGCGCAGCGTCGCCTCGGTCAGCGCCCGCGCGGACGCCTCCGACACGCCCGCGCGGGCGGACACCCGCGCGTAGAACTCCGGTTCGGCCATGGTCGGTCCTCCCGTCGGCGGCAGCGTGGCTACCCGCCGGCGACGCGGGCAAACCCGGTCAGGCCAGGGCGCGGGCCGCCGAGACGACCGCGTGCACGCCGATCCCGGCGCGGTCGAGCTGCTGGGTGGGCGTGCCGGAGCCGGGCAACCCGCGCACCGCCAGGTGACGGACCCGCGCCGGCGCGCCCAGGTCGGCCAGCTCCTCCAGCACCGCGGAGCCGAGGCCGCCCTCCGGGTAGTGGTCCTCCACCACCACCAGCCGCCCCCCGGTGTCGCGGACCGCCTCCAGCAGGCGGTCCCGGTCCACCGGCTTGATCGAGTAGAGGTCCACCACCCGGGCGTCGATCCCCTCCCGGGTCAGCTCGTCGGCGGCGGCGAGGCAGACGTGCACGGTGACGCCGGTGCCGAGCAGCGCGACGTCACCGCCGTCACGGACCACCCGGCTGCCGCCGACCGGGAACTCCTCGCCGTCGTCGTAGAGCACCGGATAGGCGCCGCGGGTGGTGCGCAGGTAGCTGACGCCGGGGCGGTCGGGCAGCTGGGCGACCAGGGCCGCGCAGGAGACGGCGTCGGCGGGGCAGAGCACCGTCGAGCCGGGCACCGCACGCAGCGCGGCGATGTCCTCCAGCCCCATCTGGGACGGGCCGTCCGGGCCGATCTCCACTCCGGCGTGCGAGCCGACCAGCGTGATGTCGGCGCGGGAGACGCCGGCCATCCGGATGAAGTCGTAGGCGCGGGACCAGAACGCGGCGAACGTCGCCGCGAACGGCCGCCGGCCGCGTACCGCCAGGCCCACGGCCGCGGCGGCGAGCTGCTGCTCGGCGATGAACATCTGGAAGAACCGGTCCGGGTACGCGTCGGCGAAGCGGTCGGCCCGGGTGGAGTCGCTGACCTCGCCGTCGAGGGCGACCACGTCCGGCCGGACCGCGCCGAGCGCGCGCAACGCGTCCCCGTACGCGTCCCGGGTGGCGACCTTCGCGCCGCGCGACCAACGGGGCAGCTCGGGTCGCCGGTGCTCGACCGGGTCGGCGCGCGGCGCGGCGGGCGGCTTCGGCCCGGCGACCCGGATCCGCCGGGGTCCGCCGAGCGCCCGCACGGCCCGGTCGGCCAGCTCGGGGTCGAGCGCCTTGCCGTGCCAGGACGGGTCGTTCTCGATCTCGGGCACCCCGCGGCCCTTGACCGTGCGGGCCAGCACCACGGTCGGTCCGGTGGCCTCCCGCGCCTGCCCGTACGCGTCGTCGATCGCGCCGAGGTCGTGCCCGTCGACGACGATCGCCCGGCAGCCGAACGCCTCGACCCGCCGCCGGTAGCTGTCCAGGTCCCACTCCAGCTCGGTCGGGCCGCGCTGCCCCAGCCGGTTGACGTCGACGATCGCGGTCAGGGCGCGCAGCCCGTAGTGGCCCGCCTTGTCCAGGGCCTCCCAGATCGAGCCCTCGGCCATCTCGCTGTCGCCGCACAGCACCCAGACGTGGGCCGGCGAGCGGTCGAGGTACTGGGCGCCCAGGGCCACGCCGACGCCCACCGGCAGGCCCTGGCCGAGCGAGCCGGTGGCCACGTCCACCCAGGGCAGGACCGGGGTGGGGTGGCCCTGCAGGCGCGAGCCGGACCGGCGGTACGTCTCCAGCAGCTCCTGCTCGCTGATCGCGCCGGTGGCCCGGAACACCGCGTACAGCAGCGGCGACGCGTGCCCCTTGGAGAGGATCAGGTGGTCGTTGCCGGGGTTGCCCGGGTAGGACCAGTCGTAGCGCAGGTGCCGGGCGACCAGCACCGCGAGCAGGTCGGCGGCGGAGAGGCTGGAGGTGGGGTGCCCGGAGCCGGCCATCGTCGTGCACCGGATCGCGTCCACCCGCAGTTGGGCGGCCAGCTCCGCCAGCCCGGTCAGGTCCTCGTCGCGCAGCGTGCGCTCTGCTTCCAACGTCACCGCTATCGTCTCCCCGCGGTCGGTCGTGTCCGGACCCACCGTAATCCTGAATGCGATGATTCATCCCTTTTCTGGCAACTCACCCCCGTCCGGCGAACAGCCAGAGCGCCACCAGCAGATAGGGCAGCACGGCCACCGCGAAGGCGACCGGATTGCCCACCGCGCCGGCGAGCAGCCCGTACGCGCCGTAGAAGGCGACGGTGGTCAGGTCGGTGGCCATCCCGGCCAGCGAGGTGACCGTGGCCCGCGCGGAACCACTGATCCTGGCCTGGAGCCGGACGTCGGCCAGCACGGTGGCGAGCTGGAACGCGGCGAACGCCACCGCCAGCAGCAGGAAACCCCCCGGGTGCCGCGCCAGCGCCCCGGCCGCCAGCGCCCCCGCCGCGAACACCAGGAGGCCGGCGTACCCGCGACGGGACAACCGCTCGCCCCACGGGGCGAGCAGTCCGCCCACCGACATCCCGGCCCACACCAGCAGGAGCAGCAGCGGCACGGTCACCTCGGCCACCCCGGTGTCCCGGGCCAGCAGCCCGGTGTACTCGTCCAGGCCACCCCAGATCGCGGCCACCGCGGCGACCAGCAGCACGGCCGCGCGGACGGCGCGGTCGGCCCGCACCTCGGCGAGACCCCCGCGCAGGCTGTCCAGCCAGCCGGGCTCGTCGTCGTCCGGCGCCTCCCCCGGGCCCGACGGCGGGGCGGCGGCCGACGGGGTGGCGGCCGACGGGGTGGCGAGCGGCGCGACGGCGGCCGGCGCGGTGGCGGCCGGCGCGGTGCGGTGCTCCGGGAAGCGGGCCGCGACCGCGGCGGCGAGCAGGCAGGTCGCCACGCTGGCCGCGCCGACGGCGAGGTAGCCGCCGACCGCGAACACCGGCCCGGCGAGCACCCCCGAGCCGACCGCGCCGAGGACCTCGGCGGTGCGGGTGCGGCCGATCAGCCGGGCGTAGCGGTCGGCCGCGCCGAGACGGTCCAGCTCGGTGAAGACCAGCGCCTCCAGCGCACCGGAGCGCAACGCGCCGCCGGCCCCCCAGAGCAGGAACCCGACGGCGAACGCCGGGTAGGACGGCAGCAGCACCCAGAGCGCGAAACCGGCGGCCGTGAGCAGCGGCGCCAGGCAGAGCAGCAGCCGGCGGGAGAGCGCGTCGGCCAGGGCCCCCGACGGCACCTCCAACAGGATGCCGGCGACCGCCCAGAGGACGAACAGCGTCGAGATCTGCCCGACCGACAGCCCGGTGTCGGCGAACAGCAGCACGTAGAGCGGGTAGAGCAGGACGAGGTCGGTGAGGAACGCGTAGCCGTAGAGCGTCGCCGCCAGGCGGCGGGTCGCGGGCACGCGGGCAGGTGCGACGAGCATGAGGCCTTCCCACGGGACGTGACGGACACCGGTCGCAGTGCACGGCGTCCGCGGTGGCCCGCGGCCTCGTCGCTCAGGAAGGCATCAACATCGCCAGGTCATGCCGACGATCGTAGCCGGACCCGCGCCGGCGGGTGGTCCCGTGCGACACGCGACCGGGGCGGGACCCGACGTCGGATCCCGCCCCGGTGTCGCGCGACGAGGGGTCAGCGGCGGAACTTGTCCACGTCCGCCGGCGGGATGACCATGGTGGCCTCGCTGTCCGCGGCCTGCTCGGCCGTGGGCTGGCGGGGTGCGGTCGGCTGGGTGCGCTCGGAGTCGGAGAACGACGGGATCGCCTGGGTGACGTCCGTGGACGCCGCCGGGCTGGCCTCCGCGCCGGTCCGGGCCGGCACCGGCTGGGTCGGCTCGGAACCCGCGTACGCCGACACCGGCTGGGTGCGGTCGGCCTCGGCGTCCCGGGCCACCGGCTGGGTCAGCTCCGCCTCGCCGTACGGGTCCGACGTGGCCATGCGGGCCGCCACGTCACGTCGACCGGCCTGGTAGGCGCGGGCGTGGGTGGCGATGGTCCGGGACTCCTCCTCGGCCCGGGTCAGCCAGGTCTCCCAGCGGCTCTGCATCGGCCGGACCAGCCCGCCGCCGACGCCGACGACCAGGATGCCGCCGACGGTGGCGAGCACCGCGATCAACACCGGGGTGGTCACCGCGGTGGCGACGCCGATCTGGTTGAGCGCGGCGATCACGCCCAGGCCCAGGATGAACACCGAGGCGAGGTTGGCCAGCACCCGACCGTAGGAGAGACCGCCGAGCGCGCTGGAGATGATGTCCTTCACCGCGCGGGCGATGGCCGCGGCCACCACGACGATGACGATGGCGACGAACGCCCGGGGCAGCCAGGCGACGACGCCGGCGATCAGGTCGGAGATCGGGTTCGGACCCCAGATGCCGAACGCGAGCTGCAGCGTGACCAGCAGCACGCCGTAGTAGGCGAGCTTGGCGACGATGTCGCTGGCGTCGTACTTCGAGCGGGCCAGCGCGGTCTTGATGCCGCCGCGCTCGACCGCCCGGTCGAAGTGCACCCGCTCGAGGACCTTGTCCACCAGCTTGAGCACGGCCTTGGCGATCAGCCAGCCGACGACCAGGATGGCGACGAACGCGACCGCCTTGGGCAGGAACAGCATCACCGAACGGAACGCGTCGCCCACCGCGTCGCCGAAGTTGTCTCTCATCGAAGGGCCTCCACGCATGTGGTCAGGATCGTTCCGGAAGGCCTACCCGGGCCCACACGCGCGGAAACGCGGTCAGCCCCCGGGGCAGCGGTAGCTGACCCGCGTGCCGGCCTGCACCGGCGCGGGCTCGATGATGTTCACGGTGGCCGTCCCGGTGGTCGCGCCGACCCCGCTGAACGTCCACCTGAGGGTGAGCGTGGCGGTCCGCTGCCCGCTGCCGACCCGCTCGCTGAGCAGCGCGCCGGGCGGCGCGTCGGAGCGGAACCACTGGTAGCGGATCGTGCCGGCGCGCCCGTTGGTGCGGACCGTGGCCACCACGTCGACGGTCACGTCGCACGCGATGCCGGGCGGCCGGGGCACCGCCACCGCGACCTGCTCGACCTCCAACGGCCGCAGCCGCTGCCACAGGTAGAGACCGACCGTCACCAGCAGCACGGCGGTGAGCAGGGTGGACAGCACCGAGACGACGCGACGCCAGAGCGGTCGCGGCGGACGGATGGGCGGCGCGACCGGCCAGGCCGGCGGCGGTGGCGGGGTCGCCGGCACGCCCGGGCCGAACCGCAGCTCGCCGCCGGACGCCGGCGCGGGCACGCCGCTCACCGCCCGCGCGGTCGGATCCCGGTACGCCCCCGCGGTCGGGGCGGCCGGGCCGGTGGACCCCGGCAGGTACACGGCGGTCGGCGGCCCGGTGACCTGCTGCGGCGGGGCGAGGTGCACGGTCGGCTCGGCCCGGACCGCCCCGGCCACGCCCGTACCACCGAGGTCCACCGTCCCGTCGGCGTCGGGCCGGCCGGGCTGACGCGGGCCGACGAGACGCGCCGTCGGATCGGCGTCGCCGGGCCGGGCCGCCCCCGGACCGGCGAGGTACACCGTCGCATCGCTGTCGGCGGGCGGCGTCGCTCCCCGACCAGCCAGGTGCACCGTCGCATCGCTGTCGGCGGGCGGCGTCACTCCCCGACCAGCCAGGTGCACCGTCGCATCGGCGTCGGCGGGCGGGCCCGCTCCCTGGCCGGCGAGGTGCACGGTCGGTTCCGCCGCGCCCGCTTGGTCGACGGTCAGGGGCGCGGTGGCATCCGCGTCGGCCGGTGGTCGGGGCGGGACGAGGTGGACGGTGGGCGCGGCGGCCTGCGCGTCGCGGGCCGGGTCGGCGGGCAGGGCGCGGGTGGGCAGCGCCTCGGTGGGCTCCTCCGGCCGCGTCACGCCGGCCGTCCCCGGTCCGGACTGCGGTGCTGGGCAACGGGCACGTCGTACTCCTAGCCGGGGGTGCAGTAGTTGTAGAGCGTCACGTACACCGGTTTCGCCGAGGTGGTCGCGTTGCCGGCGGCGTCGACGGCGGTGACCTGGACCGGGATGCGGCTGCTCTGTTTCGGTGCCGCGAACGGACCGAGCGTGCCGGTGAACACGCCGCGCCCGGCGGCGGCCATCCGGACCGTTCCGGTGGCGCCCTCCACTGTGTAACGGAATGTGACCTTCAGGGCGGCCGGACCGCTGCGGTCGTCGGTGACGGGGACGGAGACGGTGCTGCTCTGGATCCCGAACGGGCAGCCCCTCGGTTCGAGCTGACCCGGATCGGCGCTGACGCCGCCGACGACCGGCGCGGTGACGTCCGGCGGGGGCGGCGGCGTGGTGCTGCGCGACGGGGTGGGGGTCGGTGCGCTGGTGCGGACCGGCGGGCGGGTCGGCGCCCGGGTTCCGTCCGGCGTGGCGGACGGCGTGCCGGCCGGCGGGGTGGGCAGGACGGACGGCGTGGCCGGCGGCGACGCGGTCGGGGTGACGTCCGGGGGCGTGACGGCCGTCGGGTCCGGTGTGGGCGGGTCGGTCGGGGTGGGACCGGCGGGCGACGGGCCGGCGGGAGCCCCGGCGGCGGCCGGGCTCTCGCGGGCGGCGTAGCTGTAGCCGGCGCCGCCGGCCAGCACGGCGGCGACCACGGCACCGGCCGCCAGCATGGTGCGCTTGCGTCCCCGCCGGAACAGGCCGCCCCGGCCGGTCGAGGCGCCGAGCGCGGTGCTGGCCACCGCGGTGGCGCCCTCCGCCCGGTCGGGGAACGGCCACAGCGCGGCGAGCAGCGCGGCCCGGCGGGCCAGCTCGCGCAACCCGCGTTCCTCCCACTCGGGCCCGTACCCGGCGCCGGCCACCCGGTCGAGCAGCTCCAGGAAGACCTGGGCCGGTTGCGGCCGGTCGTCGGGGCTCTTGGCCATCCCGTGCCGCAGCAGCTCGTGCACCGGGGCGGGCGCCGGGTCGGTGGGGATCGGCGCGGTGGCGTGCTGCTCGCGCAGGGAGAGCAGGTCCGGACCCTGGTACGGGGGCCGCCCGGTGAGGCACTCGAAGAACGTGGCGGTGGCGGCGTAGATGTCGCAGGCGGGGCTGGCCGGGGCGCCGGTCCACTGCTCGGGGGCCATGTAGCGGGGCGTGCCGGAGACGGTGGTGTCCGAGCCCCGGCCGATCGGCATGGCGATGCCGAAGTCGGCGAGCTTGCTCGACCCGGCGCCGGTGACCAGCACGTTCTCCGGCTTGTAGTCACGGTGCACGACCCCGTGCGCGTGTGCGGCGGCGAGCCCGGCGAGCGAGCCCTTCAACACGCAGAGCGCCGCCTCGGGGGTGGTCGGGCCGTGCGCGCGCAGCATCTGCCGCAGCGAGACCCCGTCGACCAGCTCCATCACGATGGCCGCGCCGTGCGGTGACTCGACGTACTCGTAGAGCCGGCTGACGTGCTGGTCGTCGATCTCGCCGAGCAACCGGGCCTCGTCGCGGAAGGCGGTGTGGAACGAGGAGTCCGCACCGAGGTCGCGAACCAGATACTTGATCGCGACCGGGGTGCCGGTGTCGTCGTGGGTGGCGAGCACGACACTGCCCGACGCCCCGGAGCCGAGCGTACGAACCGGCGTGTAGCCGGACAGCTGCCAGCCGCTCATGCGACGAACCCCACCGCGTTCCAGGGACGGCAGCCGGTTGCCGCCTCGCTGGTCATTCTGGTCGCGCCGGCGCCGCCGGCCATCGGCGCAACGGACGCTTCCGTACGCCGGACGGCGGCCCCGGACCGGCGGTGTCCCGCCGGTCCGGGGCCGGGCGGCGGATGGTCGGTAACGGACACACCGCCACTGCAGCAGACCCGCGCAACCCTCAGCCGGTGGGTCGCTCCCGGTCGGCGGCCCGCCCCAGCGCCACCATCCGCTGCCGCTCCTCCCGCCGCCGGACCAGCAGCACGCCGGCCAGGAACGTGACCGGCGGGACGAGCGCCAGCATCGCCCACTGCGCCGGAACCAGCGGGACGACGTGGCCCATGTGGACCGTCGACGTCGCCCAACCGGCCAACGCTTCGTCGATCACCAGCACCAGGGCCGCGACCGGCGCCAGCACCACCAGGATCCGGCGGCGGACGGCCGGGGCGAGCCCCGCCACCGGTACGCAGACCGCGAGCGCCGCCACCGCGAGCCCGGCGAGGTAGAGCCACATCACCGGCTCGCTGCCGGCGGTCAGCCCGTAGAAGCTCTGGTAGGACGCCGGGCCGCCGCCGAAGAGCGGGCTGGTCGCCCGGTTCAGCTCCAGCAACCCCGCGACCAGGGCCGGACCGCTCACCACGGCGGCGAGCCGGCGCGGGCCGAGCAGCCCGACCGCCCGTCGGGGCGGGGCGGGCACGGTGAGCGCCGCGGCGGCGATCACCGCCAGGGTGAACTGCGGGAGCGTGTCCACCACGTAGCCCGGCTGGTCCACCACGCCCGGGCCGACCAGCACCAGCCAGCCCGCCACCCCGCCCCAGGCCAGCACCGCGGCGACCCGACGCAGGCCGACCGCGGCGGTCACCGCGACCGCCGCCCAGCCGAGCACCCGCAGCCAGTCGACCACGTCCGGCGCGGCGGGCCGCAGCGGCGGCGGCAGCGACGCGTCCACCACTACCTGGTCGAGCAGGTTCTTCCCGGCCACGGCGGTCAGCGCCAGGGCCACCAGCAGACCGGTGACGGCCGCCGCGTCGGACCAGGCCGGCTCGGTGAACCCCCGTGCGCCCACCCGGAGCCGGGCCCGCAGGCCGGCGACCACCAGATCCACCGTGTCCCGCAGACCCGGCCGGGTCTGCCCCGGGCGCGCGTCCGCCATCAGGACGGCCAGCATCTCCTCCTCGTACACCCGGCGGTGGGCCCAGGGGTGGACGGCGAGCAACCGGCGGTAGCGGCGCTCCAGGTCGACGTCGCTCCCACTCGTCACGCTCACACCGGGCTCCGGCTCACTCCTCGCGCTCACGCGGGGCCTCCATCCGTTCGCGACTGCGGGGCTCGCAACACCGGCTCACTCCTCGCACTCACGCGGGGCCTCCGTCCGTTCGCGACTGCGGGGCTCGCAACACCGGCTCACTCCTCGCGCTCACGCGGGACCCCCCTCGGGGAGCAGGCCGGCGGCGCGCAGCCGGCGGCCGGCGGTGTCGGCGTGGCGGCGCAGCCGGGCCACCTCGTCGGCGAGGCGGGTGGCGCCCAGCGCGGTGAGCCGGTAGTAGCGGCGCAGCCGGGACTGCACCACCTCCTCACGGTCCACCTCGATCAGACCGTCGGACCGCAGTCGGTCGAGGACGGCGTAGAGGGTGCCGGCACGCAACCGGACCCGGCCGTCGGAGATGCGCAGCACGTCCTCGATGACCGCGTAGCCGTGGCGGGGCGCCTCGGCCAACGCGGTGAGCACCAGGAACGTCGGTTCCCGCAGCGGAGCGTCACTCATGGCGAGAGCATATACCGTTCACCGGTATATGTGGGGCGCGGTCGTCCCGGACCGGATCGTCCTTGATCGACTCCACCTCGGCGAAGTGGCGCCATCAGAGGCCCTCGGACGGCACCACTTCGGCGACATGGAGTCGATCAAGGACGGCCGACCGGTCAGAACCGGCGGGCGGGCGGGACACCTCCAGGCGGAGGCTCGCGGAGCAGCCAGACCGGGTTGCTGGCCCCGACGATCGCGCCTTCGCGGTCCCGGACCTGCGTGCGCACGTACGCCCCGGCGCCCACCCGCACCGGCAGGTCGTGCCAGCCCTGTCGCAGCTCCCGCCACGGCACCTGACCGGTCCGGATCGCGGGGGTCGGGTCCGCCGCGCCGGCGCGGTCGACGTCGCCGGTGACCACCTCCAGGGTGGACCCGGCCGGCAGGTCGGTGGCCCGCAGCCGCACCGTCACGGCGTCCTCGGCGACCGTCGGCAGCGCGCCCATGGCGCTGCGCCCGCCGAGTTCCAGGTCCAGGGCGCCCCGGTAGACGGCGAGGTCGGCGAACCACGCCTGCCCGGCGCGCAGCGCGGCGACCAGGTCCTCACGGTCGGTCGACGCCGCCCAGACGGAGGTGACGAACCGGTCCCGGCCGGTCCGCCAGTCGGTGCCGTTGTGGTCGTCGGTGACACCGACGGCGGTCAGCGGGATCGCGTTGCGGGCCGCCACGTCGTACGCCCAGAGATGGTCAGCGACCGGGGCCCGTCCGATCTCGATCAGGTCGACGCCGAGCGCGTCCCGGGCCACCAGCAGCCGGGCCAGGGACTCGCGGCGCTCCACGTCCAGCGGGTGGTTCCAGCAGACCACGCCGCCGTGGCCGTGCAGGAACTCCACCATCCGCTCGGTCGCCTCGACGTCGTCGTCCCGGTACGGCGGGGACGGGAAGCGCGGCAGCGTGCCGTCGCCGCCGAACCAGTTGAGGTGCCGGACCATCGACACCTCGTAGGCGCGGTGGTGGGTCACGCCCGGGTAGGCGTCGGCGTAGCCGGCCAGCACCTCGGCGCGCAGTTCCTCGCCGGCCTGCCCGGCGCGGCGGGCCCGGTCGAAGACCAGCCGGTCGACCAGGTACGCGCCGCGTGCGCCGCCGGCCACCGTCACGCCGAGGCGCAGCCCGCGCAGCGAGTTGTCGCCGGCCACCAGGTCGGGCCAGAGCCGCCGCGCGTCGGCGAGCAGGTCCAGCGTGTGCCGCCGCCAGGCGCCGACGGGCGCGGGCAGGTCGACGGTGCCGTGCCGGCCGTCGGGAGTGTGCCGGACCGTGTCCGTCGCGCCCAGCCGGTAGCGCAGCACCAGTTGGCCGGCGGGCCGTCCCGGACCGGCCGGGTGGTGGGACAACGCGATCTCGACGGTCAGCGTGGCGTCCGGCCCGGCCGCCTCGGGCCGCACGTCGAGGTGCAGTGTGGTGTCGGAGATGTTCCCGGTGTGGGTCCAGTTCCAGGCCTTGCCGGCGTACCAGTGGGTGCCCGTGCCGGCGGCGCTGAGGCGCAGCGCGCGGCCGGGACCGTCGGCGGCGTCCGGCGCGGCCACGAACTCGGCGGCCGACCCGGTGAGCCGCCCCTCGGTGGCGGCCGTCCAGGTCCAGGCCAACCCGCCCTCCAGCTCCTGCGGGCCGTCGAAGTGGACGACCCGGCGGTGGTCGTGGGCGGCGACGCGGAAGTCGTGGTCGGTCCACCAGAGCACGTCGACGGCGTTGCGGCGGGCCTGGTCGAGGTGGGCGGCGTAGCTGGCGATGCCCTCGCTGAACGAGGCGTGCAGGTGCATCGCCATGCTGATCGGCCGCCGTCCGCGCGGCGCCGGCGGCCGGTCGGCGGTGGCGGCCAGCCCGACCGGAACGCCGATCCCGGCGAGCGCCAGCCCGCCGGCGGCGGCGAGCACGCTGCGCCGGTCCAGTCGCGCCCGACCACCCATGCCACTCCCCCGTCCCCGTGCCGGCCGGGCCAGCGTACGGGCGGCACGGGCCGGGGCGGCATCCGGCGATCGGGCGGGGTGGTCAGCGGGGCGGGACGGCGACCCGGGCGGCGAGCGGGCGGCCGGTCAGCCGACGGACCGCCAGGTAGGCCTCGCAGCCGAGGCAGAGCCCGAACGCCGCGTTGAGGAACGCGGCGGCCAGCGCCGCGGCGGTGGCGATCAGGCCGACCACGGGCGCGCCGGCGAGGAAGCCGACGGCGCCGACGGTGGCGAAGACCAGCCCGACGATCTGGGCGAACCGCACCGGGGCGGCCGGCTCCCACTCGTCCGGCGGGCCCAGCCGGGGCGCGACCAGGGCCCGGAAGAGCAGGCCGTACGGACCGAGGCGCGGGCTGGCGGCGGTGAGCGCGAAGACCACGGCCTGGGCGAGCACGAGCAGCCCTGAGCCGGTGACCAGGGCGACGGCGAGAACGACGGTGGTGAGGGCGGCGGCGAAGCGCGGCCCCCGGGGGTCGAGCAGCATGGGGTTTCCGTTCGGACGGCGGGGCGGTCGGTCAGGCGGGACTGGCCGACGCACAGAGGCTCGCCGCGAGGCGGCCGTGGTCCACCACCCGCCGCCGGGTCAACCGCACGCCCGCCGAGCGCCGACCGGTCACCGGGCGGCGCCGGCGGTGAGCGGGGCGAGCGCCGCGAGCAGTTCGGCCCGGTCGGGCACGCCGGCGGCCCGGCGCACGACGCGTCCGGCCGCGTCCACCACCAGCACCGTCGGGGTACGCCAGACGTCCAGGTCGCGGGCCGCGTCGAGGTGCTCGTCCACGCCGACCTCCCGCAGCGCCACCCCGTCGAGGCGGCCGGTGACGTCGTCGAGGACGCGGCGGGTGGCCCGACACGGCGCGCAGACCGGGGCGGAGAACTGCACCAGCGTGACCACGCCGGGGCGTACCCCGAGGGCGGCGAGGGTGGCCCGGTGCGGGGCGTCGCCGACGGCGGCCGACGCGTCGCGGTCCGCCGCGCCCGGCGGGCGTTCGCGGACAGCCCGCAGCCGACCGTCGTGGCGGCGGCGCCACCAGCCGAACGCGCCGGCGACCGCGAGCACGGCGACGAGCACGAGGACTCCGGTCAGGCTGGGCGGGCGCACCGCACCAGGTTGCCACGCCGGGCGGCGGCACGACATGGTCCGTCCCGGTCAGCGGACGTGACATCGCCTACTCCGGTGGTAGGAGTCGCCGGCCGCCGGTGGCATTTGTCCTCTGGCGCGCCGCCCGTTCGTGGCAATATTCTCCAACTCGCGCGCAGCAGTTGGAGTTCCTTTACATCGCCCGGTCCGGCCGGGCCATCGAGGAGATGCCATGCACTTCGACCACCCCGAGCTGGACCGCCGTACGCTGCTGCGGGCCGGCCTCGGCGCCGCCGCGGTCGCGGTCGTCGGGAGCGAGCTCGCCCTGCCCTCCGCCGCGCAGGCCGCGCCGGGCGCGGACCTCGACTGGATCATCAGCTGCGACGAGTGGGCGGCCCGGCCGCCGGCGGACCCGCTGTCGGTCAGCGCCATCCCGACCAACAAGATCATCGTGCACCACATGGCGTTCCCGAACGTCACCGACTACTCCGAGGAACACGCCAAGCAGCTCGCCCGCGACTGCCAGGACCTGCACATGGACGGCAACGGCTGGTCCGACACCGGGCAGCACTTCACGGTGAGCCGGGGCGGCCACGTCCTGGAGGGACGGCACGGCAGCCTGGAGCGGCTCCAGGCCGGCGACCGGCAGATGATCGCCGCGCACTGCCCGGGTGAGAACGGCCGGGCCATCGGCATCGAGAACGAGGGCACCTACGTCACCGAGACGCCGCCCGAGGAGCTGATCGCCGGGCTGGTGCGGCTGTGCACCGCGATCTGCCGGCAGTACGGCCTGCACGCGCACGACATCTTCGGCCACTGGGACTTCCGCGCCACCCAGTGCCCGGGCGCGATGTTCTACCGGGAGTTCCCCGCGCTGCGCCGCCAGGTCTTCCGCAGGCTCGGCACCCGCCTGGGCGACGTGCCGGCGCGACGGTGGCCGGACATCTGGCGCTTCGTCGGCGGTCCGGTGGTCCAGGTCGCGCAGCACCTGCTCACGTTCCGGGGATACGCCGTGCCGGTCACCGGCGTGTTCGACGCCGCCACCGTGGCGGCGGTGCAGGACTGGCAGGCGCGCAACGGCATCCCGGTCGACGTCGACGCCACGCTCACCGCGCCGACCTGGGAGACGCTCGCGCCGGAGCTGGACCAGCGCGACAGCGGCGTCCCGGTGACGGCGGCGCAGTTCATGCTGAACTCCAAGGGCTACGCGGAGGTCCTCCCGACGGGCGAGTACGACCACGCCACCCGCACCGCGGTCAAGGACCTGCAGCGCCTGCACGGGCTGCCGCCCACCGGCAAGCTCAGCACCACCACCTGGTGCGCCCTGGTGGGGGGTGTGGTGCGCCAGTCGTTCCACAAGCACTGACGGCGCACCGGCGGGGAGAGCGGTGGGGGGTGGCAACGGCGCCACCCCCCACCGCCGTGTCCGGCGTGGACAGCCAGCGGGCGAAACGTCGGCATTCGCGGGTGGTGAACGACGGGTATCCCGGGCGGCGGTCCTCCGCCAATCATTGCCCGGAGATAGATATGAGTCATTCTCACCTCCGGGTGGAACGCCCGGGCGCGGAGGGCGAGACGTCGGCACCGGAAGCCGGGCGTACCGTTCGGCCCGACTCCGCGTCCCCGGAGGATCGCCATGCCCCGTCCCGCTCTCCGTGCCCGCCTCGCGGCGTTCACCGCCGCCGCCCTGACCGCGAGCGTCCTGACCGTCACCCCGCCGTCACCGGCGCTGGCCGCCAGCACGTTCGCCCCCAACGACTACTGCCTCGGCCAGTGCGCCGACATCCTGCCCCCCGGGCAGAACGGCAACGCCACGCTGGTCGCCATCCTGGCGCACCAGGCGCTCGGCACCCGCCCGGCGCACTCCAGCGACCAGCTCGACGAGTACGCGAACCTGGTCTACAACTACGCCGGGCTGACCGACGAGCAGATCGCCCACTTCTACAACGACGCCTCGTTCGGCGTACCGGCCGCGCAGGTCGAGAGCACCGTCTCACCGCGCGCGGACGTCACCATCGTGCGGGACAAGGCCACCGGCGTCCCGCACATCACCGGCACCACCCGCGCCGGCACCATGTTCGGCGCCGGCTACGCCGGAGCCCAGGACCGGCTGTGGGTGATGGACCTGCTGCGGCACGTCGGCCGCGGCAACGTCACCTCGTTCGCCGGCGGCGCCCCCGGCAACCGGGAGCTGGAGCAGAGCGTCTGGGCCAACTCGCCCTACACCGAGGCGGACCTGCAGGCCCAGGTGGACGCGCTGCGCACCAAGGGCACCCGGGGCCAGCAGCTCTACACCGACGTGGTCGACTACATCGCCGGCATCAACGCCTACATCGACAAGTCGATCGCCGACGACAACTACCCGGGTGAGTACGTGCTCGCCGGCGCCGGCAAGCCGAAGCACTTCACCATGACCGACCTGATCGCCACCGCCGGCGTGATCGGCGGGCTGTTCGGCGGCGGCGGTGGCAGCGAGATCCAGTCCGCGCTGGTCCGGGTGGCCGCCCGGGCCAAGTACGGCGCCACCGAGGGCGACAAGGTGTGGGCGGCGTTCCGGTCGCAGAACGACCCGGAGACCGTGCTCACCCTGCACGACGGGCAGAGCTTCCCGTACGGGGCGACGCCGCCGGGCGCGACCAGCGCGGTGCTCCCCGACGCCGGCACGGTGGTCGCCGAGCCGCTCGCCTACGACGCCACCGGCGGGGCCGCCGCGCGCACCGGCGCCAGCACCGCCACCAAGGACCTGCTCGGCGGCCTGGCCAACCTGCGCGCGCACGGCATGTCCAACGCGGTCGTGGTCTCCGGGCGGCACACCACCACCGGCAACCCGGTCGCCGTGTTCGGCCCGCAGACCGGCTACTTCGCGCCGCAGCTGCTCATGCTCCAGGAGTTGCAGGGCCCGGGCATCAGCGCGCGCGGCGCCGCGTTCGCCGGGCTGAACCTCTACGTGCTGCTCGGCCGCGGCCAGGACTACGCGTGGAGCGCCACCTCCGCCTCCCAGGACCTCACCGACACGTACGCGGTGCCGCTGTGCACCACCGACGGCACCGCCCCGACGCTGCGGTCCAACCGCTACCTCTACCACGGGCAGTGCCTCGCCATGGAGGCGCTGGAGCAGCGCAACTCCTGGTCGCCGACCCTGGCCGACTCCACCCCGGCCGGTTCGTACACGCTGCGCGCGCTGCGTACGAAGTACGGACTGGTCGCGTACCGGGGGCTGGTGAACGGGCAGCCGACCGCGTTCACCAAGCTGCGCTCGACCTACCGGCACGAGGCCGACTCGGCGATCGGCTTCCAGGCCTACAACGACCCGGCGGCGATGGGCAGCGCGGCGGCGTTCCAGGCGTCCGCGGCGAGCGTCGGCTACGCGTTCAACTGGTTCTACGTCAACTCGACCGAGGCGGCGTACTACAACTCCGGCGCGAACCCGGTCCGGTCGTCGGTCACCGACCCGAACCTGCCGGCGAAGGCCGAACCGGCGTACGAGTGGGTCGGCTGGAACCCGGACACCAACGACGCCACCTACACCCCGGCGTCGACCCACCCCCAGTCGGTCAACCAGGACTACTACGTCAGCTGGAACAACAAGCAGGCGCGGGACTTCGGCGCGGCCGACGGCAACTTCAGCTTCGGCTCGGTGCACCGGGGTCAGCTGCTCGACGGCCCGGTGCGCGCCGCGATCGCCCAGCGCAAGCTCGGCCGCGCCGACGTCGTCAAGATCATGGCGGACGCGGCGGTGACCGACCTGCGCGGCCAGCAGGTCCTCGGCGACCTGCTGCGAGTCCTCGACAGCACGCCGGTCACCGACCCGGCGCTGGCCGACGCGGTGGGCAAGCTGCGGGCCTGGCAGCAGGCCGGCGCCCGCCGGGTGGAGACCTCCCCCGGCTCGAAGGTCTACCAGCACGCCGAGGCGATCCGGATCTTCGACGCCTGGTGGCCGCTGCTCGCCTCGGCCGAGTTCCGTCCCGGCCTCGGGCCCGACCTGTACGCGGCGCTTGTCGACGCCATCGAGGTGAACGAGGCGCCGTCGGGCGGCCAGAACGGCGGGCGCGACGGCGCGGCGAGCTGGGCCCTGCAGGGTCAGGCGCACAAGGGCTCGTCGTTCCAGTACGGCTGGTGGGGCTACGTCGACAAGGACGTCCGCACCGTGCTCGGCGACCTGGTGGCCGGCGGGCCGGGTCGCGCGTACTGCGGCAACGGCAACCTCGGCGCGTGCCGGCAGGCCCTGCTCGACACGCTGGGCCAGGCCGCCTCGGTGCCGGCCACCACGGTCTACCCCGGCGACAAGTCCTGCGGCGCCGGCGACCAGTGGTGCGCCGACTCGATCGCCCAGTCCGGCCTCGGCGGCATCACCCACCCGCTGATCGCCTGGCAGAACCGTCCCACCTACCAGCAGGTCGTCTCGTTCCCCGCGCGCCGGGGCGACGACGTCGCCAACCTGGCCCAGGGCCGCCCGGCCAGCGCGTCGAGCACCCAGTTCCTGACCAGCTACACCCCGGACAAGGCGGTCGACGGCAGCCTGAGCAGCCGGTGGGCCAGCAGCTACAACGACAACCAGTGGCTGCGGGTGGACCTCCGGTCGGCCCGCACCGTCAGCCGGGCGGTGCTGCGCTGGGAGTCCGCCTACGCCACCTCGTACCGGATCGAGGTCTCCGGCGACGGCAGTTCCTGGACGCCGGTGTTCGCCACCACCACCGGCAACGGCGGCGTCGACAACGCCACCTTCACCCCGGTCAGCGCCCGTTACGTGCGGGTGTACGGGGTCAAGCGGGCCACCTCGTACGGCTTCTCGCTCTACGAGTTCGAGGTCTACGGGCGGTGACGCCGACGGCCGGCCGGCGGGGCCCCCTCCGCCGGCCGGCCGCTGTCCGGGCAGGTCAGCCACCATGAGTCGAACATGTGTGCGAAGATGGGCCGGTGTCGAGCGAGGCCACCATCCTGCACGCCGACCTGGACGCGTTCTACGCCTCGGTCGAGCAGCGCGACGACCCCGCGCTGCGCGGCCGCCCGGTGATCGTCGGCGGCGGGGTGGTGCTCGCCTGCAGCTACGAGGCGAAGGCCCGGGGCGTGCGCAGCGCGATGGGGGGCCGGCAGGCGCGACGGCTCTGCCCGGACGCGGTCGTGGTCCCGCCGCGGATGGCCGCGTACACGACGGCCAGCCGGGCGGTGTTCGAGATCTTCCGCGACACCACCCCGCTGGTCGAGGGCCTCAGCATCGACGAGGCGTTCCTCGACGTGGGCGGCCTGCGGCGTCTGGTCGGCCCGCCGGCCGACATCGCCGCCGCGCTGCGTGCCCGGGTCCGCCGGGAGGTCGGCCTGCCGATCACGGTCGGGGTGGCCCGCACGAAGTTCCTGGCCAAGGTGGCCAGCGGCGTGGCCAAGCCCGACGGTCTGCTGGTCGTCGAGCCGGGGCGGGAGCTGGCCTTCCTGCACCCGCTGCCGGTCGAGCGGCTGTGGGGCGTCGGCCCGGTCACCGCCGCCCGGCTGCGCGAGCGCGGCCTGCGCACCGTGGGCCAGGTGGCCCGCCTCGACGAACCCTCGCTGGTGTCGCTGCTCGGCGGCGGCGCCGGGCGGCACCTGCACGCTCTCGCGCACAACCGCGACCCGCGTGCCGTGCAGGTGGGGCGCCGCCGATCCTCGATGGGCGCGCAGCACGCACTGAGCCGGGAGCCGCACTCCCCCGCCGAGCTCGACGCCGTGCTGGCCGGGCTGGTCGACCGGGTTACCGGGCGGATGCGCGCCGACCGACGCACCGGCCGCACGGTGACGGTGCGGCTGCGCTTCGGCGACTACACCCGGGCCACCCGGTCGCACACGCTGGACAAGCCGACCGCGCAGACCGCGCCGCTGCGGGCCGCCGCCCGCACGCTGCTGCGCGCCGCGCTGCCGCAGATCGCGCTGCGCGGCATCACCCTGCTCGGCGTCTCGGTGGGCAACCTGGACGGCGGGCACACGCAGCTCACGCTGCCGTTCACCGCCGAACCGGGGCCCGCTCTGGACGCCGCGGTCGACGCCGTCCGGGACCGCTTCGGCTCCCGGGCGCTGACCCGCGGGGTGCTGCTCGGCCGCGACCCCGGCGTCGAGATGCCCCGGTTGCCCGACTGAGCGTCTCCTACCCCGGTAGGAGGCGCGGGTCGGACCCGCGGCCGCGACCTCGGCCGCCGGTCGGGCGCGACCGCCGTCGCCGGCCGCCAGCATCTACAGGCATGACTACCGTGGTGAACCGGGCGGTCCGCTGGCACCGCCCCCTGATGCTCCTCGTGTCCGCGATGGCGGTGCTTACCGTCGTCGCCGCGATCGGCCTGGTGGCCGACCCCCGGGTGCTCACCGGCGCGCCCGCCTGGCTCAAGCCGCTGAAGTTCGCGATCTCGTTCGTGCTCTACGGCGTCACCCTCGCCTGGATGCTCTCGCTGCTGCCGCGACGCAGCCGCCTGGCCGAGCGGGCGGCCACGGTGATCGTGGCCATGTCGGTGCTGGAGATGGTCGTCATCGTCGGCCAGGTGCTGCGCGGCACGACCAGCCACTTCAACGGCACGACGCCGCTGAACGAGGCGCTGTTCGACGTCATGGGCGCGGCCATCATGGTGCTGTTCCTGGCCCAGGCGGTGCTCGCGGTGGTGCTGCTGCGCCGCGCCACGCCGGACCGGGCCGGCGGGTACGCCGTCCGCCTCGGCCTCGTCGTGTCCCTGCTCGGCATGCTCGTGGCGTTCCCGATGGTTGCGCAGCGCCCGGCCGGGGCGCCGGCCGGGATCACCGGCGCGCACAGCGTCGGCGTGCCGGACGGCGGCCCGGGGTTGCCCCTGGTCGGCTGGAGCACCACCGGCGGCGACCTGCGCGTCGGTCACTTCGTCGGGCTGCACGCGTTGCAGGCGCTGCCCCTGCTGGCGATCCTGCTGGACCGGTTCCTCGGCGCGCGGCTGGACGAGCTGACCCGGGCCCGGCTGGTGCTCGTCGGCGGCGTCGCGTACGCCGGGGTCACGCTGCTGCTCACCGGGCAGGCGTTGCGCGGGCAGCCGCTGCTGCGCCCGGACGCGCTGACCCTGACCGTGGCGGCGGTGCTGGCGCTCGCCACCGCGACGGCGGTCGGCCTGGTCCTGGGTCGCCGGTCCCGCCGCGCCGGGGTGGTGCTGGTCGGATGAGCGCCACGCTGTTCGGCCTGACCTTCGCCCTCGCCGCGCCGTTCTGGGCGCTGATGATCCTGGCGCCCCGCTGGTCGTGGACCGCGCGGATCGTCGGCTCGCCGCTGATCGTGGCGCCGGTCCTGCTGGTCTACGCGGTCCTGGTGCTGCCGGCGCTCGGCGCGGTGCTGCCGGTGGTCACCGCGCCCACGCTGGACGGTCTGCGGGAGTTGCTCGGCACCGCCGACGGAGCGGCGGCCGCCTGGGCCCACATGATCGGCTTCGACCTGTTCGTGGGACGGTGGATCTGGCAGGACGCCCGGGACCGTGGCGTACCGGCGGCGGTGCTCGCGCCGGTGCTGGTGCTGACGGTCCTGCTGGGCCCGCTCGGCCTGGCCGTCCACCTCGGACTGCGCGCCCGGTGGCGGGCGTCGGTGGGCGTGGTGGCCCCGGCCGCGCCCGTTGCCTAGGCTGACGTCGTGGGCTGGGTCGGTCGGTTGTTCGACGCGCGCGACACGCTCGCGCGGATGCTGCTGCTGGATCTCAGCGGCGTCGGCTACCTGGTCGTCGGCGCGCACGGCCGGCCCGCCCCGACGGCGACGCAGTGGCTGCTCGCGCTCGCGGCGTTCACGGTGGCGCTGCTGTGCCACCGCCGGCCGCTGCTGAACCTGCTGCTCCAGTCCGCGCTGCTGGTGGCGGCGCTGCCGTTGGTCGACGACGTGACGATCAACCAGGTCGGCGCGAGCTGGGCGCTGCTGGAGCTGACCATGCGGGCCGCCCGACCCCGGACGTTCTGGCTCGCGGCCGGCCTGGTGGCCGCGATCGACCTGAGCCACGTGATCGGCGACCCGATCCGGCAGGCCCTCACCGGTGTGTTCGGGCTGGCCGTCACCGTCGGCCTGCCGCTGCTGCTCGGCCTGGTCGTGCGGACCACCCGGGAGCTGGCCCGGCAGGCCGAGGAACGGGCGGCGGCGGACCAGCGCCGACACGAGTCGGAGAGCCGCGCCGCGCGCGCCGACGAACGCGCCGCCATCGCCCGGGAGCTGCACGACGTGCTCGCCCACCACGTCGCGTCGATGGTGCTGCGGGTCGGGGTGGCCCGGCACGTGCTGACCGACCTCGACCCGCGGGTCGGTGAGGTCTTCGACGACGTGCACCGCACCGGCACGGCGGCCCTGACCGACCTGCGGCGGCTGGTGGCGGTGCTGCGAGACCCCGACGGCGTCCGCGGCGACGCGGCGCTGACCGCGATCGAGCCGGCCGCGCTGCCGGCCGCGCTCGGCGCGGCGGTGGACCGGGCCCGTCAGGCCGGGGTCACCGTGGAGGCCGACGTGGACCCGGCCGTCGGCACGCTGGACGCGGTCCGGAGCCAGGCGGTGCTGCGACTGACCCAGGAGGCGTTGACCAACGTGGCCAAACACGCGGGCGCGGCGGCCCGGGCGCGGTTCACCGTCACCGTGGTCGACGGGGCGGTGCACTGGGCGGTCTCCGACGACGGGCGGGGCGCGGCGTCGGCCGTGGTGCCGGCCGGCGGCGGTCACGGCATCGTCGGCATGCGGGAGCGGGTCGAGGTGCTGGGCGGGCGGCTGGAGGCCGGGCCGACCGGCGAGGGCTGGCGGGTCCGCACGGTTCTGCCGCCGGCCGCGCCGGACCGGACGCCCGGCGCGGCGCCCCGGCCGCGTCCGGTCACGCCGGAGCCGGCGTGATCCGGGTGCTGCTGGTCGACGACCAGCACCTCATCCGGGCCGGGCTGCGGATGCTCTGCGACGCCCAGCCCGACCTCGAGGTGGTCGGCGAGGCCGACAACGGCCGGGAGGCGGTCGCCCTCGCCGCCCGGCTGCGACCGGACGTGGTGGTGATGGACCTGCGGATGCCCGGGGTCGACGGGATCACCGCGACCAGCCGGATCCTGGCCGACCGGCCGGCCACCCGGATCATGGTGCTCACCACGTTCGGCGACGACGACCACCTCTATCCGGCGTTGACCGCCGGCGCCTGCGGCTTCCTGCTCAAGGACGCGCCCCCGGCCGACCTGCTCGACGGGGTCCGCCGCGCCGCCGCCGGGGACAGCCCGTTCAGCCCCGAGGTGCTGCGGCGGCTGGTCCGGCGGGCGGTGCACGCCCGGGCCGGCGCGCCCCGGCACGCGGCCGACCTGACCGGCCGGGAGCGGGACGTGCTGGACCTGGTCGCCGAAGGGCTGTCCAACACCGAGATCGCCGACCGGCTGCACATCGGCGTGACCACGGTGAAGACCCACATCACCAGCCTGATGACGAAGACCGGCAGTCCCAACCGGGTACGCCTCGCGCTGTGGGCGCGCGGCGGCTGAGACGGGTCACTCCTCGATCGCGCCGCCCACCGTTCGCAGGTGCGCCCGGAACGTCAGCGTCGGGTCGGCCGCCCGGGCGCTCAGGTAGCCGTCGAACCCGAGCTGCGTCCGCAGCGTCTCGCCGCCCCGGATCCGGTCGGCCTGCCGCCGCTCGGTGTCCCGGATGGACCCGGCCAGGTCGGCCAGCTCGTCGACGCGGTCCGCCGGCACGAAGAGCACGCCGTCGTCGTCGGCCAGCACCAGGTCGCCCGGGTCCACCGTCCACGGACCGACCCGGGCCGCGTCCAGCGCCCCGGCCGGTCGCGGGTCCAGCTCCAGCGGCCCGGTCGGGACGGCGCCCAGGCTGAACACGGGCAGCCCGACGGCCGCCAGGTCGCCGGTGTCCCGGTGCAGCCCCCAGACCACCAGGCCGGCGAGGCCGGCGGCGTACGCCTCCCGCACCACCAGGTCCCCGACGCAGGCCCGGTCGGTGCGCCCGCCGTCGTCCACCACCAGCACCTCCCCCGGTGACGCCAGGTCGATCGCCTCCAGGAACACGTCGACGCTTCCGGCGTGCCGGGCCGGGCGTACCGGGCCGGCCAGCCGTCGCCCGGGCAGCACCGGCCGGAGCGCGGCCGGGGCGCAGCGGACGACCACCCCGGCCCGCAGGCACGCGTCGGCGACGTGGGCGGTGGTCAACCCGGTGAGACGGTCGACCGGGGGGCGGTGATCGGTGTCCATGGCCCGACGCTAGCCAGCCGGACCGGCGCGGGCAGGCGCCAGTTCCCGTCCGGTGGCCTGCCCGACCGACGGGCCGGGAGCGTCAGGCGGCGCCCGAGGTCCGGCTCGGCGGACGGCGCGGCACGCCGGCGCGGCCGGGAACGCCCCGCCCGTCGGCCCGCACTCGCCGGCGCATCCGGGCCCGCGCCGGTGGGCGCACCTCGGCCTCTCCGGCGCCGGCCGCCCGGCGCACGGCCCGGTTCGCCTCCTCCGCGACGCAACCGGTGGCGCGCAACAGCTCGCTGTCGGCCGTACGCAGGTCGCTGATCATCGCCTCGCCGAACGTGCGTACGCCCTGCCCCCACGCGCGCCCGGCCAGCGCGGCGCCCTCCTCCACCAGCTGCCGGGTGCGGGTGAAGTCGGCGCCGACCCGGCACGCCCGGTGCAGCTCGCGGACCGCGTCGCCGAGACGACCCACGGCGTCCGGCAGCGCCGGCGGAACCGGCTCGTCGTACTGCAGGGCGGTGGCCGAGCGGCGGGCCACCGACCGCGCGTACAGGATCAGCCGTTCCAGATGCGCGACGGCGTCGGCGTAGCGGTGGTACTGGGCCCGGCGGTGCCACCGGACCGGCGCGATGGTGACCACCTCCTCGGCCCCGCTGAGCGCCTCGTTGAGCCGCCCGACGTCGGGTTCCAGCCCGCGCAGGTCCTCCAGGGCGCGCTGCGCGGCGTCGGCGTCCCGCCGGGTCAGGGCCCGGGCCACGGCGTCGAGCTGGGCGGTCAGCCGGGCGACCACCGGCTCGGTGGCCCGGTCCAGCACCCGGATCGGGTTGACCGGCAGCAGCAGCGCCACCACGAACAGGCCGACCAGACCGCCGACCAGCGCGTCGAAGATCCGGGGTAGTTCCAGACCGGGCTGGACCGGGGCGAGCGTGGCGATCAGCACGGCCGTACCGCCGGCCTGGCCGACCAGCGCGCCACCGCGCCCGGCCACCAGCAACGCGGTCGCGATGGCCAGGGTGACGACCAGGCCGGTCTGCCAGGAACCGGAACCGAGCAGGTAGCGCAGCAGGTCGCCGACCACGATGCCGAGGCCGACGCCGACCAGCAGCTCGAACGTGCGGCGGGCGCGCTGGCCGATGGCGGTGGCGATGGTGCCGACCGCGGCGGCGGGCGCGAAGACGTGCGCGCCGGGACCGAGCAGCCACTGGGCGAGCAGCGCGGCGAGCGCGGCGGCCAGCCCGGCCTGCACGGCGATCACCGCGGTGACCTCCAGCTGGCGCAGCCGGACCCGGCCGGCGGTGCCGCCCTCGGCGCGGGCCCGGGCCAGGGCGTGAGCGCTCCGCTCGACGGCCCGGTCCATCGGCGAGCGCACGGTGTCCGCACGGCGGTCGGTCATGGCGGCGGTTACCCGCCGCCGGCCCCTGCGAATCGTCGCGGGGTGGGCCGGCGTGGATCAGCGGACGCCGAGCGTGGCCGCCCCGTCGCCGGTGAGGTCGGCCAGCGCCGCCCGACGGCCGGTCAGCGCCAGCAGGAGCGCCGCGCCGGTGCCGCGGACCACCGGTCCCTGCCCCGCCGACCAGCCGAGGTCGGTCGCCTCGAAGCGCAGCCCGGCGACCCGGCGACGGTCGACGAAACCGACCGCCCGGCCGCCGGTGAGGAAGTCCAGCGAGACCCGCAGGCGCTCCGGGTCCAGGTCGGCGGGGAGGCCGAGCGGGTGGCGGATGTCCTGCCCGTGCACCTGCAGGTCGGTGAGCTGGCCGAGCCAGCCGACCACGGGCGGGCGGAACCGGTGCCCGGCGTGTTCGCGCAGCGCGGCGGCCAGCTCGGCGGGCGGCCGGCGCGCCACCCGCCGGGCCAGCCGGGCGTTGGCCACGTGCGGCCGGAAGCCGGCCCCGACCAGCACCGGCACCAGCCGCCACGGCTTCTCGACCAGCGGCGACACCAGGTGCCCGACGACCTCGCGGACGGTCCACGCGCCGCAGAGACTGGGTGTGTCCAGCTGGGCCGGGGTGAGCGCGTCGACCAGGTCGGCCGTGCGGCGTCGCTCGGCGGCGATCATCGGCAGCAGGCGCGGGTCGGCGCCACCGTGGCCGGTCACCGCGGTCAGCCGCGGAACGTGCGGTCGAGCAGGTCGAACAGCGCGGCCCAGTGCCGGTCGGTGGCCCGCGCGTCGTACATCGGGGTGTCCGCCTGGGTGTAGCCGTGCCGGGCGCCCGGGTAGACCTCGGAACGGTAGGTGACACCGGCCGCGTCCAGGGCCTTCTCCAGCGTCTCGATCTGCTCGGCCGTCATCGAGGCGTCCTGGTCGGCGTGGCCGAAGTACAGCTCGCCGGTCACCGCGCCGACGCCCAGGTGCGGACTGTCCGGGGCGTCGGTGACCACCCGGCCGGCGTGGAAGGCGGCCACCGCGGCGATCCGGTCCGGGTGCGCCTCGATCGCGCGCAGCGCGTTCGTGCCGCCCATGCAGTAGCCGGTGATCGCCGCCGGGCCGGGCGCGACGTCCGGCTGCGCGGCGAGGAAGTCGAGGTAGGCGGCGGTGTCCCGGGCCACGGCGTCCGGCGTCAGGGCGGCCATCATCGGGCCGAGCCGCTCGAACAGCTCGCCCCGGCGGCTGTCGTCGGTGAGGGCGGAGAGGTCGACCAGCGGGGAGCGGCCGGAGCGGTGGAACAGGTTGGGCGCCAGCACCACGTAGCCGCGGGCGGCGATCGTGGCGGCCATCTCGGCCAGCCGGGGCCGCAACCCGAACGCGTCCATGAAGAGCAGGACGCCCGGGAAGGGGCCGCCGGAGTCCGGTCGGGCCAGGTAGGCGTCCGCCGTCCCGTCGGCGGTGGGCACGTCCACGTTCGTCGGCTGCACGGGCCGGACCTCCTCGCTGCGGGTTCCGCGACGCACGCTACTCCCGGCCGGGGAGCGTGGCACCTCGGGCCTTCCGGTCGCGGCGGCGCTCGGGCATGCTGGGGCCCGCCGTTTGCGGCGGCCGCGCGCGGGAATCCCGCTGTCCCGGCAGAGGGAGGCGGCGAGATGGACCAGGACCAGTTCATCGGCGCGGTGGCGGAGCGTTGCGGGACGTCCGCGGAGCAGGCCACCGCGGTCACCCGGGCCACGTTGACCACGCTGGCCGAGCGGATCGACGGCGGGGAGGCCCGCGACCTGGCCGACCGGCTCCCGGAGGCGCTGCGGGCGTACGCGTTCGGACCGGCCGAGGCGGCGGAGCCGTTCGGGCTGGACGTGTTCGTGCAGCGGGTGAGCGAGCGCGCGGACGTCGACGTGGACGCGGCCCGCGACGGCGTGACCGCGGTCTTCGACGTGCTGCGCGACGCCGTCGACCCGGCCGCCTACGCCCAGGCCGTGGCCCAGCTCCCCGCCGAGTTCGGCGACGTGGCCGACCAGAGCGCCCCGTACGTGCGGCGCACGGCGTGACGGGGGCGCGATGAGCGAGGACGCGCTGCGTCGCCCGCCCGAGGCCGACGCGCAGGAACAGCGGCAGGACGAGACGCTGGTCGGCCCGCCCGACCGGGTCGGGGACGCGGTGCCCGAGGCGACCGAGGCGGACCTGGCGGAGCAGGGCGTCCTGCGCCCGCCGAGCGACCGCGCCGGCCTGGGCGAGTCGGTGCGCGACGACCTCACCGCGGCCGACGCCGTGGAGCAGAACCAGGAGATCCCGCTGCCCGACGAGGAGCGCTGGGCCTGACCGGTCAGTGGTCCGGGCTGTCCGCCGCGGCCATCAGCCGCAGCGCGTTCGGGTCCAGCCCGATGCGCACCGGCGTCTGCCCGTACGGCTCGCCGTCCACCTCGATCCGGGCCGGCCGGTCGGTTTCCAGCCAGAGCTGGCGGACGGCCAGGAACGGCTCGTCGCCGAGCGTGCGGCGGTGGCCGGCGGCCGCGTTGCGCGCCGTCTCGCGCAGCAGCCCGCGCCGGCTTTGCCCACCGACCGGGTACGCGACCAGGAGCCGGTCGTCGGCGGTGGCGTCGGCGGTGATCGGCCGGCCGGCGTGGAACCCGCCGTTGGCCACGTACACCTGGTGGGTGTGGAACGTGTGGTCGCGCCCCTCGGCGCGGACGGTCACGCGCAGCGGCCGGTGCCGGGCCAGCAGCCCGAGCGCGGTCAGCGGGTAGGCGAGCCGGCCCACGGCGCGCTTGAGCCGGGGCGGCGCGGTCAGCATGATGTCGGCCGACAGTCCGATCCCGACATGGTTGGTGAACCGGGTGTCGCCGATCAGGCCCAGGTCGACGTCGATCACCTTGCCGCCGGTGAGCACGCCGATCGCCGCGTCCAGGTCGAGTGGGACGCCGACGGTGCGGGCGAAGTTGTTGGTGGTGCCCAGTGGCAGCAGGCCCAGCGCGATGTCGCGGTGGGCGAGCAGCCGGGCCGCCGCGCCGACCGTGCCGTCGCCGCCGCCGGTGACCAGCAGGTCCGGGCCGAGTTCGGCCGCCTCGGCGAGCACCCGGTCCAGGTCGCCCGGCCGGTCCACGGGGTATGCGCCGAGCAGCTCGAAGCCGGCCGCGCGCAGCCGCGCGTGGACGGCGTCGTAGAGCCGGCGACCCCGGCGGGAGTGGGCGTTGACGACCAGCGCCGCGCGCCGTCGTTCCCGGATCGCCGTGGACAGCTCCTGCTTTGTCCGCACGGTTGCGACCCTATCCGGCCGTCGGTGCCGGTGACCGGCGCCGGGCCCGACACGGATCGGCGACTCAGGACGGTGCGCCCGCGGCGGCGAGCTGGTCGAGGTGCGCGGCGAGCAGGTCGCGGATCCGGTGCGGCGGCATCCGGTCGGGGTGCAGCAGCGCGTGCAGCGTCAGGCCGTCGAGCAGGGCGTGCAGCCGGGCGGTCGCCGCGTCGTCGGCCGGCTGCCCGCCACTGAGCAGCGTGACAGCCAGTTCGGCGGCGAGTCGGACGCCCTCGTCGGCCTCGGTCATCCGCTCCCGGGCGGCGGGGTCGACCTGGGCCCGCGCGGCGAGCAGGAGCCACACCTCCGCCTCCCGCACCCGCTGCCGGTCCAGCGGCAGCAGTTCCTCCAGCATCCGCTGGGCGACCTCCCGGGGCGGGCCGGTGCGGGCCTCGGCGGTGAACCGGCCGGCCGCCTCGGCCATCACGTGTTCCATGGCGAAGACCAGCAGCTCGGTCTGGGTGGCGAAGTAGTGCCGCAGGGCGCTGGGCGACCAGCCGGCCTCGGCGGCGATGCTGCGGACGGTGGCCGCGCCGACGCCGTCGCGGTAGACGACCCGCCACATCGCCGCGGCCAGTTCGGCACGGCGCGCGTCGTGGTCGACGATCTTGGGCACGGGCCCCTCCGGCGGGTCGTGGACGGCGGTTGCTACGGTTGTCGCACAGCGTACTAAAACGGGGAGGGCCCATGCTGGTCGGAGTGATCGTCGCCTGCGAGGTGGCGTTCTGGGTGGTCCTGGCCGCCGGGCTGGTCGCCCGCTACCCGCTGCGCCGGCCCCGCCTCGGCGCCGCCCTGCTCCTCGCGGTGCCCGCCGTCGACCTCGTGCTGCTCGCCGCCACGATGATCGACCTGCGCCGCGGGGGCACCGCCACCTTCGCGCACGGCCTCGCCGCCGCGTACCTCGGTTTCTCGGTCGCGTTCGGGCACAGCATGGTGCGCTGGGCCGACGAGCGCTTCGCCCACCGGTTCGCCGGTGGTCCGCCGCCGCGCCGGGCCCCCCGCTACGGGATGGCCCGGGCCCGGCACGAGTGGCGGGAGTGGGGCAAGGGCATGCTCGGCTGGGCGGTCGCCTGCGCCGTGCTGCTGGGCGGCATCGCGCTGGTCGGCGACGCCGAGCGGACCGAGGAGCTGTGGGCCTGGGCCGGGCGGCTCACCCTGGCCATGGCCGCCTGGCTGGTGTTCTGGCCGGTGGCGTACACGGTGTTCCCCAAGCGGGCGCCGCGCGGCGCCTGAGCCTCACCCCGCGCGGCCGGCGGGTGCGCCGTCGAGCCGGTCCAGGCCGACGGCGGTCACCAGCAGCGCGGCCAGCACCAGCAGCGCCGCGGCCGGCGGCAGCACCACCCCGAGCGGTGCCAGGAGCACGGTCGCCACGGTGACGGCGACGCGCGCCGGCCCGACCGCCTGCCCGGTGAGGCGGCGGAAGAGCAGCCGCCCGGCCAGGTAGAGCGCCGCGCCGCCGTACAGGGCCACGGCCGCGGACCGGTTCAGCCGCGACCCGGGCTCGGCCCCGGCGACGTGCGCCAGCACCTGCTCGGCGCCGAGCGCCAGGTAGATGACGCCGGCCACCAGCAGCAGGTGGGTCTGGCTGTAGGCGTCGGCGGCGATCCGGTCCCGCCGGTCCGCCGGCGCCACGGCGAGCGCGCGGGTCGCCGCCGGGGCGGTCCGGTGGAAGTAGAGCCACCAGAGGGCAACGGTGATCACGAAGCCGACCAGCGCCACGCCCAGCACCGGCAGCGCGGTCACCGCCGAGGCGGCGCCCGTCCCGGCGGCGGCCACCGACTCCCCCAGCGCGATGATCAGCACCAGGCCGTGCCGCTCGGCGAAGTGTGTCGGGCTGCGCAGCGGCCAGCTGCCCCGGCGGGCGTAGGACAGGCGCTGCCCGGCCACCTCGACGACGAACCCCAGCACCCACAGCGCCGCGTGCGCGGCGCCCTCCAGCAGGGCGCCGAGCAGCAGCGGCACCCAGCCCGCGACGCTGGCCAGGGCGAAGAACCGGATCCGCGCCCGCAGCGCCGGGTCGCCGGCCGCCGCCCAGTGGAACAGCGCCAGGTGCACCGCCCGCAGCAGCACGTAGGCGAGCGCGACGAGCAGCGGCCCGTCCAGACCCGGGCCGGACGTCCACGCCTGCGGCATGACCAGCGCGGCCAGGAACAGCGCGGCCATCGCGACCAGGAAGCCGGCGCGCACCACCCCCACGTCGGCCCGGGTGTGGTTGCCCAACCAGGTGTACGACGACCAGGCCAACCAGAGCAGCACGAGCAGGAGCAGCCCCTGCGCCATGCCGGCCGGTTCCGGGTGCGGCCCGACCAGCGCCATGATCCGGGTGAGCGCGAAGACGAAGACCAGGTCGAAGAAGATCTCGAACGGGGTGACCCGCCGCTCGCTCGCCGCCGGCCGGGGCGGACGCGGTCGGCCGGGGCGCCGTCGCGTCCCGTCCGGTCCCACCGTCCGCCCCCCTCGCCGCCGCGCCGTCCCCGCCGACGGTAGGCGGCCCGACGCGGGCGACGACGGGATTCCGCCGATCGCACCGAGCCCCGACCCGCAACGGCACCGGGCCGCCGGGCCCGGGCGGGACCGCGTCCGGTCGACCCGGGACCGTTCAGCGCCCGACGTCCGCCGGCCAGGCGGCGCGCACCAGCGCCGGCAGCACCTCGCCGGCCGGGCCGCGCAGGTTGACCGCGCAGACCGCGTCCAGTGGCGTCTCGACCGGGTTCACCTGCACCACCGGCGCGCCGAGGCGGGCCGCCACCAGCGGGACCTCGGCGGCGGGGTGCACCAGCGCGGAGGTGCCCACGGTGAGCAGCAGGTCGCACCGGGAGGCCGCCTCGACCGCCGCGGCCAGGGCCGCCTCCGGCAACGCCTCGCCGAACCACACCACCCCCGGACGGACCGGGGCGGCGCAGCGGGCACAGGCGGGCGGGTCCAGCCGCCCGGCCGGCGGCTCCGGGGCGTCGTCGGGCAGCGGCGCGGGGTGGTCGCAGGCCGCGCAGCGGGGCGCGAACAGGCTGCCGTGCAGGCGGACCGGGGCGGCGGCGCCACCGCGCTCGTGCAGGTCGTCGACGTTCTGCGTGATCACCACGGTCTCCGGCAGCCGCGCCTGGATCGCGGCCACCGCCCGGTGGCCGGCGTTCGGCTCGGCCCGGCGCACGCCGTGCCGGCGGCCCTCGTACCAGCCCCAGACCAGGGCCGGATCGGCGCGGAACGCGGCGGGTGTGGCCAGCTCCGCCGGGTCGTACCGCTGCCAGAGGCCGGTCCGGGCGTCGCGGAACGTCGGCACGCCGCTCTCCGCGGACATGCCGGCACCGGTGAAGACCACCGGACGGGTCGCGGCGGCGAGCAGCCGGCCCGCCTCCGCCAGCTCCGGGCCGGTCACACGTCCACCGTCAACCGCACGTCCACCCGGTCGCCCACCTCGATGCCCTCGGCCCGGCGCGCCGCGACCCGCAGCGGCACCACGTACCGCCCGTCCTTCGGCCACAGCGAGGTCCGCCAGTCGGTGCCCCCGATCCGGACGGCCACCGGGATCATCCCCCAGCCGTAGGTGACCGACGCCGAGGCGGCCTCGATGGCCGCGCTCTGCTCGTCGGGCACGGTGACGAAGTGGTACGGCGCCGGGCCGCGCCAGAACCAGACCTCTCCGCTGAACGCCAGCTCCATCCGGTCAGGATAGGGGCCGACCCCGACGGAACCGGAGCAGCCGCAGGCCGGCCAGCGTCACCCAGCCCAACAGCGGGAGGACGGCGACCCGCTCCATGCCCCCCACCCCGATGCCGACGTCCACCCGGGCCCAGAACAGCGCGACACCGACCGTTCCGGTCGCGCCGAGCAGCACGCTCGCGCCGCGCATCGCGCGCAGCAGCGGCGGGCGGGCCGCCGTGGCCGCGACCAGCATGCCGGCGTTGCCGCACAGGAAGATCAGCAGCGCGGCCAACAGGTGCCCGTTCTCGTCCACATCGGCCGGGCGAGCGCCGGCCAGCACGTACCCGACGGCGGCGGCCAGCGTCAGCCACCGCGTCGCGCCGGCCGCCCGGCCCGACCCGGGGGCGGTCCGGGCGAGCAGGAGGCCGAGCGCGAGCAGCACCCCGACGGCGACGAACGCGGCGTTCATCACCGGGTGCCACGGCGAGCAGACCAGACGGGGACGGGTGGTGTCCCACACCCCGCAGCCCACGTTGCCCAGGTCGCTGATGTTGTGCTCGGCCCAGCTGAACCGGGGGTGCCGCCAGGCCAGCCCGACCACGACGTTGGCGGTCAGGAACAGGGCGGCGGCGAGCAGCCAGCAGGTGGCGGCGATGCGGTCACGGGTCATCCGTCGAGTCCACCGCCGGTGCCGGTCCCCGCGCACGGGGCGTGGCGGGCCGGTCCGGGGTGGGGCTGGGCATACCCCGGACCGGGGGCCTGGACGGCTGGGCCGGGGCGACGCCGCCTGGCTAGCGTCACGGCATGACCGTGGACCGACCGTCGCACCTGGCCGGGGCCCTGCGCCGCCGGCGTTACCCGCTCTCCGCCTGGCCGTGGCGTGCCCTGTCGTACGCAGTGACGACCGTGCCGGTCGCCGGTGTCCTGGCGGTGGCGGCCGGCGTGCTCGCCGGACCGCTGCTCCTGGTGGTCGGCGCGCTGCGACGGGACCGGCCGGTCGACGTCGCGGCGCTGACCGTGCTCGCCGCCGTGACGGTGACCGGCCTGGGCGTGGCCCCGCTGGTCAGCGCGCCGGTGGCGGCGTTCGAGCGGTGGCGGCTCGGCCTGGTCGACGACCGGCCGGTGGTCGGGCCGCGATGGCGTGGCCCGGCCGCCCGCTTCACCGGCGGCGCCGCGTGGCGGGAGGTCGCGTACGTCGCCTGGCTGGGCACCGTCGTGCCGCTGGCGTACGGGACGTACGCGCTGCTCGTGCTGCTCGACCTCGCGCTGGTCGCCGGCCCCTGGCTGGCCGGCGGCCAGGAGCGGATCGTGCTGGTCCGGGTGACCATCGACTCGCCGACCGAGGCCGTCCCGTGGGCGGTCGCCGGCGTGCTCGCGGCCCCGGCGTTGCTCTACCTGGCCGGCCTGCTGGTCGCGGGCCAGGCGGCGGTGGCCCGGTGGCTGCTGGACGCCGCGCCCGACGGGGCGGCGCTGCGCGAGGTGACCCGGTCGCGGGCGCGCCTGGTGGGCGCCTACGAGGCCGAGCGCCGGCGGATCGAGCGTGACGTGCACGACGGGGCGCAGCCGCGGCTGACCGCCCTCACCCTGCAACTCGGGCTGGCCCGTCTCGACGTGCCGGAGGACTCCCCCGCCGCCGGACCGCTCGCCGTGGCGCACGAGCAGGCCAAGGAGCTGATGGTGACGCTACGCGGGATCGTGCAGGGCATCCGGCCGCCGCAGCTCACCGAACTCGGTCTGGCCGGCGCGGTGGGCGAGCTGGCGGCCCGGTCGGTCGTGCCGGTCGCCGTCCGGGCGGACCTGGCCCGCCCGGTGCCGGAGCCGGTCGAGACCACCGCCTGGTACGTGGTCTCCGAGGCGCTGGGCAACGTGGTACGGCACGCCGGGGCGACGCGCGCCGAGGTGCGGCTGACCCGCGGCGACCGAGGGCTGGTGGTGGAGGTCGAGGACGACGGGCGCGGCGGCGCCGACCCGGACCGCGGCACCGGGTTGACCGGGCTGGCGGACCGTGTGGCCGCCGCGGACGGCAGGCTGCTGCTGGCCAGCCCGACCGGCGGACCTACCCTCGTGCGGGTGGAGCTGCCGTGCCGTCCGTGACCCGGGTCGTCCTGGCCGAGGACGAGGTCCTGCTCCGCGAGGGGCTGGTCGGGCTGCTGACCCGGTTCGACTTCGCGGTGGTGGCGGCCGTCGGTTCGGCCCCGGCACTGCTCGACGCGGCCCGCACCCACCGCCCGGACCTGCTGGTGACCGACATCCGGATGCCGCCGGAGCACCGCGACGACGGCCTGCGCGCGGCCGTCACGCTCCGCGCCGAACGCCCCGACCTCGCCGTCGTGGTGCTCAGCCAGCACGTGCAGAGCGGGTACGCGGCCGCGCTGCTGGACAGCGGCGATGGCCGGCGCGTCGGCTACCTGCTCAAGGACCGGGTCGCCGACGTCGCCGAGTTCGCCGACACGCTGCGCCGGGTGGTGGCCGGCGGCACCGCCGTCGACCCGGACGTGGTGCGGCACCTGCTGCGCCGCCCGCGCGACCCGCTGGACGCGCTGTCCCGGCGGGAGCGCGAGGTGCTGGGGCTGGTCGCGGAGGGCCACTCCAACGCGGCGATCGCGGCCCGCCTGCACGTCACCGAGGCGGCGGTCGGCAAGCACGTCGGCAACATCCTGGCGAAACTCGACCTGCCGCCGGACGAGGACACCAACCGCCGGGTGCTGGCCGTGCTCGCCTACCTGCGTGCCGGAGGCTGAGCCCCTGGCCTGCGCCTCGCCCGCCTCCACTGACCGATTCGCGACAGTGGATCGCGTTCATGTCTGCCACGTTGGGGTACCCAGTCGGAGACCGGACACTGTGGAGGACGGGTTGCGAGTTGAGGTCGCGTGGCTCGACGACGTCGAGGGCGAGCTGGCGGAGTTGGAGACCTACCTGAGCCGGGACCCGAGGCTGGACGACGTCCGTCTCCAGCGGGGCCGGCCGGCCGTGCCGCCGGGCGCGCTCGGCGTCGTCGAGGTGCTCGAATTCGTGGCGTCGAACGTGAGCCTGGGGTTGGTGGTCAACGCGCTGTGGGACTTCGTCCGCGGTAACCTGCGCCGTCCGGAGACCCGCCTGCTGCTGACCCGCACCGATCTGGCGGACGGGACGAGACAGGTCGAGATCGACTTCACCGGCTCGGCGGAGGCGGCCGAGCGGATCGCCCGCGACGCCCTGGCGGACTGACGGTGACGTGGCCGCACGGGCGGGCCGACCCCATGCAGTCGGTGGCGGTCCTCGTCGGCGTGACCGACTATCCCCGCTCCGACTACCCGTCCGTGCCGGCGGCCCGGGAGAACGTCCGGCGCCTGGCCGACGAGTTGGCCCGCGACGACGTCTGGGGCCTGCCCCGCCCGATGCGCCTGGTGGAACTCGTCGACCCGGACCGGGCGACGGTCCTGCGTGTGGTCGCCGACGCCGGCCGGCTGGTCGATCGCCAGGGCGTCCTCCTCATCTACTTCGTCGGGCACGCCGAGCCGGTCGGCGCCGAACTCTGCCTGGCGGTGCGGGACTCCGACCGCACCAACCCGCGCGCCACCGGCGTCGCCGTCACCGACCTGGTCCGGGCGGCGGGCGGCAGCCGGGCCGACAAGCGCATGGTGATCCTGGACTGCTGCTACTCCGGTCGGGCCGCCGCCCACCTCCCCGGCGTCGCCGTGCGCGCCGGGGAGTCGGCGGGCTGGTACCTGCTGGGAGCCGCCGACCGGTCCTCGACCGCCTCCGCGCCCCCGTCGGCGGAGACGACCCTGTTCACCGCGGCCCTGCTCCGCGCGATGGAGGGCGACCCGGAGGCGGACGTCCACCTGACCCCGACCCAGCTCTGGCAGGCGGCCGCCGCGCTCCTGCCGCCCGACAACCAGCCCGTCCACAACGACGTCGCCTGGGCCCGGCAGCTCCCGTGGCTGCGCAACAGACGGCACGTCCCCCGGCCCCGCGCCCCGCTCGTCCTCGCCGAGTCCGAGGAGACGGAGCGGAACCTTCCGACCCGGCCCGCCCTGTACGCCGAGCCCCGGTACATCGGATCGCACGCCTTCACCGGCCGTGCCGCCCAGTTGGCCAGCCTCACCGACTGGGCCATGCCCGCGCAGCCGCACCCCGTCCTGCTCTACGAGGCCATCGGCGGCACCGGGAAGAGCATGCTGACCTGGGAGTGGATCACGAACCACGCCCCGGGCGCGCGCACCGACTGGGCCGGTCGCATGTGGTACTCGTTCTACGACAAGGGCGCGATGATGGCCGACTTCTGCCGCCGCGCCCTGGCGTACATGACCGGCCGGTCGGTGGAGTCCTTCGAGGGTGTGCCGCAGGCGCGGTTGACCGAACTGCTCCTGCACCACCTCGACCGCAAGCCGTGGCTGCTGGTGCTTGACGGCCTGGAACGCGTGCTCGTCGCCTACCACCGCTCCGACGCCAGCCGGTTGGCGGACGAGACGGCGGGCCGGACCGACGAGATCGCCAGCCGGGACCCGCGCAGCGCGATCCGTCCGTTGGACGACGAACTCCTGCGTCAGCTCGCCGGGGTGGGGCCGTCGAAGATCCTCGTCACGTCCCGGCTCACTCCCCGCGTCCTCGTCAACGCCGCCGGTCAGCCGATTCCCGGGGTGGTGGTCGAACGCCTGCCCGGCCTCCGTCCGCCGGAGGCCGAGGCGCTGCTGCGCTCGTGCGGCATCCGGGGCGACTCGTACCGGATCCAGGACTTCCTCCAGCGCCACTGCGACTGCCACCCGCTGGTCATCGGCGTGGTGGCCGGGCTGATCAACGACTATCTGCCCGACCGGGGCAACTTCGACAGATGGGCCGCCGCGCCGGAGCACGGGGGCCGGCTGGACGTCGGTGACCTCGACCTAGTCCAGAAACGCAACCACATCCTGCGCGACGCGCTGGACGCGCTGAACGCGGAGAGCCGGCAACTGCTCTGGACACTCAGCCTCCTGGTCACGTCCGTCGACTACGCGACCCTGGAGGCACTGGACGCCCTCAGGCCGCACCCGACCGCCGCCGGCGCCACCTCGGCCCTCCGCCGGACCGTGGGTGACCTGGAGCGGCGCGGGCTGGTGCAGTACGACCGGCAGGCGGGACGGTGGGATCTGCACCCGGTGGTGCGGGCCACCGCCCGCACCACCCTTCGCGGCGCCGACCTGGCGAGCGTCGGTGACCGGATCATCGACCACTTCTCCCGTCAGGCACACGACGACCCGTACGAGAACGCCACCACCCTCGACCACCTCAGCGACCCCATCACTGTGGTGCGGACGATGATCGAACTCGGTCGGTTCGCGGACGCCAACGAGATGATGGGGGCGGGACTAACAGCGGCGATGACAACGCGACTGGAGGCTTACCACGAGATCGTCGCCCTGACCCGCCCCCTCTTCCGATCGGACTGGTCCCTGGCTTCGGCGGTCCCGCCGAGCGAGGTCACACACTTGTTAGTTGCGATGGCCAGCGCGCTCTTCCAGCTGGAAATGTACGAGCAGGCAGCGGCCCTCGTCCGGCTTCGCATCGCGCTCGCGTTGGAGTCTCAGGCCGCGAGCGCCCTGCGGCTCGACCTCACAAACTACGGCACCGCCCAGGCCCGGCTGAATCGGCCGGCCCTCGCCCAGCGCGCTTACGCGCTCGCTAACGAGCTCATCGCCCTTCCTCTGACCGACCCAAGCAGCGCCCTTCAGACCCGCATCAACCTCATGGCCTTCCTTGGCCGGCAGGGAAGCTGGCAGGAGGCCGAGCGATTGTGGACGCTGATCGAGCCTATGGACCAGGACGCGCCCGGGGCAGTCATGCAGCCCGCTGCGGCACAACTCTATTATCTTCGATACGTTCGATACCCACGAGGGCTGCTAAGTGCCCGGGAGCTGACGACAGCCGAGCGGATCGCCACGGAACGACGGTCCCGGCCGGTACTGCGTAATCTGCGCCGGCTGCGTGGCGAGTGGTTGCTGTCGACGGGCGCCCCGGCGGATGCCGCCGCCCCGCTCGAGGACGCGGTCCGCATGGCCAACGAGGTCGACGTGCCGGACCTGGCGGCAGAGGCCTACCTCGCACTGGCGAACCTGGGGGCCCGTCCCGACCGGCGCGCCGCCGCGCGTGACGTGGCGACCCGGTTGTCCCCACGACACGACGCCCCCCACCTGCCGCTCGCCACCATCTGGCGGCTGCTCGGCGAGACCGGGTCGGCCGTCGCCCACGCCCGGGCCGCCTACGCGCGCGCGTGGGCGGACGGTGAGCCGTACGTCTGGCGGTTCGAGCTGGACCAGGCGGCGGCGCTGCTGCGCGAGCTCGGTGTCCAGCCACCGACGCTGGCGCCCTACGATCCGGCGCGGTATCCGGTCGAGGACTGGGAGCGCCGGGTGGCGGCGCTGATCGCCGAGCATCGTCGCGGCACCACCGGCCGGGCATAGGTCGAGCCGGCGGCACGGCGGGTCAGAGGCCCGCGACGGTGCGGCACGTGGCGACGGGCCCGGGCCGGCTCACAGGCCCATCGGGGTCGGGTCGGTGGCCAGCGCCCGGAACCGCTCGCGCGGGTCGGGCACCAGCCGCCGGGCGGTCAGGTCGAGCAGCCCGCCGACCCCGGTCACCGAGGCGACCGGGGTCCCGTCGGGGCGGGTGAAGTCCTGCACGATCTGGAACGTCTTCCCCTCGCACCAGCGGAACTCGCAGGTCACGTCGACCTCGTCGCCGCCGCGCAGCTCCCGCTGGAAGCGCACGGTCACCTCCAGGGCGACCGGCCCGACGCCGCCGGCGATCAGCCGGTCCTGGGCGATGCCGGCGGCGCGCAGGCACTCCCAGCGGGCGTGCTCGGCATATTGCAGGTAGACCGCCTGGTTGAGGTGCCCCTGGGTGTCGAGTTCGTAGCCGCGCACGGTGACGCGGACCCGGAACGGATCTGCCATGGTCGGCAGCCTAGTCAGCGACCTCCGGAGCGGCGGTCTCGACCAGCGTGCCGTCGGCCAGCCGCAGCCAGCGGTCCACGCCGATCGCGGCGAGGAAGCGGGAGTCGTGGCTGACCACGAGCAGGGCCCCCCGGTACGCGCCGAGCGCGCTCTCCAGTTGCGCGACGCTGTCCAGGTCGAGGTTGTTGGTGGGCTCGTCGAGCAGCAGCAGCTGCGGCGCGGGCGAGGCGTTCAGCACGCAGGCCAATGTGGCGCGCAGCAGCTCGCCGCCGGAGAGCACCCGCACCGGCAGGTGCGCCCGGTCGCCGCGGAACAGGAACCGGGCCAGCAGGTTCATCCGCTCGGCGTCGGCGAGCCCGGGCGCGAACACGGCCAGGTTCTCGGCGACCGTCCGCTCCGGGTCGAGCAGGTCGAGGCGCTGCGACAGGTAGGCCACCCGGCCCTCGACCCGGGTCGCGGTGCCGGAGACCGGCGGCTGGTCGCCGTGGACCAGGCGCAGCAGGGTGGACTTGCCGGCGCCGTTGGGTCCGGTGAGCGCGATCCGCTCCGGCCCCCGGATGCTCAGGTCGATCCCGTCGCCGCCGAACACCTGACGTCCGTCGTATCCGGCGCGCAGCCGCTCGCCGTGGAAGACGGTGCGGCCGGCGGGGACGGTGGTGTCGGGCAGGTCGATGACGATCCGGTCGTCCTGGCGGGCGGCCCGGCTGGCCTGGTCCAGCCGGCTCTGGGCGTCACCGACGCGCGCCGCGTGCGTCTCGGCGGCGCGGCCGGCGGAGACCTGGGCGTCCCGCTTCAGGCCGCCGGCGACGATCCGGGCCAGACCGGCGTCGGGCAGGTTCCGCGCCGCGGTGGAGGCGCGGCGGGCGGCCCGCTCGCGGGCCTGTTGCAGCTCCCGCTTCTGCCGCTTGAGGTCCTGCTCGGCGCTGCGGACCTGCCGCTCGGCGACCTCCCGCTCGGCGCGTACGGCCTGCTCGTAGGCGGTGTAGTTGCCGCCGTACCAGCGGATCTCGTCGCCTTCGAGCGCGGCGATCCGGTCCATCTCGTCGAGCAGCGCCCGGTCGTGGCTGACCACCAGCAGGCAACCGGACCGGCCGCGCAGCACCGATGTCAGCCGGTTCCGGGCGTCCTCGTCGAGGTTGTTCGTCGGTTCGTCGAGCAGCAGCACGTCCGGGCGGCGCAGCAGCTGCGCGGCCAGGCCGAGGGAGATCACCTGACCGCCGCTGAGCGTGCCCAGGCGGCGGTCCAGCGCGATCTCGCCCAGGCCCAGCCGGTCCAGCTCGGCGTGGGTGCGTTCCTCCACGTCCCAGTCGTCGCCGACGGCGGTGAAGTGCTCCTCGCGGGCGTCGCCGCCCTCGATGGCGTGCAGCGCGGCGATGGCCCGGTCGACGCCGAGGACCTGGGCGACGGTCTGTTCGACGGCGAAGGGCAGGTGCTGGGGCAGGTAGCCGAGCACGCCCCGCACGGTGACCGTGCCGGCGCTCGGGCGCAGCTCGCCGGCGATCAGCCGCAGCAGCGTGGTCTTGCCGGTGCCGTTGGGCGCCACCAGGCCGGTTCGGCCGGCGGGCACGGAGAAGGACAGGTCGGTGAAGACCGGAGTCTGGTCCGGCCAGGAGAAGGAGAGCGCGGAGCTGACGACGTAGGCGTCGGACATGATCGACCTCGGAGGTAAGGAACGCCGGAGCGCGATACGGCGCTCGGCGGGAGACAGGGGGACGACGAAGGGGGCCGCGGCGACGGCGCGGGATGCGCGTCGGCGGCCCTCCGGGGCTCTCACCCGGAGATGTCGTCGTCACCTGCCATGATCACTCCACTCCTCGGCGGGACCCGACCACCATAGCCCACCAGCGGGAAACCGGCGTGCGAGTTCCGCCGCGACCGCCTACCGTGCCCGCCGTGACTCTGACGATCATGACCCTGGCCGAGCGTCCCGACCTCGCGCCGCTGCTCGACGACGGCTTCGACGGCGCGTGGCCGCCGTTCATGCTCTGGGACCCGATGGGCTCGGTCTACTACAGCGTCGCCGACGAGCTCTATCCCGAGTTCGTCTTCGCCGCCGTGGACCCGGCCGAGCCGGACCGCGTCGTCGCCCGGGCGTACGCGGTGCCGCTGCGCTGGACCGAGGACGAGCTGCCCGACGGCGGCTGGGACCGGATGATCCAGCGGGCCACGCTCGGCCGGCTCACCGGGTCCACCCCCAACCTGGTCTCGGCGTTGGAGATCTGCGTCCGCCCGGACCGGCGCGGCGGCGGCGTGTCCGCGCTGATGCTCGCGGCGATGCGGGCCGCCGTCGCGCGGCACGGCTTCGACACGCTGGTGGCGCCGGTGCGACCCAGCGGCAAGGCAGCCGTCCCGGACGTGCCGATGGCCGAGTACGCGGCGCGCCGGCGCCCGGACGGGCTGCCGGAGGACCCGTGGCTGCGGGTGCACGTGCGGGCCGGCGGCGTCGTCGAGCGGGTCGCGCCGAGGTCGATGGCGGTCACCGGCACGCTGGCCGACTGGCGGCGCTGGACCGGCCTGCCGTTCGACACCAGCGGCCCGGTGCACGTGCCCGGCGCGCTGGCGCCGGTGCTGGTCGACGTCGCGCACGACCACGCGGCGTACGTGGAGGCCAACGTGTGGGTGCGGCACCGGCTCTGAGACCGGCCGCACCGCGCGGACTCAGGCCGGCCAGGCGTGGCCGATGCCGTCGAGCAGGAGCACCACCCCCTCGGTGGCGGCCTCCCGGTCGCGGGAGATCGCGCGGTACTCCGGCGAGGTGGACCAGCGCTCGAAGTCCTCTCGGTTGTCGAAGGACATGAGGACCACCTTGTCGTGCGACCACTCGCCCTCCACCACCCGGGGGGCGGTGTCGGCGGCGAGCAGGCGGCCGCCGTGGCGGGCCAGCACCGGCAGGAAGGCGGCGACGTACCGGTCGTAGCGCGCCCGGTCGTGAACGGTGAGCTGCGCGAGGGCGTAGACGGTCACCGGGTCAGGCTACCGATCGGTAGACGTCGACGGTGTCCTCCGTGGGGACCGGGTCGACGTCCGCGCGCACCAGCGTCGGATGTCCGAAGTGCTCTGGCCATCATGGCTCTGACCTGCGGATACTGGTCGCAGGGGTCGCGCGTGACGCCGCGCGGCGTGGGGGAAGGTGGACGCGATGATCGACCAGGAGACCCAGCCCGAGGCCGTACCCGAGCAGCCCGGGACGGCGCCGGCGAGCCGGCCGGTGCTCCCGCCCGGCGGCGGGGTGCCGACCGCGGTGTGGCAGGTCCGGGTCCGCACCAAGCTCGACGACCTGTACCAGCAGCTCACCGCGCTGGCGGCGCGTGATCCCGACCGGGCCGCCGCGCTGCGTGCCCAACTGTCCGGGGTGGAGGCGGTGCTCGGCCGCAGCGGCGTGGTCGAGTGGCTGCGCGGCGGCAACCTGGAGTACGCCTGGCAGACCGTCCACTCGGTCGAGCGGGCCATGGTGGAGCTGCGGACCCCGGAGGAGCTGGTCGGCCTGCTGGGCGCGTACCGGGGCGCGGCGGCGCAGTTCCTCGCCGCCGACGACAAGGTGCTCACCGACCTCGACCCGGTGGCCGACGCGGCGACGCCCGCCCTGATCCGGGCGAAGGCCCAGGCGTTGCTGCTGCGCTACCACTCCGTGTCGGACGAGTTCCACGAGTCGGTGCGCCGGCTGCGCAACCGGATGCTCGGGCTGTCCGTGTTCGCGCTGGTCGCGGAGGTCCTGGTGGTGCTGGTGCAGTGGCGCAGCCACGACGTGCGGCTGCTCAAGGCACCGGTCGACGCCGCCGGCGTGCCGGCCTGGCGGTTGCTGTTCTTCGTGCTGATCGCCGGCGCGCTCGGCGCGTTCATCAGCGCCCTGCCCTCGATGATCACGTCCCGGTCCGGCGGGCTGCCCTACAAGCTGCCGTTCCAGCAGGGCCTGTTGAAGCTCGCCATCGGCCCGCTGGTGGCGGTCGTCGGCATCATGCTGGTGATCGGCGGTCTGGTCGAGACGACCGTGAACAGCACCGCCGCGCTGCTCGGGGTGGCCATCGTGTTCGGCGCCGGGCAGCAGGCGGTCACCGCCTTCGCGGACCGCCGGGCGGCCGAGCTGCTGGGGTCGGCGACGAAGGGCTGACCCGCGCGTCGGCCACCCGACCTGGGTAGCCTGAGGCCATGATCTTCATCACCGCCAAGTTCCGGGTCCGCCCGGAGGACGCCGACACCTGGCCGCGGATCGCCGCCGACTTCACCGAGGCGACCCGGGCCGAGCCCGGCTGCCTGTGGTTCGACTGGTCCCGCAGTCTCGACGACCCGACCGAGTACGTGCTGGTCGAGGCGTTCCGCGACGACGCGGCCGGCGCGGCGCACGTGCAGTCGGCGCACTTCCGCGAGGCGCAGCGCACGCTGCCGCCGCACCTGGCCGAGACGCCGCGGATCGTCAACGCGACCGTGCCACAGCAGGACTGGTCCCGCCTGGGCGAGATGGCCGTGCCCGGCGACGAGTGAGCCGCGCCGGTCAGGGGATGCTCAGGCCGTACGCGGCGAGGATCTCCAGAATGGGCTGGTAGTAGCTGGTCCCGCCGCTGGTGCAGTTGCCGCTGCCGCCGGAGAGGATCCCGAGGACCGTGCCGGTGGCGGCCACGTAGAGCGGGCCGCCGCTGTCGCCGGGCTCGGCGCAGATGTTCGTGCGGATCAGCCCGCTGACGCGCCCTCGGCGTAGTTGACGGTCTGGTTCAGCCCGGTCACCGTGCCGCACCGCACGCCGGTGGTGGCGCCGCTGCGGCAGACCGCCTGCCCGACGTACGCGGAGCCGGCGCCGTAGACGGTGACCTGGCCCGGGTGGGTGTACACGGCGCTCGGGTGCGCGACCGTGCCGGTGTAGCGCACCACGCCGTAGTCGTTGCCGGGGAAGCTGCTGCCGGCGCGGCTGCCCAGCACCGTGGTGCGGGCGCTGTCGGCGTACCAGGTGCCGGCGAGGTTCGTGCAGTGCCCGGCGGTGACGAGGTACCACGTGCTGCCGCTGCGCACGTTCGCGCCGAGCGAGCAGCGTCCGCCGCCGCCGTAGATCGCCTGACCGCCGGCGATGAGCGTGCGCAGCCGGCCGGGCTCGTGGCGCAGCACCGCCCCGGCCCGCGCGGCGTCGCGGCGCACGGCGGCCAGCGCGGGCCCGCGTACCGTGTCGTCGACGGTGACGGCCGGGCGGCCGGTGGCGGGGTCGTGCCCCCAGGCGGTGCCGGCGGTCCGGATCGCGGCGAGCGCCCCCGGGTCGGGGTGCGGGGCCGCGGCGGCCCGGGCGGCGGCCGGGGTGGCGGCCAGCAGGGCGGTCAGGACGAGGGCGAGGAGCGTGGGTCGGCGCATCCGGGGCACCTCTCTCATTGTTGTCGGTCGATGCCGTCAAGCATCGACCCCCGGGCCGCATCCGTTCAAGCGCCGGTCGGCGAACGTACAGTGGGGCGGGTTCCGGCCCCACCGTCGACCCGGAAGGTGCACAGTGAACCGACGCATCCGCGCCGCCCTCGGCGTCGCCCTGACCGCCGCGCTCGTCAGCACCGTCGCCCCCACCCCCGCCGCCGCCCACGACCGCCGGCCGACCGTCCTCGCGCTGCCGGACGGCTTCCAGCCGGAGGGCATCGCGGCCGCCGGCCGGTACGCCTACCTCGGCTCGCGGGCCACCGGCGAGATCTACCGCGCCGACCTGGTCACCGGCGCCGGCGCCCGACTCAGCCCGCCCACCGGCACCCCGTCGCTGGGCCTGAAGGTCGACCCCCGGGGCCGGCTCTTCGTGGCCGGCGGCACCGCCGGGGACGCGCGGGTGGTCGACGCCCGGACCGGCGCCGTCCTCGCCCGCTACCAGTTCGCGAGCGCCCCCACGTTCGTCAACGACGTGGTGCTCACCCGGGACGCCGCCTGGTTCACCGACTCGAACCGACCGGTGCTCCACCGGCTGCCGCTGGGGCACGGCGGCGCGCTGCCGCCGGCCGACGGGTTCACCACGCTCGGGCTCACCGGCGACTTCCAGCAGAGCGGCACCGGCGTCAACCTGAACGGCATCGCGCCCACCCCGGACGGGCGGGCGCTGATCGTGGTGCAGTCGAACACCGGCACCCTGTTCCGGGTCGACCCGGCCACCGGCGTCACCACCGCCGTCGACGTGCCGGGGCACCGGTTCGACAACGGTGACGGCCTGCTGCTGCTCGGCCGCACGCTGGTCGTGGTGCAGAACCGGCTCAACCAGGTCGCGCTGGTCGAGCTGAACCGCACCGGCACCGCCGGCACGGTGCGGCGGATCCTGACCGATCCGGACTTCGACGTGCCGACCACGGTCGCCGCCGCCCTGGGCCGGCTCTACCTGCCCAACGCCCGCTTCACCACGCCGCCGACGCCGACCACGCCGTACACGGTGGTCGCGATCGACGGGCGCTGAGCCACCGGCGGCCGCGCCGGTCCGGCGCGGCCGTCCGGCTCAGTCCTCCACCTCGGGGCCGAGCAGCCGGATCTCCTCGATGTCGACGCCGGCCTGGAGCTGCCGTAGCACCGCGTCGTCGATCTGGTTGCTGTTGCGCAGCCGGGTGACCTCCCGCCGCTTGCGGTCCAGCAACTCCAGCTTCAACCTGCGGGTTGCCTCCCGCTCCTCCCCCGTCGCCTCGTCGGGCGGCCGCCGGACGTCGGCGAGGTGGTCCTCGTAGTCCGACCGGAGCCGGTCCACCGTGTCAGACGAGGCGCCCAGCTCGGCCGCGACCTGGGGCAGCGCCTCCAGGGCCGCCTCGGTGGCCCGGATCCGGGCCCACCGCACCTCGTGGTCGCGCTCCCGGTCGCCGACCAGGCCGGCCCAGGTGACGACCGCCGGCAGCGTGGTGCCCTGCACCACCATGATCAGCACGATCACCACCACGGTGACGAAGATGATCAGGTCACGTTCGCGCACCGGGGTCCCGTCGTGCATGGTGACCGGCACGGCCAGCGCCGCGGCGAGGGAGACCGCGCCGCGGAAGCCGGCCCAGCCCGCGGCGGTCCGCATCCGGGCGTCGAAGTGACGGGACCGCCGCGACTCCCGCCGGTCGACGCGCTGCAGCGCGGTCACCGACAGGTGCACCCAGGCCAGCCGGGTGACCACCACGACCAGGGCGACCAGCACCGCGATGCCCAGCGAGGCCATCGGCGAGTGGCTGGTGATGCTGCGCAACGAGCGGGGCACCTGCATGCCGAGCAGCACGAACAGGCTGCCGTTGATCATGAAGGTGGAGAGGTCCCAGAACGCGTACGCGGTGACCCGGGAGCGGGCCCGGATCACCCGGGGACCGGCGTAGGACAGCAGCAGCCCGGAGACGACCACCGCGAGCACCCCGCTGGCGCGTACCGCGTCGGCGAGCAGGAACGCGACGAACGGGGTGAGGATGCTCAGGCCGCCCTCACGCATCGGGTCGTCGACGTGCTTGCGGATCAGCACCACCACCCCGCCGACGAGCAGCCCGGCGGCCACCCCGCCGAGCGACTTGCCGACGAACTCTCCGGTGAGCACCAACGGGCCGGGCACCGTCCCGCCCGCGATCACCCCGACCGTCACCGCGAACAGGACCAGCGCCGTTCCGTCGTTGACCAGGCTCTCCGCGCGCAGCGTGGTGAGGATGCCGCGCGGCATCCGCTTGGCCAGGCCGGCGACGGCGGCGGCGTCGGTGGGCGCCAGCACCGCGCCGAGCACCCAGGCGGCGGCCGGCTCGACACCCAGGGCCTGCGCCACGTACGCGACCGCGACCATCGTGATGATCACCAGCGCGACGGCCAGCCCCACGATCACCGCGAGGTTGGCCCGGATCTCCCGGAGGCTGGTCACCAGGCTCTCCCGGTAGAGGATCGCCGGGAGGAACAGCACCAGCACGACCTCGGGCTCGAGGACCACGTTGTCGAACGGCGGCAGCAGCCCGAGCAGCGCGCCCATGGAGATGAGCAGCACGGGCGGGGCGACGCTGTAGCGGCCGCCGATGGTCGTGCCGACGAGCACGGTGACGCCGAGCACCGTGATCAGCACGAGTGCGTCCACGCCGTACCCCCGTCACCGTCCGCCGGGTCCACCGTGCCGCACGAGGCGGGTCCGGCGGGGCGGAACGGGCCGATCGCTACTCGAAGCGGGCGGGGTCGCCGGCGCCGCGGCGCAGGATCTCCGGCTCCGGGCCGGACAGGTCGACCACGGTGGTGGGTTCGAGCCCGCAGTCGCCGGCGTCGACCACGGCGTCGACCAGGTGGTCGAGCCGCTCCTTGATCTCCCAGCCCTGGGTCATCGGCTCCTCCTCACCGGGCAGCAGCAGGGTGCTGGAGAGCAGCGGCTCACCCAGTTCGGCGAGCAGCGCCTGGGTCACCGTGTGCCTCGGCACGCGAGCCCCGACCACCCGTCGGCGCGGGTCCTGCAAGCGGCGGGGCACCTCCGCGGTCGCCGGCAGGATGAACGTGTAGCTGCCCGGGATGACGGACTTCACCTGCCGGAAGACGGCGTTGCTGAGCTTGACGAACTGGCCGAGCTGGGCGAAGTCGGCGCAGACCAGCGTGAACGGGTGCCGGTCGTCGAGCCGCCGGATCTCCCGGATCCGCTCCACGCCGGCCCGGTTGTCGAGCCGGCAGCCCAACGCGTAGCAGGAGTCGGTCGGGTAGACGATCACCCCGTCGTCGCGCAGCAGGCTCACCACCTGCCGGATCACCCGGGGTTGGGGATTGTCCGGATGCAGGTCGTAGTACCTCGCCACGCCGGCCAGCCTATGCCCGTGGCGGGCCGGGCGCAGGTTTGCCGGGGGCCGGTTCCGGAAACAGGTGGGGGCCGTTCACGACAGGGGGGACCGAACATGTCCGAAGCCAGCACAGACCGCGTCACCGACCGTCCCGACGAGGTGACCGATCCGTTGCTGTGGGATCTGGCCACCGCGGTGGCCGACGCGCACCAGCCCGACGCGGAGCGGGTGTGCGCCAGCCCGAGCTGCGCCGGCGCCGCGTGGCCCTGCGCCGCCTGGGACGCCGCGCAGCTCGGCCTGACCGCCGCCCGCACGCCGCGGTCGGCCGTCGCGCCCGGGCCGCGCCGCACCGGCGGCGGCGAGCAGCCGGGCATCGCCCCGGCGCCGGTGTCCGGTATGGACCGGCTCGCCGCGACCGCCGCCTGAGCGCCGCAACTCGCAAAAGCCGCGCACCGCCCTCCGCCGCCGCATCGGGTACGGCGGAGGGTGGTGCCGTGCTGTTCCCGTCGCCCCTGGTCAGAGGCGTTTCGGAGGTCCACCGGGGGGCGTCGGGGATGGTCGAGAGAGCGCTCTCTTCGGTAACGAGACATTGACGGACGCGTAACCGGAACCTAATCTCGCTTCTCAAGAGAGCGCTCTCTCGACCATCGGACCACCACCCGTACCCCGCCTTCTCCTCTGAAGGGGACCTCCATGACACTCCCCCTGCGGGACTTCTCCCCCGGCGCCGCACCGCTGCCGGAACCGGTTCCGTCCCCCGCCCGCCGACGCCCCCGTCGTGTGGTCGCCCTCGCCGCCGTGTCCGTGCTCGCGGCCGGACTGCTCGGCGTCGTGGTCGGCGGTGGCGGCACCGCCGCCGCCGGCACCGTCGGCGCGGGCAGCTACACCGAGACGCTGCCGCCCGGCGCCGTGCTGCCCAAGGGCTGCGGCACCGTCAGCACCAACCCGCGGATCTTCGCCACCGCGGACGCCCCGGCCGGCGCGATCCCCACCAACGACTGGTGGTCGTCGCTGATCTGGAAGCGCAACAACTGCGGCGGCAGCGAGAACCTCCAGGCCCACCCGCTGGCGTTCAAGGCCGAGAACAACGGGCTCGGGCTGTCGTACACCACCACGCCGGCGATCAGCGGCACCGCCACCGGGGTCGGCGAGTTCCACTACCCGTACACCGAGGACGTCCGGGTCGGGGTGGCCGGCCTCGCCGCGCCCGTGGTCAAGGCCGCCGACTGGACCGACTGGACGGTCACCGCCGACTGGAGCGACGGCAACCGGAGCATGCGGGCCACCATCGGCCACGGGCTGCCGTTCAGCTACTACACCGTCACCGGCGGCGGCGCCGCGCAGCTCACCGCCACCGCGACGCCGACGGTCTGGCGCAACTCCGGGGCCACCATCGGCTTCACCGTCAACGGCCACGACTACGTCGCGTACGCGCCGACCGGCGCGACCTGGACCGTCAACGGCGCCGGCATCAGCTCGACGCTCGCCGGCAAGGGCTATTTCTCCGTGGCCGTGCTGCCCGGCGGCGCGGACAAAGCCGCCCTCGCCGACGAGTACGGCAGGTACGCCCACGCGCACGTCACCGGCACCCGGATGAGCTACGCGTACGACCAGTCCGCCGGCACGGTGCGCACCACGTACGCGTTCACCACCACGCCCCGCGAGGGCACCGAGACGAAGACGGTGGTGGCGCTCTACCCGCACCAGTGGCGCAGCCTCACCGGCGCCACCCCGATCACCGGCACGTACGTCTCCGCGCGCGGCGCCATGCGGGTGCTGGTCGGGGTGCCGTCCTTCACCACCTCGATGCGCTACACCGGCGTGCTGCCGGAGGTGCCGGCGGTGGGTGACGCGACGGGCGCGGACCTGACCACCGTCACCAACTACCTCAACGCCGAACTGGCCAACCCGGAGGGGATCAGCGGACGCGACACCTACTGGGCCGGCAAGGGCCTCGGCCGGGCCGCCCGGATCGCCGAGATCGCCGACCAGCTCGGCCTCACCGCCGTCCGCGACGCGGCGGTGACCGCCATGAAGGCGCGGCTGACCAACTGGCTCACCGCGAGCTCCGGCGAGACCGGCCAGCTGTTCTACTACGACCGCAACTGGGGCACGCTCATCGGCTACCCCGCCTCGTACGGCTCCGACGAGGACCTCAACGACCACCACTTCCACTACGGCTACTTCGTCGCCGCCGCGGCCACGGTCGCCAAGTTCGACCCGGGCTGGGCCGACGACACCCGCTACGGCGGCATGGTGGACCTGCTCATCCGCGACGCCAACAACTACGACCGCGCCGACAACCGGTTCCCCTACCTGCGGGACTTCGACATCTACGCCGGCCACGACTGGGCCTCCGGCCTGGCGCCGTTCTTCGCCGGCAACAACCAGGAGTCCTCCTCGGAGGGCATGAACTTCGCCAACGCGCTCATCCAGTGGGGTCAGGCCACCGGGAACACCGCCGTCCGTGACGCCGGCGTCTACCTGTGGACCACCCAGTCGGCGGCCATCTCCGAGTACTGGTTCGACGTGCACGACGAGAACTTCCCGGCCGCCTTCGGCCACAAGACCGTCGGCATGGTGTGGGGCGACGGCGGCGCGTACGCCACCTGGTTCTCCTCGGCGCCGGAGATGATCCAGGGCATCAACATGCTGCCGATCACCGGCGGTCACCTCTACCTCGGCGACCACCCGGAGTACGTCAAGGCCAACTACGCGGAGCTGCTCGCCAACAAGAACGGCCCGCCGACGGTGTGGCAGGACATCATCTGGGAGTTCCTGGCCCTCGGCGACGGCGAGCAGGCGTTGCGCAACTTCCGGGCCAACAGCACCTTCGCCAGCGAGGAGGGCGAGAGCAAGGCGCACACGTTCCACTGGATCCGCAACCTCGCCGCGCTCGGCACGGTGGACACCTCGGTCACCGCGAACCACCCGCTGGCGAAGGTGTTCCGCACGGGCACCGAGCGCACGTACGTGGCGTCGAACATCACCGCGGCGCCGCTGACGGTCACGTTCTCCGACGGCACCACGCTGGCGGTGCCGGCCGGGAAGACCGTCACCTCCGGGGCGTACACCTGGAGCGGGGGCAGCGCCACCGGCGGCGTGACGGTGCCGACCGGTCCCCCGCCGACGTCGACGCCGACCCCGACGCCCAGCACCCCCACGCCGACGCCGACCACCCCGAGCCCGACGCCGACCACCCCGAGCCCGACGCCGACGACCCCGCCGCCGGCGCTGGAGCCGACCCGCTACCTGGGCTCCGGCGGGGCACTGGGCGACGCCGCCGGCCCGGCCGGCACGGTCACGGTGGCCGCGGCCAACGGCAACCACGACGGCGCGCCGGCCAACGCGCAGGTCTTCACCGCCACCGGGCTGACCGGCACGTACACCGGCGGGAACACGGCGTTCGACCTGGCCGTCGACGCGGGCACCGCGGTCGGCAACGGGGTCCAGGCCCGGGTCTCCTACGACCTCACCGGCGACGGCAGCTTCGACCGGGTGGAGACCTACCGGTACTACGCCACCGACCCGGTCACCGGCGTGGAGCACTACCGGCAGACGCAGGGCCTCACCTCGGCCACCGGCACGCTGGGCGACCTGTCCGGCGGCACGGTCCGGATCGAGGTGTGGAACGCCATCGGCTCCGGGCCCACCACGCTCGGCATCGGTGACGCGTCCCGCCTGGTGCTGCCGTACGCCGGGAGCACCGCCACCACGACGCCGCCGGCGTCGGGCGGATTCACCGCGGAACGTCACCTGGTCGGCCCGGCCGGCCTGGCCGGCGCGGCCGGCGCGTCGGCCACGGTGACCGTCCCGGCGACGGGCGGGGAACCGCTGCGGTTCACCGCCTCCGGTCTGACCGCCCGCTACACCGGCCAGGCGACCCGGTTCGACCTGCTGCTGGACGCGGGCACGACGGTCGGCAACGGCACCCACGTCCGGGTCTCCTACGACCTGACCGGCGACGGCACCGCCGACCGGGTGGAGACGTACCAGTACTTCGCCACCGACCCGGTGTCCGGGTGGGAGCACTACACCCAGGCCCGGGGGTTGCTCTCCGGCGTCGGGACGCTCGGTGACCTGGCCGGCGGCACGGTGACCGTGGAGGTGTGGAACGCCATCGGCGCCGGCGCCACCACACTGGGCACCGGGGACCGCTCGACGGTCACCCTGCCCTACACCGCCTGACCGGCTCCGGCGCCCCGGCCCTCACCGGCCGGGGCGCCGGCCTCACGGCCAGCGGGTGGCGGTCGACGCGAACAGCTCCGGGTCGCTGGCCACCGGGATCACGCAGACCAGGTGACCCCCCGGCGCCCGCAGCACGTGGCAGTCCTGCCACCGGGAGACCGGGATGGCGCCCAACCCCCGCAACCGCTCGACCTCGGCCGGCACGTCGTCGGTCTCGATGTCGAGGTGGTGGCGGGGCGCGTCGTCCACCGCCTGCACGGCGGTGACCAGACCCGGCACCACGTCGGCCAGGCCGGTGAACTCGGGCTCGCTCGGGTGGGTGCGGACGTCGGCGCCGAGCGCGGCGGACCAGAACGCGGTGACCTCCCCCGCGGACTTCTGGGGCGCGTCGATGATCAGGGCGTACAGCCGGGATCGATGCATCGCCCGAGCCTAACCACGACCGCTCCCGCCGGCAGCCCCGGTTCCGGGTCGCGGAGGCGGCAGACTGGGGCGGTGACGGGAATTCGGGATCTGCTCGGGGTGGACCTGCCGGTGGTGGCGGCGCCGATGGCCGGCGGGCCGTCCACCACCCGGCTCGCGACGGCGGTGGGTACGGCCGGCGGCTTCGCCTTCCTCGCCGCCGGCTACCGCACCCCCGAGGCGGTGGCGGCGGAGATCGCCGAGTTGCGGGCCGGCGGCCACCCGTTCGGGGTGAACGTCTTCGTGCCCACCCCGGTGCCGGTCACGGAGGCGGAGTTCCGCCGCTACGCGGACCGGATCGCGCCCGAGGGCGCGCCCTACGGCCTGGACCTCGCGACGGCCGACCGGGTCGCCGACGACGACCACTGGGACGGCAAGCTCGACCTGCTGCGCCGCGAACCGGTGCCGGTGGTCAGCTTCACGTTCGGCCCACCGCCGGCAGCCGTGGTCCGGGACCTGCGCCGGGCCGGCAGCCGGGTGCTGGTCACCGTGACCGGGCCGGAGGAGGCGGCGGCCGCTGCCGACCTCGGGGTGGACGGGCTGGTGGCGCAGAGCGGGGCGGCCGGCGGCCACCTCGGCACGTTCACCCCGGCGGCCCCACCCGCGCCGCGTCCGCTGCCGGACCTGGTCCGGCAGGTGGCCGGACGCACCGGGCTGCCGGTCCTCGCCGCGGGCGGGGTGGGCGGCGGGCGGGACGTCGCCGACGCGCTCGCCGCCGGCGCGGTCGGGGTGCTGGTCGGCACGCTGTTGCTGCTGGCGGACGAGAGCGGCACCGGGCGGACCCACCGGGACGCGCTCGGCGACCCGGCCCGGGACCGGACCGTGGTCACCCGCGCGTTCACCGGCCGTCCCGCGCGGGCGCTGCGCAACCGCTTCGTCGAGCGGCACGACGCGGCGGCCCCGCTCGGCTATCCGGCGCTGCACCACCTGACCCGGCCGTTGCGGGTCGCCGCCGCCGGGGCCGGTGACGCCGACCGGTTGCACCTGTGGGCCGGCACCGGCTGGCGCGGCGCCCGGGCGGCGCCGGTCGCCGACCTGGTCGCGGAGCTGACCCGCCCGCTCTGAAGCCGGCCGTCGGGCCCCGGCCGGCCCCGCCGTCAGGCCCGGAGCCGCGCGCGCAGCCAGGCCGGGTCGGGGTTCACCACGGCCTGGTCCGGCAGCACCACCGTCGGGACGGTCTCGTCGCCGCCGGTGACCGCCCGGACCGCCGCCGCTGCCTCCGGGTCACGCCAGATGTCCACCCAGTGCGCCCGCCCGGCGTGCCGGCCCAGTCGCAGGCGCAACCGGAGGCAGTAGGTGCAGCCGGGACGCCAGTAGACGACCGGGCGGCCGTCGCGCGCGCTGCGCCGGCGCGCCTCGGCCGCGCTCAGCGACCGGGGGAAGGCCAGCGGCGAGAAAAGCGCGGCCAGGACGGCGAAGCCCGCGAAGCCCAGCACGGACGACGCCACGCCCTCCTGGGCGACGCCCACCAGCACGCCGACGACGAGCATCAGCCCGGCGAGCCACCAGCTGCGCCCCATCAGGCGGTCACCTCGGCCAGCAGCTCCAGCAGGTGTCGGTACGGCTGCCCGGTGGCCCGGGCCAGGCCGATCTCGCAGGTGCGGTTCACCGAGGCGTACCCGTCGAAGGGGCGCGCGGTGACGGCGGCGGCCTCGGCCCGGGTGGCCGACGCGGTCAGCTCCGGGTGCAGCAGGCCCCGGTCGCCGGCGAAGCCGCAGCACTGCCAGCCATCCGGGACCACCACCTCGTCGGCGATCGCGCGGGCCACCGTGAGCAGCGCGTCGTCCAGGCCGAGCCGGGTGGACGAGCAGGTCGGGTGCAGCGCGAGCGAGCCGAGCCGCCGGCGTACGGTCAGTCGCGGCAGCAGCGTGGCGGCGGTGTAGGAGACGGCGTCGACCACCCGCAGGTCACCGGCGTCGGCGAGCAGCCGGTCGAAGCCCTCGGTGCAGGAGGCGGCGTCGCTGACCACCGGCAGCGCCCCGTCGCGGCTGGCCGCGCGCAGCACCGGCGGGACCCGGTCGCGCACCGCGCGGTAGCCGTCGGTGAGGCCCTTGGACGACCAGGGCGTGCCGCAGCAGAGGTCGCCGATCCCGTCCGGCACGAGCAGGCGGACGCCGGCCCGGTCGGCGAGCGTGAGCAGCGCGGCGGCCACGCCGACGCCGCCCTCGGCCGGGGCGAACAGCGTGCCGAGGCAGGACGGCACGAAGACGGCGTCCGGGTCGTCCGCCGGGTGGGCCTGGCGGGGCGTGCCGCCGCGCGGCAGGTCCCGCCGCCACTGCGGCACCCGGTCCGCGCCGAGCACGGCGCGGGCGGCCCGGGTGGCCGCCTCGGGCAGCGCGGGCGGCAGCGCGCCGGCCAGGTCCAGCCCCCGGGCCATGCCCCGGGTGGTGGCGTCCCAGCGTCGGGCCGCGCCCCGCCAGCCGGTGCGCGTGGCCCGCCCGTGCTCCTCGGCGCGCAGCCGCTTGACCAGGTCACCCGTGTTGATCAGGACCGGGCAGGCGGTGGCGCACATGCCGTCCACGGCGCAGGTCTGCACCGCGTCGTAGTCGTACGCGTCGGTCAGCTCCCGGGCCAGCGCCCGGTCGCCGGCGGCCTCGGCGGCGGCGATCTCGCGGCGCAGCACGATCCGCTGCCGGGGCGTGGTGGTGAGGTCGCGGCTGGGGCAGACCGGCTCGCAGTAGCCGCACTCGACGCACCGGTCCACCTCCTCCTCCACCGTCGGCACGGTCTTCAGGTGCCGCAGGTGGATTTCCGGGTCGTCGCTGAGCAGCACGCCGGGGTTGAGCACGCCGTCCGGGTCGCAGAGCGTCTTCACCTGCCGCATCACGTCGTACAGCTCGTCGCCGAACTGGCGGCGCACGTAGGGGGCCATCACCCGGCCGGTGCCGTGCTCGGCCTTCAGCGTGCCGCCGTGGCCGAGGACCAGGTCGACCATCTCCTCGGTGAAGTCGGCGTAGCGGGTGGGGGCCGCGCCGTCGGCGAACCGCTCGTTGAGCATGAAGTGCAGGTTGCCGTCCTTGGCGTGGCCGAAGATCACGCTGTCGGCGTAGCGGTGCCGGTCGAACAGCTCGGCCAACGCCGCGCAGGTGCCCGCGAGGGCCTCGACCGGCACGGCGACGTCCTCCAGCAGCGCGGTGGTGCCGGACGGGCGGGCGCCGGCCACCGCGGCGTAGAGACCCTTGCGGATGTGCCAGAGCGCGGCGCGGGCGGCGGGTTCCCCGCTGAGCCGGGCCGGCGCGGTCAACGGCAGCCCGGCCAGCACCGGCTCGGCGGCGGCGACCCGCCCGGCCAGCGCGTCCGGGTCGGACTCCTGCCACTCGACCAGCAGCGCGGCGTGCCCGCGCACGGCCAGGCCGCGCAGCGCGGCGTCCGCCTTCGGGTCCCGCTGGGCGACCCGCAGGGCGGCGGCGTCGAGCAGCTCGACCGCCGCCGGCCCGGCGGCCACCAGCTCCGGCATGGCGGCCGTCGCCGCGCCGAGCGAGTCGAAGACCAGCAGACCGGTCGCGGCGTGCCGGTGCACCGGTACGGTGCGGAACGTCGCCGACGCGACGAACGCGAGCGTGCCCTCACTGCCGACCACCAGCCGGGTGAGCAGGTCGACCGGGTCGTCGTGGTCGAGGAACGCGTTCACGCCGTACCCCATGGTGTTCTTCATGGCGTACTGGGCGCGGACCCGGCGCACCGAGTCGGGGTTGCCGCGCACCCGGTCGCGCAACCGCAGCAGCCCGGCGTGCAGGTCCGGCTCGGCGGCGCGCAGCCGGGCGTCGGCGTCCGCGCCGCCGGTGTCCAGCACGGTGCCGCTGGGCAGCACCAGCACCAGCGACTCCAGCGTCCGGTAGGTGTTGAACTCGGTGCCGCAGGTCATGCCGCTGGAGTTGTTGGCGACCACGCCGCCGACGGTGCACGCGGACTCGCTGGCCGGGTCCGGGCCGAGCTTGCGGCCGTACGGCGCGAGCCGCGCGTTGACCTGGCGCAGCACCACGCCGGGCTGCACCCGGACCCGCCGCCCGTCGTCGAGCACGGTCAGGTCGCGGAAGTGTCGGCGGACGTCGACCAGCAGCCGGTCGGTGACCGCCTGGCCGCTGAGGCTGGTGCCGCCGGAGCGGAAGGTCAGCGGGACGCCGCCGCGCCGGCTCTGCGCGAGCAGCGCGGCGACCTGGCCGGCGTCGGTCGGGGTGACCACCGCGCCGGGGTGCAGCAGGTAGTGCGACGCGTCGTGGGCCAGCCGCAGCCGGTCCGCCGCCCGGGTCGCCACCCCGCCGGGCACCACCGACTCCAGCCCGGCCCGGATCTCCGCGCTCAGCTCCATGATCACCGCACCTCCCCCGCCCACCCTAGTCACCGGCGGGGACGGCCCGGCGGCGCGCCGGTCAGCCGCCCGCCCCGGCGTACGACCGCAGCGCCCGCCGCCACGCCCCGGTGGCCACCACCACCGCGCCGGCGGCCACCGCCACCGCGACCGGCAGCATCCGGGCGTCGAGCCGGCCCAGCAGGGCCGCACCCGGGTACGTGGTGAGGAACGCGACCGGGACGACGGTGAGCAGCGTGCGGGCCGGGTCGCGGTAGAGGTCGACCGGGAAGCGGGACAGCTCGACGAAGGCGAACGAGACCCGGTCCAGGTCCTCCGCCGCCACCAGCACCACGGTCGCCGCCATCAGCAGCACGGTCAGCGCGTACAGCAGCACCGCGGCGCAGCCCAACAGCAGCAGGAAGGCGGCCAGCCGGCCCGGCGAGACCCCGCGCCCGGACAGCACCACGCCCACCGTGACGAGCACCAGGCCCAGCGCCGGGTCGAGCAGGTTGGTCACCCGCACCCGTCCGAGGCTCACCAGCAGTTGGGCATCGAACGGCTTGGTGAGCAGGAAGTCGAGGGTGCCGCGGCGGACGTGGTCGCTCATCAGTTCCAGGTTGGGTTGCAGCAGCGTCTGGCGCAGGCCGTTGAGCGTGAAGAACAGGCCGATGACGACCAGCACCTCGCCGTGCGTCCAACCGGCCACGGACCCGGCGAAGCGGAAGTAGACCGAGGCCCCGGCCACGGCCCACACCATCCAGAACGCGCTCAACGCGGCGGCGGAGAGGAACTGCAACCGGTACTCCAGGTCGGCGGCGACCGCCGCGCGCCAGCAGATCCGCAGCACCCGCAGCTGCCGGCGGATCACCCGGCCACCGCCTGGTGCCGGCGTACGGCCCGACGCCAGCCGATCCGGTAGAGCAGCGCGAACACCCCGAGCCAGCCGAGACCGACGGCGAAGCCGAGCGCGGTCTCACCACCGTCCAGCCGGCCGGTCACCAGCTCCACCGGGAAGCCCATCATGCTGCGGAAGGGCAGCACCACCGCGGCGGTGCGCAGCCACGGCGGCAGCAGCTCCAGCGGGGCGACCCAGCCGGAGGCGAACGAGCCGAGCCCCCACCAGAGCAACCACACGTTCGCGGTCTGGGTGCTCCAGAAGCCGAGCAACGCGAACGTGGACGCGGTCAGCAGACCCAACGCGTACGCCAGCGCCGCCGCGGCCGCGACGGCGGCCAGTCGGGCCGGGGTGACCGGGTAGTCCAGGTCGGGGCTGAGCACCGCGGCCAGCGCCAGGGCCGGCGCGAGCGCCACCAGGATCACCAGGCGCTGCCCGAGGTCGGCGGCGGCGTACTGGTGGAACGGGTGCAGCGGGCGCAGCAGCCGCAGCGACAGGTCGCCGCTGCGCAGGTCGGCGTCCCACTGCCAGACGACGTGGTCGCCGGAGAGGTTCGCCATCAGCGTCGCGGCCGCGTAGTAGGCGAGGAAGTCGGCGCTGGTCCAGCCGGCCGGCGGGCCGGCCTCGGCGACCACGGTCAGCCAGACCGCCATCATGAGCAGCGGGAAGAAGCCGGTGAGCACGCGCAGCACCAGCCGGCCCCGGTAGGTGACGGCCACCAGCGTGCCGCCGCGCGCCAGCGCCCGGTAGGCGGTGAGGGTGTCACGCACCGGCGAAGACCGCCCGGATGATCTCCTCGACCGGTGGGTCCCCGATCGCCACGTCGTCGACCGGCAGGGTGGCCAGCAGCCGGGCGGCGACCGCCGCCGTCTCGGCCCGGGGCACCGCCAGCGTGACGACCGCGCCGTCGACGTCGACCGGCTCGCCGAGCCCGGCCCAGGCGCCGGCGGGGGCGGGCTCGCGCAGCGTGACCCGGACCAGCCGGTGCGGCGAGTGCGCCTCGACCAGCGCGGCGAGGTCGCCGTCGAACCGCAGGGCGCCCCGGTCGATGACCAGCACCCGGCGGGCCAGCGCGGTCACGTCGCCCATGTAGTGGCTGGTCAGCAGCACGGTCGCGCCGTGGCGGGCGTTGTAGTCGCGGAGGAAGGCACGGACCGCGGCCTGCCCGTTGACGTCGAGGCCGAGAGTCGGCTCGTCGAGGAAGAGCACGTCCGGGCGGTGCAGCAACGCCCCGGCCAGCTCGCAGCGCATCCGCTCGCCGAGGCTCAGCACGCGCACCTGCCGACCGAGCAGCGGGGCGAGGCCGAGCAGGTCGACCAGCTCGTCGAGCGCGGCCCGGTACGGTCCCTCGGCGAGGCCGTAGACCGCCCGGTTGACCTCGAACGCGTCGGCCGCCGGCAGGTCCCAGAACAGCCCGTTGCGCTGGCCCATCACCAGCGAGACGCGGCGCAGGAAGGCCGGCTCCCGGCGGTGCGGGGTGTGCCCCAGCACCCGGACCGTGCCGGCGCTGGGGTGCAGCAGGCCGGTGAGGCACTTCAGCGTGGTGGTCTTGCCGGCGCCGTTGGGGCCGAGGAAGCCGACCACCTCACCGGCGGGGATGGTGAAGCCGACCCCGTCGACCGCGCGGACGGTGACGTGCTCGCGACGGACCAGGGAGCGCAGCGACGCGGCCAGGCCGGGCTGCCGCCGGTGCACCCGGAAGTGCTTGGCGAGGTCGCGCACCTCGATCATCGTCCGACCCTAACCACACGGCGGGCCCGGACGACATCGATTTTCCTCAGCCGTCGTCGAGCTGCGCCAGCACCCGCCGCTGGAACGCGCGGGCCGCCGCGCCGGACGGGGGCGGGCCGCCCCGGCGGGCGGCGACGCAGGCCCGGATCAGCGGCGCGTCCGGGTCGTCGGCCGCCACCCGCAGGCCGGCGTCGACCTTGCCCAGCCAGACGCCGTCGCGGCAGCGCACCAGCGCGCGGCAGGCCCCGAGCACGGCGTCCTCGGCCCCGGGTGCGGGCGCGTCGCCGGGCGGGGTGGGCAGCGCCAGCCACCAGCGCAGCGCGTCGACCAGCAGCGCCCGCAGCACGGTCGGCGCCGGGTCGGCGAAGACCTCGGCGGCGGGCGGGCCGAGCAGGGTCAGGCCGGACTGGCGCAGGATGCTGCGGTCGAGCGCGTACCAGAACCGCCCGTCGGCGGCGGGCCGGTCGGCCGGGTCGTAGGTGGCCCGGAACGGCATGGTGGCCCCGGTGTTCAGCTCCACCTCGAAGCCGGGCTCCGGGGTGCCGGAGGCGGCCACGTCGCGGCGGTAGACGACCAGCTCCAGGCCGCGCGCCGGGCAGGGCAGCGCCTCGTGCCGCAGCCGGTCCACCAGCGCCCGCCGGGCGGCCCCGGCGGGCGACGCGGCGACCAGCAGCGCCACGTCCACGTCGCTGCGGCCCGGCTGGTAGGCGCCCAATCCGACCGAACCGGCCGCGTACGCCCCGACCAGGTCGTCGCCGAGCACGTCCCGGGAGCGCCGCACCAGGTCGGCGAGGTAGTCGCGTACGTCGTCGCGCATGCCCGCATCCTGCCGGGCGCGTCCGGCCCGGCGCCGGCCGGGTCAGTCCAGCGGGTCGGGGCAGCAGACCGTCAATCCGCCCGGTACCACCGTGACCTTCAGCCGTTTCGCCGTGCCCCGCGCGCCGCCGTCCAGCTCGTACGTCTTCGGCGCGGCGAACCGGACCCGGATCTTGCGGCCCCGGGTGATCCGCACGAACGGTGAGTCGTCGGAGCGGCCGGCGGCCATCCGGCCCAACGTGCGCGCCCAGTCCACGGCGCCGCTGGCGGTGGCGACGCCGACCTCGAGCACCCCGTCGTCGGGCCGGGCGTCGTCGAAGGCCGGAATGCCGCCGGTGATGGTGCCGACGTTGCCGAACAGCACGCAGCTCGCCTCGCCGTCGAACCAGTCCGAGCCGTCGACCCGGATCCGGGTGCGGACGCACTCGCCGCGCACGTGCCGCAACGCGGTCCAGACGTACGCGACCCGGCCGAACCGGCCCTTGAGCTTGCGGTCGGCGTCGCGGATCAGGTCGCCGTCGAAGCCGGCGCCGGCCATCACCGCGAAGTGCTCCCCGTTGAGCCGGCCCAGGTCCAGCCGGCGCCGCCGGCCGTGCAGCGCGATGCGCACCGCCTCCGGCAGGTCGGCGGGGATACCGAGGTTGGCGGCGAAGAGGTTGGCGGTGCCGGCGGGCAGGATGCCCATCGGCACGCCGGTGCCGGCCAGCGTGTCGGCGCACCGCTGCACCATGCCGTCCCCGCCCCAGACCAGCACCAGGTCGGCGCCCTCGTCGAGCGCCGCGCGGACCCGCTTCGGGGCCTTACGGCTCTTCGGCACCTCGTGCCAGATCAGCCGCTCGACGCCGGCGGTGGCCAGCCGGGCGCGCAGCTCGTCGAGGCCGCCGCCGAACGTCTTCTTCCGGTGGGCGACGACCGCCACCACGCCGGCGGGGGCGGCCACGGTGTCGGTGTCGGCGCGGTCCGCCGTGCTCGTACTCATGCCGACGGTGGTACCCGGACGGCCCGCGTGCCACGCCTGTCGGTGGGGGCCGCGCCCGAAACCGATCAGCGGCATGCTGTGCCCGGACCGCCACGTTCGGTAGAGTTCGGGCAGTGACCGGCGTCGCTGCACGCCGGGTCCCGGGGGGTGCGGGGATGACGCGACGGGTCGGGCCGCCGGCACGCTGGGCGCTGCGCCTCGGCCTGCTGCTCGGCGGCGTCGTCGCGGTCTGGGCGGCGCACGAGGTCGCCGCCGCCGGCGCCGCCCACGCCGCCGAGCGCCCACCATCCGCGTCGCCGCCCGGCGTCGTCCGGTTGCTCACCGGCGCGCTGGGTCCGGTGCTGGGCGTGTCACCGTCCGGATTCGACGAGGTCCGGGCGACCGTTCCGGAGGCACCGCCACCGGCGCCCGGGACGCCACCGCCGCCGACGGCTCGGACCACGCCGCCCGCGGTCCGGTCGGCGGTCGACCGACCGGCGCGTGCCCGTCCGGTGCGCGGGGCGCCGCGCCCGCGGGTGGACCCGGCGGCGGCGGCCCCGGCGCGCGACCGGGTGCGCGCCCCGACCACCGGCACTCCGCGCCCGGGCACCGAACCCGCGCCGGACCAGGTGCTCGCCCCCGTCGCGGACGCCCTGCGCCCGGTCACCGAGCCGGCGCGGGCCCGCGTGCTCACCCCGGTCGCGGACGCGTTGCGGCCGGTCACCGACCCGGTGGCGGCGGACGTGCTCACGCCGGTCGCCGGCGCGCTCGCCCCCGTGGTCCGCCCGCTGCGCCCGGTCCTCGGTCCGGTGCGGCGTGTGCTGGAGCCGGTGCTGCGACCGCTGGACCCGGTACTCGCCCCGCTCCACCCGATCACCGACCTGCTCGATCCCCCCGCGCCGTCGGCGCCCGCGCCCCCGCCCACCGCTCCCGGGGCGCCCGGGGCACCGGGGGCACGACCACCGGACGCCGCCGCGCCGGCCGGCACGGCGACGGCTCCGGCCCGCCGGGCTCCCGGAGCCGGGGGCGTCGGGCCGGTGGCCGTCCGGGTCGCGGCGCCGGCCGCTGCTCCCGGCGGCGCGACCGTCGTCATGGTTCCGGCCCGCGCCGCGGCGGCGACCGTCGCCCGGCCCGGTCCGGTCGACCTCGCGCCGGCACCGGTCGTGCCGCTGCCGCCGGACGGCGCGGTGCACCCCCGCGGCGCCGGGCACGGCGACCCGGCGGACGCCGACGCCGCCGCCTGGGCCTGCCCGCCCTTGGCAGACCCGTTCGGACATCCGGCCGCCGACCGCCTGCCGGCGTCCCGTTCGTCGCGTCCGGGCACCCGCCCGGCCTGACCGGCGCGCACCGGCAGCACCCTCGATCCGGTGACCGGGCGTGCGCGCCCGGGGCCGCGCGACCGCGCGCGGCGGCGCCGTCGACCACCGTCCGGCGCCCGGCATCCTTCCTCGATCACACTGGTGACCAGGAGTTCCACCATGACCGGAGCAATGCCCGTCATCCGGGCCAGATGGTGCGACGTCGGCCGGATCGCCGACCTCGTCGCCGAGGCCCTCTCCCCCACCGCCCTGGCGGCGTGGCTCGTCCCCGACGCGCCGCGCCGCTCCGCCGTCCTCGCCGCCGTGGCGCGGATCTGGACCGAACACGCGTTGCTCTTCGGCGACGCGTTCCTGCTGCCCGACGGCACCGCCGCCACGGTGTGGTTCCACCGCTACCGCCCGATCCCCCCGCCCCGCCGGTACGTCGACCGCCTCGGCGCGGTCGCCGGCCCGGACGTGGACCGGTTCCGCCGGCTCGACGACGAGCTGGCCGCGCGACGGCCGGTCGAGCCGCACAACCACCTGGCGCTGCTCGCCGCGCCCGGTGGTGGGGCGGCGGAGGCGCTCGCCGGCGCGCAACGCCGGATGGACACGCTGAGCCTGCCCACGTACGCGCAGGTGGACGACGAGCCGTACGGGTCGCTGCTGCGCCGGCTCGGCTATCTCGACCGGGGGATCTTCCCGGCGCCGGACGGCACCGAACTGCGGTCGATGTGGCGGCCGGCACCGGCGCATCCGGGCGGCAACGACCGCTGGCCGGTACGCCGGATCGGCCGGCGGGGGCGCAACGGCCGCGCGGCGGGATGGGCGACGCACTGACCGGCGGACCGGGTCGGGGCGGCGCCGTGCCGCCCCGACCCGCGCGGCCCGGCGCCGTACCGCACGGGGCCGCGCCGTGCGGCGCCGTGCCGCCCGGCGCGCGGCCCGCGACGGGCCGCCGCCACACCGGTCGACGCCCGCAGGCCGGTGCCGTCGGCGCAGCTCGGTTAGCCTGCGAGCCGGGCAGGGACACGATTCGGCCGATCAGTTCGGAGGTGTCGCGTGCGGCACAACGGAGAGGTCCGGGGACCTGGCGGCGCCACACCGGCCCGGCCGAGACGCCGACGACGGCGGGTGGCGGTCTTCCTGGCGATCTGCACGTTGCTGGCCGGGTGCGGCCTGGTCGCCGGCGGTTACTACTTCGACAGCGTCCCCACGCCCACCGACCTGAAGCTGCCGGAGTCGACCACCGTCTTCTACGCCGACGGGCGCACGCCGATGGCGAAGCTCGGTGCGCAGAACCGCACCATCGTCCCGTACGACGAGATGAACGACTCGGCCAAGCAGGCCATCGTCGCGGCCGAGGACCGCACGTTCTGGACCAACCAGGGCATTGACGTCAAGGGCGTGCTCCGGGCGGCCTGGGCCAACGTCACCGGCGGGCAGCGGCAGGGCGCCTCCACCCTCACCCAGCAGTACGCGCGGGTCGCCGCGGACCTGCGGGGGGTGACCTACTCGCGGAAGCTGCGCGAGGCCGTGATCGCCTGGAAGCTCGACGACACGTACAGCAAGGAGGAGATCCTCGGCTTCTACCTGAACACGGTGCCGTTCGGCCGGGGCGCGTACGGGATCGAGGCGGCCGCGCAGACGTTCTTCGGCAAGACCGTGCGCCGGGACGCGCCGGCGGCGCAGCAGCTCACCCAGGCCGAGGCGATGGTGTTGTGCGCGATGGTGAAGCAGCCGGAGGCGGACCCGGCCGATCCGCAGGGCGCGCCGGGCTACGACCCGGCCCGCAACGCGACCGCGAAACAGAACTCGATCGACCGGTGGAACTACATCCGGGACGGCATGGTGAAGCTGGGCTACCTCACGCCGCGGCAGGCGGCGGATCTCGCGTACCCGGACACGGTGCGCCCGGTCGACCCGGACGCCGGCCGGTCGGACCTGGACCGACCGACCGGCCTGGTGGTCAACCACGTGCTGGCCGAGCTGCGGCGGACGGAGCCGTTCCGGGGCAAGCCGGACGAGGTGATCCGTGACGGCGGCTACCGGATCGTCACCACCGTCGACAAGCGGGTGCAGGACGCGGCGGAGGCGTCGGCGGACATCCGCCGGGACAGCGCGCCGGAGGCGGTGCGGGGGCAGCCGAAGAACTGGCAGGCGGCGCTGGTGGCGGTGGAGCCGGGCACCGGACGGGTGCTCGGCTACTACGGCGGTGACCGGGGCTCCGGCGCCGACTACGCGGGCTGGTACTACGACGAGAAGGGCCAGGCGCGCGGGTTCGGCCAGCACCCGCCGGGCTCCTCGTTCAAGGTCTACGACCTGGCCGCCGCCGTGCGCGACGGCATCTCGGTGAAGCAGCGGTTCGACTCGCCGGACACCAAGGAGTTCCCCGCCTCGGGTCGCACCCGGGGCAGCGCGGCCGGGCCGATCCGCAACGCCGAGCACGCGCCCTGCCAGCCGGACTGCGCGCTCTGGGAGGCCACCGTCGCCTCGCTGAACGTCACCTACTTCGAGCTGACCGAGAAGCTGGGCACCGCCCGGGTGATCGACATGGCCCGGCGGGCCGGCGTCGAGTCGATGTGGGAGACCGTGCGCGGCAACCCGCAGCCGCAGCGCGTCGACCTGCGCGGCGACCCGGCCGACCAGGTGGCGAAGCGGTTCTCCACCGAGGTCGGCATCGGCCAGTACGGCGTCACGGTGCAGGACCACGCCAACGGGATGGCCACCTTCGCTGCCGGCGGCAAGCGGGCCGACGCCCACTTCGTCCGCTCGGTGACCAAGGGCGACGAGGAGGTGTGGACGGAGCAGGTGCGCCAGACCGACCTCGGCCTGGACCGGGAGGCGATCGATCAGCTCGACTGGACGTTACGTCGGGTCCGGGCGGCCCGACTGGACAACGGGTGGGACTCCGCCGGCAAGACCGGCACCTGGCAGGCGGGGCAGAGCACCACGCAGAACGTGCACACCTGGATGGTCGGCTGGACCGGCGCGCTGGCCTCGGCCGTCTGGCTGGGCACCACCGACGGCAAGCCGTTGCGGACCCGGGGCGGCAGTTACGAGGTGTACGGCTCGACCGGGGCCGCGCCGATCTGGCGGCAGTTCATGTCCCGGGCCACCGAGGCGATGAAGCTCGACCCGGACCGGTACCGGTTCCGGGAGCCGAGCTTCCCGGGGGACGCGCCGGAGCCCTCCCCGTCGACGCCGGCCCCGACCACCTCCGCGCCGAGCCCGTCGGCGTCGGCGTCGGCGACGCCCCGCCCGACGCCGTCGAGTCCGAGCCCGCGCCCGACCGGCCGGCCGACCGTGCGTCCGACGTCGTCGCCGTCGCCGTCGCCGACCGGATCGCCGACGCGCAGCCGGGGACCGCGCTGACCCCGGGGGACGATCGAACCTATGTGCGCCATCCGCACACCACGGCAAAAGCCGTATGACGCCTTCGCATCCATCCACTGCGGACGATATTCGGCCTGATCAGGGGCTATTGAAGATCATGGCTTCCTGAATTCCGGCCGACGGCCGGGTGTCCGGCGGAAGTCGGTTGCCCCGGTCACCCATTGATCCCGGCTCCGGCGGCGTGTGATCGTGCACCCACGAGTCGTCGACCCCCGGCGACCCGGACGGTCGATCTGTCGACCCGGAGCCACGCCGGCAGCTCCGGTGACCGACCGTCACCCCGCCTCGCATCACCGCGCCGCCCGTCCCCACCGGGCTCCGTGCTGCGCGCCTCAGAACAGGAGCGAACCCTCGTGAAGCTCTCACCTCGCCTCGCCGCGCTCTCCGGCGCGGTCGCGGCCGGCGTGATCGCCGCCGGCACCGCCGCGGCCGTGCAGGCCGCCCCACCGGGCCCCGCCGCCCCCAACCCGGCGCAGGCCCGCGCGGCCGCCGCCGACTCGGCCCGCGCGCTGGTCGCGAACCGCCCCGCCTACCTCCAGGCCGGTTCCGACGACGCGTTCGTCCAGAAGCCGGTCATCTCCTCCGAGGGCACCCAGTACGTGCCCTACGAGCGCACCTACAAGGGCCTGCCGGTGGTCGGCGGCGACTTCGTGCTGGCCACCGACGCCGCCGGCAACCTGAAGTACGCCTCCGTCGCCCAGCAGCGGCCCATCGGCGCCCTCGTCACCACCCCCACGCTGACCCCGGCCGCGGGCGCGAAGAAGGCGCGCGCCCAGCTCCGGACCGTCAGCTCGGTCGAGGGCACCGCACTCGTCGTCTACACGCTCGGCGCCAGCCCGACGCTGGCCTGGGAGACCACCGTGCGCGGCACGGACGCCGAGGGCCCGAGCCGACTCACCGTCGACGTCGACGCCCGCACCGGGGCGGTGCTGCGCACGCAGGAGCACATCGTGCACGGCACCGGCACCGGCGCCTGGAACGGCCCGAGCCCGCTCACGCTCAACACCACCCAGTCCGGCGGCACCTACTCCATGAAGGACCCGACCGTCACGAACCTGAGCTGCCAGGACGCGGCGAACAACACCACGTTCAGCGGCTCCGACGACGCCTGGGGCAACGGCACCGCCACCAACAAGGAGACCGGCTGCGTCGACGCGCTCTTCGCCGCGCAGACCGAGCACAAGATGCTCAGCCAGTGGCTGGGCCGCAACGGCGCCGACGGCAACGGCGGCTACTGGCCGATCCGGGTGGGCCTGAACGACCAGAACGCCTACTACGACGGCACCCAGGTGCAGATCGGCAAGAACACCGCCGGTCAGTGGATCGGCTCGCTCGACGTGGTGGCGCACGAGATCGGCCACGGCATCGACGACCACACCCCGGGCGGCATCTCCGGCGGCGGCACCCAGGAGTTCGTGGCGGACACGTTCGGCGCGGCCACCGAGTGGTTCGCCAACGAGCCGTCCAGCTACGACGCGCCGGACTTCCTGGTCGGCGAGAAGATCAATCTGGTCGGCTCCGGCCCGATCCGCAACATGTACAACCCGTCCGCGCTCGGCGACCCGAACTGCTACTCCAGCAGCGTCCCGGGCGGCGAGGTGCACGCCTCCGCCGGCCCCGGCAACCACTGGTTCTACCTGCTGGCCAACGGCAGCAGCCCGACCAACGGGCAGCCGACCAGTTCGACCTGCAACGGCAGCAGCGTGACCGGTCTGGGGATCCAGAAGGCCATCAAGATCATGTACAACGCGATGCTGCTGAAGACCTCGTCCTCGTCGTACCTGAAGTACCGCACCTGGACGCTGCAGGCGGCGAAGAACCTCTACCCGGGCAGCTGCGCCGAGTTCGACACGGTCAAGGCGGCCTGGAACGCGGTCAGCGTGCCGGCCCAGTCCGGTGACCCGACGTGCGCCGGCGGCACCCCGACGCCCACGCCGACCACCACGACCACCCCGCCGTCGGGCGGCTGCTCCGGCAACAAGCTGGCCAACCCCGGCTTCGAGTCGGGCGCCGTGAACTGGACCGCCTCGTCCGGCGTCATCACCACGGACAGCGGCCAGGCCGCGCACGGCGGCTCGTACAAGGCCTGGCTCGACGGCTACGGCTCGTCGCACACCGACACCCTGAGCCAGTCGGTGACCGTTCCGGCCGGCTGCCGCGCGACGCTGAGCTTCTGGCTGCACATCGACAGCGCGGAGTCGACCACGACCACCGCGTACGACAAGCTCACCGTCAAGGCCGGCAGCACCACGCTGGCGACCTACTCGAACCTGAACAAGGCCACCGGCTACGTGCAGCGGTCCTTCGACGTCTCGTCGCTGGCCGGCACCACGGCGACCATCTCGTTCAGCGGCGTGGAGGACAGCTCCCTGCAGACGTCCTTCGTCGTCGACGACACCGCGGTCACCCTGAGCTGACCGTAGGGCGAGCGGCCGGTCGTCGTCCTCCGGGCGGCCGGCCGCTTCGTCGCGTCGGCAGGTCGGTCAGGCCGGGCGGCCGGCCCGGGACGCGGCGCCCCGGTCGCGCGGGATCCGCGCGGCCACCTCGTGCATCGCCCGGCTGAACAGCTCCGCCTGGTCGGGCAGGCCGCCGAGGCGGGCCGCCAGGGCGTCGGCGTCGGCCCGGGCCGAGTCGCTGACCCGGGCGTCCAGCTCGGCCAGCGCGGCGTTGACGGCGGCGACGACGTGTCCGCAGAGGACCTCCAGCGGCTCGCCGGCCAGGTCCGGGTCGACGGCGACCGAGTCCAGTCGGCCACCCTGGACGGCGACCGCCCGGACGCGGCCGTCGGCCGCGGCGCCCTCGGCCCGGAGCAACTCGCCCGGCTCGCCGTCGGGGTGCACGCCGGCCCGGGACCGCATCGCCGCGAGCGCCTGCTGCGTCCGGCTCAGGAGCTCGTCGAGGCTCGCGGCGGCCGAGAACGGGTCGATGGTCATATCCGCGCTTTCTTCACGTCTTAGCCGAGCATCGTGACCATAGCAACCGGCACCGACCGAGCGCGGTCACCGGCCGGCCCCGCCCGCAAGCGAGCAGGTCGGGCGCCGCGCGCCCGGCGTGTCGCGCGACCGCGAACGCCCGGCCGGAGCCCCGGCCGGGCGTTCGTCGGCTCAGCGCAGGCGCAGTCGCTGACCCGGGAAGATCAGGCCCGGATCGTCGCCGACGACGGCGCGGTTGCGCTCGTGCAGCGCCCGCCACCCCCCGGCGACGTGCGCCGCGACGGCGATGCCGGAGAGTGTGTCGCCGGAGCGCACCCGGTAGGTGCCGGCGCCGCCCCGCCCGGCCGGTCGGTCCACCGTGGACCTCGTCGTGGTGGGCCGGTCGGTGACCTTCCTCGGCGCGGGGCGGTCCGCCTTCCGCGGCGTGGGACGGTCGGCCGCCTTCTTCGGGGACGAGCCGGATCCGCCCTTGCGGCCGCAGACCGGCCAGGCGCCGATGCCCTGCCCGTCCAGGACCCGCTCGGCGACGGCGATCTGCTCCGACCGGCTGGCCAGGTCCGCCCGGGCGGCGTACTTCTTCCCGCCGTGGCCGTTCCAGGTGCCGCGCGAGAACTGGAGCCCGCCGTAGTAGCCGTTGCCGGTGTTGATGTGCCAGTTGCCGCCGGACTCGCACCGCGCGACGGCGTCCCAGTTGACGCCGGAGGCGCTGGCCGGGACGGCCGGAGCGAACAGGACCGCGGCGCCGGCCAGGACCACGCCGACGGCGGTACGACGGGCTGCGTATGCAGTTGCCATGGGGATTCCTCCACGCCGACGAGGTGAGCTGTCGGGTTCGGGCCGAGGAGCCCGGCCGCCGCTGGCGGCTTCACCCCGAGGTGACGTGCACCGAGGAACGTTGGGTCCCCCGCTCCCGCCGAGGTTCGGTTACCGCCGGGCCGGCGGCGGGATTAGGCGTTACCGGCCCGTGGTGTCCGCGACCGCGGACGCCACCGACGCTAGGGACGATTTCGGGCGATCGCCCACTTCTTGGGATGTTCGTCACCCACGTGGGCGACCGCGCACACGGGACACGACGACGTGGTAGCGGGACGTCCGGGCCGGATCCGGACGCCCCGCCCGGGCGTCCCGGCCCCGGGCTACCGTGGGCGGGACCGGCAAGATCGCACGAGGAGCGGCACGGATGACCGAGCACGGACACGAGCTGGCCTTCGGCGGCTTCCTCACCCCCACCGCCGGACGGCCGGACCAGGTGGTGGCCCTCGCCTCGCTCTGCGAGCAGGTCGGGCTGGACCTGGTCACCTTCCAGGACCACCCCTACCAGCCGGGTTTCCTGGACACGTGGACGCTGATGTCGTACGTGGCCGCCGCCACCGACCGGATCGGACTGGCCGGCAACGTGCTCAACCTGCCGCTGCGCCAGCCGGTGGTGCTCGCCCGCAGCGTGGCCAGCCTGGACCTGCTCACCGGCGGCCGGGTCGAGCTGGGGCTGGGCGCGGGCGCGTTCTGGGACGCGATCGAGGCGGCCGGCGGGCGGCGGCTCTCCCCCGGCGCGGCGGTCGACGCGCTCGACGAGGCGATCCAGGTCATCCGGGAGGTCTGGGGCACCGACCGACGCGGGATGATCCGCGTCGCCGGGGAGCACTACCGGGTGGTCGGCGCGAAGCGCGGACCGGCGCCGGCCCATCCGGTGGGCATCTGGGTGGGCGCGTACAAGCCACGCATGCTGCGCCTGGTCGGTCGCGCCGCGGACGGCTGGCTGCCGTCGTTGGCCTACCTGCCGAACGGGCCCGACGAGCTGCCCGCACTCAACGCGCTGGTCGACGAGGGCGCGCGGGCCGCCGGGCGGGACCCCGGCGAGATCCGCCGGATGCTCAACGTGACCGGCAGTTTCACCCGCTCGTCCACGGGGTTCCTGGCCGGGCCGCCGCAGCGGTGGGTGGAGGACCTGGCCGGGCTCACCCTGGAGCACGGCATCACCACCTTCGTCCTGGGCAGCGACGAGCCGCGCGCCATCCAGCTCTTCGCCCAGGAGGTGGCGCCGGCGGTCCGGGAGCTGGTCGCGGCCGAGCGCACCACGTCGGGCAGCGGCGCCCGCGCCGTCGCGCGGGAGCAGGCCGCCGGCGGCGTTCCGACCACCCTCGCGGTCACCCCCACGCCCGACCCGGGGGTACGCCTGAGCGCGCGCCGCCTCTGGGACGAGTCGACCCGTCCGACCGCCCCGCCGGCGCCGGCCGGGCACGTCTACCCGGCCCACGCGCAGGCCGCGGGGCAACATCTGGTGGACGTGCACGACCACCTGCGCCGGGAGCTGGCCCAGGTGCGGGACCTGCTGGAACAGGTCACGCGGGGCGCGGTCTCGCCGGGCGGGGCGCGGGCCGCGCTGAACGAGATGACCCTGCGGCAGAACAACTGGACGCTGGGCGCGTACTGCGCCGCGTACTGCACCGTGGTGACCCAGCACCACGGACTGGAGGACGCCTCGGTCTTCCCGCACCTGCGCCGCGCCGACGCCGGGCTGGCGGCGGTGCTGGACCGGCTGGAGGAGGAGCACGTGGTGATCCACGGCGTGGTGGAGGGTGTCGACCGGGCGCTGGTGGAGCTGATCAGCCGACCGGGTGACTTCACCGGGCTCCAGGAGGCGGCGGACCTGCTCACCGACACGCTGCTGTCACACCTGTCGTACGAGGAGCACCAGATCGTCGAGCCGCTGGCCCGGCACGGCTTCTACCCCGGTCAGCTGTGACCGACGGATATTCCCGAGCCGCGACGTGAGATAGCTGGCTTTTGTTTCCCTAAGTCAGCGCGGTAGCGTCGGGCCCATGACGGACTTCCTCGCGCAGCGCGACTCCTGGTCCACCGCCAACTGCTCGATCGCCCGGGCGCTCGAGGTGGTCGGCAACCGCACCACGCTGCTCCTGCTGCGCGAGGCGTCGTTCGGCACCCGGCGCTTCGACGACTTCGCCCGCCGGGTCGGCGTGAGCGAACCGGTCGCCGCCACCCGCCTCAAGCAGCTCGTCGCCGACGGCCTGCTCGACCGGCGGCCCTACCGGGAGCCCGGGCAGCGCACCCGCGACGAGTACGTGCTCACCGCCAAGGGCCGCGACCTGCTGCCCGTGCTCGTCGCCCTCCGCCAGTGGGGCGACGCGTACGCCGCCGACGAGGTCGGCCCGTCCGTCCTGGTCACCCATCACGACTGCGGGGCGGACGTGCACGCCCGGCTGCGCTGCGACGCCGGGCACGACGTGCCGGCCGACGAGCTGGCCGTGCTGCCCGGTCCGGGCCTGCGGGCCTCCTGATCCACCCACCCTCAGCACCCTCGGAGCGAGACATGAAGATCGCTGGAAGCACCGCCCTGGTCACCGGCGCGAACCGCGGCTTCGGCCGGCACCTGGCCGCGGAACTCGTGGCGCGGGGCGCCACGGTCTGGGCCGGCGCGCGCAACCCGGACAGCGTCGACCTGCCCGGCGTCACCCCGCTACGCCTGGACGTCACCGACCCCGCCTCGGTGGCCGCCGCCGCGCAGCGCGCCGGCGACGTGACGCTGCTGGTCAACAACGCCGGCGTGAGCACCGGCGCCGACCTGCTCGACGGCGACCTCGACCAGATCCGGCTGGAGCTGGAGACGCACTACCTCGGCACGCTGTCGGTGGTGCGGGCGTTCGCGCCCCGGATCGCGGCGAACGGCGGCGGGACGATCCTGAACGTCATGTCGGCCCTGTCCTGGTTCACGTTCCCCGGCGTCGGCGCGTACGGGGCGGCGAAGGCCGCCGAGTGGTCGATGACCAACGCGCTGCGCGTCGAGCTCGCCGACCGGGGCGTCCGGGTCGCCGGCCTGCACGTCGGCTACATGGACACCGACATGGCCGCCGCCGTCACCGGACCCAAGGCCGACCCGGCCGAGGTCGCCCGGATGGCTGCCGACGGCATCGAGTCCGACAGCTACGAGATCCTGGCCGACGACGTCGCCCGCCGGGTCCAGGCCGGACTGTCCGGCGGCGTGGCCGCCCTCTACCCCGACCTCCCCTGAGCGTCCGCGTGTAAGGAAGGGCCCCTTCTTATCGCCCAGGCGATAAGAAGGGGCCCTTCCTTACACCTACAGGCCGCGGGCGAGGCGGTCGGCGAGGATCCGGGTGAAGCGGGCCGGGTCGGCGAGGTCGCCACCCTCGGCCAGCAGCGCCATGCCGTACAGCAGCTCGGCGGTCTCGGTCAGCGCGGCGGTGTCGCCACCCTCGCCGTGCGCCTTGCGCAGGCCGGTGACCAGCGGGTGGGTCGGGTTCAGCTCCAGGATCCGCTTGACCCGGGGCACCTCCTGACCCATCGCCCGGTACATCTTCTCCAGCGTCGGCGTCATGTCGTGCGCGTCGCCCACCACGCAGGCCGGCGAGGTGGTCAGCCGGGTGGACAGCCGCACCTCCTTGACGCTGTCGGTGAGCGCGCCGCCGAGGAAGGTGAGCAGGTCGGCGTACTCCTGCCGCTCGGCCTCGGCCTTCTCCTTCTCCTCCTCGGTCTCCAGGTCGACCTGGCCCTTGGCCACCGAGCGCAGCGTCCTCCCGTCGTACGCGCCGACCCGCTCGACCCACACCTCGTCCACCGGGTCGGTGAGGATCAGCACCTCGTAACCCTTGGCCCGGAACGCCTCCAGGTGCGGCGAGTTCTCGATGGTGGCCCGGTTCTCGCCGGTGGCGTAGTAGATCTCGGTCTGGCCGTCCTTCATCCGCTCCACGTAGGCGCGCAGCGTGGTCGGCTCGGCCGGGTCGTGGGTGCTGGCCGCGCGGACCAGGTCCAGCAGCGCCTCGGTGTTGTCCGGGTCCTCCAGCAGACCCTCCTTGACCACCGGCCCGAACTCGGTCCAGAACGTGCGGTACGACTCGGCCGACATGTCCTTGAGCGTGCCCAGCACCTTCTTGACCAGCCGCCGGCGCACCGCGCGGATCTGCCGGTCCTGCTGCAGGATCTCCCGGGAGATGTTCAGCGACAGGTCGTGCGCGTCCACCACACCCTTGACGAAGCGCAGGTAGTTGGGGATCAGCGCCTCGCAGTCGTCCATGATGAACACGCGCTTGACGTAGAGCTGCACGCCACGACGGCCCTGCGGGGCGAACAGGTCGAGCGGGGCGTGCGAGGGCAGGAAGAGCAGCGCCTCGTACTCGAACGTGCCCTCGCCGCGCATGTGGATGGTCTCGAGGGGGTCGGCCCAGTCGTGCGCGACGTGCCGGTAGAACTCCTTGTACTCGGCCTCGTCCACCTCGTCGCGCGAGCGCGCCCAGAGCGCCTTCATCGAGTTGAGCGTCTGCACCTCGCGGGTGGCGGCGCCGTCCTCGCCGGGGACGTCCACGCTCATCCGGATCGGCCAGGCGATGAAGTCGGAGTAGCGCTTGACGATCTCGCGGATGGTCCGCTCGGCGGTGTAGTCGTGCAGGTTGTCGTCGGCGTCGACCGGCTTGAGGTGCAGGGTGACCGAGGTGCCCTGCGGCGCCTCGTCGACCGCCTCCACGGAGTAGGTGCCCTCGCCGGAGGACTCCCAACGGGTGCCGCCGGTCTCCCCGGCCCGCCGGGTCAGCAGCGTCACCCGGTCGGCGACCATGAAGGTGGCGTAGAAGCCGACCCCGAACTGGCCGATCAGGTCCTGGTCGGCGGCGGCGTCCTTGGACTCGCGCAGCGTACGCAGCAGCTCGGCGGTGCCGGACTTGGCGATCGTGCCGATCAGGCCGACCACCTCGTCGCGGGACATGCCGATGCCGTTGTCCCGCACGGTCAGCGTGCGGGCGTCCCTGTCCACCTCGATCTCGATGTGCAGGTCGGACGCGTCGACCGACAGGTCCTTGTCGACCAGCGACGTCAGCCGCAGCTTGTCCAGCGCGTCGGACGCGTTCGAGATCAGTTCGCGCAGGAAGACGTCCTTGTTCGAGTAGATCGAGTGCACCATCAGCTGCAGCAGCTGACGCGCCTCGGCCTGGAACTCCAGCGTCTCGACCCGGTCGCTCACACCGACTCCCTTCCCGGTTGCGGGGCTACGGCGGAAAGGATACGAGGGGTGACCGGGACGGCACCCACCGGCCGGACCGGTGCCGAACGAAACCTGACTGGTCCAACCAGTTGACGGGTTGATGTGTGCGGGGCCACACTGCTGGCCATGGCCTTCGCCCCCGCCCCCCGCGCCTCGGTCTCCGACCACGTCTTCGGCCAGCTCCGCGACGCGATCGTGTCCGGTCGCTACCGCCCGGACGAGACCCTGCCGGGCGAGCGCGAGCTGGCCGCCGCCTTCGCGGTGAACCGGCACGCGGTCCGGGAGGCGTTGCGCCGGCTGCAACAGCTCGGCCTGGTCCGGGTCAGCCAGGGCGGCGCGACCCGGGTGCTGGACTGGCGGGTGCACGCCGGGCTCGACCTGGCGCTGTCGCTGGCCCGCTCCGGTGACGTGCTTCCGGTCGCGACGCTGGTGCGCGACATGCTGGAGATGCGGGCCTGCGTCGGCATCGACGCGGCCCGGCTCTGCGCCGAGCGCGGCGACACGGCGGTCGTCGCCGCCCTGGTCCGGGCCGCCGAGGAGTACGGCTCACTCGCCCCCGACCTGGACCGGATGGCCGAGGCGAACATCGCGATCTGGCGCCTGGTCGTGCGCGGCAGCGGCAACACCGCCTACCAGCTGGCCTTCAACAGCCTGGTCGCCGGCACGTTCGCGGTCGGCGACGTCCCCCCGGACACCCGTACCGCCGAACTGCTCGACGTCGCCGGCCACCGCCGCCTCGCCGCCGCGATCGCGTCCGGTCAGGGTGCGGCGGCCGCCCGGCACGCCCGGGCGCTGCTGACCGCCCCGGTCACCACCCCCACCACCCCCACCACCGGAAGGGAAGCGCGCGCATGATCCCCGCCGTGCTGTACGCCGTACCGGCGTTCCTGCTCCTGATCATCATCGAGGCGGTCTCCTACCGCTTCCTGCCCGACGACGAGGAACGCGGCTACGAGCTGCGCGACACCACCACCAGCCTGTCGATGGGGCTGGGCAGCCAGATCATCGGCTTTCCGTGGAAGCTGCTCACGGTCGGTGTCTTCGCGGCCCTGTGGACGGTCGCGCCGGTCCACCTCTCCCCCGGCGACTGGTGGACCTGGGTGATCCTCTTCTTCGCCGACGACCTGGCCTACTACTGGTTCCACCGCTCCCACCACGAGGTGCGCGTGCTCTGGGCGAGCCACGTCGTGCACCACTCCAGCGTCTACTACAACCTCTCCACCGCGCTGCGGCAGAGCTGGACGCCGATGACCTCGCTGCCGTTCTGGCTGGCGCTGGCGCTGCTCGGCATCCCGCCGTGGATGATCCTCCTCCAGCAGTCGGTCAGTCTGCTGTACCAGTTCTTCCTGCACACCGAGCGGATCAACGTACTGCCCCGGCCGATCGAGTGGATCTTCAACACGCCGTCGCACCACCGGGTGCACCACGGCTCGAACACCGAATACCTGGACCGCAACTACGGCGGCATTCTGATCATCTGGGACCGGCTGTTCGGCACCTTCGAGCCGGAGCGGGCCACCGCGCGCTACGGGCTCACGAAGAACATCGGCACCTACAACCCGCTGCGGGTGGCCACCCACGAGTTCGCCGCGATCTGGTCCGACGTGCGCCGGGCCACGTGCTGGCGGCACCGCCTCGGTTACCTGTTCGGCCGACCCGGCTGGCAGCCGGCCCGGTGAGGCGCTCCTGGCTGACCCTGTTCGGGCTGGTCGCCGCGGTCGAGCTGGTCGGCGTCGCGCTCGACTCGACGGCGCTCCAGTGGCTGGCCAAGCCACTGCTGGCGCCGGTGCTGCTGGCGTACCTGTGGCAGCGGCGACGGCGGGTGGACGCGGTGACGGTCGGTCTGGTCGCCGCCACCGCCGGGGACGTGGCCCTGCTCGTGCCGGGCCGGGCCGCGTTCCTGCTCGGCATGGGGTTCTTCCTGGTGGCGCAGCTGGCGTTCCTCACCGGGTTCCTGCGGCGCGGACGCCCGCCGACCCTGGCGTGGGTGGGCTACCTGCTCGCCTGGGCGACCGGCAACGCCCTGCTGTGGAGCGCGTTGGGGCCGCTGCGGGTGCCCGTGCTCGGCTACAGCCTGGCCCTGTGCCTGATGGCCGCCGCCGCGACCGGCGTGTCCGCGCGGACCGCTGCCGGCGGCGCGTTGTTCCTCGTCTCCGACCTGCTGATCGGCGTCGGCGCGGCCGGCGGGGACCTGCCCGGCGCCGGCCTGCTGGTGATGGGCACCTACAGCGCCGCGCTGCTGCTGATCACCACCGGCTGGGCGGCCGACCACGCCGCCGCCGGCCCGGCCCGCGACCCGGCGCCGGCCCCGGCCTGACCCCGACGTGGGCGGCGGCGCGAGGTCGTGCCGCCGCCCACGGGAGCCGTCAGCGCACCCGGACCGGGGCCGAGAGCAGCTGGTTGTCCGCCGGGAGCGCGTCGCGGTGGTCCCGCACCGCGGCCACCGCGCGGAAGGTCACCTTGCCCATCGCCGCGTCCTCCGGCGTCACGGCGTACGTGAACGAGAACGAGGTCCGTCCGCCTCCGTCCGTCGCCGGAACCGGCTTGGTGGCGGCGTCCACCTGCTCGAATCCCCACGGGTTGCTGCGTTCGAGGCGGACCTCCACGTGCTCGTCGTAGCGGTTGTTGCGCACCTCGACGGTGATGCCGACGCGCTGTCCGGCACGGGCGGTCGAGGGGGTGTTCACCTTGACCACCGCCACGTCGTGGGTGCGGACCACGGACGTGTGGGTGGCCGAGGCGGTCCGCCCGTCGACAGTGCGCGCGGTCAGCCGCACCCGGTGGTCGCCGTCGGACGCGAAGCGGTGCCGGGGGAACTGCTCGGTCGACGTGGTGCCGTCGCCGAAGTCCCAGACCAGCGAACCCAGGTCGATGCCCAGGCCGGCCGGGTCGTACAGCCGGGGCCAGAACGCGACCTCGTCGAAGACGCTCCACTCCACGTCGGCCACGTCGAAGTCGACCTCCGGGCCGGGTGCCACGTCCAGCCGGAACGTCGTCTGCTCGGCGTAGTCCGCGCCGACCCGGAGAAGGTACGTCGTGCCGGCCCGCGCCGGGAACGTCACGGGCGTGCCGCCGTAGGTGGGGCGACAGGTGACCTCGGCGAGGGTCCCGAGGGAGTCGCCGGTGTAGACCGCGACCCCGAGGTAGTCCGGCCCGGTGCCGGCGGTGACCAGTTGATCCGCGGTGGGCGTGTACGAGTACCAGACCGTCCGGCCGGCCTCGAAGCAGGACGACGGCTCGCCCTCCTGCACGGTGGCGGCGCTGAGATCCTGGCCGTCGACGAACGGCAGCGCGCCGACCGGCAGCGCGCCGGCCAGGTTGTCGTTGGCCGGCGCGTCGGCCGCGGCGGACGCGCCCGCCGCGTTGACGGCCAGCAGGGCGACCACGCCCGGAACCGCGACGGCGATCCGGGCGAACTGTCGGTTGACCACTTCTCCTCCTGGGGGCCCCGTATCCCTTGTGGATGCGACCGGGCCACGGTAGGAACCCGCACCCCAGGGCCGGGCTAAGAGAAGCTCTCGCCGAGGTTAAGGTCGGCGGGTCGCGCCGGATCCGAGCACCCGGGTCACCACGGTCAGGTCGTCGCCGCCGAGGCCCTGGTCCACCGCGTGCCGCCACTCGGCGGCCAGCGCCTCGCCGGCCGGGAAGCTGCCCGGCGGCGCCTCCCGCAGCGCCAGCTCGACGTCCTTGAGCGCCAGCGCGAGCGCGTACTGCGCGTCGTGCTCGTCGCGGACGATCCGGCCCAGCTTCTCGGCCGCCCACGGCGACACCAGCGGGCTGCCGCCCAGCGCCTCCCGTACGGTGTCGCGGTCGAGGCCGAGCGTGTCGCCGAGGGCGACCGCCGCGGCGACGCCCTCGTTGACGAACGCGAGCAGCAGGTTGTTGACGAGTTTGAGCCGCGAGCCGGCGCCGGTCGGCCCGAGCCACAGCGTCCGCTGCCCGACCGCGTCGAAGACCGGCGCGACCCGCTCGCGGGCCTGGTCCGGCCCGGAGGCGAGCACCACGAGCCTGCCCTGCTCGGCCGGGCCCCGACTGCCGGCCACCGGCGCGTCGACCAGCGTGACGTCGGGGCGCTCGGCGGCGACCAGCTCGGCCAGCCGTCCGGTCTCGGCGACCCCGATGGTGCTCATCTGCGCCCAGACCGCCCCGGCCGGCAGCGCGGCGAGCATGCCCTGGTCGACGGCGATCGCGCGGACCACGGCGGCGTCGGTCACCATGGTCACCGCCACGTCCGCCCGCCGGACCGCGTCGGCCGGATCGGCCGCCACCTCGGCGCCCCGATCCGCGAGCGCACGGGCCGGCTCCGGGTGCCGGTTCCACACCACCGTGTCCAGGCCGGCGCCGAGCAGGTTGGCCGCCATCGGCGTCCCCATGCCGCCGAGGCCGAGCATCGCCACCCGTGTCATCCACCGCTCCCGTCGTCGCCCGTCCGGGCCAGCCTAGGCGCGGGGCCGGACGGCGGCGTCCCACACTCCGGATCGGACGACTTGTCGGTCGGCAGCTCACCGGACCATCGTTCACTTTCGCAAGATTCTGGAAATCCTTTCTTATCAAGACTGTCCACTTGCAAGCCTTGAAAGGACTTCCACGCACTCCTAGCGTGATGGCGTGCTTCGTCGTCTCGCCCTCCCGCTCGCGGTGGTCGTTCTCGCCGCCGTACCAACGCCTGCCCCGGCGGCCGCCGGGCCCCCGCCGGCCGCTGCGCCCACGTTCCTGGTGCGACCGGCCGCCGGGCCGGCCGCGCTCGCCGACGATCTCGCCGCGGTGGGGCGGGTCGACGGCGTCCGGCTGACCGTCCGGCGCACGCTCGCCACCGGTGACCTGTTGGTGCGCGCCGACCACGCCCTGCCCGCCCGCGGCGCGGCGGCGCTGCTCGAGCGGCTGCGCGCCCGCGCCGACGTGGCCTGGGCCGGCCGGGAGACCCGACTGCGCGCCGACACCGACCCGGTCCCGCCCGTCGCGTGGGACCTGCACGACCCGGTCGGCGGCGTGTACGCGGACGCGGCCTGGGCCACCGGCGCGGACGGCGCCGGCGTGACGGTCGCGGTGCTCGACACCGGTGTCACCCGGCACCACGACCTGGCCGGGCGGCTGCGCGCCGGCTACGACTTCGTCAGCGCGCCGGACGACGCCCGCGACGGCGACGGACGCGACCCGGACGCCACCGACCAGGGCGACTGGGCCGAGCCGGGCGACTGCGGCCCGGAGTTCCGCCCGAGCAGTTGGCACGGCACCCACGTCGCGGGCACCGTCGCGGCGCGCGACGAGGGTGGGGTGGCCGGGCTCGCACCCGGCGCGCGGGTCCAGCCGGTGCGCGTCCTGGGCCGGTGCGGTGGTACCACCGCCGACCTGGTCGACGCGATCGTCTGGGCCGCCGGCGGACGCGTGCCGGGGGTGCCGGACAACCCCACCCCGGCCCGGGTGCTCAACCTCAGCCTCGGTGCGCCCGGCCCGTGCGACCCGGCCACGCAGGCCGCGATCGACGACGCCGTGGCGCGGGGCGCGACAGTGGTGGTGTCCGCCGGCAACGCCGGCGCCGACGCCGCCCAGCAGACGCCGGCGAGCTGCGCCGGGGTGCTCACGGTCGCGGCCAGCACCGTCGACGGTGAACGGGCCGGCTACTCCAACCGGGGTACGGCGGTCGAGCTGGCCGCCCCCGGCGGCGACCGGGAGCACGGCGTACGGTCCACCGTCGACACCGGCCGCACCGTGCCCGAGGGCGACGGCTGGGCGGCGTACGCCGGCACGAGCATGGCCGCGCCGCACGTCAGCGCCGCCGTGGCGCTGCTGCTGGACCGCCGCCCCGACCTGCGTCCCGCCGAGACGTCGGCGCTGCTCACCGCGACCGCCCGGCCCAGCGCCCGACCCGACGAGTGCCGCTGCGGCGCCGGGGTGCTCGACGTCGACCTGGCGCTGCGCGCCGCCACCGGCCGGCCCGGCACGACCACCCGCCTGCTGGTGCGGGCCGGGGTGCGCCCCGGCGAGCCGACGGTCGAGAACGCCGGGGTACGCCTGGCCGGCACGCTGAGCCGGCTCGGCACCGGCCTGCCGGACTGGGATCCGTCCGGCGTGCCGCTGCGCCCGGTCGACCGGACCGGCCCGTACCGCACGGTGCTCACCGTGCCGGCCGGGACCGAGCTGGCCTACAAGTACACGCTCGGCGACTGGGCGCACGTGGAGCAGACCTGGACCGACAGCGACGCCGGCTGCGTCGACGTCGCCGACCGGACGGTCACCGCCGGCGCGCCCGGCACCGTCCAGGTCGTCGCCGACCTCACCACCGGGTTCCGGGGCGTCCCGCCCTGCGACCGCTGACCACCGCACCGCCGCCACCACCGCCTCACCCCGTGACCGGAAGGACGACCATGCGACGCACACTGCGCGCACTGCTCACCACGCTGGCCCTGCTCGCCGCCGCGCTCGGCGGGCCCGCCGCGGCGCACGCCTCCCCGCCGCCCCCACAGGAGCTGGGCGGCCTCGACCTGGGCGCCTACTGCCGGTCAGTCGGCGCGGCCGACGCGGTGCTGACCGGTCCGACCGCGTACGACTGGCACTGCCGGGCCGGCGACGGCCGCCTCGGCGACCTGACCTTCGAGGCGGCGTGCCGGTGGACCTACCGGACCGACGCGGCGACGGACCGGATCGGCGACTTCTACGATCCGACCTCGGTGCGCTGCTGGCGGGTCCGCGCCGACGTGGTGACGCCGGACCTGACCCGCTGGTGCCAGGTCACCGGCAACTCCGCCGCGGAGCTGCGCGGCGGCACGGTCTACGACTGGCGCTGCGTGCGCTACAGCCGGGCCGGGGTGACCTACTCCGACATCGACGTGCTGGCCGCCTGCCGGGAGACCACCCTCGGGTACGCGACCGTGGAGCGCTTCGTCCGCTTCGGCGACCCGTACTCCTGGCAGTGCCGCCTCTGATCCTCCCCACCACGCCCGCCGGCGTCGGCTCCGTGCCGGCGCCGGCGGGTATCCTGCCGGCGTGGCCAGGGAGAACGGGCGCAAGCTGATCGCCTCGAACAAGAAGGCGCGGCACGACTACGACGTGCTCAAGACCTACGAGGCGGGCATCGTGCTGGCCGGCACCGAGGTGAAGTCGTTGCGCGAGGGTCGGGTGTCGCTGGTCGACGCGTTCGCCCAGGAGCACGACGGCGAGATCATGCTGCACGGCCTGCACATCGCCGAGTACGGCTTCGGCACCTGGACCAACCACGCGCCCCGCCGCACCCGCAAGCTGCTGCTGCACCGGGTGGAGATCGCCCGGATCCTGGAGCGGCTGCGCGACGGCGGGATCACGCTCGTGCCGCTGTCGATGTACTTCGCGGACGGCTGGGCCAAGGTCGAGCTGGGGCTGGCCCGGGGCCGCCGCTCGTACGACAAGCGCCAGGCGCTCGCCGAGCGCGACGCCAACCGGGAGATCGCCCGGGAGATGGGCCGCCGCCTCAAGGGCCGTACGGTCGGCCGCCGCGCCTGATCGGTGCGCCACGTGTTGCGGACAGTTCCTGTCCGCTGGCTCGGGCAAGCTGGACGGCGACCGATCACACGCGCCGCCGCCTCGCCGGCGGACCGGACGGAAGGCGAGCTGAGATGGCCCGCGACGTGCAAATCACCTTCGACTGCGCCGACCCGGCGAAGCTGGCGGCGTTCTGGGCCGAGGCCCTCGGCTACCGGGTCCAGGGCCCGCCCGAGGGCTTCGACTCGTGGGAGCAGGCGCTGACCGCGATGGGTGTGCCGCCGGAGCGGCACAACGACGCGTCGGCGGTGGTCGACCTCGAGGGCGCCGGTCCGCGGCTGTTCTTCCAGCGGGTGCCGGAGCCGAAGCGGGCCAAGAACCGGGTGCACCTGGACGTGCGGGCCGCGCCGGGGCTCACCGGCGAGGCCCGGATGGCGGCGCTGGAGGCGGCGGCCGACCGGCTGGTCGCGCTCGGCGCGACCCGGGGGGACCGGCACGAGCCCGCTCCCCCGCTGGCCGCCGGCCACATCGTGATGACCGACCCGGAGGGCAACGAGTTCTGCCTCGACTGATCGAGGCGGCAACATACAACACTCCTTGTACATCACTTCTTGTTGGTCTAGCGTGGCGGCATGGCGGACGATCCGAGCACCGTGCACCTGACCGACGCGCGGGCCATGCGGGCGCTGGCCCATCCCACCCGGCTGCGTCTGCTCGGCGAGCTGCGCCGGCGCGGTCCGCTGACCGTCGGCCTGCTGAGCGAACACACCGGCGAGGCGGTCGGCTCGGTCAGCTACCACCTGGGCAAGCTGGCCGAGCACGGCTTCGTGACAGAGGCGCCCGACCTGGCCCGCGACCGTCGCGAGCGGTGGTGGCAGGCGGCGCACGCCCGCACCCAGTGGGAACCGGTCGAGCTGCTCGACGACCCGGAGCGCCGGCTCGCCTCGGACCTGTTGCGCCGGGCCGCAATGCAGCGCTATGTGGACCGCTACCTGGCATACCTGGAGTCCGAGGCCGACCTCGACCGGGCCTGGGTGCGCGGCACCACCAGCAGCGACACGGTGCTGCACCTGACCCCGGACGAGCTGGTGGAGCTGCGCCGGGAGCTGTCCGAGCTGGGCGCCCGGTGGCAGGCACGCGGCGCGCCCGGGCGGCCGGACGCGGAGATGGTGACGCTGATCTGGCAGGCCTACCGGGGCCCGCGGTGACGCGCGACCGCCGGCCGCTCGCCGGGCTGCTGATCGGGCACGCCGTCTCGCTGACCGGCAACGTGCTGACGTTGATCGCGTTGCCGCTCTACGTGCTGGCCGAGACCGGCTCGCCGGCGGCCACCGGGCTCGCCGGCGCGTTCGCCACCGCGCCGGTGATCCTCGGCGGCGCGTTCGGCGGCGTGCTGGTCGACCGGATCGGCTACCGCCGGTCCAGCGTCCTGGCCGACGTGGTCTCCGGCGTGACGATCGCCGCCGTACCCCTGTTGCACGCCACCGTCGGCCTGCCGTTCCCGGCGTTGCTGGCGCTGGTCTTCGTCAGCGGGCTGCTGGACACCCCGGGCCAGACCGCCCGGACCGCGCTGATGCCGGAGGCCGCGGCCGCCGCCGGGGTGCCGATCGAGCGGGCGATCGGCTGGGAGGAGGCGACCTCGCGCGGCGCCCGCATGATCGGCGCGCCGGTCGCCGGCCTGCTGGTCGGCGTGCTGGGCGCGGTGCCGGTGCTGGCCATCGACGCGGTGACGTTCGCCGTGTCGGCGCTGGTCGTGGCGCTGCTGGTGCCGCGCGGCCTGCGCCCGGCCGCCGAGGAGCCGGAGCCCGACCGGCGCGGCTACTGGCCGGAGTTCGCGGCCGGGCTGCGGTTCCTGGTCCGCGAGCCGCTGCTGCGGGCCATGGTCCTGCTGGTGCTGGTGACCAACCTGTTCGACGCGGCCAAGAGCCAGGTGCTGCTGCCGGTGGTCGCCGACCGGGAACTCGGCGGGCCGGCCGCGTTCGGCCTGCTGGTGGGCACCATGGGCGGAGGCGCGCTGGTCGGTTCGCTGGTGTTCAGCGCCATCGGCCACCGGCTGCCCCGCCGGGCCACGTTCGTCACCGCCTTCGCGGTGTGCGGCGCGCCGCCGCTGTGGGCGCTCGCCGCCGCGCCGCCGCTGCCGGTGGTGGTCGCGGTGGTGGCGGTGGCCGGGCTGGCCGCCGGCGCGCTCAACCCGCTGATGGGCGCGGTGGAGGTGGAGCGGGTGCCGCCGGGCATGCGGGCCCGGGTGTTCGGGGTGATCGGCGCCGGAGCCTGGGCGGCCATGCCGGTCGGCGCGTTCGGCGCGGGCCTGGCGGCCGACCGGTTCGGCACCACCTCCACGCTGGTCACCATCGGCGCCTGCTACCTGCTGGTGGTGCTGACGCCGCTGCTCGGCGGGCCGTGGCGGGAGATGCGCCGGCCGCCGTCGGCGCCGGATCGACAGCCGGTGCCGGCCGACGCCGCCTGACGACGGCACGCATCGACGGGGAGCGCTCTCTTGACAGGGGACGGCTTCGTTCATACCTTCATCGAAGCCTATCTTTATGGTTTGTTTACCGTTCGGCGGGCCCGGCCGCCGGCACGGGAACGACCCACCCCCACCACCGCAGGAGGCACCCCGTGCGCAGCATCCGTACCGTCGCCGCACTGGCGATGGCGGCGGTCGGCCTCACCGCCGCCCTCACCACCGTTCCGAGCACCCCCGCGATGGCCGCCCCCGGCGCGGTCACCTGGTCCGACGACTTCAACGGCCCGGCCGGCGCCGCGCCCGACGCGAGCAAGTGGCGCTACGACGTGGGCGGCAGCGGTTGGGGCAACAACGAGTTGCAGTACTACACCACCAGCACCCGCAACGCCGCGCTCGACGGCAACGGCAACCTGGTCATCACCGCCCGCAAGGAGAACCCGGCCGGCTACAACTGCTGGTACGGCAGCTGCCAGTACACCTCGGCCCGCCTGCTCACCAACGGCACGTTCGCCCAGGCGTACGGGCGGTTCGAGGCCCGCATCAAGGTCCCGCGCGGGCAGGGCCTGTGGCCGGCGTTCTGGATGCTCGGCAACGACATCGGCACCAACCCGTGGCCCAACAGCGGCGAGATCGACATCATGGAGAACGTCGGCTACGCGCCGTCCACCGTGTGGGGCACGCTGCACGGCCCGGGCTACTCCGGCGGCAACGGCATCGGCGCGTCCACCTCGCTGCCCGGCGGCCAGGCCCTCGCCGACGCGTTCCACACGTTCACCGTGGACTGGGCGCCCGACTCGATCACCTGGTATCTCGACGGCGTCGCGTACTCCCGCAAGACCCCGGCCGACGCGGGCGGCAACCGCTGGGTCTTCGACCACCCGTTCTTCATGATCATGAACGTGGCGGTCGGCGGCAACTGGCCCGGCTCGCCGGACGGCTCCACCACGTTCCCGCAGACCATGACGATCGACTACGTCCGGGTGCAGGCCTGGGACAACGGCGGCGGGGGCACCGGCGGCCCGATCGTCGGCTACGGCGACAAGTGCGTCGACGTGGCCGGCGCCAACACCGCCAACGGCACCGCCGTGCAACTGTGGACCTGCAACGGCACCGCCGCCCAGCGCTGGACCTGGAACGCCGACGGCTCGGTGCGCGCGCTCGGCAAGTGCCTCGACGTCACCTCCGGCTCGACCGCCAACGGCGCCAAGGTGCAACTGTGGGACTGCAACGGCACCGGAGCGCAGAAGTGGGTGTTCAGCTCCGCCGGCGACATCGTCAACCCGCAGGCCAACAAGTGCCTGGACGCCACCGGCCCCAGTTCGGCCGACGGCACCCGGTTGCAGATCTGGGAGTGCGGCGGCACCGCCAACCAGAAGTGGCGGCGCTGACCGGATCCCCCGCCCGGACGGGCGGCGCTCACCGCCCGCCCCGGCGTCCCACCCAACCGACGAAACGCCGGTAGCGGTCGACCGCCTGCCCGCCCCGCGCCGGGGCGGGCAGGTCCGCCTCGGCCTGTGCATACAGCGTGGCCAGATGGACCAGCAGCGCGGGACGCGCCTCCCGGTAGGCCGCGAGCAGCCGCAACTTCGCCGGCGAGCACGGCCAGGCGATCCCGCACGCCCGGCACCGCCAGGTCGGCCGCGACGGGACGTGCTCCCGGCGACCCCGGCTCACCGCAGCCTCAGCGCGACCGCGCGCGCCTCCTCGTCGGTCAACGGCAGGAACCACAGGAACCGCCGCACGATCTCCGGTGGCTGCGGCCCACCGGGACGGCCGCGCAGGTCACGGATCGCCCGCCGGGCCAGCCGGACGAACTCCGGCAGCAGCTCCGCCCGCCGCGCCGCGTCCGTGGGCGTCGCCGTCCACGCCGGACACGGCCAGTCCGCGCCGCAGGCGTCGCACACCCAGGCCGGGCCGGTCGCCCGGTGCCGGCCCGGCGATCCGTCCCGCTCCCCCTCGGGTACGTCCGGCCGCACCACGCGGGCCCGTTCCTCCGGCATCGTCCGTCCCCTCTCGTCGCGGCGACATGCCGTCGACCAGAACCCTGCCGAGCGTTGCGGGACAATCACACTGCGTTGCAGGATGGCTGCGGGATGCCCGGGATGTTCGAGGAGGACGTCAGGATGAACCGCGCCGTGGCGGCCGCGATGGCCGAGGCGGGCCACACCGCCGAGAGCCTCGCCGAGCGGGTCGGCGTCGACCCGAAGACCGCGGCCCGGTGGGCCAGCCAGGGCCGCATCCCGCAGACCAGGCACCGGGCCCAGGTCGCCGAACTGCTCGGCCGGGACGCGGCGGAGCTGTGGCCGGACGCGCTCAAGCGCAAGGAGCCGGCCTGGTTCCGCCCCTGGGCCGACATCGAACGAGAAGCGACGTCGCTTCGAAGCTTTCAGCTCGCCTGGATTCCGGGTCTGTTGCAGACCGAGGCATATGCGCGGGCGACCCTGGCGGGAGAGGCACTGTCCGAGTCCGAGGTCGCCGGGCTGACCGCCGCGCGCATCGCCCGGCACGCGATCCTGCGCCGTGAGCGTCCTCCGCTCCTGATCGCCGTCATCGACGAGTCCGTTCTCCGGCGCACCGCCGGCGGCGATCGGGCGATGATGGCCGAGCAGCTCGCTCACCTGGCCGAGTGCGCCACACTGTCCGCGGTCCAGGTCTACGTCGTCCCGCTGTCGGCCGGCATGTACCCGGGACTCGGCGGCCCCTTCACCCTGGCGGAACTGCCCGACGGCGGACGGGTCGCGCACGTGGACAGTCAGGCCCAGGCGCACATCATCGACAAAGCCGAGGACGTTGCTACCCTGGAGCGGCGCTGGGAGCGGCTGCGCGGCGAGGCTCTGTCCAGAGCACACTCCCTCGACGTCATAAGGGAAGCGGCACGTTCATGGACCTGACCGGTGCGCGGTGGCGCACGAGCACGAAGAGCGGAAACAACGGCGGCGACTGCGTCGAGGTGGCCGACGGCGTGGCCGGGGTGGTCGGCGTGCGCGACTCGAAGGATCCGGGCGGACCGGTCCTCGTCTTCACGCCGCCGGCCTGGCGGGCGTTCGTCGCCCACCTCGCGCCCCGACGCTGACGCCGATGAGCGGGTTCACCCCCGGGACGATCCACACCTCCCGCCTGCTCCTGCTGCCGTTGCGCGCCGACCACGCCGAGGAGATGGCCGGTGCGCTCGCCGACCCGGCGCTGCACACCTTCATCGGCGGCGCGCCTGCGGCGGCGACGGCGCTGCGGGCCCGCTACGAGCGGCTGGTCGCCGGCTCGCCCGATCCGGCCGAGTCGTGGTGCAACTGGGTGATCCAGCTACGCCACTCGGGCCACCTCACCGGCACCGTGCAGGCCACCGTCACCGAGCCCTCCGGGCCGGCGCCGGACGGCGCGACGGGCGGCGCACGGGCGGTCGGACACCGGCACCTCAGCGACGCGGACCCGGCCGCCGCCGGGCCGGTCGCGGAGATCGCCTGGGTGGTGGGCACACCCTGGCAGGGGCGCGGGATCGCCACCGAGGCCGCCCGCGCGATGGCCGGCTGGCTGGGGCGGGGCGGTGTGCGTACTCTCGTGGCCCACATCCACCCCGACCACCGCGCGTCGGCGGCGGTGGCCACGGCCTGCGGCCTGGCCCCCACCGACGTGTGGCACGACGGCGAGGTCCGCTGGGTCGGGCCGGCTCGCCGCCGTGGCGGCGAGCGACCGGCATGATCGACACCAGGCCGCCGAAGTGGCGGTGTCGAACGCGCCCGGACCCCGCCACTTCGCCGAAGCGGCGTGGATCAAGCCCGGACCGTCGCGACGGGGGTCAGCGGGGTCAGAAGGGGGCGTCGATGGCCAGACGGCGGACCTGGGTGAGGTAGGGGTCGAGTTCGCCGACCTCGAACCGGCAGGTGCCGATGACGTGCCAGAACTGGCCGCCCGGGTCGCCGTCCAGCTTGTACCGGCCGTCCGGGCTGACCGCCGCCCAACCGTCCGGCAGGCCGATCAGCGTGGTCCGCAACTGGGCGTGCTCCGGGTCGGCCACGTCCCACAACCGGATGGTGCCGTCGTCGCCGGCGCTGGCCAGGAGGCTGCTGTCCGGGCTGAAGTGCACCGACCAGACCCGCCGGGTGTGCGCCGCGAGGGTGCCGTGCAGCCGCCCGGTGCCCGGGTCCCAGAGCCGGATCACCAGGTCGTCGCCGGCGGTGGCGAGCAGGTTGCCGTCCGGGCTGAACGCGCAGGACCAGAGCCGACCGGTGTGCTCGGTGAGCACGGTGCGCGCCTCCCCGGTGGCCACGTCCCACACCACCGCGGTGCCGTCGTTGCCGGCGCTGGCCAGCAGCGTGCCCTCGCTGTTGAAGCCGACCGAGTAGACCCGGTCGGTGTGGTGCTCCAACGTCATCCGACAGGTGGCGGTGGCCGCGTCCCAGAGACGTACGGTCTGGTCGTCGCAGCCGGTGGCGATGGTCTCGCCGTCCGGGCTGAACGCCACGGTGCGCACGCGGCCCCGGTGCGGGGTGAGCGTGGCGAAGTGCCGGCCGGTGCGGCGGTACCAGAGGCGGACGGTGTCGTCGTCGTTCGCGGTGGCCAGGGCGTCGCCGTCAGGGCTGAACGCGACCGCCCAGACGTGGTCGGTGTCGACGTTGAGTTCCCGCTCGTCCGCGCCGGTGTCGGTGTTCCACAGGTGCACACCGCCGTCGCCGCTGGGCGTGGCGACCAGCGGCTCCTCCGGGCAGAACACCACCGACAGCAGGCGGTCCGCCGGGCTGGCGAGCTGCCGCAGCAACCGGCCGGTCCGCGGCTCCCAGAGCCGGATCACCCCGTCGTTGCCGCAGGCCGCCAGCACCTCGCCGTCGTCCCGGAACGACAGCGCGGTGACCCGCCGCCCGTGCCCGCGCAACGTGTGCTGGAGCTGCCCGCTGCGCACGTCCCACAGCCGGGTGGTGCCGTCGTTGCTGCTGGTCGCCACCTGCGCCTGGTCGGGCCGCCAGACCACCGGCCAGACCGAGCCGCGGTGCCGGGTCAGCTCGTGCCGCACCTGACCGTCGTCGGTGTCCCAGATCTGGATCGCGCCGTCGCTGGCGGCGGTGGCGAGCAGGCTGCCGTCACCGTTGAAGCGGACGCTGTAGATCGCGCCGCGCTGCCGGCCGAGCACCCGGACCGGCCGGCCGGTCTCGGTCTCCCACAGGCGCAGCGCGCCGTGCGTGTCGCCGGTGGCCATCAGCGTGCCGTCGGGGTGGATGTCCAGGGCGTACACATCGGCCTCGTGGCCGCGCGGCTGGCGCACCGTCGCGCCGTCGGTGGCCCGCCGGACCCACACCCGGCCGTGCTGCCCCACGGCGACCAGCAGCCGGCCGTCCGGTGAGTGCACCACCCGGTAGACCACCTCCGGCTCGCGCACCTCGAACGCCAGCTTGCCGGTGTGGATGTCCCAGCCGCGCACCGCGCCGGCGCTGTCGGCGACCACCACCCGCCGGCCGTCCGGGCTGAACGAGGTGCCCCAGATCGGCGCGGCGTGCCCGGGCCACTCGTGGCGCATCCGTGCGGTACGGGTGTCGAAGAGCCGGACCACGCCGGCCGCGTCGCCGACCACCAGCCGGCCCCGGCGGCCGTCGGTGAGCAGCGGCCACACCCAGCCGGCGAAGACGTCCTCGATGACGTGCCGCACGTCGCCGTGGTCGGCGTCCCACAGCCGGACGGTGAGGTCGGCCGCGCCGGTGACGAGCTGGTGCGAGGCGGCGTCGTAGCGCACCGCGTAGACCCGCGACCGGTGCCCCGGCAACGTGCGCACCGGCAGCCCGGTGGCCGTGTCGCACAGCAGCACACCACCGTCGTCGCTGCCCACGGCCAGCACCGCGCCGTCCGGGCTGTACGCCACCGGCACCGGCAGCCGGCCCACCTCGAAGCCGTACCCGACGCCCACCGCGGGCGGGGCCAGGCCCGGCGCCACCGCACGGCCCGGCGCGACGACGGCGCCCCGCAGTTCCGGGGCCCGCAACAGCGCCGCGTCCGCGCTGACGTCGATCAGCGCCGTCCGGTGCCACCTGCTGCCGGCGATCCGGGCCCCCCGCAGGTCGGCGCGGAACAGGCGGGCGCCGGCCAGCTCCGCGTCGCGCAGGTCCGCCCCGGCGAGGCGGGTCTGGTCCAGGCGGGCGCCGCGCAGCCGGGCGTGCTCCAGCCGCGCCTCGGTCAGGTTGGTGGCGACCAGCCGGGTGTCGGTCAGGTCGGCGCCGGTCAGGTCGGCCCCGGCCAGCTCCCGGTGGGACAGGTCCTCGCCGCGCAGCACCGCGCCGCGCAGGTCGGCCCGGTCGGGCAGGCGCAGCCGCGCGCTGAGCCGCAGCGCGTTGGCGCGCAGCGTTTCGCCGGCCGTCTCGTCGCCGAGCACCCGGGCGGTCCACGCGGTGCACCGGGCCGGGTCGGCGAGGTCGCCGAGGAACTCCACGGCCAGCGCGGACAACGACCGGACCGCCAGCGCGGCCGGCTCCTCGCCCCGGTTGAGCTGCTCGGCGACGCCCTCGGCGACCAGCCACTCCATCACCGAGGTGTGGATGAACCCGAACAGGCCGTCGTCGGTGCGCACCAGCAGGCTGCCGGCGCCGACCGCGTGCGCGGCCTGCGGCCCGGACAGCCGGGACTCGGCCCGCCCGGCGAGCTGGCCGGTGGCCTCGGTCAGCTCGGACAGCCGCAGGTAGGACTCGCCGCTCTCCCACAGCTGGAACGCCAGCCGGCTCACCGCCTGCCACAGCTCGGGCCGGCGCAGGTTCACCGGCGCCCCCGGGATGCCCTGGGTGCGCCGTTCCTCGAAGTCCAGCCAGGACTCCAGGATCTCCCGGTAGAGGGCGGCGGCGCTGAACGTGCCACCGGCCCCCGCGACGGCGGCCAGCCGGCCCTCGTCGAGGTTGGCGATGAAGCCGAGCATGCGCGGGTTACGGGAGAGGCCGAGCAGGTCCTTCACGCCGGCGAGCAGGTTGAGCCGCTCCCGGGCGGCCTGCTCGTCGCCGCCGTAGCGGTTGCGCAGGAACGCCTCGATCTGGCCGGGCGTGAAGTCTTCCACGGCCAGCACCCGGCGGTGCGGCAGCAGGCCGACCCGCTCGCCCAACGCGGTCAGCACCTGCGAGTTGGTCTTGAAATGCTGGGTACGGCTGCTCACCACGATCTTCGCGTTGCCCTCGGCCGCCTGGAGCAGCGTCTCCAGGTGGTCGGCCGCCCGGTCGTAGGTCACCCGGGCCACCAGCTCGTCGAACCCGTCGAAGAGCAGGACGATCCGGCCCTGCCGCAGCATGTAGCGGAACGCCTTGAGGTCGATCACCTGCTCGCCGTGGTTGGCCAGGTGCGCGGCGACCAGCCCGTCGACGGAGTGCGCCTTGTCCAGCGCGCGCAGCTCGACCAGGATCGGGATCAGGTCCGGCGCGGCGGTGGGCAGCCGGCGGGCCACCTCACGCAGCGCGAACGTCTTCCCGCGCCCGAAGTCGCCGAGCACCAGCACGAACCGGCCGTCCGGGGCGGACACGGTCTCCAGCAGCTCGTCCACCACGTCGTCGCGGACCCGCTGGTCGGCGCCGACCAGGTGACGGTAGCGCTGCGGCACGTACTGCCCGGGCGGGTAGAGCCGGTCGGCCTGCAGCCGGGCGGTCTGCGCCGCCACGTAGTCGCGCAGGTCGAGCAGACCCTGGAACTCGGTCAGATGCAGCAGCCGTACGCCGCGCCGCTGCGCCTCCTCGGCCAGCCCGCGCGGTGCCCGGTCGCCGTCGTACACCAGCTCGGAGCCGAGGTCCGGGTCGGTGGCGTGGACCCGGCGGGCGAACCGGTCCACGTCGGCCGGCCCGGGGGTGCCCACGTGCGCGCCGACCCGCTGCTGCCGGACGACGCCGTCGGAGCGGTAGCTGACGTACAGGTGCGGCGGGTCGGCGTCGATCCGGCGCACCACCACCCGGTCGTAGCGGGCCTCGCAGACCTCACCGAGGCGGTCGAGCAGCCGGTCCACCGGCGACCGCGGCGTCGCCACCGGGACGGCGGGCTCGCTCTGGGTGGGCCCCTCCACGGCGGCCGGACGGCGCGGGTCGGGCACCTGGGCCGGCCCGGCCGCGCCGAAGGTGGCCTCGGCCCGCGGCCAGCTCACCGCCGTCGACTCGCCGACCTCCAGCCGGTCGTCGCGGCCGAGCACCCACCGGGTCATCCCGTCCGCGCCGAGCCGCAGCACCTGCGCCCGGGCGTCGCGGGGCGCGGTGGCCAGGGGCACCACCGGGTCGACCCGGGCGGCCGGCGCGGCGTCGGAGAGCAGCAGGTTGAGCATCGGGCCGACGAGCCGGTTGACCGAGCCCCGGTCGCGCAGCGACACCCCGTCCGGCGGGGCCTCGTCGGCGTACGGGCTGCGCGGGCCCGGGGCGTGCGCCATCGCGCCCAGCCGCAGCCACCCGGACTGCTGGTAGTGGCGCAGCCGCTGGGCGAACCAGCTGGACTGCGCCTCGCCGAGGTAGCCGTACCGGTCCTCCTCGCGGTGGGTGATGGCGATGGTGGAGTTCAGCCCGGCCACCACCACCCGCAGGTCGGGCACGCCGAACAGCGTCCACGGCTGTTCGCTGTCGAAGATCCGGTCGTCGAGACCCTGGTAGAGCTCGTCGAAGAGTCGGGCGTAGTGCCGCCACTTGGGCCAGTACGGCGGCTGCGGGTCGACGTCGTCGGCCTCGCAGGTGGCGAAGTAGGCCCGGCAGGCGGCCATCGTCACGTCCCGCGGGCCGGGCACCACGACGAGGCGGTGCGGCTCCAGCCCGAGCAGCACGCGCAGCCCGGTGAGGAAGCTCAGCGCGTCGGAGAACTCGCGCGGGCTGCCGGACTCGGTCAGGTTGCCGGCCACCACGAGCAGGTCGGGCCGGGGCACCCCGTCGTTCATCAGCAGCGTCAGGTCACCCATCAGGTGCTCCTGGCGTTCGCCCGGGGTGACCGGGTCACCCGGGGAGATCACCCCCCGGCCGAAGCGGGGACCGGCGACCTGGAGCACGGTGACGGTGTCGCGGGCGGCCGGCGGCGCGACCGCGGCCGGTGGGAACGGCGGCGGGTTGATCGGCGTACGCCGGGCGCGGCGCTGGGCGGGCGCGCCGCCGGCGGGGGCGGCGAGCACGCCGTGCGGGTCGTCGGGGTGGTGCGGGAAGGCCGGCTGCCGCATCGGCTTGGCCCGACCGTCGAGCGCCTCCCGGATCCGGTCCAGCACCCGGGCGCGCGCCTGCGCCGGGTCGTTCACCCCGACCAGGTCGACGTAGGTGATGGTGGCGAGCAGGCCGTCGATCGGGCAGTCCTCCACCCGCACGGTGACCAGCTTGTTGCCGGTGCCGTCCGGGTCGGCGCGCAGCGCCGCCTGCCACTCCAGCTTGCCGTACGTCGAGTGCAGGTAGCGTTCGGACAGCACCGCCACCACCACCTCGGCCTCACGGACCCCCCGGTCCATGAAGTCGATGAAGTTGGTGCCGGCGACGAAGTCCCACGCCTGGAGCAGGGTGCGGTAACCGGCGGCCTCGAACTCCCAGGCCAGCCACGTCGCCCAGCGTTCGTCGGCGGGTGAGTAGCTGATGAAGAAGTCGATGGGGCGGTCGGACCGGGTGGGGTGCGCGCCTACAGCCACGTGGTCATTATGGCCACCGACGGTCAACAGATCGACACCCTCGGCTGCCCGGGCCGTGATCGCGTCGGGTCGGACCGGGCGCGGCCGGGTGTGCGAGGATCATCCCTCGTGGAGACCGTCGGCGATCCGCCGTCCGCCGCGCCGGACCGGCCCCGTCGGCGGCGCCTGCACACGCTGGACTGGATCGCGATCGGGCTGGCCGTGGTCGGTGTGGGCTGCGTGCTCACCGGGCTGCTCCCCCGCGCCGACGCCGAGGCCACCGTGCGGCGGATCGTCCCCATCCTGATCTTCCTCGGCACGGTGGTGGTGCTGGCCGAGCTGACCGCGGTGGCCGGGGTCTTCGACGCGCTCGCCGCCCGGGTGGCGATCACCGCCCGGGGCAGCTTCCGGGCGTTGTTCTGGCTCTGCGTCGCCGTCGCCTCGCTGACCACGATCGCGCTCAACCTGGACACCACGGCGGTGCTGCTGACGCCGGTGATGATCGCCCTGGCCCGCACCCTGAACGTGCCGCCGACCCCGCTGGCGATGACCACGGTGTGGCTGGCCAACACGGCGAGCCTGCTGCTGCCGGTGTCCAACCTGACCAACATCCTGGCCAGCGACCGGATCGGTCTCGACCCGCTGCCCTGGGCGGCCCGGATGTGGTGGCCGCAGCTGGTCGCCATCGCGATCACCATGCTGCTGCTCTGGTGGTGGTACTGGCGACCGGCCCGCGCCGGCGCCGATCCGTTCGTCCCGCCGCCGCCGTACGCGCCGCCGGACCGGACGCTCTACCGGACCGCGCTCGCCGCCTGCCTGCTGTTCGTCGCCGCCGTCCTGGCCGGAATCGAGATCGGGATCGCCTCCGGGGTGGCCGCCGCGATCCTGGTCGCCGGCTTCGCCGTGCGGGCCCGGCACCGGCTGCGGCCGGCGCTGGTGCCGTGGCGGCTGCTGGTCTTCGTGACCGGGCTGTTCCTGGTGGTGCAGACCATCGGCCGGCACGGCCTGGACACCGTGATGGGCACGCTCATCGGCACCGACCCGGGGGCGGAGGGGGCGCTGCGGGCCGGCGCGGTCGGGGCGCTGTTCAGCAACGTGGTCAACAACCTGCCGGCCTACCTGGCCGGCGAGGCGGTCATCGCCGTCGACCGACACACCCAGTTGCTGGCGTTGCTGGTCGGCACGAACGTCGGCCCGTTGGCCACGCCGTGGGCGTCGCTGGCCACCCTGATCTGGTACGAACGCTGCCGCGCCGCCGGCGTGGCGGTGCCGCTCGGCCGGTTCGTGGCGACCAGCGCCGCGTTGGCCGCGCTCGCCACGGCGGCCACGGTCGCGGCCCTGCTGGTCGGCCCCGGCGCCTGACCGGTCCCGTTCCTGTCCGGCCCGCCCCCCGTTTCCATCGTGACGTTCTCCCCTGCCCCGCCCGGCCCGCCAGCCGTCGCCGCAGCTCCCGGACCACCGGCAGCCCGTGGCCGGTGCCCGGCGCCCGCGGCCGGCACCCGCGGCCGGGGCCGATGACCGGTGACCGGTGACCGCGGCCGGGGCCGATGACCGGCGCCCGTGACCGGCGCCCGTGACCGGCGCCCGTGGTCGGGGCCCATGGCCGGTGACCGTGGTCGGGGCCCATGGCCGGTGACCGTGGTCGGGGCCCATGGCCGGTGACCGTGACCGTGGCCTGTGGCCCGTGGCCCGTGGCCCGTGGCCTGTGGCCCGTGGCCCGTGGCCGGTGGCCCGTGGCCCGTGGCCGGTGGCCGGTGGTGGGTGGCCGGTGGTGGGTGGCCGGTGGTGGGCTGCGGACTCCGACCCCGACCCTCCACCGAGGAGGTCACGGAGCGTGACTCGGGGCGGGAAGGCCCTCGCTTTCACCGATATACCGGAGAGTCATAATTATGCCTACCCGGTATATCGGTCTCGGGAGGTCAACCGTCCTGGCCACGGGCGGGACAACGAGAGGCCGTCGGAACCGCCGAACACCGCCACGCTCGGGGGCGGCGGACGACGACGCATCTGCCCGCTGGTCGCGCCGTGAGCCGCGCGCCGTGAGCCGTGAGCCGCGCCGCGCGCCGTGGGCCGCGCGCCGCCCGCCGTGAGCCGCGCCGCGCGCCGCGCGCCGCCCGCCGTGAGCCGCGCCGCGCGCCGCCCGCCGTGAGCCGCGCCGCGCGCCGCGCGCCGCCCGCCGTGAGCCGCGCCGCGCGCCGTGGGCCGCGCGCCGGAACGTCGCGCGGCAGGCCGTCGGAGGCTCGACCGCCACCCGCCGAGACGTCGCACGCCAGACCACCGCACGCCAGGCCATCGCACGCACGCCGGAGGGCGGGGTCACGGCGGTGGTGCGGGCGGACGGTGTCGGCTCCGGCGGAGCGCGTAGAGCAGCGCGCTGGCGGCGAAGAGCACGGCGGTGACCGCCAGCCAGCGGCCGAGCAGGGGCCGGGGCGCCAGGCCGGTGGCCGCCGTGTAGGTGCCGTCGCCCAGTCCGAGGATGCCGGGCAGGTAGACCAGGAACAGCAGCCCCGACCCGAGCGCCGGGACCCGGACGTGGTTGCGCGGCGTCGGGCCGACCCGTCCCAGCAGCCGGTCGACCGCCGCGTACGCCGGGAAGAGCACCAGGTCGTGCGCGACCACCGCGCCGAGGAACCACAGCAGCATCCGGCCGGCGGTCGGCTCGCCGGCCAGCCGCAACGCGATCCACCCGGTCACCGCGAAGCAGCCGACCAGGAGCAGCAGGTGCCAGGGCGCCGCGCCGTACGCCCGCCGGAACTCAGCCATCGAACACGATCTCCTCGACCCACTTGGTGCAGTGCACGCCGGGCAGCGCGGGCACCACGATCCGCGCCGGGAAGCCGTGGTCGGGGCTGAGGTCGACGCCGTTGACCCGCAGCGCGAGCAGCGCGTCCCGATCGTCGACCTGACCGCCGTGCAGGGTGGCCCGGTTGAACTGCCCGCCGCGCTCCAGCGACCGGACCCGGGCGGCGGCGGGCGCGTCGGCACCGACCAGCGCGGCCAGGTCCCGCAGGCGTACGCCGGTCCAGGTCTGCGAGGTGGACCAGCCCTCCACGCAGGCGATCGGCAGGGTGGCGGTGTGCTGGGGCAGCGCGAGCAACCCGGCCCGGTCCAGCGTCCGCGTCCGGTCGCCGGCGCGCAGCGTCAGCCGCCAGTCGGCACCGGTCCGGTCCGGGGTGACGCCGGCCGCGGCGGCGGTGCGGTTGACCGGGAAACCGGTCGGTCCGTCGTCGACCCGCCGGCCGCGGGGCAGCAGCAACGCGGTCCGTCGCAACGCGTCCACGCTCTGCCCGACGGCCAGCGCGGCCAGCAGCAGCGCGCCCCCGCCGGCCAGCGCCAGCACGCCTCGGCGGCTCATCGTCGCCGGGCCCGGGTGGCGGGCCACCAGGCCGTCCGGATCGAGCGGCTCCGCCCGGGTCCGCGCCACCGGGGTACGCGCGAAGCCCGGCCCGCGCAGCGCGGTCACCAGCCGGGGCAGCTTGATCGTCACGTGGACCACCAGCGCGACGGTGAACACCCAGGCGCCGTACCAGTGTGCGGTGTAGAAGTCGAAGCCGAACAGGTACGCGTACTGGACGTTGAGCAGGCCGGTGGCGCTCTGGAACAGGATCCCGCCGACCAGCAGCAACAACGACAGGCGTTCCAGCACCTGCGCGAGCGAGCGGGCCGGCGGCCAGGCGAACAGCTTCGGCACCACCGACCAGAGCTTGGTCAGCACCACCGGCACCAGCACGATCCCGAGCGTGACGTGCAGCCCCTGGGTGAGGCGGAACAGCCACACCGGGCGGGTCGGCCAGTCGAACACCGGTGGGTGCAGCCAGCCCACGTCCCGGGGAAACGCCTGCCCGAGACGGGGGCCGTAGGCGATCCAGTCGAGCAGCCCGGTGACGATCACCAGCGGCAGCGTGACCAGCAGCGCGGCGCCCAGCACCGAGGTCAGCCACGGGCCGCGTACCGGACTGCGCCAGGACCGGTCCACCGCGTCGACGCCGGGCGGACGGCGCCGGTCCAGCGCGCGCCAGAGCCGGGCCGGGGCGGCGTACCCGGGTCCGGGCGGCGGCGGGACGTCGGACCCGCCGCCTCCCGCGGTCGCGGCATCGGTGGGCACGGCACCTCCCTGGGCGACGGCGCCGGCCGGACGGCCGGTGCTCCCGGGTTCGGACGCTAGACGTCGACGCCACCTCACGACGGCTTTTGCCGCATTACCGAAGCCTTACCGTCGCCGTCCCTTACGGACCGCTGACGTCCCGGGCGAACCGGCCCCCGGCCGCTGCCGGGTGCCCTAGCGTGGGCCGGTATGCGGGTACTGGTCACCGGCGCGGCCGGGTTCATCGGATCGCAGATCGCCGACCTGCTGGCCGCCGAGGGCCACCAGCCGGTCTGCCTGGACGCCCTGCTGCCGCAGGCGCACGGCGGGACGCTGCCGGAGTGGGCCCGCCGGCACGACCCGGTGGTCGGCGACGTGCGCGACGCCGCGCTGCTGGACCGCCTGTTGCCGGGCGTGGACGCGGTCTGCCACCAGGCGGCGATGGTCGGCCACGGGCTGGACCCGTCCGACGCTCCCGACTACGCGGGGCACAACGACCTCGGCACGGCGGTGCTGCTGGCCGCCATGCACCGGGCCGGGGTGCGGCGGCTGGTGCTGGCCAGCTCCATGGTGGTCTACGGCGAGGGGCGCTACACCTGCGCCCGGCACGGGGTGGTCCGTCCGGCCCCGCGCCGCACCGCCGACCTGGCCGCCGGCCGCTACGACCCGACCTGCCCGGCGTGCGGCGGCACGCTCGCCCCGGCCCTGGTGCCCGAGGACGCGCCGCTGGAGCCGCGCAGCACGTACGCGGCGAGCAAGCTGGCCCAGGAGCACTACGCCGCGGCGTGGGCCCGGCAGACCGGCGGCGGCGTGTGGGCGCTGCGCTACCACAATGTGTACGGGCCGCGGATGCCCCGCGACACCCCGTACGCCGGGGTGGCCTCGCTGTTCCGCTCGGCGCTGGCCGCCGGGCGGGCGCCGGTCGTGCTGGAGGACGGACACCAGCGGCGCGACTTCGTGCACGTGACGGACGTGGCCCGGGCGAACCTGCTGGCGCTGACCGCGCCGCCGCCGGAGGGTCTGGTCGCGGTGAACGTCTGCTCCGGCGAGCCGCACACGGTCGGCGACCTGGCGGTGGCGTTGGCCCGGGCGATGGACGGCCCGGCGCCGGAGGTGGTCGGCGGCGCGCGGGCGGCCGACGTGCGGCACGTGGTGGCCGATCCGGCCCGCGCCCGGGAGCTGCTCGGCTACACCGCGCGGGTCGGTTTCGTCGAAGGCGTCACCGCCTTCGCCACCGATCCCCTCCGCGCCCCCGCCGCCCTCTCCCCCGCCTGACTCCCCCGCTCCGCCGACGCGGGGTCAGGAGACGGTGAGGAGGAGATGGTTGACCAGGAGGGCGGTCAGGGCCTGGGCGGCGAGCCAGCGGCGGCGGGCCGGTGCCGGCAGGTGCGCGACGGCGACCAGCAGCCAGACCACGAACGGCAGCCAGATCCGCTCCACCTCGGCCTTGCTCATTCCGGACAGGTCGGCGGCGGCCACCACCAGCGCGGCGGCGGCCGGCAGCAGGACGGTCGGCCCCAGCGCCACGACCCGCCGGGCGAGCCGGCCCGCCGACCGACCGGGTGACGAGGACGTGCCGACCGGGTCCGTCCCGCCGGCGTCCGCCCCGGCGGTGACCCGCGTGCTTCCGACACGGTCGACGCCGGTCCGCCAGCCCGCCCGGGCGGCCACGGCGGCGCGACGCAGCGCCGGTCCGAGCACCGGCCCGGCGGAGAGCAGCAACGCCGCCAGGTTCGCCCAGACCCAGTACGCGTACGGGCGGTCGGCCGCCCAGCCCTGGTAGTAGCGGTCGACCACCCGGTCGTACCCCTCCCACCAGCGGAAACCGGCCAGCACGAAGAGCGTGGTGACGGCGGCGACACCGGCGGTCGCGGCGAGCAGCGCCGACCGGCGACGGTCGGGTCGCAGCGCCAGCACGGTCACCGCCAGCGCGCCCACCAGCACGAACCCGTACGACAGGTGCAGCGCGAAGCCGAGCAGCAGCCCGCCGGCCAGCGCGGCCGCCGGTCCGCGTACCGCCAGCAGGGCCAGCCCGGCGGCGACCACGCCGGTGAACACCGCGTCGCCGGAGGCGCCCAGCCACACCGCCCCGGGCAGCAGCACCAGGAACGGCAGCACCGCCCGGGCGGCGTCGGCGGCGCCGAGCGCCCGCAGCGTGACCGGCACGGACACCGCGACGGTCGCGCCGACCAGCACGCAGCAGAGCGCGGCGGCGGCGCCGCCGCCGAGACCGACCCGGTCCAGCCAGACGAAGACCAGCAGCGCGCCCGGCGGGTGTCCGGCGGTGTGCGTGGACCAGGAGTCGGGTTGGAAGTCCAGGATCCGGTCGGTGAAGCCGGCCAGCATCCGGGGGATGTCGGTCACCCCGGGCACCTCGTGCAGATACTCGGCCTGGGGGGTGAGCCGCCGGGCCAGCCCGGTCGACCAGCCGTCCACGAGGGCCAGCGCCAGCGTCCACGCCACCGCCGCCAGCCAGCCGGCGGCGAGCAGCGGGCCCCAGCGCGCGGTCCGCGCCCAGCGCAGCCCGGGCCCGAGCACGACCAGCGCGACCAGGACCGCCAGCGGCGTACCCCAGCCGACGTGCGGACGCCAGGTGGCGTAGAGCGGCGCGGCGTCGGCGTGCAACCCCACGCCGCGCCGGTTGAGCGCCAGGCCGACCACGACGGCGGCGGCGAGCAGGGCCGCCTCGACCGCGACCACGACCAGGTCGCCCCGGTGCGGGGCTCCGGTCCGGTCCGCGGCCGAGGTGCGGCGCAGCGTGGGTGCGGATCTCATGACGACCGCACGGTACGGCCGGCCGGCGCACCGTGGGGCGGTAGCCGCAGGCGCGTCACCGGATGGTAAGAAATGCCTGCTCGGTAAGGGTTCCGTAAGCCCGATCGGGGTACGGGGCGACGCGTCCCGGCCTAGCGTCGGCGGCATGCGGACACAGATCGACGTGGTGCTGCCGTGCCTGGACGAGGCCGCCGCCCTGCCCGGGGTGCTGGGCGCGCTGCCGCCCGGCTACCGGGCGATCGTGGTGGACAACGGCTCCCGGGACGGCTCGCCCGAGGTGGCCGCCCGGCACGGCGCCCGGGTGGTACGCGAGCCCCGGCGCGGTTACGGCGCGGCCGTGCACACCGGGCTGGAACACGCCGAGACCGAGCTGGTCTGCGTGCTGGACGCGGACGGCTCGTTCGATCCCGGTGAGCTGCCGGCGCTGGTCGCCCCGGTGGCGGCCGGCACGGCCGACCTGTCGGTGGGCCGCCGGCGGCCGGTGTCCACCTCGGCCTGGCCGTGGCACGCCCGGGCCGGCACCGCGGTCGTCGCCGCGCTGCTGCGGCAGCGGGGGGTGCCGCTGCGCGACCTCAGCCCCATCCGGGTGGCGCGGCGGGAGGCGCTGCTCGCGCTCGGGGTCACCGACCGCGCGTTCGGCTACCCCCTGGAGCTGATGATCCGGGCGGCGGCGGCCGGTTGGCGGATCCACGAACACGACGTGCGCTACGCCCCGCGGGCCGCCGGCACGCGGTCCAAGGTGTCCGGCTCGGTACGCGGCACGGTCCGGGCCACCCGCGACTTCCTGACGGTCCTGCGCACCGTGGACGGCCGTCGGTGACCGTCCTGCTGGTGGTGGCGAAGGCGCCGGTGCCCGGCGCGGTGAAGACCCGCCTCTGCCCACCGGCGTCCCCGGTGCGGGCGGCCCGGATCGCCGCCGCCGCGCTGCGCGACACGGTGGACGCGGTCGCCGCCACCCCGGGTGTCGTGCCGGTCCTGGCGCTGGCCGGGCGTCTCGCCGACGCCGAGGACGGGGCGGACCTGGCCGCCGCCGTGGCCGGGTGGCCGGTGCTGCCGCAGCGCGGTGACGGCCTGGCCGACCGGCTCGCGCAGGCGCACGCCGACGTGGCCGACGCGTACCCGGATCGGCCGGTGTTCCAGATCGGCATGGACACCCCGCAGCTGACCCCGGCGCGGTTGGCCGCCGCCGTACGCCGGTTGGCCCTGCCCGGGACCGACGCGGTGCTCGGGCCGGCGGCGGACGGCGGCTGGTGGGCGCTGGGGCTGCGGGACCCGAGGCGCGCGGCGGCGTTGCGCGACGTGCCGATGTCGACCGTCGACACCGGCCGGCTCACCCACGCGGCGCTGGTCGGCGCCGGCCTGCGGGTCGCGGCGCTGCCGACGCTGCGCGACGTGGACGACTGGGCCGACGCGCGGGCGGTGGCCCGCGCCGCGCCGGGCGGACGGTTCGCCCGCGAGGTGGCCGCGCTGCGGCCGGTCCTGGTGCCCGGCGGCGACCGGTGAGCCGGCTCAGCACCGCGGTGGAGCCGCGGGACGGCTTCGGGGCCGCGCTGCGGCGGCGGGCCGGCGCGCACTGGCTGGTGCAGGCCGACGGCGTGCGGCGCCGGCTGCCGGTGGAGCGGTGGCACGGCCGGGCGGAGCCGGCGATCGCCGCGGTCGTGGACCGCTGCCACGGACCGACGCTGGACCTCGGCTGCGGCCCGGGCCGGCTCACCGCGGCGCTGACGCGCTCCGGCGTGACCACGCTCGGGGTCGACGTGTGCGCCCGGGCGGTGGCGCTGGCCCGGTCCCGGGGCGCGGTCGCGGTGCGGGCCGACCTGTTCGATCCGCTGCCCGCCGAGGGCCGGTGGCGGCACGTGGTGCTGCTGGACGGCAACATCGGCATCGGCGGCGATCCGGGCCGCCTGCTGCGCCGGTGCCGGGAGCTGCTGCACCCGGACGGCACGGTCCTGGTCGAGCTGGAGCCGCCGGGCAGCGGCGCCTGGCAGGGTCAGGCGTACGTGGTCTCCGGGCGACGCCGGGGGCCCAGCTTCGGCTGGGCGCGGCTGGACACCCGGGCGGTGCACAGTCCCGCCGCGACGGCCGGCCTGGCCGTACGCGACGTGCGACCGGCCGGCGGACGCTGGTTCGCGGAGCTGGCCGCCGGACGAGCCCTCGCGCCGGGCGTCGCGGAAAAGGGTTTCGGCGGGGCGCCGGCCGGCCGCTAGCGTGCGTCCATGACCGCCGCCCCCACCCTCCACTTCCATGCCGACCCGGGCGAGTTCCTCGCCGTCGCCGGCGACCACCTGGCCGCGGACCCGGTGGTCGGCACCGTGGTCGCCAGCGTCACGAACCGGGCCGCCGCCCGCCGGGCCGAAGGGGTCGCGACACCCGACGGCGACTGGTGGTTGGTGGTCCGGGACGCCCGCGGCGCGGTGGTCGGGGTGGGGATGCGGGCCGCCCCCTTCCCGCCGCGCCCGCCGTTCCTGCTGCCGATGCCGACGGAGGCGGCCGTCGCGCTGGCCCGGACGTGGCACGGGCGCGGCGAGGAGGTGACCGCGGTCAACGGTGCCCTGCCGGCGGCCCGCGAGTGCGCCGCCGAGGTGGCCCGGCTCGGTGGCGGCCGGGTCGAGGTCGCCCAGCACACCCGGCTGCACGAACTCGACGAGCTGATGCCGCCCGCGTCGGCCCCGGGCGCGCTGCGGGTCGCCGCGGAGGACGACGTCGACCTGGTCGCCGCGTGGTACGACGCGTTCATGGCCGACGCCGACGAGCAGGCGGGCCGCGCGCGCGGCGCCAGCGCCCACGAGACGCCCGACCGCGAGGAGCTGCTCCGCCGCATCCGGGGCGGCCGGGTCTGGTTGTGGACCGACCCGGCGGGCCGGCCGGTGCACCTCACCGCCGCCAACCCGACGTCGTTCGGCGTGGCCCGGGTCGGCCCGGTCTACACGCCGCCGCAGCAGCGCGGTCGGGGTTGGGCCGCCGCCGCGGTCGCCGAGGTCAGCCGCCTGTTGCGGGCCGAGGGCGCCCGGGTGTGCCTCTACACCGACCAGGCGAACCCGACGTCGAACCGGCTCTACGCACGGCTCGGCTTCCGGCCGGTGGTCGACATGGCCAACCTGGTCGTCGTGCGCTGACGCCGCTTCCGAGTCAGCCGGCGAGGCCGAGCGCGGCCAGCCGGCGCGGGTCGGCGATCACGTCCACGGCGGCGACGCGTCCGGCCACGACCGTGAACGCCATCACCGACAGCGTCCGCCCGCCGGCGCTCACCAGCACCCCGGCGGCGCCGTTGACCAGCACGGGTCGGGCGTACGGGGACAGCCGGCCGAACGTCGTCGCCTGCGCGGCCACCGCCGGCGCGCCGGTGAGCACGGTGGTGTGCCGGGCCCGCGCGGTCCCGCCGTCGGAGCGGAGCACGACGTCCGGGTGGAGCACCGCGATCAGCGCGTCGAAGTCGCCGTCGCGGGCGGCGGTCAGGAACGCGTCCACCACCGCGCGCTGACGGGCCAGGTCCGGGTCCGGGGCGGGCGCCTGCCCGCGTACCCGACGGCGGGCCCGGCTGGCGAGCTGCCGGGCCGCCGCCGGCGAGCGGTCGACCAGGGGGCCGATCTCGTCGAACGGCACCCCGAACATGTCGTGCAGCACGAACGCCAGCCGCTCGGTCGGGGTGAGCGTGTCCAGCACCACCAGCAGCGCCAGGCCCACCGCGTCGGCGAGCACCGCCGCGTGCGCGGGGTCGGCGTCCGGTTCCACCACCGGGTCGGGCAGGTGGCCGTCGAACGGGTCCTCCCGACGGGCGGCACGGGACCGCAACGTGTTCAGGCTGACCCGGGCGACCACTGTGGTCAACCAGGCGTCCAGGTTGTCGATCGCGCCGGCGTCGGCGCGGGCCAGCCGCAGCCAGGTCTCCTGCACGGCGTCCTCGGCCTCGGACAGCGAACCGAGCAGCCGGTAGGCCACCGCCCGCAGCCGGGGCCGCTGCCGTTCGAACCGCTCCGCCAGGGTGTCACCCACCGTCACAGCCTCCCCTTCCGCCTACCGTCCCGACCCGCGCCGGCACGCGGACGTGACGGCAGGTGACCGCGATCACATCGGTCACACCGGCCCGCCGCGCCGGGTCGGGGAGGTGACACCACGAAGCTGACGGGGAGGAACCATGGCGACACCCATTCTGGTCACCGGCGGCACCGGCACGCTCGGCCGGCACGTCGTACCGCTGCTGCGGGCGGCGGGGCACCCGGTCCGGGTGCTCAGCCGCCGCGGCGGCCGGACCGGTGACGGCGTCACCCACGTCACCGCCGACCTGCTCACCGACGCGGACCTCGTCCCCGCGACACGCGGAGTGGACACCGTGCTGCACCTGGCCGGCGGCGCCAAGGGCGACGACCGGGCCGCCGGCAACCTGGTCCGGGCGGCGCGCCGGGCCGGCGTGACGCACCTGGTGCACGTCTCCGTCGTCGGCGCCGACCGGGTGCCGCTGGCCTGGATGCGGTCCAAGCTCGACGCCGAGCGCGCGGTGGTCGACTCGGGGCTGCCGTGGACGGTGCTGCGGGCCGCCCAGTTCCACGACCTGGTGCTGACCATGCTGGCGACGATGGCGAGGCTGCCGGTGGTCCCGGTCCCCGGCGGGCTGCGGCTGCAACCCGTCGACGCCGGCGAGGTGGCGGCGCGACTGGTGGAGCTGGCGCTCGGCGCGCCCGCCGGCCTGACGCCCGACCTGGCCGGCCCTGGTACGCACGGCGTCGACGAGCTGCTGACGGGCTACCTGACCGCCACCGGCCGGCGTCGGCCACGGCTGCCGGTGCGGGTTCCCGGGCGGGCGGGCCGGGCCTACCGGGAGGGGGCCAACCTGGCCCGGCCGGGCGCGACGGTCGGCGTACGGACCTGGGACGACTTCCTGGCGCGGCGGGCTCAGCGGCCGTGGCGACGGGGCTAGGCGAAGCTGAGCCCCTCCGCGCGGGCGCGTTTGAGTTCGGAGAAGGCGCCGCAGGTGGCGAGCAGGCGGGCCCCGTCGAAGACCCGCAGCGCCTCGTCGCCGCGAGGGATCGAGGTGAGCACCGGGCCAAAGAAGGCCACGTCGTCGACGACCACGGTCGGCGTCCCGAGGTCCTCGCCGACGAGTTCCTGCGCGCGTGCGGTGCTCGCCCGCATCAGGGCATCGACGTCGCCGTGGTGGGCGGCGTCGGCCAGGTCGAGGGGAAGACCCGCCTCGGCCAGGGCTGCCGGAACGACGGTGTCCAGGTTCTTGTCGCCCTCGTCGTGGATCCGGCGACCGAGCGCCGGATAGAGACGCGTGAGGGCGGCGGGGCCGTGGTGCGCGGCTGCGGCCGCACACACCCGCGCCGGCCCCCAGGCCCGGTCGTTGAACTCGCGATACCAGGGCTCCAGCTCGCGGTGCTCGTTGATCACGGCCAGGCTCATCACCTCGAAGCGCAGGGCGATCGGACGGAGGCGGGCCACCTCCAGGAGCCAGCGGGAGGTGATCCAGGCGAACGGGCAGGACGGGTCCACGTAGGCCGTGACCGTCGGCGACGACGCATCGACCAGAGCATCTTCCATGGAAGAGAACTTATCTTCCATGGAAGGTAAGATGCAACAGTGAACACTGACCACATCGACGAGATCGTCAGCCAGTGGCGTCGCGAGCGGCCGGACCTCGATCCGAGCCCGATGCTGGTCATCGGCCGGATCCAGTGGCTGGCGGACGCCCTCGACGCGGCCCTGCGTCCGCCGTTCGCCGCCGCGGGTCTCGGCAACGGCGAGTTCGACGTGCTCGCGGCGCTGCGCCGGGCGGGCGCGCCGCACACGCTCACGCCCGGACAGTTGAGCCACCGGATGCTCGTCACCACCGGAGCGGTGACCAAGCGGGTGGACCGGCTGATCGCCCGCGGGCTCGTGTACCGGGCGACGCACGAGACCGACGCGCGCGGCCGGGTGGTCGGGTTGACCCCCGCCGGGCTGAAGCTGATCGACCGGCTCGTGGAGGAGCATCTGGCCAACGAGGCGGCCCTCCTGCGTGGCCTCACCGACCGCGAGCGGGCGGACCTGGAGCGCCTGTTGGAGACCTTGGCGCGCACTGTGGACCGGTGAACCCGGTCGGGCCCGCGTCACCGGGCGGAACTGCCGGAGGAGGCTAGCGGATCCGGGTGGCGCCGAGGGCGCGCCGGATGGGATCCTGCCGGGCGTGCGGGACGACGAGCCGGTGGTGGTGCACGTCTACTGCCGGGTCGAGGTCGTGGTCGACGACCCGGGCGCGGTGACGACGCTCGCCGAGCGTCAGCTGCGGCAGGCCGACATCGACTGGGCGGACGAGGCGGACACGCTCGACGAGGCCGCCGCCGCGCTGCGGGCGGACCTGCCGTCCGCGCTGGCCGGTCTGGTCGACCCCGAGCGCCTGCTCACGGACGTGCCGGGGGTGCGGTTCCGGGGCGCCCACTGCTGGGCCGCCCCCGGCGACGGTCAGCTCACCAACCGACCGAGCCGAGACCGACCGGGGTGAGCCGGCGCACCTGCGGCTCGATCCACTGTGCCGCGGTGACCAGCTTGACCAGCCGGTCGATCGTCTCCGGCGGGCCGGCCACGAAGCTGCGCCGCTCGGCCGGGCAGCCGTAGCGGTCGTCGAACGTGCCGCCGTCCAGAGCCCGCACCGCCATGCCGGCCTCGACGGCCAGCAGCACCCCGGCCGGCAGGTCGATCGACTCGGGACGGTAGCCGACGATGCCGTCGATGTCGCCCCGGGCCAGCATCACCCAGGACAGCAGCGGCGCCCAGAGCTGGAGCACCCGGCGGGCGGTGGTGTCGAGGACCACCTTCAGCGCCCGGGCGGTGCTGTCGTCCCGGCGTACCTCGTGCCCCTGGGTCCAGGCCAGCACCGGCGCGGCCGGCACCGGCCGGTGGGCGGCGCGCAGCGGGCGGCCCACCGGGCCGGAGGCGTGCACGAACGCGCCCCGGCCCCGGACCGCGGACCAGGTGTGGCCGGCGACCGGGTCGTGCACCACGCCGAGCACCGGCGAGCCGCGCTCGCACAGGGCGATACCCACCACGTACGCGGGGAGCCCGATCGCCACGTTGTTGGTGCCGTCGAGCGGATCCACCAGCCACGCCCAGGTGGTGTCCGGGGCGTACTCGCCGCCCTCCTCGGCGATCACCCCGTGCTCCGGCCAGCGGGCCCGGATCCGGTCCACGATCAGCCGTTCGGCGGCCAGGTCGAGATCGGTGACCAGGTCACCGGAGTCGTTCTTGGCCCGGGCGTGCATCTCGCCCCGGGTGCCCCGGCGCAGCAGCCGGCCCGCCGCCCGGGCCGCCTCCACCGCGAACCGGTGCGCGTCGCGCAGGTCGGGCCCGCCTCTGTTCGGCTCCACGTCCACGGCTCCTCCAGCCAGTCAGCCCCGTGCCACCAGTCGCGCGATCTCCCGCGCCATCCGCGCGGTCTCCGCCGCGTCGCAGCGGTCCCGGCGTACCCGGTGGCTGCGCCCGTCCACCGCGCCGAGGCTCAGGTCGCACGCGCCGGGAGTGGTCCGGCCGAGCGCCACGGTCACCGCCGGCGCGCCGGCGTCGACCTCCGAGGTGTGGAATCCGCCGGCGCGCAGCGCGTACGAGTCGCCGGCCGAGTGCGTCTCCACGGTGGCGGTCGTCGCGGTGACCAACCGGTCGGTGGCGGCCATCTCGTCCACCTCGCCGAAACTGTGCACCTCGTAGATCCGCCAGGCCGGGTCGGCGGCGGCGTCGTCGATGTCGATCAGCTCGTTGCGGACCGTGCCGTGCAGCACGTGACTGAGCAGGTCCCAGCTGTGCGAGTGCATGGTCGAGGTGGTCGGCCGCACCGGCGGCGGGTCGGCCGGCCAGGCGTGCACGCAGATCCCGTCCGGCCCGTCGCGCTCGACCGGCAGGCAGGTGAACCCGAGCGGGTGCCGGACGGCCCGCAGGGCCCGCCGCCCGTCGGCGACATCGGCGAGCACGTCCAGCACCCAGCCGCGCAGCAGGTCCGGCCGGGTGCCCCGGTCGATCTCCCGTTCGAGGTCGGCGTAGCTCGTCATGCGTACGGATTCCTCGCCTGGATGGCCTTGCCGACGATGTCGGCGACCTCGCGGTCGCCGAAGGACCGGGGCAGCGTCAGCCCGAGTGCGGCGAACAGCCGGCGTACCTGCTCGACCGACGGCTCGTCGTCGAGCTTGACCTGACCGGCCGCCTCGATCGGCACCCGCCGGCTCTGCTTGCGGCTGTAGTCGAGTTCGATGTTGAACCGGTTGTAGTAGAGCTCGCCCCGGTCGATGCGCAGCGCCGGGGTCTGCGGGTTCTCCTGGGTGATCACCACACAGGAGGAGGAGAGGTCGTAGCGGAACGTGGTCATCTGGGCGGAGAGCCGGACCTCGACCGTGAGCAGGCCGGAGCGCTGCAGGTGCCAGCAGGCGGCGAGCACCGTCGCGTAGGACTCCTTGCGGGTCCGGTCGACCGTCCACCGCTCCCCCGGCGCGTCCGGGTCGAGGCTGCGGCGGAACCGCGCGTACCGCTCGCAGACGTCCTCGTCGGTCGGGTCGATGATCTCGACGGCGACGGTCAGGGTGGCGTTGCGGCGGCGCGCGTGCTCCAGGCACTCCGGCAACGTGACCGCGCGCAGGTAGGTGCCGGTGCCGCCCTTGAAGGTCCAGCGGTCGGTGTGCCGGCGGGCCTCGGCGAGCGTCTGGCCGACCTCGCTGCCGTGCAGCACCCGCACCATGGAGACGCTGTCGATGGCCTCCCGGGCCCGGTTCAGCGCGCCCTCGGGGCCGGTGATCTCGCGCATCTGCGGCACCAGGTCGGTGAGCCGGTCCCGGGTGTCCACCATGACCTGACGCACCTGCTGCTCGGCGGTCCGCCGGCGCAGACGGTCGCGCAGCACCGCCTGGGCGAGCAGGCCGAGGACCAGCAGGATGGCGCTGTTGACCACGTCCTGGCTGACCGTGTTGGTCAGGCCCAGCACGGCCACCGTGACGGCCAGCAGCAGGCCGATGAACGCGTCGAGATTGGTGACGACCCAGGCGAACAGGCGCGTCATGACATCCCCCGGTCGACGACGGAACCTCCATGATAGCCCTTTGTCAATGTCGCGATCACGGCGCGTTTCGGGGCGGTGGCGGTGCGCCGCCGCGACGGGCCGCGCAGATGAGCGATCCGCCGAGGCCGGGCGCGGCCCGGGCCAGCCACCGCGAGGCGACCCACCGCCCGCCGGGCAGCCGCCAGCCGACCTCGTTGGAACGCATCGCCAGCGGCGTGAACCCGGCCCGGCGCAACGTCCGCCGCAGCAGCGACGCGGTGAAGGGACGGATGTGCAGCCACAGGTAGGGGTGCAGGGGGTCGACCTGGCGTGGCGCGCGCCCGGCGAGGAACGCCAGCCGGTCCTGCACCGGCGCCAGGTTCGGGGTGGTCAGCACCAGCAGGCCGTGCGGCGCCAGGACGCGGTGGCACTCGCGCAGCAGCGCCAGGGGGTCGTAGACGTGCTCGATCAGCTCGCCGGCGAGCAGCCCGGCGAAGCTGCCGGCCCGGAACGGCAGCCCCCGGGTGGCGTCCAGGCAGACCGGCACCGCCCGGCCGCCGGCCGCCCGCCGGGCGGTGCCCAGCGCGGCCTCGGCCGCGTCCGCGAGCACGAGCGGGCCGGCCAGTGCGGTGGGGTCGAGCATGCCGCGCGGTCCGCAGCCGAGTTCCAGCACCGGCCCGTCGCCGGTCACCCCCTCGGTCACCAGCCGGGCCGCGACCGCGCGACGCACCCGGTGGTACGGGTCGTCGACGTACCCGTCGACCTCCGCGCCGTCGTGGTAGCGGCGATGGTTGGCGCGCCGGCCGTGCGCCTGGGCGCGGTGCGACGACGTCCCGGTCGGCGGCTCGGACATCATCCCTCCACGGCGGACCCGGCCCCGTCGGCGGCGTCCGCCCTCCAGCCTCGCATCGCCGCCGGCCGTCGGGCTGGAACTCCACCCCGGACACGGGGGACGCGGCGGCCGGCACGCCGGCCGCCGCGTCCCGGCGGGCGTCAGATCGCCCGCGCCCAGTCCACTCGCATGCTGTCGTCGTACTCGTCGCCCGGGATCCACCACGGCTCGCCGAAGCCACTGGTGAAGACGATGATGTTGCCGCCGTCCGGGTACTCGTTCGTGGGCGGCACCGACAGCGCGGCGCAGTAGCGCCCGTCCGGGGAGAACACCGGCGACAGGAACACCCGGGGCTCGTCGGTCAGCCGCTTGAGGCCGGTGCCGCCGACGCGCACCGAGCCGAGGGACCCACCGACGATCTCCACGTCCCGGGTCCACCGGTTGGTGCTGAACACCACGCGGTTCGACCCGGGCGTGAACACCGGCCAGCCGAAGGTCTCACCCGGCTCGGGCTGGTAGACCCGGCGCACCTTCCCGGTGGCCAGTTCCAGCGCCCGGAGCTGGTGCCCTTCCGAGCGGCTGATCCACTCCATCACGATCATCGAGCCGTCGCGGGACCAGTTGGGCCGCAACATGCGGTGGCCTTCGACGAGGATCCGCCGGGCGCCGGTGGCGACGTTCACCGCGACCAGTGTGGTGTTGCGGATGACCATGGCGATCTCGGTGCCGTCGGGTGACCAGGTCGGCCACCCGTATTGGGCGCCGAAGGGGTCGGTGATCAGGGTGCGGCTCTGCCCGGTCACCCGATCGTGCAGGTTGAGGACCGGGTCGAAGATGGGAGCGGGCTTCTGGTCGACCACGGCCAGGTAACGCCCGTCCGGCGAGACGGTCGCGTCGGTGCCGTCGGGCAGCAGGACCTGCGGGGTGGTGCGGCCCCGGTTGATCTGGAGCACACCCGGGCCGGTGACGATCCACGGCCCGTTCACGATCTCGGCGGCGGCGGCGGGCGAGCCGGCGATCCCGCCGGCGACGCCGGTCGCGGCGGCCGCCCCGGTCAGGGCGGCGGCACGCAGCAGGGCGCGCCTGTTCATTGCGGTCATGAGGAACCCCCGTGGTAGAAGTCTCGTCCACCCTCCGGAGAGGACAGTCGTTCCGGCATCGGACGAGTGGACCATTCACCTTCGGCCTCTCGGTCATCACGCACGGTGACCGGCCGGGCGGCGGGTACCCTCGCCCCGGTGACCTCCGACGCGCTGCACCGCGCCCTGACCGACCCGGGTGACCCGCCGCTGCTCCCGCTGCCCGGCGTGGCCACCGAGCTGCTGGCCGCCCTGGCGGCGCCGCCGCGCCTCGGCGCGCACCTGCGGCTGGTGCACGACGTCGCGTGGCACCTCACCGCCGCGTTCGCCGACCGCTTCCCCGCGGTGCCGTTCGACCGGCAGGCGGTGCTGTTCGGCGCGGCCGTGCACGACCTCGGCAAGGTCGAACACCCGGCCGAGCTGACCGGCCCCGGCGCGGAGCACGAGGAGGCCGGCTACCAGTTGCTGCTGCGCTTCGGTGTGCCCGAGGAGCGGGCCCGCTTCGCGGTCACCCACGCCGCCTGGCACTCGCCCGGGGTGCAGCTGGAGGACCTGCTGGTCAGCCTCGCCGACAAGGTGTGGAAGGGCCGCCGCGTCACCGACCTGGAGCAGCTCGTGGTGGACCGCCTCGCCGGCATCACCGGCCAGGAACGCTGGCAGACGTTCCTGGAGCTCGACGACGTGCTCGCCGAACTGGCCGCCGACGCGGACCGCCGGCTCGCCTTCCAGGCCGAACACCCGGTGTACGGCTGAGCCACGTCACCCCGGTCCGGCGCCGTCGACCAGGGCCTCTCCCGATCCGGTCCGGGCGTACAGCAGGAACCGCCCCGCCCGGTGCGTGCCGACCAGGCCGGCATCGCGCAGCGCGGTGAGATGGTGGGAGACCGTGCCCGCGCTCAACCCTCGCCGTCGGGCCAGCTCGGTGGTGGACGCCGGCACCGCCAGCTCGTGCAGCAGGACGGCGCGGGTCCGGCCGAGCACGCGGGCGAGCGCCGTGCTCGGCGGGGCGACGCTGCGCTCCCAGAGCGTGCCGACGGCGCCGGCCGGGTACCGCAGCAGCGGTTGGGCCGGGCGCTCGGTCAGGTTGGACCAGACCCGCGCCCCGGCGAAGACCGACGGGACGAGCACCAGGCCACGCCCGCCGAGATCGACCGCACCGGCCCGGGTCAGGTGGTCGACGCGCAGCGTGCCGTCGTCCCAGGACACATGCCTGTCGATCCCGTCGAGGAGGCCGCGCAGCCCGTCTGCGGCCATCCGCCCGGCGGCCACCATGATCTCGCGCTCCAACAGGGTCCGCATCCGCGGCCAGTACGGGGCGATCGCCACCGCGGCGTAGTCGTCGATCACCGACGCGAGGTGGGCGAGCCCGGTCGTCGGATCGTCGTGGAGGGCGGCGAGCCGGGGCGAGCGGGTCGGCGGTAGCTCGGCCAACCCGGCGCGCACCAGGTCCGGTGGGGTGGCCACGAGGGCGGTCAGTTCCGTCTCCAGCTCCGGCAGCGCGGCCGGCGGCGCCGGGCAGACGAAGCCCGGGATCACCACGGTGGGCACCGGCACCAGGTCGGCGAGCAGGCGCCAGTCGACGCCGGCCAGGCGCGGCGCGACCTGGTCGCGCCAGAGCTGGTGGGCGGGGAAGGACTCGGGCGACCGCAGCGCCCGGACGCTCGCGACGACCTCCCAGAGCGGCGAGATCGCGAAGCGCACCCCGGCAAGGTCCCGCACTCCCAACGCGACCCGCAGCACCGGCGCCTCCCGCATTCGACCAGGCTCAGAATTATCGACCGTCGTCCGAGGTGCCGGACAGGGTCCTGGCATGACCGCGACCACCTCCGTCTCGTCCACCCGTTGGCCCCGCGCCTTCCGCTACGTCTACGCGGCCAGCCTCACCGAGAGCGTCGGCTTCCAGGTGGGCTACCTGGCGATACCGGTGCTGGCCGTGGTGGCGCTGGCCGCCACGCCCGGTCAGGTCGGTCTGTTGGCGGTGCTCGGCACCGCCGCGTTCCTGCTGATCGGGCTGCCCGCCGGAGTGTGGGTCGACCGGACCCCCCGACGGACCGTGCTGGTGGCCGCCGGCGGAACCCGCGCGGTGCTCTACGCCTCGGTCCCGCTCGCCTGGTGGGCGGATGCCCTGACGCTCGGCCAGCTGTACGCGGTGGTGCTGCTCGTCGGCGTCGCCACCGTCTTCGGCGACGTGGCGGCGCAGAGCGTCCTGCCGGAGCTGATCGGCCGCGAGCGCCTGGTCGCGGCGAACTCGCTGCTGATGACCACCAACGCCGTGGTCCAGATCGGCGGCCGAGGGCTCGGCGGCCTGCTGGTGCAGGCGCTCGGCGCGCCCTTCGCGCTGGCCCTGAACGCGGTCACCCACCTGCTCGCCGCGCTGGCGCTGAGCCGGATCCGTCCCGTGACGGCCCCGGTGGGGAAGCGGCCGGCCGGTGGCTTCGGCCGGGAGCTGGGCGAGGGAGTGCGACACGTGCTCGGCGGAGGCGTACTGCGCCCACTCGCCGTCTCCCTGGCCGGCATCAACCTCACGGTGAACCTGATGACCACCATGCTGCCGGTGGTCTTCCTGCGTGAGCTGCGGCTGGACGCCGGCGCGCTCGGCCTCTTCCTCGGCGTCGGCGGGGTCGGGGCGCTGCTCGGCGCGGTGACCGCCCGCCCGCTGGCGGCCCGGATCGGCGCCGGACGCGCGCTGTGGCTGCCCGGCCTGCTGGTCGCGCCGGCCGGCGCGCTGGTGGCGCTGGTCGACCACGGACCCTGGCTGTGGTTGGCCGGGTTCGGCTGGCTGGCCCTGGCGTGGCGGACCGGCATCGGCAACGTCATCGGGGTGAGTCTGCGGCAGCGGGTGACCCCGGACCGGCTGCTCGGCCGGATGAACGCCACGTTCCGGTTCCTCCTGACCGGCGCGATCGCGGTCGGCGCCGGGCTCGCCGGCCTGCTGGGCCAGTACGCCGGGCCACGCGCCCCGCTCTGGGTCGGGGCGGCCGGCGCCGCGCTGACCTGGCTGCCCCTCTATCTCACCCGCAAGCGCCTACCGCACGGTACCGATTGACTTTCGATAGCTTCCGCGCGATAGTCGATGCATGTTGACAGCGCAACGCGCGGTGACACCTCTCCGCGCCTTCCTCGTCCTGCTGTTCGGGATCCTGGTCCTGTTCCAGACCATGTCCCTGCCCGGGCAGTTCGCGCACATGGCGCGGGAGGACCCGGACATGGCGTACCTGAGGTGGCCGGCCACCGCCGTGACCATCTTCTGGGTGCTCTGCGTGCAGGTGGTGATCGTCTGCACCTGGCAGCTGCTCACCCTGGTCAAGAACGACCGGATCTTCACCCCGGCGTCCCTGGCCTGGGTCGACGGGATCGTCTGGGCGATCGCCGCCGCCTGGGTGGTGCTGGTGGGCGTCTTCCTCTACGTCGGCTTCCACGCCGACGACCCGGGGCTGCCGCTGCTGCTGTTCCTGCTGACCACCGGCGTCAGCGTGCTGGGGCTGCTGATGGTCGTGATGCGCGCGCTGCTGCGGCAGGCCACGACGTTGCGCACCGACATGGAAGCGGTGATCTGATGCCCATCGTGGTCCGCATCGACGTCGAGCTGGCCAAGCGCAAGATGAGCGTCGGCGAGTTCGCCGAGCGGGTCGGGCTGACCCCGGCCAACGTCGCGGTGCTGAAGAACGGCCGCGCCAAGGCGGTCCGGTTCAGCACGTTGGAGGCCATGTGCCGGGTGCTCGGCTGCCAGCCCGGCGACCTGCTCGAATACGTCGAGGACGGGGAGGAGCCGTGAGACCGCTGCTCGCCGCCGTCGCGCTGCTGGCCGTCGCGCTCGGCGTCGCCGGCCTCGTGTACGGCGAGGCCGACGACTCCCCCGGCCTGCAACTGCTGTCCGCGCTGCTCGTCATCGGCGCGGTCGCCATCGGCGTACGCCTGCGCCGCCGCGCCCGGTAGGGCCGGCGCCCCCTCGACGCCGGCCCCTCCGCTCAGCCCTTCACGCAGACGACCTGCTTGAGGTGGGCGACCACCTCGACCAGGTCGTCCTGCTGGGCCATCACCTGGGTGATGTCCTTGTACGCGCCGGGAATCTCGTCGACCACCCCGGCGTCCTTGCGGCACTCCACCCCGGCCGTCTGCGCGGCCAGGTCCTCCGTGCTGTACGTCCGCTTCGCCTGCCCCCGCGACATCCGCCGGCCGGCGCCGTGCGACGCCGAGCAGTACGCGTCGGGGTTGCCCCTGCCGCGCACGATGTACGAGCCGGTGCCCATCGAGCCGGGGATGATGCCCAGGTCCCCCCGGCCGGCCCGGATCGCACCCTTCCGCGTCACCAGCACGTCCACCCCGTCGTAGCTCTCCTCCGCCACGTAGTTGTGGTGGCAGGAGATCGGCTCGTCGTAACCCACCCGCGGGAACGCCTCCCGGACCACCTGGCAGAGCAGGGCGAGCATCACGGCCCGGTTGCGCCGGGCGTACTCCTGCGCCCACCACAGGTCCCGGCGGTAGGCCTCCATCTCCGGCGTGCCGGCGAGGAACACCGCGAGGTCCCGGTCGGGCAGGTCGGTGTTGTGCGGCAGCCCGCGCGCCACCGCCATGTGCCGCTCGGCCAGCTCCTTGCCGATGTTGCGGGACCCGGAGTGCAGCATCAGCCAGACCCGACCGTCGTCCGGGCCGCCCTGCTCCAGGCAGACCTCGATGAAGTGGTTGCCGCCGCCGAGCGTGCCCAGCTGACGCCGCGCCCGGGTCTCGAGCTGGGCCACCTTCCGGTCGAGCGTGCCGAACCGGCGCCAGAAGTCGTCCCAGCCGGCCTGCTCCAGACCGCGGATCCGGCGCGGGTCCACCGCGTCCTCGCGCATCGCGAAGCCGACCGGGATCGCCGCCTCGATCGCGGAGCGCAGCGACGCGAGGTCGTCGGGCAGGTCGACAGCGGTCAGCGAGGTACGCACCGCGGACATGCCGCAGCCGATGTCGACGCCGACCGCGGCCGGCGACACCGCCTGCCGCATGGCGATCACCGACCCGACCGTCGCGCCCTTGCCGAAGTGCACGTCCGGCATCACCGCGACGCCGTGCACCCAGGGCAGCGCGCCGATGTTGCGCAGCTGCCGGGCCGCCTGCGCCTCGATCGTGTACGGGTCGGTCCAGACCCGGACCGGCGCCCGGGTACCGGCCAGCGGGGTGAAACCCATCGTCGTCTCCTTGCTCGTGTCCGTCTGACGTAGGCCGTACGGGACTCGAACCCGTAGCCTCCCGGCTGAGAACCGGGTGAGCTGCCAGTTGCTCCAACGGCCCCGGGACGGCCGACGCCGTCTCGAAGGTGCCCCGGACACGGAGAACCGCCCGGCTCCGGTCTGGGGGCGGGCGGTTCGCGCGGATCGTCGCGCCGGCGCTAGACGCGCCACCACCCTGGTTGCCACTGCCGACGGCGGCGGCACGTGCCCGGTTCGGACAGCAGGGCACCACCGCGCGGCGCGGGCCGCTCGGCTCGGGTGCGATTCTGCTGCGACACGGTGGGCTCCCCCGGGTGGATCAGGTCGACGATGCCCGCTCACGGTACGGGCGCTGCGGACATGGCGGCAACCCGATATCCGCGCGGTCAGTCCCGCCGGAGACGGTCGCCCAGCGACTCGGCGAGCACGGCGCCCAACACCTCGCACGCGGGATCGACCCGGAGCCAGAGCAGTTTGTGGCGGCCACCGTCGCGCATCGTCAGCGCCAGCCGGTCACTGAGGACCCCCCGGTGCAGGCGGGCCCCGGTCACGTCGTCCAGCGCCAGGACCTTGTTGGAGGGGTGGGCGGCGACGACGGCGGCCAGATCCAGGGTCGACGCCGGCACCTCGGGCAGCGGGTGCGGAACCGTCCGCCCGTTGGCGTGCGCGCGGGTCTCCCGAAGGCTCAGCCGACGGCGCACCAGCAGGTGCGGCAACAACCAGAGTTCACCGTGGATCCAGTCCGCCCAACCGGTGGTGCAGCTCCGGGTGATCAGTCGGGCCGTGTGCTCCACGGCGACACGTTAGCCGACGCGGGCGGCGGAACCGGTCGCCCCTAGCCGGCGTGCGCCACCGGGTGGCGCCTCATCTCCTCCATGAACGGGTAGCGGGCGGTCAGCTCGGCGAGCGTGGTGCCGGCCCGCCAGGCGGCGGCCACCTGCGCGACCTGGAGCAGGTCGGTGGCGTCGCCCCGGGCCTGGACCTCGCCGTCCACCCGCAGGTCGATCATGAAGTAGCGGGCCTGAGCGCCGAGGCTGACGCAGACGACGCCCCGGTCGGAGGTCATCTCGGCGCAGGTGAACCGGCTGCGCCCCTGCTCGGGGGCGGTGACCCGGCCGACCTCGAGCTGGTGGGCGGTCGCGGTCTGCGCGAGCGCGGGAGCCAGACCGCCGGGCTCGACCAGGTCCGGGTAGAGGCGCACACCCAGTGCCGCCGAGACGTCGCTCATGACTGACTCCCACTTCCTCGTGACAGAGACCAGCAGCGCGTGCAGGTTACGGTCATGTTTCCGGCACGCATGGCCATCCTGTCCCGACCGACCGCCCAGGGCAATAGGAACGGTCGATCCGAACTCCGTCGGGCCCCTCCGGTCCCCCGCCGGGGGTACGCTGCCGGCTCATGGCCCGGATCAGGTGTGACTTCTTCTCCGCAGCCCTCGGCATGGGCACCTCGATGACCGTGCTGCTGCCCGATGCGGGCGCGGCCGGCATCGGCATGCCGGGCGCCGTGACCGACGGCGACCCGCCGGTGCTCTACCTGCTGCACGGCCTGACCGACGACGACACGGTCTGGACCCGGCGCACCTCGATCGAGCGCTACGTCGCCCCGCTCGGCCTGGCCGTGGTGATGCCGCAGGTGCAGCGGAGCTTCTACTGCGACGAGGCGCACGGCAACCGGTACTGGACGTTCCTCACCGAGGAGCTGCCCGAGGTGTGCCGATCGTTCTTCCGCCTCTCCGCCCGGCGCGAGGACACGTTCGTCGCGGGCCTGTCCATGGGCGGCTACGGCGCGGTGAAGTGGGCGCTGCGCCACCCGGACCGGTTCGCCGCGGCGGCCAGCCTCTCCGGGGCGCTCGACGTGGTGCGCCGGCGGGACCACCCGACCCGGCCGGTCGACCCGGCGGTGTGGCACACCGTGTGGGGAGACCAGCCGGCGCCGAAGCACGACGACACGGTGGGCCTGCTGGACCGGGCCGGCGCCGACCTGCCGGCGCTCTACGTCGCCTGCGGCACCGAGGACTTCCTCCACGAGGACAACGTCCGGTTCGTCGACGCCGCCCGGCGACGCGGGGTGCCGCTCACCGTCGACTTCGGTCCCGGCGACCACGAGTGGGGTTACTGGGACGCCCGGATCCAGGACGTGCTGGCCTGGCTGCCGCTGCGCCGGCCCTGACCGGCGTGCCGCGCCCCCGGCGCGCGGCCGGGGACGCGGCACGGTGGGCTCACCGCCGGGCTCGTCGCGGTCGGCGCACCCGCACCGGGTACGCGACCACCGCCGCCACCGCCATGGCGGCCAGCCCGGCCAGGGTCCACCTGGTTCGTGGGGTCATCGGGCACCTCCCTCAGCGACGGGTCAGCACGACCTTGAGCGCGCCGGTCTCGGCCGGGCGGGAGAACACGTCGTACGCCTCGACGATCTGGTCGAGCGCGTACCGGTGGGTCACCATGTGCGCGGTGTCGAGCTGTCCGGCGACCAGCATGTCCAGCAGCTTCGGCGTGGTGCGGGTGTCGACCAGGCCGGTGGTGATGGTGACGTCGCGGATCCACAGCCGCTCCAGGTGCAGCGTGGCCGGCGCACCGTGCACGCCGATGTTGGCCACCCGTCCGCCGGCACGGACCAGCGTGGTGCACAGCTCGAAGCTGGCCGGCACCCCGACCGCCTCGATGGCCACGTCCGCGCCGAGTCCGGCGGTGACCGAACGGACCACCTCGAGCGGGTCGTCGTCGGCGAGGACGGTCAGGTCGGCGCCGAACCGCTTGGCCGCGTCGAGCCGACTCTGCGCCTTGTCCACGGCGATGACGTGGGTGGGCGAGAAGAGCCGGGCGGTCTGAATCGCGGCCAGGCCGATCGGGCCGGCGCCGACGACCACCACGGTGTCGCCGGGGCGCACCCCGCCGTTGAGCACGCCGACCTCGTAGGAGGTGGGCAGGATGTCGGCCAGCAGCACGGCGGCCTCGTCGGAGACCGTCTCGGGCAGCCGGTAGGTGGACAGGTCGGCGAACGGGATACGCGCGTACTCGGCCTGCACGCCGTCGACGGTGTGCCCGAGGATCCATCCGCCGCCGCCGAGGCACTGCCCGTAGACGCCCTCGCGGCAGTAGCGGCACACGCCGCACGCGGAGATGCAGGAGGCGAGGACCCGGTCGCCCTCGGTGAGGTTGGCGACGCCGTCACCGACCGCCACGACCGTGCCGACCGCCTCGTGGCCGAGCACCCGGCCCGGCTGGACCTCGGGCACGTCACCGCCGAGGATGTGCAGGTCGGTCCCGCAGATGGTGACCGCGTCGACCCGGACGATCGCGTCGCGGGGGCCGGCGACGGTGGGGTCCGGGATCTCGGACCAGGACTTCTCGCCCGGCCCGCCGTACACGAGTGCCTTCATGGCTCCTCCTCACGCCGTTGTCACCTCCCACGCTTCTCCGCGGCGGTGGGCGGGGGCAGGGCCGGAGGGCCCGGTGCGCGGGACCTCGGTCCCGCGCACGGTGATCGACGTGTTAAAAGGGGGCCCCTCCTCTACCGGAGGCGTTAACAGGGGGCCCGGCCTTACGCGCCGACGGTGCCGTCGACGGCCTCGCGGATCAGGTCGGCGTGGCCGTTGTGCCGCGCGTACTCGTGGATCATGTGCAGCATCACCAGGCGCAGCGACACGTCCTCGCCCCACCGGGCCTGGTGGCCGGTCACGTCCAGCGACTCGGCCTCCCGCTCGATGCGGCGGGCGTGCGCGACCTCCCGCCGCCACGCCTCCCACGCCTGCGCGCCGTCGGCCTCCCGCACGTCGTACGCCGCCTGGAAGTCGCCGGTCTCCGACCAGATCAGCGGCACGTCCTCGGCGGCGATGACCCGGCGGAACCAGGTGCGCTCCACCTCGGCCATGTGCCGCAGCAGCCCGAGCAGGGAGAGAGTGGACGGCGGCGACGCCGGCCGGCGCAGCTGCTCCTCGGTCAGCCCCTCGCACTTGAGGGCCAGGGTGGCGCGGTGGAAGTCGAGGAACGCGCGCAGCGTCTCCCGCTCACCGGCCCGCAGCGGCGGGCCGATCCGTTCGGTCGGCACGGTGGATCCTCTCCGGGCGGGCCGATGGCCCGCCGATGGTGGACGGCGGCGGTCGCCGGCAGCCTAGCCGGTGTGGATCATGAGGTGCCGGCAATTACCGCAGCGAGGACCGGGCCACCGGGAAGTCGAACCAGGTGTCCGGGTACGGCTCGTCGACGTAGCGGTAGTGCCACCACTCGCGCGGGTAGTTCTCGAAGCCCTGCGCGCTCATCAGCTCCCGCAGCAGTTCCCGGTTGTCCCGGGCGGCGGCGGTGACCCGGGCGTCGTCCGTGTGGGCGCGCGGGTCGAAGCAGTCGAACCCGGTGCCCATGTCGACCGAGTCGTCGGCGAAGCGACGGCCGGCGGGCGCGGTGCACGACACCAGGGGCTGGCCGGGCACGTACCGGGCCGGCTCGGGGCCGGGCACCGGGACCAGGGTCAGGTCGAGCGTGCTGGCCCGGCTGTGCGCGGTCGGCGCGCCGATGTACCCGTCGGCGAAGAGCCGGTCCTTGGGCACGGCGGGATAGAACTCGCCCTTCATCTGCTGCTCGTCGGGGCGCTTGGCCCAGGCCACGAACTCGTCCACCGCCCGCTGCGGCCGGTAGCAGTCGTAGACCTTCAGGCTGTGGCCGCCGGCCAGCGCCGCGGTCTGCACCCGGTGCAACGCCTCGGCGGCCCGGCGGGTGAGCAGGCAGAGCGGCTCGGGGTAGCCGTCGATCGGCCGGCCGACGAAGTTGTGCGCGCCGGCGTACCGGATGTCGGTGCGGATCGTCGGGTCGACGGCGGCCAGGTCGACCACGTCGGCCGGGGCGCGTGGGCCACTCGGGGTGGGCGACGGCGGGGCCGGACGCGGCGCCGGCCGTTGGCAGGCCGCGGCGAGCGCCACGGCGGCCACGGCCAGGACCGTCGCCGCGCGTCTGCCGGTGCCCACCCTGCCGTGTCTACCAGCCCGGCCCGGCGCCCGGGCCGGCATCGACCGGCGGTCAGCCGTGCAGGGCGGCGCGGAGGAAGTCCAGCGCGGCCGCGTCGTCGTCGACGCCGCCCGCCTCGTGGCCGTTCCACCGCCACACCGCCAGTTCCTTGTCGCCGCGGTAGTCGTGGTAGGCGGCGTAGACCGTCGACGGCGGCACGATGTCGTCCATCAGCGCGACGGAGAAGCGGGCCGGCACGGTCGCGCGGCGGGCGAACGCCACCCCGTCGACGTAGCCGAGCGTGCGCAGCACCTGCTCCTCCCGGTCGCGGTGCACGGCCAGGTAGTCCCGGATCTCCCGGTAGGGCGCCGAGTCGGTGAGCGTCACGGCGCGCGGCACGTCGCAGAGGAACGGCACGTGGACCACCGCGGCGCGGAGCCGGGGCGCGAGCGCGGCGGCGGCCAGCGCGGCCGCGCCGCCCTGGCTGTGGCCGAGCACGGCGACCCGGTCCGGGTCGACGGCCGGCAGGCCGCGGGCGGCGTCCACCGCGCGGACGGCGTCGGTGAGGAAGCGCCGGTAGTAGTACCGGCGCGGGTCCTCCACCCCGCGGGTGGCCATCCCGGGGGCCTGCGGTCCGGCCGCGGCCACGTCCGGGGTGTCGCCCCGGCTCCACCCGGAACCCTGGCCCCGGGTGTCCATCTGCAGGTGCGCGAACCCGGCCGCGGACCAGAGCAGGTTCTCCAGAGGGTGGCCGCGCCCGCCGCCGTAGCCGACGTACTGCACGACCGTCGGCGCCGGGCCGGAGGCGCCGCGGGGCACCCGCAGCCAGGCCCGCACCGGCTGGCCGGCGAACCCGGGGAAGGTCACGTCGAACACGTCCACCCCGGCCAGCGGGGTGGGCACGGGTGTCACCTCGACGGGCTCGCCGCAGGAGCGGGCCTGCGCGAGCGTGTCGGCCCAGAAGGCATCGAAGTCGGATGGTTCGCGCAGGTCGCTGCGGTGGCGGCGGAGTTCCGCCTCGGGCAGGTCGGTCAACACGCCTGACGTTTCCTCGTCGTCCGGTGGTGGGGAGGACGACGACGGGTCGCCGAAAGGCACCCCGCCGCGTTCCGGAAGCTTTCCGCAACCCGTGCGAACGCTAGGACCGGCCCGACCTGTCGTCAAGACCACGCCGTACGGCAAGATGTCGGTGGGGCGGCACGGCTTGCCGGTCGGTTCCGGGCAGCCGGCGAAGGGGACTCGGGGTGAACGCGGACGACGAGCGCAGGGTGACCATCACCGCGATCGCACGGGAGGCCGGCGTCTCCGTGCCCACCGTGTCGCGGGTGCTCAACGGGCGGTCCGACGTCGCGCCGGACACCCGGGAACGCGTCGAGGAACTGCTGCGCCACCACGGCTACCGACGCCGCGGCAGCCGCACCGTACGCCGGGCGAACCTGGTCGACCTGGTCTTCAACGACCTGGACAGCCCGTGGGCCGTGGAGATCATCCGTGGGGTGGAGGACGTCAACCACGCCGCCGGAATCGGCACGGTGGTCTCGGCCGTGCACCGCGAGTCCAGCTCCACCCGACAGTGGCTGCACAACCTGCGCGGGCGGGCCTCGGACGGCGTGATCATGGTGACCTCGCACCTGAGCCCGGCGGTCCAGGCGCAACTGCGCCGGCTCAACGTGCCGGTGGTGGTGGTCGACCCGGACGCCGGGGTGGCCGGGACGGACGTGCCGGCGATCGGCGCCACCAACTGGACCGGCGGCCTGGCCGCCACCGAACACCTGCTCAGCCGGGGCCACCGCCGGATCGGCTTCGTCGCCGGCCCGCCGCACCTGCTGTGCAGCCGCGCCCGACTCGACGGCTACCGCGCCGCGCTGGCGGCCGCCGGCGTGCCGGCCGACGACCGCCTGGTCCAGCCGGGCGACTTCTACCACGCCTCCGGCTTCGCCGCCGGTGGAGCCCTGCTCGACCTCGACGACCCGCCGACGGCGATCTTCGCGGCCAGCGACCAGATGGCCTTCGGCGTCTACGAGGCGGTACGCCGGCGCGGCCTGCGCGTCGCCGACGACGTGAGCGTGGTGGGCTTCGACGACCTGCCCGAGGCCCGGTGGGCCTCGCCGCCCCTGACCACCGTGCGCCAGCCGCTGGTGGAGATGGGCCGGCTCGCCGCCCGCACGGTGCTGCGCCTGGCCCAGGGCGAGGAGATCGAGTCGCCCCGGGTGGAGCTGGCCACCGAGCTGGTGGTGCGGGACAGCACCGCCGGGCCGGCCGGCCACTGACCGGCCCGGGTCGTTTCAGTCGACTTCCGGAAGTTCGCCCTCCCGCACCACCACGGCGGTCGACGCGGCGACCGCGGCGGCGTGCCGACGACGCCGGGCCAGCAGCACCGCTCCCCCGGCCACCAGCACCGCGCCCACCGCGACCGACAGCCCCGCGCCCGGCCGGTAGCCGGGGGCCGGGGCGCCGCCGCGCAGGTCGGCGTGCCCGGCCAGGGCCGACGCCGCCCCCGTGGCGGGGGGCGTGGCGCGGTCCAGCTCCCCCGGCTCGACCAGGCGGCCGACCGCGGCGTCCCGGGGCAGCCCGAAACCCCAGTCCAGCAGCGCGGCCCCCTGCTGCCAGCCGCGCTGGGTGGTGACCTCCGCGCCGAGCAGGGTGACCTCCAGGCGCCGTCCACCGCGCTCGGCCGCACCGACGTACGTGTGCCGGGCCAGGTCGGTGAAGCCGGTCTTGCCGCCGATCGCGCCCGGATAGTGGTCCAGCAGCATGTTGTCGTTCTGGATCTGGAAGGCCTTCTCCCGCAGCGCCGGCTGGGCGGGCACCTGCGCGGTGCGGGTGGCGGTGTAGCGGCGGAAGGCCGGCTCGGCGAAGCAGGCCCGGGCGATCAGCGCCAGGTCGTACGCGCTGGTGAACTGCCCCGGACCGTCCAGGCCGGACGGGGTGACGGCGTGGGTCTGCCGGGCGCCGAGCCGGTGGGCCTCGGCGTTCATCGCCCGGACCCCGCCGGCCAGCCCGTCCGGGCCGCCACCGAGCCGGGCCAGCGCGTTGGCCGCCTCGTTGCCGGACTTCAACAGCAGGCCCAGCCAGATCGTCTCGATCCGGTAGTGCCCGCCCTCGGCCAGCCCCACCGCCGAACTGCCCGGCTCGATCGCCACGTCGCCGGCGGTCACGGTGACCTCGCGGTTCGGGTCCAGCCGGGGCAGCATGGTGGCGGCCAGCAGCAACTTCTGCACGCTGGCCGGCACGGCGTACTCGTGCGGGCCGCAGGCGCCGAGCACCGCGCCGGTGTCCAGGTCCGCGACCACCCACGACGTCGCCGCCACCGCGGGCGGCACCGTCGCGACCGGCGGGACGACCAGGCCCGAGGTGTCCAGCGCGGCGCCCCCCACGGCCCGGTCCGCCGGGCCGGGCGGGGGCGGCGGCTGCGGCGGCCGGGTCGACGGGGCGGGCACGTTCGGGCAGGGCGGCGCCGCGGCCGGCAGCCGGCGCGCCGACGCGGCGCCCGGGCGGGCCGCGGCCACGGCGGGCGTGGACAGCGGCAGGAGCAGGGCGGCGGCGAGCGCCACGGACGGTCCCCAGGTCCTCATGACCCGCAGGCTAGCCACGCCGACCCGAACGGGTCGCCGGCTCCGGGATTCGCGTCCCGGGCCCGGGGTAGCGGGGTAGGGTGCGCCGGTCAACGCGCGGGCAGCCGGTGCGCGCCCAGCGGGCCCACCCGCCACCCTCGGCGGTGGCACTCGGCCAGGATGTCGGGCAGCGCGGCCAGCCCGGCGCGCCACGCGCCCGGCACGGCGGCGTGGGACGAGTCGTGCAGCAGGATCGTGCCCCCGCCGGCCAGCCCGGCCCGGACGGTCGCCGCGACCGTGTCGGCGGTCGCCGTGGCGGTCCAGTCCCGCCCCCAGCAGCTCCACAGCATCGGCCGCAGGCGCAGCCGCCGGGCCGCCAGCAGGGTCGCGCCGGTGAGCACCCCGTACGGCGGGCGGAGGAACCGCGGTCGCCGTCCGGTCACCTCCGCCACCAGGTCGTACGCCCGGGTCAGGTCGCGGACGGTGCCGGCCGGCCCGCGCAGCAGCAGGTTGTCGTGCGTCCAGCCGTGCACGGCGACCTCGTGGCCGGCGTCGACCAGCCGGCGGCCCAGGTCCGGGCGGCGCCGCAGCATCGCGCCGAGGACGAAGAACGTGGCCGTGACCCGGTGCGCGGCGAGCAGGTCCAGGAAGCACGGCGTGGACTCCGGGTCCGGGCCGTCGTCGAAGGTCAGCGCGACCCGGTCCGGCGGGCCGAGGCCGTGCAGGCCGGGCAGCAGGCGGCGGCGGAGGCCGGGCAGCACGGTCAGCGCCGGCGCCACCTGGACCGCCGGGAACGCCGCCGTCGCGAGCCCGGCGAGGGCGGCGGTCCTCATCGCAGTCCGCCGCCGGCCTGGAGCAGCGCGGCGACGACGGCGATCGCGTCGCCGACCGGTTCCAGCAGCGACCGGCGGCCCGCGGCGGCCGGCCCGGCGGGCACGGCGGCGCGGGCAGCCTCGGCGACCAGCCCGGCCGGGTCCTCCAGGGACCGCGCGTCGCGGGCCGGGGACGCCGGGCCCGCCCCGGTGACCGCCGCGAGCACGGGTCCGAGCTGGTCGGGCGAGCCGGCCCACCGGGTCAGGCCGGAACGGGCCAGGATGGCGGCGTTGGCCCGTCCGTGACCGGGGATGGGGCGGTAGGTGACCACCGGCACCCCGGCCGCGAGCGCCTCCTGGCAGGTGATGCCGCCCGCGTTCTCCACCACCACGTCGACGGCCCGCATCAGCGCGGGCATGTCGTCCACCCAGCCCAGGACGTCCCGGCCGGCCCCGCTGAGCCGCCGGCGCAACGCCCGGTTCCGCCCGCACACCACCACCGGCCGTGCCCCGGTCGCGCCGACCTCCGCGACCGTGGCCGCCACCTCCCCCGCACCCCAGGAACCCGCCACGACCAGGGCAAGGACACCGTCGGGGGGCAGGCCGAACCGGTGCCGGGCACGCCGACGGTCGGCCCCGTCGCCCACGCCGAACGCCCGCGACACCAGCGGCTCGACCACCGTCACGTCGACGCCGTCCGAGGGCCGCAGCTCCGCGTGCCGGACCGTGCAGTACACGTCGACGCCCGGGGCGAGCCAGGCCGGGTGGACCACGAGGTCGGTCACGTACGTGATCACCGGCACCCGGAGCCGCCCGTGGCGGCGCAACGGCCCGAGGAGCTGGTTCGCGAACGGATAGGTGGTCACCACCGCCCGGGTGTCCGGCGGGATGCGCCGCCGCATCGCCCGGCGGAACGGGCGCAGCAGCGCGCGTACGGCGCGTACCGGGACCAACGACCGGCTGGTGAGCCGGAACAGCAGGTGGTAGCCCCCGGGCAGCCGGTGCAGCAGTCCCCGGTACGCCTCGCGCACGGCCCGGTGCAGCGGACCGGGCAGCAGGTGCAGAACGTTGAGCCGGTCCACCGCGAAGCCCCGGGCGCGCAGCCGCTCCGCCAGCTCGTCGGCGGCCCGGTCGTGCCCGGCGCCGATGTCCGCGGAGACCACCACGACGCGTCCCGGGTGCTCCATCCGCCGCGCATACCCACGACGGCGACGTCCACGCGACCGGAACCGGCGGACAGCCGACGGGCCGGGCGCGGCGACGGCCGCCACCGGGCGATCAGGCGCGGCGACGGCCGCGCCCGGGCGATCAGGCGCGGCGGCGACCCGCTCGACGGGAGCGGCCCCGGCGGGCGGCGAGCACGGCTGCCGTCCCGCCGACGACGAGTGCGAGCAGCCCGGCCAGCGGGACGATGACCCGCCAGTCCCCGTCGGCGACCCGACGCAGCGCGGTGCCGGCCGGCCCGCGCCACGGTGACGGCTCCGGACGGGCCGCCGCGGCGGCCGGGGCCGGCGCCGGCTCGGCCTTCGCGGCGTCCAGCTCGCCGGGCTCGACCAGCCGGCCGACGGAGGCGTCGCGAGGCAGCGAGAAGCCCCAGTCGAGCAGTTGGGCGCCCTGCTGCCAGCCCCGCATCGGCCGGGCCTCGGCCCCGAGCAGGGTGACCACCAGCCGACGACCGCCGCGCTGGGCGGCGCCGACGTAGCTGTGCCGGGCCAGCTCGGTGAACCCGGTCTTGCCGCCCAGCGCCCCCGGATAGCGGTAGATCAACTGGTTCTCGTTCTGGATCTGGAATCCGCCCTTCTTCAGCGCCGGCTGGGCCGGGATCTGCGCCCGCTCGGTCAGCGCGTACCGGCGGAACCGCTCGTCGGCGAAGCAGGCCCGGGCGATCAGTGCCAGGTCGTACGCGCTGGTGAACTGGCCCGGACCGTCCAGGCCGGACGGGGTGACGGCGTGGGTCTGCCGCGCGCCGAGCCGGCGGGCCTCGGCGTTCATCTCGGTGACCCCGGCCCGGGCGTTGCCGGCGCCCAGCCGGGCCAGCATGTTCGCCGCGTCGTTGCCGGACTGCAGCAGCAGGCCCAACCAGAGCGTCTCCACCGCGTACCGCCCGCCGACGAGCAGGCCGACGGCCGAGCTGCCCGGCTCGATGTCCAGGTCGGCGCGGGTGGCGACGGCCACCTGCTTCGGGTCGAGCCGGCTCAGCATGGTGGCGGCGAGCAGCAGCTTCTGGGTGCTGGCGGGGGTGCCGTACACGTGCGGCCCGCACGCGCCGAGCACGGCGCCGCTGTCCAGGTCGGCGACCAGCCAGGTGGTGGCGGTCACCGCCGGTGGCGCGGCGCTGCCGGGCGGGGCGACCAGCCCCGGAGCGGCCAGCGCGTCACCGCCGACGACCTGCTGGTCGGGCACCGGCTCCGGCGGGACGGGGCGCGGCGGCCGGGAGACCTTCGGCGCGGGCAGTCGGGGGCAGGGCGCGGTGGCCACCGGCGCGGCGTTGACCACGGGAGCGCCCTGCGCCGGGACGGGCGCCCCGGTGACGAGCAGGGTGACGGCGGTGGCGACGGCCAGGACCCGGGCTCTCATGAGGAGGCACCCTACCCAGCCCGGGACCCGGACCGGCGCGGCTCACCCGGCCGGTGACGCTGCGCCCAACCCGCGGCTGCGTGGCGTGGTCAGTCGACGCGGCGCAGCCACCACCGCTGCCAGGGGGTCTCCACCGCACGAGGGTGGTAGTGGGCACGCACCCACGCCACCGCCGGGCCCGGCGCGAGCCCGTCCAGCACCGCGAGGGCGGCCAGGGCGGTGCCGGTCCGGCCGATCCCGCCGCGACAGGCGACCTCGACGCGCTCGCCCGCGTACGCGCGCCGCCGGCCCTCGCGCAGCGCGTCGAGGGCGTCCGCCCGGTCCCGCGGGACCCAGAAGTCGGGCCAGTCGATCCGCCGGGCCGGCCAGGCCGGGTCGGGGCCGGGCGCGAGCAGCAGGGCGAAGTCGGCGGGTGTGCCGAGCGCCGCGACGCGACGCCCGCGCACGACAGCGCCGCCGGGGAGCGTGAGCAGGCCGGTCGGGTCGGCCCACGGTCGCGTCGGTGCCACGACGTCATTCTGCCTCGTGTTCCGGACGCGTGAGTGCCCGCCGGAGCGGGTCCGGCGGGCACTCACGATCGGCCGGGTCCTCCCCGGCGCGCCTCGGCTCAGCCGAGGCGACGGCGGCGCCAGGCCAGGGAGGCCAGCAGCAGGACCGCGCCGGCGGCGGCCAGGCCACCACCGAGCTTCAATGGCGTGCCGATGCTGTCACCGGTGACCGGCAGACCGCCGTGGTGCGGCGGCCGGGTCGTCGGCCGTCCGTGCACGGGCAGGACGGTGCCGGTGGCGCTGGCGATCCGACCCGACGTCAGCCCCGTGGCGGTGAAGGTGTGCCGGCCGGTACGCGTCGGCCGGTACTGCACGGTGAAGGCGCCGTCGCCGTCGGCCGTCACCGTGAAGGTGGTCGGCGCGGGCTGCGGCTGGGCGCGGTTGGGCGTGTAGGCGACCGCCGCCATCGCCACCGTGCTGCCGTCGCTGCGCCGCGCGGTCCCCTCGGCGGGGGCCGCGGCCGGGAGGTTCGAGATGGCGACGTCGATCCGCACCGTCTCGCCGGCCTGGAAGCCGGTGCCCCGGAGCGTGAAGGTCTCGCCGAGACGGATCGTCGTGGGCGACACCGTCAGCGCCGCGCCCGGCGGCACGTACGGTGGCTGCGGCTGCGCCGCGCCGGCCGCGGTCGGCACGGCCGCCACGGCCAGGCCGACCGTGAGCGCCATGATGATGCGGGATAGCCGCATGATGGATTCCCTCCTACTGTTCACAGCTTGGTGCGTTGACTGTTCGGGTGGTCCATGGGGTGACGGTGGGTGTGAGCACCAGTTCGGCACTGCCGGCGCCGGTCTGGCCGGTGAGCAGCGTGACGTCGAGGGTCCGGGTCTGCCCCGGCTTGGCCTCGACGGTCGCCACCGCCACCTGGCGGCGGCCGTGGGTTCCGCTACCCATCGCGGTGTCGCGTCCGTCCAGCCGTCCGGTGAGGACGGCGCCACCGGTCGGCGTGAACACCGAGACGAAGGTGCGTGGTGTGTACTTGTCGCCGGACATGGCCAGGCCGGTGACCGACCGGCTCAGTCCCGATCGCGGGGCGGTGGAGCCCACCGTGATCCGGAGCCGCAGCTCGCGGCGCCCGTCCGGCTGGCAGTCGCCGACCGTGAGGGTGGCCGAGAACCTCAGGTAGTAGCCGAGCTTCGCGCCGCTGCCGTCGTTGAGGAACACGCCGACCGTCGGCACCGTGTCCTTCTCCGGAAGCTGCCCGGCCAGCCGGCTGCCGGCGAGCGCGCGCTGCTCCTCAGGTCGGGCACTCCAGAACAATATCCGACGTTCACTGATTGAACGGTTGAAAACGGTCAAAAGTGACCGCGGATCCACCGTCTTGGTGAACATCGCATCGAAGACGCGGGCGGCCGCCGTGGCGAAGAACTCGTCCTGGGCATTCGTGTCCAGGTCCCGGTAGACGTCGCTGAGCAGGGTCCGCACCGCGGTGCTGCCGGCCAACGCCGGACCGCCGGGCACCGGCACCGGACCGATCGCGCCGAGCAGGTAGGACAACACCACCGGGTCGACGGCCAGCACCCCGTCCGCGGTGGTCCCGGTGCGGCGGCGCACCATCTCCCGGTAGAGCGCGGCGGCGGTCGGGAAGTCCGGATCGAGGTTGACGTCGGCCGGATACATCCCCGGCAGGTCCGCCCAGAGCCGGCGTGTCTCCGGCGCGACCTTGAGCGGCGGGTCGAAGAACTTCAACTCGGTCGACGTGCCCTGGGTGACCATCCGGATCCGCCCGTCCTCCGCCCGCAGCACGGCGTAGGCGCCGAACATGCCCCCGGTGGACCGCAACTCGGCCGGGTTCTGCGAGACGAGCAGGTAGGTGCGCGGGCCGCCGGCGCCGAGCAGCGGCGGCAGCAGGCGGGCGCCACGATCCGCGGCCGAGGTGAGCTCACCCAACTGCTCGAGCTCCGAACGCAGGGCGGTGACCGCGTCGCGCACCTGCGCCACCAGGTTTGTGGTCGGGACGGCCGCCAGCCGCTGCGCCGTCCGCCGGACCGCCTGGTCGGCGGTGGACACCTCCGCCGAGACCGCGCGCAGCCGGTTCAGGTCGAGCTTGCCCTGCTTCGGCACCAGCGAGGCGAGATCGACCCGGAGGAGGGTGGGAAAGGCGAGCCGGGCCAGGTCGTCCACCGCCACCGAGATCTCCCGCACGGCGGTGAGGTCGTCGCCGGCGTACGGCGTCCGCTGGCCGACCCACCAGACCGGATCCCCGGTCGCGCCGCGCGCCGCGGTGGCCTGCTCCTGCAGGGCGGCGAGGGTCCGCTGGGCGCGGGCCACGTCGCCGTCGAGCACCTGGGAGCTGAGTTCCTTGGCCAGCCCGGCGGCGTTCACCAGATGGGCACGGGCCTGCCAGCCCCGGAACGCGACCCAGCCTCCGGTGGTCAGCAGCACCGAGACCACGACCAGGCCGACGAGCAGGATCCGGCGGACCCGGGCCCGGCTACGCCGCCGCGAGCGCCGCCGCCGGCCAGGCGAAGCACCGCGTTCCGTCACTGTTCCCCCTACGTGTCGAACCGGACACCGAGCGCATTGACTGCTTTCTAGCACGAAAATGCAGGCGTTCGTCGGGTTTTGGGGTCCCTTGAAGCTTTATCGCCCCACTGCGAGGTTTGCTCGCTTCGCCATGGGGGTGGATGCCTCGCGTAACAAGCCCTCGATCCGGTCCACCCCGGCCCGCAGCGACATCTCCCGCAGGTAGGCGTCCCGACCGCGACGGCCCATCTCCACCCGCGCCGCCCGCGGGATGGCCGCGGCCAGCCAGAACCGGTCGGCCAGCGCGGCCCAGTCCTCCGGCGGGCAGGACAGCCCGGCGCGCGCCCGCTCCACCAGCTCGGCGGTGTCCCCGCCGGTCGAGGCGACCACCGGCGCGGCACAGGAGAAGGCGGCCTGCAGCTTGCCCGGCACGGTGCCGCGCAACTCGGGCACGTCGCGCTGCATGACGAGCTGGTAGTCGGCGGTCGCGTACAACTGCGGCATGTCCACCGGGGACCGCCACTCGACGAACCGGACGTTGTCGGCGCCGAGGTCGGCGGCGAGCCCCCGCACCCGCCGCTCCTGCGCACCGGAACCGACCAGGACCAGGTCCATCCGGTCGCCCAGCGCGGCCGCCGCGCGGACCGCGGTCTCCAGACCCTGCCGTACGCCGATCGTGCCGGCGTGCATCACCAGGCAGCGGTCGTCCCGGCGGATCAGGCGACGGGCCGCGGGACCGGGCTCGGCCGGGCGGAAGATCCGCTCGTCGGTCCAGTTGAGCACGGTACGCACCCGGTCCGGCCCCGCCCCGGCGGCGACCACCAGGTCGCGCATGGACGGCGCGGTGACCGCCACCGCGGCGGCCTCCCGGTAGAGCCGGCGCAGGCTCGTGTCGAACCGGTCCGACCAGCGCCGGTTCTCCCCCGGCCGGGACGGCTCCTCCCCCGTCCACACGTCCTGCACGTGCAGCACCGTCGGCACCCGGCCGAGCAGCCGCAGCAGACCCGCCGCGGCGAAGGTCACCGCCGGGTGCTGGAAGACGTAGAGGGCGTCGACGTCCCGCAGGTAGCGCCGCCCGGCGACCGCCACGCTGCCGGCGAAGGAGAGCCAGGCGGCCGTGCGCGCCCCGGGCGAGGCGTCGCCGCGGGCGTACCGGGGCACCCGACGGACGGTCAGCCGCTCGCTGTGGGTCTGGTGCCGCCACCGCTGTCGCCAACCGGGATAGACGTGACCACCCGGGTAGTCCGGGAAGCCGGTGAGCACCCGCACCTCGTGGCCGCGGGCCGCCAACTCCTCGGCCAGGCTGCCCGGGATGAACGCCGGCTCCGGCGGGAAGTGGTAGGACAGGATGCCGATCTTCATGGCCGCGCTCCCGGCGCGGCCTGCGAGACCGTCGCCGTCCGCACCGCGTACGATGCCCGCATCCCCTCTGCGTCCGGCCGCGACCGCCGGAAGAACGCCGTCGCGGCACCGCGTCCCGCGACCACGCCGACGAGAGGGGTGCAGATGGTCGACGGGGTGCTCTTCGTCTGCCACGCCAACATGTGCCGGTCCCCGATGGCCGAGTTCATCGCCCGCCGCCTGCTGGCCGACCTACCGGTGGTGGTGACCAGCGCCGGGACCGACGCGGTCGACGGCGCCGCCATGCACCCGTACGCCGTCGAGGTGGCGGCCGGCACCGGGGCCGACGCGGCGGCGTTCCGTACCCGCCGGCTGCGTCCGGAACACCTGGCCGGGGCGGCGCTGGTGTTGACCGCGACCCGGCGGCAGCGCTCGGCCTGCACCGCACTGGCCCCGGCGGCGCTGACCCGGACCTTCACGCTGCGCCAGTTCGCCCGGCTCGCCGCCGCGGCCGAACCGGCCGGGGCGACGGCGGACACGCCGCTGCGGGCGGCGGTGGCGGCGGCCGTCCGCGCCCGGGGGCGGATGCAACCCGCCGCCCCCGGCGCGGACGACCTGCGCGACCCGATCGGTGGCTCGCCGGCCGACTTCCGCCGCTGCGCCGAGGAGATCGAGCGGTCGATCCGGCCGGTGCTGGCGCTCATCGCGACAGCCGGGTGAGTTCCTGCGTCCGGTCGCCCACGGCCGGCTGCCCACCCCGCCGGGTGCCGGCCCGGTCCGTGGGCACGGACGGCGCGGCGGGCACGACGACCTTGTACGCCTCGTACTGATAGGCGTCCGCCTTGGCCACCTTGGCCATGTTGAGCACGCAGCCGAGCAGGCGCACCGAGACCGAGCTGAGCGCGTGCGCCGCCGCGGCCACCTGGCTGCGTGAGGTCCGCCCCTGCTGGGTGACCAGCAACGCGCCGTCGGCCTGCACCGCCACGACCACGCCGTCGGTGACCGCCAGCAGCGGCGCGGTGTCGATGACCACGATGTCCGCCGACTCGCGCAGCGCCACCAGCAGGTCGGCCATCGCCTTGGAGCCGAGCAGTTCGCTGGGGTTCGGCGGGGCGGCGCCACTGGGCAGCACCAGCAGCGACTTCTCGCCCCAACGCTGCACCACGTCACCGACCTGCACGTCGCCGACCAGCACGTCGGTGAGGCCGACGCCGCCGTCGAGGCCGAGGTAGTCGGCCACCTTGGGCCGGCGCAGGTCGGCGTCGATCAGCAGCACCCGCCACCCCGCCTCGGCCAGCGCGATGGCCGTGTTGCAGGCCATCGTGGTCTTCCCCTCGCCCTGCAACGCGCTGGTGACCGCGATGACCCGGGCCGGCTCGTGCACGTCCACGAAGCGCAGGTTGGTGCGCAGCTTGCGGACCGCCTCGGCCCGCGGCGAGTTGGCCGCGTCGCCGACGATCAACGGGGCCGCCTTCGCGCCGGACTCGAACGGGATCTCGCCCAACAGCGGGCTGCCGGTGACCCGCTGCAACGCGGCGGCGTCGCGCATCCGCACGTCGGCCAGCCCGCGCAGCACGGCGAGCGCGGCACCGGCCAGCAGGCCGAGCAGGCCGCCGAGGACCAGGTTGCGCACCGGCTGGGGGGACACCGGGCTGGAGGTCACCCGAGGGCCGCTCACCACCTCGATCTTGATCGGCGGGGACTTGCCGTCCGGCGGTGTCTCCACCTTCCGGACCAGCTCGGTGAACTTGGCCGCGAGCGTCTCGGTGGTCTTGAGCGCCCGGGTCTGGTCCGTGTCGGTGATGGTGGCCTTGAGCAGGACGGTGCCGGTGGTGGCGACGGTGGTGATCCGGTTGCGCACCTGGTCGGCGGTGAGGCCGAGCGGCGCCTCGGCCACCACGCTCTGCGCCAGCCGGTCACTGGTGAGCAGGTCGCCGTAGGACTTCACCCGCTGCTGGAGGAAGAGGCCGCCCTGGTACGCGTCGGTGACGCCCTGGCTGGGTGTGGTGACGAAGAACGTCACCGAGGCCTCGTAACGAGGCGCCGTCCGGACCGTCACCAGCGCGGCGGTGCCCAGCGCGAGCATCACCGTGACCAGCACGATCCACCAGTGGCGTCGGACCAGGCGCAGGTAGCCGAGAACGTCCATCACGCTCCCCCTCGCGACACGCCGGTCTGCCGATGAAACTGCACGAAAGCCCCCTAAAAACACCAGTAGCCGTGCCAGGATCGAATCGCCTATTCGCCACGTTAGGTGACTGGACGAATGTAAACGACCGAACAGGCACAGACGGTCTAAATCCTTTCAATCTGGATAGGACACCGAGGCAGCCCATGGATCGTGAAACCACCGCCGACGTCGTGCGACCCCGCGGACGAACCACCCACCGCGCCGCCACCCTCTCCCTGTTAACGCTGGACACGGCCGCGTGGTGCGGAGGATTTCTCGGCGCGGCGTGGACCCGGTACGAGTTCGACCTGACCGCCGCCCTCAGCGGCCGGATCCTCGGCGTGGCGCTCGCCTGCGCCGTGCTGTACGCGCTGCTCACGCTGCTGCGCTCGCGGGTCTACGGCCGCTACCCGATCGGCAGCGCCGGCGATGCCCGAGGACTGGCCGCCACCGTCGCGCTGGCCGCCCTGATCACCGTCGCCGGCGTGCTCCCCTGGGCCGAGCGACCGGTCCCCGCGACCACGCCGCTGGTCGGCGGCGCCGTCGCGCTGGTCCTGATGGCGACCGCCCGCGGACTGTGGCGGGCCCACGCCGACCGGCACCGACCGGCGGCGCGACACGCCGAGCGCTGCCTGGTCTACGGCGTCGACGCGGCCAGCGAACGGCTGGTCCGGGCGCTGCTGCACGACCCGGACAGCAGCTACCGGCCGGTGGGGCTGCTCGACGACGCCCCGGAGAGCCGGGGACTGCGGCTGGAGGGGCTGCGCGTGCTGGGCGGCCGGGAACAGGTCGGCGCCGTGATCCGCGCCACCCAGGCGCGTACCGTCATCTTCTCGATGAGCGGCTCGGACCCGCAACTGCTGCGCGACGTGCGGACCCGCACCCTCGAGGCCGGGGCCGCGTTCAAGGTCCTGCCCCCGGTGCGTGAGCTGCTCGACCGGCCGGTCGCCGCCACCGACGTCCGCGACCTCCAGCTCACCGACCTGCTGGGCCGCGCCCAGCGGGTGGCCGAGCTGACCGTCGAGCGCGGCGGGCTGGCCGGCCGGCGGGTGCTGGTCACCGGCGCGGGCGGCTCGATCGGCTCGGAGCTGTGCCGGCAGATCGCCCGCTGCGAGCCGGACGAGCTGATGATGCTCGACCGGGACGAGTCCGCGCTGCACGCGCTCCAGATGTCGCTGCACGGCCGCGCCCTGCTGGACGGCCCCGAACTGATCCTGGCCGACATCCGGGACGCCGAGGGGATCGCCCGGATCGTCGCCGACCGGCAGCCCGACGTGGTGTTCCACGCCGCCGCCCTGAAGCACCTGACCATGCTCCAGCGACACCCGGGCGAGGCGATCAAGACGAACATCCTGGGCACGCTGAACGTGCTGGAGGCGTGCCGGGACGTCGCCGAGTTCGTCAACATCTCCACCGACAAGGCGGCGAACCCGACCAGTGTGCTGGGCTACTCGAAGCGGATCACCGAACGGCTCACCGCCCACCAGGCCGAGCGGATGGACGGCACCTACCTCAGTGTCCGGTTCGGCAACGTGCTCAGCAGCCGGGGGTCGGTGCTGACCGCGTTCCAGGCCCAGATCCGGGCCGGAGTGCCGATCACGGTCACCCACCCCGACGTGACCCGCTACTTCATGACCGTTCAGGAGGCCGTGCACCTGGTCCTGCAGGCCGCGACGATCGGACGCGGCGGCGAGGCGCTGGTGCTCGACATGGGCGAGCCGGTGCGGATCGCCGACGTGGCCCGCCGGCTCGCCGCCGAGGCGGACCACCCGGTCGACATCGTCTACACCGGGCTGCGGCCGGGCGAGAAACTGCACGAGCACCTGTTCGGCGCCGACGAGGTGGACACCCGCCCGCTGCACCCGCTGATCTCGCACGTACCCGTGCCGGCGCTCGACCCGGACGAGGTGCGCGCGCTCGACCCGTACGCCGACCCCGATGAGTTGATCAAGCGGATGGCGGCGTTCTGCGAGGCGATCGGCTCCTCCCTGCCGGCCCTGCCGGGACAGCGCTGAGCCACCGACGGTGGGACGCCCCGTTCACCTGATGAGAGGAGCGTCCCACCGGCTCGGCTCGCCGACGACCGGAACCGCCGTTAGGGTTGACCATGGTGTGCCGGGAAGCCTGGTCGGCGATTCCGTCGTCGACCCCTGCTCCCGATCGGATGCCGCATGCCCGACCGCACCCCGCAGTCTCCCCGTCTGTTGTCCCGCCGCTCCTGGCCCGAGGCCCGCTTCCTGGCCGACGTGCTGCGCACCGAGACGGTCGGCGGCGGGCTCCTGCTGCTCGGCGCGGTCATCGCCCTGGTCTGGGCCAACTCACCGTGGCGCGCGGCGTACGCGGCGCTGGGCGACTGGGTTCCCTGGCCCGGCGGCGCGTCGCTGCACCTCGACCTCAGCCTCGCCACCTGGGCGGCGGACGGGCTGCTGGCGATCTTCTTCTTCGTGGTCGGGCTGGAGCTCAAGCGCGAGTTCGTCGCCGGTGATCTGCGTGACCCGCGACGCGCCCTCCTGCCGGTGGTGGCCGCGATCGGCGGCATGGCGGCGCCGGCGCTGATCTACCTGGCGGTGACGTCGAGCGCCGGCGGCGCCGGCGCGCGGGGGTGGGCGATCCCCACCGCCACCGACATCGCGTTCGCACTCGCCGTGCTGGCCGTGGTCAGCTCGCACCTGCCGCAGGGGCTGCGGGCCTTCCTGCTCACCCTCGCGGTGGTCGACGACCTCTTCGCGATCACCATCATCGCGATCTTCTACACCGCCGACTTCCACCCGCTGCCCCTGCTCGGCGCGCTGCTGCCGATCGCCGCGTTCGGACTGCTGGTGCAGCGGCGGCGGACCTGGTGGTGGGCGCTGATCCCGCTGGCGGTGACGGCCTGGACGCTGGTGCACGCCTCCGGTGTGCACGCCACGGTGGCCGGGGTGCTGCTCGGCTTCACCGTCCCGGTCCTGCCCAGCCGGAGCGGGGCGCCCGGGCTGGCGGAGCGACTGGAGCACCGATGGCGGCCCGTCTCCGCCGGCTTCGCCGTGCCCCTGTTCGCCTTCTTCGCCGCGGGCGTGACCCTGGTCGGCGTGGACCTGGGCGAAACCCTCACCAACCCGGTGGTGGTGGCGGTGGCGGCCGGTCTGGTGCTGGGCAAGGTCGTGGGGGTGTTCGGCTCGACCTACCTGCTCGCCCGGTTCACCCGCGCGGAACTGGACGAGGAGATCACCTGGGCGGACCTGGTGGGCCTGGCGCTCCTCGCCGGCATCGGCTTCACCGTGTCACTGCTCATCGGTGAGCTGGCGTTCGGCGCGGGAAGTCCCGAGGAGGACGGCGTCAAGGTGGCCGTGCTGCTCGGCTCGGTGGTCTCCGCCGCTCTGGCCGCCCTGGTGCTGGTCCGGCGCAACCGGGTCTACCGGCGGATCAGCGAGCGGGAGAGCCGCGACGACGACGGCGACGGCATTCCGGACGTCTACCAGCAGGAATCCGCCTGACGCGAAGGCGCCGGCCGCCGACCCCGGTGCGGGATCGACGGCCGGCGTCGCGGGCGTCAGCGCCGGCGCTCGGCCGGACGGGCCTCGCGCTCGTCCTGGGTCTCCTCCTCGAGCGCGTCGGCGACCGGCTCGGTCAGATCGTCACCGGGCACCGCGACCTGCTCGGCGCGGTCCCGCTCGTCCGCGCGTCCGCCGGCCGGCGGCTCCGGGGCGGTCGCACCGCCTGCGAAGCCGTACTCGTTGGGCTCGTCGTGCCTGCTCATGCGCGGAACCTCCCGGTCGTCCGAATCCTGGCGGCGGCGCGCCACGGCGCCGCCTCCCGGACACTTACCCACCGGGACCGGGCCCGATCATCCGAACGCCACCGGCGTCAGTTCAGCTCCCTGATCGCCTCGAAGACCAGCCACAGGCCGCAGATGGCGAAGAGCACGGCGGCGCCGTAGCGGATCGCCCGTTCCGGCAGGTGCCGGCCGAGCATCCGGCCCACCAGGATCGCCAACGCGTCCGCGGCGACCATGCCGAGCGTCGACCCGAGCCAGGTGCCGAACCAGCCGTACTTGGTCGCCAACGTGATGGTGGCGAGCATGGTCTTGTCACCCAGCTCGGCCAGGAAGAACGCCACACCGACCGCGACGATCGCCGACTTGGTGCTGCGCTCGACCTTGCGCTTCTCCTCCTCGGTCAGCTTGTCGCCGCGCAGCGTCCAGGCGCCGAAGCCGAGGAACGCCAGGCCGGCGATGAGCGAGATCCACCCGGTGGGCAGGGCCGCGTTCAGGCCGTAGCCGATGGCCACCGAGGCGAGGTGGACGACCGCTGTGGCGATCGTGATGCCGATGAGCACCGGCACGGGCCGGAAACGCGTGGCGAACGTCAGGGCCATGAGCTGGGACTTGTCCCCCAGCTCGGCGACGAAGATGACGCCGAAGCTGACCACCAGCGCGACGAGGAAACCCTCCATGTGAACCTTCCCGATCAAGCCGGGAGGAGAGACAGGGGCGCCCTCGACCCGGCTGCGACAGCCTGAGTCGAAGGTCTCGCCCGCCCCGGGAACCGAGGCCGCGTGGCCGGATGCGGAACGCACCAGTGTGTCGACCACGACATTGGGGGCTACTCCCCTTCGCGCCGCCAGCCTAGCCGATCACCCGCGGGCCCGGTCGCCGGGTGTGGTCGCGGCCTCAGTCGGCCCGGGCCAGGCTCACCCCGAACAGGCCGTCGGGGTCGGTCCAGAACGCCTGCCGGTCGAACCCGGCGGCAGTCAGCTCGGTCGCGATCCCCTCCGGGCGAAACTTCGCCGAGACCTCGGTGCGCAGCTCCTCACCCTCGGCGAACGCCACGTCCAGGTCGAGCACCCGCGCCCGGGTCGGACGCTCGGCGCGCAACCGCATCTCGATCCACTCCCGCTCCGGGTCCCAGCGCGCCACGTGGCGGAACGCGCCGAGGTCGAAGTCCGCGCCCAGCTCCCGGTTGATCACGCGGAGCACGTTGCGGTTGAACTCGGCCGTCACGCCCGCCGCGTCGTCGTAGGCGGGCACCACCACGGCCGGGTCCTTGACCAGGTCGGTGCCGACCAGCAGCCAGTCGCCGGCCTCCAGCGCCGCGCGCATCGCGGTGAGGAACTCGGCCCGCTCCACCGGCAGCAGGTTGCCGATCGTGCCGCCGAGGAACGCCACCAGGCGCCGGCCACCGGTGGGCAGCCGGTCCAGGTGGCGGGTGAAGTCACCGACGATCCCCCGCACCCGCAATCCCGGGTACGCGGCGGCGATCTGCTCGGTGGACTGCCGCAGGGCGCTGACCGAGACGTCCAACGGCACGAAGGTGCCCAGGTCGCCGTGCCGGGTGAACGCGTCCAACAGCAGCCGGGTCTTCTCCGACGAGCCCGACCCCAGCTCGATCAGCGTCTTCGCCCCGGTGGTCGTGGCGACGTCGTCGGCGTGCGCGGCGAGGATCGCCCGCTCGGCCCGGGTCGGGTAGTACTCCGGCAGGCGGGTGATCTCCTCGAACAGCTCGCTGCCCCGGGCGTCGTAGAACCACTTCGGCGGCAGCCACTTCGGTGCGGCGCTCAGCCCGACCCGTACGTCCTCCCGCAGCCCTCGGTCGAGGTCCTGCTCCTCCAGGTGGATCTCCAGCGGTTCCGCGCCCATCACGTGTCCTCTCTGTCCTACCGGTGGAATCGGCCGGTCAGGCGGTGGTCGGTTCCCGGATGTCGAGCCCGGCCGTGGTGGCCACCACGAGCCGCCCGTCCGGCACCGGCTGCCAGTCGGGGTGGTCGTCGAACGGTTCGGAGGCCAGCAGGACCGAACCCGGCCCGCGTCGTACGGACAGCGCGTGCCCGGCCACGCTGGCGACGACCGTCGTGCCGTCGGTGAGCAGCAGGTTCAGCCGGGAGCCGGGAGCGGCCGCGGCGACCGCCGCGACGGTGTCGGCCACCGCCTCGTCGAGCGCCGCGCCGCCGCGCAGCCGGTGCCGGACCAGCGCCCAGAGCAGGGCCGAGTCGGTGGGCACCTCCAACGTGAGCAGGTCACGCACGGGCAGACCCTCGGCCAGCGGGACGAGGCTGTCCGGCCAGCCGCGCACCACGCCGTTGTGGCTGAACAGCCAGCGCCCCTCGGCGAACGGCGCGGCGGCGGTCTCGTGCAGCGGCATCCCCACCGTGGCGGAGCGGACGGCGGCCAGCACCGCCCCGGTCGACGTCACGGCGGCCAGCTCCGGCAGGGTGGTGTCGCTCCACATCGGCTGGGCCCGCCGGTAGCGGACCGGGTCGCCGCCGCCCGGGTACCAGCCGACGCCGAAGCCGTCGGCGTTGATGGTGCCGCCGCCGCGCATGTCCCGCGGCGCCCAGGACTGTCGCAGCAGCCCGTACGGCGGGTCGAACAGGAGGCTCCCCAGGGGCACCGGTGGACCGAGGTACGCGAGGTGGCGGCACATCGGGCCGGCTCACTCCTCTCCGCCGGCGTCGCGGGCACAGCGGAATCCGCTGAAGATCTGCCGCCGGATCGGGTAGTCCCAGTTGCGGAACGTGCCCCGGCAGGCGGCCCGGTCGGTGCCGAACGAGCCGCCGCGCAGCACCCGGTGGTCGTCGCCGAAGAAGACCTCCGAGTATTCCCGGTAGGGGAACGCGGTGAATCCCGGATGCCCGCGGAACGCGGACGACGTCCACTCCCACACGTCGCCGACGAGCTGGTGCACGCCGAGCGGCGAGGCGCCGTCCGGGTACGCGCCGACCGGCGCCGGCCACAGGTGCCGCTGGCCGAGGTTGGCGTGGTCGGTGGTCGGGTCCTGGTCGCCCCACGGGTAGCGGCGGGAGCGGCCGGTCGCCGGATCCCACCGGGCGGCCTTCTCCCACTCCGCCTCGGTGGGCAGCCGCCGGCCCGCCCAGGCCGCGTACGCCTGGGCCTCGTACCAGCAGACGTGCACCACCGGCTCGTCGTCGCGGACCGTGGACCAGCGGCCGAACCGGCGGTACGCCCACCCGTCGCCGTCGCGCCGCCAGTGCAGCGGCGCGCTCAGGTCCGCCTCGACCCGGTGCCGCCAACCGGCCTCGCTCCACCAACGCGGCTCGTCGTAGCCGCCGTCGGCGATGAACGCGCGGTACTGCCCGTTGGTGACCGGCGCCGCGTCGATGGCGTACGCGGGCAGGTCGACCGTGTGCGCGGGCCGCTCGTTGTCCAGCGCCCACGGGTCGGTCGAGGTGCCCATGGTGAACGGGCCGGCCGGCACCAGCACCTCCCCGCCGACCCGGGTCCGGGGCTCGGGTGGGGGCGGGGCGTCCAGCACCGGCGCTCCGGCACGCAGTTGGTGGGTGGCGAGCATGGTCTCGTCGTGCTGCTGCTCGTGCTGCACGATCATGCCGAACGCGAAACCGTCCTCGACCAGCCGGCGGTCGGTGAAGCTGATGCCGTCGAGCAGGTCGTGGACCTTGTCCCGGACCGTGCGCACGTAGGCACGCGCCTCGGCCGGGGGCAGCAGCGGCAGCGCGGGCCGGTCCTTGCGCGGTTGTTTGAAGGCGTCGTAGAGGTCGTCGATGTCGCGGCGCACGGGCTCACGGCCGCCGACGTCGCGGACGAGCCACAGCTCCTCCTGGTTGCCCACGTGCGCCAGGTCCCAGACCAGCGGCGACATGAGTGTGGAGTGCTGCCGGACCAGGTCGTCGTCGTCCACCGCGTCGGTCAGCAGGGCGGTGCGGGCGCGGGTGCGCTCCAACTCCGCGGCGATCCGGCCGCGCAGCTGCTCGGCGTCCGTACCCGGGCGCTCGGTCGTGGTCACCGGTGTCCCCTCTCCGCGACGGCACGGCGCCGCCGGATCTCTCGGTCGATCTCGTCGTGCAGCCCGGCCGGCAGGTCGAGCCGGGGCAGGGCCGCGAGGGCCAGGTCGAACAGGGTCGCCGCGGCGGTCGCCAGCGGGCGCTCGGCCAACCCGCGCCGGGCCGCCGCGCTCCACCGGTCGGCCACCGGCCCGGCCGCGGCCAGCGCCTGCCTGGTGGTCGCCGGGTCGGCGAAGAGCGCGGCCAGCACCGCCAGCGGTACGGTCCACTCCCGCCCGGGCTGGGCGTCCAGATAGCGCAGCTCGAGGTAGCCGCGCGGGCGCACCGGCGGGAACAGCGTGCTGAGGTGGTAGTCGAGGTCGTCGGTGGTGGGTGGGCGGTCGAGCGCCCCGGCCAGCCAGTCGGCGAAGGTGACGCCCGGCGGCGTGGACCAGTCCGGGCCGTCGTCACGGACGCAGAGCAGCGGCGCGGCCAGCGCGTACTCGGTCCAGGCCGCCACCGGGTCACGGTCGGCGCGGCCCGGTGACCAGACCGGGCGGGTACGCGCCGGGTCGATGGCCAGCCAGGCGGCCATCCGGGCGGACACCCAACCGGTGCGCCGGCCGGCGTGCCGGTCGGCGGTGGCGAAGGCGGCCAGCAGCGGTGGCCCGACGGCGTGCGCGGTGGCCCACCGCTCGGCCACCTGCCCGGGCTCGCCGACGTCCAGGCAGACCTGGAGCCCGGCCGTGCTGTACATCATGGCCCGCCCGGCCGGGCCCCGCCGGTCGAAGACGCGGCGCATGGCGCGGTAGCGCGGAGTTTCCACGACCGGTCGCGGGGACCGCCAGGGATCCATCCCGGTGCGTCCCAGCACCAGTCCGGCGGCGTCCAGCAGGGCGCGCAGCTCGGCGACGTCGGCCTCGGTGGCCAGGATGAGCGCGGCGACCGACGGTCGCGCCGCGGCGGAGATCTCCACCTGCCCGCCGGGCTCCACGGTCACGGTACCGCCGCGCCGGAGCTCGTCGGCCGGGCTGGTGGGGTCGACGGTGACGGGGCTGTGCCGTCCCAACGCCTCGCGCAGTCGCTCGCGGTCGACCCGACGGGTCGGGTCCGCGGCGTCGTGCACGGTCCATTCCAGTTCGACGCCGGTGAGCGTGGGTGGCCCGGTCTTGAAGCAGATGCGGGCCAGATGCCCGCGGGCCGCGGCCTCGTCCCCCAGGACGGTGACCCGGTCCAGCTCCGGCGACATCACCACGTGACGGCTCCTCTCCCGGAGACGGACGACGTCGTTGTCGCCCGGGACCCGGCCGGGTTCGGCACGGGTCCGCGCGTCCCCCCATCCTCTGTCTAGCAGACGGATTTCGCGCGCCCGGGAAGATGAAATTTTGTCCGGAATCCGATTGCGCCGGACGCTCAGTCCTGGTCGTCGTCCTCGTCGTCGGGCGGGCCCGGAGGCTTCGACTTCGACTTCGACTCCGGGGTGGGCTTGGGCTTGGGCGGCTTCCCGGCAGCCGACGGCTCCAGCGCCCGGCAGTAGCCCTCGACCCGGTCGGCGCCACCGGCGGCGGCCACCAGCTCGGCGAAGCCGGGGGTGGTCAGGGCCTTGGCGCGCTGCGGCTCCGGCTTCGCCAGATAGGCGCGGCAGTGACCGGCGAGCCGGCGGTCGACCGGCGGCGCGGTGGCCGAGCGCGACGGCGGCGGCGGCGCCGGGGACGTCGCCGCGCCGGACGCCTCACCGGTCGGGGTGCTGGGGGCCGGTCGCGACGGGCCGGCGCCGGACGGGCCGGCGCCGGACGGGCCCGCCGTGGTCGGTACCGGCGGGGCCGTCGGCTCCTGGTTCCGGTCGAGACCCACGGCCGCGAAGGCCACCCCGGCGACCGCGGTGGCGGCGAGCCCGGACAGCGCGGCGGCGACCCGGAGACGCCGGCGGGCGCGTGGCGCGGGGGCCGGCGGGGGCGCCGCGCGGGCGGCCCGGAACGCGGCGAGTGCCCGTTCCTCGCCGGCGAGTTCGTCGGCGGAGGCCGGGGCGGCCGCGGCGGCGAGCAGCCGGATCAGGGGATCGCCGTCGTCGGGCGCCGGCGCGCCGAGGCGTGCCGCGTCGAGAAGGCGGTCGGATTCCGCCCGGTCGTCGGGCCGGCGCGGGTGCATGCCGTCTCTCCTCACGTCAGCCCTCCGCCGGCTCGGCCTCGGGCGCGTGCGGCGCGCGGCGGTCGGTGCGGGGGCGGGGCGCGGACGTCTCCCGGACACCGTTCGGGACGCCGTCGGCCGAGCGCTCCAACATCGCCGCCAGGCGGCGCAGCCCGCGGTGGGCGGCGGTACGCACCGCGCCGGCGCGCCGGCCCAGCACCCGCCCGGCGGTCTCCGCGTCGAGGCCGATGACGGCCCGCAGCATCACCGCCTCGGCCTCGGCTGGCGGCAACGTGCGGATCAGCGCCAGCGCGCTCTCGGTGCCGATCGCCTCCCCCGCCCGGTCGGCGGTGTCGGCGTCCGAGGCCAGGTCGTTGAGGGCCTGCACGGGCACCGGCACGGCGGGTCGCCGTCGTTGCCGGCGCAGGTGGTCCATGGCCCGGTTACGGGCGACGGTCACCGCCCAGGCCCGGAACTCGCCGCCGGTGAACGACGGCAGGTCGCGCGAGATCTGCAGCCAGGTCTCCGACGCCACGTCCTCGGCGTCGGCGCCGACCAGGGCGGTGAGGTAGCGCAGCAGGGCCGGCTGGAGGCTGCGGTAGAGGTGACGGAACGCCTCCTCGTCGCCCGCCCGCGCGGCGGCGACCGCCTCGTTCAGGTCCGGGGTCACGGGCGCCGCCCCGGCGGAACCGGGGTCGCCGGCCGGGCGTCGGCCCACGCGGGGCACCGCACCGTCATTCGCACCCCCGCCCCCCGCTGAGCTGATCGGCACCGGCCCGGGACCGATGCGCATGGACACTGCCGCGCAGCGCGGCCGTCGGCGGACATACCGTACCGACGTCGTGGGGCGGCCGGGAGCCGGGCCAACGCTAGGAGGGGATCCCGCTGACCGGCAAGCCACGAAGAGCCGGGAAAAGGGAGAGAAATGTCTACCGAGTGGATCGGCGTGTCGGTGTAACGAAGACCACCGCCCGGTCGCTGCCGATCCGGAGGAAACGGGCGGTTCCCGACTCACCGAGCCGGACATCCGCCGCCGTCCGGACACATTCTGGCCGATCGTACCCGGTCGGTCACGGTGCGCCCACGGCCGAAACCGGCCTCGGCCGTTCGGATGATCGGGCCGGAACCGCTCGCCGGCCGCGACGGGAGAGATCGCGGGAAATACTCCGGGGCCGCGGTGGGTACGGTATGGGAATGCTCACCTCCGACGTCGTACTCAGCGGTCGGTACCGCCTGGAAGACCGTGTCGCCACCGGCGGCATGGGCGACGTCTGGCGTGCCACCGACCTGGTGCTCGGTCGGCCGGTCGCGGTGAAGGTGCTCCTTCCCGCGCTGGTTTCCGATCCCGACTTCATCGCCCGGTTCCGCTCCGAGGCGCGGATCATGGCGTCGTTGCGCCACCCCGGCGTGGTGCAGGTGTTCGACTGCGGCGAGGACGAACTGCCCGACGGCAGCCGGGCCGACTACCTGGTCATGGAGTTCGTCGCCGGTGAGCCGCTGTCCCGGCGGATCGAGGCGGCCGGGCAGCTCGAGGTCGCCGAGACCATGTCGATCGTGGCCCAGGTGGCCCAGGCGCTGCACGGGGCGCACGGCCGCGGCATCGTCCACCGCGACGTCAAGCCGAGCAACCTGCTGGTGCAGGAGGACGGCACGGTGGTCCTGGTCGACTTCGGGGTGGCCCGGTCGACCAACGTCACCAGCATCACCAGCACGAACGCGGTGCCCGGCACCGCCCTCTACATGGCCCCCGAGCAGGCCGCCGGCCGCCCCGTCTCGGGCGCCACGGACGTCTACGCGCTCGGCGCGGTCGCCTACTGCTGCCTCACCGGCAGCCCGCCGTTCACCGGGGACAACCCGCTCCAGGTCGCGGTGCGGCACCTCGACGACGCGCCGCCGGAGCTGCCGGCGGAGATCCCGGCGGCGGTGCGCGAGCTGGTCGCCCGGGCGCTGGCGAAGGACCCGGCCGACCGCTACCCGAGCGCCGCCGCGATGGCCGACGCGGCCCGGGCGGCGCGCGCCGAGTCGCCCGCCGCGACGGTGCCGGTCGCCCTGCGCGGCGCGGCCGGGCCGGGGCGGACCCGCGACGACCAGCCGGTCGCCCGGCCGGCCGCCGCGGTCGCGCCGGCGCGCCGCCGCAGTCGTCGCGGCACCCTGGTCGGCGCACTGGGCGCCGTGCTGGTGGCGGTGACCGCGCTGGGCGCGCTGGTGGCCGCCGCCAAGGACGCGGAGGCGCCGGCCACCCAGCTCGATTCCACGGCGCCCGCGGTGGCGCCGAGTAACTCCGTCGCCGACACCGCCGTCACCGAGGGGCCGTCGACGGTCGAGGACGACTACACCTACCGCCCGGTCGGCCCGGGCGGCAAGCCCTCGGCGTCCACCTCGGTGACGCCGAGCGCCTCGCCGAGCGCCTCGGGCCAGCCCAGCCCGTCGAGCGCCCCGTCGACGCCGCCGACCGCGCCCAGCAGCCCGCCGGCCACCAGCTCGACGCCGACCGATCCTGCCACGCCGACCGAGACCACCACCACGACCGCCCCCGCCGGCGGTGGCGAGGGTGAAGGCGAGGGCGGGACCGGCGGCCAACCCGTCTCCCGCCCCTGAGCGATCCGGGCCGGCCCGACCGCGCGTCGGGACCGACCCGTCCGCAGGCACGCACCGGGCCGGTCCTGCCGTCGAGGCGGGACCGGCCCGTCGGCGTCCGGACGACGGTGGCCGACGTCAGTCGGCGCCGAGCGACGCCACCACCGGCCGGGACAGCGCCCGCCGGGCCGGCAGGACCGAGGCGAGCAGGGCGGCGAGCACCGCCACCGCGACGATCAGACCGAGCCGTCCCCACGGCAGCACCAGCGTGAAGTCCCCGCCGATGCGGGCCACCACGGCCATCGCCCCGGCGGCGACCCCGACGCCCAGCGCGACGCCGAGCAGCGTGCCGACCGACGCGGTGAGCACCGCCTCGACCGCGAGCACCGCCCGCATCCCGCCCCGGCTCAGGCCGACCGCCCGCAGCACGGCGTTCTCCCGGGTCCGCTCCACCACCGAGAGGCTCAGCGTGTTGGCGACCCCCACCAGCGAGATCACCACGGCCAGGCCGAGCAGCGCCGTGACGAGACCGAGCACCATGTCGACGGTGCCGGTCAGCATCTTCTTGTAGGCGGCCTGGTCCATCACGTTGACCGTCGGGTAGCGGGCGACCACCGACTCCACGGCGGCCCGGGCGACGTCCACGTCCACCCCGGCGGCCGGATCCACCTCGGCCAGGTGGCCGCGTTCGGTGGGGAAGAACCGGGTGAAGTCCGCGTCGACGACGTCCACCACATGCCCGTCGGGCACCGGGCTGCCGGCCAGGGCCGGCCGGTCCTCGGCCACCACGGCGGCGACCCGGAACGGACGCCCGGCGACGGTGACGGTGTCCCCGACGGTCCAGCCCCGGGCGGCGGCCAGCTCGCGGTGCACCAGCACCGAGCCCGGCCCGAACGCGCCGAGGTCGCCGGCGTCCACCGCGGACAGTGTCCGCCGGACCAGGGCCGGGTGGGCGGCCCGCACCTGCACGCCGTCGGACACCCGGCTGCGCTGCTCGTGTACGACGCCCAGCTCCGGCCGGGCGGCCAGCTCGCCGGCCAGCGGCGCCGGCAGCTTCCCGCCGATGCCGGTGACCAGGAAGTCAACGCCGATCCGGGCGTCCACCGCGCGCTCGATGCCGGTCTTGACGCTGCCCGCGCCGACCACGAAGGCCGAGACCAGACCGATCCCGATCACCATCGCGGTGGCGGTGGCCGCGACCCGGCGCGGGTTGCGCACCGCGTTCGCCACGGCCAGGGTGCCCGGCGCGCCGACCACCGCGCGCACCGGCGCGCCGAGCGCCCGCACCAGCGCCGGCACCAGCACCGGGCCGAACGCCACGATGCCGCCGAAGGCCAGCAACCCGCCGGCCGCCACCAACGGCACCTGGCCGGTCGCCCCCGCGCCGAGCAGCGCCGCCACCCCGGCGACGAGCACCACCGCCCCGACGCCGAGCCGGATCCGGCCGGCCGGGCGGGCGGGCCGGGTCGCCGCGTCGGTCAGCGCGGCCACCGGCGCGATCCGGGTGCCCTGCCAGGCCGGCAACGCGGCCGCCAGCACGGTGAGCAGCGTGCCCAGGGCCAGGGAGAGCAGCACCGTCCGGGTCGTCACCGTGACCCCGCCGGCGGCCGTCGCTCCGGTCGCCCCGAGCAACGCGCCGAGACCGGCGGCCAGCGCCGTGCCCACCGCCACCCCGACCGTCGAGGCGACCAGCCCGGTCAGCGCCGCCTCGACCAGCGTGGCCCGGTAGACCTGCCCCCGGGTCGCGCCGACCAGGCGCAGCAACGCCGTGCGCCGGGACCGCTGCGCGAGCACGATGGCGAACGTGTTGGCGATCACGAAGCCGGCGACCACCACCGCCACCGCCGCGAAGGTGCCCAGCAGCAGCTCGAACTGCCGCAGGTCGCGCACGGCGTCGGCGACCGCCGCGTCGAGGACGGCCGCGCGGTCCCGGACCGTGACGCCCGGGCCGACCACCGCCCGGACCCGGTCGGCCAGCGCCCGGGTGTCCACCCCGGGGCGCGCGGCCACCATGATCCGCCCGTAACCACCGTCGCCGCCGACCGCGAGGGCGTCGGCGCCCACCAGGCCGATGAACGGCCCGCCGACGTCGCGCGACGTGCCGGCGACGTCGACCGCGCCGACCAGGGTGTACGCCCGGGCCGCCCCGCCGACCCCGCCGACCGACACCGGCCCGCCGAGGGTGAAGCGCTGCTCGGCGACGGTCTTCTCGTCCAGCACCAGCTCGCCCGCGCGCTGCGGTAGCCGGCCGGCGACCACGTCGTACGACTGCAGGGCCGGCTCGGTGGGGATCGCGGCGAGCACGGCGTAGCCGAGCACGGGCCGGCCGTCGGCGCCGACCACCCCGGCGCTGCCGGTCAGCTCCCCCGCGGCCGCGGCGACCCCGTCCACCGCGCGGACCCGGTCGACCAGGGCCGGCGACAGGGGCACCCGGCCGGCGTAGGCGGCCAGGTCGGTGTGCCGGTCGAACGCGCCGGCGCGCGCGTACGCCCCGGCCCGCATGCCGTCGGTGACCATCAGGGTGCCGGCGACGAAGGCGACGCCGAGCACGACCGCCAGCGACGACAGCAGCAGCCGCAGGCCGTCGGCGCGGATCTGGCGCAGGGTCAGGCGCAGCATCCCGGTCACCGCCCCACCGGCGTCGCGGCCGGTTCGAGCCGGCTCAGCGCCTCGCGGACCCGGGCGGTGGTCGGGGCGTGCACGTCGTCGACGAGCCGGCCGTCGGCCAGGAAGACCACCCGGTCGGCGTACGCGGCGGCGGCCGGGTCGTGGGTGACCATGACGACGGTCTGACCGAGGGCGTCCACGGCCTCGCGCAGCAGCCGCAGCACCTCGGCGCCGGAACGGGAGTCCAGGTTGCCGGTCGGCTCGTCGGCGAAGACGACCCACGGCCGGGTGACCAGGGCGCGGGCCACCGCGACGCGCTGCTGCTGCCCGCCGCTGAGTTCCGCCGGCCGGTGGTCGAGCCGGTCGGTCAGGCCGACGGCGGCCACCACCTGCCGCAACCAGGCCGGATCGGGTCGCCGGCCGGCGATGGCCAACGGGAGGACGATGTTCTCCCGCGCGGTGAGCGTGGGCAGCAGGTTGAACCTCTGGAAGACGAAGCCGATCCGGTCCCGGCGCAGCCGGGTCAACCGACGGTCGTCGAGGCGGGCCAGGTCGGCCTCGCCGATGCGGACGGTGCCGGCCGACGGCCGGTCCAGGCCGGCGAGGCAGTGCAGCAGGGTGGACTTGCCGGAGCCGGAGGGACCCATCACGGCGGTGAACCGGGCGGCGCCCAGGTCGAGGTCGACGCCGTCGAGGGCGACGACCCGGTTCGGCCCGGCGCCGTACTCCATGTGCAGCGCACGGGCGGCGACGGCGACGCCGGTGGTCGGGGTTGCGGACAACGTGGTGCTCCTGTCGGAGACGGTCTGCTGACCCTTCCGACGCTATGGCCGGCACCCGGGCGGCCATCTCCACCTGCGCGCGCGACCTCGGTACTCCCCCGGTCGCCCCCGACCGGCGGACCCGTACGACCCGAGGCGTACGCCGGGTCATCCGCCGGGTGTGACCAGCCCGCTCTCGTACGCCAGCACCACGGCCTGGACCCGGTCGCGGAGCTGGAGTTTGGCCAGGATCCGGCCCACGTGCGTCTTCACCGTCGCCTCCGCGACGTGCACCCGCCCGGCGATCTCCGCGTTGGACAGCCCCTGCGCGACGAGCAGCAGCACCTCCCGCTCCCGCTCGGTCAGCTGGGCCAGTCGCGGGTCCTGGACCGGAGCGGGGCCGAGCTGGCCGGCGAAGCGGTCGAGCAGTCGCCGGGTGATCGACGGGGCGACCACCGAGTCACCCTCGGCGACCACCCGGATCGCGGCGAGCAGGTCCTCCGGCGGCACGTTCTTGAGCAGGAAGCCGCTCGCCCCGGCGCGCAGCGCGGCGAAGGCGTCGGCCTCGGTGTCGAACGTGGTGAGCACCAGCACCCGGGGACGCCCGCCGGTGGAACGGGCGCAGATCCGCCGGGTCGCCTCCACCCCGTCCATGGTGGGCATCCGCAGGTCCATCACCACCACGTCGGCCTCGACCCGCTCCAGGACCCGCAGCGCGTCCGCGCCGTCGATCGCCTCACCGACCACGGCCAGGTCGGGTTGGGAGTCGAGCACCATCCGGAATCCGGCGCGGACCAGCGCCTGGTCGTCGACGATCATCACCCGCACGGTCACGCCGCCGCGCTCCCTTCCTCGGTGCCGGCCGGCGCGGGCAGCGGCAGTCGCGCCTCCACCCGCCAACCCCCGGCCAGCGTCGGTCCGGCGGCGAGGCTGCCGTCGTACACCCCGACCCGTTCCCGCATGCCGACCAGGCCGTGCCCGCCGGACGGCGCCGGCCGCACCACCGGACGGCCGCGCCCGTCGTCGACGGCCCGGACCACGACGGCGTCGGCGTCCCAGTCGAGCGTCAGCTCGACCGACGCCCCCACGCCGGCGTGCTTGAGCGCGTTGGTCAGGCTCTCCTGCACCACCCGGTAGACGGTCAGCTCCAGGCCCGGCGGCAGCGCCACCGGGGTGCCGGCGCCGGCGCAGGCGATCCGCAACCCGGCGGCACGGAACCGGTCGAGCAACGCGGGCAACTCCACCAGCGCGGGACGGCGGTGCGCCGGCTCGGCGGCCGGCTCGTCGGTCACCGGGGGCGGCTCCGGGCGGCTCGGCTCGCGCAGCACCCCGACCAGCCGCCGCATCTCCTCCAGCGCCTGCCGGCCGGTGTCCGCCACCACCTTCGCCGCCTCCCGCGCGGTCGCCGGGTCCCGGTCCAGGGTGAACCGCACGCCGTCGGCCTGCACGATCATCACGGCCATGCTGTGCGCCACCACGTCGTGCAGCTCCCGGGCGATGCGGGTGCGCTCCTCGGCCACCGCCGCCCGGGACTCCGCCTCCCGCTCCCGCTCCAGCGTCGCGGCCCGCTCCTCCAGGCTGAGCACGTAGAGCCGGCGGGTCCGCACGTTCAGCCCGACCAGCCAGACCGCGCCGGTGACCAGGCCGTAGTAGAGCGCCCCCGCCCACCAGGGCGCCGGCCCGGGCCAGGAGAGCGCGGAGAGCAGCACGCCGATCGCCGCGCCGATCCCGGCCAGGATGCCGTCGCGCGCCCGGTCGGCGTACTTGACCACGCTGTAGAGGGCAATCAGCACGCCGATGTCGTAGCCGAGCGGCCCCCAGCCGACGACCACCTGGGCCAGCGCGAGCGCGGCCACCGCCACGGCGACCAGGGACGGGTGGGTCCGCCGGAAGAACAGCACCGCCGCCATCGCCACGCCGACCGCGAACGCCGGCAGGCCGCCCTGCTCGGCCAGCAGGCCCAGCACGGCGACGAGGACGACCAGCCCGGAGACGGCGGCGTCGAAGGCGACACCGCGCAGCGGGCGGCCGAGGATCAGGCGGTCCACGGTCACCCAGCGTACGGGGTGGCGTGCGCGTCGATGCCCACCGCGTCAGCCGCCGACGCCGGCCGCCTCCGACACGGCCCAGGCCAGGTTCTCGGCGGCGAAGCTGCCGCGCAGCTGGGAGAACCGGGTCCACTCGCCCGCCGGAAGACCAGAACCCGTCACGGTCAACGTCCACCCGTCCTCGGCCCCGGCCGCCCAGTCACGGAGCCCGGCGGCCACCAGGTCGGCGTCGGACCGGGACCCGACCACGGCCCGGATCCGAGTGCCCTCGTCGGGCGTGACAGGCACGGCAGGAACCGTACGACGGAGGTGCGCGAGAAGGTCGGCCGTGGCGGACGGCAGCAGCTCGCTCCCGATCCCGACGGCGAGCCCCACCCACGGCGCCGCCGCAGGCTGCGCCCCGTCGCGCTTCCGCCACCTCCCGGGCAGACTGATCATGAGCGGTGAGAGTACCGACGCCCGGTCGCCCTCCGGAAGTACGCCGTCGATCATGAAGTTGACTACCTCCACCGTCCGATTTGTCGCCGCCAACTTCATGATCGACGGGTTCGGCGGGGTGGGTGGGGTGGGTCAGGACGGGAGGAGGGTGCGCATGCGGGTGATCTCGGCGGACTGCTCGACCGCGACGGCGTTGGCGAACTCCTGCATGACCTGGTCGGCGCCCACCTTGAGCAGATCGGTGGACATCACCACCGCGCCCTGGTGATGGGCGGTCATCATCCGCACGAACAACGTGTCGAACGCCGCGCCCCGGGCGTCCGCGAGCTGCCGCATGGCCTCGGCGGACTGCATCCCGCGCATGGTGGCGTGGTCGTGGCCGGCCACCTCGGCCGGCAGGTCACGGGTGCTCAGCCAGGCGCGCAGCACGCCGACCTCAGGCCCCTGGGCGGCCCGGATCCGGTCGGCGACGGCCCGCACCCGGGGGTCGGCGGCCCGGTCGGGGGCGAGCTTCGCCATCTCCAGCGCCTGCTCGTGGTGCGGGATCATCATCCGCACGTACCAGACGTCCAGGCCGTTCCACCGCGGCGGGGCGGCGTCGCGGACCTCGGCGGCGGGGCGGGTGGCCGCCGACTCGCCCGGGCGGCCGGGGACCAGCACGGGCGGGGCGGAGAACTCGCCCGTCGGGCTCGGGACGGCGCCGGCCGGGCTCGGCCGGGTCGCCGCCGGGCGGGTGTCGCCGCGCCCGGTCAGGGCCAGCCCGCCGATCACCAGGAGCGCTGCGAGCGCTGTGACGGCCCACCACACGCGTGCCTGCCGGCCGGTCATACAACCCTCCCTCCGGTCGAGGTGACAGCGATCCTATCCATAGACGAAAGTTCCCGGATGTGACCGGGATCACATTGATGGACGTCGTAAGTCGGTAAGGTGTGGCGAATCATCATCCCCCTTTCGAAGGGTGTTGCCGATGATCAGCATCCGCACGTCCCGTACCCGTATCGTCGGTCTCGCCGCCGCCGGCCTGCTGCTCGCCGGCGTGATCGCCGCGCCGCCGAGCAGCGCGCAGGAGGTCCCCCGGGCGGCCCCGGCCACCGTGGACAGCGCCGTCCCCGGTGTCGACGAGATCTCCAGCAGCCCCAACCTGCGGCAGGTGGCCAACCTGCCGAAGCAGGCGCCCTTCGACACCACGTCCGCCCTCGGCACCGACATCGCCTTCCAGGGCCGGTACGCGTTCGCCGGCAACTACGAGGGTTTCGTCATCTACGACGTCTCCCGGCCGAGCCGGCCGACCATCGTCTCGCAGGTGCTCTGCCCCGGCTCGCAGAACGACATCTCGGTCCACGGGAACCTGCTCTTCCTGTCGACCGACTCCTCCCGCAACGACGACTCGTGCGCCAGCACCAGCCAGCCGGCGTCGGTCAAGGAGTCGTGGGAGGGCATCAAGATCTTCGACATCCGCGACAAGCGCAACCCGCGCTACATCAAGTCGGTGGAGACGGCCTGCGGCTCGCACACCCACACGCTGGTGCCGGGCAAGGACCGGCGCAACGTCTACCTGTACGTCTCCTCGTACAGCCCGCGGGCCGAGTTCCCGGACTGCCAGCCGCCGCACGACTCGATCTCCATCGTCAAGGTCCCGGTGAAGAGCCCCACCTCGGCGTCCGTGGTCGCCACCCCCAACCTCTTCCCGGACGGCGGCTACCCGGGCATCCCGGGCCAGACGTCCGCGACCACCGGCTGCCACGACATCACCGCGTACCCGTCGAAGGACCTGGCGGCGGGCGCGTGCATGGGTGACGGCGTCCTGCTGGACATCAAGAACCGCGAGGCGCCCCGGGTGATCGAACGGATCACCGACGCGGAGAACTTCGCGTTCTGGCACTCGGCCACGTTCAACAACGCCGGCACCAAGGTCGTCTTCACCGACGAGCTGGGCGGCGGCGGCGCGGCCACCTGCAACGAGGTGGTCGGGCCGAACCGCGGCGCGGACGCCATCTACGACATCACCGGCCGCGGCGACGCCCGCAAGCTGGAGTTCCGCAGCTACTACAAGATCCCGCGGGTCAACGCGGACACCGAGAACTGCGTGGCGCACAACGGCTCGCTGATCCCGGTGCCCGGCCGCGACATCATGGTCCAGGCCTGGTACCAGGGCGGCATCTCGGTGTGGGACTTCACCGACTCCCGTCAGCCGAAGGAGATCGCCTACTGGGAGCGCGGGCCGCTGGACGCCACGCAGCTGCGCACCGGCGGGTCCTGGTCGGCCTACTGGTACAACGGTCACATCTACTCCAGCGACATCCAGAAGGGACTGGACGTGCTGGAGCTGCGTGACCCGCGCACCTGGCTGGCCCAGTTCCTCCTGGTGCCGGAGCTGAACGTGCAGACCCAGACGGGCTACCTGAGCTGGTGACCCGCTGACCGTCGCCGGGCCCGGCACCCCCTCGGGGCGCCGGGCCCGGGTCAGCTCATCGGTAACCGGTAGTCCCGGATCCCGCCGCCCGCCGTGACCACCCGCACCTCACCGCTGCGTAGCGCGTACGTCACCGACCAGCGGGTGTGCGCCTGCCGGACGGCGGCGAGCAGGCGCAGCGCCCCGGCGGCGTCCAGCGCGCCACCGACCCGGTCCAGCTCCGTCGCCAGCACCCCGTACCGGTGGTCGCGCCGCAGGTCCCGGTCGCTGACCCCGACGGTCGGCACGTTGGTCAGCGCCTGCCACGGATCCCGGCGGCGGTCGACGCGCATGCTCCCGTCGACGAACTCGACCACGGCGGACGCCCCGGTCGCGTCCGCGAGCAGGTAGTGCAACGCCGGCCCGCCGGCGAAGTCCAGGTTGTGCCGCGCGAAGACGCCGACCGCCTCGTCCACGGTGGCGGCCCCGTCGAGCACCAGCCGCAGGATGCGCACCGAACCCACTGTGGGGCGTCCGGGCACGGGGTCGGCCCGCGCGCCGTCGTCGGCGGCCAACCCGACCGCCAGGCCCCGCTCGTTCATCCCGTCGAAGGGCAGCAGCGGCGCGTCGAGCAGCCGCCGGTCCCCGGCCGGGTCGGCGGCGACCCCGAGGTAGGAGATGTCCACCAGCGAGATCGAGGCGTACCCGTCCGGCGGGTCGGTGCGCAGCACCAGCGCCGGGTTCGGCTCCCAGTCGAAGTTGCGGGCGAACAGCGGGCGGTCCCGGTCGGCCAGCGCGGCGAACAGCGAGCAACCGAACGGGCTGGGCGGGGTGGCGCCCGGCACCCCCACGGTCGGGTCGTAGTCGCCGACGTAGGTCATCTCGTACAGCGGCAGGTCGTCGACCCGGCGCAGGCTGGCCAGGGTCCGCGCGACCTGGTCGGGGTCCTGCCGGGAGGCGGTCGGGGTGCCGGCCGCGGGCGCGCCGCCCGCCCCACGGCCGTCGGCGCAGGCCGGGGCGAGCAGGAGCACCGCGAGCCCGGTGGCGACCAGCGTCCTGCGCATACCCGCGACGCTAGGAGAGACGGCGGCCGGTGTCCATCGAGGAACCGGTCAGCCGCGGACGACCGCGAACATCCAGCAGCCGTACACCACGTTGCGGCTGTGCAGGACGTCCACCGCCGGGTCGGCGAACAGCTCGGCGACCACCGCCTCCGGCGCGTCGCCGTCGTGCCGGCGGCCGCCGACGATGCGGCCCCGCCGGTCGTACGCCCGCAGCACCTGCGGCCGTCCGCGCCAGCCGACCGGGTAGGCCGTCACCTCCGCCGGCCCGGCGCAGGCCGCGTCGTGCGCGAAGACCGGCCCGAGTTCCCGGTAGGGGCCGGGCGGCAGCGGCGGCGCGTAGCCGAACAGCAGCAGCGGCTCGCCCGCCTCGGCGTCGCGCAGGCAGCAGCGCAGCGGCTCGCCGCCGCCGGCCCGGTGCCGCTGCGGCGGCTGCCCGCCGGCGTCGCGGTCGGTGCGGCGCAGGTCGGCCAGGAACTCGGCCGGCAGCGGGCGGATCAGGAAGGCGGTACGGGTCGTCGTCACCCGTCCAGCGTGGCCCGGCGCCGGCCGTGGCGCTGGCGGCCATCGGACCTGGCGTCACCCGCCGGAGATTCCGGCCGCCCGGCCGCCGTCCGGGCACCCGCGGCACCGCCGCCCCGGTCGACAATCGACTGATGGACTATCGGACCCACTCCCCGTACAGCGATCCCCGCCACCACGCCGCGCTGCTCGACGCGGTCCCCGGCGACGTCGCCGGCGCCGCGGCGGCCGCCCGCAACGTGATCGTCCACTACCGCGCCGGCGGCGTCGAGCTGTCCGACGCCCGGCGCGGCGAGGCCAACCTGCGCTGGCTGGACCGGATCCTCGACACCGACCAGTCCCGGTTCCCGCTGCCGCTGAGCGCGCCGCGACCCGTCGCGGAGCGGGTCGCGGGCTGTTGCCGTGACCACACGCTGCTCACCGTCGCCGCGTTGCGCCAGCACGGCGTGCCCGCCCGCAGCCGGGTCGGTTTCGCGAGCTACTTCGTGCCGGGCTGGCACCACGACCACGTGCTGGCGGAGTGGTGGAACGGCGAGCGCTGGGTCTGGGCCGATCCGGAGCTGAACCCCGCCGACCCCCGGCCGTTCGACGGCTACGACATCGACCCGGAGGCGGGGCACTTCGACTCGGCGGCCCGGGTCTGGACGGCGTACCGGGCGGGCCGGGTCGACCCGGACCGGTACGGGGTGGACCCGGCGCTGCCGATCCGGGGCGCCTGGTTCGTCCGCGTCTACGTGCTGCACGAGCTGGCCCACCGGCGCAAGGACGAGCTGCTGCTCTGGGACGGCTTCGGCACGATGAGCGACGACCCGACCGAGGCCGACCTCGCGCTCACCGACGAGATCGCCGCGCTGCTGCTCGCCGCCGACGCCGGTGACGCCGCCGCCGAGCGGGAGCTGGCCGACCGGTACGCGTCGGACACCCGGCTGCGCCCGGACGGGACGGTCCGCAGCGTCGACCCGGTCACCGGCACGGTCACCACCGTCGACCTGCGCCGCTGAGCACCGGCCTACCCCGGCAGGGGCGCCTCGTCCCCACCCCGCGTGTGGCGCGGGTTGACCAGCCGGCGCACCATCGGGGCGGCGTTCCACCGGGCGGCGCCGACCAGGTCGCGGGCGTGCTCCAGCACCGTGTAGTCGGGCCGGGCCAGGCCCTCGGCGAGGGCCCGGTCGAGGTCGTTGCCGCACCGGGTGAGCAGCCTGTCGAAGTCCCGCCGGACCGGTTCGAGCAGGTCGTAGCCGAAGGAGCGGTGCAGCCGGGCGAAGAGCGGCTTGTACAGCCGGGCGCGTTCGTGCAGGCCCGACGAGTAGGACATCGGGTTCTTCGGCCGTCGCCGGACGTAGTCGGGCAGCAGGTCGGCGAACGCCCGCCGGACGATCCACTTCTCCTGCCCGTCGCGCAGCTTGAGGTCCAGCGGCAGTCGCATCCCCAGTTCGACGACGCTGAGGTCGAGGAACGGCACCCGCGCCTCCACACCGTGTCCCATGCTCGCCCGGTCCACCCGCTGCAACTCGGTCCGGCACAGGTTGCGGATCTTGTGCAGGAACAGCCGGCGGGAGCGTTCCGGCCCGACCCGGTGGTACATCGGGTAGCCGCCGAACACCTCGTCCGAGCCGTCGCCGGTGAGCACCACCTTCACGCCCAGCTCCCGCAACCGCCGGAAGATCGGCATCGAGACCACGGCATTGATGATGTCGCCGTACTCGGTCAGCTCGGAGATCCGGATCGCCTCGCGCACGTCGGCCAGCCGGATGTCGCGCGGGCGCAGCTCGATCACCTCGTGGGGCACGCCGAGGTCGGCGGCGAGCCGCCGCGCGTACGCCACGTCGGGGCTGTCCGGGACGCCGATGGTCACCGCCACGCAGTCGGGGTGCAGCTCCCGGGCGTGCAGCAGCGCCAGCGAGCTGTCCAGGCCGCCGGAGAGCACCACCCCGACGGTGAGGTCGGTGTCCAACCGGATCCGCATGGCGTCGGTGAGCGCGACCCGGACGAGCAGGGCGGCCTCGTCCGGGTCGTCGATCACCGGCAGCCCGGCGCCGAGCGTGAGCAGGTCCACGTGCGGGCGCGGCCGGACCGGGCCGTCGGGTTCGACCCAGCCGTGGTGCCCGGGCGGCACCTCATTGATCGGGGCGCCGTGCCCGACCAGCGCCTTCACCTCGGAGGCGAGGTGCAGGCAGCCGGGCACGCGGGACCAGTAGAGCGGCTTCACCCCGAGCGGGTCGCGGGCCAGGTACGCCCGGCCACCGTCGCGTTCGACCACGACGAACGCGTACTCGCCGCGCAGCCGGCGCACCGCGTCCCCGCCCCACTGGCGGTACGCGGCGAGCACCACCTCGGTGTCGCCGAGCGTGCGGAACTCGTGCCCGAGCCGGGTCAGCTCGGCGCGCAGCTCGTGGTGGTTGAAGATCTCGCCGTTGAAGCAGAGCAGGTGCCGTTCGTCCGGCGCGACCCAGGGCTGCACGGCCCGGTCCCGGTCCACGATCCGCAACCGGCGCACGCCGGCCAGCAGCCCGTTCTCCTGCCGGGTCTCGGTGACCTCCCCGCGCGGGGCGAGCGCGGCCAGCATCCGCCGGAAGGTGGCCGGGTCGGCCTCGGGGCCGATGCTCAGCGCGATCCCGCACACCGGGTCACACCCCCATCTCGGCCTCGTACGCCCGCCGGAACCGGCGGCGGGCCGCCGGCGCGAGGCAGACGTGCCAGGCCTGCCCCTCGTCGATGACGTTGATCTCGCCGGCCTCCTGCCGGGCCAGCAGCAGCCCGGCCAGGGTGGTGCGGGCGCCGAAGCGCTCGTACCACGCCAGCTCGACGTCGGCCGCCCAGCCGAGGCAGTGCCCGCTGGGCACCATGGCGGCGTACCCCAGCCGGCGCAGCCGGTACTGGTGCTCGGCGCTGCGGGCCAGGCTGGTCACCCAGAGCGGCGGCGTGCCGGGCGGGCCGGCCGCGGCGAACTCCCGGCCCAGGTCGTTGAGGAACGCGATCATCTCGCGGCGGGCGCGGCGGAACAGCAGGCCCGCGGTGCGGGGCGTGGCGTCCGGGCGCAGCCGGCGGCGGACCGCCCGCAGGCCCCGCCCGAGCACCGTGGCGGGCTGCTCCTGGTAGCGGAAGTCGAGCAGGCCGCGGCGGCGCAGCCACTCCAGGTCGACCAGCTCGGTGCTGGTGCGGACCTGCTCGTCGGTGAGGAAGGTGGGGCTGTCCCGCCACCACAGCACGTCGATGCGGGAGAGCAGGTAGATCCGGACCAGCGCGGTGAGGTCGTGCGCGGAGCTGCGCGCGTTGGGCTGGTAGCGGGCCATCTCCAGCAGCAGCGTCTCCCGGGCGCCGACCAGTCCCTGGGGCGTGGCGTCGAGGACCGCCGCGACGGCCGGTTCGCGCAGCCGCTGGTCGAGCAGCACCTGTCGGGCGGTGGTCGACGGCGCGTCGGCCAGCGCGCCCACCTCGACCAGCAGCTCCGCCACGGCCGACCGGTACGCGGCCAGGTCGGGCGCGGCGGTGGTCCGCCGCCCTCCGGCGGGCAGCCGGCGGGCGGCGGGGGCGGTGGACGCGACGGCGGGACCGGGCTGGTGACCGGGGCTTCGGCTGGGCACTCGCATGGTCTCCGTCCCCTCTCGGGCAGGACACGGCGTGATGAAACCTGCACTCACCGTAATCGCCAGAGAAGGTACCGCCGAGAACAATCCTCCTATCTCCTCCGAAGGTGCCCGATCAGGTGGCGAACCGCCGCGACAGCTGCTGCACCTCGGCGTACCCCGGCGGGATCGGCTCGCCGGTGTCCGCCCCGGCGGCGACCGCGTCGACCCGGCGCAACGCCGCGCCCAGGGCCGCCCGGAACAGCAGCGAACCGGTGCTCACCCGGGCCACCCCGAGCCGGCCCAGGCGATCCAGGTCCGGCCCGCCCGGCCGGTGCAGGACGTTCAGCGGCAGTCCGGCCTCCGCCACCAGCGTGCCGATCGTGTCGTCGGGCGCGCCGGGAACGAAGAAGCCGTCGGCCCCCGCCGCCCGGTACGCCGCCGCCCGGCGCCGTGCCTCGGCCAGCGGCGCCGGCACGTCCAGCCACCACGCGTCGGTGCGGGCGTTGACGAAGAGCCCTGGCGCCGCCGCGCGTACCGCCGCGATCTTCGCCGCGACGAGCGGCGCCGGGGTCAGGGTGCCGTCCGGGCGGCCGTCCTCCAGGTTCACCCCCACCACCCCCAGGGCGGCCAGCTCGCCGACGTAGCGGGCCACGGCCGCCGGCTCCTCGTCGAAGCCGTCCTCCACGTCGACGGTGAGCAGCACCGGCAGGTGCCGCAGGCGACGGGCCAGGTCCAGGGTCTCGGCCCGGGTCGCCCCGGCGCCGTCCGGCCGGCCGGCGGCCGCCGCGACGCCGAGGCTGGTCGTGCCGATCGCGGCGTGACCCCGGGCGGCGAGCGCCGCCGCGGACGCGTGGTCCCAGGCGTTGGGCAGCAGCAGGGGGCGGCCGGGCCGGTGCAGCGCGCGGAAGGCCGCGTGGCGGTCGGTCATCGCAGGGTCACCTCGAGACGGGTCGGGACGCGCAGCGTCGGATGCGGGGCGTAGCTGACCGGAGCGTCGACCGGTGCGCAGCGGCGGCGCAGCACGTCGACCACGCCGGCGGCCAGGGCGAGCGCGTGCCGCGACCCCGGGCAGCCCCGGACGCCGGCGCCGAACGTCAGCACCCCACCGGCCCGGTCGACCACGAACCGGTCCGGCTCCGGATGGACGGCCGGGTCCCGGTTCGCCGCGTCGAAGCGGAGCAGCAGCGGCTCGCCGACCCGGATCGGCCGGCCGCCCAGGTCGAGTGCGGCGGTGGTGACCCGGCGGGTGGCGCGTACCGGTGGGTCGAGCCGCAGCACCTCGGCGAGCAGCGCGGCGGTGGCGAGCCCGGCCGGCGCGGCGAGCCCGTGCCGGACCGCCGCGCCGATCAGCCCGGCCGTGGCGTCGGCGGCCTGCACCAGCAGCCCGATCCGGTTCGCGGTCACCTCGGGCGGGGCCGCCGGCGACATCGCCACCAACGCGGCCACCGCCCGGTCGGCCCGCGTGACCGCCGCCGGCTCGGCGCCGGGATGGTAGGCGGCGGCCACCGTCGTCACCGCCGACGCGGCCGCCGCCGGATCCGCCAGGCCGAGCCGCTCCCCCAGCACCACCAGCGGCACGCCCCGCGCCAGCGCCCCCATCACCTCCACCCGGGATGTAAGGAAGGGCCCCCTGTTAACGCCTCCGGTAGAGGAGGGGACCCCTCTTAACAGGGGCGGTACGGGCGACGCCGACCGGTCGAGGATCTCGCCGGTCCGCCGTGCGGCGGCCAGGGACAGGTCCCGCGGGTCGAGGTCGTCCAGCGCCGCCACCGCGATCGCCCGCCGGCCGGGGTGGCGCTCCGGTGGGCTGAAGCGGCTGACGGACGCGCGCAGCCAGGCCAGCGAGCCGGCGGCGCCGGGCGGCCCGGCGGGCGGCACCACGCAGCGGGGATCGGTCAGGGCGGCGGTGACGTCCGCGTGCCGGGTGACCAGCCAGCCGTCGTCGCCTCGGGTCGGCGGTCCGCAGGTCGGCGTGCCCGGAGCGGCCGTGATCGTCGGTAGGTCCACCACCCGACCGTAGGGCGGTGATCGTTCGGTCCCGACCGAACGATCGGCGCGCCAGATCGGGGAGGTGGCGGCATCAGGGGCACGCCGACCCCACCACCTCGCCGAACTGGAGTCGATCACCCGGACCCCGCCCGGCCGAGCCGGACGGGCCGAGCCGGACGGCCGAGCCGGACGGGCCGAGCCGGACGGCCGAGCCGGACGGGCCGAGCCGGACGGGCCGAGCCGGACGGGCCGAGCCGGACGGGTCAGGCGCGGGCGGGGCCGGTGTCGCGGGAGGCGGGCGGGGCGAGGAGCGCCGGGTCGAGCGCGAGGGCGGCGGCGAGCCCGTCCCGCCCGGCCGGGGTGAGCCGCACCGCCCGACCGGTCCCCCGCGCGGTCCAGCCGAGGTCGAGGAAGCGCCCGCACAACGCGGCGCCGAGCGCGCCGGCCAGGTGCGGCCGTCGTTCGGTCCAGTCCAGACAGTCGCGCACCAACGGTCGACGGGCGGCGCGCAGCGGCTCGACCGGCACGCCCATCTCGGCCAGCCAGGACATCCCGGCCGGGGTGAGCGCGAGGCCGCCGGCCCGGTCCAGCACACCGCGGGCGAGCAGCGCGTCGTGCAGCAGCACGCCGAGTCGCCCGGCGAGGTGGTCGTAGCAGGTCCGGGCGTACGCCAGGGCGGCGCCGGCCGACGCGGCGCGCAACGTGCGGGGCGACGTGGCCGGGGCGGGCGCCCGCGCGGTCAGGTCCTCGAGGAGCTGGGCGACCGACGGGTCGGCGAGGCGGACGTACCGGTGCCGGCCCTGCCGCTCCTCGGCCAGCAGGCCGCCGCGCACCAGCCGGGTGAGGTGGTCGCTGGCGGTGGAGGCCGCGACGCCGGCGCGGCGGGCCAGCTCACCGGCGGTCCAGGCGCGTCCGTCGAGCAGGGCGAGACAGAACTCGGCCCGGGTGGGATCGGCGAGCAGGGCGGCGAGTCCGGCCAGCCCTCGGCCGTCGGCGCGGGTGGTCATCGGACCATGCTGGCACGGCCACGGTTCGGGCCGGACCGGAAGGTGGCGCGCGGCGGTTCTTTACATCGTTGTATCCAACGTTGTACAAACGGGTGCACCGCAGTGACCTCCGTCTACCTCCAAGGCAGGCCTGATGGGACACCTCCGCCGCGGCGGCGTGCTCGCCGCCGTCCTCACCCTTCTGCTCGCCGGCGCGTCACCCGCGCCCGCCGCCGGGCCCGACCGCTACCGCAACCCGGTCTCCGCCGGGTTCGCCGACACCTTCGCCGACCCGGTCGTGGTCCGCGGCGACGACGGACTCTGGTACGCCTTCGGCACCTCCGACCCGCTGCGCGAGGGCGAGGGAACACCGCACCGGGTGCCGATCGCCCGCTCCGCCGACCTGGTCGACTGGAGCTACGTCGGCGACGCGTTCGCCCCCGACCAGCGGCCCGCGTACGCCGCGCCGGGCGCCGCGTTCTGGGCGCCCGACGTCCGCCGCCTCGGCGGGCGGTGGGTCATGTACATGACCGTCACCGACACCACCGTCTCCGCCGACACCTTCGACACCGCGGTCGGGGTGGCCACCGCGCCGAGCCCCGCCGGACCGTGGACGTTCGCCGACGAGCCGGTGGTCGCCCCGCGCCCCGGCGCGGGCGGCGGCTACCTGTGGACCATCGACCCGAGCCAGCTCACCGGCGCCGACGGCCGGTCCTGGCTCTACTACGGCAGCTACTACGGCGGCATCGCGGTCACCGAACTGTCCCCCGACGGCCTGCGCGCGGTCGGCACGCCGACCCCGGTCGCCGTCGACAACAAGTTCGAGGGCGCCTACGTACTGCGCCGCGACGGCTGGTACTACCTCTTCGCCTCCACCGCCAACTGCTGCGCCGGTCCGGCCACCGGCTACTCCGTCCAGGTCGGCCGGGCCCGTGACCCACGCGGCCCGTTCACCGACCGCGACGGCCAGCGCCTCGACGTCTCCCGCGCCGGCGGCACCCCGGTGCTGACCCAGAACGGCAACCGCTGGATCGGCACCGGCCACAACGCCGTGCTCACCGACCTGTCCGGGCAGGACTGGATCGCCTACCACGCGATCGACCGGGCCGACCCCTACCTGGACGAGCCGTTCGGCGTCAACGAGCGGCCGATGCTGCTGGACCGGCTCGACTGGATCGACGGCTGGCCGACGGTGAACGCCGGCGCCGGCCCCTCCGACGGCGCCCGCCCCGCACCCGTCACCACGGGCCGGATCGACGCCCGTTTCGCCACTGCCGACCTGCGCGACTGGCGGGTCGAGAGCGGCACGTGGCGGGCGGCCGGCGGGGTGCTCACCGGCACCGGGGCGCTGGCCTCGCGTACCCGGATCGGCGGCGACCTGCGGGCGGAGACCGACCTGCGACTGACCGGCGCGACCACCGCCGGGCTGCGGCTCGGCGGCGTTGACGTCCGGGTCGGCGGCGGCCGGCTGACCGCCGGCAGCGCCGGCACACCGCTGCCCGCCGGCGCCGATCTGACCGACCGGCACACCCTCGCGATCGAGGTACGCGGCCGGCAGCTCGTCGCCACGCTCAGCCCGTCCCGCCTCGGCGACCCGGTCGCCCGGGTGTCGCTCCGGCTCCCCCGCCCCGCGACCGGCGCGCTGACCCTGCGGGCCCAGGACGGACCGGCCGAGTTCGACAACGTCAGCGTCGCCCGGCTGTACCGCCCGGTCCGGCACCCGGTCGCGCCGCCCCGGGTCGGCCCGGTGCTGCGCGGCTTCTCCGACGAGTTCACCGGTGGGCTCGACCCGGCCTGGCAGTGGGTGCGCCAGGACCCGGCCGCGACCGTGACCGGCGGCGCGCTGCGCTGGCCGGTGCAGGACGCCGACCTGTCCGGCACCGGCAACACCGCCGGGGTGCTGCTGCGCGACGCGCCCACCGGCGACTACGTGGCCGAGACGAAGGTGACGCTCGACCTGGGCGAGGACACGGTCCGCAACTACCAGCAGGCGGGCCTGGTCGCGTACGTCGACGACGACCGGTTCGCCCGGCTGACCCAGGTGGCGATCTGGAACACCCGCCAGGTCGAGTACGGCTACGAGCTGCCCTTCGCCGGGCAGCCGGTGTACGGCGGCAGCATCGTCGGCACGCCGGGCACCACCACCTGGCTGCGGCTGGCCCACCACGTCGACCGGGTCACCGGGGAACACGAGTTCCGCGCCGGCTCCAGCCGCGACGGGAAGCACTGGACGTGGGGAGCGGTGTGGACGTTCCCGGCCGACACCACGCCCCGCATCGGCCTGGTCGCGCACGGCGGCGCCACGCCCGCCGTGACGGCCGAGTTCGACTACCTGCGTTTCCACCGCTGACCCGCCGGGGCCGTCCGCACCTCGCGGGCGGCCCCGGCTCAGCGGTCCGGACGCGGGCAGGTCCCGGCCAGCTCGGTGACCGTGCGCGTGTCCCCGTGGTAGCTGCGGGCCGCCACGAACGCGCCGCCCGGACGGTCCGCTCCGGCGACCGCCCGGGCGAGGCGGCGGTCCGCGCCCCGGAACCGCAGCGCCAGGCTCAGGTGCGGCACCCAGCGCCCGGGCAGGTGCCAGGGGTGCGGGCCGGACGCCTCGGCGAGCACGTCCCAGACCGCGCCGTGCAGCGCGACCAGCTGCGGTGTCGGGTGGACCAGCCAGACCAGCGGGGCGCTGCCGTCGAGGACGGCCAGCCGGTCCAGCCGCACCGGCAGCGGCAGCGCGGCGTCGCAGAGGTCGGCCAGGCGCTGCTCGGCACCGGGCGGGAACTCGTCGACCGAGGCGAGCGTCAGGTGCGGCCGGTTCGTCGGGTGCGTGTTGCGGGCCAGGCTGGGAAGGCCGGCGGCGGCGAGCCGGTCCCAGGCCGCCCGCACCGCCGCGTCCAGCTCCGGCGAGCAGAGCAACTCGACCGTCCGCACATGATCAGGCTAGTCGCCGCCGGTCAGCCACGACGCCCCGAAGGGCAGGCCGACCGGGACGGATCAGAGCCATCCCGCCTCCCGGGCCCGCCGGACCGCCTCGGCCCGGTCGGCGGCGCCGAGCTTCTGCACGCACGCGCTCAGGTGGTTGCGGACCGTCCCGGCGGCCAGGTGGGTACGTCGGGCGATCACCGCGACCGGGGTGCCGAGTTCGGCCAGCCGGAGCGTCTCCAGCTCGCGCGGGGTCAGCGGGCACTCGGGCAGGGTCAGCGCGTCGGCGGCGAGGGCCGGGTCGACGTACCGCGCGCCGGAGTGCACCCGGCGGATCACGTCGGCCAGCGCGCCGCCCGGAGCACCCTTGGCGAGGAAGCCACGGGCGCCGGCGGCCAGCGCCGGCCGGAGCTGGGCGGGCCGGCCGTGCCCGGTGAGGATCACCGGAGCACACGCGGGCAGCGCCCGGGCGAGCTCGGCGGCGACCGCCACGCCGCCCGGCGGCGGCATCTCCAGGTCGAGCACGGCGACGTCGGGGCGGTGGGCCAGCGCCGCGGCCAGGGCGGCGCGGCCGTCGGCGGCGTGCGCGACCACCTCGATGTCCGGTTCCAGGTCGAGCAGGGCGGCCAGCGCCAGCCGGATCAGCTCCTCGTCGTCGGCCAGCAGGACCCGGATCACGACGTCACCGGCACGGTCGCCACCAGGCTGAACACGCCGTCCTCGACGGACGCCCGCACGCGTCCGCCGGCCGGGGCGAGCCGGTCGGCCAGCCCGCGCAGGCCGCCGCTGAGCCGGTCCGGTCCGGCGTCACGGACCCCGTCGTTGCGTACGGTCAGGGTCACCAGGCCGTCCTCCCGGGTGATCTCGATCCGGCACCAGCCGGCCCGACTGTGCCGCAGCACGTTCGTCCCGGCCTCCCGCAGCACGGCGGCGAGGTCGGCGGCGACCGGGGCCGGCAGGTCGCCCGCCGGCGACACCACGGTGCAGCGGACCCCGCTGGAGCGCAACACCTCCCCCACCGCGGCCACCTGCTCGGCCAGGTCGACGGTGCGGTAGCCGTGCACGGCCGCGCGTACCCGGGTCAGCGCCGACGCGGCGAGTCGCCGGGCCTCCGCCGCCTCCCGGCCGGCCCGCTCACCGTCCACCGGCGCCAGCCGTTCCGCCAGCTCGGCCTTGAGCGCGATCACCGTGAGGTCGTGCCCGAGCAGGTCGTGCACGTCGCGGGCGAAGCGCAGCCGCTCCTCGGCCGCGGCCAGCCGGGCCTGGGCCGCCTGACCCTGCCGGGCCTCCACGAGCACGTCCCAGAACCAGACCTGCACCCCGGTGAGCGCGGCGATGCCGGCGCCCACCCCGCCGGTGACCAGCAGCGCGGTGGGCACCGGTCCACCGGTCGCCGCGGTGACCACCGCCGAGACCGCGAGCACGCCCGTCGCGGCGAGGACCCCGGCAGCGGGCCGGAGCAGCAGCGGTGTCATGCCGACCAGGGAAGCGCCCAACCAGGCCCAGGTGGGCCACGCGCCCGCCGCGACCGGGCCGAGCAGGGGCAGGCTGAGCAGCGCGGCCGCCACCAGGGCGAGGTGCCGGCGCCGCCGGGCGGCGGTGGCGAGCCACGGCGTCACCGCCGCGTGCAGCACCGCCACCTGCGCCACCGTGAAGGCGAGCAGGCCGACGGCGCCGAGCGTCGCCCGCAGCGGATCCGGCTCCCGGGCCAGGCCGGCCGCGGGCAGCAGCACCGTGGTCCACACGTTCGTGGCCAGCGACAGCAGGGTGACCCGCCGGGCCCGGCGCAGCCGGTGGTCCGCCGAATCGACTGTCATGCCCGCCGATCCTAGGTGGTGCCGGGGCCGGCGGACCGCTGCGGAATGTCACGGTCCACCCGTGCGTCCCGCACGGATTTCCGGTGACGGACGCGCCTGTCCCGGTGCGCCCGGCCCGGGCAGGGTCGGGGCATGACGGAGATGACGGTGGGCGTACCCCGGCGGTGGGCCGGGTGGGGACGGACCCGGCACCTGGCCGGGATGGTCGTGGCGATGGTGGCCGGGATGGTGCTGCTCGGCCCGCTGTGGCGGGTGGGCGGGGACCTGCTGGGCGGCGCGGGCGTGCTGGCCCGGCCGGACGTGGGCGCGCTGGTGATGGCGACCGACATGGCGCTGGGCATGGTCGCCTGGATGTGGTACCGGGGCGACGCGTGGGCCGCCACCGGGGAGATGAGCGCGGCCATGTACGTGCCGTTCCTGCTGCTCCTGCCGCCCTGGTGGGCGGGGTGGGTCGGGGACGACGCGCTGCTGCTCGGCGGGCACCTGCTGATGGTGCCGGCGATGGCGCTGGTGGCGCTGCGGCACCGCCACCCGGTCGCCGCGCCGCCCCGGCGGCACCCGGTGGCGGCGGCCGTGGCCCGTCGCTGGCCGGTCGGGCTGGCGCTGCTCATGACCGCCGACCTGTGGTTCGCCCCGACGGTCTTCTCCGCGTGGACGCTGCTCGTGCTGCCGGGGGGCTACCTGGTCCTCGGCGCCTGGCGACGGCGGTTCGGCGACCGGCGTCAGCTCGCCGTCCAGCTCGTGGGGTTGGCCGTCTGGGGCGGTCTGGCGGCCGTGGCGCTGGCCGCGCCGGCCGGGGTCGCCGGCACGCTCGTCGGCCTGGGCTGGCTCGGGCACGCCGGCTGGGACCTGTGGCACCACCGCGCCGACGGGGTGGTGCCACGCGGGTACGCGCAGTGGTGCATCGCGCTGGACGTGGCGGTGGGGGTGACCACCCTGCTGGCCGTCGCGTCCGGGTGAGCCGGCCCGGTCACGGGGCCGGGCCGGCTCACCCCGGACGGACGCCGGGGTGGCGCGGCGAACGTTTACGCCGGTCGCCGCGACCACCGTCCGGCGGTGATGAAAGGCTTGCCACATGAGTTCCGCACCGACCCCGACCGACCCCGCCCTTCCCGCAGACGCCGAGGACGCCACCGCCTTCGCGGATCTCGGGCTGCGCACCGAACTGCTGGGCGCGCTGTCCGCCCTCGGCTACGAGGAGCCGACCCCGATCCAGCGGGAGGCCATCCCACCGTTGCTGGCCGGTCGGGACCTGCTCGGGCAGGCGGCCACCGGCACCGGCAAGACCGCCGCGTTCGCCCTGCCGCTGCTGCAGCGCATGCCGGCGGACCGGCCGGGCGGCGACCCGGTGTCGCTGGTGCTGGTGCCGACGCGGGAGCTGGCCGTGCAGGTCTCCGAGGCGTTCCACCGCTACGGCAAGGACCTCGGCGCCCGGGTGCTGCCGATCTACGGCGGGCAGCCGATCGGCCGGCAGTTGCGCGCGCTCGACCACGGGGTGGACGTGGTGGTGGCGACGCCCGGCCGGGCCCTCGATCACATCGCCCGGGGCACGCTGCGGCTGGGCTCGGTGGCCACGGTGGTGCTGGACGAGGCGGACGAGATGCTCGACATGGGCTTCGCCGAGGACATCGAGGCGATCCTGGAGCACGCCCCCGAGGGCCGCCAGACGGTGCTCTTCTCGGCCACCATGCCGGCCCGCATCGACGGGCTCGCCCGCCAGCACCTGACCGACCCGGTCCGGATCCGGATCGAGCGGGAGCAGCCGGTGGCCGGGGCGGCGCCGCGGGTGCGGCAGAGCGCCTACCTGGTGGCGCGGGCGCACAAGCCGGCCGCGCTGGGTCGGGTGCTGGACGTGGAGTCGCCGACCGCCGCGATCGTGTTCTGCCGCAGCCGGGAGGAGGTCGACCGGCTCACCGAGACGATGAACGGCCGGGGCTACCGGGCCGAGGCGCTGCACGGCGGGATGAGCCAGGAACAGCGGGACCGGGTGATGGGTCGGCTGCGCGCCGGCACCGCGGACCTGCTGGTCGCCACCGACGTGGCGGCCCGCGGGCTGGACGTCGAGCAGCTCACCCACGTGGTGAACTACGACGTGCCCTCGGCGCCCGAGTCGTACGTGCACCGCATCGGCCGGGTGGGCCGGGCCGGGCGGGAGGGCGTGGCGATCACCCTCGCCGAGCCGCGCGAGCATCGGATGCTCAAGACCATCGAGCGGGTCACCGGCCAGCGGATCTCGGTCGACAAGATCCCCACGGTGGCAGACCTGCGGACCCGGCGCTTCGAGCTGACCCAGGCCGCGGTGCGGGAGTCGCTGCTGGAGGACGACCTGGAGCCGTTCCGGGCGGTCGTCGAGTCGCTGACCGACGAGTTCGACCTGATGGAGGTGGCGCTCGCCGCGGTCCGGCTGGCCCACGAGGCCACCCTGCCCGGCACCGCCGACGAGGAGGAGATCCCCCAGGTCGCCGTCCGTCCGAACCGGGAGGCGCGACCGGGGTACGACAGCCGGGACCGGCGCGGTGGCACCCGGTCCCGGGGCGCGGGCACCACGCAGGTCTTCATCGGGCTGGGCCGGCGGGCCGGGGTACGGCCGCAGGACCTGGTCGGCGCGATCACCGGCGAGACCCGGATCAACGGGCGCGACATCGGCTCGATCGAGATCGCGGACCGGTTCTCGCTGGTCGAGGTGCCGCAGGCGATGGCCGACGAGGTGATCCGAGGGCTGCGGGGCAGCACCATCAAGGGGCGCAAGGCCACCGTCCGCCGCGACCGCGACGGCGACGACCACCGGTAAGGCGGTTAAGCGGGGCCCCCTGCCACGCACGAGGCGTTGACAGGGGGCCCCTCCTTTCACCTCAGGCGGCGACGGGCTGGCCGCCGAGCGTCTGCGCGTCGACGTCGGCCGGGCGCAGCGCCAGCGCGAGCACGTCCGCGACGTCGGCCAGGGTGTGCACGGTCAGCGCCTCGCGCACCTCGGCCGGCAGGTCGTCCAGGTCCGGCTCGTTGCGCTTCGGGATGATCACCTCGGTCAGGCCGGCCCGGTGCGCGGCGAGCAGCTTCTGCTTCACCCCGCCGATGGGCAGCACCCGGCCGGAGAGCGTCACCTCGCCGGTCATCCCGAACTCCGGCCGCACCGGGCGGCCGGTCACCAGGGAGGCCAGCGCGGTCACCATGGTGATGCCGGCGCTCGGCCCGTCCTTGGGCACCGCGCCAGCCGGGAAGTGCACGTGGATCCGCCGCCCGGCGAGCGCGTTCGGGTCGATGCCGAGGCGTCGACCGTTGGAGCGCAGGTACGACAGCGCGATGTGCGCCGACTCCTTCATCACGTCGCCGAGCTGACCGGTGAGGGTCAGGCCCGGCTCGCCCTCCATGCTGGTCGCCTCGATGAAGAGCACGTCGCCGCCGGCGCCGGTGACCGCCAGGCCGGTCGCCACGCCGGGCACCGCCGTCCGCTCGGCCGACTCCGGGGTGAACTTGGGCCGGCCCAGGTAGCGGGCCAGGTTGCCGGTGTCGACCCGGACCGGCGCCGGGTCGGACGCCAACGCCACGGTCACCTTGCGCAGGATCTTGGCGAGGGCCCGTTCGAGCTGCCGGACCCCGGCCTCCCGGGTGTACTCACCCGCGATCAGCGCCAGCGCCTCGTCGGCGACGGTCACCTCCTCGGCGGTGAGCCCGGCCCGCTCCCGCTGCCGGGGCAGCAGGTGGTCCCGCGCGATCGCCACCTTCTCGTCCTCGGTGTAGCCGTCCAGACCGACCAGCTCCATCCGGTCCAGCAGCGGGCCGGGGATCGACTCCACCACGTTGGCGGTGGCCAGGAACAGCACGTCGGACAGGTCGAGGTCGACCTCGAGGTAGTGGTCGCGGAAGGTGTGGTTCTGCGCCGGGTCGAGCACCTCCAGCAGGGCCGCCGCCGGGTCGCCGGAGTAGCCCACGCCGAGCTTGTCGACCTCGTCGAGCAGCACGACCGGGTTCATCGAGCCGGCCTCCCGCAGGGCCCGCACGATCCGGCCGGGCAGCGCGCCGACGTAGGTGCGCCGGTGGCCCCGGATCTCCGCCTCGTCGCGGACGCCGCCGAGCGAGACCCGGACGAAGGTACGCCCGAGCGCCCGCGCGACCGACTCGCCGAGGCTGGTCTTGCCGACGCCGGGCGGGCCGGCGAGGGCGAGCACCGCGCCGGAGCCGCGACCGCCGACCACGCCGAGGTTGCGCTCCGCGCGGCGGTTGCGCACCGCGAGGTACTCCAGGATGCGGTCCTTCACGTCGGTCAGCCCGGCGTGGTCGGCGTCGAGCACCGCCCGCGCCGCGGCCAGGTCGGTGTTGTCCTCGGTACGCGTGTTCCACGGCATCTCGAGGACGGTGTCGAGCCAGGTACGGATCCAGCCCGCCTCCGGTGAGGCGTCGCTGGCCCGCTCCAGCTTGCCGACCTCGCGCAGGGCCGCCTCGCGCACCTTCTCGGGCAGGTCCGCGGACTCGACCCGGGAGCGGTAGTCGGCGGAGCCGTCCGGCTCGTCCTCGCCCAGTTCCTTGCGGATCGCGGCGAGCTGCTGGCGGAGCAGGAACTCGCGCTGGGACTTCTCCAGCCCCTCGCGGACGTCGCTGGTGATCTGCTCGGTGACCTCCTGCTCGGCCAGGTGCTCCTTCACCCAGCCGACCAGCAGCTCGAGCCGGGCGGTGACGTCCGGCGCGGCGAGCAGTTCGGTCTTCTGCGCCAGGCTGAGCCAGGGCGCGTAGCCGGCCGAGTCGGCCAGCTCGGAGAGGTCGGTCATCCGCTCCATGGCGTCGATGACCTGCCAGGCGCCACGTTGCTGGAGCACCGAGGTCATCAGCGCCCGGTACTCGCGGGCCAGTTCCCGGGCCCGGCCGGCGGGGGCGGGCTCGTCGAGGGCGGTCGCCTCGACCCAGAGGGCCGCGCCGGGGCCGGGTACGCCGGAGCCGATGCGGGCGCGGGCGATACCGCGCACCACGGCGGCGGGTTCGCCGTCGGGCAGCCGGCCGACCTTCTCGATGGTGGCGACCACGCCGACCGGGCCGTACTCGCCGTCGATGCGGGGTACGGCCAGAAGTTGCTTGTCGCCGGTGGCCCGGGCCGCGTCGACCGCGGCCTGGGTGGTCGGGTCGAGGGTCACCGGGACGACCATCCCGGGCAGCAGGACGGCGTCGGTCAGGGGAAGTACCGGAAGAGTTGCCATCGAACACCTGCCATCACGTTGGTTGAGCGTGTCTGGCGCAAGTAACAAACCGTGCCCCTTGTTCCGGCTTGTGACCCACGCCACGTCCACGCCCCGCCCGCATCGACTCTCCCGCGTGCCGACCCATTTGCCGCGCCGCCGTTTACGCGACCCGCCGAATGGCAGGAGTCGGGTATTGTTGCGAAATTACCGCTTGGTAGGTCAAACTCTTAGCCACACCCCGCCCGACACAGGGAGTAATGGCGATGGCAAGGAAAGTAATCACCGTTCTGACCGACGACCTCGACGGCGGAAAGGCCGATCGGACCGTCGAGTTCAGCCTGGACGGCGTGGCCTACACGATCGACGTCTCCGACGAGAACGCCGGCGTCCTGCGCAAGGCGCTGGACCCGTACATCAGCGCTGGCAGGCGGATCGGTCGCGGCCCGGCCGACACCGGCCGGGCGGCCCGGCGCGCGACCCGGCCGAGCACCTCGGGAATGGACCGCGAGCAGAACCGCGCCATCCGCGAATGGGCCACCAAGAACGGCTACGAGATTTCCGAGCGGGGTCGCATCCCGGTCTCCGTCGTCGAGGCCTACAAGAACCGCTGAACCCTCCCGGTTCACCGTCGGGCATCCCGGGGTCACGCTGAGAAATCGGCGTGACCCCGTCGACTTTTTCCAGGTCGACAATTTTCACACCCCCCGATCCCACCGGCACCAATTTTCCCCACCCCAACGCACCCCGCCCGTCCTCCGTCGATCAAGGAGTTCGCGTCGGGAGTCGGCGCGGGCCGGGACGCGAACTCCTTGATCGACGACCCGGACGCACCGACGGCCGGAGCCGCCCGGGAGGGGTCCCGGGCGGCTCCGGCCGTCGGTGGATCGGGTCAGTTGACCTGGATGCGCACCACGTCGATGGCGGGGGTCTGGTTGGCCCGCTCCATCATCGGGATGCGGTGCGAGCCGTCACCGGCCCAGACCGAGCACTGCGCCAGGCCGGACTCCGGCAGGCCCGGGATCTGGATCAGCACGTCGTCCGGCTGGGATCCGCCCCGGCCGTCCTCGGTCGCGACGAAGAACGCGGGCACGTCCTGCGGGTTCGGGGGCTGCCGGGTGCTGCCGAGCATCCGGCAGGCGGTGTGGAAGTGGCCGCGCACCAGGCCCTGGCCGTTGAGCAGCGAGCTCTCCAGGTAGTAGCCACCCTGGCCGGCGGCGAGGAAGCGGTCCCGCACCAGGTTCTTCGTGGTGACCCGGAGCGTGAACGGCTGGTTGCGCTGCACCTGGTTCGGGAACTGGGTGATGAGCAGCGAGGGGTTGTTCGCCGCGGCGCCGACCTCACCGAACGCGGTGCTCACGCACCGGTTGCCGTTCTGGAAACCGTTGTGCGCCTCCAGCTGGCTGCCACTGCAGTCCTTGGCGAGCACCTCAAGGCCGTTGTTGCCGCCGTTCTGGCCCCCGTTGTTCCCGCCGTTGTTGCCGCCGTTCTGACCACCGTTCTGGCCGCCGTTCTGGCCGCCGTTGTTGTTGCCGCCGTTCTGACCACCGTTCTGGCCGCCGTTGTCACCGCCGTTCTGACCGCCGCCGTTCTGACCGCCGCCGTTCTGACCGCCGCCGTTCTGACCGCCGCCGTTCTGGGCGTTGTCGGCGAGGGCGCACGCGGCGAGCTGCTCCAGGCCCTGCGGACGCTGGCCGCCCCGGCCGATCGCGGTGGCGATCCGGTTGATCGTCGCGGTGCGCTTGTCGGCGAGCGGACGGAGGATGGCGTTGTTGATGAAGTCGCCACCGTTGCGGCCGTCCCGCGCGAGCCGCCGGTTCGCCTCGGCGATCTGGCTCTCCAGCAACGCCAGGTTGCGGTCCACCTCGGCGCGGGCCCGGCCGGGCACCTGCGGCAGCTTGCCGCGGACATCCGGGCAGGCCACGGTCGGGGTGCCGGCGCCCGCGCCGCCGCCCCGGGTCTGCTGGCACTCGGCCGACGACATCTGCCCGTCACCCCAGTGGTTACGGACCCAGCGGCCGTTCTGCCAGGTGCGGGTGGTGCTGCCCTGGCCGCCCGGGGCGGTCGCCCCCGGGCTCGGGGCCACACAGGACGCCGAGGCGGCACGGGTGCTCGTCCGCCGGTCCTGGGCGGACGAGATCTGGGTGACGGCGACGATGCCGCCGAAGACCGCGAGCGTGCCGACCACGGCCAGCATCCGCTTGCTCCGTGCGCTACCGGATGACCGGCGCGCCCGTGTGGACCTGCGCATCGAATTGCTCTCCTTCTCGATCCGGTAGTTGACTGGTGATCCCGGCGGAACGACGAATCCTCGGGGTGAGATCACTGCGACGTACGGGTCGCGCGTCAATGGCCGACGGTGCCCTTTCCGCACCGTCTCCGCGCCGTCCGGGCGCGGCGGGAAGATCTGCGTCCATTCCCGCTTAGGTACGGAGCGCCGACGGCGAAGGTTCAACCGGAGATCGGAAAAAAAATCGGCGGGTCGCGACGGCCCGGTTCAGTCGACCCAGAGGTGGTCGAACGCGAAGCCGCCGTCGAACGAGGCCCGCCGCTCGGCGAGGCGTCGCACCTGCCCGCGCAGGTCGCCCCGGTCCACCAGGGACGGCGCCGCCGCGTCGAGGTCACGCAGCCGCTCCCCCAGCGCCGCCACGGCCAGGTCCTCGGCGAGCCGACCCGGCTCCACCCCGCACGCGAAACCCCGGGTGGTCAGCCGGACCCGCTCGACGAGGCACCGGCCGGGCCGCACCTCGACCCAGCCCCAGCCCTCCGCCGGGCCGTCGGTCCAGCGCACGTGCAGGCCGCGCACGATCGGGTCGGCCAGCCGGCCCGCCACGTACGCCTCGACCGCGTCGACCCGGGCCAACGCGCCGAGGTCGTTGACCGGACCCCGCCGGCCGTCCGGGAGCCGGCCCTCGATGTCCCGGAACCCGATCGTGTCTCCGTCGTCCGGGTCGGTCCCGGCGGCGTAGGCCCGGGCGTCGACGACGTACTCGGCGAACCGGCGTGCCTGGTCCGCACCGCCGAGCGTCGGCGACTCGACCCGCACCAGCGGCAGCCCGACGGCGGCGCAGACCGCGTCGGTCAGCCGTTCCGCGCGGCGGGCCGGCGACCCGTCGGCCGCCGGCGTGGTGAACCTGACCGCGAAACGCGGAAGTCCCGTGTCGGCCGCGCACACCACCAGGTCGAGGCCGGCCCGGCCGGCGGTGCTCCACTGACTGCCGGTGACCCCCGGCGGGCGGCCCTGCACCAGCTCGCCGAGGCGCCGGTCGGCGTAGCCGACCTGGCCGGCCCGGGTGAACCGGGACGGCACGCCGGGCGGGACCGGCCGCAACCAGGACACGGCCACGCTGCCGGTGCTCGTCATCTCGCCACAATCCGTCCGTCGTTCGCCTCGACGACCGAGTGTAGGGCGTCGATCATGGTGACCGCCTCGGCGGTGCGGGCGAATCCGGGCACCCGCCGGCCGGTGCGCCACCCGGTCCTGCCCTCTAGGCTCGGCGGGTGCACAGCGGACGGACCCCGGAGCGATTCACCAAACGCAGTCTCGTCGCCGTATCCCACGCCATCGAACGCGCCGCGCTGGCCGAGGCCGAGGACGGCCCGCTGGTGGTGCTCGCGCTCTTCCAGCGGCTGCCGTACTTCGACCGGGAGCGCGCGGTCTACCGGCGCATCGCCGGTCGGGCCGCGGCCACCGTGGTCGGCGTGGTCGGCGGCCCCCCGCCCGACCTGCCCGACGGGACGTACGGGGTGGCGTTGGACGAGGCCGAGGACCTGGCCCGGGAGTGGAGCGTGGTGGCGCTGACCCCCCGTTTCGGCGCCACGCTGGTGGCGTACGACCGGGGCGAGGTCGGTCCGGCGCCGACCCTGGAGTCCGGCCGGCTCTTCGACGGGCGGTGGGGATTCCGCCGGGACGAGGCGCTGCACGAGGTGATCCGGCTGCGGGAGCGGCTCGCCGAGCGGCTGCCCGCCGCGGCCCGGTCCGCGCTGGACGAGGCGGTCGCCCGGGTACGGGAGATCCCGGCCGGGCCGGGCGAGTCCCGGGCCGAGGCGGCGCTGCGGCTGCTGGCCCGGCGCGGCGACCGGGGCGTGCGCGCGCTCGAGCCGACCGACGGCATGCTCGACGAGCCGGGCCTGCGCCGCTGGACGGACGCGGACGGGGTGACCGCCTCCGGCACGCTGCCGGTGGCCCTGGTCGGCCTGCGGGTGGACGAGCCGGCCGGCGCGCCGGAACGCTTCGGCCGGCGCAGCGTCGCCCGGGAGGGTCAGGCCGTCCTCGCCGCGGTCACCGGCGTGCTGCGCCCGATCGACCGGGCGGTCCGCGTCGCCGACAACGAGTTCCAGCTCGTCCTGCCGGCGCTCGGCGAGCCGGAGGCGCTGGCCGTGGTGGCGCGTCTGCACGAGGCGATCGGCGAGCTGGCCCGGTCGTACCCGTTCCTCGCGTACACCGTGCACGCGGCCGTGGCGGTGACCACCCGGCGGCCGCTGCCCACGGCGGACCTGCGGGCCGCGGTGGAGTGGGCGGTGCGGCAGGGCGTGCCGGTGGCGGGCCTGGAACCCGAGCCGGCGCCCGCCGTGCGCTGACCCGTCAGCGCCAGAGCACCACCTCGGTCGGCGGCTTCCGGTCGATGTCCGGCACGGTCGCGTCGGGCGCGGGATAGCCGACCGGGATGATCAGGTTGCCCCGCTCCTCGGCCGGCCGGTCGAGCAGCTCGTTGAGGAAGCGCATCGGGCTCGGCGTGTGGGTGAGCGTGGCCAGCCCGGCGCGGTGCAGCGCGGCGAGCAGGAACCCGACGGCGATCCCCACCGACTCCTTGACGTAGTAGGGCCGGGGCGACCCGGGCCCGCGGTGTACCTCGAACACCACGATCACCGCCGGCGCGGTCTCCAGGAACGGCTTGCTGGCGTCGGTGCCCAGTGGGGCCAGCGCGGCCAGCCACTCCTCCGGCGCACGCCGCTCGTAGAAGACGCGCTCCTCGGCCTCCGCGGCGGCCCGCAGGCGTCGCTTCAGCGCCGGGTCGGTCAGCACCACGAACCGCCACGGCTGCCGGTTCGCCCCGCTCGGCGCCGACGCGGCGGCCCGCAACGCCTCGGCCAGCACCCCGGGTGGGATCGGCCGGTCGCTGAAGTCGCGTACGGTGCGTCGGCGGACCAGCTGGTCGGCGAACTCACGGGCCCGGGGCAGCGCCTCGGCCGGTGGGACGCCGTAGTCGGGGGCCGGCAGGGCGGCGGGGCGGGGAGGCATCCGCTCATTGTCGACCGGTCCGCCGGCGCCGGCCACCCGACCGGCGGCCGTCGATGCGCCAGGATGGGCGGTACGAGGAGGACGACCGTGCGCGTGGTGTCACTGGTTCCCTCGCTGACCGAGGCGGTCGCGGCGACCCGCCCGGAGGTGCTGGTCGGCGCGACCGACTGGTGCACCCACCCGGACGGGCTGGACGTGACCCGGGTCGGCGGGACGAAATATCCCGACCTGGACCGGGTCCTGGCGCTCGCGCCCGACCTGGTGCTGCTCAACGAGGAGGAGAACCGGCTGGCCGACGCGGAGGCGCTGCGCGCGGCCGGGGTGCCGGTGCGGGTCACCTTCCCGCGTACCGTGCCGGAGGCCCTCGACCAGCTCGGCGAGCTGGTCGCCGCGATCGGCGCGCCGGACGAGCCGCCGTGGTTGCGGGCGGCCCGCCGGGCCTGGGCCGCCCCGCCCGCGCCGGCGCGGGTCCGCACCGCGGTGGTGCCGGTGTGGCGGCGCCCCTGGGTGGTGCTGGGTCGGGACACGTTCGCCGGGGACGTGCTGCGCCGGCTCGGTGTGGTCAACGGCTGGGCCGGGGATCCGGAGCGCTATCCCCGACCGGCGCTGGACGTCCTGCGCGCCCGCGCGCCCGAGCTGGTGGTGCTGCCCGACGAGCCGTACCGGTTCACCGCCGACGACGGGCCGGAGGCGTTCCCCGGCGTGCCCTCGGTGCTGGTCTCGGGCCGGCACCTGACCTGGTACGGCCCCTCGCTGGCCGAGGCGCCGGCGCTGCTCGCCGCCCAGCTCGCCGCCCCGGTCTGACCCGTCGCCGCCGCGGGCGGGGCGGACGGCCCGCCCGATCGGGTCCTTCGCGCCTGTCCGGGGTCGCCGCCGCGGGTGTGCACTGCGGGCAGGACGAAGGGAGTGGGCCATGAAACAGAACCGACTGATCGTGGTGGGCGTCGACGGGTCGGACGGCGGCCGGCGCGCCCTGGACTGGGCCGCCGACGAGGCGGCGGCGCGTGGCGGCACGGTGCAGGCGGTGGTCGCCTGGCGGTGGGACGGCATCGAGGCGGGGCCGACCACCGCGACGAACCCGACCGACGAGCGGCGACACGCGGAGGAGCTGCTCGACCGGGCGATCGCGGACCTCGTCCGGCGGCAGGGTGCCGGCCACCCGGTCGCCGGGGAGGTGGCCGAGGGCCGGCCGGCGGACGTGCTGACCGCCGCCGCCCGTACGGCCGACCTGCTGGTGCTGGGCAGCCACGGGCACAACCGGCTGCGGCACACCGTGCTCGGCTCGGTCAGTGAGGAGTGCGTCCGCAAGGCGAGCTGCCCGGTGGTCGTGGTCCCGGTGCCGGTCCCGGCGGCCCGGGCCTCCACCGAGCCGGCGCTGCGCGGCTGACCGTCGACACGGCGACGGCCGCCCCAACTGTGGGGCGGCCGTCGCCGGTTGCGGGGGTCGGACGTCCGACACGTTCCGGGCCCCACCGGCGTCGGCGGGGCCCGGAACGGGAACGGTCAGGCGATCGGGGTGGCGTGCACCGGGTCCAGCTCCATCAGGGTGGTGTCGTCCACGTCGTACCCGACGGCGTTGTGCACCGCGACCACGCCGGCGACCTGGCCCGCCAGGCGTCCGGCGAGGTCGACGGCGCTGCGCCGGTCCAGCCGTCCGTCCATGGTGACCTCCCCGCCGCGGACCTGGACCGTCACCAGGCCGTCCCGCACGGAGAGCACCCGACGCAGCACCTCGTGCACCACGTCCTCCCGGATCTCCGCGTCGGTGCGCAGGTGCACCCGGAGCAGGTCGCCCCGGGTCACGATGCCGGCCAGCCGGCCCAGGTCGTCGAGGACGGGCAGCCGCTTGACCGCCTCGCGGTCCATCAGCCGGGCCGTCGCGGCCAGCGACGCCCGCTCGTGCGTGGTGACCGCCGGCGCGGTCATCAGGTCGCGGGCCACCAGCGCGCCCGCCTTCTCCCGGGCGGCACGCCGGCGCCGCCCCTCGAAGACCCGCCGCTCGTCCGGGTGGCCGGAGCGCTCCACCTTGTGCAGCAGGTCCGCCTCGGAGACCACCCCGAGCACGCGGTGGAACGAGTCCACCACCGGAACCCCGCTGACCCGTTCCCGGACCAGCACGTCGACGACGTCGCGGTACGGGGTGTCCTCGCCCACCGTCGCGACGTCCCTGGTCATCACGTCGGCCACCTGCCACGTCCTCATCACGACCTCCTCGTGCCGGGCCTGCACCAGTGACGCTAGGCCGCCGCCCGGGCACCGGGCAGAGGCGGCGGACCGGTCCCTCGGGGGCCCTCCGGACCGGGTCGGGACGGGACCAAGGACCCGGTCCCGGGGGCACCGTCGGCCCTGCTGCCGGACGCCGCCGGGGAGTGGAATGAAAGTGCCACCGGGAACGCGGTGCGAGGCACAGGAAGGGACGTGGACACCATGACCGCGACAATCGAGCGGACCCCCGCCGCCACCATCGCTCCGGCGGCCGAGACCCCCCGCCAGAAGGCCACCCGGTACGTCTGGGCCGGGCTGCGGCTCGCCCTGGGCTGGACGTTCCTCTGGGCCTTCCTCGACAAGATGTTCGGCCTGGGACACGAGACCCCGGCGAAGAACGCCTGGATCAACGGAGGCAGCCCGACCAAGGGCTTCCTGGGCAACGCGGTGGCCGGCCCGTTCGCGGACATCTACCACGACATCGCCGGCGCGGCCTGGGCGGACTGGCTGTTCATGCTCGGCCTGCTCGGCATCGGCGTGGCCCTGCTGCTCGGCATCGGCACCCGGATCGCCGCCGCCACCGGCGGGCTGCTCCTGGTCCTGATGTGGACGGCGGTGCTGCCTCCCGAGAACAACCCCTTCATGGACGACCACCTCATCTACGCGGGCCTGCTCGCCGGTCTGGCTCTGGTCGGCGCCGGCAACACCCTCGGCCTCGGCCGCGCCTGGGCGAAGCTCCCCCTGGTCCAGCGCCTCCCCTGGCTGAAGTGAGGTAACCGAGAGCAGGTCGCCCCGGGCGGGCGTCGCCGACAGGCGGCGCCCGCCCGGTCGTACGCCCCCGCCGCGCCCCGGCGGGGACCGGCGCGTATCGGCCGGTCGCGATCGGGCAGGATCGACGGTGACCACACCGTCAGCACCGAGGAGACCCGCTCATGGACAAGCCCGAGGTTGGCCCGATCGAGGGCGCGCCGCCCGCCGATCTCGTCATCGAGGACATCACGGTCGGCGACGGCCCGGAGGCCCGCCCGGGCCAGCTGGCCAGCGTGCACTACGTGGGCGTGGCGCACTCGACCGGCCGCGAGTTCGACGCCTCGTGGAACCGGGGCGAGACGTTCGAGTTCCCGCTCGGCGGCGGCCAGGTCATCGCCGGCTGGGACCAGGGCGTGATCGGCATGAAGGTGGGCGGCCGGCGCCGGCTCACCATCCCGCCGCACCTGGGCTACGGCGCCCGCGGCGCCGGCGGCGTCATCAAGCCGAACGAGACGCTCGTCTTCGTGGTGGACCTGCTCGGCGTGCGCTGAGCGCTCCCCGTCCCCCGGGCCGTCGGCATCGCGCCGGCGGCCCGGCGGCTTGTCGGCGGCCCGGCGGCTTGCCGGCGGCCCGGCGGCTTGCCGGCGGCCCGGCGGCTTGCCGGCGGCCCGGCGGCTTGCCTGCGGCCCGGCGGCTTGCCGGCGGCGGTCAGGCCGCGCAGGCGAGCAGCTCCGGCGGGCGGGTCGACTCGCGCACCGGGAGCACCCGGTGCAGCCCGGTCACCCGCAGCACCCGGGAGACCACCGGGTCGGGGTCGACCAGCACCAGCTCGCCGCCGCGCGCCCGCACCCGCAGGTGCGCGGCGACCAACGCGCGCACCCCGGCCGCGGAGAGCAGCCGGACGCCGGACAGGTCGACCCGCAGCACCGGCCGCGCCGGCGCCGCCCAGAGCGCGGCCCGGAACGCCGTCACGGTGGCGATGTCGATCTCGCCGACCGGGCGCAGCACGACCACCTGGTCGTGCACCTCCGTCGCCACGTGGAAGCGGTCGCCGCTGTCTGCCATGCGGCAAACCTACCGGCGCCCACCGACAGTTCCGCCACGTCCGCGCGGGGGTTCCGGGTAGCGCCCGGGTGCCGACCCCGAGGCCGCTCAGGGTCATCCCGCAACCCCTCGCCGGCGGCGTGCGCGGAGCCCCTCCGGACCGGCCCGCGCGAGACCGCAGCCCGCCCGGCCGCGCCGACGGCAGCCCTCTGAGCGTGGGCAGCCGGACCCCAGGGACCGGTCCGCCACGCGGACACGCCGGCCGGGACTGCCGTCGACGCGTCGACCGGGCCACAATGAGCCGATGGCCGTGTCTGTGCCCCGCCCGCGTGCGCCCCTGCTGATCCGGCCGGTCCGTGAGCCGGCCACCGTGCCGCCGCCGCTGGACGGGCCCTGGGCCCCCGGCGACACCCGGCTCGATCGTGCCGACCTGCTGCCGCTGCCCGCCGGCGGGCACGGGCCGGAGGACGTGGTCGTCGACGGCGAGGGCCGGGCGATCAGTGGCGACGAGGACGGCCGGCTCTGGTGGTGGCCGGCGGACGCCCCGGCCGGCACCCGGCCCACGCTGCTCGCCGAGACCGGCGGCCGGCCGCTCGGCATCGAGCTGGACCCGGTCGACGGCGGGTTGCTGGTCTGCGACGCCTACCGGGGGCTGCTGCGGGTCGACCCGGCCGGCGCGGTGCATGAGCTGACCGGCAGCGGGCCGCCGGTGCACCTGGCCGACAACGCGGCGGTCGCCCGGGACGGCACCGTCTACTTCACCGACTCCTCCGACCGGTTCCCGCTGTCCCAGTGGAAACGCGACCTGCTGGAGCACCGGCCCAACGGCCGGGTGCTGGCCTACGACCGGCGCAGCGGGCGCACCGACGTGGTGGCGGACGGGCTCTACTTCCCCAACGGGCTGGCGCTCACCCCGGACGAGTCGGCGCTGATGCTGGTCGAGACCGCCACCCACCGGCTGCTGCGGGTCGAGCTTCCGGGCGGGCGGGCCACCGTGCTGGCCGACCTGCCGGCCTACCCGGACAACGTCTCCGCGGTCGGCGACGGGACGTACTGGATCGCGCTGCCCAGCCCTCGCCTGCCGATCATGGAGCGGCTGCTGCCCCATCCCCGGGTGCGGCAGATCGTCGCCCTGCTGCCGGGCGCGGTGCAGCCGCAGCCCCGCCGCTACGGGCTGGTCGCGCTGGTCGACGACGCGGGACGGGTGCTGCGTACGCTGCACGGCCCGAGCGGGGCGTACCCGATGGTCACCGGCGTGCGGCAGCACGGCCGGCAGCTCTGGCTGGGCAGCCTGACCGCGACCGGCGTGGCCCGCGTCGACCTGGACTGAGACGGCGCGGGGCCGGCGCCGCGGACGCGACGCCGACCCCGGGGCCGTTCCTCCCCCGGTTCAGCCGCCGCTGTTGCTCCGGCTCGGGGCCGGGGCGGGCGACGACCCGCCGGCCACCGCGCCCGGGTGCGGCGTCGGACTCTGCGTGGGCTTCAGGCCCGCCGGTACGGGCAGCGCGCTGCCCTTGGCGAACTCGTTCCACCCGACGTTCCAGGCGGTGAAGCCGTTGCCCTGCTGGAGCTGCACCTCGGTGCCCTTGACGGTCACCAGGTCACCGACCTGGGTGATGCCCATCAGCCAGTCCGCGGCGGTGGCCGAGACGTTGGTGCAGCCGTGCGAGGTGTTGTTGAAGCCCTGCTCCCCCTCCGACCACGGCGCCGAGTGGATGAACTCGCCGCCCCAGGTCAGTCGCTGGGCGTCGTCCACGTCGACCACGTAGCCGCCGTCCGGCTCACCCCGGGTGTCGAACGTGGTGTGCTCGTGCTTCTCCATGATCACCATGGTGCCGCTGGAACTCGGCGTGCTCGGCTTGCCGAGGCTGACCGGGACCTTCTTGAGCAGCTTGCCGTCCTGGTAGACGGCCATCTGCTTGGTGGTGTTGTCGATGTCCAGCGACACCTGCCGCCCCACCTTGGCCGACGCCACCCGGTCCGCGTCGCCCACCGCCTCCTTGCCGATGGGCAGCCCCTCCAGCGCGCTGCGCACGCTGATCTTCGTACCCGGCTTCCACCGGTCGGGCGCCCGGTACTCGGCCTGCTTGCCGTCGGCGACCCAGGACCAGGTGCCCGGCTGCGGCGGGTCGGTCTTGACGAACAGCCGCCGCTGCACGTCCGCACGGGCCTGCTCCGGGATCGGCGGGTCGAAACCGAGCACCACCGGCATCGCCGTCCCGTACGTCTGGTTGTCCCGGAAATACAATTCGCTGGTGACGGCCGGTTTGGTGGATTTGGCCATCGTCGTGAACGTCGTCTTGCGCGTGGTGGTCTTTCCGGAATCGCCGGTCACGGTCACCTCGGCCGTGTACGCCCGCGAATTCGCCAACGGGCGGTCCGGCACCCAGCCGGAACCGTCCTCGCGCGGTTGCGCCGGCACCGGGCGGCCCTTGTCGTCGGTGAGCTTCACGGCGGTCACCCTGCCGTTGCTGACCTTCGTGCCCACCTCCGCGCTGATCGGCACGTCCCGGGCCCGGTCGACCGGTGTCACGGCCACCGACGGCGGGGCCGCCTCGGCCTTGCGCGCCACCGACTTCGGGCCGGCGGTGCACGCGCCGACCGCCAGTGGCGCGACTGCGACAGTCATCGCGAAAAGCGTCAGTCGTCGCCTCACAAACATATTTCGCCCCCCATTTCCGCATCCCCTCGCCCACATTCTGTAGGCCCGGCATCACGCTGTGGCACCTTCGGCGGAATTGCTCGGAAACAGCTGCGCGAATCGTGCCGGACAGGTAATTCCCGTCCCGGCTTGCGCCCCACGCCCCCTCCGCCCGATTCCCGTACCACCGCCCGCCCCGCGCCCCGCCCGCCCCTCATCCGTCGATCATGAGGTTGACGGCGCACGGCGTCCGATTCGTCCCCGCCAACCTCATGATCGACGGATGAGGGGCGGGCGTGAGGGGGCCGGCCCGGCGAGACGGGCAGCGCTGGACGTCGCACGCCGGAGCCGGCTCACACCCCACGCCACCTGCACCACTGCCGCGATCTTGCAGTTGCGGCCCTCGAGAAGGGTGCGAATCGGGCACATCGAGGGCAGCAAGTGCAAGATCGCGGGCACGGCGGCGGGGACGCGAGCGGCCCCGGCCCTCTCGGTGGGGCCGGGGCCGGGGCCGGGGGGGGACGGTCAGACGTTGGCGACCAGCAGGGCCGGCTGCTCGACGCAGTCGGCCACGTGGCGCAGGAACCCGCCGGCCACCCCACCGTCGCAGACCCGGTGGTCGAAGGTGAGGCTGAGCTGGGTCACCTTGCGGACGGCGAGCTGCCCGTCCACCACCCAGGGCTTGTCCACGATCCGGCCGACGCCGAGCAGCGCCGCCTCCGGGTGGTTGATGATCGGCGTGGAACCGTCCACCCCGAAGACGCCGTAGTTGTTGAGCGTGAACGTGCCGCCGCTCAGCCGCGCCGGGGGCAGCGTGCCGGCCCGGGCCGACGCGGTGGTCTCGGCGAGCGCGGCGGCCAGCTCCCGGGTGGTCAGCCGCTGGGCGTCGCGCAGCACCGGCACCACCAGCCCGCGGTCGGTCTGCGCCGCGATGCCCAGGTGCACGCCGGCGGACTGGACGATCCGCTGACCCTCGGTGTCGACCCGCGCGTTGAGCTGCGGGTACCGCCGCAGCCCACTGAGGCAGATCCGGGCCAGCAGGGCCAGGATGCTCACCGGCGCGTCCGGGGAGGCGGCGTTGATCGCGGCCCGGGTCTCCAGCAGCCCGGTGGCGTCCACGTCCACCCAGATGGTCACCTCGGGGATCTCCCGCCGGCTGCGGGAGAGCTTGTCGGCGATCACCTTGCGGATGCCGGTGAGCGGGACGACCACGTCGCCGTCGCCGGTCGGGGCGAGCCCGACGTGCGCGTCCGGGGCGTCCGGCACGGCCGCCAACCGGGCGGCCGGTGCGGTCCGGGCCGCCTCCACGTCGACCCGGCGGATCACGCCGCCCGGGCCGGTGCCGCGCACCGACGCCAGGTCGATCCCGTGCTCCTTCGCCAGCCGCCGCACGATCGGCGAGATGACCAGCGGCGCCGCCGCCGGTCCACCGGCCGGCGCCGGTTCGGGCTCCCGGTCCGCGGCCGCGAGCGAGCCGGTCGGCGTCGACGAGGCACCCGGGACCGCGCGACCCGTCGGGGCCGCAGGGCCGGCCGGGACGGCCGCGGGGGCCGTCGGGGCGGGCTCGGGAGCCACCGCGAGGCGGGGCCGACGTCGCCGCCGACCCGGGCCGCCGTGGCCGGTGCCGTACCCGATCAGGACGTTGCCGGAGCCGGCCCGCTCCTCCTCGCGGTAGGTGGCGTGCGGGTCCGGGGCGTCCGCGCCGTCGAGCGGCGCGATGGTGATCAGCGGCTGGCCGACCGGGCGGACCTCGCCCGCCGCGCCGTGCAGGGCCACCACCCGGCCCGGGTACGGGCAGGGCACGTCGACGACGGCCTTGGCGGTCTCCACCTCGACCACGCTCTGGTCCACGGTGACCACGTCACCGACGGCGACCCGCCACTCGACGATCTCCGCCTCGCTCAGCCCTTCCCCCAGGTCCGGCAGGAGGAAGTCGCGTGTACCGACAGCGGTGCGTTCGCTCATGCCGCCACCCACCGGGTGTCGGGCTGGTCGTCCCACTGCAGCCGGGCGACGGTGTCCAGCACCCGGTCGACCGACGGCAGGTGGGTGTGCTCCAGCATCGGCGCCGGGTAGGGGATGTCCAGCCCGGACACCCGCAGCACCGGGGCGTGCAGCGCGTGGAAGCAGCGCTCCTGCACCCGGGCGGCGATCTCGGCGCCGACGCCGGCGAAGCCCTGCGCCTCCTGGATCACCACGCACCGTCCGGTGCGGCGTACCGAGGCGGTGACGGTGGCGTCGTCGAACGGCACGATGCTGCGCACGTCGACCACCTCCAGATCCCAGCCCTCCTCCCGGGCCGCCTCGGCCGCGGCCAGCGCCACCGGCACCGCCGGCCCGTACGCGACGAGCGTGGCGTCGGTGCCGGGGCGGCGCACGACGGCGGTGCCGATCGGCGCGGTGCGCGCCGGCAGCTCGGCCTCGCCGCTTCCGAAGTAGAGCTTCTTCGGCTCCAGGAACACGACCGGGTCCGGGTCGTCGATCGCGGCGCGCAGCAGGGAGTACGCGTCCTCGACGGTGGCCGGGGTGACGACCTTCAGCCCCGGGGTGTGCGCGTAGTAGGCCTCGGAGGAGTCGCAGTGGTGCTCGACGCCGCCGATGCCGCCGGCGTAGGGGACCCGGATCACGATCGGCACGCTGAGCGCGCCGCGGGTGCGGTTGCGCAGCTTCGCCACGTGCGAGGCGATCTGCTCGAACGCCGGGTACGCGAACGCGTCGAACTGCATCTCGACCACCGGCCGCAGCCCGGACATGGCCAGGCCGACGGCGAAGCCGACGATGCCCGCCTCGGCGAGCGGGGTGTCGAAGCAGCGCTTGTCGCCGAAGCGGGCCTGCAACCCGTCGGTGATCCGGAAGACGCCGCCGAGCTGGCCGACGTCCTCGCCGAAGACGACCACCCGCTCGTCGTCGAGCATCGCGTCGGCGAGCGCGGCGTTGAGCGCCTTCGCCATGGTCATGGTGGCCATCAGGCGTTCCCCTCCTCGTCGCGGGCCGCTTCCAGCTCGGCCCGGACCAGTTCACGCTGCTCGACCAGCTGCGGTGTCGGCTCGGCGTAGACGTGGTCGAACAGGCTCAGCGGGTCGACGGTGGGCTGGGCGTCCATCCGGCGGCGCAGCGCTGCGGCGTACTCCTCGGCCTCCTGCGCGACGGCCGCGACGGCCGCGTCGTCCAGCACGCCGCGGGCTCGCAGGTAGGCCTCCAGGCGGGCGATCGGATCGCGGTCGCGCCACGCCTCGACCTCCTCGGCGTCCCGGTAGCGGGTCTGGTCGTCCGCGTTGGTGTGCGGCTCCATCCGGTAGGTGTGCGCCTCGATCAGGTACGGGCCCTTGCCGGCGCGGGCGTGCGCGACGGCGCGGTTCAGCACCGCGAGGACGGCCACCGGGTCGTTGCCGTCGACCTGCTCGCTGGGCACGCCGTAGCCGACGCCCTTGTAGGCCAGGGTCGGCGCGGCAGTCTGCCGGGACAGCGGCACGCTGATCGCGTACTTGTTGTTCTGCACCAGGTAGACCACCGGGGCCTTGAACACGGCGGCGAAGTTGACGCCCTCGTGGAAGTCGCCCTCGCTGGTGGCGCCGTCGCCGATGAACGTCAGCGCGACGGTGTCCCGCCCCTGGTACGACTCGCCGTAGGCGAGGCCGGCGGCGTGCACGGACTGGGTCGCGAGGGGGGTGCACTGGGGCGCGGTGCGGGTGACGGCCGGGTCGTACCCGCAGTGCCAGTCGCCGCGCAGCAGGGTGAGCACCTCGACCGGGTCGAGGCCGCGGGCGGTCAGCGCCATCGACTCCCGGTAGGTCGGGAAGACCCAGTCGGTGTCGCGCAGCGCCAGCACGCCGCCGACCTGGCAGGCCTCCTGGCCCCGGGCGGACGGGTAGACGGCGAGCCGGCCCTGCTTGGTCAGCGCGGTGGCCTGGGTGTCGAAGCGGCGGCCGACGACCATGCGGCGGTACATCTCGCGCAGCGTCTCGACCGGCGGCTCGGGGTAGTCGTCGCGGGGCGGCAGCGGAGTGCCGTCCGGATTCAGCAGCCGGACCGGCTCGGACTGCGGCAGCAGGCCGGCCGTCGGGTCGGGAGCGGCCGGGGTGGCCGGCCGGCGGGTGCGCGGGGATGCCCTGCGGACCGCCTGGGGTGTGGTCGTCACGGCGGGGACCTCCTGGACGTGTGGTGGCCCTATGCTCCTGCTCAGGGATGATTGACTCAACATCCGGGATGAACGCGGGACGAATGGCGCGGGGAGGTGGGCGGGGTGAGCCAGGAGACCGGCACCACACCGGGCGGGGCGGGCGGAACGGGACGTTCGGTCGGGCCGCTCGACGAGGTCGACCGGCGGATCCTGCGGGAGCTGGTCGCCGACGCCCGGCTGTCCATCCGGACGCTCGCCGAACGGGTGCACGTCTCGCGCACCAACGCGTACGCCCGGGTGGAGCGGCTGCTGCGCGACGGCGTGCTCACCGGCTTCACCGCGCGGGTCGCCCCGGAGCCGGCCGGCCTGGGCACGTCGGCCTACATCGCGTTGACCATCGAGCAGAACACCTGGCGGGAGGTCTCCGCCGAGCTGGCCCAGGTGCGTTACATCGAGCACGCGGCGCTGCTCAGCGGTGAGCACGACGTGCTGGCACTGGTGCGCGCGCCGGACAACGCCACGCTGCGCGACGTGGTGCTGGACCGGGTGCAGAGCATCGCCGGGGTGCTCTCCACTCGCACCTGGCTGGTCTTCGAGGAGTTCGACGGCACGCTGAGCCCCTGGGCCTGAGCGCTCAACGCTCCGGCGGGGACTCCAGGCCCTCGCGATCGGCCAGCTCCAGCAGGCGTTCCAGGGAATATCGCCGTGTGTCCAGGCCGGCGTGCGGGTCGCCCCGCTCGGCGAACCGGGCCGGCATGCTCACCACGTCGAAGTCCTCCGGGCGGGCGTCGTCCAGCTCGGCCCAGTCCAGCGGCGCCGAGACCAGCGCCCGCGGCGTCGGCCGGATCGAGTACGCCGAGGTCATGGTGTGGTCGCGGGCCATCTGGTTGTAGTCGACGAAGACCGGCCGGTCGCGTTGGTCCCGCCACCAGGTGGTGGTGACCAGGTCGGGCAGCCGGCGCTGCATCTCCCGGCCGAGCGCCAGCACCGCCCGCCGGCACTCCCCGAAGCTCCAGCGCGGCTCGATCGACAGGTAGACGTGGATGCCACGACCGCCGGTGGTCTTCGGGAAGCCCTCCATGCCCAGCTCGGCGAGGAACGCCCGCACCTCGTGGGCCACCGGCACCACCTGCGCGAAGTCCACCCCCGGCATCGGGTCGAGGTCGATGCGCAGCTGGTCGGGGCGCTCGACGTCGGCCTTCGACACCGGCCAGGGGTGGAACCGCAGCGTGCCCAGGTTGGCCGCCCAGATCACCACGGCCAGCTCGCTCGGGGCCACCTCGTCGGCGGTCCGGCCGCTGGGGAACGTGATGTGCGCGGTGCGCACCCAGTCGGGCGCGCCCGCCGGCAGCCGCTTCTGGTAGAACGCGTCGCCCTTGTTCGTCTGCCGGGTGGCCACCTTCGCGCCCTCGAACACCCCGCGCGGCCAGCGTTCCAGCATGGTCGGCCGGTCCCGCAGCGCGCGCAGGATGCCGTCACCGACGGCCAGGAAGTAGCGCACGACGTCCAGCTTGGTCAGCCCGCGCTCGGGAAAGTAGGGCTTGTCGGGGCTGGAGACGCGGACCAGCCGCTCCCCCACCCGGAGTTCCTCGGCCGCCGTGGTCGCCACGCCCCACACCGTACGACGTGGACCGGCCGCACGCGGGCATCTCGTCAGGTGATCAGCAGGGCCCCGACCACGATCAGCGGCACCGAGACGAAGAGGAAGACGCCGACCCCGGTCAGGACCCGCCCGCCGCCGGCGTCGTCGCGCTCGGGGGCGAGGCCGAACGCGGACCGCGCGTCCAGCATGCCGATCCGGCTCAGCGTCAGGTCGCCGGTCATTCCGATGAGCAGGCCGACCAGCATGAACGAGAAGCCGAGCCGATCGGTGAAGTCGCCACCGGCGACCGCGACCCAGACGCCGACCGCCACCGCGATCACCACCGCCGCGATCACGAAGAGCACCAGCGCCTCGCGCAGACCCCGGACCACCGTCGACATGCCAGCCCCCCGGCGACCGGGACCGCCCCGGCCTGCCGGACATCCTGCCGGATCGATGCGTGCCGCGCTGTCCCTCGCCCGGGCACGCGTCGGCCGGGTGGGCGCACCCACCCGGCCGATCGGGAAGACGGTCAGCCGTTCTCCCGCTGCAGGCGCTCGGCCAGCAGCTTCTTGCCCTGGTCGCCGGCCTTGCGGTTGTTCTCCTGGATCTTGCGGAACCAGGTGGCGAGCTCGGAGTCGCCCCGGTCCTCCGCGTCCGCGATGTACGTCTCCAGTTGCCAGATGTGCTGGAGTGACATCTGCAGCGCGTGGATCAGGTCGTAGTTCTTGTCCTTCACCGGGCTCATCGGCTCACGGACCATGGTCGCCACGGCACACCTCCCTGTGTCGACTTCCGGAACCGGCCGCTTACCCCTTCCCGCCCCGTTCACGCACGGTGGCGACCGGCACGGTTACCCGTCCCGGACCCCGGGTACCGGAGGCCGCATGGCGGAGTTGGCATCGCTCTGGATCGTCCGGCACGGCGAGAGCACGGCGAACGTGGCGGCCACCGCGGCCGAGACGTCCGGCGCCGAGCTGATCGACCTCACCCACCGGGACGCGGACGTGCCGCTGTCGTCGACCGGCGAGGAGCAGGCCCGGGCGACCGGCCGGTGGCTGGCCGGCCTGCCCGAGGGGCGCCGGCCGGACGTGGCGGTGGTGTCGCCGTACCTGCGGGCGGTGCGCACCGCCGAGCTGGCCCTGGCCGGGACCGGCGTGCCGATGAGCCGCGACGAACGGCTGCGCGACCGGGAGCTGGGCATCCTCGACGGGTTGACCGGCCACGGCGTGCGCCGGCGCCACCCCGAGGAGGCCGAGCGACGCGCCCGGCTCGGCAAGTTCTACTACCGCCCGCCGGGCGGCGAGTCCTGGACCGACGTGGCGCTGCGGCTGCGGGCCCTGCTGGGCGACCTGCGCCGCGACCACGAGGGCGGACGGGTGCTGCTGTTCGGCCACGACGCGTTGGTGTTCCTGCTGCGCTACCTGGTGGAAGGGCTCACCGAGGAGGAGTTGATGGCGCTCACCCGTGACCACGTGATCGCCAACTGCTCGGTCACCGGCTGGCGCGCCGACGAGTCCGGCCGCCTCACGCCGGAGCTGTTCAACGACGTCACCCACCTGCACCGGCAGGGGGCGCAACCCACCAGGGAGGACGAGGTCCATGCCGAGCCGGTCTGACGTGATCACCCCCGCGCTGCTGCGGGACTGGGCGCTGCCCGTACCGACCGGCGGCAAGGAGGCACGGGGCACGGTGCTGGTCGTCGGCGGCTCCCGGTTCACGCCCGGGGCGGTGCTGCTGGCCGGCGTGGCCGCGCTGCGCGCCGGCGCCGGCGTGCTGCAACTCGCCGCCGCCGAGTCCACCGCCGCCGCGCTCAGCATCCAGGTGCCCGAGGCGTTGGTGGTCGGCCTGCCGGAGAACCGCGACGGCGCGGTCCGGGGCGATCCCGGCGACCTGCTCGGCGGGCTGGTCGCCGACGCGGACGTGGTGGCGGTCGGCCCCGGGCTGAACGACATCGACACCACCACGGAGCTGCTGCGTCTGGTCCTCGACGCGGCCGGCCCGGAGACCGCGCTGGTGCTCGACGCGTACGCGCTCGGCGCGCTCAGCCACGAGCCGGACCTGCTGGTCGGCTCGGGCCGCAGGGTGGTGCTGACCCCCAACCTCACCGAGGCCCGTCACCTGCTCGACCGCGACCCCGGCGACGACCTGGACGCCGAGGCGATCGAGCTGGCCGGCCGCTACGACGCGGTGGTCTCGCTCTACGGCCACATCGCCACCCCGGACGGCCGGGCCTGGCGGGAGGAGAGCGGGGACGCCGGGCTGGGCACCTCCGGCAGCGGCGACGTGCGCGCCGGCCTGCTGGCCGGGCTGCTCTCCCGGGGCGCCGACCCGGCGCAGGCCGCCTGCTGGGCCGCGTTCGCGCACGCGGTCAGCGGGCAGCGGCTGGTCCCCCGCTACGGCCGGATCGGTTTCCTCGCCCGCGAGCTGCTCGACGAGATCCCGTACACGCTGGCCACGGTGTGATCCGCGCGGTTTGTGCCGATCCGGTCGGGGGTAGGGGGGCCGACATCAGTCGACCCTAGGAGGCACCGGTGTCCACCGACGCGATCGTCCTGCTCAAGGAGGACCACAAGGAGATCCGCCGCCTGTTCAAGGCGTTCCAGGACGCCGAGGACGGCCCGGCGAGCGCGCGCGGGAAGATCGTCACGCAGATCCTCGAAGCCCTGACGGTGCACACCTACCTGGAGAACGAGGTGATGTACCCCGAGGTCCGCAAGCTGGTGCCGGACGTCGAGGACGACATCCTCGAGTCGTACGAGGAGCACCACGTCGCGGACGTGCTCTGCTTCGAGCTGTTCACCATGGACGCCGACGACGAACGGTACGTGGCGAAGACGACGGTGCTGATCGAGAACGTGCTGCACCACGTCGAGGAGGAGGAGCAGGAGTGGTTCCCGAAGGTCCGGGAGGCGCTCGGGCGTAACCAGCTCCAGGAGATCGGCCAGCGGATGCTCGACCTGCGGCCGAAGGCCCCGACGACGCCGACCGAGCCGAAGGCGCTGAAGAAGTCGCGGGACGCCGTGGTCGCCTGAGAATGCAAGGAAGGGTCCCTTATTAACGCCTGGCGTTAATAAGGGACCCTTCCTTGCATCCGATCGCTCAGTCGCCCGAGCCGGGCTCGGCCATCTTCCGGTGCTGCTCGGCCTTCAACCGGTCCGGGACGATCTTGCCGGCCGCCACCTGGACCTTGTTCACCAGCGACCCGGCGGCCACCTTGTGCTCCCCCTTCATCAGGGCCTCGAACGCATCCTCGGCCACCTTCCGGGGGTCGTCCTTCTTCCCCTGGCCGACCCGGGTGTCCTCCATGTCGGCCCGGTCGAAGAACTGCGTGTCGGTCGGGCCCGGCATCAACGACGTCACCGTGACGCCGCTGTCCTTCAGCTCGTTGCGCACCCCCTCGGCGAAGGACTGCACGAACGACTTCGAGGCGTTGTAGACCGCCTGGTACGCCCCCGGCATGGTGGCCGCGATGGACGAGGTGAACAGCACCCGCCCGGCGCCCCGGCGCACCATGTCCGGCAGGAGCAGCTTGGCCAGGTGCACGGTCGAGCGCACGTTCAGGTCGATCACGGTCAGCTCGTCGGCCAGGTCGGTGCCGCCGACGAAGTCCCCGCCCGCGCCCCGCCCGGCGTTCAGCGCCAGCGCGTCGACCGGACGCCCCTGCCCGGTCACCGCCCCGGCCAGCTGCTCCACCCCCTCCGGCGTGGCCAGGTCCGCCCGGACCGGATGCACCTCCGGGCCGCCGTCGCGCCGCAGGTCGCGGGCCGTAGTCTCGATCGCCGCGTCCTCGGCGGCGACCACCACGTCGTACCCGTGCTCGACGAACTGGACGGCCAACTCGTACCCGATGCCGCTGGACGCGCCGGTCACCACGGCGAGCGGCCGCCCGGTGGTCGGTGTGGTCATGCTCGTGCCTCCTCTCCGGCGGGGCGACCCGCCGTCGCGGACCGGCCCCGCACCGGATGTGCCCCACGAGGGGCGGCCCAACCCCGCAGGTCCGGCGCGGGCCCACCCGGTAGGATCGGCGCGGGCCGTGACTGGCGCGCGGAGATGGAGCACCATCGGGGAGCGGCCTCGTCATGAGGACGCATGCCGAGCGCCTGGGCCTTCCGCACGTCACCAGGAGGTCGCATGTCGCCCAACGCCGAGTCCACCGCCTTCCGCAGCGCGCTGGAGGTGATCCGCGCCGTCGAGCCGCGGGTGGCCGACGCCATCGGCGCGGAGCTGGCCGACCAACGCGAGTCGCTGAAGCTCATCGCCAGCGAGAACTACGCCTCCCCCGCGACCCTGCTGACCATGGGCAACTGGTTCAGCGACAAGTACGCCGAGGGCACCGTCGGTCGGCGCTTCTACGCCGGCTGCCAGAACGTGGACACCGTCGAGGCGCTCGCCGCCGAGCACGCCCGGGAGCTGTTCGGCGCCACCCACGCGTACGTGCAGCCGCACTCCGGCATCGACGCCAACCTGGTCGCCTTCTGGGCGATCCTGGCCGACCGGGTCGAGTCCCCCGCGCTGAAGAGGGCCCAGGCCCGTCACGTCAACGACCTCACCGAGGCGGACTGGTTCGCGCTGCGCCGGGAGCTGGGCGACCAGCGGATGCTCGGCATGTCGCTGGACGCCGGCGGCCACCTCACCCACGGTTTCCGGCCGAACATCTCCGGCAAGATGTTCGACCAGCGCAGCTACGGCACCGACCCGGCGACCGGGCTGATCGACTACGACCGGGTGGCCGAGGCGGCCCGCGAGTTCCGGCCGCTGATCCTGGTCGCCGGCTACTCGGCGTACCCCCGGAAGGTCAACTTCCGGATCATGCGGGAGATCGCCGACTCGGTCGGCGCCACCTTCATGGTGGACATGGCGCACTTCGCCGGGCTGGTCGCCGGCAAGGTCTTCACCGGCGACTTCGACCCGGTGCCGCACGCGCACATCGTCACCACCACCACGCACAAGTCGCTGCGCGGCCCGCGCGGCGGCATGGTGCTCTGCGGTCCGGAGCTGGCCGACCAGGTCGACCGGGGCTGCCCGATGGTGCTCGGCGGCCCGCTGCCGCACGTGATGGCCGCCAAGGCGGTCGCGCTGGCCGAGGCCCGGCGCCCCGACTTCGCCGACTACGCCCAGCGGATCGTCGACAACGCCCAGGCCCTCGCCGACGGGCTGCTGCGCCGGGGCGCGACGCTGGTCACCGGCGGCACCGACAACCACCTGGTGCTCATCGACGTGTCCAACTACGGGCTGACCGGGCGGCAGGCCGAGCAGGCGCTGCTCGACTCCGGCATCGTGACCAACCGCAACGCGGTGCCGCAGGACCCGAACGGCGCCTGGTACACCTCCGGCATCCGGATCGGCACCCCGGCGCTGACCACCCGGGGGCTCGGCACCACCGAGATGGACGCCACCGCCGAGCTGATCCACACCGTGCTCAGCCAGACCACGGCCGGCACCGGCCCGGACGGCGCCGCGTCGAAGGCGAAGTACGTCCTCGACCCGGCGGTCGCCGAGCAGGTCGGCAAGCAGGCCGCCGACCTGCTCACCCCCTTCCCCCTCTACCCCACCGTCGACCTGGCCTGACCTCGACCCGACCAGCCACCGCCGCCGCCGACCCGAACTCCCTGGTCACCCCGGGGAGGACGGGTCGGCCGGGGCGGGACGGGGGGCGCGGCGGGCGTGGAGGCGGTGCAGGAGGTCGGTGCCGCCCCGGCCGAAGTGGTCGTGCAGGGCGCGGTAGTCGGCGTACAGGTCGTCGTAGGCGTCGGCGCGGGCCGGGTCCGGCTGGACCGTCTCGCGGTGGGCAGCGCCCATGGCCGCCGAGGCGCGCTCCACGTCCGGGTACACGCCGGCGGCGACCGCCGCGTGGATCGCCGCGCCCAGCGCGGCCGGGTGCGCGGTGGCCAGCACGTGCAGCGGGCGGCGCAGCACGTCGGCGTAGACGCGCAGCAGCAACCGGTTCGCGGTGAGACCACCGGCCACGGTCAGCTCGTCCACGGCCAGCCCGGCGGACCCGAACGCCTCGAGCACGGTGCGGGCGCCGAACGCGGTCGCCTCCAGCAACGCCCGCCAGATGTCCTCCGGCCGGGTGGCCAGCGTGAGCCCGACCAGCACGCCGCTCAGCTCGTGGTCCATCAGCACCGAACGGTTGCCGCTGTGCCAGTCCAGCGCCAGCAGCCCGTGCCCGCCGACCGGCTGGTCGGCGGCGAGCGCGTCCAGCAGGTCCTGCGGCGACAGGCCGCGCCGGGCGGCCTCCTCGGCGTACGCGGCGGGCAGCCCGCGCTCGACGTACCAGGCGAAGATGTCGCCGACCCCGCTCTGCCCGGCCTCGTACCCCCAGTGGCCGGCGGTCACCCCGTCCGCGACCACCCCGCAGACGCCGGGCACCTCGTGCCGGTGCTCCGCGTTCAGGATCAGGCAGGTACTGGTGCCGAGGACGGCGAGCATCCGGCCCGGCGCGACCGTCCGGGCCGCCGCCGCGGTCACGTGCGCGTCGATGGCCCCGGCCGCGACCGGGACGCCGGCGGGCAGGCCGGTCCAGCCGGCCGCCTCCTCGGTCAGCAGGCCCGCGCGGGCGGCCGGCGGCAGCAGCGGGCCGTGGTCCAGCTTCGCCAGCAGGTCGGGCAGCTCCGGGTGCAGCGCGGCGAGGAAGCCGGCGTCCGGGTCGCGGCCGTCCTGCCGCAGTCCCTTGAACCCGGCGGCGGAGGCGTTGCGGGTGGCCCGCCCGCACAACCGCCGGACCAGCCAGTCCGCCGTCTCCACCCAGTGTTGGGCCCGGTGGAACACGGCCGGGTCCTCCTCCAGCGCCTCCAGCGCCTTGGCCAGCTGCCACTCGGCGGACACCCGGCCGCCGTAGCGGGTCAGCCAGCCCTCGCCGCGCGCCCCGGCCAGGGCGGTGATCCGCTCGGCCTGCCGCTGGGCGGCGTGGTGCTTCCAGAGCTTCGGCCAGGCGTGCGGCCGGTCCCGCAGGTCGGGCAGCTCGGCGAGCGGGGTGCCGTCGGCCAGGGTGGGCAGCACCGTGCACGAGGTGGCGTCCACCCCGACGCCGACCACCTCGGCCGGGTCGATCCCGGCGGCGCGGACGGCGGCGGGCACGGCGGTCCGCAGCACCTCCACGTGGTCGGCCGGGTCCTGCAGCGCCCAGCCGGGCGGCAGCGCCGGCCCGCCGGGGAGCCGCTCGGTCAGCACCCCGTGCCGGTAGGTGTGCACCGCGCTGCCCCGCTCGGCGCCGTCGACCACGTCGACCACGACGGCCCGCCCGGAGAGCGTGCCCAGGTCCACCCCGACCACGAACCGACCCATGGCTGTCCCCTCCCCTGCCGGCGGGGAGACGCTATCGGGTCAGCGCAGCGGGCGCTTGAGGTGGTAGCGGTGCACCTCGGTGCTGCCCTGCACGTTGTTCACGTCCTCGGCGGCGGAGACCAGCTCCCAGCCCTCGCGGCCGACCCGGTTGAGGTGGGCGATCGCGGTGTCGCCGTACGCGGTCACGTCGGAGCGCGAGCCGTCCGGGCCGTACCAGACGAACGTGACGTGGAAATTGCGGCCCTGCCCCTGATAGCGACGGACCAGCAACGCGTACTCCCAGGCAACCATCCGTCCATTATCAACGGACCGCACCGTCCCGGGGAACACGGGTGGTGCCGGAACGGCGACAGTGCGCCGTCACGCCGGTGCGCCCACGCCGGCCGTCACGTCGCCGACCAGCGCGGCGAGCCGGTCCAGGCCCAGGTCGATCTGCGCCGGCGTGACCGCGCTCACCGACAGGCGCAGCGCGCGCACCGGCGTGCCGGCGTCGTAGAAGTGCGCCATCGGCGTCCAGAGCAGGCCGTACTCGCGGGCCGAGCGGTGCAGCAGCGCGTCGTCCACCGGGAACGGCACGGTGACCACCACGAAGAAGCCGCCGGCCGGCACGGTCCAGCGCACCGGCCCGCCGGCCGGGAAGCGCCGCGCCAGGCCGTCGACCAGGTGACCCAGGTTGCGGGCGTACGCGGCCCGCTCCCGCACGTTCGCGGCCACCAGCGAGCAGTCGTGCGCCAGCAGCGCGCCCCCGATCACCGCCTGGCTGATCGGCGAGGTGTTCACCGTGACCATGCTCTTGATCTTCGCGAGCTGGTCGGCGAGCGGGCCGACCGTGCCGTCGGAGCCACCCACCCGCTGGTCGGCGACCACGTAGCCGACGCGCGCGCCGGGCAGCACGGTCTTGGCGAACGAGCCGAGGTAGACCACCCGCCGCGCGGTGTCCAGCGCCTTGAGCGTCGGCCGCCGGTCCGTGCCGGCCGCCGGAAACAGGCCGTACGGGTTGTCCTCGATCAGCAGCAGGTCCTCGGCGGCGGCCAGGTCCAGCAGCCGGCGGCGGTGCGCGGTGTCCATGCTGACCCCGGACGGGTTGGCGAAGTCCGGCATCACGTAGCAGGCCCGGGGCCGCAGCCCTTCGGCGCGGGCCCGGCGCACCCCGGCGCGCAGGTCGGCCAGGTCCACCCCGTCCGGCCCGCCGGCCACCGGGCGCACCGGCAGGTCGACCAGGCGGGCCGCGCCGGTGAGCCCGACGTACGTGGGTGCGACCGCGAACAGCACGTCGGCCGGGTCGGCCCGCAGCGCGCGCAGCACCAGGAACATGGCCTCCTGGCAGCCGACCGTCACCACGATCGTCTCCGGGTCGACGGTCATCCGCTCGTCCACGGCCAGGTGTCGGGCGATCAGGTGGTGCACGATCCCCTTGGTCCGCCCGTACTGCAACAGCGTGCGGTCGACCTGCGCCCGGTCCAGCCCGAGGTCGTCGGCGAGGTGCCGGCGGAACCGGTCCAGGTGCGCGTGCAGCAGCGCCGAGTCGAAGAACTCCTCGTAGGGCCGGCCGGCTGCCAGTGACACCGCCTCCGGGTAGTGCTGCGCCACCTCGTTGAGGAAGTTCATCGAGTTCAGCGCGGGGTCGTCGACGCTGCCGTGCAGCGTCGTGACGGCCAGGTCCACCGGCTCCACGTCAGCCTCCGATCCGGGTGCGCAGCCGCCGGGCCGCGACCGGGTCCGGGCAGCCGCTGAGGATGAGGGCGTCGCGCAGCTCGGCGGCGAGCAGCGCCAGGGCGGCCTCGGCGCCGGCCCGGCCGCCGGCGGCGAGCGCCCAGAGCAGCGGCCGGCCGACCAGCACACCGGTGGCGCCGAGGGCGAGCGCCCGCAGCACGTCGGTGCCGCTGCGGATGCCGCTGTCCAGCATCACCGCGCACCGCTCCGCCACCGCGTCGACGACCTCCGGCAGCACGGTGGCGGTGGCCGGGGCGGCGTCGAGCTGCCGGCCGCCGTGGTTGGAGACCACCACCGCGTCCACGCCGGCGTCCGCCGCGCGGACCGCGTCGCGCGCGTCCAGGATGCCCTTGACCAGCAACGGCACCGGGGTACGCGCCCGCAGCCAGGCCAGGTCGGCCCAGCCCAGCGCCGGGGCGAAGACCGCGCCGGTGTGCGCCTGCACCGCGGACACGCCGGGAGTGCCCTGGTGGGCCAGGTCGTCCCGGTCGCCGGGCAGGTTGGCGGCGGTGACGTGCGGCGGCAGCGCGAAGCCGTTGCGGGCGTCGCGCAGCCGGCGGCCGAGCACCGGCACGTCCACGGTCACCATCAGCGCGGCGCAGCCGGCGGCCGCCGCCCGGTCCAGCAGATCGGCGACCAGACCCCGGTCGCGCAGCCAGTAGAGCTGGAACCAGACCGTCGCGCCGGTGGCGGCGATCTCCTCGATCGGCGTGCTGGACAGCGTGCTGGCCACGTAGGGCACGCCGGCCGCGCCGGCCGCCGCCGCGAGCGCCGGCTCGCCGTCGGGGTGCAGCAACCGCTGGTACGCCATCGGCGCGACCGCCACCGGCAGCGCGGCCGGGCCGCCCGGCAGCGCCGCCCCGGTGGACGGGTCGTCCACGCCGGCCAGCATCCGGGGCAGCACCGCCACCCGGTCCAGCGCGGCCCGGTTCGCGGCCAGCGCGGTCTCGGTGCCGCTGCCGCCGTCGACGAAGTCCCACACGTCGGCCGGCAGCGCCGACCGGGCCAACGCGGCGAAGTCGGCCAGGCTGACCGGCGGCACGAACCCCGGCGCCGGGTCGGCCACCCGGGGCGCCCCGCCCGTCGCCGCGCCGGGCGCCTCAGCCATGGGCGCCCACCCCCGCCGCGCTCCCGGCCGACGTCCCGCCCGCCGGCGGAGCGGCCGGGTCGGGGCCGAACCGCTCGCGCAGGAACGCGGCGGCCCGTTCCTGGGCCTCGCGACCGGCGTCGAACACGCCCGGCATGACGAAGAAGCCGTGCACCATGCCCGGGTAGTCGGCCGTCTCGGTGGGCACGCCGGCCTCCCGCAGCCGCTCGGCGTACCGCCGGCCCTCGGCGCGCAGCGGATCGTGCCCGGCGGTGACCACGAGCGCCGGGGGCAGTCCGGACAGGTTCTCGGCGAGCAGCGGCGAGGCGAGCGGGTGGGCCGCGTCGCCGGGGTCGGCGAGGTAGTGGTCCCGGTACCACCGCACCGAGTGCCGGTTGAACAGCAGCGGGTCCTCGTCGTCGGTCGGGCGCTCGCCGGGGCGTTGGTCGGTGTTCGGGTAGACCAGCACCTGGGCGGCGAGCCGGGGACCACCGTCGGCGCGGGCCAGCAGCGTCACCGCGGCGGCCAGGTTGCCGCCGGCGCTGTCGCCGCCGACCGCGAGGCGGTCCGGGTCGACGCGGAACTCGTCGGCCCGCGCGGCGACGTGGCGCAGCCCGGCGTGGCAGTCCTCCACCGCGGCCGGGAACGGGTGTTCCGGGGCGAGCCGGTAGCCGACGGTCACGGTCTGGCAGCCGGCCAGGTTGACCAGGCGGCGGCAGATCCCGTCGGCGGTGTCCACGCTGCCGAGCGTCCAGCCACCGCCGAAGAACCAGACCAGCGTGGGCAGCGGGCCGTCGCCGGGCGGCCGGTGGATCCGCACCGGCAGCGGCCCGCCCGGGCCGGGCACCTGCGTGTCGCGTACCTCGGCGACGGGCTCGACCGCGCCGGAGCCGGCGCGGATCGCGGCGAGGTCGGCGGCGCGGGCCTCGGCGAGGGTCTGGGTGTAGAGCGGCGCGGCGCCGGTGGCGGCGCGCGCGGCCCGCCACGCGAGGACCTGCGGGTCGAGCGTCATCCGGCCTCCCCGGTGGTGACGAAGAGCTTGTCGATGCCGCGCAGGAAGAGACTCCCGCTGTAGGTGTAGGGCTGGGTGACGGCGAGGCGGGGGAACCGGGCGAACAGCCGGGGCAGCGCGATCCGTCCCTCCAGCCGGGACACCGCCGAGCCGAGGCAGAAGTGCAGTCCGACGCCGAACGCCAGCGACGGCGGGCCGTCGCGGCGCGGATCGAAGCGGTCCGGGTCGGGGAACCGGGCCGGGTCGCGGTTGGCGGCGGCGATCAGCAGCAGCACGTTGTCGTCGCGCGCGACCGGGACGCCGTCCACGTCGGCGTCGGCGGGCGCGGAGCGGGCCAGGAAGTGCACCGGACTCTCCATCCGCAGCACCTCGTCCACGCAGCCGCGGGCCAGCGCGTCGTCGCCGGGCAGCGCGGCGGTCACCTCGGGGTGGTCCAGCAGCAGCGGCAGCCCGTTGCTGAACATGTAGACGGTGGTGACGAAGCTGGCGTTGAACAGCACGATCAGGTTGCTGATCAGCTCGTCCTCGGTGAGGTCGACGTCGCCCGCGTCGAGCACCTCGACCAGCCCGCTGATCAGGTCGGTGGCGGGTGAGCGGCGCCGGTGGGCGATCAGGTCCCGGTAGTAGACCCGCAGCTCCTCGGCGGCCTGGTTGGCCCGGGCCAGCCGCTCCGGCGTCTTGCCGGAGACGTCCATGTACTCGTCGATCCAGTCGACCCGCTGCCGGTACCAGGCCAGGTCCGCCGCCGGCAGGCCGACGAACTCGGCCATCACCAGGGCCGGGACCGGGTACGCGAAGTCGGCGACGAAGTCGACCTCCGCGCCGTGCCCGCCGGCCTCGGCCATCCGGTCCAGCCGCTCCTCCACGATCCGCACCACCACCGGCTCCAGCGCGCCGAGCCGACGCGGCGTGAAGGTCTTCGCGAAGACGCCCCGCATCCGGGTGTGGTCCGGCGGGTTGACGAACATCATCGAGGTGAGGAAGGTGCGCAGGATCTCCTGCTCCTCCCAGCCCGGCGGGAGGCCCTTGTACCAGCCGGGATCGCGCAGGATCCGGTCCACCACGTCGTAGCCGCCGGCGACGGCGGTCACGGTGCTGTGCTCGGCCCGGACGGGAATGTGGTTGATCGGCCCGTGCGCGTGCAGGGCCGCGTAGAAGGGATAGGGGTTCTGCCGGCCCTGCTCGCTGTACAGGCCGGTGAGGATCTCGCTGACGTCCACGGCGGTCGTTCCTCCCCAGGAAAGGCGGCGGGGGCGGCCGCCGTGCCGACGCCGCCCCCGCCCGGTGTCACAGCCCGAGCAGCCGCAACGGGACGGCGTTCGCCATCGCCCGCGCGCCCGCGTCGTTCGGGTGGATGTGGTCCCCGGCGTCGTACGCCGGCAGCAGCCGGCTCGGCCGCGCCGGGTCCCGCAGCACGGCGTCGAAGTCGAGCACGCCGTCGAACTCGGCCCGCCCGGCACCACGCAGCCAGGCGTTGACCGCGTTGCGGGTGGCGTCCTTCTCCTCGGTCCACACCCCCGGCCCGCCGTTGCCCTCGTACGGCGTGATCGTGCCGACCAGGCTGGTCAGGCCGCGGGCCTTGACCTGCTGGTTGAGCTGCCGCAGCGAGGCGATGATCGCCTCCGCGCTGTCGCCGCTCATCCAGATGTCGTTGATGCCCAGGTGGGTGATGACGGTGCGCACCCCGGTCTGCGGGAACACGTCCTCGTTGAGCCGGGCCAACGCGTTCGGGCCCAGCTCGTAGTAGCCGGGGAAGCCGCCCGCGCCGGGCTCGGTGCCCTCGTGGTTGAGCCGGTTGCCGGCCAGGCTGAGGTTGAGCACACCCGGGGTGCGGACCTCCGGGCGGGCGTCGATCAGGCGCTCGGCGAGCAGGTCCGGCCACCGCTGGTCGGCGTTGACCGTACTGCCGTTGCCGTCGCCGATGGAGTCGCCGAGCACCACCACCGAGCCCGGGGTGGCCCGCCGCTCGACGTCGATGCCGGAGAGGAACATCCAGCAGCAGTTGGGCTTGATGGTGAATCCGGCGCCGCCCGGGGTCGTGGTCAGGTCGGTCGCGCCGATGAAGTTGGTGACCCGGGACTGGCCGTGGAACGTGACCGGGCCGGTGAGCACCGGGAAGTACAGGGTGACCACCAGGTCCTCCTGCTCGGCCACCGGATAGGGCAGCGGGTCGCTGAGCAGTTCCGCGCCCTTGTTGATGGTCGCCGACGTGCCGCCGGAGAACCGCAGCTCGCGGACGCTGGCCGGGTCGACGTCGGACAGGTCGTCGGTGGTGGCGGTGTTCGGCCGGGCGATCGTCGCGTGGCCCACCTTCACCGCCTGCTCGCCGTAGAGGTTGGTGAGCCGGACCCGCAGCCGGGGACCGCCCACCGTGGTCTGCACGGTCATCCGGATGCTCTGGTCGTTCAGGCCGGTGTTGGTCAGCCCCACGGTGTTCCCGCGGGTCACCGCCGCGGCCCAGCTCCCGGCCCACTCCGCGCGCCCGTGCCCGGCGCGGTCGGTGTCGGTGGGACCGGCGCTCGCGGTGACCGCCGGGGTACCGGCGAGCAGCAGCGTTGCGGCGGAAGCTATGACGTGCCATCTCTTCGGGGTCGGCATCGATCCTCCATGGTCGGCAGCCCCGGGCGTGGCGCGGTCGGCGCCACCGCCCGGTCGATGGACGGGAAACTAGCCGTCTGCGATGACGAGCGTCAATCAACCTGATCGACCTGATCAAATGCCCGGGGGACGTGAGGCGACGCCGATCGGCTCTGTCCGCGGTGGACCGTCGCTGCCTAGGCTCGGAACCGGCGGCGGTGCGGTCGCCGACCCTGGCACCTGCCGTCGTATCCCGGCTCCGACCTGCCCGGACGCCGTTCGCGGACCACGATGGGGGCTGCCATGACCGACCGCCCGAACTACGTGCACGAGGCGCTGGACCTGTTCGCCGGATTCGGTGACCGGGAGGCGCTGGTCGCGGGTGACCGCCGGCTGACCTACACCCAGGTCGCCGCCGAGGTGCGCGCCCTGGCCGCCGCGCTGCGCCGGCACGGCGTACGGCCGGGCGCGGCGGTGCTGGTGATGCTCGGCAACACGCTCGAGGGGCCGCTGCTGCAACTCGCGCTGCACCTGCTCGGCTGCCGCAGCATGTGGATCGCCCCGGTCACCTCCCGCCGCGAGATCGACGAGTTCGTCGCGCTGGCCGAACCGGAGGTCTTCGTGCACGACCCGCGCGACCCGCTGGGCGGGCAACTCGCCGCGGGCCTGGCCGGCGTACCGGTGCTCTGCCTCGGGCCGGGCGGCGCCGGGCCGGACCTGACCGCCGGCGGCGCGGAGCCGGCGGCGCCGCCGCCGGCCGACGTGCCCGCGCCGGAGTCGTTCCTGCAGACCAGCGGCACCACCGGCACGCCGAAGCTGGTGCACCACCGGGAGAGTTTCTACCGGCAGGTGCTCGCGCTGGCCGCCGACTTCCGGGGCGCCGGGTTCCCGCTGCTGCGACACCTGTCGCACTCGCCGATGTGGCTGGCCAGCGGCCAGATCACCACGTTGTTCAACCTGTTCACCGGCGGGGTGCTGTTCCTGCGCGAGCGGTGGGACCCGGCCGCGTTCGTCGCCACCGTGGACGCCGAGCGGCTCACCTCCACGTTCGTCACCCCGCCGATGCTCTACGAGGTGCTCGACCACCCCGACCTGCCGGGCGCCGACTTCTCCGCGATGTTCATGTTCAACGTGGGTGCCGGGCCGGCCGCGCCGGCCCGGCTGCGTCAGGCGATCGCCCGGTTCGGCCCGTGCCTGCGGATCGTCTACGGCCTCAGCGAGGCGGTGGTCATCTGCGCGCTGCCGGGGCTCACCGAGGACCCGGAGCATCCGGAGCGGCTGCGGTCCTGCGGCCGGCCGTACGGGGACGTGACGGTGCAGATCCGCGACGCCGACGGGCGGGTGCTGCCGGCCGACGTCGACGGCGAGGTGTGGGTGCGCACGAAGCTCAGCTTCGCCGGCTACCACGGGCAGCCCGAGCTGACCGCCGAGTCGCTCGTCGACGGCTGGGTGCGCACCCGCGACATCGGCCACCTCGACGCCGACGGGTTCCTCTACCTGGTCGACCGGCTGCAGGACCGGATCCTCACCCGGCAGCGCAGCTGGCCGATCTACTCCCGCCCGATCGAGGACGTGCTCGCCGGCCACCCCGAGGTCCGCGCCGCCGCGGTGATCGGCGTGCCGGACCCGGTGGCCGGGGAACTGCCCCACGCGTACGTGGTGCCCGCGCCGGACGCGACCGTCACCGGCGACGAGCTGATCGCGTTGGTGACCCGGGAACTGAGCGGGACGTGGGCGCCGGGCGCGGTGGAGTTCGTCGACGCACTGCCGCTGAACCGGTCCGCGAAGGTCGACAAACGGGCGTTGCGGGCCTGGTACGCCGCCGCGCACCCGGCCGACACCGACGCGGTGGGGACCTCGGCGTGAACCCGCGCCGGGAGTTGTACACCCTGGTCGGCGCCGACCTGCTGTCCAACCTCGGCACCCGGATCTCGGTGGTCGCCATCCCCTGGCTGGTGCTGGAGACCACCGGCAGCCCGACCCGGATGGGCCTGGTCGCGGCCGCGGAGACGCTGCCGTACATGCTCTCCAGCGCGCTGGCCACCCCGTGGGCGGACCGGTTCGGGGTACGCCGTACCTCCGTCGTCGTGGACGCCGCGAGCGCCGCCGCGATGGCGGTGGTGGCGTTGGCGCCCTGGCTGGGGTTCGGCACGCTGCTGGTGCTGGTGGCCGTCGCGGGCGGGCTGCGCGGCATCGGCGACCGGGTCAAGCACGTGCTGTTCAAACCGGCCGCGGAGCGGGCCGGGGTGCCGCTGATCCGGCTCACCTCCGCCTACGACGGGCTGGCCCGGGGGATGACGCTGTTCGGCGCGGTGCTGGGCGGTCTGCTCATCGACTGGGTGGGGCTGACCCGGGCGATCTGGATCGACGCGGCCACGTTCGCGGTGTGCGCGCTGCTGATCGGGCTCCTGGTCCGGCCGCAGGCGCCGGCGCACCCGGCGCCCCGGGAGCGTTACCTGCGGGCGCTGCGCGGCGGCTTCGCGTACCTGCGCACCGACCGGACGCTGCTGACCATGCTGATCGTGGTGTCGGCGTCCAACATGTTCGCCAACGCCAGCGTCGCGGTCTGGATTCCGCTCTGGGTGAGCGAGGTGCTCGGCGACCCGGCCGGGTTCGGGCTGCTGCTGGGTGTGTTCTCCGCCGGCGCGCTGCTGGGCAACCTGCTGTTCACCGTGCTCGGCACGCGGTTGCCGGGGCAGGCCGTGTTCGCGCTGGGGCTGGCGCTCAGCGGCACGCCCCGGCTGCTCGCCCTGGCGCTCAGCGACGACCTGGTCGTGGTGCTGGTGGTGACGTTCCTGTCCGGCATCGGGATCGCGGCGGTGAACCCGCTGCTCGGCGCGGCGCTCTACCAGCGGGTGCCGGAGACGTTGCAGACCCGGGTGCTGGGCATCTCCGGCTCGGTGGCCTTTCTCGGCCTTCCGGTGGGCGCGTTGCTCGGCGGCTGGTCGGTGGCGGTGCTCGGGCTGCACCGGGCGCTGCTGGTGATGGCGGTGGCCTGCCTGGTGCTCACCGTGGTGCCGCTGCTGTTCACCCGCTCGTCGACCGACCGCCCGGCGTCGGAGCCGGTCGCGGCCACGCCGGCCTGACCGGCGGTGTCGGTGGGTGGGCGTAGGGTCGGCCCATGGCGAGCTGGGACGACGTCCGGCGGGTCGCGCTGGCCCTGCCCGAGACCACCGAGCGCGGGTCCTACGACGACCTGCCGGCCTGGCGGGTGCGCGACAAGATGTTCGCCTGGGAACGGCCGCTGCGCCGCGCCGACCTCGACGCGCTCGGCGACGCCGCCCCCGACGGGCCGATCCTCGCCGCCCGGGTGCCCGACCTGGGCGCCAAGGAGGCGCTGCTCGCCGACGACCCGGCGGTCTACTTCACCGTGCCCCACCTCGACGGCTATCCGGCGGTGCTGGTGCGGCTCGACCGGATCGGGGCGGTCGAGCTGACCGAGCTGCTCACCGAGGCGTGGTATGCCCGCGCCCCGAAGCGGCTCGCCGCCGCGCACCGGGCCGGCGCCTGACGGTCTTCCTCCGGCGCGTCGGCTCGGCTAGCCTGCCGGGCATGCCATCGACGCTGACCGAGGCGACGGACCCGTGGTGCCTGCGCCCCGGTGAGGCCGGCGAGCTGTTGCGCGGGCATCCGTGGCACCGGTTCGTGGTGCTGGGCGACAGCGTCGCGGAAGGGCTCTGCGAGCCGGTCGACGGCTACCCGGACGTCCAGTGGGCCGACCGGATCGCGGCCGAGCTACGCGGGGTGCGGCCCGATCTGGCATACCTGAACCTGGGTCGGCGTGGGCTGCGCGCGCACGAGGTACGGGCCACCCAACTGACCGACGCGCTGGCCTTCGGCCCGGACCTGGCGCTGGTGGTGTGCGGCGGCAACGACGCGTTCCGGCCCGGGTACGACCCGGACGCGGTCGACGCCGAGCTGTCCGCGATGGTCACCGCGTTGCGCGACGCCGGGGCGGACGTGATCACGGTGGGCATGTTCGACGTGTCGCACAGCCCGGCCGTGCCGGACGCGCTGCGGGCCGGCCTGGGCGAGCGGATGCGCCGGCTGTCCACGCACACCCGGGTGGTGGCGCAGCGCCTCGGCACATTGCACGTGCACCTGACCGACCATCCGCTGGTCGCGGACCCGTCGCTCTACAGCGGCGACGGCCGGCACGGCAGCGCTCGCAGCGACGCGATCGCGACCGCCGAGACGCTGCGCGTCCTCGCCACCCGCGAGACCTCCCGGCCACCCGCCGGCGACGATCTCCGGCACGGACCGACCCCCGCCACATAGCCGGCCACACCGGCCCGGCCCGACGCCGTCCGTGGCGCGGCTCTGCGCGCCGGTCCGGTCCGAACGTGAGCGGCTCAGGCGTGCGGCTCGCGGCGCGGCTCAGGCGTGCGGCTCGCTGCTCGGTCGGGCCGGCGACTCCGGCACGGCCGGGTTCGCGCGAGCACACACGCCGGGCCCGACAGGGCTGGACGACTCCCGGAGCCTGTGGCGGAGACTGATCGCCTGCGAGTGCCTTTCGAGCTGATATCACCAACGACTCACCGACGCCGTCGCCGGGATCCGCCCGTGGCCGGCACGCTCTGAGTCGTTTCTGATATCAGCTCGAAAGGCAGCGGAAACGCATCGCGCTGCCCGACGCGAACGCCACCACGAAGACCGGACACGACCAGGCGCGGCCGGACACCAGGAACCGCCCTCTCGAAAGACAGTCGAAGACACATCACACCGCCCCACCCGAACACCACCACCGAGACCGGACACGACCAGGCGCGGCCGGACACCAGGAACCGCCCCCTCGAAAGACAGTCGAAGACACATCACACCGCCCCACCCGAACACCACCACCGACGCCGGACACGGCCCAGGCACGGTCGGGCACACCGGGAACCGCCCATCGGTGGCCGGGGCAGGGCACCTCAGGGCCGGTCGGCGGTCAGGAGGCCGGTGAGCAGCGCGCGCAGCGTGCGGGCGAACAGGTCGTCCCCGGGCGGCGGGGCCGGCGAGGGGGCGGCGAACGCCGCCGCCAGGTGCGGGTGGTCCGCCAGGTCGACGTGGTCGAACGTCACCGTGCCGGTGGCCGCCGCGCTGCGGGCGAAGAGCGAGACCACGCCGGTGACCATGGCGATCGCCTCGAACTTCGCGGCGACGCCGGCCGGGACCGGCGCCAGGATGCGCAGACAGACGTCGAAGTAGGCGAGCGTGTTCGGCCCGGGCACCGCCCGTCGGGAGAGCGCGTCCGGCAGCCACGGGTGGCGACGGTGCAGCGCGAGTTGGCGGCGGGCCAGCAGGAGGAACTGGTCGGTCCAGCTCCCGTCGTCGGTCGGGTACGGCCGCAACTCTCCCACGCACCGATCGACCATCAGGTCCAGCAGGTCGTCGCGGGAGGACAGGTGCCGGTAGAGCGAGCCGGCGGCCATGCCGAGCGCGCCGGCCACCGCCCGCATCGACACGGCGCCCAGCCCGTCGGCGTCGGCCAGCGCGACCGCGGCGGCGGCGATCTCGTCCCGGCCGTGCGTCGGGGTCGGGCCGCGGGTGCCGCGCCGGGGCCGGGCCCAGATCGACCCTCCGGTGGATGCGTCGCTCACCCTCCCACTGTAAACTGCAAACGTCGTTCGCAGTTTGAGGGGTCGGAGAGGGGACAGTCATGCACCGGATCACGGCGCCGGACGGCGCGGGCATCGTCGTGCACTCCACGGGCACCGGGCCGGGGCTCGTGGTGGTGCACGGCGGCGGGGTGACGATCGCGGAGTACCGTCGCCTCGCCGCCCGGCTCGCCGACCGGTTCACCGTGCACCTGTACAACCGGCGGGGTCGGGCGGACGCGCCGCCACGGCGTGAGCCGTACACGGTGGAGCAGGAGATCGACGACCTCGGCGCGGTGCTCGCGCACACCGGCACCCACTGGGCGATCGGGCACAGCTACGGCGCGTTCGTGGTGCTGCGCGCCGCGCTGCGGCTGCCGCTGGAGCGGATCGCGGTCTACGACGCCCCGCTGCGACTCGACGGCCACGGCATGTCGACGGCGTTCCTGGATCCGGCCGAGGCCGCCGTCCGGGCCGGCGACACCGCCCGCGCCCTCGCGATCGTGGCCGCCGCCGTCAACCCGCAGTCCGCCGCGTCCCGGCTTCCGCTGGCGGTGCGCACGGCCCTCACCCGTGCGTTCCTGCGCACCGAGGTCGGCCGGACGATGGGTTCGCTGGTGGGCATGACGCTCGTCGAGTCACGCCAGATCGTGGCCCACGAGGGGCCGGCCGAGCAGTACGCCGGCATCACCGCCGAGACGCTGCTGATCAGCGGAGCCAAGGCCGCACCGTTCTTCACCGAGACCAACGACCTCCTTGCCACCGTCCTCCCCCGGGCCCGCACGCTGCGCGTTCCCGGCAGCCCGCACAACGGCATCGCCGTCGCCCCGCCGGCCCTCACCACCCCGCTGGCCGCCTTCTTCACCACCCCGGCCGCCGGCGGGGTCAGTCGGTGAGGAGGACGCCGGTCATGAGGACACCCCGGGCCAGGTTGAGCACACCCTCGCAGCCGGGATAGCCGACCCGGGCCAGCGCGCCGGAGCCGGTGCGCCCGAACAGGTAGGGGGCGAGGCTCCAGGGCACCTCGGCGCTGACCGTCTCCCCGGTCTCGATCTGCACGAAGTCCATCGCCACCCGGTCCGCCTCGTGATAGCGCTGCAGGATGTTGCCGCCCGCGTCGATCGCGGCGCGCACCCCGTCCTCCCAGGCCACCGCGCTCATCTCCCGGCCAATCAGCACCCCGTGCCCGGCCGAGCCGCCGGCCGGCTTAGCGACCAGGTCGGCCTGCCCGGCCAGCGCCCGGTCGAGCTGGTCGGCGGTGAGCGCGACGGTGTGCGGCACGTACCGGCGGATCAACGCCCGGTCGGGCTCCGGCAGCAGGTCGAGGTCGGCCCAGAGCCAGGCGTAATTGAGCTTGTTGCTGAGCAGCCAGGCCGCGCTGCTGACGAACATCGGCAGCGTCCCGGCGGCCAGCGCGCCGGCCACCGCGTCCAGGCCGGCGCTGGGCGTGACCCGGTTCGGCACGAACAACCGGAACAGCGCGTCCACCGGCGCGCCGCCGACGACGAGCCGACTCTCCTCGTCCAGCGTGGCGGTGGCGAGCGGGGCGATGACCAGGTCGATGCCGAACGGCCGGGCCTGGTCGACCAGCGGCGAGAGGATCCGGATGAACGTCTCCGGATCGTCCAGCCCGGGATAGTCCGCCTCGAAGTCCATCAGCAGCGCCACCCGGGCGCCCTCGGGCAGGCCGAGCGTGTCCCGGATCGCCACGAACCGCTGGTCCAGCAGGGACGGCGCAGGCCGCAGGCCGTCGAGCAGGTCGCGCGAGCGGTACAGCTCCGCGTAGCGCTGGATCACCGTGTCGGCGTCGAAGCCGCCGCCGAGGCTGCTGTCGATGTTGTACTCCACGATGCACGGCACGCCGCCGGAGAAGAGCACGTCCGGGCGGTACGCGGCGAGCAGCCCGTCGTGCAGCGCCTCGTCCGGGTCGAGCAGGCGGGTCTCCCCCTCCGGCACGTCGAGCAGCCGGCGCAGCTCACCGGCGGTGCCGGCGCGGCGCCGGCACGCCTCCAGGATGAGCTGGGCGATCCGGTCGCAGACCTCGTTCAGCTCACCGAACGCGTCCGCGGTGAGCACCGGCGGGCGGGCCAGCCGCCACTGCCTGTTGTAGGTGGCCCGGCCGTGGAAGATCTTCTCCCACGTCTCGGCGCCGGCCGCCACCATCGCCGCGCGGGTGGACTCGGGCAGGTCGGTCCACGCCTGGCCGAGCGGCGGCCACGGGTAGTTCGGGTCCATGGTTCATCCGTCCTTGAGGGTCAGTTGGATGGCGGCGGCGAGCTGGTCCCGGCCGGGCTGCACGGCCCGGTCCAGGGCCGGCGCGAACGGCAGCACGGCGCCGTCGGGCCGGGTGACCCGGCGGGGTGGCGCGGCCAGCCGGACCCGCTCGACCACCGTCGCGATGATCTCCCCGGCGATGCCGCAGGACCGGTTGCCGTCGTCGACGACGACCAGACGCCCGGTACGGGTCACCGAGTCCACCAGCCCGTCCCAGTCGAACGGGTACAGCGTGCGGGGGTCGAAGACCTCCACCGACGCCTGGTCGGCCAGCTCGTCGGCGACCGCGAGCGCGTCGTGCACCAGGTGCCCGACGGCGACCACGGTGACGTCGTCACCCGGCCGGCGGACCACGCCCCGGCCCAACGGCACCGGCGCGAGGTCGGTGACGTCCGCCCGCAGGTCGAGCGCGCCGGCCGGGGCGAAGACCACCACCGGGTCGTCGCAGCGGATCGCGGAGACCAGCAGGCCGTACGCGTCGGCCGGGGTGGCCGGCACCACGGTGGTCACCCCGACGTGGGCGAACAGCGCGTACGGGTGGTCGGAGTGCTGCCCGGCCCAGCCGGTACGGGAGCCGGAGCCGGGCACCAGGTAGGTGACCGGCACCGCGCACTGGCCGCCGGTCATCAGCGGGAACTTGTGCGCGTGGTTGACGATCTGCTCGAAGACCAGGAACAGCAACGACGGGATCTGGAACTCCACCACCGGGCGGGCCCCGGCCAGCGCCGCGCCGGTGGCGAAGCTGGTGAACGCCTGCTCGGACAGCGGTGTGTCGCGGACCCGGTCCGGGCCGAACCGCTTGAGCAGGCCGGTGGTGACGTTGGCGGCGGCCACCCGGATGTCCTCGCCGAGCACCACGACCGACTCGTCGCGGGTCATCTCGTCGGCGAGCGCCCGGGTGAGCGCCCTGCGGTAGGAGAGCCGGGGCATCAGCCACCTCCGGTCCGGGCGGTGAGCCCGCTGGCGTACAGGTGGTCCAGGGCGGTCGCCGGGTCGGGGTGCGGTCCGGCCAGCGCGAAGTCGACGGCCGCGTCGAGGACCGCCTCGACGGCGGCGTCGACGTCGGCGCGTACCGCCGGGGGCAGCCGGGCGCCCTGGATGTCGACCGGGTCCCGGGAACGCCCGGCCGCCACCTCCTCGGGCGGGCGGTAGTCGAGGCGTACCCGGTGTTCGAAGGTGTGGTGGGCGTCGAACCGGTGGGTGTGCGCCTCGATCAGCTCGGGGCCGCCGCCGGCGCGCATCCGCGCGACGGCGGCGGCGGTGACCTCGCGTACCGCCTCGGGGTCCTGCCCGTCGACGGCGGCCGCCGGCATGCCGAACGCGGCGGCCCGGCCGCCGATCGTGCCGGCGACCGCGCCGGCGACCGGCATGGTGGTGGCCCAGCCGTTGTTCTCGCAGACGAACAGCACCGGTATCCGCCAGAGCGCGGCCAGGTTGAACGCCTCCAGCAGCATGCCCTCGTTGACCGCGCCGTCGCCGAAGAACGTCGCGCCGACGATGTCGGCGCCGCGCCGCCGGCGCTCCCACACCGCACCGGTGAGGATCGCGCCGGCGGCCCCGACGATGGCGTTGGCGCCGAGCACACCGACGCCGAAGTCGGCGGCGTGCATCGACCCGCCCCGGCCCCGGTTGAGCCCGGTGACCCGGCCGCACAGCTCGGCCAGCATCCGGGCCGGGTCGGCACCCTTGGCCAGCACGTGCCCGTGCCCGCGGTGGGTACCGGTGACCAGGTCGTCGGCGGCGAGCGCCGCGCAGACCCCGGCGGCCACCCCCTCCTGCCCGAGGTACGGGTGGATGCCGCCGACGATCTCCCCGGAGTCGACCAGCTCGATCGCCCGCTCCTCGAAGCGGCGGATCAGCCGGACCGTCCGGTAGAGCCGGACCGGGTCGGAGTCGGTCACGCCGGACGGCCCTCCTTGATCGCGGCGAGGATGTCGTCCCAGAGGCGGGCGCGGGCGGTCAGCGCCGCGTTCACCGTGTCCGCGCACTCCTGCCACTTCGTGTCGTCGTCGCCGCACAGGTCGGCGAGCATCTGCATGGCCATCGGGGTGTGCTGCTCCCCGTCGACCTCGATGTGCCGCTCCAGGTAGTCGACGAACGTGTTCAACCGGTTGCTGCGCTCGTTGACGGCGACGACCTGGGTGAACATCTCCGGGATGAGGTCCTCCCGGCCGAACGCGAACGCAGCCGCCTGGCAGTGCACCGGGGTGGTCTCGATGATCCGCCAGGTGGTGCCGGCGAACGCCGCCGAGGGCGCGGGCACGCCGGCCGCGCCGAGCGCCTCGGTCACCGGCCGGCCGGCCCGCAGCAGCTCGACCAGCTTCTCCACCGCCGTGGTGTCCGCGCCGGCCTCGGTCATGCCCCGCACGTACAGCTCGAAGTGGCTGATGTAGCCCTCGCCCAGCTCGTCGCTCTCCTCGACCATGACGATGTCGTTGATCAGACGGCGGCTGCCGGTCGGACCGGTCGGGATCCACGGCACGGTGACGCAGGTCAGCTGGCGCTGCAACGACTTCAGCAGGGACATGAAGTCCCAGACCGCGAAGACGTGGTGCTCCATGAACGTGACGAGCGCGTCGTGGGTGTCCAGGTTGGCGTAGAGCGGGTGCTTGACCACCACGTCGCGGCGCTCGGTCACCGCCCGCTCCAGCCGCTCGATGCCCGGGTGCGTCCTACCCCAGTCGTACCGTGACATTGTCAGCCTCCCTGCTGGGCGCGGTCGCGCCAGATGACCGGGCAGTAATCGGGGTCCGCGTAGTCCGGCCGCCCCTCGTGGGTGCGGCGGACCAGCACGTCGTGGTTGTACGCGGCGAGCGTGCCGTCGGAGAGCGGATACTCCCGCCAGGCGTTGTCGCCGTCCTGCAGGTGCAGCGAGATCGCCCGCCGGGGGCGCCCGCTGACGTTCGCGCCGCTTCCGTGGTAGGTGCGGCAGTGGTGGAAGCTCATGTGTCCCTTGGGGATCACCATCGGGATCTTGCGGATCTCGGCGTGGTTGTGGGCCGCGTTCTCGGCGAGCATCGCCTCGAGCTGGCCGCGGTCCCGGTCGGCGAAGTGCCGGACCACGGTGTCGTCGGCGCCGATCTCCCGCCAGCGGTGCGAGCCGTCGACCATGGTGATGGTGCCCATCTCCTCGCCGCAGTCGTGGAACGGGATGAACGCGGTGAGCATGCGCTCCGACGACGAGGACGCCCAGTAGTGCTTGTCGAAGTGCCAGGGCACGATGTTGGACGGCTCGCCGGCGATCGGCGGCTTCCAGATCAGCGTCGACTGGAAGACCCGGATCTCGGCGGCCCGCGCGAGCCGGGCGGCGACCGCCCCGATCAGCGGCTTGCGCAGGATCCGGGCGATGCCGTCGTGCTCGTGGTGCACGTAGTCGTTGTGCCGCTGCACGTCGCCTTTGGCCGGCTCCCAGTAGGCGAGCTTCGGCGGGCGCACCGGCAGCCGCCGGTCGCGTTCCCCGGCGTAGTAGCGGTCGGTGGCGGCGACCAGCTCGTCCACCTCGTCGTCGGTGAGCAGCTTCTTCGACAGGTACCAGCCGTGCTCGGCGTAGTGCCGGACGTCGTCGTCGGAGGGCAGCAGCGCCTCCTCCTCGGCGGTCAGTCCGGGATCGATGGTGGTCATGCCGTGCCGGCCGGGCATGGCCTCACGGCCCTCGCTTCGCTCGGTGCGTTCCCTCATGCCGTCACCCCTCCGGCCGCGGCGGCGGGGATCGCCCCCGCCGCGGTCAGTTCGCGTTCCTTCGCTTCGTAGAGCGCCTTGATGTTGCCGCTGCCGAAGGTGCGCGCCCCGCGCCGCTCGATGAGTTCGAGGAAGAGGGTGCGGCGCACGTGCATCGACTCGGTGAAGATCTGCAGCAGCTGCCCGTCGTGGTCGGAGTCGACCAGGATGCTCAGCTCCCGCAGCCGGTCCACCGGCGCGTCCAGCCGACCGACCCGCTGTTCCAGGTGGTCGTAGTAGGCACCGGGCGTGCGGGCGAACCGCACCCCCCGGCCGGCGAGCGCGCCGACCGCGGTGACGATGTCGTCGGTGCGCAGCCCCAGGTGCTGCACCCCGGCGCCGGCGTGCCAGCGCAGGAAGTCCTCGATCTGCCCGGCCCGGGCGCCCGTGTCCGGCTCCAGCAGCACGAAGGTGACCTGCCCGGACGGGCTCTGCACCACCTTGGAGTTCATCGCCTGGCCGGCGACCTCGATGTGTTCGGTGAAGATCTCGGCGAAGCCGAACACCTTCTCGTAGTGCGCGACCGTCTCGTCGAGCTGCCCGGGTGGCACGCAGACCGCCAGGTGGTCGACCTCGGCCAGCAGCGCGTCGCCGTCCGGGGCGGCCACCGGCTCGATCGCGCCGGGCAGGAACACGTCGTGGTCACCGCGCCGCTCGACGAGGCGGTGCAGCACGTCGCCGAAGCCGCCGACCTCGGCGAGCACCACCTCGGCCTTCCCGTCGGTGAAGGTGCGCGGTGGCGTCACCCCGGTCGCACCCCGGGCCACCAGCTCCGCGTACGCCCCGGCGGCGTCGTCGACGGCCAGCGCGACCACCGCGATGCCGTCGCCGTGCCGGTGCACGTACGTGGCGGCCGGATGTTCGGCGGACAGGCCGGTGGTCAGCAGCAGCCGGATGCCGGCCTGGGCCAGCAGCAGCGAGCGCTGCCCGGCCAGCCCGGTCTCCGGTCCGCCCTGGCCGCGCAGCCGGAACCCGACCGCGGTGTCGAAGTAGAAGGCCGCCTGCCGGGCGTCCCCCACGTACAGTTCGAGATGGTCGATGCCGTTGATGTGCATGGACGGGTTTCCCCCTGTTCCCCCCGTGATCACGACCCGGGCGGACGCCCGGGATGGAGTACGGTCAGCCGGCGGCGACCGGGGTGGCGGCCCGGCGGGCCGGCTCCGGGAGCCGGCGCAGCAGCAGGCTGACGTTCTGGCCGCCGAACCCGAACGAGTTCGTCAGCGCGTGGTCGGTCCGGGTGGGCCGGGGCGCGGCGCGGACGTGGTCCGCCTCGCACTCCGGGTCCGGGTCGTCCAGGTGGTAGGTGGGCGGCAGCAGGCCGCGCCCGAGCGCCAGCGCGGTGACCGCGGCCTCCAGCACCCCGGAGGCGCCGAGCAGGTGCCCGGTGAGTGCCTTGGTGGAGCTGACCGGCACCGCGCCGACGCCGAACACCTCGGCCAGCGCGGTGGTCTCGGCGACGTCTCCGCGTTTCGTGCCGGTGCCGTGGGCGTTGACGTAACCGACGTCGTCCGGCCCGACACCGGCGCCGGCCAGCGCCCGACGCATGCACGCGGCCGCGCCCGCGCCGTCGGGCCGGGGCGCGGTCGGGTGGTAGGCGTCGGTGTTCACCCCGTAGCCGGCGACCTCGGCGTAGCCGGTCGCGCCCCGGGCGGCGGCGTGCCCGGCCCGTTCCAGCACCAGCAGCGCCGCGCCCTCGGCCAGCACGAACCCGTTGCGCCGCTTGTCGAACGGCCGGCTCGCCTCGGTGGGTTCGTCCCAGCCCCGGGCCAGCGCCCGGGCGTTGCCGAACGTGTCGGCGAACGTCGGGAACAGTGGCGCCTCGCTCGCCCCGCACACCACCACGTCGGCCTCGCCGGCGCGGATGAGGCGTACCCCGTCGGCGACGGCCTGGGCGCCGGAGGCGCAGGCCGTGCCGACCGCCGAGCTGTAGCCGCGGATGCCGTGCGCGATCGCGACGCGGGCCGAGGGCATGTTCGGCAGGATCCCGGTGAGCAGGTACGGGCTGACCGCCGCCCGGCCGCGCGCGGCCCGGGCCAGCACCTGGCTCTCCAGGGTGGACATCCCGCCGACGCCGCCGATGATCACCCCGATCCGGTCCGGGTCGACGTCGCGCCCCACCTCGATCCCGGCGTCGGCGAGCGCCTCGGCGGCGGTGAGCAGGGCGAGCAGCACGATCCGGTCGAGCACCCTGGTCTCCGGCCCGGACGCGACGGTGCGCGGGTCGATCTCCGGCAGCACCCCGGCGACCTCCAGGCTGTCCCGCGCCGGGTGGCCCTCGGGTGGGCGGCGCAGCCCGGAGCGGCCGGACAGGAGCGCCGCGAACGTCTCCTCGACGCCCCGCCCCGCCGGGGTGAACAGGCCCATGCCGGTGATCAGCGCGGTCACGACGGGGCCTCGGTCAGGTAGCGCTCGCGCAGCGCCACCTTGCGGACCTTGCCGGTGACGGTGACCGGGATGTCGTCGGCGCGGACCGGCACCACCCGGCGCAGCGTGGCGGCCACGTCCGGGCCGAGCGCGGCGCGAATGCGCGCGGTGCGGTCCGCGTCCGGGTCGGCCCCGGCGGCCAGTTCCAGCAGCACGTCGGTGGTGACCGTGCCGTCGTCCGCCTTGACGATCACCACCGTGCAGTCGGTGACGTCGGCGCAGGCGGCGAGGATCCGCTCCTCGGACAGCGCGGTGAAGAACCGTTTCCCGTCGCCGACCTCGACCGAGTCGACCGCCCGGTCCAGGTGGTAGTAGCGGCCGTCGTCGTCGGCGTACACCAGGTCGCCGGTGAGGTACCAGCCGCGCAGCCGGAACCGGTAGGTGGTGGCCGAGTCGTTCCAGTAGCCGCGGAACAGCGACGGCGAGTCGATGCCCAGCCAGCCGACCTGGCCGGCGGGCAGTTCGTTGCCCTCGGCGTCGAGCACCGCCACCTTCGTGAACCGGTACGGCCGGCCGACGCAGCGCCCGTACCGGTTGGTGTCGACGGTGTGCGTGACGTGGAACATGGAATGCCCCATCTCGCTGGAGCCGAGCCCGTCGATGAAGACCGAGCCGGGCACCCGGGTGACGCCGTCGCGGGTGACCACGTCCCGGGAGCCGACCGCGACCAGCCGCCGCACGTGCGGCTCGTGCGAGCAGTCGCCGGTGTTGAACCACAGCCGCACCGAGTCCAGGTCGTAGCCGGACAGGTCGAAGCGGGCCAGCTCGGCCCAGGTCACGGAGAACCCGAAGACGCCGTCGGGCCGCCAGCGTTGGATCGCGTCCAGCACCCGTTCGCCGCCCTGCTCGGAGAGCAGGTACATCTCCGCCCGGTTGCCCAGCGCCTGGTTGACCATGAGCACGGTGGCGGTGTGCGGGGCGGGCAGCGCGTTGAGGATCCGGCCGGTGCCCTGCGCCTGCGGCATGGACAGCAGGTGCCGCGTGGCGGCGAAGAGGCTGGCGTGCGAGTGCAGCACCGCCTTCGGCACGCCGGTGGTGCCGGAGGTGTGGGTGATGACGATCGGGTCGTCGGGGTGGTGCCGGTAGTGCGCGGGCGCGGCGTCCGGGTCGCCGGCGCCGGCCCGTGCCGGCTCGCCGAGCATCGGCGCGCCCAGGTCGTGGCCGGCCAGGGCGGTGGCCCGGTCGGCGTCGGCGAGCACCCCGGCGGCCCGCAGCCGGCGGATGTACTCGGCGGCGATCTCCGGGCGCAGCCTGCCGTTCATCAGCGCGGGGATCGCGCCGAGACGGGTCAGCGCCAGGAACGACAGCACCATGTCGGCGGCGGTGCCGGCCCAGACCGCCACCGGGTCGCGTGGCTTCACCCCGCGCTCGTGCAGCCAGGCCGCCCGGGCGGCGACCATCCGGTCGAGCCGGCCCAGGGTCAGCGGGGTCTCGGCCGGGTGGCCGTCCACCTCGGTGTCGAACGTGAGCCCCGGGCCGTCCGGGTCGGCGCCGTGGGCCAGCACCCGGGCGAGCACGTTGCCCGCGCCCAGCTCGGCGTCGGCCGCGAGCGCGCCGCGCAGTCCCTTCGTCCTCATTGACGTGTCTCCTCCCCCAGCAGCACCGCGGTCGCCTCGCCCGACGTGCCGTCCGGTGCCAGTTCGATCAGGATCAGCAACGCCTGCGCGGCGTCGCCGTCGTGCAGCAGCAGGTCCGCCTCGGCCTCACCCTCGGCCCGTGGGTCCCCCGTGGGGCTCAGGCACACCACCGGCCCGTCCAGTCCCCGGCGCGCCGCGACGTGCCCGGCCACGCTGTTCGGCACCGACTGGAAGAAGAACAGCGGCCCGACCCGCCCACCGGCGGCCACCGTGGCGCGCACGTGCGCCGCGCTGACGGAGTCCCCGCCGGCGCTGACCAGCACCACCGCCGTCCGGTTGCCCGGGGGCAGCGGCCCGTCCCCGTACCGCCGCGCGAGGCACCGCTCCGCCACCGCTACCACCAGCGGCGCGAACGGCGAGTGCACGAACCCCGGCACCCCCGCCGCCCCCGCGCCCCCGCCCCCGTCCTCGGGCCACCGCGCCTCCGCGAGCACCACCACCCCGTCGTTGCGCGATCTTGCGGTTGGTGCCCCCTCGGCGGGCGTTGTGCCCGTTTCGCCGGGGCCGGAAGTGCAAGATCGCGGGGAGCCAGGGTGGGGGGTGGGGGTGGGGGTGGTCATGAGGTGCTCACCAGGAGGGCCGTGTTGGCGCCGCCGAAGGCGGCGTTGAGGGTCAGGGCGTGTGCGGTACGCGCGGGGCGGGGGGCGTCGCGGATGACGTCCAGCGGGCACCGCGGGTCGCAGCCGAGCCAGCCGGCGGTGACCGGCAGCTTGCCGTGCCGCAGGGCCAGCACGGTGACCAGCAGTTCCAGCAGCCCGGACGCCTCCAGCGCGTGCCCGTGCACCGACTTGGTGGAGCTGACCGGCAGCCGGCCGGCGTCCGCGCCGAACACCCGGGTCAGCGCCGCCGCCTCGGAGGCGTCGCTGAACGGGGTGCCGGTGGCGTTGGCGTTGACGTAGCCGACCGCGTCCGGGGGCAGCCCGCCCCGGCGCAGCGCCGCCTCGACCGCCCGGGCCAGCCCGGTCCCGTCCGGATGCGGCTGGCACGGGTGGTACGCGTCCCCCGCCCGGCCCCACCCGGCCACCGTCGCGAGCGTCTCGGCGTCCCGCCGGGCCGCGGCGCCCGCCGACTCCAGCACCACCGCGGCCACCCCGTCGCCGAGCAGCAGCCCCGTGCGGCCGGCGCTGAACGGCCGGACCGCGCCGTCGGCGGCGAGCGCCCGGCCGGCGTCGAAGAGCGCGTACTGGTCGGGTTCGACCAGGTAGCCGGCCGCGACCACGACCCGGTCCAGGTCGCCGCGGCGGATCAGCGCGGCCGCGTCGGCGACCGCGGTGCTGGCCGAGACGCAGGCGGTGGTGTAGACCCGGGTGGGCCCGCCGAGCCCGCAGCGGGCGGCCAGGTGACCGGCGAGCGCCGGCACCGTCGGCTCGTCCCGCCCCTGGGGTACGGGCAGCGAGTGCGGCCCGCCGTGGGTGGCCAGGAACAGGGCGCACCCGGCCCGGTCGGCCCGGCCCAGCCCGGCGGCCCGGGCGGCGGCGTCGATCGCGTCGGTGAGTTCGGCGGCGAGCGTGCCGACCTCCGGCAGGGTGGCCGCCACGGTGACCCGGCGGCCGGCGGTGTCGAAGCGGCGCACCGGCCCGAACGCCGGGGTGCCGGAGAGCACCCCGGACAGCAGCGCGTCGGCGCCCCTGCCGAGGGCGCTGAGCGCGTGCGTGCCGGTGATCCGTACGGTCTCCCGCTCAGCCATCTGCGGGAGCGGTCAGCGAGCTGCGGAACACCGCCAACGCGTCGTCGACGGTGCGGATGCCGGCGAGCTGGTCGTCGCTCAGCTCCAGCCGGCGGTCGTAGCGCTGCTCGACGAGGTGGACCAGCCAGGCCAGCTCCATGGAGCCGATCCGGTCGGGCACCCGGTCGACGGGTTTCGCGGTCAGTTCGGCGAGCATGCTCACCAGGTCAGCTCGCCCCAGGTCGGGCCGACCGGACATCAGGAGTCGTCGCCGTCGGCGGCCGCGCGGTCGGCGACCATGGTGGTGAACTCGCCGACCGTCATCAGGGCCAGCTTCTCCGACTCGTCGTCGGCGAACTTCAGGCCGTAGCGGTCCTCGACCCGGACCGCGAGGTCGGCCAGGGCCAGCGACTCCAGGTCGACGCCGGACGGGCCCAGGGTGGTGTCGTCGTCGAGGTCCTCGACGTCGTAGTTCATGTCGGCCAGCTGCTCGATGACGAAGGTGCGGACCTCGTCGCGCATGGGGTTAACCTCTTTCCGTGAACCAGCTACCGGTGCCCGGTCGGGACACCGTGTACGTGTGGACCGGCCGTGCCACCGGCGACCAGCGGGAGCTGACGCGGCGGTTGCTCAGGCGCGCGGGTGGCGCGTTGCTCGGCCGGCCCGAGGCGGGGATCGGGGTGGACCGGGGGCCCGGCGGGCGCCCGGAGGTGCGCGCCGACGACGGGCGGACGCTGCCGGTCAGCGTCAGCCACATCGACGGGGTGGTCGTGGTGGCCGCCCGGGCGGCCGGCCCGGTCGGGGTGGACGTGGAGCGGCGCCGTCCGCTGCCCGCCACGTCCCTGGCCCGCCGCTGGTACGCCCCGGACGAGGCGGACTGGCTGGCGGCCCGTGACGAGACCGGGCGGGAGCTGGACTTCCTGCGCCTGTGGACGGCGAAGGAGGCGGTCGGTAAGGCGCTCGGTCGGGGGCTGCGTGGCGGTGGGCTGCGCCGCCGGATGCCGCCCCCGCAGGGCGGCGGCGAGCTGTGGCCGGTCCCCGGGTGTCCGGACGCGCGCGTCGGTCATCCCGCCGGCGGGGGCGAGCTGGTGCTCGCGGTCGCGGTGCTCGGCGCCGCCGGGCCGGTCGGGGTCGTGCTCGCCTAGCGGGCCGGTCACGACGCCGCCTCGCGCAGGGTCGGCACCGCGCGGACCAGCTTTCCGGTGGTGGTGCGGGGCAGTTGTTCGAGCAGGTGCAGCGTGCGGGGCCGCTTGAACCCGGCCAGCCGCTCGGCGAGCAGGATGTCCAGCGTCTCCTCGGTGGGTGTGCCGTCGGTCTGCACGTAGGCGCTGATCCCGTCGTCCCAGACCACCACGGCGGCGGTGACGCCGGGCAGCCCGGCCACGGTGGCCTCCACCTCGGTGAGGTCGACCTTGAGGCCGCCGACCGACACCTGCGAGTCGAGCCGCCCCCGCACGGTGACCAGCCCGGTCCCGGGGTCGACCGCGCCGGCGTCGCGGGTGTGCAGCCAGCCGTCGGCCCAGCGGGTCGGGTCGGCGAGCCCGACGTACGGGTTCGCCGGGCAGCTGACCCACAGCTCGCCGTCGCGTTCCCGCACCTCGATGCCGGGGGCGGGGGCGACGGCGGGGCGGTGCGCGCCGTACAGGTCGGTGCCGATGACCCCGACCTCGGTCATCCCGTACATGTTGCCCAGGGGGACGCCGTACCGGTCGGTGAAGGCCCGGGCGACCGCGGCCGGGACCAGTTCGCCGCCGGTGGTCATGCGACGCAGCTGCGGCAGCGGGCCGGTGGGCACGGTGGAGGCGAGCAGTCCGATGTGGAACGGCACGCCGAGCACGGTGGCCGGGGTGTCCTGGGCGGCGACCGCGGCGAGGATCGCGTCGCCGCCGAGCCGCTCCGGCGGGCACAGCTCGACCCCGGCGTGCAGGCCGTAGAGCAGGCCGCCGACCAGGCCGAGCACGTGCACCATGGACGGCAGCAGGATGATCCGTTCGCCGGGCAGCGCGACGCCGTCGATCCGGGTGTAGCGGCGCACCTCGGCGACCAGGTCGGCGGCGGTGCGGCCGATCACCTTGGACGGGCCGGTGGAGCCGGAGCTGAGCTGGATCACCGCGTGCGGGCTGCCGGCGGGACGGTCGGAGTAGGACGTGACGCCGGCGGTGACGTCGACGAAGACGCGCAGCGCGCCGCCGCCGGTGCGGACCGGCGCGACCACCACCTGCGGGGTGAGCCGGCGCAGGGCCCGGTCGACCTCGTGGTCGGTGAGCCGGTGGTCGAGCAGCACGGCCTGGCCGCCGGCGCGCCAGGTGGCCAGCAGGTGCGCCACGTACGTCAGGGAGGGCGGCAGGCGCAGCGCCGCGGCGCCGCCCGGGCGCAGCCCGGCCCCGGTCAGCCGGGCCTGCGCCTCGCCGACGAGGCGGCGCAGCGTGCCCTTGTCGACCGGCTCCGGCAGGCGGAGACACACGTCGGAGTCGCGGCCGGTGAACAGGATGTCGTCCACCCAGTCCACCGTCGTCGACGCGGGATCGTCCGCCACGGGATGTGCACTCACGACCGGCCACCGCCCAGCCTCGATGTGGGCTGATCCGCCCACCGGGTACGTCTTTCGGGGTGCTGACGGAACCCTACGGCGGCCCTTCTCGGCATCGCCAGATGCAAATGGCTAGATCCAAAACAGCGGCTGGTGGATTGCCCAGGATCGATCGGACAGGCAGGATCGGACGCACGCCGGCAAGGTAGCCCGCCGGCCGCCCGACGCTGTGCTGCGCGCAGTGCGTCGCGGTCCGGCCGATGGCTACGCTCGGGGCATGTTCCGTGTGGCCCGGCACAACGACTTCGCGCAGATCGTCCGCCTCTACCGGCAGTTGAACCCCGACGACCCGCACCTGACCGACGGCTCCGACGCGCAGGCCTTCGCGCGGATCCTGGCCACCGCGGGACTGTACCTGTTCGTGCTCGAGCTGGACGGGGCCGTCGTCGCCACCACGTACCTCAACGTGATCCCGAACATCAGCCGATCGGCGTCCCCCTACGCGGTCATCGAGAACGTCGTCGTCGACGAGTCGCGGCGCGGCACCGGTCTGGGCAAGCGGATCATGGCCGGCACGCTCCAGGCCGCCTGGGACGCCGGTTGTTACAAGGCGATGCTCATGACCGGGTCACGCCGGCCCGCGACCCACGCCTTCTACCGGGCCTGCGGGTTCTCCGGCGACGCCAAGACGGCCTACCTGGCGGCGCGGCCGTCGTGACCCGGCACACCGGAGCGGGCTGCCCGGTCAGCCCTCCCCGGTCGGCGGGGGCGCGGCGCCGCGCAGCACCAGCGCGCTGTTGAACCCGTCGAAGCCGCGCGCGCCGACCAGCGCGATCCGGCTGCGCGGCCGGCGGGGCTCGCGCAGGAAGGTCAGCTCGCACCCGGGCGCGGGGTCGTCCGGGCCGGCGGAGACGGGCAGCACGCCCCGCTGGAACGCCAGCAGCGCGGTGGCCGCGTCCAGCGCCGACCCGCCCTGGTGGGCCCGGCCGGTCAACGGCTTCTGCGTGGTCACCGGCGGGGTCCGGTCGCCGAACACGGTCCGCAGCGCGCTCGCCTCGGCCCGGTCGTACGCCGGCACACCGAGCGCGTCCGGCCAGATCACGTCCACGTCGTGCGGGCGGACCGCGGCCCGGTCCAGGGCCAGGCGCAGCGCCCGGGCGTAGTGGGTCGGGTCGGGTCCGGCCTCCGGGTCGGTGGGGGCGGCGTCGTGGGTGGCCGCCCAGCCGGTGATCTCCCCGTAGATCCGCGCGCCCCGACCCAGCGCATGCCCCAGCTCCTCCACCACGAACACCGCGCCGCCCTCGGCCGGCACGTACCCGCTGGCCGCGGCGTCGAACGGCCGGTACGCGCGCTCCGGGTCGGCGACGTCGCTGAGCAGCCCGGAGCGCAGTTGGCAGGCGAGCGCGTACGGGCTCAGCGGGCACTCGGTCGCCCCGGCGACGACCACCGGCGTGCCCCGGCGGATGGTGCGCACCGCGTGCGCCAGGCTGTCCAGCCCGCCGGCCGACTCGGACACGGTGACCCCGGACGGCCCCTTGAACTGGTGCCGGATCGACAGCTGCCCGACGCTGGCCGCGTAGAACCAGGCGATCGACTGGTACGCCCCGACCGTGCGGGTCGGGCCGCCCCAGAGCCGTTGCAGCTCCCGCTGCCCGAACAGGTTCCCGCCGGACGAGCTGGCCAGCGTGACCGCCCAGCCGTACGGGTCGGGTGACACCTCGGGCAGGCCGGCGTCGGCCAGCGCCAGCCGGGTGGCGGCGAAGCCGAGGTGGGTCCAGCGGTCGGTCTGCACCCGCTGCCGGGGGTCGGTGAACCCGGCCGGGTCGAAGTCGACCACCTCGCCGGCCACCCGGGTCGGGTAGCGCGCCGGGTCGAACAGCGTGATCGGGCCGGTGCGCCGGGTGCCGGCCAGCACGGTGGCCCAGTGCGCGTCCGTGCCGACGCCGCTCGGCGCGACCACGCCGATGCCGGTCACCACCGCCCGCGCCGTCATGGCAGCGCCACCGCCATCCGACGGAAGACCATCGCGGACTGGAAGCCGCCGAAGCCGCTGCCCACCGACAACGCCACGTCCACCGGCACCTCCCGGGCCTCGTTCGGCACGTAGTCCAGGTCGCACTCCGGGTCGCGGGTGGCCCAGTTGGCGGTCGGCGGAACCACGCCGTACTCGATGGCCAGCGCGCAGGCGGCCATCTCGATCGAGCCGATCGCGCCGAGCGAGTGGCCGACCATCGACTTGATCGAGCTGATCGGCACCCGGTACGCGGCCGGGCCGAGCGCCCGCTTGAACGCGGCCGTCTCGTGCCGGTCGTTCTGCCGCGTGCCGGAGCCGTGCGCGCTGACGTACGACACGGCCGAGGGGGCGAGCCGGGCCTGGCGCAGCGCATCGGTGATGGCCACCGCCATCTCGGCGCCGTCCGGACGCAGGCCGGTCATGTGGAAGCCGTTGCTGCGGCTGGCGTAGCCGGCGACCTCGCAGTAGACGTGCGCGCCCCGGCGGCGGGCGTGCTCGGCCTCCTCCAGCACCAGCACCGCCGCGCCCTCGGCGAGGACGAACCCGTGCCGGTCGGCGTCGAACGGCCGGGACGCGTGCTCCGGGTCGTCGTTGTCCGGGCTGGTCGCGCCGATCGCGTCGAACGAGGCGACGGTGACCGGGGAGATCGGCGAGTCGGCGGCCCCGGCGAGCACCACGTCGGCCTCGCCGTCAGCGACGAGCTGGTGGGCGTAGCCGATCGCGTCGATGCCGGAGGTGCAGCCGGTGGAGACCACCTGGGCCGGGCCGTGCAGCCCGTGCCGGCAGGCCACGTCGGCGGCCAGGCTGCTGGGCACCAGCGCCTGGTAGAGGTACGGCCCGCCGAGGGCGTGGTCGACCAGCCAGTGCCGGCCGGAGTCGCTGACCCGGACGTACTCCTGCTCCAGGGCCATGGTGCCGCCGACGGCGGTGCCGAGCACCACGCCGGCCCGCTCCCGCTCGGCGTCGGTGAGCGTCAACCCGCTGTCCGCGAGCGCCTCGGCGGAGCAGGCGAGCGCGAACTGCACGTACCGGTCGGCGCGCTGCCGTTCGGCCAGCGTGATCCCGGCGGCGTCGGGGTCGAAGTCGCACTCGGCGGCGATCTGCGAGCGGAACGGCGACGGGTCGAAGAAGCTGATCCGTCGGGTGGCGGTCCGCCCCTCGGTGATGGTCTTCCAGAAGCGGTCCCGGGTGGCGCCGCCGGGCGCGACCACGCCGACGCCGGTGACCACGGTGCGCCGGCCGGTCACGACGGCTCCCGCGGTGGTGGGGCGGCGCTCTCGGTGTCGACGTGGCCGAGTTCCGGTCGGGGCGCGAGCGGCCCCAGGTGGAAGACCACCTCGGCGGGCTCGTCGCCGGTGTTGCGCAGCCGGTGCCGCACGTACTTCGGCACGTAGAGCGCCTCCCCGGCGGCCAGCGGCACCTCGACGTCGTCCAGGTCGACGGTGATCGCGCCGCGCGCCACGTAGAGGAACTCCTCGCTGTACGGGTGGTAGTGCTCGGCGATCCGCTCCCCCGGCGCGAGCGCGGCCACGCCCATGAAGCCGGAGGTGCTGCCGACGGTCTTCGGGCCGAGCAGCACCCGCAGCTCCCCGCCGCGACGGCGGTCGGCGGACACGTCGTGGACGGAGACCCGGGCGGTGGTGATGTCGGTCATCGCGCGCCTCCCGTGTGCGCCCGCTCGATCCGCTCCTTGATCACGGCGAGCTGGACCTTGCTGTTGGTGTTGATCCGGTTGGTCATGCCGGCGTTGTCGACCGGCGCGGTGGGCTTCATCGCGAAGTCCTGCACCCAGGTCATCCGGGTGCCGCCGTCGACCTCCTCGTACCGCCAGTGGATGCGCATGTACTCGAACGGCCCGGTCTCGACGCGGCGGGCGTGCACCTGCCGGGTCGCCGGGTCGGCGGTGCGCTCGCTGACCCAGCTCCACGCCACGCCGTTGGAGTCCGGGTGCATGGTGAGCCGGAAGCGGACCGTGTCCCCCTCCGCGTGCAGGATCTCCACCAGCGCGTACTCGGTGAACAGCTCGGTCCACCGGGCCACGTCGTTGGTGATGTCCCAGACCAGCGGCAGCGGCGCGTCGATGTCGATCGCGTTCTCGGTGTGCCCGGGCGGGTCCGCCCTGCGGGCCACCAGGTCGGCGACGCCGGCGATGCTGAGCTGGCCGGCCTGTTCGGGGATCTTCACCCGCCACCGGTCGGCCACGACCGCGGAGAGTTCGAGCAGCGCCAGGGAGTCCATGCCCAGCTCCTCCAGGCTCGCGGCCGGGGTGCTGGCGGCGGCGTCGGGGTCCAGGCCGCAGTGCGTCACCAGGATGTCGGTGATCTCGCTGGCGAGCGGGCGGTCGGGGGCGACGGTCATCGGTTCCTCCAGGTGGTCGGGCCGGCGGCGGGCGCGGCGGGAACGGGGGTACGGCCGGCCGGGTCGGTCTCGGCGCGCGGGTCGGGCACCGCCGAGCGCAACCTCGGTAGGGCGGCGTCGGCCGCGGCGCCGTGGGCGGGCGGGGCGCCGTGGGCGGGCGGGGCGCCGTCGGCGTCCCCCGGCGGGGAGATGTCGGCGATCTCGACGGGCCCGGCGCCGCCGGTGTTCTCGGCGGGCGGGGCGAGCAGGCGTTCGACCAGGCCGGTGGTGTGCCGGGCGGTCCGGAACGCGGGATCGCGCAGCACCCGCCGGGCGAACGGGATGGTCGTGCGCACCCCCGGGCCGGCCACGTCGAACTCGGCCAGCGCCCGGTCGAGCCGGTCCAGCGCGGCGTCCCGGTCGGGTGCCCAGACCGCCACCTTGGCCAGCAGCGAGTCGTAGTGCGGGCTGACCAGGTAGCCGACGTGGCCGTGCGTGTCGACCCGGGTGAACGGGCCGCCCGGCGGCCGGAACCGCTCCAGCCGGCCGGGTGCGGGCGCGAAGTCGCGGTCCGGGTCCTCCACGTTGACCCGGCACTCGATCGCCACCCCGTGTGGCCGCACGTCGGACTGTCGCAGGCGCAACGGCGTGCCGGCGGCCACGTGCAACTGTTCCTGGACCAGGTCGACGCCGGTGATCATCTCTGTCACCGGATGCTCCACCTGGATCCGACAGTTGATCTCCAGGAAGTGGGCCCGTTCCGCCTCGTCCACCAGGAACTCGACCGTGCCGGCACCGGTGAAGCCGACCGACAGCGCGCCGCGCAGGGCGACCTCGGCGAGCGTGTCCAGGGTGGCCGGTCGCAGCGCGGGCGCGGGCGCCTCCTCGATGAGCTTCTGGTGCCGGCGCTGCACCGAGCAGTCCCGGGTGCCCAGGTGGACGCCGTTGCCGTGCGCGTCGCAGAGCACCTGCACCTCCACGTGCCGGGCGTCGGCGAGGTACCGCTCGACGTACACCCGGTCGTCGCCGAACGCGACCTGCGCGGCGGCGCGGGTGCGGGCGTACGCGCGGGGCAGCTCGGCGGCCGTGCGCACCACCGTCATCCCGCGCCCGCCCCCGCCGGCGGCGGCCTTCACGATGACCGGGTAGCCGACCTCGGCGGCCACCTCCTGGGCCTCGGCGGCGGTCGGCAGCGTCCGCACGCTGCCCGGCGGCAGCGGCAGGCCGGCGCCGCTCATCAACGCGCGGGCGGTGGACTTGTCCGCCAGCGCGGCCATCACCTGTGGCGGCGGGCCGATGAAGACCAGCCCGTTCTCGGCGCAGATCTCGGCGAAGTCGGCGTCCTCGGAGAGGAAGCCGTAGCCGGGGTGGACGGCCTGCGCGCCGGTCTGCCGGGCGGCCTCCACGATCGCGGCGGCGTTGAGGTAGCTGCGCCGGCTGGCCGCCGGCCCGATCCGTACCGCCTCGTCGGCCAGCCGCACCGGCAGCGAGTCGGCGTCGGCGCTGGAGTGCACCACCACCGTCCGTACGCCCATCTCCCGGCAGGCGCGCAGCACCCGCAACGCGATCTCGCCGCGGTTGGCGATCAGCACCTTGTCGAACATCAGGCGTCCCGTCCGGTGATCGGGTCCAGGGCGATCAGCGGCTGGTCGTACTCGACGGGCTTGCCGTCCTCCACCAGCACCTCGGCCACCCGTCCGGCCTGGCCGGCGGTCACCTCGTTCATCAGCTTCATGGCCTCGACGATGCCGATCACCTGGCCCGGCCGGACCAGGTCGCCGACCGCGACGAACGGCATCGCCCCGGGCTCGGGGGCGCGGTAGAACGTGCCGACCACCGGGGCCCGTACCGTCGCCCGGTCGGTCGCCGGCGCCGCCTGCGCGGCCGGTTCCCCGGGCGGCGCGGCGGGGTCGGCGCCCGTCCTCGGCGGCGGCACCGGATCGTGCCACTCGACCTCCAGCAGCGCCTCGCCGCTGCGCAGCCGCACCCGGCGCACCGGCCCGTCGAGGTCGGCGACCAGCTTGCGGGCCTGCCGGCGCAGCCCGTCCAACACCTGCTCGGGTCCGGCGTCCGCCATCACGCCACCTCCGCCCGGCCGTCGACCGGCGGGGTCGCCGTGGAGCGGGCCGCGCCGAAGCGGCGGAAGCGCTGCCGGCGGCGGCGTACCAGCGTGGCCGGGGGCACCGAGAGCAGCGGGGCGAGGTTCGCCGCGACCGCCCGGCCGAGCAGCTCCGCCGCGCCCACCGGGTCGCCGTGCGCGGCCGGGTACGGCTCGGGCACCAGCTCGTCGACCACGCCGAGGCGGCACAGGTCGGCGCCGGTGAGGCGCAGCGCCCGGGCGGCCTGCGGCGCGGCGGAGCTGTCCGGCCAGAGGATCGCGGCGCAGCCCTCCGGGCTGATCACCGAGTAGACGGCGTGCTCCAGCATGAGCACCCGGTCGGCGACCGCGAGCGCCAGCGCGCCGCCGCTGCCGCCCTCTCCGGTGACCACCGCGACCACCGGGGTGGGCAGGACGCTCAGCGCGAGGATGTTCTCCGCGATCGCCGCCGCCTGGCCCTGCTGCTCGGCGGTCACCCCCGGGTCGGCGCCCGGCGTGTCCACCAGCGTCACCACGGGCAGCCGGAGCCGGGCCGCCAGGCGCGCCAGCCGCAACGCCTTGCGGTGCCCGGCCGGGCTGGCCATGCCGAAGTTGCGCGCCACCAGCTCGGCGGTGGTGTGTCCCTTCTGGTGGCCGATCACCATCACCGGCCGCCCGTCCAGGCGGGCGATGCCGCCGACGATCGCCGGGCAGTCCGCGCCGAGCCGGTCGCCGTGCAGCTCGACGAACCCGTCGAACGCGGTCTCCAGGTAGTCGAGGGTGGTCGGCCGGCCCGGGTGCCGGGCCACGCGTACCGTCTCCCAGGCGTCGCGGGGCGCCGAGGCGGCCGGACGCGGCGGCGGCGCCGGCGCGGGCCGGTGCGCCGGCGGTCGCCGGCCGGCGTCGGCGGCGGCGAGCAGCGCGGTCAGGCGTCCCCGCAGCGCGTGCCGGGGCACCACCATGTCGACCTGGCCGTGGCGCAGCAGGTACTCCGCGGTCTGGAAGCCCTCGGGCAACGCGGCGCCCGTCACCTGGCGGATCACCCGCGGACCGGCGAAACCCAACCGCGCGCCGCTCTCGGCGAGCACGACGTCGGTGTTGGTGGCGAACGAGGCGGCCACCCCGCCGTACGTGGGGTCGGTGACCACGCTGACCGTCAGCAGTCCCGCCTCGCGCAGCCCCGCGAGGGCCTGGCTGACCGTGGCCATCTGCATCAGCGACAGCGCGCCCTCCTGCATCCGCGCCCCGCCGGACGCGGTGACCAGCACCAACGGGCAGCCGTCGGCCAACGCCCGCTCGGCGGTGCGGGTGATCAGCTCGCCGACCGCGCAGCCGAGGCTGCCGCCGAGGAACCGGAAGTCCATCACCGCCAGCGCCACCGGGTGCCCGCCCAGCCGGGCGGTGCCGCAGAGCACCGCCTCGTCCAGGCCGGTGCCCGCGCGCGCCGCGCCGAGCCGGTGCGGGTACGGCACCGCGTCGACGAAGTCGATCGGGTCCACCCGTACCGCCCGGTCCGGCAGCGGGGTGAACGAGTCCGGGTCGACCAGCTGCGCCACCCGGTCCGGCGCGTCCAGCCGGGTGTGCGAGCCGCACTCCGGGCAGACGTCCAGGTTGCGGCGCAGCCGCTTGCGGTAGAGCAGCGAGGCGCAGCCGTCGCACCGCGACCAGAGCTGCTCGTCCCGGGGCGCGGTGGTGGTCACGGCCGCCGCCCGGCGGCGTCGTACCGGTGGGCCTGGTGACCCGGGGCGTCGTACCGGTAGAAGCAGTGCGCCATGGCGTCGCGCGGCGAGCGCCAGGTCGGCAGGTACGGCGAGATGTACGGCCGCAGCCGCTCGCTGATCCGGACGAACTCGGGATGCCCCCGCGCGTCCTCGACCGCGCCCTGCGCCGGCGACTCCGTCTCCAGCAGGTGGACGTAGAGGTCGTGCAGCCGGTAGAGGGAGCGGTGCCGCACGCCGACCAGGCCGGGCAGTTCGGTCGCGTCGGACTCGGCGAAGATCTCGGCGACCCGGTCCTCGGCGGTGGGCACCACCTTGGCGACGATGAGCGAACGGTCCATTCGCGGCCTCCCCTGCGTACGTCCCGGTGCGCGGCGAACCGGTCGCGCCGCACGGATGGCTCACGGTGCCGCCGGGGGCGTCACCCGGGCGTCAACCAGGCACGATCAGAGCGCAATCATGGTGACGCTGCGTTGACGCAAACTGTGCGTGACCTATGGGAAGATCGAATTCCGCTTCTCGTTGGCGACACTTTTTCGCAGATCACGGGCGACTTACGAGTCAGTTACGGACTGTCATCGATGTTGCGGGCCGTTGACTGAGAGTAACAGGCGTTGATATTCTTCGTCTCGGTCAGCCCGGCCGCGACGGACCTCTCCGGCCGAGGCGGAACGTTCCGACACCGGGGTCGCGGGCGAGCAGAGCCGGGCAACACACAGGACGGTCGGGACGAATTGTTCCGGTGCAGGGGGGTGCGCCGTGTCCGGTGGTTCGAGGATGCCGACGGCGGGCGACCCCGCCCCCCGGGTGTCACTGCACCTGCTCGGCGGCTTCCAACTGCTGCACGACGGCGTGCCCGTGGTGGTGCCCCGGGGCCTGCAACGGGTCATCGCCCTCATCGGGCTGCGCCCCGGCGCCACCCGCAGCCACCTCGCCGGGCTGCTCTGGCCCGAGACCTCCGAGGAACGGGCGCTCTCCTCCCTGCGGACCGCCCTGTGGCGGCTGCGCCAGGACCCGTGCTGCCCGCTGCGCACCGACGGCGACACCGTACGCCTGGGACCGACCGTGCACCTCGACGTGGACGAGCTGGTGGTGGCCGCCGCCCGGGTCCGCGACGGCGCGACCCCCCGGGGCGCCGCCGGCGCCGGCCGGCACGACCTGCTCCCCGGCTGGTACGACGACTGGGTCCTGCTGGAACGGGAACGGCTGCGCCAGCTCCGCCTGCACATGCTGGAGGAACTGGCCGGCAACCATCTCGCCGCCGGCCGCCACGGCGAGGCCCTGGAGGCCGCGCTGGAGGCGATGGCGGCCGAGCCGCTGCGGGAGACCCCGCACCGCCTGGTCGTCCGCATCCACCTGGCCGAGGGCAACGCGTTCGAGGCGGTGCACTCCTTCTACGTCTACCGGGACCTGCTCCTGCGCGAACTGCGCCTGGAACCCTCCCCGGCGATGACGGCCCTGCTGGACGACACCCTCGCCCCGATCCGCCGGGCCAGCCGGCCGGAACCGCCGCAACGGCGGGCCGACCGCGGCCGGCCCGCCGGCCCCGCCCGCCCGCAACGCGCCGCACCACCGCCATCAATACCCAGGGGTACGCCGTGACGGCGAGGTGACAGCCGGGCCGGCACCGTGGACGCAGCAGCAGCGCGGCGAGAGGGGTCCCGATGAGTCGACTGTTGGTGGTCAGCCGGATCGTGCCCGGGTCGCAGGGCCGGGTGGCACAGATCTTCGCCGAGTCCGACGCGACCGAGCTGCCCCACCTCACCGGGATCCGGCACCGGTCCCTCTACTACCTGCACGACCTGTGCGTGCACCTGATGGAGACCGGCGACGTCGCGCCCGACCTCGCCGCCGACCTGCGCGACCACCCGCTCTACGAACGCGTCAACGAGCGGCTCTCCGCGCACACCTCGCCGTACCTGCCGACCTGGCACTCCCCCCGGGACGCCGTGGCCGGCTGCTTCTACAGCTGGGACGCCGCCGGCACCCCCACGCCCGACCGGATCCGCTGACCGGCCACGGGCGACGGACGGGGCGCCCCGGGACCCCGCACGGCACCAGGTCCCGGGGCGCCCTCCCCATCGCCGACGGCACACGCTCGGTCATCCACCGACCACCGGCCGACACGGCCGATCCCACCGTCGACGCCCGACCCCCGGCCTGCCTGTCGCCCCGTGCGCGCGTGTGCGAAGCTGCCCCGAGTTTTCTCGTGACCGTCGTGCACGCACATAGAAGGAGGTAGGCCATGCCGTCGAGCTTCGGGCAGTGGCTGGTCGTGATCCTGGCCCTGCTCATCGGACTGGTCGTCGGCTGGGTGGTGAGCGGCCGTCGGGCCGGCGCCGGCAGCTCCGCGCCCACTGTGGACGCCGCCGCCACCCCGGCCCCCGAGGTGACCGCCGTCGTCGACGAGCCCCGTCCGGCCGCGGTGGTCGACGAGACGCCGGCTCCGGCCGCCGTGACCGACCAGGCCGCGCCGACCACCACGGAGCCGGCCGCCGCCTCGGAGCCGGTGACCGCGTCGGAGCCGGTGGAAGCCGCGGAGCCCGTGACCGCCGCGGAGCCCGTGACCGCCGCGGAGCCCGTGACCGCGTCGGAGCCCGTGACCCCCGCTGCCGAGCCCGTGACCGTCGACGAGCCGGTCGCCGCGGCCGAACCGGACCGTGAGCCGGTCGGCATCAGCGCCGAGCCGTCCCCGGTCACGCCCGAGCCGGCCGCGGACTCCGCGCCCGTCGAGCCCGTGCCGGTGGGCGTCGACGCCGAACCCGCCACCACCGACCCGCGGTCGCCCGCCGTCACCGAGCCGGTCGCTGCCGAGCCGGAACCCGCCACCGTGGCCGCTGCGGAGCCGGTGGCCGGACCGACCGGATCGGACACCGCGCCGGCGGTGGTGCCGGCGCCGCGGGCCTCGACCGAGAACGATCTGTCGGACGGCGCGACGCCGGACGACTTCCGGCGTATCCAGGGCATCGGGCCGAAGCTGGCCACCGCGCTGCAGGACGCGGGCATCCGCACCTACCGCCAGCTCGCCGAGCTGGACGAGGCGGCGCTGCGGGAGACCGTGAAGGCCGCCGGGCTGCGGGCCGCGCCCGGGCTGGCCACCTGGCCGCAGCAGGCGAAGGTGCTCGCCGGCGCCCGCGCCGAGGCCGAGCAGGTCCTGCCCGCGGGCGAGTAGTCCGCACCCGTACCGGGCCGGTGGTGACCGATGGTCGCCGCCGGCCCGACGTGTTCGCCCACGTCCCCGCCGACGTCCCGTACCGGACCCCGTCACCTGCCCGGAATGGCGGAAAGCCGACCGGAGACGGACGGGCGTCGCTACGGTCGGTGAAGGGCCGGGACGGACGGCCCGCCGCGCCCGATCCCGCCCGCAGGAGCAGCTCGTGCCCACCGGAACACCGGAGCCCGCCGGCCGGCGGCCGCCGGTCCGCGATCCGGAGGCGCCGCGCCGGGTGACCCTGCTGGAACTGTTCTTCGACCTGGTCTACGTGGTCGCGCTGGCCCTGATCTCGCGCAACCTGATGGGCGAGGTCAGCTGGGAGCGGGCCGCCCAGTCACTGGTCATGCTGATGGCGATCTGGTGGACCTGGGCGATCACCACGCTGGTCACCGACCTCTACGACCCGCAGCGCGGTGAGATCAAGCTGCTCATCGTGGCGGTGATGTTCGGCGCGCTGCTGATGACCACCGCCATCCCGGAGGCGTTCGGCGCCCGTGGGCTGGTCTTCGCCGGCACGTACGTGGCGATCCATCTCGGACGCGGCCTGTTCCTCATGCCGGCCGTCCGCCGCCACCCGCAGACCCGGCGCCGCGCCATCCGCATCTTCATCTGGTTCGCGGTGTCGGCGGTGCCCTGGCTGATCGGCGCGGTGGCGGCGCACGGCGCCGCACGGCTGTGGTTCTGGGCGCTGGCACTGGCCATCGACTACCTCGGTTTCCGGATGGCCTATCCGGTGCCCGGCCTGGGCTCTGTGCCGGACGCCCAGCGCAACGTGACCGCCGAGCACCTCTCCGAGCGCTACCAGCAGTTCTTCATCATCGCGCTGGGCGACGCGGTGCTGGTCTCCGGCACCGTGTTCAGCCTGCACCACTCGGAGGTGGAGAACCTCCTCGCGTTCAGCACCGCGTTCGCCACCACGCTGCTGCTCTGGCGCATCTACGTGCACAAGTCCGGTGAGCTGCTGCCGGAGGCCATCGCCCGGTCGACGCAGCCGAGCCGGTTCCTGAACACCGCCCCGTACACGCATCTGCTGATGGTGGCCGGGGTGGTGACCAGCGCGGCCGGCTTCGACCTGGTGCTGCTGGAGCCGACCGGGCACACCCCGCCGGCCTGGCTGGCGATCATCCTCGGCGGCCCGGCGCTGTTCCTGGCCGGTCGGGCCGCCTTCGAGTACGAGGTGTTCAGCCGGGTGTCGCTGTCGCGCCCCGGCGGGGTTCTGGCGCTGCTCTGCATCGCGCCGGCGGCGCTGTTCCTCGCGCCGCTCTACGCCTCCGTCGGGGCGATGCTGGTGCTCGCCGGGGTGGCCGTCGCCGACCACCGTCGCAGCCGCGGCCGTCCGCCCGAGGAGCCGGCGCCGCCGCACTGAGTCAGCGCGCCGGCAGGTAATCGGAATCGGCCGTGCCGGCACCGGTGTTCCGTTTGGCGGATCACCCGCGCGGGGTACATGCCCTCCACCTCGAATCCACCACAACCCCAGTGGAGGCAACTGATGCGCGGCACCTCGATAGTCGGCGTTCTGGTCGTCATCTGGCTCATCATCGGCGCGATCGCCGCCGGGCAGCGCGGCTACTACGGCAACGACGACACCAACTGCGCGGAGGCGGGCACGATCCTGGTCACCATCGTGGCCGGCCCGCTGAACTACATCGGCGCCAACCCGAAGATCGACTGCAAGCTCCCGGAGCCGTCCAAGTAGGCCGGCACCCCCGTACTCCCCGGCCCGCGCCCGCCTGGCGAGCGCGGGCCGTTCCGTGCCCGGAGCCGCGAGCCGCACCATCTGTCAGGCGTCCTAGGAGGCTGGGCTCGTGCGGGTTTGCCGTGGGGCCAGGGGGGAACGGCAGCGGTCCGCTGACGACGGGACGGAGAACCCCGGCATGAAGATCGGCTACAAGCTCGCCTCGGAGGCGTTCGGGCCGCAGGAACTCATCCGGCAGGCGGTCCGCGCGGAGGAGGCCGGCTTCGACTTCGTCGAGATGAGCGACCACTACCACCCGTGGCTGGAGGTGCAGGGGCACTCCTGCTTCACCTGGAGCGCGCTGGGCGCGATCGCCGCCCGCACCAGCACGCTCGGCCTGGCCACCGGGGTCACCTGCCCCTCGGTCCGGTACCACCCGGCGATCGTCGCGCAGGCGGCGGCGACCCTGGCGCTGATCTCCGACGGTCGGTTCACGCTCGGGGTGGGCGCCGGCGAGCGGCTGAACGAGCACGTGGTCGGGCTGGGCTTCCCGAGCGTACGGGGCCGGCACGAGCGGCTGCGCGAGGCGCTGGAGATCATCCGGCTGCTCTGGCAGGGCGGTTACCAGTCCTACGAGGGCCGGCACCTCCAGCTGGAGGACGCCCGGGTGTGGGACCTGCCCGCGCAACCGCCGGTGATCGCCGTCGCGGCCAGCGGCCGGGCGTCCGCGACACTCGCCGCCGAACTGGGCAGCGGGCTGTTCGCCACCGAGCCGAAGGCGTCCATCGTCGGGCACTACCGGGAGGCCGGCGGTCAGGGCCCGCGCTACGCCGAGGTGCCGATGGCCTGGGCCACCGACGAGGAGCAGGCGGTACGCGCGGCGAAGGAGACCAGCCGCTGGGCGGTCACCGGGTGGAAGGTGATGAGCGAGCTGCCCAACCCGGTGAACTTCGACGCGGCCACCGCCTGGGTCGAGGACCATCACATCCGGCAGCAGTTCTCCGTCGGCCCGGCGCCGGAGCCGCACGTGGAGAAGGCGCGGGCGTACGTCGAGGCGGGCTACGACCACATCGTGCTGCAGAACGCCGGCCCGGACCCGGACGGCTTCCTCGACTTCTGCGCGGGCGACCTGCTCGCCCGGGTCCGCGCGCTCGGCTAGCTGTCGCGGCTCAGCCGCCGACGTGGATGCCGGGGCGGCGGGTCGGGTCCGGCTCGGACTTGCGGATGATCTCCCGGACCACCGGCGGTGTGTCGCCGCGGCCCAGGATCAGGTAGCGCAGCAGGTGCGCGATGGGATTGCCCTCGGACCACTCGAAGTGACAGTGCGGGCGGACCCCGGTGGCGTCGCGCAGCGCGAGCAGGATGGCGGCGATCGCGTTCGGCGCGGCCGGGCTGCTGGCCCGCAGGATGCGATAGTCGCCGACCTCCACCCCGTGCACCTTGAGCACCTGGCTGAACTGGGACGGGTCGCTCACGTCGATCTCCAGGAAGAGCACGTCGGCGGCGCCCGGCACCGGGTTCATGGACCGCTGCGCCCGCTCCTTGACCCGGTACTCCTTGACCGAGCCGCTCTGCCGTTTGTTCGCGATCAGGTGCAGCCGCCGGTCGCGGGCGACGGACTCGTCGACGAACCGGCGGGCGGCGGCGTCGAACTCGATCCGCTCGGCGCGCAGCTCGGTGGTCCGGGTGACCCGGGAGATCAGCGAGACCGCGACGATGCCGGCGATGAAGAACCCGGAGATGGTGATGCCGTCGGGCTTCGCCACGACGTTCTCCGCGAGTGCGTACAGCAGCACGGCGGTGAGCACCGCGAACCCGACGCCGGCGCCCCGGTGCCCGGCGCGCAGCGCCGAGATGGTCACCGCGATCGCGCCCGAGACCATCATGGCCAGGATGCCGGTGGCGTACGCGCCGGCCTGGGCGTTGACGTCGGCCCGGAAGGCGACGGTGATGGCGATGCTGATCGCGGTGTAGACGAGCACCACCGGGCGGACCGCACGTCCCCACTCCGGCGCCATGCCGTACGACGGCAGGTAGCGCGGCACGATGTTGATCAACCCGGCCATCGCCGAGGCGCCGGCGAACCAGAGGATGAGGACGCTGCTGATGTCGTAGACGGTGCCGAACGCCTCGCCCAGGTGTTCGTGGGCGAGGAAGGCGAGCGCCCGGCCGTTGGCCCCGCCGCCGGGCTGGAACGCCTCCGGCGGGATCAGCACGGTGGTGACGAACGTGGTGGCCACCAGGTAGACCGACATGATCAGCGCGGCGGCGGTGAGCAGCCGCCGGGTGTTGCGGATCCGGGCCGCCAGCCGGCGCTCCGGGTCGTCGCCGTCGCCCCGGACCAGCGGCATCATGCTCACCCCGGTCTCGAAGCCGGACAGGCCCAGCACCAGCAGCGGGAAGGCGAGCACGCTGGTGGTCAGCACGTCGCCCGCGCCACCGACCCGGGTGAGCCGGTCGGTCCAGTCGCCGAGCAGCCCGGGGTCGGCGACGATCTCGGCCACCCCGACGGCCACCACCACCGCGTTCAGCGCCAGGAAGACCACCACGAGCGGGATGGCCACCTGCACCGCCTCGCTGAAGCCGAGCAGGAACACGCCGCCCAGCACCAGCAGCAGCACCACGGTCACCGCCACCGCGGCCGTGGCGCCGTGCGGGAACGACGCCGGCAGGACCGGGTTCTCCAGCAGGTGCACGCTGGCGTCGGCGGCGGAGAGCGTGATCGTGATGATCCACGAGGTGGCGACGAACCCGAGCAGCACCAGCACGAAGATCTTGCCGCGCCAGAACGGCAGCAGCCGCTCCAGCATGGCCACCGACCCCTGCCCGTGCGGGCTCTCCCGGGCCACCCGGCGGTACATCGGCAGCATCCCGAACAGCGTCAGCGCCACGATGAGCAGGGTGGCCAGCGGGCTCAGCGCGCCGGCCGCCACCGCCGCGATGCCGGGCAGGTAGGACAGGGTGGAGAAGTAGTCGACGCCGGTCAGGCACATCACCTGCCACCACGGGTGGGCGCGTGCCTGGTGCTCCCGTATCTCCGGGCCGACCGGCTCGACGCGGTGCTGGAACAGCCAGCGGTGCAGGCGGTCGGCCGGCGCCGTCGGCCGGGCCGGCGTCTCCACCCGCTCCGGCAGCGTGCCCGGCGCGCGGCCGGACCGGTCGCCGTGCTCGGCGTGCCGGCCCGCCCGGGCCGCGGCGGCGGCGTGCGCCTCGCGCCGCCGGTCCCGCGTACGCCGGGGCTGCTCCCCGTCCCCTGCCTGCGCCATCTGCTCCCCTCCGGCCCCCTGATCACGGTAGGCGGTGGCCGGGGCGTGGCCCGGCGGAACCGGTCAAGCGCCGCCGGAAGTGCCGGGAGCCAGCGCGTCGCGCAGCGCCGCCGGGTCGGCGACGGTCACGGTGAGTGCCGGGTGTCGCGGCCAGGGGCCGGGCGCCAGCGCCGGCACCGGCTCGGCGAACCGCAGGCAGAGGCCGCCGGCGACGCTGGTGCCGAACGTCGCGCCGCCGTCGGCCAGCGACAGGTGCGGGCCGATCGCCCGCCACCAGCGGTACGGGCCGCTCAGCTCGACACCGGCGACGTTGCCCGGGGTGGTCCGCAGGCGCCACGGGCCGAACCGGACGACGAGCGCGTCCGGGGCGAGTTCCACCGCGGCGGTCTCGGGCCGCACGCCGAGCAGGGCCAGCGGCGCCCGGAACGCGGGGTCGAAGCGGAACGGGAAACGGCGGACCGGGCCCGGCGGGCCGGTCGGGACGGGATGCGGCACGGCCACGTCGTACCCGGCCGGACGGGCTCGACACCCCGACGGACGGTGTCCCCGCGTCCCGCGCCCGGACGGCGGGACGCGGGGACCCCCCGTCCCGGCTACTGCAGGAACGCCCCGAGGGGCGACAGCAGCAGCCGGCCGAGCAGCGCGGCGTTGTCGTCCAACCGCGTCCGCTCACACTCGCGGGCGTCCGGGTCGTGCCGGCAGCGCCAGATCTTCTGCGCGTTGCGCCAGGCCACGTTCCGGGTGTATTCCACCAGCTCGCCCTGGTACCAGTCGTCGATGTCGCCGTTGACCATGTCGATCATGAGCTGCCAGTGGTCCAGGTAGCCACGGCGCAGCTCCGGGATCCGCTCGGCGAAGATCTTGTTGATCTCCAGGTAGTCGCGGTGCTGGTCGCTGCCGTCGACCGGCTCGGACTCCAGGCTCTCCAGCGTGGTCACCAACGCGAACGGCAGGTCGTAGTTGATGTGCGCGTTGACCCCGGCGGCGGCCGAGGGCAGCGGGCGGGCGTCCGGGCCGCGCATCCGCTTGAACAGGCAGGACCAGGCCTTGGGCGTGCTCGGGCTGGCGTCGGTCCAGAACCGCAGCGCCTCGAAGTAGCGCGCCGCGAACTCCACGTCGAGCCGGGCCAGGAAGGCCGGGTCGACGAACCGGTCCTCGTAGAGACCGTCGAGCACGGTGCTGGTGATGACCAGGTAGAGCTTGTTGAAGTCGGCCAGCGGGCAGCTCGCCTCCAGCGGAGGAAGCCGGACCAGCATGTCCTGCAGCTTGGTGAGATGGTCGACGACCGCCGGCACGTCGGCGGGGTGGTCGGCGAGCAACCCGACGATGTCCTGGTGCACAGGACCCCAGACCGGTTCGGTCATCTCTCCTCCACGATGGTCGGCGCCCCCCACGACGCCACCCGATTCCGCGGCACAGCCTGCCAGCCGCCGCACACGCGCCGGATCAGTAGAACGACGTATTGCCGACGTACGTCTATTCCGGGCGGTTGCGCAGGAAGATCGCGCTGGCCTGCACCCGGGTGCGGACCTGGAGCTTGTCGAAGATGTGCGACACGTGCACGCCGATGGTCCGCTCGCTGATGAACAGCCGTTGACCGATCTCCTTGTTCGTCAACCCCTCGGCGACCGCGGCCAGCACCTCCCGCTCCCGCGCGGTCAGCACCGCCAGCTCGTCCACCGTCGGCGCGGCCGGCGCCGTCCGCGGCCGGGGCACCGGCGCGGGCGACGGCGCGTCGTCCAGGGTCACCCGGGCCCGACCGGCGAGGGTACGGATCTCGGCGCTCAGCGGCACCGCGCCGAGCGACTGCGCCATCGCGTGGGCCTGGCGGAGCAGCTTGCCGGCGGTGGCCACCCGGCTGCGCCGGGCCAGCAACGCCTCGGCCTGCCGCAACCGCGAGTACGCCGCCGGATAGGGATGGTTGCGCCGGTCCCACTCGGTGGCCGACCGGCCCCACAGCTCGGGGTCGCCCCGGCCGTCGTCGAGCCGGCTCAGCTCGGCGTCGCAGAGCGCGAGGAAGCCGTCGGCGACGTAGCGCACCGGCGCGCCGGCCTTCTCGCTCTTGCGGGTCACCCGCTCGACCACCTCGCGCAACCGGCGCACCGCGGTCGGGTCCACCTCGACCGTGCGGCTGGCCGCCGCCTCGGCCTCGGCGCGCAGCCCGTGCCAGGCCAGCGTGGCCAGCACGATCACGTCGTCGGAGCGGCTCTCGGTCAGGCCCCGCTGGACGGCCTGCCGGGCCAGGTCGTGCCGGCCCTGCCACATGGCCAGCCCGGCGCGCAGGATGAGCATCGGCAGCACGTGCCGGGCGCCACCGCCGGCCAGCACCGTGGCGACCGCCTCCAGGTCACGGTCGGAGGCCTCGACGTCGCCGTAGCCGACGGAGAGCCGGCACCGGGCCAGCAGCAGCTCGACCGCGTCGGCGCCGGACGGGCGGTGCCGCAACGCGGTGGCGACGACCTTCTCCGCCTCGGCCCACTGCCCCACCCGGAACAGCCCGTTGGTGGCCACGGCCAGCAGCCGGGTCTCCCAGGTGCGACCGAGACCCAGCTCGGCGACCCGTTCGGCGCCGCGGCGGGCCACCACCACCCCCTCCTCGAGGATGTTCAGCGGGCCGGTGAGCAGTTCGGCCAGGTGCAGGTAGGCGCAGGCCACATCCTCCGGCCGGCCGGAACGCTCGGCGGTCTCCAGCGCCCGGCGCATCACCGCCAGGCCGGCGGTCTGGTCCTCCAGGAACGCCTCGCTGAACCCGAGCGCGGCGCTGGCCAGCACCACCTCCGAGGTGGAGCCGGGCACGTCGGCGGCGAGGTCGAGCGCCTCCCGGGCCTGGCCGCCGGCCTCGGCGTAGCGGCCCAGGTGCAGCAGCAGCTCGGCCAGCCGGGCGGCGGCGGTGCACCGCTCGCGCGGCGTGCAGTCGGCCGACTCCAGCACCCGGCGGTATTCCTCCTCGGCCGGGGCGGAGCGGCCGGCGGCGGCCAGGTAGCGGGCCCGCCGGATGTGCAGCGCGCAGGCCGGCGGGCCGGACGCGTCGGCGGCCAGCTCCTCCAGCAGGGTCAACGCCCGGGCGTGCTCGCCGCTGTGGTGTGCGGCCTCGGCGGCGTGGCTGAGCAGCTCGGCGCGGTCCACCTCGACCGGTGCGGGCCGGCCGCCGTCCGGCGGGACCGGGGCCGGGGTCGCGGCCAGCGCCAGCGCGACGGACCAGTGGCGGTGCGCCTCGGCGTACCCGTGCAGCCGCTCCGCCTCGCGGGCCGCGGCCATCGCGGCCGGCAGCGCGCGGGCCGGCTCGCCGGCCTGCCGCCAGTGGTGGGCCAGCCGGGCCTGGTGCAGCTCGGCCGGCGCGGCGGTGAGCGCCTCGGCGTAACGGCGGTGCAGCGCGGCCCGCTCGGCCGGCAGCAGCTCGTGGGCGAGGATCTCGGCGACCAACCGGTGCCGCAGCCGGTAGCCGTCGTCGGCGCCGACCAGCAGCCGGTGCGCCACCGCCTCGCGGACCGCGTCGAGCAGCTCGTCCTCCGGCAGCCGGACCACCTGGGCCAGCAGCCAGTGCTCGACCGGCTCCACCCCGGCGGCGACCGCGTGCACCACGGCGTGCGCCGGCTGGGGCAGCGCGTCGACCCGGTCCAGGAAGACCTCGCGCAGCGTGTCGGAGAGCCCGTCCCGGCCGTCGCGCCGGTCGCGGGCCAGCTCCTCCACCACGAACGGGTTGCCGCCGCTGCGCTGCCACACCTGGTCGGCGGCCTCGGCGGGCAACGGCGCACCGACGATCGCGGCGGCCAGCTCGTCGGTGCCGGCGCGGTCCAGCGGCAGCAGGTCGATCACCCGCACCGACCGCAGCCGGCGCAGCTCGGTGAGCACCCGGCGCAGCGGGTGCGCGCCGCGCAGCGACTCGGCCCGGATCGCGGCGAGCACTGACAGTTGCAGGTCGCCCAGGCCGGCGAGCAGATAGAGCAGGAGCTGGCGGGTGCTCCGGTCGACCCACTGCAGGTCGTCCAGGACGAGCACCAGCGGCCGACCGCCGGCGACCAGGTGCAGGCCCTGTGAGACCCGCTCCAGCAGCGCGCCGGCGCCGTCCGGGCCGGGGGTCTCCTCGTCGAAGACCTGCAACAGCCCGCGGACCGCCGAGGTGGTGCGCGCCTCGGCCACGTCGGTGTCGAGCCGGCGCAGCGCCTGGCGCACCGGGTGCAACGGCGAGGCGTCGCCGATGTCCAGACAGGTGCCGGTGAGCACCAGGGCGCCCGACTGCCGCAGCCGCTCGCCGACCTCGGCCAGCAGCCGGGTCTTGCCCACGCCGCTCTCGCCGGTGAGGAACACCGCGGCCGTCTGCCCGGGGGCGACGTCGTCGAGCAGCGCCGACCGCAGCGTCGCCAGGGTCCCGACACGGCCGACGAGCGGTGCGGTGTCCACATCGCTGGCCATGGGACGCAGCCTAGTCACAGGTCCCCGCACCGTTCTACGGGCTTACGGGCGTACTCGTACTCCTCGCGTCGACAACACGACTAACGGTTGCGGGTGGTCGACATACGTCGTCCTACCGATCCCCCGAGGACCCGGTGGTGAAAGTCTCCGGTGGTCGTCAGGCACCGGACCAGGGAAAGGGTGGGTGCGATGTTGATCACCACGCCCGTGGCGAGTCGGGAAGCCGTCAGCGCGGCACGCTGGCCGGTGCCGGAGGAACGCCGCACCGTCACGGTGCTCTTCGTCGACATCGTCGGCTCGACCGGTCTGGTGGAGCGGCTCGACCCGGAGGACGTGCGGACGTTGCAGCGCGCCTATTTCGGCACCGTGTCCGGGGTGCTGCGCCGGTGGCGGGGCGTGGTGGAGAAGTACGTCGGCGACGCGGTGATGGCGCTGTTCGGCGCGCACGACTGCGACGGCTTCGACGCGTACCGGGCGGTGCGGGCCGGCTTGGAGATCCAGGCGGCGCTCGACCGGCGGCCGGCGGGCGGCACCAGGCTGCGGGTCCGCGTCGGTGTCGCGACCGGTGAGGTGCTCGTCGACCTGACCGGCGCGCGCGACGGCGGCCACGGGGCGGCCAGCGGCGCGGTGATCACCACCGCCGCCCGGCTGCAGGAGTACGCCCCGCCCGGCGGGGTGGTGGTCTGCCCGAGCACCCGACGCGCGGTCGCCGGCCTGGTCGAGCAGCGTCCACTGGCGACGATGACCATGGCCGGCAAGGCCGGGCCGGTGGGCGTGTGGCGGGTGACCGGGGTATCCCGGCACCGACCCGCCCGGCACCACGGTCCCCTGGTGGGCCGCCGGCGCGAGCTGGCCGGCGCGGCCGACGAGGTCGTCCGGGCGCTGCGCGAGCGACGTCCCGGGTGGATCTCCCTGGCCGGCCCGCCGGGCAGCGGTCGCAGCCGGCTGCTGCACGAGCTGACCCGCGCGGTGTCCCGGGTGGACGGCGCCGAGGTGCGCTGGTGCGTGGCGCACTGCCCGCCCTACCCGGACGGGGAGCTGGCGCCGCTGGCCGACCTGGTCCGCGCGCTGCTCACGCCGGACCCGGCGGTACGTCCGCTGCCCGGCTCCACCGCCGGCGGCCCGGGGTGGGCCGCGGCGAGCCCCGCGCTGGCCGCGTTCCTCGCCGCCCCGGACGATCCCGCCGCGGCGTCCCGGGCCGTGGCGGCGTGCCGCGAGCTGCTGCTCGACCGGGCCGCCGGAGCGCCGGTGGTGGTGGCGGTGGACGACCTGGACCGCGCGGCGCCCGCGCTGCACCGGTTCCTGCGTCACCTGCACGCGACGGCCGGCGAACGACGGCTGGCGCTCGCGGTGGTCACCACCCACAGCGCCGGACGGGCCGACCCGTCACCGGGTCCGGGCGAGCGGTGGCGCCGGGTGTGGCTGGCGCCGCTGGGGGCCCGGGACAGCGGACGCCTGCTGCGGCACCTGCTCGACCGGGCCGACCGGCCGGCGGCGCTGGCCGCGCGGCTGCTGCCGCTGGTCGGGGGCAACCCGGCGGTCGCGACCGCGTACGCCGCCGAGGACTCCGGCGACGAGCCGGCCGGGGTGCCCGCCGCGGCGCGCCGGCTCGTGGACGCGCGACTGGACCGGCTCGACGGTGCCCAGCGCGCCGTGCTGATGGCCGGCGCCACGGCGGGCGGCGCGCTCGCCCCCGCCACGGTCGAGCGGATGCTCGGCTGGGCGGCCGGCCGGGCCGGGCCGGTGCTGCGCACCCTGGCCGCGGCGGGCCTGCTCCGGCGTACCCGCGCGGGCGGCTGGACCATCGCCGAGCCGGTGGTCGCCCGGATGGCCGCGTACCGGTTGCCCCGCGCGGCACGGGCCGACTTCGCCCGGCGGCTACGCGGCGACGGGACCAACGGCCGGCCGGGGGCTGTCCCCGCCACGCGCCGGCCGGGCGCCGCGTCGAGGCTCGACGTTCCCCGCGGGGACGTCGACGGGCGGGCGACCTGCCCGCTCGGGGTGGGGCGGTCGCGCCGGTCGGGTGGAGGGGCCCGACCGGCGCCCGTCCCGCCGATCCGGGCGGCGTCGCACCGGCCGGGGTACGCCGCGCCGGTCGCGTCCGGCGCCGGGCCCCCGACGGCCGCCGCACCGCCGCCGGACGCCGCGATGCCAGTGGGCACGGCCGCCGTGGCGCCGCCCCGAGCAGCCGTGGCGCCGTCCCGAGCAGCCGTGGCGCCGTCCCGAGCAGCCGTGGCGCGGTCCGGAGTTGCTGCCGTGGCGCGGTCCGGAACGGCTGCCGTGGCGCTGTTCGGAGCAGGTGCCGGGGCGTCCTCCGACGCAGGGCCCGTGCGTCGGCTCGGGGCCGGCTCGGTGGCGCGGTCCGGGTCGGCCACCGGGCCGCCGGAACGGGCGGGGCGGCGGCCGGCAACGGCGGCGTCGCAGCGGCCCGCCGCGCTCGGGCTCGCCGCCTGAGCGGGTGCGTCCGGGTCGGAGCGGGCACGGGGCCACTCCGGCCCGGCCGTCACCGGGGCCGGCGCCGATGCGTCACACGTCGGCGAGGAACGTGAGGACCCGGTCCCAGGCCAGGGCGGCGGCGAGCGCGTCGAAGTCGGGCGTGTCCGGGTCGGTGAACAGGTGCCCCGGTCCCGGGTAGCGGTGCACGACGACCTCCGCGCCGGCGTCGCCCATGGCGGCTCGCCACTCGTCCACCTCGGCGTTGGTCTCGTACTCGTCGGGGTCGGCCAGGTGCAGCCGCACCGGCAGCCCGGCGCGGACCGACTCGGGCGCGCCACCGGTGCCGTGCATCAGCAGCAGCGCCGCCGCCCGCGGCCGCTCGGCCAGCAGCGCCCCGGCGATGCCGGCGCCCATGGAGAACCCGGCCAGCACGGTCTCGTCGGGCATCGCGGCGACCGCCGCGCGAGCCCGGTCCAGCACCGCCTCGTGCCCGATCGCGCCGAACAACGCGAACCCGGCCTCCACCGTCCGCGCGGCCGGCACCCCGTACAGGTCGGGGGTGGTCACCCGGTGCCCGGCGGCCCGCAGCCGGTCCGCGGCGACCGGCACGGCGGGCCGCAGCCCGTAGACGGAGTGCAGGAGCAGGACGTCGGCCATCGACCCATCGTCGCGCAACCGGCCGCCCGTCCCGGTCGGGCGCGCCGGTCAGTCGCGGGCGATGGTCCGGCTGCGCCCCCGGAACTCGGCGACCACCTCGTCGCCGCGCCGCACGGTGACGTCGTAGATGCCGCTGCGGCCGTGACGCACCCGTTCGCTGGCGTACGCCTCCAGCAGGTCGCCCTCGCGCACCGGGCGGAGGAAGGAGATCTCGCCGCCGGCGGCCACGGTGGCCGGTCCGTGGCTGTTGCAGGCCAGCGCGAACGCGGTGTCGGCGAGCAGGAACACGAAGCCGCCGTGGCCGATCGCGTGGCCGTTGAGCATCGCCGGGGTGACCCGCATCCGGGCCACCGCGGCGCCGTCGCCGGCCGAGACGAGTTCGATGCCGAGCCCCTTCGACGCCACGTCGGCGTCGAACATGTCGTGCGCGGCGGTGCGGCCGTGGTCGCCCGCCACCTCAGCGCTCCCGCCGCTGGTCGACGATGCGGCGCATCTTGCCCATCGAGCGTTCCACCCCGTCCGGCTCGATCACCCGCACCGCGACGGAGACCCCGATGGTGTTCTTGACCTGCTCGGCCAGGGCCGCGCCGGCCCGCTCCGCCTCGTCCGGCGCCGTACCGGCGCGCCGTTCCACGTGGACGGTGAGCGTGTCCAGCCGGTCCCGCCGGTCGAGCACGCACTGGAAGTGCGGCGACAGGGCGGGCGTACGCAGGATCAGCTCCTCGATCTGGGTCGGGAAGACGTTCACCCCCCGCACGATCATCATGTCGTCGGTACGCCCGGTGATCTTCTCGATCCGGCGCATCGGGCGGGCGGTGCCGGGCAACAGGCGGGTGAGGTCGCGGGTGCGGTAGCGGACCACCGGCATGGCCTCCTTGGTGAGCGAGGTCAGCACCAGCTCGCCCCGCTCGCCGTCGGGCAGCACCGCGCCGGTGACCGGGTCGATGATCTCCGGGTAGAAGTGGTCCTCCCACAGGTGCAGCCCGTCCTTGGTCTCCACGCACTCGACGGCCACGCCGGGACCCATCACCTCGGAGAGGCCGTAGATGTCCAGCGCGTGCATGTCCAGGCGCTGTTCCAGCTCCCGACGCATGTCCTCGGTCCACGGCTCGGCCCCGAAGACCCCCACCCGCAGGGACGTGGCGCGCGGGTCGAGGCCCTGCCGCTCCATCTCGTCGACGATGGCCAGCATGTAGCTGGGGGTGACCATGATGACCTCGGGCGCGAGGTCGCGGATCAGCATGACCTGGCGCTCGGTCATGCCCCCGGACACCGGGATCACCGTGCAGCCCAGTTCCTCGGCGCCGTAGTGCGCGCCCAGGCCGCCGGTGAACAGCCCGTAGCCGTACGCGACGTGCACCCGGTCACCCCGGCGACCGCCGGCGGCGCGGATCGAGCGCGCCATCAGCGTCGCCCAGGTGTCCAGGTCGGCGCGGGTGTAGCCGACCACGGTCGGGCGTCCCGTGGTGCCCGAGGAGGCGTGCAGCCGGGCGACCCGCTCGCGTGGCACCGCGAACATGCCGAACGGGTAGTTCTCCCGCAGCTCGGCCTTGGTGGTGAACGGGAAGCGGGCCAGGTCGCCCAGGTCCCGCAGGTCGTCGGGGTGGGCACCGGCGGCGTCGAACGCGCGCCGGTAGTGCGGCACGTGCGCGTAGGCGTGGCGCAGCGAGTGCCGCAGCCGGTCGCGTTGCAGGGCCCGCAGCTCGTCGACGCCGATCCGCTCGACGGGATCCAGCTCGTCCGGACGAGGGGTGCGGTCCTGCACGGTTGCCTCCTGGCGCGACGGGCCCGGACGCCGCCGCGCCGGGCGATGCCGATCACCGTACGCCCGTACGGGCCGTGCTGCCAGGTCAGCGCCGTCGGGATCGGCGGGGCCGGGCGCGTTCAGCGGGCGGCCGGCAGCCGGTGCAGCGCGTCGACCAGCGGGGCCAGCTCGGGGGTGCGCCCGCCCTCGGCCAGCGCGTCGGCGAGCACCCGGTCGTGGGTGGGTCGGGCCCGGGCCAGCAGCTCCGAGCCGGCCGGGGTCAGCTCGGTGTAGATGCCGCGCCGGTCGTCCGCGCAGAGGATCCGGGTGAGCAGCCCGCGCTCCTCCAGGCGGGTGACCAGGCGGGTGGTGGCGCTGCCGGAGAGCGCGGCGGCGCGGGCCAGCTGCCGCATGCGCATGTGCCAGCCGTCCTGCCGGGAGAGCGCGTCGAGCACCGTGTATTCCACGACGGAGAGGTCGTGCTCGGTCTGGAGGGCGCGCTCCAGGGCGGTCTCGATCAGGCCGTGCAGCGCAGCGAGCGTGCGCCACCCCTGGGCGCGGATCTCGACCGCGTCGTCGCCGATGCCCATCCGGCCCTCCTCCGCTGTGACCTGGACGGCCGCCAGCCTAGCACGCTTGCGCCGGTAGCAGGCGCGTGCAACTATTTCGTTGCAGGCGCGGGTAGTTGCACGCGCATTCTGTCTTCTCACGCATGGAATGGACTGTCATGGCACCACGTACCTCCGCGCTCCCGGGCGGCCTGCTGGCCCTGGCGATCGGGGCGTTCGGCATCGGACTGACCGAGTTCGTGATCATGGGGCTGCTCCCCCAGGTCGCCGCCGACTTCGCGGTCAGCGAGTCGGTCGCCGGCTGGTTGATCTCCGGGTACGCGCTCAGCGTCGCGGTCGGCGGGGTGGCGCTCACCGCGGCGGTCACCCGGCTGCGCCGCAAGCCGGTGCTGCTCGGGCTGATGGTGCTCTTCATCGCCGGCAACCTGCTCTCCGCGCTTTCCGGCGACTACGCCACCATGCTCGCCGGCCGGATCGTCGCGGCGCTGCGCCACGGCGCGTTCTTCGGCATCGGCGCGGTGGTGGCCGCCGGCCTGGTCCCGCCGGCCCGCCGGGCGGGCGCGATCGCCATGATGTTCGCCGGCCTGACCGTCGCCAACGTCCTCGGCGTCCCGTTCGGCACGTTCCTCGGCCAGCACTTCGGCTGGCGGTCGACGTTCTGGGCGATCACCGGCATCGGCGTGCTGGCGTTGGCCGGGCTGGCGCTGCTGGTGCCCGGCCGGGGGCCGGCCACCGACGCCGCCACCGGCGGCGGGCTCCGGGGCGAGCTGCGGGCCTTCACCCGGGCGCAGGTCTGGTTCTCGCTGGTGGTCACCGTGCTCGGCTTCGGCGGCATGTTCGGCGCGTTCACCTACATCGCCTACACGCTGACCGAGGTCAGCGGCTTCGCCACCGGCACCGTGCCGTGGCTGCTGGTGCTCTTCGGCGTCGGTCTGTTCGCCGGCAACCTGGCCGGAGGGCGCGCCGCCGACCGCTCGCTGTCGACCACCCTGGTCACCGTGCTCGCGGTGCTCACGCTGGTGCTGGTCGGCTTCGCGCTCACCGCCGCGAGCCCGGCCCTCACGGTCGTCGCGCTGGTGCTGATGGGCGCGTTCGGCTTCGCCACCGTGCCGCCGCTGCAGATGCGCATCATGCGGTACGCCCACGAGGCGCCCACGCTCGCCTCCGGCGCCAACATCGCCGCGTTCAACCTGGGCAACGCGCTCGGCGCCTGGATCGGCGGCCTCACCATCGGCGCCGGGCTGGGGTTCACCGCCCCGATCTGGGCCGGCGCCGCGCTCACCCTGCTCGGCCTCGCGGTGCTCCTGGTCGCCGAGCGCGCCGCCCGCCACACCCGGCACGACCCCACGCCCGCCCCCCGCGACCTGGCCGGCGCCACCCGCTGACCCCACCCCACCCCGCCCCACCCGGCCCCGTCCGGGTCGGCCCGCCGATCTTGGACTTGTGGCGCCTCCGATGTCCGCCCGTGCGACGTTTGCGAGGTGCCACAACTCCATGATCGACGACAGCAGAGGGCCCGGGCGCCGCCGACGATCGCCGAGGGTCCCGCGCCGCCGGCGCGGCGGGACCGGACGCGGGCGATTATGCTCGGGAACGAAGCCGGCGGTGGGGCCCGCCGTCCCGGGACGCGCCGGGAGAACCGCGGACACGCCAACGGTCCCTGCCAGTGATGCCCGTCCTGGTGGGAGGCACCGTGTCACGACCGCCCGAGTCCCGCGTCGATCCGGATGTCGATCTCCGCGTACCCGCGGACCGGGGTGAACTGACCGCGCACCCGGCGGCGGTGCTCGCCGTGATCGCCGCCGGCGGCGTGCTCGGCGCGCTGGCCCGCGCCGGCGTGCAGGCCGCCGTCCCGCACCCGCCCACCGGGTTACCGTGGGCCACCCTCGGCGTCAACGTCACCGGCTGCCTGCTGATCGGCGTGCTGATGGCGGTGCTCACCGCCCGCCCGGCCGGCCCGCTGGCCCGCCCGTTCCTCGGCGTCGGGGTGCTCGGCGGGTTCACCACCTTCTCCGCGTACGCGGTGGACGCGCAGCGGCTGGTCACCGCCGGCGCGGCCGGGACGGCGCTGGCCTACCTGGCCCTGACCGTGCTCGGCGCGCTGGTCGCGGTGGCGGTCGGGGACGCGGTGACCGCCCGGATGCTCGCCGCCCGGGACGGGGCGGCCCGGTGACCGTCCTGCTGATCGCGCTCGGGGCCGCGCTCGGGGCGCCGCTGCGCTACCTCACCGACCGGGCCGTGCAGTCCCGGCACGACTCGGCCTTCCCGTGGGGCACCCTGACCGTCAACGTGGTCGGGTCGCTGCTGCTCGGCGCGGTGCTCGCCGTGCCCGCCGACCCCGGCGTGACGGCGCTGGTCGGCACCGGCTTCTGCGGCGCGCTGACCACCTGGTCGACGCTGAGCTACGAGACCCTGCGGCTGGCCCGCTCCGGTGCGCGCCGGCACGCGTACGCGAACGTGCTGGCCAGCGTGGTCGCCGGGCTCGGCGCGGCGTTCCTCGGCTACGCGGTGGTCGCGGCGTTCTGACCCGCCGGGGTCAGCGGGCGTGGCGTTCCGGGTGGGCCCGGTTCCACGCCCGCATCCGCTCCGGGTAGCCGGTGCGGGCCGCCTCGTAGAGCGGCACCGCGTACCGCTGCGCGATCTTGCCGGCGGCCCGGGGTGAGCCGGTGCGGCGGCGGATCCACTCGCCGTCGTGGGCGATGGCGACCACCGTGGTGTCCGTGGCGGTGGTCTCCGGTTCCAGATAGAACTCGACCCCGCTGCGGCTGGTGACGAACGCCTCCAGCTGGGCCAGGTCCTCCCGGTTCGCCTCGCGGTCGAGCTTCGTCGGGGTCGTCGGGTCGGCGGCCCGTCGGCTGAACCAGCCCATGCCCGCCTCCTCTCCTCGGCGTCCGTCCCAGTGCAGCACGCCGGCCTGGCAGCCGCCTGGGAGCGGGGTGGGAGTCGGCTGAGCCGTCAGCGGGCCGGCTGGCGGAGCACCGGGACCAGCGCGAGCGTGGGCAGCAGGAGCAGCGGCACCAGGCCGAGCGCCGGCAGCACCCCGAAGTGGTCGCCGAGGAAGCCGAGCAACGGCGGGCCGGCGAGGAACGCTGTGTAACCGATCACCGCGACCACGCTGACCCGGGCCGGCGCCTTGTCCTCGTCGTCGGCGGCGGCGCTCATCCCGACCGGGAAGCCGAGCGACGCGCCGATCCCCCACAGCGCCACGCCGACCACGGCCAGCGGGCCCGAGCCGGCCAGCACGGCCAGGGTGGCGCCGGCGGCGGCCAGCCCGATGGTGCCGAAGAGCACCGGCACCCGCCCCCACCGGTCGATGGCGACCGTGCCGACGGTGCGGCCCAGCGTCATGCCCACCACGAACACGCCGAACACGGCGGCGCCGACCGCCTCGCTGACCCCGTACCCGTCCACGAACGCCACCGCCAGCCAGTCGTTGGCGCTGCCCTCGGTGAACGCCATGACCAGCACCAGCAGGCCGACCAGCAGGGTGCGCGGCTCCCGCCAGGCGGCCAGCAACGCCCGCCGGCGGGCCGCCGGCTCGCCCGCGCCGGCCGCCTCGGCCGGCGCGGACAGGAACGCCCGGGCGCCGAGCAGGGTGCCGGCGAGGATCAGCACCGCGAGCACCGGCAGGTGCACCTCGATGGGTACGCCGAGGCGGGCGGCGCCGGCGCCCAGCCCGGCCCCGGCCACCGAGCCGAGGCTCCAGGCGGCGTGGAACCGGGGCATGATGGTGCGGCCGATCCGCTTCTCCACCGCCGCGCCCTCGACGTTCATGGCCACGTCGCACAGGCCCGAGCCGAAGCCGAACGCGGCCAGCCCGAGCCCCACGCCGGGCGCCCAGCCGGCCAGCCCGGTGGCCAGCCCGGCCACGGTCATGCCGAGCGCGACCAGCAGCGTCGCCACCGCCACCGTGCGGGCCGGGCCCAGCCGCTGGGTGACCAGACCGGCGGTCGGCATGGCCAGCAGCGCGCCCACCGACATGCAGAGCAGCAGCAGGCCGAGCCGGCCAGGGCTGAGCCCGAGCGCCTCCCGGACCGCTGGTACCCGGGAGAACCAGCTCGCCACCGCCAGCCCGTTGAGCGCGAACACGACGGCGACGCCGGTGCGGGCGGCCAGAACCGGCCGGGGCACCGGTGGCCGCTGCCCGGCCGGTGCGTCGAGGGTGCTGCTCACGGTGCGGTCGTCCCTTCCCCGAAGTGGTCCCGACGACCATCGCACACCTGAGAGCGCTACCACCACAAGCGCTCCCACCCCTTACCCCGGTCGACCCCGACGGGGCATGATGCGGGCATGGGCACGCCGACCGCACGACCCGCCACGCTCGACGACGTGGCGCGCGCCGCCGGGGTGTCGCGGGCCACCGCCTCCCGGGTGCTCGGTGGCTACGGCTTCGCCTCGGCGGACGCGCGGGCGCGGGTGGGCGCCGCCGCCGACCGGCTCGGCTACGTGCCGGACGTCACGGCAAGGGCGCTGGTGCGCGGCGCCGGGGTACGACTGGTGGTGGCCGTGATCGGCCGCGCCGGGACGGTGCTGGACGACCCGTACGTGCACCGGGTGGTGAGCGCCGCGTCGCGGGTGTGCGCGCCGCACGGCGTCGGGGTGGCGCTGGAGTGGCTGCCGCTGGGCGACCCGTCGGGGCTGGTCCGGCTCGGCGCCGACCGCGGCGTCTGCGGCGTGATCCTGGTCAACACCACCCCGACGGCGCTGGCGGCGGTGCCGGCCCGGCTACGCGGCCGGGTCGTCTCGATCGGCACCGGCTCGGCGACGGTGCCCTCGTTCGACGTGGACAACGCGGCCGGGGCCGAGGCGGTGCTGCGCCACCTCCACGCCACCGGCCGCCGCCGCATCGCCATGGTCACCGGTCCGCGCTGGCTGGTCTGCGCGGAGCGTTCGGTGACCGCGTACCGGGGGTTGATGCGCGCGGCGGGGCTTCCGGAGCGCGTGGTGACCGGCGACTTCACCACGGCCCGGGGCGGCCGGGCGGCGCTGGAGGCGCTGCGCCGGTGGCCGGAGCTGGACGCGGTCTACGCGGCCAGCGACGCCACCGCGTTCGGGGTGATCGCGGCGCTGCGCGGGCGGGGCCTGCGGGTGCCGCACGACGTCGCGGTCGCCGGCTTCGACGACCTGCCGTACGCCGCGGTGAGCAGCCCGCCGCTGACCACCGCGACCCACCCGGTCGACCGGATCGCCGCCGCCGCGGCCACGGCCGTGCTGACCCGGGCGCCGGTCGCGCCGACGACCGCCTTCGCGTCCACGCTGGTGACCCGGGAGAGCGCCTGACCGGCGCTCAGCGCTCCGGCCCGCCGACCGCCGTGTCGACCCGGCTGAGCACCGTGGCGTCGTCGTCCACGCCCACACCGCGCAGCAGGTCGATGGCGGTGGCCCGGACCTGGCCGATGATCATCGCGAGCGGCAGCGTCGGGCCGGCGGTGAACAGCCGCCCGGCCGACCGGACCGCCTCCAACGCCGCGACGTCGACCCGGGCGGCGTGGCTGTCGGCGATCTGCTCCTGCCCGTCGAGGTCGGCGGCGAGTGCGTCGCCGGCCGAGCGGACGGCGTCGCCGAGCGTGCGTACCGCGGCGCCGAGGTCGGCCGGGACGGGCGCCGGGCTGCGGGTGAGCGTGACCGCCGCGCGGGCCAGCACGCGCACGTTGCGGACCGCGTAGTCGATCTGCCGGATCGAGCCCTCCACCGAGCGCAGCCGGCCGAGGTGCCGGCGGCGGCGTACGTTGAGCCGCAGCGCCTCGCCGGCGGCCTGGACCGCGCCCCGCAGCCGCTCCACTCCGGCGTCGGCGTGCCGGGCCCGCTCCAGCGCGGCCAGGGCCGCCTCGTCGTCGGTGTCGTCGAGCGCGGCGGCGACGTCGTCGAGCACGCCGGCCAGCTCGGCGAAGGTGTGCCGGAACTCGGCGACCAGCGGGGCGAGCGGCCGGCGGGCGTCGACGAGCTGGCTGGCGACCACCGCCACCGCGCCGCCGATGAGCGCGTCGACGAACCGGAACGGGACCAGCGACTCGGTCGGCGGTGAGACCACCACCAGGTAGAGCGCGGAGACCGCTGCCTGCACCACGGTGACCGAGCTGGCCCCGACCGCCACCGCCAGCGCGACGGTGAGCAGGATGACGGTGAGCACGGTCCAGGTGGTCCGCGGCCCGAGCGCCTGCACCACCAGGTCGGCGACGAGCACGCCGGCGGCGACGCCGAGCACCACCTCCACCGCCCGGCGCATCCGCTGGCCGCGGGCCTGCCCGAGCACGATGAGGGCGGCGGCGGGGGCGAAGAACGGCTGCGGGTGCCCGACGATCCGGGTGGCGAGGACCCAGGCGACGGTGGCCGCCAGCGTCGCCTCGACCACCGGCACCCAACCCCGCCGCAGCCTTCCGGCCGCCTCCCGGACCGCCGTCGCGGTCCGGCCACCGGTTCCCGCTGCCATCGCCCACCTCCCGTGCCGTCGGCACCTATCCTCCGGTCTCGCGCTCCGACCGGGTCGGGCGGGCGGTGCCTGTGCCCGGCGCGGCGGACCTCGCCGGCGCTGGCCGCGTACGACCGGCAGCGGCGACCGCGCACCCAGGCCGTCGCCCGCGCGGCCCTGCGCACCGCGCGGTTCGGCCAGCAGCTGCGCAACCCGGTGGCGCTCGCCCTGCGCGACACGGCGATCCGGTTGACCCCGTCCCGGACGGCGCTGCGCGGCATGGCCCGGTACGCCGACTGGCAGCCGCCGGGCTGACCACCGGCGCACCGGGCCCCGCCGCTCAGCGGGCGACCAGCAGCAGCAGTCCCCGGCCGCGCAGCAGGTAGGTCGTGCCCTGGCCGCCCACCGCCACCTCGGCGCCCGGACGAGCCACCTGGTCCGGCCCCTCCGCCCAGGTGGAGGTGTCGGTGACCCGGTACCACTGCCGGCCGGGGCCGGGCGCGGGCAGCGTGAAGCTCACGTCGCCGGACCAGCCGTTGTAGCCGACGTAGACCGCCGGCGCCGGGTCGCCGAACTCGGTGCCGTCGATCCGCCAGCCGAGCGCGTGGTTGTTTGGGTCGTCCCAGTACGCGGCGTCCGGCGCGGCCCCGGCCGGGGTGAACCAGCTCAGCTGCGCCATCCCGTTGCCGTTGCCGTCACCGGCGGAGTAGAAGGTCGCCGGGCGCAGCGCCGGGTGCGCGGCCCGGAACGCGGCCAGCCGCGAGGTGAAGGTGCGGAACGTGGTCTGGTTGCCGTCCGGGCTCCAGTTCAGCCAGTTCGCCGGCGAGTCCAGGTTGTACGGGTTGTTGTTGCAGCGCACCCCGCGCAGCACCTCGTCGCCGCCGGTCAGCATCGGGGTGCCGGCGGAGAGCAGCAGCAGCGCCTGCCCGGTGCGGGCGGCCCGACGCTGGTCGGCCGGGACGCCGCCCTGGTCCCACGAGCGGTTGTCGTCGCTGCCGCCGTCCGACGGGCCGTACGGCCAGGGCTGGGTGTTGTTCTTGGCATTACAGGCGTACAGGTCGCGCAGCGTGAACCCGTCGTGGGCGACCAGGAAGTTCACCGAGTTGCCCGGCCGGCGGCCGTCGTCGCCGTAGAGGTCGGCGGAGCCGGCGATCCGGGTGGCGAGCCGGCCCGGGGTGACCGGGTCGTAGCCCATCCGGTTCTGGTCGCTGCGCACGGTGTCCCGGTACTGGCCGTTCCACTCCGACCAGCCGGCCGGGAGGTTGCCGACCTGGTAGGTGCCGTCGCCGATCGCCCACGGCTCGCCGATCCAGTCGACCCCGGCGCCCCCGGTGGCCGGCCGGGGCGGCATCTCCCGCACGATGCGGTTGAGCGCGGTGCCCGGGTCGGTGCGGCTGTACCGGTAGCAGCCGTGCTGGCAGGTGTTGCCCAGGACGGTGGCGAGGTCGTGCCGGAACCCGTCGACGCCGAGCGTGTCCTTCCAGTAGGCCAACGAGTCGACGATCAGGTCCTGGGCGACCGGGTGGTAGGTGTTGTAGTTGCCGCCGACGCCGGTGTTGTCGTACGGCGCCTGCCGGTCGGCGGTCAGCGAGTAGTAGGTCGGGTTGTCCAGGCCACGCCAGGACCACAGGTCGTAGACGGTCGCGCCGCCGGCGGTGCGCGCCCCGCCCTCGCCGGTGTGGTTGTAGACCACGTCGAGCAGCACCTTGATGCCGGCGTCGTGGAACGCCCTGACCATCGCCTGGAACTCCCGGGTCGGCCCGCCCGGCGACCGGTCGGCGGCGTAGCGCCGGTCCGGGGCGAACCAGTTCAGGGTCATGTAACCCCAGTAGTTGTCCCCGGCGGTGCCGGTCGGGTCGACGTCGTTGGTGTCGTTCTGCGTCTCCTGCACCGGCAGGAACTCCACCGCGGTCACGCCGAGCGAGGCGAGGTAGCCGGCCTTCGTCGCGGCGCCGCGGTAGGTGCCCTGCCAGGCCGCGGGCACGCTCGGGTCGTCGCGGGTGAGGCCGCGCACGTGCACCTCGTAGATCACGTCGTCCTTGAGCGGGCGGGTGGGCTTGACGCCGGTGGCGCCGGTCGGGGCGGCGGCGAGCACGGCGCCCTTCGGCGCGTACGGGCCACTGTCCACGGTCCGGTACGCCGGTCCGGAGGCGTACACCGAGTCGTCGGTCGCGCCCGGGCGCAGCGGGTCGTGGCTCAGTTCCCGCGCGTACGGGTCGACCAGCAGCTTGTTGGGGTTGAACCGGTTGCCGGCGGCGTCGACGTCGGCCACGAAACCGGCGGCCGAGCCCTTCGTCCAGGCGCTGCTGTAGGGCCAGTTCGGCCCCCAGGCGCGGTAGCCGTACCAGACGGTGCCGGTGATGCCGTGGGTGGTGCGCAGCGTGGCGACGTCGACGGTGACGGCGTAGACGCCGGAGGCGTCCCGGGTCAGCACGTGGCTGACCTTCTCGGCCGCGCCGGCGGGGGTGGCGTACAGGTAGACGGCGATGCGGGTGGCGGCGGTCGAGTGGACCCGGAACGTGATGGTCGAGCCGGTGGCGTCGTAGCGGGCGCCGAGCGCGCGGGCTTCGACGGCGGCGCCGGCGGGTGGGGCGGCGGCGGTGAGGCCCACGGCGGCCAGCACCGTGGCGAGGAGGAGGGCGAGGACCGGACGGGGTCTGGACATGGCGGTCTCCGACGGGACGCGGGGGTGGATGGTGCGTACGGACGCCGGCCGACTTCCGGTTGCTGCAAGACCTTGCAAGTTTTGCCGGAAAGATAACAGTCGATTTCAATCCGGTAAAGGGCCCGGCAACCGGGGCCGGACGACCCTGGCCGGCGCCACCCGGCCGGGTCCGTAATGGAGGGGACGGAGGGAGATCCCGATGGGTACGGGGCCGTGGCACCGACAGCTGAGGTGGATGTACCGGGGTGGCCGGCCGAACCGGCTCGCCCGGGCGATGAACGCCCTGACCGCGGCGCAGTACGCCGCCGGCCTGGGTCCGCGGAACTGGGTCACCCTGGAGGTGCCGGGCCGGCGCACCGGCCGGACCGTCGCCGTGCCGCTCGTGGTCGCCGACCACGAGGGCGAGCGCTACCTGGTGTCCATGCTGGGCGAACGGGTCAACTGGGTGGCCAACGTCCGCGCCGCCGGCGGACGCGCGGTGCTGCGACGGGGCCGCCGGGAACCGGTGCGGCTGGTCGAGGTGCCGGTGGCGCAGCGGCCGCCGATCCTGCGCCGCCACCTGGCGCTGGCCCCCGGCGCGCGTCCGCACGTCCCGGTGGACCGCGACGCCCCGCTCGCCGACTTCACCCGGGTCGCCGCCGACCTCCCGGTCTTTCGGATCATCGCGGCGGAATGATATTCGCGAACAACCTTCCAGAATATCGATCGCCGGGGAATCCGGGGTCGTCCGAATGGGAGAGCCGGCCGGTAAGATCGGCGACAAAGCGCTGGCTGATCGCTGACTGCCGGCCGTGACGCGACCGCCCACACTGGGCGCATGAATACGAGACTCCGCCGCAGCCGGGCATTCCGCCTCGCGGTGTGTCTCGCCCTCGTGGCGACACTGAGCGGCTGCATGCAGCTCAACCTCGGGCTGACCGTGAACACCGACGACACGGTCTCCGGCCAGCTCCTGCTGACCGCCCAGAAGTCCGTGCTCAAGCAGCGGAACCCGGACGTCGCGGCGGCCTTCGCCGAACTGCGGCAGAACATTCCCACGCTTCCCGCCGGCACCGAGAGCCGGTACGAGGACGCCACCTACTACGGCATTCAGATCGCGTACCGGAAAACACCGCTGTCGCAATTCACCAGCGAAAGTGTGAATCTTGTCCGCGACGGCGATCTCTACCGCTTCTCGCTGCCGCTGGATCCGAAGAAATACGGCGGAAAGGTGGCCGAGCAGGATCCGCGCAACCAGCAGGCGTTCATGACGCTGATGTCGTTCGAGATATCCGTGACGTTCCCCGGCCGGGTGCTCGACACGAACGGCGCGATCAACGGGCGTTCGGTGAGCTGGAAGGTCGTCGCCAACCAGCCCAAGCCGGCCGAGCTGCGCGCCGTCGCCGAGGCGCCACCCGCGCCCACCACCAGCGCGGCCGTCGCCGCGGTCACCGGCGGCTCCTTTCCCTGGCTGCTGGTCATCGGCGGCGTGGTGGTGCTGCTGCTCCTGGTCGCGGTGGCGGTCGTCGTCCTGCTGCGACGTCGCTCCCGCGGCGGCGCCGCCCCCGCACCGGTCGCCGCCACGCCCGCACCCGCGGCCCCGGCAGCGCCGACGCCTCCCACCGGCCCACCCGCCTGAGTCCCGCCGCAGCGGCCCTCCCACCACCGGCGAGGCCTCGCCGGTCCCCCACCGCCGACCCGGGCGCGACCGTGGCGACGCCACGGACCGCCGCACCATCCCACCCCGACCGCACCACCGCACGATCGAAAAGGGGGATCGCCGTGAACGATCTCTTCACCTGGGCCGCCCTGGGCAGTCTCACCGGCGCCAGCGCCGCCACCCTGCTCGCCACCAACGTCATCGGCGGCCTGATCGGACCGAGCGGCGACAAGGCGCGCAAGTGGATCGCGTTGGGCTTCGCGCTCCTGCTGTCCTACCTGACCGCCGCGTTCGCCGCCGACGCCGGACCGGAGAAGTGGATCATCGCCTTCTTCAACGGCCTGGTCATCTTCTCCGCCGCGCTCGGCATCAACCAGCTGCCCCCGGGCAACCGGCAGGCGACACAGGCGTCGCCGACCCAGCTCGCCCAGGGGCACGAGCCCCGCTTCGTCCGCTCCTGGGTCTGAGAGAGGTGACCCCCATGGTCTTCGGCATCATCAGCGCCGCCGTCCAGATCGTCTTCGGCGCCGTGCTCGGGCAGGCCGCCGCCGGCACCGTCGGCCTGCTGGTCGGCGCGGTCGTCGGGCTGCTCGTCGGCGCGCCCTTCGGCTGGGCGGTCGCCTCCGCCGGCACGTACGGCGCCGACCCGAAGGGGATCTTCCTCTTCGTGGTCGACCACACCTGGAGCCTGCTCAACACGTTCGCCGGCGCGCTCTACCTGGCCCTGCACCTGGTCTTCGGCCACCAGCTCGACCGGGTCGTCTCGGCCGCCAGCGGCCGGGTCAACGTGGTCGAGGGCGTCTCCCCCCGGTACGCCACCACGATCGGCACGGTCTGCGCCGGGTCCAGCCCGGGCATCCAGCGGCACGAGGACGTGCACGTGTTCCAGGCCCGGCTGCTCGGCCCGCTCTACCTGCCGCTGGTCGCGCTCAACTACGCGCTGTTCACCATCGCCCCGGTGTGGCTGCTCTGGCACGACCACACCAACGCGCCGATCAACCGCTTCACCCGCTACTTCGAGATCGGCGTCTACCCGCACGTCTGGAACGAGGCCATCGCGTACCGGATCCAGGGGACGCCGCCGCGATGACCGGTGCGATCGAGGCGGCCGTCGCGGACGTCGCGGCCTGGCTGACCGGGACGGCGGGCGCGCCCGTCCCGGTCGGCCCGCCGCGCGACGACCCGGACGGCGGCCTCACGGTCTGGCCGCTGGAGCTGCGGCCGGCCCGGCAGACCGCGACCGGCGGCGCGGCCCGCGAGCCGTACCGGTTCGTGGTCCGGCTGCTGGTCAGCGGCGGCGGGCCGGCGGCGCTGCCGGCGCTGGACCGGGTGCTCGCCGCAGCCACCGCGGCCGGGCGGCCGGAGCTGGTGCTGGCCGCCGGCGACCCGGCGCTGTGGCGGGCGCTCGGTGTGGCGCCCCGGCCGGCGCTGCTGCTCGACGTACCGGCCCGGATCGACCGGCCGGCGCCCACCGCGCCGCCGGTGCGGCAGCCGCTGCGGCTGCGGCAGCTCGACATGCGCACCGTGGCCGGCCGGGTGGTCGGGCCGCAGGACCAGCCGCTGGCCGCCCTGCGGGTGGAGCTGGTCGGCACCGCCCAGGCCACCGAGACCGACGCCGCCGGCCGGTTCCGGCTGGTCGGCGTGCCGCTCGACCCCGACGCCCCGGACGCTCCGGTGCGGATCCGGCTGATCGGCCGGGGGCGCGTCCACACCGCCGAACTCGACCCGAACGGCGACGACCTGGTCGTCGTCAGCGCCCCCGACTGACGTCCCGAGGAGGACCGATGCCCACCTACTTCTCCCCCGGCATCTACGTCGAGGAGGTGCCCGGCGGGGCCCGCCCGATCGGCCCGGTCGGCATGAGCACCGCCGCGTTCGTCGGGGTGGCGCCCAACCGTGGCGCCCACGTCGGCCGGGCGCTGGCGGTGAACAGCTGGACCGAGTTCCTGCGCCTGTACGCCGACGGCGAGCACCTGGAGAGCACCCCGCTGGCCCGGGCCGTGTTCGGCTTCCTGGACAACGGCGGCACCCGCTGCTGGGTGGTCAACGTCGGCGAGGGCGGCCAGCTCACCGGCACCGGCGGGCGGCGCGGCGGCCTGCAACTGCTGGAGGCGATCGACGAGATCTCCATCCTGGCCGCCCCCGGCTACCACGACCCGGTCTCGCACGAGGCCCTGATCAGCATGGCCGAGCGGCTGCGCACCATGGTGGCGATCTGCGACCCGCCGCCCGAGGTGGCCGACGTCTCCCGACTCACCCGGGTCGCCACCCCCGGCAAGCCCGCCAAGCCGGCCGAGCCGTCTGCCGGCAAGCCCGCCGAGGACCCGCCGAAGGACGGCGACGACGAGCCGCCCGGCACCGGCGGCGACCGGCCCCGGCAGTCGGACTTCGCCACGTTCTACTTCCCCTGGATCCGGGTCCGCGACCCGCTCAGCGGCGACCTCGTCCTCACCCCGCCCAGCGGGCACGTGGCCGGCATCTGGGCCCGCACCGACGCGCTGCGCGGCGTGCACAAGGCCCCGGCGAACGAGCCGGTACGCGGCGCGGTCGACCTGGCGTACCGGGTCACCCGGCCGGAGCACGACGTGCTCAACCCCAAGGGCGTCAACGTGATCCGGTTCTTCGCCGGCGAGGGCATCCGGCTCTGGGGCGCGCGCACGCTCGCCGCCGAGGCCAGCGAGTGGCGCTACCTGAACGTGCGGCGGCTCTCCATCTCCATCGAGCAGGCGATCGCCAACGGCACCCGGTGGATGGTGTTCGAGCCGAACGACTTCACGCTGTGGCGCTCGATCCGGCGCGACATCGGCGCGTTCCTCACCCGGGTGTGGCGCGACGGCGCGCTGCTCGGCCGCACCCCCGAGGAGGCGTTCTTCGTCAAGTGCGACGAGGAGACCAACCCGGCCGACGTCCGCGACGCCGGGATGGTGGTGGCGCACATCGGCATCGCGGTGGTCAAGCCCGCGGAGTTCGTGGTGTTCAAGCTGAGCCAGTGGGCCGGCGGCACCGAGACCGAGACGATCGGAGGCTGACATGCCCACCACGGCAACGCCGCAGCCGGGCGCACCCGTCGACCCGTACCGCGCGTACCACTTCAAGCTGCTCATCAACGGCATCACCAACGGGCACTTCACCGAGGTCAGCGGCTTCGAGGTGGCGATACCGGCGCTGTCGTACCGGGAGGCCGGCAACGAGCGCATCCGGGCCGTGCCGGGTCAGGTCGAGTACGCCCCGGTGACCCTCCACTTCGGCCTGACCAGTTCACGCGAGCTGTGGGACTGGGTGAACGCGGCGGCGAAGGGAACGGTCAACCGGCGCAACGTCTCGGTGGTGCTGCTCGACCCGGCGGGCACCGCCGAGGTGCTGCGCTGGAACATGATCAACGCCTGGCCGACCCGGTGGCGGGGCGCGCACCTCAACACCCTGTCGCAGGAGATCGCCATCGAGGCGCTCACCCTGGCGTACGAGGGGCTGGAGCTGGAGGCCGGCGGTGCCGCCGCCCCGACGACCGCGTGACCGGCTGGCCCGCGCGCTGCGGGCCGCCGCCGACCGCCTGTCCGGGCCGGGCTCACCGTCGTCACCGGAGGACGTGCCGCCCCCGCCCGGCCAGCCGCCCGAGCACTGGCGGCGTCTGGTGGCGGCGCACGCGCCCGGCCTGCTGCGCGACCTTCCCCCGCCCCGGGTCGAGCACGCACCTCTCGCCGATCCGACCGGCGCCTCCTCCCGTGCCGGTCGGCCGGTGAGCGGAGACGCGGACCGGTCTGCCCGCGGCAACGCGGACCGGTTTCCGGCGCGACGGGCTCGGGCGAGTCGGCTGCGGCGGAGCTGGAAGGCACTGTGGCGCGGCCTGCCCCGATCCCGGCAGCGCTCCCTCGCTCCCGATCCGTCGAGATCTTGGTACGAAAAGGCCCCTGGAGGGGCCGTTTCCTACCAAGATCTCCCACAGCTCCCGGACGGCGAGACAGGGGTCTCGGGTGGTGGGAGGTCCGCGTCGTCGGGGGTGTGTGCCGACTGCGGCGGGACGGGTCGGCGCGAGGGCCGGGCACGGGAGGACATCGGTGGACGGGGTGCCGCACCGGCGGGCCCCATCGGTGGGCCGGAGACGGGGGTCGACGGCGGGCCGGCGCAACGGGGCACGGCACCACCCGACACGGGATCGCCGCGGCCGGGATCGGCGTCCACCTGGGCGGTGGTGGGGAACGAACCGGCCGGGACGGGATGTTCGGCGGGGGGTACCGGGCTCCGCGGTGGCGGTGACGAGCGGCCGGGCGATCCCGCGGCGCCTTCCATCGCGCCGGTGTACCGGTCGGTGCCCGGGTCAGGCGGCCCGAAGAGAACGCCGCGCATCGCCGGCACGGCGCACACAGCCGGCGGCGCGGGCGCGACCGGCGGGACCCGTGCAGCCGGTGCGACCGGTGCGACCGGCGCAACCGGACCGGATGGCTACGCGGGCTCGGCGGCCACGACCGGCACGGTCGGTTCGGCACGCATGGTCGACGCAGCCGGCGTTGTCGTGTCGCGCGGCGGTAGGCCGTTGCGCGGACCGGAGCGGACATCGTCACCCGCCCGACGGTCCGACCGCGAGGACCTCGCGCCGGCCAACCAGGGCCGCGGACCGCACCCGGGTGACGTCGCCGGTGCAGACCTCCCGCCCAGCCGGGGGGACGGACACCCGTTCGTGACCGCTGCCGCGCTACCGGCGCTGCGGCCGGCACCGGCCACCCGCGACGGCCGGCGTGTTCTCGCCGAGTCCGCCGGCCATCACCCAGGGCAGGTCACGGGCTCGCCGTACCCGGACGCACACGACGCGGCACCCGGCGGCGAGTTCCCGGCGCGACCGGGGCAGCGACCCGCCCGCCCCGCGTCCGCCGGCCCCTGGCCCGCCCTGCCGACCGACGCAGAGCCGATCCGCACCACTGCCCCGGCGCCGACCGGCGCGGGCCGGGCGACCGAGGGCGGCGCGGCGCACGCGGATCCGTGGCCGGCGCTGCCGGGCGAGCCGGTGCGGTGGACCCCGGTGACGCGGGCCGTGCCGTGGGGCGACACGGCCCGGCTGGACCGGGAACAGGCGGGTGGCTGATGGAGCGCGTCGCCTTCCTCGTGGACGAGTCCGGAACCCGGGTCGACTGCCTGCTCAACCCGGAGACCGTGCAGGTGACCCGGCTGGCCGGGGTACGCCCGCGCGGCGGCCCCGACGGGCCGCTCGTCGGCGCCGGCCGGGCCGACGATCCACTGGTCTTCACCGGCGGCGGTCGGACCGAGCTGGTGCTGGACCTGCTCTTCGACATCGACTTCGTGGAGTCACCGACCCGCCCGGCCGACGTGCGCGCGCTGACCCGTCCGCTGTGGATGCTGGCGGAGAACTCGACCGTCGAGCACGGCTGGCCGCGCCCGCCGCTGGTCCGGCTGGTCTGGGGCAAGACCTGGAACGTGCCCGGCGTGATCACGGCGATCGCGGAGCGCTTCGACGCGTTCACCCTCACCGGCACACCGCGGCGCTCCTGGCTGCGCCTGCGCCTGGTGCGGGTGGCGGAGACCGCCGACGCGGCCCGCGCCGGCTTCGAGGAGGAACTGGCTGCGGCGAGCACGCCGACCGTGGCGCCCGGGTCGGCGGTGGTCGCCGCCGCCGACGGCGCGGCCGAGCCGGGCTGGTCCGGGGTGCGCTTCGACCTGCTGGCCCACGACGCGCTGGGCTCGCCGCTGCGCTGGCGGCTGCTCGCCGAGCACAACCGGATCACCGACCCGCTCGCGGTGCCGGCCGGCACCGCGCTGGCGGTGCCGGCGACCGGCGTCGCCGGCCCACCACCCGACGCCACCACCACCGGAGGCGCCCCGTGACCACACCACCACCCGCCCCGACACGGGCCGGCGCCACCCTCGGCCCGGTCACCCTGCGCGCCGCGGACGAGAGGCACGCCGACCGGCGACCGCAGCCCCGCACGCCGAGAGCGGGCCGGCCGTGATCCGGGCCGCGGCGGTGACCGTCGACGGTCGGCCGCTGGCCGACCCGGTCCGGCTGCGCGGCATCCGGGTGGCCGCCCGGCTGGACCAGCCGACCCAGTGTGAGCTGGCCCTGGCCACCGCCCCCGGCGCGGGCGCCCTGGACCCGCCGGTACGCCCCGGCGCCGCCGTCGACGTCCGCCTGGACGGGCAACCGGAGACCCTGTTCGCCGGCGAGGTGACCGCCGTGGAGGTGGAGTACGCCGGCGACGGCGCCGCGCTGCTCCGGATCCGGGCGTACGACCCGCTGCATCGGCTGCGCAAGCGCCAGGAGCTGCGGGTGTTCGAGTCGGTGACCGCCGCCGAGCTGGCCGGGGAGCTGTGCGCCGGGCTGGGGCTGAGTGTGGCCGCCGAGGACGACGGGCCGCGCCTGGACCGGCTGCTCCAGCACCGGCACACCGACCTCGAGCTGCTGCGCGAGGTGGCCGGTCGGGCCGGGCTGCGGCTGGCCGTGGACGGCGACCGGTTGCGGCTGTTCACCCTCGACGGCTACGGGGACCCGGTCGCGCTGACGCTCGGCGAGAGCGTGCACGCGCTGCGGGTCACCGAGAACCTGGACCGCGCGGGCCGCGAGTGCGCCGCGCTGGGCTGGCACCCGCAACGCGCCGAGCCGCTGGCGCAGCGGGCCGGCGAGGCCCGCAGCGGACGGCGCATCCCGCTGCGCCCGGATCCGGGCGACGTGGGCGCGGACGGGGTACGCACGGCGGTGGACCAGCCCGGGCGCAGCGACGACGAGCTGGCCGCGCTGGCCCAGGCCGGGCTGGACGCCCGGGTCGCCGCGCTGGTCACCGCCGAGGGCACGGCCGAGGGTGATCCCGCGCTGCGGCCGGGTCGACGGATCGCGCTGGCCGGCGTGCCCGAGCCGGTCGCCGGCGTGTACGTGCTGACCGAGGTGGTGCACACCGTGGACGCGGACGGACACCTGACCCGGTTCTCCACCGTCCCGCCCGACCCGTCCTCGGCCGCCGCGCCGCCCCCGGCCACGGTCACCCTCGGCACGGTCACCGACGTGGACGACCCGGACGGGCTGGGCCGGGCCCGGGTGACGCTGCCCGCGTACGGGGACCTGGACGCCGGCTGGCTCGCCGTGCTCTGCCCGGGCGCGGGCCGGGGCAAGGGGATCGTCGCGCTGCCCGACCCGGAGGACACCGTGCTGGTGGCCCTGCCCGGGGGCGAGCCGGCCTCGGGCGTGGTGCTCGGCTCGCTGTTCGGCGCGATCGAGCCGTACGACACGGGGATCGTCTCCGGGCGGTCCCGCCGCTGGTCGATGCGGACCGGTACCGGCCAGTCGATCGTGATCGACGACGACGGGCGCACGCTGCGGCTGGCCACCGACGCCGGCAGCTTCGTCGAGCTGCGCCCCGAGCTGACCACGGTGCACGCCGCCGGGGACCTGGTGCTCTCCGCGCCCGGACGGGCCATGGTGGTGCGCGCCCGCACCGTGGACTTCCTGCACGCCCCGACGGCGGAGGACGCCGAGACCGCCGCCGCCCAGGCCCGTACGCTCGCCCGCGCCCACGGAGGTGGCTGATGCGCTGGATCCACCGCGACTCGCTGATCACCTGCGGACACGACGGGCGGGTGGCGAACCGCCCGTCGCAGCACTGGGTCACCGTGCGGGGTGTCCCGGTGCTGGTGCGACCCGACCCGGAGGAGCGCGACATCACCGCCTGCCCGAACTACGGCCCGACGATCAAACCGTGCCTGCACACCAAGACCGTCACCAAGGGATACAGCACCTGGCTGCGGGTGGACCGCCAGCCGGTGGTGCTGTCGCACCTGGACGGCCTCACCGACGGCACCCCGCCGGGCACCGTGCACCACCAGGTCCGCGACCCGCGGCAGGCGTTCCTGGGGGCGGACGCATGAGGGCCTTCCGCTTCGTCGGCGCCGGCTTCGACGCGGGTCGCGCCGGCGGCCTGGCGCTGACCGCCGCCGGCGGCCTCGCCATGACCGAGGGCGACGAGACGGTACGCCAGGCGCTGTACCTGCTGCTGTCCACCACACCCGGCGAGCGGCTGATGCGTCCCGGCTACGGCTCCCGGCTGCACCGCCTGGTCTTCGCGCCGAACGACGACACCACCGCCGGGCTGGCCATCCACTACGTGCGGCAGGCGATCCGGCGGTGGGAGCCCCGGGTGGAGGTGCTCGACGTGGACGCCGGACCGGACCCGGACGACCCGTGGCGCCTGGTGATCCGGCTGGACTACCGGGTGCGGGCCAGCCTCTCCCCCGGCCAGCTCGTGTTCTCCGTGGACCTGCTCCCCGCCGACGAGCAACCCGGCGACACCCCTGACGAGGAGGGCACGCCATGACGCTGCCGGTGCCGCACCTGGACGACCGCGCCTTCCTCGACCTGGTCACCGAGGCCCGGGAACGGATCCGCCGGTCCTGCCCGGACTGGACCGACCTGTCCGCGCACGACCCGGGCGTGGCGCTGCTGGAGGCGTTCGCCTACCTGACCGAGGTGATGATCTACCGGCTGAACCAGTTGCCGGAGAAGGCGTACGTGGCGTTCCTGAACCTGCTCGGCGTGAGCCGGCACCCACCGGCGGCGGCCTGGGCGGACGTGCGCTTCACCCGCACCGGCGCGGACCGCGGCGCGGTCCGGGTGCCGGCCGGCACCCGGGTCGCCGCCGCCCGGGGCGCGGACCCCCGGCCGGTCGTCTTCGTGACCACCGAACCGGCGGTGCTGCCCGCCGGCGAGACCACGGTGACGGTACGGGTGCACCACTGCGAACCGGTCGAGGCGGAGCTGCTGGGCACCGGCACCGGCCAGCCCGGTCAGGTGTTGCGGGCCGCCCGCGCCCCGCTGACCCGCACCACGGAGACGCTGGACCTGCTGCTCGGCGTGGAGGTGCCGACCGGTTCGGTGGAACTGGGCGCCGCCGCCCGGGAGCACGAGGGGCGCACGTACGAGATCTGGCGGCCGGTGGACAGCTTCGCCGGTCTCGGCCCGCAGGCGAAGGTCTACCTGGTCGACCGGGCGGCCGGGGTGCTCACCTTCGCCCCGGCACTGGACCTGCGCCCGGACGGGGGCGCCCCGGCCGTCGAGGGGGCGGCCGGGGTGACCACGGTGGCGGCGGTGCCGCCGGCCGGACGGCAGGTGCGGCTCTGGTACCGGTGCGGCGGCGGGCCGGCCGGCAACGTCGCGGCGGGCGTGCTCACCAGCCTGCGCGACCCGCTGCCCGGGGTGAGGGTGGACAACCCGGAGCCGGCCACCGGCGGCCGGGAGCTGGAGTCGCTGGAGTCGGTGCTGGCGCGGGGGCCGTACGAGTTCTTCGCCCAGCAGCGCGCGGTCACTGCCCGGGACTTCGAGATCCTGGCCGCCGGGTCGGGCGCGGTGGCGCGGGCCCGGGCGTTCACCCGCGCCGCCGTCTACAGCTTCGCCCGCCCCGGCGAGGTCGAGGTGGTGCTGGTGCCGTACGTGCCGGATCAGGCCCGGCCCGGTGGCCGGCTGCCGGTCGCGGTGCTGCGCGAGCACGAGGTGGAGGAGGCCCGCCGCCGGGTCGAGGCCGACCTGGAGCGGCGGCGCGCCCTGGGTACGGCGGTGCGCGCGAGTTGGGCGCGCTACAAGGCGGTCTCCATCCGGGCCCGGGTGGTGGTGCGCCGCGAGGAGGACGTCGACGCGGTCCGCCGCCGCATCCACGACCGGCTGCACCAGACGCTGAGCCCGCTGCCCACGCCGCTGAACCCGACCGGGTGGGCGTTCGGCGAGCCGCTGCGCGCCTCGAACGTCTACCGGATGCTGGAGCACGCCGAGCCGGGCGTGCGCTACGTCGAGTCGGTGCGGTTCGTGGTCGACGAGGCGCCGGACGCGCGGGTGCGCACCGTCGCGGTGGACCAGTACCAGCCCGACACCTGGTACGCCGGCGGCGGCCCGGTGCTGTTCCGCTCGACCAACGCCGGCGCGGGCTGGGAACCGGCCGGCCGGTTCGACGACGACGAGACAGTGGTCCGGGTGGTCCCCGCCCCCGCGCCGGCCCGCCCCGGCGTGGTGCCCCGGGCCGGCTCGGTGGCGGTGGTGACCGCCCGCGACGCCGGCGGTTCCCGGGTACGGCTGAGCACCGACCTCGGCGAGACGTGGACGCTGCTCACCGACCTCGACTCGGGCGTACGCGACCTGGCCTGGATCGACCGGGACGGCACCGGCGCGCTGCTGCTGGCCACCGACGCCGGCCTCTACGAGGTGCCGCTGCTGCCCGGCGCGGTGCCGTTGCAGATCCTGGTCGACCCGGCCGACGCGGACCGGGGCTTCTACGCGGTCCGGTCCTTCGTCTCCGAGCGCGGCGCGCCCGGGGTGGCGGTGGCCGCGCAGGCCGGCTTCGGCGTCTACCTGTCCACCGCGGCCGGCCGGCCCGGCACGTTCGCCCACGTCGGCCTGGCCAACGTGGACAACCGGGTCCTCGCCGTGCAGTACGACGGCCCGGCCACGCTGCTGTGGTGCGGCGCGGGCGAACCGGACCCGAAGAAACCCGGCCAGGGCTGCCACCGCACCCGGCTGTTCGAGTCGGACGTCAAGTGGCAGTCGATGGCCGCCGGCTGGATCGGCGGCACCTGCCGGGACCTGGCGTTCAGCGGCCCGCTGGCGCTGGCGGCCACGCAGAGCGGCGGCGTGGTGCGGCTGGACACCCTGGCCGGGCAGCCGCAGTGGCAGTCGGTGATGGTCAACTGCGGTCTGCCGCTGCGCGACCGGACCCGCTTCGTGCCGGTGGACGCCATCGCCGCGACCGCGCCGTCCGGTCCGTCGGGCGCCGGGCGACTGGTCCTGGCCGGCGGTGAGCGCGGCGTGTTCCGCAGCGGCGACGCCGAGGACTGGGCGGCCAGCGCCAACCAGGCCACCGCCGACGTGGTCACCGTTCCCGGCACCTGGCTGCTCTGCTCCGGCGAGCACGACATCGAGGTGGTGCGGCAGGATGCGTCGAACGGCGATTGAGCGGCTGCTGCCGGCCGCCTACCAGCGGGCCGCCGGCCCGGGCAGCGTGCTGGGCGCGCTGCTGGACGTGATGGAGGCGTTGCACGCCCCGGACGAGGCGGTGCTCGCCGACGTCGACGCGCTGTTCGGGCCGTACCGGACGCCGGACGGGTTCGTGGCGTACCTGACCCGGTGGGTGGCGATGGACCATGTGGTCGCCGCGCCGCGCGTCGACGCGCCGCTGCCGCTGCCGGTGGGCCGGCTGCGGGACCTGGTCGCGCACGGCGCGCTGCTGGCCCGGTGGCGGGGCACCCCGTACGGGATGCGCACCGCCCTGGAACTGGCCACCGGGGTGACCGGGTTCGTGCTGGACGAGCCGGCCGACCGGCCGTTCCACCTGGTGGTGCGGGTGCCGCCGGCCGCCGTGGACCGCATCGCGCTGGTCACCCGGATCGTCGAGGCGGAGAAGCCGGCCGCGGTCACCGTCGAGGTGCTCGCCGCCACCGCCGCGCCGCCCGGCGACCCGGAGCCGCCCACGGACCCGCCCCCGACCGACCCCGCGCCGTCCGACCCCGCGCCGTCCGACCCCGCGCCGTCCGACCCCGCGCCGTCCGACCCCGCACCGTCCGACCCCGCACCGTCCGACCACGCACCGTCCGACCCCTCGCCGTCCGACCCCGCGCCGCCGGACCCCGACCCGCCCGGTCCGGGGCCGGCCGACCCGGTGCCGACCGGTCCGGAGGCCGACGAGACCGCCCCGGACGGCGCGACCGGGGTGGCGTCGGTGCGCGCGGTCGGCCGGGCGCACGTGCCCCCACCCCCGCCCCACCAGCCGCCCGAGGAGCCGTCATGACCACCGAATGGACCGTCGTCGCCGCCGCCGAACAGTTCACCCTGGACGCCCGCAACGCCGGGGAGCTGACCTTCACCGTGTCGAACCCGGGCACCGCGCCGGACACCGTGGTGTTCGACGTCGCGCCCGGCGAGGGCAGCCAGCGCGCCTGGTTCACGGTGGCCGAGCCGCAGCGGGTGGTGCCCGGGCAGGGCTCGGTGTCGTTCCTGGTGCGGCTCGCCGTGCCGCCCGGCACGCCGCCGCGGCGCTACGACATGACCGGGTTCGCGTACTCGGCGAACACCGCCCCGGAGGAGAGTTCCCGTTCCAGCGGCCGGGTGACGTACGACGTGCGCGCGGTCGTACCGCCGAAGCGTTCCCCGTGGCCGTGGCTGGCGGCCGCGGCGGTGCTGCTGCTGGTGGTGACCGGCGTGGTGGTGTGGTTGGTGACCCGCGGCCCGGACACCGAGCCGCCGCCGCAGGCGGCGGTGACGGTGGAGGCGGAGACGCTCGTGGCCGGCGCCGCCGTGCAGTCGACCACCGCCGCGAAGGCGGAGGTGGTGGCGCAGGAGAACTGCTGCGACGTGGTCTGGTCCGGCGACGCGCAGTTGTTCTTCCTGGGCCGGGCGGTGGGCGACCGGGTGACCGTGCAGGTGGACCTGCCGACGGACGGCACCTGGCGGTTCTCCACCGTGCGAACCACCTCGTTCGACTACGCGAACACGATTTGGCTGGTCGACGGCCGGCAGGTCGGCGACACGTTCTTCGGGTTCACCCCGACGGTGGTCCGCACCGACGAGGTGGACGTGGGCACGGTGGAGCTGACCCGGGGGACGCACAAGCTGACGCTGGTGGCGGTGAGCAAGACCCAGGGAACCGACCGCTACTTCGCCGGGGTGGACCAGATCCGCTTCACCCCCGCCGGGCAGCCGTGAGCGCGAGGAGTGAGCCGGTGTTGCGAGCCCCGCAGTCGCGAACAGAGAAGGCACCGTGAGCGCGAGGAGTGAGCCGGTGTTGCGAGCCCCGCAGCCGCGAACAGAGAAGGCACCGTGAGCGCGAGGAGTGAGCCGGTGTTGCGAGCCCCGCAGCCGCGAACCGAGGGAACACCGTGAGCGGGCGGCAGAAGGTGCTGCTGGTCGCGCTGGCCGTGTTGCTGGTGGGGCTCTACGTGGTGGCGGTCGCCGGTCGGGGCGACGACCGGGGCGACCCGGCCGCCGGGCCGGGGCCGCTGGGCCGGCTGGGGCGCGGCGCCGGGGCGGTGGACCCGGCGACGGTGGGCGTGGCGTGCCTGCCGCCGGCCGCCGATCCGGCCCCGACCGCCGACGGCGTGGTGGTCGCGTTCGGCGCCACCTGCCGGCTGCGCGTCGCCGATCCGGGCGCGCTGCGCACGCTGGTGCTGCGGGGCGCGACGCCGTTCGAGGTGACCGCCCGCGCGCCCGGCGACGCGGACGTCACGGTCACCGACGAGGTGACGCCGGGGCCGGACGGCGCGGCGGTGGCGAAGGTGGCGGTGGACCGGGAGACCGAGGTGCTCCTGCGCTGTCCGGGAGGTGGCGGATGCGCGGTCACGCTGGCCCGGTCCTGACCGGGGTGGAGGCGCGAGATGGGTGAGCTGCGCAAGCCGTTCCTGCTGCTGGCGCTGTTCGCGGTGGCGCTGGTGGTAGCGGTGGAGCTGGGCGCCGCCGCGTTGACCGGCGGCGGGGACGCGGGCGGCGCGCTGCGCGACAGCGCCGGACAGCTCGGCGTCGAACTGGGCGACGTGGGCGGGGTCAGCGAGCCGTCCGGGCGGGGCACCGGATATCTCGCGCTGATCGACGTGGTGGCGCTGTGGACCACCGGGCTGTTCTGCCTGAGCCTGGTGCTGCCGGACCGGGTCCAGGGTCGGGTGCAGGGCGTGGCCACGCTGGTCTTCTCGATCGTGCTGCTGCTGGTGTCGCTGGTGCTGCTGGTCGTCGCGTTCGTGGAGCTGACGGTGATGGTCTCCCTGTTCCTGGCGCCGCCGTTCGGCACGCTGGCGTACCTGGCGGTGTGGGGGTTCTTCCCGGTCGGCGACGCGGCCGTGCTGCTCGGGCTGGCGCTGCTGCTCAAGCTGGTCTGGGCCGGCCTGCTGCTGGCCGCCCAGCCGCGTTTCCTGCGCAACAAGGGGCTGGTGCTGCTGGCGCTGACCACGCTGCTGTGCACGGTGGTGCTGCAGTTCCTGCACGGTCTGGTGCCGGTGATCCTGGTCAGCATCCTCGACGACCTGGGCGCGGTGGTCTTCGCCGTGGTGGCGCTGATCTGGGCGCTGGTGCTGCTGATCGGCTCGATCCCGGCGATCGTGAAGGCGGTCCGCACCACCGCGACCATGTCCGGCCGGACGGTCAGCTGACCGGGCCGGCGGTGGCAAGCGCGGCCAGGCGGGGCAGCTGCGCCGGGTCGGTGAGCGCCGAGCCGACCGCCACCACGCGCACGCCGGCGGCCAGGAAGTCGGCGGCATTGCCGGCGTCGATGCCGCCGGTGGCCACGAAGCGCGCCTCCGGCAGCGGGCCGGCGACGGCCCGGAACCAGGCCGGGCCGAGGCTGACCGCCGGGAACGCCTTGAGCCAGACCAGGCCGTGGTCGAGCGCCTGCTGCGCCTCGGTCGGGGTGGCCACGCCAGGCAGGTGCGGGATGCCGTAGCTGACCGCCGCGTCGGCGACCGCCAGGTCGAGGGCGGGGGCGACGGTGAACGCCGCGCCCGCGCTCACCGCCTGGCGGACCTGCGCCGGGGTGCGGACCGTGCCGGCGCCGACGATCCGGTCCCGCCGCCGGCCGGCCGTCACGGCGGCGCGCAGCGCGGGCACCGCGCCGGGGGTCCGGATCGGCACCTCCACCACGGCGATGCCCAGGTCCCAGGCCAGTTCCGCCAGGCGGACCGTCTCCGGGGGCGGCAGGTCGCGCAGGATCACCATCACCCGCGCGTCGCCGAACACCGGCGTGAAGTCGTGCGCGCTCATCCGCCGCTCCCTCCGTCGTGCCGGTACGCCCCGGCCGCCCACTGCGCGTCCGACAGCGCCAGCGCCCGCGCCGTCCACATCGGGTCGGGCGGCGGCGCGGTGTCGCCGGGCACGGCCAGCACCCGGGCCGCGGTGAGGTGGCCGGTCCGCAGGCAGGATCCCAGGTCGAGCCCGCGCAGCGACCCGGAGAGGAAGCCGGCGGCGAACGCGTCCCCGGCGCCGACCGGCTCGACCACGTCCACCGACACCGCCGGCACGAACACCGCCGGTCCGGTCCGCGGCAGCGCTGTCGCACCGACCGGCCCGTCCTTGACCACCACCAGGTCCGGCCCGGGCAGCAGGTCGCGGACGGCCGCCGGCGCGGTGACGCCCCACAGCGTCACCGCCTCGTCCAGCCCGACGAGCACCACGTCGGCATGGTCGGCCAGGTCCCGCAGAACCGGGGCGGCCCGGTCGGCGGGCCAGAGCGCCGGCCGGTGGTTCACGTCGAAGCTCACCCGGGCGCCGGGCAGCGCCCGCCCGGTCAGCGCCTGGACGAGCAGGTCCCGGCAGGAGTCGGAGAGCGCGGCGGTGATCCCGGACAGGTGCAGCAGCCGCGCCCCGGCCAGGCGCGGGTGGGCGAGGTCCCGGGCGTGCAGGCGGCTCGCGGCCGACCCGGCGCGGTGGTAGTGGACCCGGGTGCCCGACGGTCCGGGGTCCTTGAGGTAGACGCCGGTCGGGGCGTCCCGGTCGACCGCGACCAGGGAGACGTCGACCCCGGCGGCGGCGACCTCGGCGACCACGCGACGGCCGAACGGGTCGTCCCCGACCCGGCTGACCCAGGCGACGCGGTGGCCGAGCCGGGCCAGACCGGTGGCCACGTTGGACTCCGCGCCGCCGACACCGACCGCGAGCAGCGCGGCGTGTTCCAGCGGCCCGCCGTCGGCGGGGGCGAGCACCGCCATGGTCTCGCCCGCGCAGACGACCTGCGGGCCGTTCACGCGCCGCCCACCGGGCCGAGCCGGGCCGGGACGTCCGCCGGATCGAGGTGACCGTCGGCGACCAGCACCCGGTGCCGGTTGCGGCGGGGCCGCCCGGCGGCGACCACCGCCGGCCGGTCGAACGCGTACGCGACGCAGACGCCCGGGTACGCCGTGGTGCGGACGAACCACCGGTCGCCCGGCCCGAGGCCGGTGAAGACCAGGGTGTACGCGCCGCCGCCGGGCCCGGTGCCGAGCAGCGCCAGCCAGGGCGCGGCCGAGCCGTTGACCGCCTCCTCCCCGACCGCGTCGGCGGTGCGCACCCGGGGTTCCCCGGTCGCCGCCGCGCGCCAGAAGAACCCGCCGTAGCCGGCCCCGCCGGGGCGGCCGTTGGTGGCCGGGCTGCCCAGGTGGACGTCGGCTCCGGTGGCGGAGCTGAGGGTGGCGGACAGGTCGAGCCACCAGGCGTCGTCGCCGGCCGGCCCGGCGGTGACGGTGCGGTGCTCGCGCAGCAGCGTCCGACCGTTGCGGTCGCGCCAGTCGAGGTCGTGCTCGAGCCGGTCGGTGGTCCGTGCCCGCCAGCCGGTGTGGGCGATGACGCCGTGGTCGTCGCGCCAGGTGTAGCCGAGGTCGCGCACGTACGTCCGGCCGCCCCAGAGGTTGGCGCCGTCCACGTCCTGCACGGCGAGGGACGCGCCGAGGTGCCAGACGTGGTCGGCCGGGCGCGCGTCGGTGACCGGTGTGCCGGCCCGGGTCCGCACCGGGTGCAGGTGGGGCCGGGGCCCGTGCCGCGGGTCAAGGTCGGGCCGGACCACGTAGCGGGCCACCTCGACGCCGGCCACGACCAGCCGTTCCTCGGCGTCGCGTGCCACCTCGGCCGGGCCTGCATCCTTGGTCTCCCGGACGATCGCCGCGCGGTGCGGCGCGGCGGGCCGGCGGTCGGCGGTCACGACGGCTCCGGCGGGCGGCGGGCGTCGACGGCGTGCAGCGCCGCGAGGGCGTACCCGCCGAGGATCGGCACCGCGACCGGTGTGACGAGCACCGCCAGCAGCACGGCCAGCACGCAGACGCCGGAGGCGGCGGCCCACACGGCGGGGCGCCGCGGGCAGGCACGCGCCACCCGCCGGGCGGCGGCCCGCCAGCCCCGGCCACCGGTGCGCCCGACCGCGACGGCGACCAGGCCCGCGTACCCGAGCAGGGCCGCCACCACGACGGCGGTGAGCGCCAGGGCGGGGCCGCCGCCGGGCACCCGGCCACCGGCGAGCGCGAGCAGGTCGGCCGCGAGCACCGCGGCGGCGGCGAGCGCGGCGGCGCTCACCGCCAGCCCGGCGGGCAGCGCGCGGCCGAACCGGCTCAGGCTGGTCCGCGCGTCGGGCCACGACCCGGTGACGGAACGGTCGTGCAGCGCGGCGCTGGCGGTGGCGACCGCCGGGGCGAGCGTGAGCACCGGCAGCGCGGCGGCCGCCACGGCGAAGCCGAGCAGCGCCAGGTCGCTCGCCTCGCGCAGCGTGTCCCGCCAGTCGGCACGGGCCGGCGCGGGGTGGGCGGGTACGTCGGTGGGGGCGGACACGGCGGTCATCCCTTCAGCCCGCTGGTGTTGATGCCCTCGACCAGCATCCGCTGGAACGCCAGGAAGAACAGGAACACCGGCAGCAGCGACAGCACCGACATGGCGAACATCGGGCCGACCGAGCTCTGGCTCGTCGAGTCGATGAACAGGGTCAGCGCCACCGGGACCGTGTAGTCCTCCAGGCTGGACAGGAACACCAGCTGGCGGAAGAAGTCGTTCCAGGTCCAGATGAACGAGAAGATCGCGGTGGTGACCAGCGCGGGGCGGCTCAGCGGCAGGATGACGTGCCGGAACACGCCGTACGGGGACGCGCCGTCGATGGTGGCCGCCTCGTCCAGCTCGCGCGGGATACCGCGCATGAACTGCACCATGAGGAAGACGAAGAACGCCTCGGTGGCCAGGAACTGCGGCACCAGCAGCGGCAGGTACGGCCAGTCGCCGCCGACCAGGCCGAGGCTGCGGAACAGGATGTACTGCGGCACGATCAGCACGTGGCCCGGCAGCAGCAGCGTCCCGATCATCACGGTGAACCACAGCTTGCGCAGCCGGAACCGCAGCCGGCCCAGGGCGTACGCGGCGAGCAGGCAGGACAGCGCGTTGCCGACCACGGTGAGCCCGCTGACCAGCACGCTGTTGAGGAAGAACCGGCCGAAGCTGATGTCGAAGTTGGTCCAGCCGTCGAGGTAGTTGCCGGGGGTGAACTCCTCCGGCAGCAGGCCGACGTTGTTGACGATCTCGGCCTGCGACTTGACCGACGTGCCGAGCATCCAGAACAGCGGATAGAGCACCACCGCGACGATCGCCACGAGCACGACGAGCCGCAGCACGTTCCGGCCGCTGCCGGGCCGGCGGCGAGCGACAGTGAGCGCGGTCATGAGTCGTCTCCGTCCGAGTAGTGCACCCAGAACCGCCCGGTGCTGAAGAAGACGGCGGTGATTACGCCGATCGCCACCAGGAACACCCACGCCATCGCTGACGCGTAGCCCATCTCCAGGTCGGTGAAGCCGGAGATGTAGAGCTTCAGCGTGTACATGAGGGTGGAGTCGACAGGGCCGCCGGTGCCGTTGCTGAGCACGAACGCGGCGGTGAAGCCCTGGAAGCCGTTGATGGTCTCCAGCACCAGGTTGAAGAAGATCACCGGGGACAGCATGGGCAGGGTGACCGCGCGGAACCGCCGCCACGCCCCGGCGCCGTCCACCGCCGCCGCCTCGTACAGCTCGGTGGGCACCTGCTTGAGCCCGGCCAGGAAGATCACCATCGGCGCGCCGAACTGCCAGATCGCCAGCACCATCAGCGTCTCCAGCGCCCAGTCCGGGTCGCTGACCCAGGGCAGCCCCTCGACGCCGAACAGGGCGAGGAACGAGTTGAACGCGCCGTCCCGGTTGAACATGTTGACCCAGACGATGGCCAGCGCGACGCTGCCGCCGAGCAGCGACGGCAGGTAGAACAGGCTGCGGAACAGCCCGACGCCGCGCCAGGCCCGGTTGAGCAGCAGCGCGACGCCGAGCGCGGCGGCCAGCTTCAGCGGCACCGCGATCAGCGCGAACGTCAGCGTGACGCGGACCGCGTGCCAGTACGACGGGTCGGCGGTGAACATCCGCTCGTAGTTGGCCAGCCCCACCCACCGCACCTCGGACAGCGGCGTGAGGATGTCGTAGTCGGTGAAGCTCAGCCAGAGCGACAGCAGCATCGGGATCGCCGTGACGCCCATCAGTCCGATGAGCCAGGGCGAGAGGAAGACGTACCCCGCCAGGCCCTCGCCGAGCCGGGCCCGGCCGGCCCGACGCCGCGTGGGGCGAGGGCCGGCCGGTCCGGTGCGCGGGGTCCGGCCGGGCGCCGTGGTGAGGGCCACGGGACCGGTCCTTTCGTTTGGTCAGGCGATCGCGGACTTGCAGGCGGCGACGAACTGCTCCGCCGCCTGCGCCGGGGTGGCGCGGCCGTACTGGGCGTTCTCGGCGGCCTTTACGAGCTCGGACTTGACCTTGCTGTGCCCCTTGATCGGGACCTGGGGCGAGGCGCCGAACTTCTGCGCCAGGTCGGACTCGACCTGGATGGACTGCTTCATGGCCGGGTCGGTGGCGGTCTCGCTGACCTTGGCGCGCAGATCCATGTTCGACGGCAGACCGCGGTCGGTGCCGAGCAGCGCCACCGCCTCCGGGTCGTTGTTCAGGAAGTTGATCACGTCGACGGCGACGTCCTTGTGCTTGCTGCCCTTGAACACCGACCAGTACATCGAGGCGCGCGCCCACTGGGCGCTCGGGTCACCCGGGTAGGCGACCACGCCCAGCTCGTCCTTGGTGTTCTTCTTCAGGTCCGGCATCTGGTTGACCCAGACCCAGGAGGTGGCCGACTTGCCGGTGACCACGAGCTGCTTGGTGATGTCGCTGGAGTTGCCCTCGTGGATGACGTCCGGCGTCGGGGTGGCGCCCCGGGCCCGCGCGCCCTTCCACAGCTCGAACCACTTCGTCACGTCCTCGGCGGTGAAGCCGAGCTCCTCGCCCTTGTACAAGTCCTTGCCCTGCTGGCGCAGCCACACCCAGAGCGCCTTGTAGTCGGCGCTCGGGTCCTGGGTGCCGGGCACCTTCGTCTTCTTCGCCACCTGCTCGGCCCAGGCGATGTGCTCCTCCCAGCTCATCCCGGTGGTCGGCTCGGGCAGCCCGTTCTTGGTGAGCAGCGTCTTGTTGTAGACCAGGCCCTGGGTGTTCTCCCCGGCGGCCACCCCGGCGAGCTTGCCGTCGACCACGCCGTACTCCAGCAGGCTCTTGGGGAACTTCGACACGTCGAGCTTGCCGGAGTCGCGGTAGCTGCCCAGGTCGAGCGTGGTGCTGCGGCCGGCGTACTCGGCCAGGTAGTTGTCGTCGATCTGGAACAGGTCCGGCGGGTTGCCGCCGGCGGTCAGCGTGGCGAGCTTGTCGAAGTAGCCCTGGTTGGCCTGCCAGGTCTTCTCGAACGTCACGTCCGGGTGCTTCCTGGTGTAGAGGGCCAGGGCGTCCTCGGTGAGCTTGGCCCGGGCCTCGCCGCCCCACCAGAAGACGGAGAGCTTGACCGGGCCGCCGTCGCCGCCGCCCTCGTCGCCGCCGCAGGCCGCCGCGCCCAGGGCGAGCGGCGCGGCCAGCGCGACGGCGGCGAGGCCGCGGACGAATCGGCGTCGGGACAGGGGGGTACGGTGATTCCGCCCGGCGGGTGCGCCGGCGGTGGGGGACGTTGCGGGGTGCATCTGCGCTCACTCCTCGGATGTGGGAGGCGACGACGTCACCGGCGGCCGTCCACGGGCCGCCCGGGTCCGCAGTGCTGTGCGGGCCCGGGCCACCTGCTCAGGCCCCGGTGCCGTCCCGACCGGGCGCGGGGACGGGCCCGGTCGAGTCACGGACGACCAGTGCGGTCTGGAGCATTACCTGTGCGGTGGTGCGACGGTCGCCGGATGCCGCGCCCCGACCCCGGGCGCCGCGCGGCGCGTCGGAGTCGAGTTGCAGGAGCATGTCGACGGCCGTCCGGCCGGCGGCCGCGGTCGGCGTGGCCACCGTCGTCAACTTGGGGCGGGTGAGCCGGCTCAGCGCGATGTCGTCGACGCCGACCACGCTGACGTCCTGCGGCACCCGCAGCCCCAACGCGTCCAGCCCTTCGATCAGGCCGATCGCCATCAGGTCGTTGTAGGCGAGCACGGCGGTGACGCCGCTGCGGCGCACCTGCTCGGCGACCGCGCCGCCGCCGGTCTCGGTGGGCTGGTTGGGCCCGAGGAGGGTCAACTCCGCTCCCCCGCCCCGGGCCGCGGCGGACGCGGCGCGGCGCATCTCCCGGGCGGTCCACGAGCCGCGCGGGCCGCCGAGCAACGCGATCCGCCGGTGGCCGAGGCCGAGCAGGTGCTCGATCGCGGCCCGCGCACCCTGCCCGACGTCCATCATCACGCAGGGCAGACCGGCGACCTGGCGGTTTATCACCACCACCGGCACCTCGCGGCTGACCTGCTCGATCAGGCTGTTGCTCATCCGAGGGCTGCACAGCAGGACGCCGTCGACCTGCTTGGCGAGCGCGTGGACCAGGTCCTCCTCGGCGGCCGGGTCCTCGTTGGTGTCGGCCACGAAGACGTGATAGTCGCGGTGCCGGGCCTGCCCCTCCGCCGCCTTGATCAGCGGCGGGAAGAACGGGTTGGCGATGTCGGCCACGATCAGGCCGATGTTGTGGGTGCGGCCGGTGATCAGGGCCCGGGCAGCCCGGTTGGGCCGGTAGCCGAGGTCCTCGGCGCAGGCCAGCACGCGGACCCGGGTCTCCGGGTTGACCAGATGCGGGGCGGAGAACGTGCGGGAGACGGTGGAGATGTGCACACCGGAGGCCCGGGCGACGTCCCGGATGGTGGCTGGCACGGTGGGCTCCCTCGTCCGATGTGGTGGGGGTCACGGGGGTGTCGCCCATTAATGCAAACGGTTGCTCCCGTGTCAACGGTCCATTGTTGCGACTCGATTTCGGCACGACACCGGCCGGGTACTCAAAAGCGCATCAATGCGGATGGATGGTGCGGCTTCGTCGGGAGGCGTTGACGACGCATCCATCGCCATGGTTTCTTCGGCTGCAAACCTTTGCAGTCGATCGCCGGGGAGGCCGACGTCATGTCACCACCGGCCCGGGAACGGGTCCGTCACGCCCTGGTCGGCGCCGGGGCGCGCGCCGAGATGTTCGTCCGCGCGCTCGCGCTCGACCACGCCGACACCGCCGAGCTGGTCGCGCTCGCCGACGTCAACCGGACCCGGATGGACGCGCACAACCGCTGGCTGGCCGAGCTGCGTCACCCGCCGGTGCCCACGTACGACGCCGCCGACGTCGCCGCCATGCTGGCCAAGGAGCGGGTCGACGTGGTGCTGGTGACGAGCGTCGACGTCACCCACGACGAGTACGTGACGACGGCCCTGCGCGCCGGCTGTGACGTGGTCGTGGAGAAGCCGATGACCGTCGACGCAGAGCGGTGCCGGCGCATCCTGGACGCGGTCGCCGAAACCGGCCGGCACGTCACCGTTGCCTTCAACTACCGCTACAACCCGCTGCACGAGCAGGTCCGGCGGGTGCTCGCCGACGGCGCGGTGGGCGAGATCGGGTCGGTGCACTTCGAGTGGCTGCTCGACGTGCGCCACGGCGCCGACTACTTCCGCCGCTGGCACCGCGACAAGGCCACCTCCGGCGGCCTGCTGGTGCACAAGTCCGGCCACCACTTCGACCTGGTCAACTGGTGGCTGGACGCCCGCCCGGTCGAGGTGCACGCGTACGGCCGGTTGTTCTTCTACGGCGCGGACGGCCGCCGGCACGGCTACGCCCGCGACTACGACCGGGCGCACGGCTCCCCCGCCGCCGACGGCGACCCGTTCGCGCTGCGCCTGGCTGACCATCCCAGGCTGCGCGAGCTGTACCTGGACGCCGAGGCCGAGGACGGTTACCACCGCGACCGCAACGTCTTCGCCCCCGGCGTGACCATCGAGGACGACCTCGCGGTGCTGGCCCGCTACGACACCGGCGCGACGATGACCTACCACCTGACCGCGTACGCCCCCTGGGAGGGCTACCGGGTCATGGTCAACGGCAGCCGGGGCCGCCTCGAACTGGAGGTGACCGAGAGCGACCACGTCAGCCCGGCCGTCGCCGGCGCGCTGAAGGGCGCGGCGCTGCACGGCGACGAGGCCGCCGCCGAGCAGGGCGCGGCCCGGCTCACGCTGCGCCCGTTCTGGGCGCCGCCGGTGGAGATCCCGGTCGAGGGCTGGACCCGGCGCGGGCACGGCGGCGCGGACGCCCGGATGACCCGGGTGCTGCTCGGCGGCGAACCCGACCCGCTCGGCCGCGCCGCCACCGCCCGCGACGGCGCACTCGCGCTGCTCACCGGCCTCGCCGCCAACCGCTCGCTGGAGACCGGCGCGCCCGTCCGGGTCGCCGACCTGCTCACCCTGCCCTGACCGAGGAGCCCGCACCCGTGCCGATCATCTCCCCCAGCGATCTGCTGCTGCCCACCGAGCCCGGGCTGCGCGCCCTGGCCCGCGAGCTGTACGCGCTCGCCGCGCAGCAGCCGATCATCTCCCCGCACGGGCACGTCGACCCCGGGCTGCTGGCCGAGGACCAGCCCTTCCCCGACCCGGCCCGGCTGCTCGTCGTACCCGACCACTACCTGACCCGGATGCTGCTCAGCCAGGGCGTACCCCCGGCCGACCTGGGCGTGCCCAGCGTCGACGGCAGCCCGGTGGAGACCGACGGGCGGACCATCTGGCGGCGCTTCGCCGCGCACTGGCACCTGTTCCGGGGGACCCCGTCGCGGCTGTGGCTGGAGCAGACGTTCCGGGACGTGTTCGGCGTGAGCACCCCGCTGGGCCCGGCCACCGCCGACGCGGTCTACGACGAACTGGCGACCCGGCTGGCCGAGCCGGAGTTCCGGCCCCGGGCGCTGTTCGAGCGCTTCGGCATCGAGGTGCTCGCCACCACCGAGTCGCCGCTGGACGACCTGGGCCGCCACGCCAAGCTCGCCGCCGACGGGTGGGGCGGGCCGGGTGGGCGGGTGGTCACCACGTTCCGCCCGGACGACGTGGTGGACATGGAGTTCGACAACTGGTCGGCCAACGTGGACCGGCTCGCCGAGGTCTCCGGGGAGGACACCGGCACGTACGCCGGATACCTCGCCGCGCTGCGGGCGCGGCGGGAGGCGTTCGCCGCCGCCGGGGCCACCTCGTCCGACCACGGCCACCCGACCGCCCGTACCCTCGATCTCGGCCCGGCCCAGGCCGCGGCGCTGTACGACAAGGGCCGGCGCGGCCTGGCCGACGCCGCCGACGCCGAGGCGTTCCGGGCGCACATGCTGCTGGAGTTCGCCCGGATGTCGCTCGACGACGGCCTGGTCATGCAGCTGCACCCCGGCGCGGTCCGCAACCACAACCGCTGGCTGCACACCCGGCACGGCCGCGACGTGGGCGGCGACGTGCCGCAGGCCACCGAGTACGTGCACGCCCTCGCGCCGCTGCTCGACGCGCACGGCAACGACCCCCGGCTCACGGTGGTGCTCTACACGCTCGACGAGGACACGTTCACCCGGGAACTCGCCCCCCTGGCCGGCGGCTACGCGGCGCTGCGCCTCGGCGCGCCGTGGTGGTTCCTGGACTCCCCGGAGGTGCTGCGCCGGTTCCGCGAGGCGGTCACCGAGACCGCCGGTTTCTACAACACCGCCGGGTTCGTCGACGACACCCGCGCGTTCTGTTCCATCCCGGTACGCCACGACGTGGCCCGCCGGGTCGACGCCGGCTTCCTCGCCCGCCTCGTCGCCGAGCACCGGCTGACCGGGGACGAGGCCGCCGAGACCATCGTCGACCTGGCGTACCGGCTGCCGAAGCAGGTCTTCAAGTTCGGAGGCGGGCCCGCATGACCACGATCGTCGACGTCGAGGTGCACGACGTGCGCTTCCCCACCGCCGCCAGCGGCGACGGCTCGGACGCGATCAACCGGGGCGACTACTCGGCCACCTACGTGGAGCTGACCACCGACGGCGGCCCGACCGGCACCGGGTTCACGTTCACCAACGGCCGGGGCAACGAGATCACCTGCGCGGCGGTCTGCGCGCTCGCCCACCACGTGCGCGGACGCACCGTCGCCGAGATCGCCGCCGAACCCGTGGCGTTCTGGCGCTCCCTGGCCGCCGACGTGCAACTGCGCTGGCTCGGCCCGGAGAAGGGCGTGATCCACATGGCCACCGGCGCGCTCGTCAACGCGGTGTGGGACCTGCGCGCCAAGCTGGCCGGCAAGCCGATGTGGCGCTTCCTCGCCGAGGCGCCCACCGACGAACTGGTCGCGACGATCGACTTCCACCACATCACCGACGCGCTCACCCCTGACGAGGCGGCGGCCATCCTGGACAAGGGACGCGACGGCCTGGCCGACCGGCTGGCCGGGCTGGAACGTGACGGGTTCCCCTCGTACACCACGTCGGTGGGCTGGCTCGGCTACCCCGACGAGCAGGTGCGCGCGCTGACCCGCGACGCGTACGCGCAGGGGTGGCGCGCGATGAAGATGAAGGTCGGCGGGCGGATCGAGGACGACCTGCGGCGGGCCCGGATCATCCGGGCCGAGATCGGCCCGGACGCGCTGCTCATGATGGACGCCAACCAGGTGTGGGACGTGGACGAGGCGATCGCCGCGATGGGCGTGCTCGCCGAGGTCGACCCGTACTGGATCGAGGAGCCCACGCACGCCGACGACGTGCTCGGGCACGCCCGGATCGCCCGCGCGGTCACCGAGCTGACCGGCGGACGCTGCCGGGTCGCCACCGGCGAGGTCGCCGCCAACAAGGTCATCTTCAAGCAGTTGCTCCAGGCCGAGGCGATCGGCGTGATGCAGATCGACGCCTGCCGGGTCGGCGGCGTGGACGAGGTGCTCGCCGAACTGCTGCTGGCCGCGAAGTTCGGCGTGCCGGTCTGCCCGCACGCCGGCGGCGTCGGCCTCTGCGAGTACGTGCAGCACCTCGCGATCTTCGACCACCTGCGGGTCGGCACGAGCCTGAACGGCCGCATGGTCGAGTACGTCGACCACCTGCACGAGCACTTCACCGACCCGGTCCGCACCCGGGGCGGGCGCTACCTGCTGCCCACCGTGCCCGGCTACAGCGCGACCATGCGGCCGGAGTCGATCGCGCGGTTCCGCTTCCCGGACGGCCCGGCATGGCGCTGACCGCCGACCGGCTCGGTCTGGCCACGCTGCGCCACCTGCCGCAGGAGTCCCGGCCGCTGCTGCGCCCCGGCACCGTGCCGGCCGGCATCGTCCACCTCGGGCTCGGCGCGTTCCACCGCGCCCACCAGGCGGTGCACACCGAGGCGGCGGTCGGCGCGGCCGGCGGCGACTGGGGCATCGTCGGGGTCGCGCCGCGCAGCACCGACGTGGTCGAGGCGCTGGCCGCGCAGGACGCGCTGTTCAGCGTCACCACGCTCGCCGCCGACGGCCCGACGACCCGGGTGGTCGGCGCGCTGGCCGGCGTCCGGCACGCCGCCTCCGACCCGGACGCGGTGGTCCGGCTGCTCGCCGACCCGGCGATCCGGGTGGTCACGCTGACCGTGACCGAGAAGGCGTACCGGCTCGACCCGGTGACCGCGGCGCTGACCGTCGACCCGGAGCTGACCGCCGACCTCACCACGGACCGGCCACCCCGTACGGTGCCCGGCCTGCTGGTGCGCGGACTGCTCGCCCGGGCCGCCGCCGACGGCGGGCCGGTCGCGCTGGTCAGCTGCGACAATCTGCCCGCGAACGGGAGGCGGCTGCGCGGGCTGGTGGAGCAGTGCCTGGCGCTGGCCCGGGTGCCGGACGCGACCGCCGACCGGGCGCTGGCGGCGGTGACCTGCCCCGGCACGATGGTCGACCGGATCGTGCCGGCCAGCACCGAGGCGACCCGGGACACCGCGCGGCGGGCGCTCGGCGTGACCGACCTGGCGGCGGTGGCCGCCGAACCGTGGTCGCAGTGGGTGATCGAGGACGACTTCCCGGGCGGCCGACCGGCCTGGGAGCGGTCCGGTGCGGTGCTCACCGACGACGCCGGCCCGTGGGAGCGGCTGAAGCTGCGGGCGCTCAACGGCGTGCACTCCGCCACCGCCTACCTGGGCGCGCTGGCCGGCGCGGAGACGGTGGCCGAGGCGCTGGCGCTGCCGCACCTGGACGCGGTGCTGCGCCGGCTGGTCGTCGAGGAGGTCGCCCCGAGCTTCGCTCCCCCGCCCGGCGTCGACGTGACCGCCTACGGCGAACAGGTGCTCGCCCGCTTCGGCAACCCGGCGATCCGGCACCGCACCCTCCAGGTCGCCATGGACGGCTCGCAGAAGCTGCCGCAACGGGTGCTGCACACCGTGGCCGACCTGCGGGCGGCCGGCCGGTCGGCGCGGTGGAGCGCGCTGGTGGTGGCCGCGTGGCTGCGGTTCCTGCTCGGGTACGCCGACGACGGCCGGCCGCTGCCGCTGGACGACCCGCTCGCCGAGCGGCTGCGCGCCGCGCTCGCCGCCGGAGCGCACACCCCGGCCGGGGTGGTGGACGCCGTCTTCGCGGTCCGCGAGGTGTTCCCGGCCGACCTGGCCGCCGACGACGAGGTCCGCGCCGACGTCACCGGCTGGCTGACCGCGCTGGAGCGGCACGGCGTCCGCGCCACGCTGGCGGGTGCCCGGTGACCGGCGGCGCGCGGCGGGTGCCCGGCCGGCGGCGACGGGCCGGGGGTGCCCGGTGACCGGCGGCGGGCCGCCCCGGGTGGCGCTGGTCGGCGCGAACGGGCACGGCCGGTGGCACCGCCGGACGATCGCGGAGCTGGAAGCGGCCGGGCGGCTGCGCCTGGTCGCGCTCGTCGACGTGCGCCCACCGGAGGTCGAACCGGACGCGCCGGTCCCGCCGCGGGCGGCCGTCCTCACCGACCACCGGGCGATGCTCGCCACGACCCGGCCGGACGTGGTGGTGGTCTGCACGCCGCCGCACACCCACCTGCCGATCGCGCTCGACGCGCTCGACGCCGGCGCGGACCTGCTGCTGGAGAAGCCGCCGGTGCTCGACCTGGCCGAGCACCGCACGCTGCTCGCCGCGTCCGCCGGGCGGGCCGTGCAGGTCAACTTCCAGGCGCTCGGGTCGGCCGCACTGACCGAACTGACCGGCGCGCTCGAGCGGCTCGGCCCGGTCGACCGCATCGCCGCGCTCGCCGCGTGGCAGCGTCCGGACGCCTACTACGCCCGCTCCCCCTGGGCCGGACGGCGCACCGTCGACGGCCGCCCGGCGCTGGACGGCGCGCTCGCCAACCCGCTCGCGCACGCGCTCATGCAGTGCCTGGCCGTCGCCGAGGCGGTGACCGGCGCGCCGGTGCGCCCGGCCCGCGTCGAGGTGGAGCGCTACCGGGTCCGCCCGATCGAGGTGGACGACACCACGGTGCTGCGGCTGACCCCGCACACCGGGCCGCCGGTGCTGGCCGCGCTCACCCTCGCCGCCGAGGAACACGTCCCCGGGGAGGTGCTGGTGACCGGCGAGCGCGGACAGGCGCTGCTGGAGTACCCGACCGACCGGCTGCGGCTGCCCGGCGACCCCGCCGCCCGCGCGGTGCCCGGCCGGCGGGGGTTGCTGGCGAACCTGCTGGACCACCGGGCGACGGGTGCGCCGCTGATCGCGCCGCTGGCGCGTACCGAGCCGTTCACCGCCGTGCTGGACGCGCTGCGGGACGCACCCGTTCCGACGCTGCTCGGCGGCGACCTGGTCCGGACGGTCGGCGACGGTCCCGAGCGGGTCCGGGTGATCCGGGGCGTCGGGGCGGTGCTGCGCACCGCCGCGGGGACCGGCGCGCTGCCCTCCGAGACGGGCGTCCCGTGGGCGGTCCGGCCGTACGTGGTGGATCTGCCGTGAACACCGTCGAGAGATCGGAACGAGTCATGCGAACCCGAACCGCCGCCGCCGCGCTCCTCGCCGCGGCGCTCACGATCACCGTCCCCGCCCCGGCGCCGGCCGCGCCCGCCGGGCTGTCCCGCGCCGCCGAGCTGCTCGGTCGCCAGCCGCTCCCGGCGAACGACGGCTGGGCCGCCGAGGGCGCCGGCACCACCGGCGGCGCGGCCGCCACCCCGGACCGGGTACGCGTCGTGCGCACCCGCGCCGAGCTGGTCGCCGCCCTCGGCGGTGACAACGCCACCAACGCCGCCGACGCCACCCCCAAGATCGTGTACGTGGCCGGCACCGTCGACGGCTTCGAGGGACCCGACGGCACGACGCTCGACTGCGCCGACCTGGCCGACCCGGAGTACTCGCTGCCGGCGTACCTGGCCGCGTACGACCCGGCGGTCTGGGGCCGGGTGGACCCGAGCGGCCCGCTGGAGGCGGCCCGGGTGCGGTCGGTGGCCGCCCAGACCCGGCAGACGCAGATCAACGTCGGCTCGAACACCACGATCGTCGGGCTGCGCGGCGCCCGGCTGACCGGGCTGACCCTGATGATCGACCGGGTCGCCAACGTCATCGTGCGCAACCTGGAGCTGGCCGACGCCCGGGACTGCTTCCCCGCCTGGTCCCCCACCGACGGCGACGCCGGCAACTGGAACTCCCAGTACGACCAGATCTCCGTGCGGCGCAGCGAGCACGTGTGGGTCGACCACAACACGTTCACCGACGGCGACAACCCGGACCGGGACCAGCCCGTCCACTTCGGCCGGCCCTACCAGGTGCACGACGGCTCACTCGACGTCACGCACACCGCCAGCCTGGTCACCGCCTCCTGGAACCGGTTCGTCGGCCGGGACAAGCTGATGCTGATCGGCTCCTCGAACACGGTCGGCCCGGACGTCGGCCGGCTCAAGGTCAGCGTGCACCACAACCTCTTCGACGGCGACCTGCAACGGCTGCCCCGGGTGCGGTTCGGCCAGGTGGACGTGCACGAGAACCACTACCGGCTCGGCGGGCCGGACTTCGCGTACGCCCTCGGCGTCGGCGTGCAGTCCGCCATCCACGCGGAGAACAACTTCTTCACCCTCGCCGACGACGTGGACCCCGCCGACCTGCTCCACGACTGGGGCGGCACCGCGCTGACCGAGCGGGGCAGCTGGGTGCGGCAGGGCGAGCGCCGGCCCCGGCCGGTGGACCTGCGCGCCGCGTACAACGCCGCGCACGACCCCGACCTCGGCGGCGACGCCGGCTGGACACCCACCCTGCGGGCCGCCCCGCCGCTGCCGACGCCGCTGGTCCCGCTGGTCGTCGGCGCCTGGTCCGGCGCCGGTCGGCTGCCGCTCTGAGCAGACCGCTGATCCCCGCACCGACCGGGCCGGCGTCTCCCCCGGCGGCGCCGGCCCGGCGCCGTTCCCGGAGGGGTCGGCTGACATGCGAGGCCGGATGCGCGATGATCACCTTTGCGGATTGTCCGCCGGAGGATTGATTCGGCGGCGATCGGGGACAACAGGGTGAGAATCGGGCGGTGAGAGCGCGAGTGGGTGCCCAGGCCCGGCGGCGGGCACGGGACGGAGGGCCGGACGTGGCGGGTGGGACAACCGGCGGGACCGGCCGGCTCCTCACCATCGACCTGCCGGCCGACCCCGGACGGCTCGCACCCACGCGGGAACGGCTGCGTGCCTGGCTGCACGACCAGGGCGTCGGCGAGTGGGACGTCGAGACGGTCCTGATCGCCACCGGGGAGGCCTGCGCCAACGCCATCGAGCACGGCTACCGCTTCGCCCCCGAGGGGATCACCACGCTGCGGGTGGAACTGCACGACGACCGGTTGGAGATCGAGGTACGCGACCACGGCGGCTGGCGGCCGACCGACGGCGACGACGGCAGCGACCGGGGCCGGGGGCGGTTGATCATGTCCCGGGTGATGGACGAGGCGACCATCGTCGGTACGCCGGAGGGCACCTGCGTACGCCTGGTCAAACACCTCACCCCGAGCAGCTGACGCAAACCCCCGCTGCGCAGGTCCGACGCGGGTTAGCCTCGGCCCGAGGCGAGGGTTGTTCGCTCCTGCCCGTACGGCGGCGCGCGGACGGGGGTGCGACGCATGCGAGGTCCGCTCTGGCGCGGCTGGCTGTGGACGCCGCGCAGCTGGGTCGGCGTCGCCGTCCGCCGGTCGACGACCTGGTACGCGGGCCGGTCCCAGCAGGCGCAGCGGATGTCGGCGGCCCGGCCGGCCGCGGCGGCCCGCTGGTGGCACCGGCCGTGGTGGTGGTACGCGCTCTTCCTCTTCACGGCCGGGTTCCTGCTGGTCTGGCTCCTCACCCAGGTGCTGTTGCCGCTGTGGAACCTGCTGGCGCACGACCCGACGCCCCGGTCGTTTCCCCCGACACGGTGGCTGACACGACAGTTCTGTCTCGACGACGACGCGGCTGGTCAGTGCCAGAAGCTCACCGAAGGGCTCGGCAAGCTGCTCCCGGTGCCGATCGGGCTGTCACTCTTCTACCTCTTCACCCGGTTCCGGGTCTATCCGGCCTACCAGCGCATCGCCCGCCGGACGCCGGAGGAACTCATCAGCACCTCCAACGACCTGCTCGGTGACGTGGTGGGGCGCGACGAGTTGTGCGAGGTGCTGATCGAACGTATCCGCGACCCGGACGTGCGATGCCCGATAGTTCTGGTGGGCGGCGTCGGGGCCGGCAAGAGCGCGGTCCTGGTCAAGCTGGCTCACGAACTCGCCCGACGCGGGATCGTGCCGATCGCGCTGCGGGCCCGCGATCTGGACGTCACGACAGACGTGGACTTCGAGAAGGAGGCACGTCAGCGCTTCATCGACCGGATCGATCCGAACCTGTACAGCGGTGGTCAGGGCGACCGGCTCTGGCGACAGCTGCGCTGGAGCAACAAGGTCGCGGTGCTCGCCGACGGGCTGGAAGAGCTCGGCGAGACCGGTGGCCACGGCGGGGAGGGTCAACACGACAGCGTGTTGCGCGACGCGTTCACCCGTGCCGCCGAGAACCGGTTGCCACTGGTCGCGACCGCCCGTCCGTACGATCCGCTGCGCAGCATGCCGGCCGTGGTGGTGGGCCTGGAGCCGCTGAGCGAAGGGCATGCCCTCACGTTCGGACTGGGCAGCGACGACCAGGTGGCCGGCTCGGCTCTCGTCGCCACGCTCATCGCCGACGCCGACGCCACCGAGTCCCCGCTGTACCTGAAGGTGATCCGCGACCTGCACCGCTTCCGCCGGCTCCCGCACGGCCTGGACAGCACGCCGGGCCCGGGTGAGGCGAGCCGACCGGTGGACCGGTCGGCCGTCCGGCTGCGATTGCTGCACGCCTGGCGCAGCGCGGTCGAGGACGGGTACGTCTGCGAGGACTTCGCCCACGACCGGACGGAACGCCAGCACGTCCTCGATGTGGTCTCGGCCCTCGCCTGCGTCGGCCTGCTCCGGAACTCGTTGAGCGTCAGTTACGACGACCTGGGCGGTTGGGCCAGTGCGAGCCACCTGCACCATGTGCTGTTCCGGGAGCTGCGGGACCGGGTCGGAGATCGGCTGGACGTCACCGAACGCGCCGATCTGGTCACCACGGTCACCACGGCGGCGGAGTTCTCGCTGATCGGACTCGAACCGCAGGGCCTGCGCTTCCAGCACGGGGTCGTCCAGGCGTTCCTCGCCGAACAGTTCCTCACGGCGTCCGACGTGCGGACCCGCCTGCTCGACGAGTCCTTCCGCGGGCAGCCCAGCAAGGAACTGCTCATCGCGCTGACGCTGCTGTCCCGTGACCCCGGCGAATGGAAGCACAGGGATCCGCCGGCACGCGGCGTCCGCCGCCTGGGGCGACGCCTCGGCCTGCCGGACGGAGGCCCGGTCGGCGGGCTGGTCCACCGGCTGATGACGCAGGCCGACCGGGAGCCGAACAGCTGTTGGCGGTTGGAGATGTACGGCGCCGCCCTGGAGATCGACGTGGCGGCCTCCCCGCCGGATCACGACAGGATCACCCGGCACATCGAGGCGCGCTGGCGAACGTTCGAGGAGGGCGACCTCGGTGACCGACCGCTCGACGAGGCCAAGCTCAGCCTCGTCCGACGGTGGGGGGACGCGGCCCGACTCGTCGCCGAGCAGCGGCGCCGCGAGGGCGGCTCGATCTGCTCGCCACCGCCCCCGTACGACGTGCTGTTCCGCCTCGCTCGCGCGGAGGGCTCCTACCGGGTTCGACTCGCCGCCGCCCGGGAGATAGGCCTGGGTGGACAGCCGGCCGCGCGGGCGTTGCGGGCCCTCGACGGCCTCGGGCCGCTGTCCCTCGACGTCACCGCGAGCGAGGTGCTGGCACGGGACCAGCAGCTTCGGGGGTGGCTGGCGCCCCTGCTGCACCTGTCGGTCCAACGCGACGTCGAGGCCCCCGAGGACCTGACCGCCGAGACCGGGCGCTACCTGCGCGAGTGGTTGGACGAGTTGGCCGCGCACCGGGCGGGCCGCCGGCTGCGCCTCGCCGGGGAGATCGCCCTGGCGCAGGGGTTCCGACTCGCGGCCAATGTCCGCCGGCTGCCGCTCGGCCGACCGAACACGGATCGCAGCTTCCTCGTCGAGAAGGCCGAGGAGGCACTCACCCATTCCCGGTTCTGGTACAGCCAGCTCGTCCTGGTCCAGGCCCTGACCCTGCTCTCGCTGCCGCTGGACCCGCGTGAGCCACTCCCCGCCCGTGGCCACGGCGCCGACCCGGTCGGCCTGGTCCAGCACTGGTTGCGCATCGCCGGCAGCGGGGTGCCGGAGCGGAAGCGGTGCGACGCCCACCCCTTCCTGCTCGCCGTGGGACGGCTGTGCGTCTCGGCGCTGGTCACCCGGGAGCCCGAGCGCTTCTGCTGGATCGACGAGGGTGAGACGGCCAGCCGGGTCGGCTCGTGCAGCCCGTCCCCGGAGGTACGCCGCCTGCAACGGCTGTGGATTCCGGACTCGATGGGGTGGAGCGTCCTGACGCCGACGGCGGAGCGGCTCCTCGCCGACGTGATGCTGTTGCTCAACCTCGCCGACCGCGGTGGCTCACCCGGGGCCCGTGACTCCCGGTTGCGGCGGGCCGACCGGTGCGACCTCCCACCCTGCCTGACCAGCGACCGGGACCCGCTCGACCCGAACCGCAGCGTGCACAGCGCCGAGCCCTGCGCGCCCGGCGGCACCTGTCTCGACGACTGCGCGTTCCGCCTCTGTCCCCTGCCGGCGAAGGGGGAACCGCTGCGCTATCGGATGGATCAGAACTTCTGCGCCCGGCAGGCCGACCTGGCGAGTCGGTGGTACGCCCTCCGGGCCCGGACGCCGTGGCAGGGTGTGCGCACCTCCGGCCTGCAGCGGTTCTGGCGGCAGATGTCGTGGCGTGACCTACCCCGGCGACGCAGGTGGTGAGTCCGCCGTCGGCCAGCCGACATCCACGGCGAGCGAAGATCAGCTATAAGGGACGCATGGAGTTCCCCGCGTACCTCGCCACGATGCCGATGCACGCGATCACCGAGATCCACGGTGAGCCCGGTCTGCTGGCCCGTTTCCGGCTGGAGATCGAGGCGTTCGACGAGGCCGCCCGCGACCGGCTGACCGAGGCCCTCGACCTCGCCGCCGACCTGCACCGCGACGACCGGCGGGTCCGCGAGCCGTACCTCAACCACCTGCTCCGGGTGGCGATCCGGATGATGCACCACTACCAGGTGCGCGACGTCGACGTGATCGTCGCGGGGCTGCTGCACGACGCGGTGGAGGACCACCCGGCCGAGCTGGCCGGTGCCGGCGCGGGCGATCCGACGGCGGCGGCACTGGCCACGCTCGCCGCCCGTTTCGGCCCGCGGGTGGCGCGGCTCGTCGCGGCGGTGACCAACCCGGCGTACGACCCGGGTCGGGATCGGCACGCGCAGTACCGGGAGCACGTGGCGGCCAGCCTCGACCGCGAGCCCTGGGCGCGGGTGATCAAGGTGTCGGACTTCACCGACAACGGCGTGGGCGTGATCCACACGGTCGGGCCCAAGGTGGCGACCTCGGCCGCCAAGTACCGGCCGCTGGTGCCGGTCTTCCGCGATCTGATCGCCCGGCCGGACACGCCGCTTTCGGCGCCGGTCAAGCGGCACATCTTCGCCCAGCTCGACCTCGCCGAGGAGCGGTTCAGCGCCATCCTCGACCAGCCGAACTGACCCGGCACCGCCGCACGGCAACGGCGCTGCTGGGCGAGGACGGACACCGCACGAAGACGGCACTCCGGGCCGAGAACTCACTGTCCGTAGCCTCGCAGCTGGACACACTCATCGAGAGCGATATACCGCTGGGTCATAGTTATGACCCAGCGGTATATCGACTGAACGTCGGCCCATTCTCCCGGAGGGCTCTGGCGTGCGGGGCGAGGTCACCCGCAGGCGCGATCATGCCGCCCACTCAGCTCCACCGAGCAGCCCCTCGGGCCGGTTCGGCAGCGGGCTGTGGCCGCAGGAGAACCAGGCATCGCCTCCGGACGAGAGCCGGGGGGATCAGGCGCCGGAACCGGACCGGGTCGACGACCAGTGAGGCCGGGATCAGAGGCCGCGCTGGACCGAGGGCAACGTGGCCGCGGCCGGGCCGGACCGGGGCCATGGCCGGCCGGGTCGGGCCGAGCCGCGGCTGAGCCGGACCGGACCCCGGCCGCAGACGGCGGCGCCGCGGACAGCGTCGGCCGAGGCGGTCAGGTCGCGTCGGAGGGCGGGGCGCCGACGTGGCCGCCCAGGGCGGCGGCGATCCGGGCACGCAGGGCGGGCAGCCGGTCCGGCTGCTCACGCAACACCACCCGCAGCGTCTCGTGGCCACCGGCGGCGACCGCGCCGAGGACGTCGAGCAACGTGCCGAGTTGGGCGGGTGGCTCGTCGGCGAGCAGGTTCGCCGCGCCCGTGACGACCAGGGTGAGCGGCCCGGTGTCGAGCCGGTCGGCCAACGCGTCGGCGAGGGCGTCCCAGTTGTGGCCGTACCAGGAGGGCAGCGCCAGGGCGTCGGCGAGCGTCTCGTGCAGGGCCGCCCGGGTCCGGGTGGCCGGGCCGGGGACCGGCACGCCGGCCGGCGCGGACGCCGCCTGATCGTCCAGTGTGAGCCAGGCCGGCGGCTGCGGGGGCGCGACACCCATGGGTCAGTCCTTTCCGGAGCCGGCGCCGGCCGGGAGGGCCGGCGCCGACGGAGCTCAGAGCCGGTAGAAGTTGGCGTAGTGGTCGGGCGAGAACCAGGTCGCCCCGGTGCTCTTGTTGACCACGATCCGGTACGCGTCGCGGGAGGCGTTGCAGGCGCGCGGGTAGACGTCGTACTCGTAGTAGGTGGCGTTGGCGGGCAGCTGCCCCTCGTAGTTGTAGAACCGGCCGCCGGCGAAGTTGCACTGGCCGCCGCTCCAGGAGTACCAGCCCCGGCTGGTCGGGAAGCTCTTCGCCGACCAGCCGGAGCGGGCGGTGCGGGCGTCGGCGCAGCGGGACAGCGTGCACGAGCTGTAGACGGCGGCCCGGGCCGGCTCGGCCAGCCGGGTGGAGACGGTGGACGGGGCGACGAGCGCGGCGGCGGCCACGGCGGTGACCAGGGCGGACGCGGCCAGGGCCCGGCGGACGCGGGTGGCGACGGCGCGGAACGGGGTCAAGGGATCCTCCTTGAGCGAGCCGACTGGACATCGACCGACGTCGTTCGACGGTCGGCGCTCAGTCTGCCGAGGATCCTGCCCGGCGTACAGGCCCGGTCCGGCGTCCACGCCCCGAACCGCTGGTGAACACACGATGGCGGGTGCGGACGGGAACCGTCCACACCCGCCGCGTGGTCAGCGCGCGAACGCCTGGAACTCGGCGATCCGCACGTTCTGCGCCTGCGGGCTGGCCGTGGCGCAGTCGGTCGCCGCCCGGGGGTCGGCGTCCTGCTCACCGGCGTAGTCCGGCGCGCCGGTGCACTGGTTGGTCAGCACCTCGACCCGCAGGTGGGTGGCCCTGGTGCGCGGGATGTCGAACGACCGCAGGATCAGCTCCGGCGCCCGGGGACGCGGCGCCACGGCCGGGAAGGCGTCCGGCCGACTGGTCCAGACGGGCCGGAAGTCGGCCGCGTCGGCGCAGGTCACCGATCCCTTCGCGGTGCACGCCAGGACCCGGAACTGGCGCAGCGCCGAGTACCTGTTCTGGGTGCCGGCGTCCGGGTCACCGGCGACCGGCGGGCGCAGCATCGCGCTGACCTGCACCCGGCGTACCTGCTGGAGGCCGCCGGCCAGGTCCACGGTGACCTGCCGGCCGGCGACCGGCACGCCGAGCGACGCCCAGTTGGTGGCCTCGTCGTCGTCGGCGATCTGCGGCAGGTTGATCCCGTCGCCGCCGACCGTCGCGCCGGCGGTGACCGAGGCCAGGTTGGGCCGCAGCGGCACCGCCAGCGGGCGGGTCTTGCCGGCCCTGACCGTCACCGGGCCGATCCGGGTGTGCCCGTACCCGGGCGCCCGGACCACGAACTCGTAGGTGCCGGGGACCAGGTCCACCCGGTCGGTCAGCGGGGTGGCCGCGTCGGTGTCCGCGACCGGCACCGCACGCGCCTGGTAGCGCCCGACGAACAGTTGCGCGCCGGCCACCGGCCCGCGCTCGCCGATCGGCAGGAACCGCAGCGAACCCTCGCGGGCGTACGGCGAGGTGAAGCCCGGCGTGGGGTCGGGGTCGGTGTGGCCGACGCTGGCCGCGGTCTCGCCGAGGCCGCGCTCGGCGAAGGCGTTCCAGAGCAGGTCCTGGTTGTCCCCGCCGAAGCGGATCCGGTCGGCGGCGAGCATCGCGTCCCGGGCGTCGACCATGCTGACCTGGCTGACCGCCATCAGCAGGAACGAGTCGAAGACGAGCTGGATCCAGCGCCGGTTGCCCGGGCAGGCGGTCACCTCGCGCGCCCCGGTCGCACAGGCCTTCTGCACGGCCGGCGTGCCGCTGCCCCAGCGGCGCATCATGGCCGCGCGGATGTCGGTGTTGGTGGCGCTCCAGACCTCGCCGGAGGCGTGCACCTGGAGGCCGACGAGGTCGTAGTCGACCGCACCGTAGTTGAGCGGGCTGGCGCTCATGTTGTAGTTGCGGATGCCCGCGTTCGGATCTGCGGTGGTGTACTCGCCGATGGTGAAACCGCGCCGGCCGGGTGCGGCGTACCCGTGCTCGTAGAGGTATTCCATGGCGAGCTGGTCCGACCAGCTCTCGCTCATGCCCTGCGGCGAGCTGACGCCGGCGCTCGGGCCGGCGATCATGCGGTTGGTGACCGCGTGGCCGTACTCGTGGGCGATCACCGACATGTCGAAGTCGCCGTCGACGCAGGGTGCGTAGAACGCCCCGGCGATGGGCTGCCACAGGTACATGTTGGTGGTCGGCGCGACCCCGTCCGGCGGCGTGATCTGGTTGGCGTTGTTACGCGCCGCGAACGTCGGCGGGCCGCCGCTGACACCGCCGGCCTGGGCGTTGCCCTGCTCGGCGTCGCCGCCGAGGCCACCCCGGCCGAGGTTGTCCTGCTGGAGGTTCCAGGTCTCCTCGGTGAAGCCCAGGTGGTAGGTCCAGTCGTGCATCCGGTTGTGCATGGCGAACAGGTTGGCCCGGGCCGCGTCGATGTCGTTGGCCTCCGGCGAGGTGAACACCTCCGGGTCGCAGCGCCGCTCCTGCCACTGGTTGGTCCACGGGTACGCGTAGACCCGGTCCGGCCGGGGCGTGGCGGTCTCGGTGCCGACGCTGAACGGGTCGTTGCTGAACCAGTTCTGCACCGCGATCGCGTTGTTGCCCTTGGTCGTCGTGGTGGACGCCCCGGTCGCCGGGTCCACGTCCCACGCCGGGTGCCCCGGCACGCCCACCACCTCGCGGCAGCCGGGGGCCGGTGTGGCGCACCAGCGCACCCGGGTGTCGACCGAGGACCGGTCGACCCGCGGCGAGTTCGGGAAGACGTCCCAGGACGGGTGGTCCGCGTCGTGGTCGATCAGGTCCTCGCGGACCAGCACGGCGCCGTCGCGGGCGTCCACGTAGGTGGAGTAGGCGGCCGGGTCCGCGCCGGTGGTGTCCGCGCCGAGCACCACCTCCCACGCCGCGCGCGGCCCCCGGTCAGCGGTGGGCACCGCGACCAGCGAGGTACGCATCACCCGCGCGTCGGCACGGCCGGCGTCGGCGATCGCGACCCGCCGGGCCTGCTCGGCGTCGATCGTGGCCGCCGCCGGTGTCCCGGCGTCGCGGGCCAGCGAAGAGCTGACGTGCCACACCGCCCCGTCGCGTACGCCGATCGCCAGCATGCCGTCGACGGCGGCCGGCAGGTCCCCGAAGCGCTGCCGGAACAGCACGGTCGCGCCCTGCCCCATCGGCGCGACGGTCAGCTGCTCCAGGCCGGCGGCGCCCTCGGCGGTCAGCCCGAGCACGTCCCGGTTCGCCGTCACGTAGGCGCGGGCGGCGGCCGCCGGGTCGGCCGGCAGGCCGGTGGCGAGCGGCTTGCCGGTCGAGGTGAGCGTGGCCGGCGTACCGAAGTCGGTCCAGCGGACCCGGGCGCCCAGCGCGGCGGCCCGGTCCCGCTGCCGCTCGGTGGCGGCGACCCGACCCTTCCGGTTGTCCTTGGCCTTGGTGTCGTGCCGGTCCCCCGGAAGGTGGTCGGGTGAGGCCTGGGTGGCGGTCTCCTCCCGGGGTGCCGCCTGGCCGCCGGCTGCGGCGGTCAGGACCATGCCGGCTGCCATGAGCAGCGCGGTGGTCCCCGTCAACGCACGGGATGGTGTGCGCACGGTCCCTCCTGTCATCGTCGAACGGCGATGTCCGTTCCGCCATCCGATCAGGACGATCGACGCACCGACACCAGCCGAACATCCATTAATGACAGTCTGTCTATGGCTGGCCCGAGTCCGCCGCTCTCCGACCCGCCGGGCGTCGCCGCGCGATCGTGACCGGCTCCGCCCCACCGGATCCCGGGAGCAGCTGCCTCACCTGTGCCACCGAGCCCCCGCGGACGCCGAGGCTCCGCCGGGCCGCGTGGTAGAACCGGTCGCGCCCCACGTCGGCCCGATGGATCATCCCGGGCACGTCGGACGGCGGGCGGGGCAGGCCACGCGCCGCCGACTCGATGTCGCGGACCGCGTGCCGCCACTCGGCGGCGGCCTCGACGGTGGCCTCGTCACCGAGCAGGAGCACCGCCTCCCAGGCCAGCGTGTGCCGCACGTCCGCCTCGGCCAGCCGGGCCAGCCCCTCGGCCCGGTCGAGCGCCGGCCGCCGCGCCTCCGGACGATGCTCACCGAGCATCTGGGTGGCGACGGCGTGGATCTCCTTGACCGCCTTCGTCAGCTCCACGTACGCGTCGAGACGCCGCTCGTCCCAGCGGACGGTCTGACTCCGCCGCCACCGGGTCCGTTCGTTCAGGCTGGTGACGAGCATCGTGCCCGCCGTACCGACCAGGACGCCGAGCAGCGCGGGCAGCTGCGTCGCCAGGTTCCCCCACACGCTCACCGGCCCCGTCCTCCCCGCTCCGGCGCGAGGAAGTCCGTGACCGCCTGGCGGAACTCCTCCGGCTGCTCGACCCAGGGCAGGTGTCCGGCCCCGGCGATGGCCACCCGTCGGCAGGTGCCCAGGGCCCGGTGCAGCGAGTCGACGCCCCACCGGGGACGGATGTCCTCGGCGCCGTCGACGATCAGCACGGGCACGTCGAGCGCCCGGCACCGCTCGGCCAGTTCGGCGCTGGCGAGCTCGCGCTTGACCTCCGCGTTGACGGCCCGGTTGCAGTCGCGGTTGAGACCCAGCCAGGGGGTGGCCATCCGCTCGGCGTCCCGCAGGGCGGTGTCCGGGTAGGCGAAGTCGGCCGACCACTGCAGGACCGCCCACTCGCGTTCCTCCTCCGGCGTGCGGTCCCGGGAGCCGAGCGCCTCCCACCGGGGCCGGTGATGCCCGAGCCGCGTCCGCAGGTTCCGTTCGTAGTGCCGGTGCCAGCCGCGGTCGGCGTCGATGCCGGTCCCGGAGACGTAGATCAGGTGGCTGACCCTCTCGGGGTGGTCGAGGGCGTACCGCAACGCCAGGTGCGCGCCCCACGAGTGCCCCAACAGGGCCGTGCGGGGCCCGGCCAACTGGTCGCGGACGGCGTCGAGGTCGGCGACGGAGCGGGCGACCGCGTACGGCCCACGGCGCTGCGAGCGGCCACAACCGCGCTGGTCCCACCGGGTGACGCGGGCGTGGTCCCCGAGTAGTCGGGCGATCGGGTCGAGGTGGTCCCAGAGGCCGGGGCCCCCGTGACAGAGCACCAGCGGAGGCCCGGACCCGGTCTGTTCGGCCCACAGGAGACAGTCGTCGTCGGTGCGCACGGTGACGCTCATCGCCCACAGTATGACCGCTTACCCGGCCCGCTGCGGTGTCTCCGGTTCCCGCCTGAGCGCCGCCCCGACCGACCGGCAGGGTGGTCGGGCCGTCCGCGCGGCGGCCCGCTCCGGCCGGCTCCGGTTGTTAGCGTGGATCGGGGTCGCCGCACGCGACGATCCGTCCACCCCTCGCCCGGCCGTCCCGGAGGCCCTGTCCGTCCCGGGCCGACGGCTGCCGCCCGGCGAAAGGGGGTGCGATGACCGGCGTGCCGGAGGACCTGGGTCCGACCGACCGACGGCCGAGGCCCGGTGAACCGGTGGACGGCTGGCGACGGCGCTGGGCCGAGCGGGCCCGCACCCTGGGCGGCGCGGCCCGTTCGCGGACCCGCCGGTTCTGGGCCGGCGCGCAGCCGACGCTACGGCAGCTGTGGTGGACCGAGGAGCCGGCGACGCCGGTGACCACCGTCGACCGGCGCTTCCCGGAGCCGCTGGTGGTGCCGGCGCAGGGTCAGGTCTACGTGTTCCTGGTCCGCGTCACGTTCACCTGGTCGTCGGAGACCGCGCGACCGGAGCTGTTCGGCTGGTACGTCGACTACTTCCAGCCGCAGGCGACGCAGCGGTTGCACCGGCTGGCGGTCCGGTGCTCGGTGGAGGTGCCGCCGCACCGCCCGCGCGAGCTGCACACGGCGTTGTCGGCGGCCCTGGCGCAGGACGACCCGCCCCCGTGGACGTACGCGCGGGGCGAGGTGACGTTCACCTGCGAGCCGGACGTGACGGTGCACCTGGACGAGCGGGTCCGCCGGCTGCTCCAGCCGTACTGGGAGCAGCGCATCGCGCTGGAGTGCGAGCGGGACCTGGCCCGCCGGCGCAGCGAGTACGCCCAGGAGCGCGACCGGCGCGACCCGGCGGGGCCGGGCCGGACGGGCGAGAGCCGGCGCAACCCACCGGAGCCGGGCCTGACGGGCGAGAGCCGGCCGACGGGCGAGAGCCGGCCGGCCGGGGAGCCGGCGCGACCGTCGGAGGGAACTCCGGCGGGGCGGCGCGGACCACGACCGGGCACGCAGGCGGAGGCGTTCACGCCGCTGGAGCCGCTGCTGCCCCCACCCGCCCCGCGCCCGGCCCCCGGCCAACGCCCACGCCCCGTACCCCCGGACGAGCCGAGACCCCACAAGCCCTGAACCGACGTCGATCTTGGAGTTGTGGCACCTCCGATACCAGTCGAAATGGAACATCCGAGGCACCACAAGTCCAAGATCGCCGAGCCGGGGCCGGGCCGGCCGGGGCCGGGCCGGGGCGGGGCGGGGCCGGGCCGGGGCGGGGCGGGGCCGGGCCGGGGCGGGGCGGGGCGGGGCCGGGGACTGGGTGGGTCAGCCGACCAGGGTGGCGTAGCGGCCCTGGTGGTCGAGCAGCGCGTCGTGGGTGCCGGACTCGACGATCCGGCCGTGGTCGAGTACCGCGATCCGGTCGGCGTCGCGGACCGTGGACAGCCGGTGCGCGATGGTCACCACGGTCCGGCCCCGGGTCAGCTCGTCGAGGGCCCGCTGCACCGCGCGCTCGGTCTCGGTGTCCAGCGCGCTGGTCGCCTCGTCGAGCACCAGGATCCGCGGGTCGCGCAGCAGTGTGCGGGCGATCGCCAGGCGCTGCTGCTCGCCGCCGGAGAAGCGGTGGCCGCGCGAGCCGACCATGGTGTCGTAGCCGTCGGGCAGCGCGGCGATCAGGTCGTGGATGCGCGCGGCGCGCGCGGCGGCCTCGATGTCGGCGTCGGTGGCGTCGGGCCGGGCGTACCGGAGGTTGTCCCGCACGGTGCCGTGCAGCAGGTAGGTCTCCTGGCTGACCACGCCCACGACGGCGGCCAGGTCGGCCAGGCGCAGGTCGCGCAGGTCGATCCCGTCGATGGTGATCCGCCCAGCGTCCGGGTCGTGCAGCCGGCTGACCAGCGCGGCGAGGGTGCTCTTGCCGGAGCCGGTCTCGCCGACCAGGGCCAGGCTGGTGCCGGCGGGCACGTCCAGGCTGACCCCGGCCAGGGCGGCGGTGTCGCTGCCCGGGTAGCTGAACGTCACGTCCTCGACGCGCAGGTGGCCGCGGACCGTGGCCGGGTCCAGCGGCACCGGGCGGGCCGGCTCGGCGACCTCGACGGGCAGGTCGAGGTATTCGAAGATGCGGGCGAACAGCGCCAGCGAGGCGGTGAGCGTGACGCCCACGTTGAGCAGGCCCATCAGCGGCCGGAACAGGTTGCCCTGCAACGCGGTGAAGGCGACCAGGGTGCCGATGGTGAGCGTGCCGGCGGTGCCGGGCAGGCCGGCGCCCAGGTAGATCACGGCGGGGATGGCCGCGAAGACGACGGTCATGGCGGCCATCCGCCAGCGGCCGGCGAGCTCGGAGCGCAGTTCCAGGTCGACCAGGCGGGCCGAGGAGGCGGTGAACCGGTCGACCAGGGCCGTGCCGGTGCCGAGCGTCTTGGCCAGCCGTACGCCGCTGACCGACAGCCCCTCCTCGATGGTCACGGTGAGGTCGGCCAGCTCCCGCTGGCGCCGGGCGGTGATCTCCCGGCGCAGCCGGGCGACCCGGCGGGTGAGCCAGAGCGCGGGCGGCAGCACGACCGCCGAGACGAGGGTGAGCCGCCAGCTCAGCGCCAGCATGGCGATGGTGGTGGCGACGACGGTGGTGAGGTTGGCCGCGATCGAGGTGGCGGTGGAGGTGACCACCGCCTGCATGCCGCCGATGTCGTTGGTGATGCGCGACTGCACCTCGCCGGTGCGGGTGCGCACGAAGAAGCCGATCGACTGCCGCTGGAGGTGGGCGAAGACGTCATTGCGCAGCCGGTGCATGACCTCCTGACCGACGCGGGTGGAGATCCAGGTCTGGGCGACGCCGAGCACCGCGGTGACCGCGGCGACCGCGACCATGCCGGCGACCAGCCAGGCCAGCAGCGTGAGGTCACGGTCGGGCAGCGCCCGGTCGATGACGGTACGCAGCAGGAACGGCGAGGCCATCGCGATGACCGAGGACGCCACGATGATCGCCACCACGGCGGCGAGCGGGCGGCGGTGGGCGGTGAAGAGGCCGCCGATGCGGCGCAGCGAGACGTCGCGGGCCTGGGCCTTCTCGGCGGCGGACACGGTTCGGCCGGCTCCGCGGCCGTCGGGGATGCGATCCAAGGGGGTGCTCCTCTGTCCCGGGGATGATGCTGAGGTTACCTCATCATGAGGGAACAACAGGAGTTGCTGTTACCGTATTCCCGTGACCGGCACCGACGAGGAGAGCCTGGCCGAGACGTTCTGGGCGGTGGCCCGGCGACTGCGCCACCAGACCAAGGGCGCGCTGGAGCCCTGGGAGATCAGCCCCGGGCAGGCGCGGGCGCTCGGTGTCCTGCTGCGGCACGGCGCGCTGCGGCCCGGGGCGCTCGCCGAGCACCTGCGCATCGCGCCCCGTTCCGCCACCGAGGTGGTCGACGGACTCCAGGAGCGGGGGCTGGTCGAGCGACGCCCCGACCCGGGCGACCGGCGGGCCACGCTGGTCGCGCCGACCGCCGAGGGCGACCGGGTCGGCGCCGCGATCCGGGCGGCCCGGGCCACCGAGGCGGAGCGCTTCTTCGGCGCGCTCGACCCGGACGACCGGGCGGAGCTGGCCCGGATCCTGCGCCGGCTGCGCGAGGAGTAGACCGCCGGGTCAGCCCCGGCCCGCGGTGAGCAGCGCGTGCAGCGTACGGGCCATGGCGGCGCGGGCGGCCTCGACGTCGAGGCCCATCGCGTCGCGCATCATCGACCAGGCGGCCCAGGTGCAGGCCACGGTCACCGCGTCCAGCAACTGCCCCCGGCCGGGCCCGGCGTGCGCCAGCTCGGCGCCGAACACCGCCTCGATCTCCTGCCGGACCCGGGCGATGGCCGCCTCCCGGTTGCGCCGCAGCTGCGGCGAGAACGGCTCCCGCAGCGCCGACGCACGGGCCGACGGCGCCAGCACCTCCAGCATCCGGGCCCGCTGGCCGGTGAACTCGGCGATGCGGGCGGCCAGCGGCAGCCCCGGCGGGACGGGCCGCCAGATCCTGGCCTGCCGCTCGCCGATGCGCCGGCCGGTGGCCGCGAAGAGCGTCTCCATGTCCTTGAAGTTGGTCCAGAGGGTGCGCAGCGACACCCCGGCCCGCTCGGCGATCCGCTCCCCGGTGGGTCGCAGGTCGCCGGCGTCGATCAGCGCCAGGTGCGCCTCGACGATCGCGGCCCGGGTCCGTTCCGCCCGCGCCGCCCGGCCGTCCACCCGGGCCGGCGGGTCGGTATCCACCTCGATCATGGGACGGCTCCCCCGTTCTCGACCGACGGCGGCCACTCTACGGGCGCGCCACCGGGCGGCCGTCACCCGGCCGCCCGGTGCACGTGCTGGTCAGGCGGTCGGAACGGCGTCCGCCGGCGGGGTGGTCGGCGGTTCGGTGAACTCGGTGACCGGGGCGTCGCCGTCGTCGGTGGTGTACGTGGGACCGAAGTACGTCTGCGCGCCGCCGGTCACCCGGCTCAGGCGTACCCCGCTGTAGCCGGCGTGCACGTTCTCGGCGTACCGGAAGGGGGTGAGGCCGGGCCCTCGGAATCCGCCCTTGCGCACGGCCGCGACCAGCTTCTCCCGGGTGGGTTCGGGTCCGGCGGCGAGCAGCGCCTGGACGAAGGTGTACGCCATCGAGTAGCCGTAGATGGCGTTGCCGTCGACCGGGTTGCCCGCGTTGTACCTCTGGTGGATCTTGGTGAACTCCTGGATCCACGGGTTGGTGGTGTCGCCCACCATGGGCAGGTAGTTGTCGGCGACCATGCCCTCCAGGATCACCTTCTTGTCGCCGAGCTGGGCCGACAGCGTGGTGTAGTCGGCGCCCACGTTGGACACCACCCACTGCGCCTTGAAGCCCTGCCCGGCGGCCTGCCCCATGGCCAGCGCGGTGAAGCCGGGAATGCTGGCCGAGATGACCACCTGGCAACCGGCCGCCCGCAACGCGCCGATCGCCGGCCCGACCTGCTGGTTGGTGGTGGTGTAGGTCTGCTTCGCCGCCACCGCGCCGAGGACCTGCTCCACCCCGGCCAGGGAGTCGCGGCCGAAGTCGTCGTTCTGCCCGAAGTGGCACACCTTGGCGCCGGGGAACTCCCGCTTGACCCAGCTGGCCAGGATCTTGCCCTCGACCGTGTAGTCGGGCTGCCAGCCGAAGGTCGTCGGGTACTTCTCCGGCTGGTTCCAGTTGCGGCTGCCGGAGGAGACGAACAGGTCCGGCACCTTCTGCGTCTTGACGAACTCCAGCACGTTGGTGTGCGTCGGCGTGCCCAGCCCGCCGAGCAGCGCGAAGACCTTGTCGTCGAGGACCAGCTTGCGGACCACGTTCTCGGTGTTGGCCGGGTTGTAGCCGTCGTCCATGACCTTGTAGACGATCTTCCGGCCGTGCACCCCGCCCTTGCTGTTGACGTGCTCGAAGTAGGCCTTGGTGGCGGCGGAGATCTTCGAGTAGCCGGGCGCGGCGGGGCCGGTGAGCGGTTGGTGGGTACCGATGACGACCTCGCCGTCGGTGACGCCGGGGACGTTCTCGGCGGCCTGCTTGGCGTCGTCGGCGCAGGCCGTCGACGCGGCCAGCAGGGCCAGGCCGGCGGCGGCCGCGAGAACGCGGCGGGTGGTGGGGCGCATGGTTCTCCAATCCGGTGCGGGTGGGTGGGACCGGTGGATCAGCGGTCCGGCGCACGCCGGACGGTGGCGCGCAGCCGGGTGGCGAGGGCGCGTACGCCGGCCTGCAGGCCGCCCGGGGCGGCGAGCATGACGACGATGAGGATCAGGCCGAACACGGCCAGCGCGAGGTTGCCCTCCAGCCGCTGGGCCAGCGCGGCGGGCAGGTCGAGGTGGTCGGTGAGCAGGCCGGGCAGGTCCTGGAGGGCAACCAGCAGCAGCGCGCCCCAGACCGCCCCGGCCAGGCTGCCCAGGCCGCCGATCACGATGGCCATGAGCAGAAACAGCGACAGGTCGAGCGGGAACTTGCCCGGGGCGACGGTGGCGGTGAGCACCGCGTAGACGCCGCCGCCGAGCCCGGCGCAGGCGGCGCTGACCACGAACGCGAGCACCTGGGTGCGGGCCACCGGGATGCCGGCGAGCCGGGCCGCCACCTCGTCGTCGCGGACCGCGCGCAGCGACCGGCCGAACCGGCTGCGGACCAGGTTGGCCAGCAGCACCATGGTCAGCAGCGCGGCGGCCAGCGCGATCCAGGCCAGCCAGCGTTCCGGCTGGAAGTACGCGCCGAGCCCGGCCGGCGGCGTCTGCGCCGGGAAGCGCAGCCCCTGCTCGCCGTTGAACACGCCGGTGAAGATGGTGGTCACGGCCGGCACCAGCGTGGCCACGGCGAGCGTCACGCCGGCCAGGTACGGCCCACGCAGCCGGGCCGCGGCCAGCCCGACGACCAGCCCGCCCAGCGCGGTCACCGCGACGGCGGCCAGCAGCGACCCGGGCAGGACCCACCACCCGCGCACGCCCCGGTCGTCGAACCCCTGCTGGACCAGGGCGACGGTGTAGGCGCCGGTGGCCATCAGCGCGCCGTGGCCGAGCGAGAGCTGCCCGTTGAGCCCGACCAGCACGGTGTAGCCGGCGGTGACGCAGAGGAACGCGCACACCCGCGCCACCTGGAGGTTCTGGTAGGGCGGGAGCTGGTTGGTCAGCAGCACGACGAGCGTGCCGGCGAACACCGCCACGGCCAGGTGCCGCAGCAGCGTCGCCGAGCGCGGGCCGGCGCCGGCCGGCGCGCCGGGCAGCAGCCGGCGCAACGCCGACGGCGGGGCCTCTTCGGTGCGGGTGGTGGTCACACGTGCCTCGCTCTCGCCGCGGAGAAGAGCCCGCCGGGACGGACCAGCAGGACGGCCAGCAGCAGCACCAGCACCGCCAGCGGCGTGGTGTCCGGTCCCAGGTAGCCGGTGACGTAGGACAGGATCAGCCCGACCAGCAGGCCGCCGACCACCGCGCCGACCGGGCTGTCCAGGCCACCGACCACGGCGGCGGTGAACGCCACCACGAAGACCAGGTCCATGGCGTGCGGGTGCAGGCCCAGGCCGGTGGGGACGACCAGCATGCCGGCGAGCGCGCCGACGCCGGCGGCCAGCGCCCAGCCCAGCGTGAGCATCCGGCCGACGCTCACGCCGAGCAGCCGGGACACCTCGGGGGCGAACGCGGCGGCCCGCATCCGCAGGCCGACCGGCGTGCGGGTGAACAGCAGCGCGAGCAGCACCACGACCGCCAGCGCCGCGCCGAGCACCCAGAGGTCGTACGGGGACAGCGCGGCGACCCCGCCGATGGTGAGCGCGTCGGTGTCGAACGGGGTGGCCGCCGGCCGGTAGCCGTTGCCGAAGACCATGCCGAGCACCGCCTGGATCAGCAGCACCAGCCCGAGCGCGACGATCACCTGGTTGAGCGGGCCGGCGGAGCCGACGAAGCGCATCAGCACCCGTTCCACCAGCGCGCCCAGGGCCAGGCCGGACAGCACCGCGGCGGCCAGGCCCAGCCAGTAGGAGCCGGTCGCGCCGGCGACCGCGTAGCCGACGTACGCGGTGGCGACCGCCATCGCGCCCTGGGCGAAGTTGACCACCCGGGCTGCCCGCCAGATGAGCACCAGCGCGAGCGCGAACGCGGCGTAGACCGCGCCCGCGGCGAGCCCGTCGAAGGTGAGGAACCAGAACCGCTGCATCCGCGACCCTTCTGCTCGCCGGTCAGAACCCGAGGTAGGCGTGCCGCAGCCGGTCGTCGTCACGCAGCCGGTCCGCCGGCGCGGCGGTCACCACCCGGCCGAGTGACATGACGATCCCCTGGTCGGCGACGGAGAGCGCGGTGCGCACGTTCTGCTCGACCAGCAGGACGGTCATCCCCCGCTCGTCGCGCAGCCGCCGCAGCAGCGCCATGATCTGCGCGGTCACCCGGGGAGCCAGCCCGAGCGACGGCTCGTCGAGCAGCAGAAGGCGGGGGCGGGCGATCAACGCCCGGCCGATCGCGAGCATCTGCCGTTCCCCGCCGGAGAGCTGGTGTCCGAGGTGGTCGCGCCGGTCGGCCAGGGCCGGGAAGAGCGCGTACACCTCGTCCTGGGCGCGCCGGGCGTCGGCCCGGTCCCGCCGCCACAGCCCGCCCAGGCGCAGGTTCTCCGCGACGGTCAGCTCGGTCACCACGCCGCGTCCCTCGGGCACGTGCGCCACCCCGCGCCGGACCAGGTGCTCCACCCGGACGCCGCGCAGGTCCTCCCCCGCGTACCGGATCCGGCCGCCGGTGGGCCGCAGCAGCCCCGACAGCGTCCGCAGCAGCGTGGTCTTGCCGGCGCCGTTGGCGCCGAGCACGGCGGCGACGGTGCCCGCCGGCACGGTGAACGCCACGTCCCGCAGCACCGGCACCGGGCCGTAGCCGGCGCTGAGCGCCTCGACCTCCAGCACCGCGGTCATGCCGTGCCCCCGGTCGGCACGTCGGCGCCGAGGTAGGCCTCGGTGACCCGGGGGTCGTCGCGGATGCGCTCCGGCGGCCCGGCGGCGATCACCCGGCCGAAGTCGAGCACCACCAGCTCGTCGCAGACGGACATGACCAGGTCCATGTGGTGCTCGACGAGCAGCACGGCGCAGCCGTCGTCGCGCTCGGGCAGGGCCCGGACCAGGTCGGCCAGCTCGGCCACGTCGTCGGCGCCGAGCCCGCCGGCCGGCTCGTCGAGCAGCAGCAGGCGGGGCCGGGCGATCAGCGCGCGGGCCAGCGCGACCCGCTTGCGCACCGGGTAGGGCAGGGTGGCCGGCGCGGCCCCGGCGTGGCGGTCGACGCCCAGCTCGGCGAGCAGGTCGAGGGCCCGGGCGCGCAGCCGCCGCTCGTCGCGGTCGCTGCGGGGCAGGCCGAACAGCGCGGCGGCGAAGCCGGCCCGGGCGTCGTGGCTGGCGCCGGTCACCACGTTCTCCAGCACGGTCAGGCCGGGAAACAGGCCGACGCCCTGGAGCGTGCGGGCGATGCCGAGTCGGGTGAGCCGGTGCGGGCGGGGTCGGAACGGCCGGCCGTCCAGGGTGAGCGTGCCGGTGCCCGGCCGCACGAAGCCGCAGACCACGTTGAACAGGGTCGTCTTGCCGGCGCCGTTGGGGCCGATCACGCCGACCACCCGGCCCGGCGGCACCCGCAGCGAGACGTCGTCCAACGCGACCAGGCCACCGAAGTGGACGCCGACGTGGTGCAGCGCCAGACCGGGACCGTCGCTGGGGGTGGCCGGTGGGCTCATCGTCACCTCGTCGGGTCGACGGCGCGCGGGCGATCTATTTACATCGGGAGTGTACTTTTCTCCGGTCGTTCGTCAATGCCCCGGCAGCCGGTCCCGGGCCCGACCGAGGAACGTCCGTTCCGCCTCGTTCGCGGTGCCGGCGATCGCCGCCTCGTACGCGGCCCGGGCCTCCCCCGGCCGGCCCAGCCGTCGCAGCAGGTCGGCGCGGACGACGTGCCACACGTGGTAGCCGGCCAGGTCCAGTCGGTCCACAGCGGCCAGCGCAGCCGCGGGTCCGCGTACCTCGGCCAGCGCGACCGCCCGGTTCAGCGCCACCACCGGCCCGGGCGCGCACGCCGCCAACTGGTCGTAGAGGGCGAGGATCTGGGTCCAGTCGGTGCCGGCGGCGGTGGCCGCATCGGCGTGCACCGCGTTGATCGCGGCCTGGATCTGGTAGGGACCGGGCCGACCCCGGCGCAGGCAACGCCGCACGAGGCCCTGCCCCTCGGTCACCAGCGCCCGGTCCCACCGGTCACGGTCCTGTTCGGGCAGCGGCACCGGCACACCGTCCGGCCCGGTCCGGGCGGGACGCCGCGCCTCGACCAGCAGCATCAGCGCGAGCAGGCCGAGCGCCTCCGGCTCGTCCGGCATCAGCGCCACCAGCAACCGGCCCAGCCGGATCGCCTCGGCCCCCAGTTCGGCGCGACCGAGCCGCTCCCCCGCGCTGGCGGTGTGCCCCTCGTTGAAGATCAGGTAGACCACGGCGAGCACCCCGCGCAGCCGGTCGGGCAGGTCGGCGTCGCGGGGCACCCGGTACGGGATCCCGGCGTCGCGGATCTTGGCCTTGGCCCGGACCAGGCGTTGGGCCATGGTCGGCTCCGGCACCAGGAACGCCCGGGCGATCTCGGCGGTGCTCAGGCCGCCGAGCAGGCGCAGCGTCAGCGCCACCCGCGCGGCGGCGCCGAGCGCCGGGTGGCAGCAGGTGAAGATCAGGCGCAGCCGGTCGTCGGTCACGGGCCCCTCCTCGACGGGCGGGTCGGCGGCGTGCAGCAGGGCGGCCTCGGCGTGGCGAGCGGCCCGGGTGGACTCGCGACGCAGCCGGTCGATCGCCCGGTTCCGGGCGGTGGTGACGATCCAGCCGGCCGGGCTGGGCGGTGGCCCGTCGACGGCCCACCGCCGCACCGCGACCGTGAACGCCTCCTGGACCGCCTCCTCGGCGAGGTCGATGTCGCCGAGGAGGCGGACCAGGACGGCGACCGCGCGGCCGTACTCCGCGCGGAAGACGCGTTCGACAGCGGTCATCCCTCGCCCTGGAACGGGCGCACCTCGATCGGCAGCGTGGTGGCGCGGGCGTAGCGGCGACCCCAGTCGAGCGCGGCGTCCAGGTCGGGCGCCCGGATGACGGTGACGCCGCCCAGGTACTCCTTGCCCTCGGTGAACGGCCCGTCGGTGACCAGCACCGCGTCGCCGTCCGGGCGCAGCACGGTGGCGGTCTCCGGCGCGTGCAGCCCGTCGCCGAACACCCAGCACCCGGCCTCCCGCAGGTCCCGGCCGATGGCCTCGACCTCGCGCATCACCCCGGCCAGGAACTCCGGGTCCGGCCGGACCGCGCCGGCCGGCTGGTACATGCTGATCAGGTACTGCCTCATCGGCTCCTCCTCGTCCCGGGCGGCCCGGTGCCGCCCTTCACCCTTCACACGAACGGCGGACGCCGGTTTCGACACGCCGGGCGCGGGAGAATCCGGCCGGGATCCGGGTATGCCGGGCCGTGCGCGGCGGCCGGGTGATCGTGGTGGGGGCGGGGTTCTCCGGCCTGGCCTGCGCGCTCGCCCTGGACGCGGCCGGCGTCGAGGTGTCGGTGCTGGAGGCCCGGGACCGGGTGGGCGGGCGGACGCTGAGCCGGCCGCTGCCCGGCGGCGGCTGGCTCGACCTGGGCGCGCAGTGGATCGGCCCCACCCAGGACCGGATGTACGCGCTGGTCGCCGCGTACGGCCTGGAGACGTTCCCGTCGCCCGCGCGGGGCGCGTCGACGCTGCGGCTGGCCGGGCGGTCGGCGGCCGGGGAGCCGGCCGGGCTGACCGGGCTGCTCGGCCGGCTCGACGCGCTGGCCGACGGGCTGGACCCGGCCGCGCCGTGGCGCGCGGACGGCGCGGCGGAGTGGGACCGGACCACGCTCGGCGGTTGGCTCGCCGCCACCGTGCCCGATCCGGTCACCGCCCGCTACGCCGGACGGTTGCTGGCCGGCGGCCTGCTGGCCGCCTCGCCGGACGAGGTGTCGCTGTTGCAGTTGCTGTTCTACCTGCGCAGCGGCGGGGGGACCGGGTCGTTGCTGGGCATGGCCGGCGGCGCGCAGCAGGACCGGATCGTCGGCGGCCCGGCCGCGCTGGCCGAGCGGATGGCCGCCGCGCTGCCGTCGGGGTCGGTGCGGTTGGCCGCCCCGGTCGACGCGATCGTCCAGGACGCCTGCGGCGTGCGGGTCCGGGCCGGGGACGAGGCGCACCGCGCCGACGCGGCGGTGGTGGCGTTGGCGCCGGCGCTGGCCGGCCGGATCCGGTACGACCCGCCGCTGCCGGCGCTGCGCGACGGGTTGACCCAGCGGATGCCGATGGGCTCGGCGTTCAAGGTGCACGCGCTCTACCCGGAGCCGTTCTGGGGGGCCGACGGCCGCTCCGGCGTGGCCACCACGGACACCGGCCCGCTCACCGAGACGGTGGACAACTCGCTGCCCGGCCTCGCGGGCGGCGTGCTCACCGCGTTCAGCTACGGCGCGCAGGCCCGGGCGCTGCGCCGGCTGTCGGCCGGGCAGCGCCGGGACGCGCTGTGTGACGCGCTGGCCGCGCTGTTCGGGCCCGCCGCCGCCCGCCCCGACGACCTGGTGGAGTACGACTGGTCGGCCGACCCGTGGACGCGGGGCTGCTTCTGCGGCATCCTGCCGCCCGGCTCGTGGTGCGACTACGGCCCGCAGCTGCGGCCACCGGTGGGCCGGCTGCACTGGGCCGGCACGGAGACCGCGACCCGGTGGAGCGGTTACCTGGAGGGCGCGGTGACGGCCGGCGAGCGTGCCGCCGCCGAGGTGCTCGCCGGGCTCTGAACACCCCCGGTTCAGAGAAAATCTTCGATGCCTCTATTGAAAAGTTTCTCCGCCCTGTGACCTAATGTTGACAGTTCCTTTCGTCATACTCCCGCCGCCCGCGAGGCGGCAACCCCCAGGGAGGAAAGATGCACCGTCCGATGCGATCGGCGCTGCGCGCGGCCGGAGCCGCGCTGCTGGCCACCGCCACCGTCGTCGCCGCGGCCCTGCTCGGCGCGGCCCCCGCCCACGCCGCCCCGGCCGGACTGCCCGGCATGGACGTCTCCAGCTACCAGGGCAACGTGAACTGGTCCGGCGCCTGGGCCAACGGGGCCCGGTTCGCCTACGTGAAGGCGACCGAGGGCACCTACTACACCAACCCGTACTTCGCCCAGCAGTACAACGGCTCCTACAACGTCGGGATGATCCGCGGGTCGTACCACTTCGCCCGGCCGGACACCACGAGCGGCGCGACCCAGGCCAACTACTTCGTCGACCACGGGGGCGGCTGGTCCAAGGACGGCCGGACGCTGCCCGGCGCGCTGGACATCGAGTACAACCCCTACGGCGCCACCTGCTACGGGCTGAGCCAGGCGTCCATGCGCAGCTGGATCGCCTCGTTCGTCAACCAGTACTACGCCCGCACGGGCCGGTGGGCCACCATCTACACCACCACCGACTGGTGGAGCACCTGCACCGGCAACACGTCGCAGTTCGCCGCCAACAACCCACTGTGGATCGCCCGCTACTCCAGCAGCGTCGGCACGCTGCCGGCCGGCTGGGGCACGTACTCGTTCTGGCAGTGGGCCTCCTCCGGCACCTTCCCCGGTGACCAGAACGTCTGGAACGGCACCCTGGACCGCCTCCGGGTGCTGGCCTGCAACGGACCCTGCTGACCCACGCCGGCGGGGCGGGCCGCACCGGTCCGCCCCGCCGTCCGTACCCGACGAGGAGGTCCCGATGTCCGTTCCCCTCCCCCGGCGGGCCGTGCTGCGCGGCGCGGTCCTGCTCGGCGCCGCCGCCGGCGCCGGCGCGCTGACCCAGGCCGGTCCCGGCCGCGACGCGCGGGCCGCCGCCGCGCGCGTCGACCAACCGACCATCGCCAACTGCGCGACCTGGAGCGCCCGCCCGCCCGCGTCGCCGGTGAGCGTGGTGCAGAGCCGACCCAACAAGATCATCGTCCACCACACCGCGTTCCCGAACACCACCGACTACAGCCTCGCCCAGGCGTACCGGAACTCCCGCGACATCCAGAACCTGCACATGGACACCAACGGCTGGCTCGACTCCGGCCAGCACTTCACCAACAGCCGGGGCGGCCACCTGACCGAGGGACGCCACGGCAGCCTCTACGCCCTGCTGCACGGGCAGACCATGGTGCAGGGCGCGCACTGCGTCGGGCAGAACAGCCAGGCCATCGGCATCGAGAACGACGGCATCTACCTGGACGTGCAGCCGCCGCAGGCGCTCTGGGACAGCCTGGTCGCGTTCTGCGCGTTCACCTGCCAGCAGTACGGCATCGCGCCCACCGAGATCTACGGGCACAAGGACTTCAACAGCACCCAGTGCCCCGGCCTGCTGCACGACCGGCTGCCGGAGCTGCGCCGCACCGTCGCCGCCCGGCTCGGCGGCTGAACCCGGCGTACGTGGGGCGCCCGGGTGCGACGGGCGCCCCACGTTATCCGTCACCTCTCGCTTATATAAGCTCGTCCTGATATAAAGAGGTCGTGCACGCCTTCGACGTCCTCGGCGATCCGGTCCGCCGCCGCATCCTGGAGCTGCTCGCCGCCGGCGAGCAGCCGGCCGGGGCGCTCGGCGAGACCGTGCGGCGCGAGTTCGGCATCAGCCAGCCCGCCGTCTCGCAGCACCTCAAGGTGCTGCGCGAGCACGGGTTCACCACCGTGCGCGCCGTGGGCACCCGCCGGCTCTACGCGGTCGATCCCGCCCCGCTGCGGGAGATCGACGCGTGGCTGGCCGGCTTCCGCCGGTTCTGGGCGCCGCCGCTGGCCGCGCTCGCCACCGAGCTGGCCCGGGGCCGCCGTGAACGCCGGCTGCGCGAGGACGAACCCGACGACGAGAGGACCAACCCATGATTGACGTGACCGGGCAGATCAGCGCCGTCGAGCGCCGGATCGGCGACCGTACGCTCCCCGCCGGGAAGGCGCGGGTGCTCACCATCAGCCAGACGTACGACGCGTCCGTGGAAGACGTCTTCGACGCCTGCACCAACCCGGAGCGTATCCCCCGCTGGTTCCTGCCGGTCTCCGGCGACCTGAGCCTCGGCGGCCGGTACCAGCTGGAGGGCAACGCCGCCGGCACCGTCGAGCGCTGCGACCCGCCGCACGGGTTCGCCGCCACCTGGGAGTTCGGCGGGGAGGTCAGCTGGATCGAGGTGCGCCTGCGCGAGGCCGGGCCGGGGCGTACCCGCTTCGAGCTGGAACACGTCGCCCACGTCGAAGACCAGCGGTGGGCCGAGTACGGCCCGGGAGCGGTCGGCATCGGCTGGGACCTGGCCCTGGTCGGCCTGGCCTCACACTTCGCCCCCGACGGCGTCGGCGTGGACCCGGCTGCGGCGGCCGACTGGATGGCCTCGGACGAGGGACGCCGGTTCGTGATCGCGGCCGGCGAACGGTGGACGGCGGCCAGCGTCGCCGCCGGCACCCCGGCAGACCAGGCACACGCCGCGGGCGAGCGGGTCACCGCGTTCTACACCGGCGCCCCCACCCCCTGACCATCCCCACCCTCGCCGATCTTGCAGTTTCGGCTCCCAGGATGTCCGGTTGGCGGAGCTTGCCAGGTCCCAAACTGCAAGATCGGCGGGATGTCGGTGGGGTGGGGCAGACTGCCGGGCATGCCGATCCGTTCCGTCACCGACCTGATCGCCACGCTCGACACCGGAGAGACGGTCAGATATCTGCACTTCTGGGGGCACCGGCCGCAGCGCGACGGCAGCGTCGGCGCCGGCTGCCTGAGCCAGTGGTGGCCGGCGGCGTTCACGGTGGACGGTCGAAAGTACGCCACTGCCGAGCACTGGATGATGTGGCACAAGGCCACGCTCTTCGGCGACCACGAGATCGCCGGGCGGGTGCTGACGGCCACGCACCCGCACCGGGCCAAGGCGCTCGGCCGGCAGGTCCGGGACTTCGACGAGGCCACCTGGACGGCCCGCCGCTACGACATCGTGGTGGCCGGCAGCGTGGCCAAGTTCGGGCAGCACGAGGAGCTGCGGCGGTTCCTGCTCGGCACGGGCAGCCGGGTGCTGGTGGAGGCCAGCCCGACGGACCGCATCTGGGGCATCGGCCTGGCCGCCGACGACCCGCGCGCGGGTGACCCGGCCACCTGGCGGGGTGCCAACCTGCTCGGCTTCGCCCTGATGGAGGCGCGCGACGCGCTCGCGCGCCCGAGCAGCCGAGCGCCCGACCGGCCGGCCGGGTAACGTGCTGCGGCGTGACCGCGTACTCGCACTGTTCGTTCTGCGGCGCGGCCTACCCGGCCGACGCCGGCTGGCCGCGTGTCTGTTCGACCTGCGGCGAGACGGTGTGGCGCAACCCGCTGCCGGTCGCGGTGGCGGTGCTGCCGGTCCGCACCCCCGACGGGCTCGGCGTGGTGGTCGTACGCCGGGACATCGAGCCGGCGCGCGGGCAGCTCGCCCTCCCCGGCGGCTTCGTCGAGTACGGCGAGGAGTGGTCCGAGGCGCTGGTCCGCGAGCTGCGTGAGGAGACCGGGCTGCTCGCCGAGGCCGACGAGGCGCGGCTGTTCGCGGTGCACGGCGCCCCGGCCGGCGGCACCATGATGGTCTTCGGCGTGCTGCCCGAGCGGCCGGTGGGCGACCTGCCGCCGTCGGCGCCCACCGAGGAGGCGACCGAGTGGCTGGTGCTCACCGAGCCGGTCGAGCTGGCCTTCTCCACGCACACCCGGGTGCTGGCCGACTTCCTCGCCGGGCAACGCCCGGACTGACGGGTCAGACCCGGGCCGGCACCGGCTGCGGGGAGAACGGCACGGCCGCCGGCGCGTCGGCGGTCGGATCGCCGGCCGGGTGCCGCCACAGCCCCCGGCGGCGCAGGATCGGCAGCACGCCCTCCCCGAACCAGTACGCCTCCTCCAGGTGCGGGTGGCCGGAGAGGATGAACTCGTCCAGCCCGAGCGCGTGGTACTCGGCGATCCGGTCGGCGACCTCGGTGTGGCTGCCCACCAGGGCGGTGCCCGCGCCGCCGCGGACCAGCCCGAAGCCGGCCCACAGGTTGGGCGAGACCTCCAGGCCGTCGCGGGAGCCGCCGTGCAGGTCCAGCATCCGCCGCTGCCCCTCGGACTCGCTGCGCCGCAGCCCCTCCTGCACCGCCCGCACGTCGGCCTCGGGGATGCCGTCGAGCAGCTTGCGGGCCTGCGCCCACGCCTCCTCGGCGGTGTCCCGGCTGATCACGTGCAGCCGGATGCCGTAGCGCAGCTCACGGCCGGCCTCGGCGGCCAGGCCGCGGACCCGGTCCAGCTTGCCGGCCACCTGTGCGGGCGGCTCGCCCCAGGTCAGGTAGACGTCGCTGTGCCGCACCGCCACCGGCAGGGCCGCGGCGGACGACCCGCCGAAGTAGACCGGCGGCACCGGGTCCGGCACCCGGGTCAGCCGGGCGCCCTCGACCCGCACGTGCGCGCCGTCGTGGTCGACCGTCTCGCCGCGCCACAGCGACCGCACCACGTGCAGGAACTCGTCGGTACGCGCGTAGCGGGCGTCCTTGTCCAGGAAGTCGCCGTACGCCCGCTGCTCGGCGGACTCGCCCCCGGTGACCACGTTGAGCAGCAACCGGCCGCCGGACAGGCGCTGGAAGGTGGAGGCCATCTGCGCGGCGAGGGTGGGTGAGAGCAGCCCCGGGCGGAACGCCACGAGGAACTTCAACCGCTCGGTCACCTCGGTGAGCATGGCGGTGCTCAGCCAGGCGTCCTCGCACCAGGCGCCGGTGGGGGTGAGCGCGCCGGCGAAGCCGAGCTGTTCGGCGGTGCGGGCGATCTGCCCCAGATAGGCGACGCTGGCCGGGCGGGCGCCGCCGGCGGTCCCGATCGGCACGCCGTGCCCGCCGCCCACGATGTCCCGGCTGTCGCCGTAGGTCGGCAGGAACCAGTGGAAGGTGAGCGACATGGGCGGCCTCCGGCGCGGGTCGGTCGGGCCGTCTCCTGAGGGGTGGGACGACCGCGCCGACAGACTACCCATAAAACCTATCGGGTTGGTAGGTTGCTGACGCCCGCCGATGGCCGGGCCCATCCCCTCCCCGAGGAGTCGTCATGCGTACCCCGTCGAGACCCCGCCGCCGCCTGGGCGCGCTGCTCACCACCCTGGCGCTGGTCGCCGCCACGGCGCTGACGGCCTGCGGCGGCGAGGCGGCCGACGCCCGCGGCGACGACGCGCCACTGCGGATCGGTTACCAACGCTTCGGCGGCCTCAGCCTGGTCAAGGCGCGCGGCGACGCGAAGAACGTGACCTGGTCGCTGTTCGAGAGCGGGCCGGCGCTCACCGAGGCGCTCAAGGCCGGCTCGATCGACATCGGCCAGACCGGCGAGGCGCCGCCGGTCTTCGCCGCCGCCGGAAAGATCCCCTTCTCCGTGGTCGGCACCTCCCAGCCCATCCCCCAGGGCGAGGCGGTGCTGGTCAAGGCGGGCAGTCGGTACCGGAGCTTCGCCGACCTGCGTGGGCGGACGGTGGCCCTGAACAAGGGCTCCAACGTGCACTGGCTGCTGGTGAAGCTGCTGGAGGCGAACAAGATGACGCTCGCCGACATCAACGTCAAGTACCTCAAGCCGGCCGAGGGACGACCCGCGTTCGACAACGGGCAGGTCGACGCGTGGATCATCTGGGACCCCTACTTCGCGCTCGCCGAGCGACCCGACGTTCGGGTGCTCGCCGACGCCACCGGCCTGGCCGGCAACCGCGAGTACGTGCTGGCCGCGCCGGAGGCGGTGAAGAACCGCACCGACGACGTCCGCGCCTTCCTGGACACCTACCGGCGGACCACCGACTGGGGCATCGCCCACCCGACCGAACGGGCCGCCGTGCTCGCCCCGGAACTGAAGATCCCGCTCGACGTGACCACCCGGGCCCTGGCCCGCAGCGCCAAGCCGCTCGCCCCGGTCACCCCGGAGATCGGCGCCGAGTTGCAGGCCATCGCGGACAGCTTCGTCGACCTGAAGCTGGTGCCCGGGCCGGTCGACATCGCCGGGCGGGTGGACGGCCGGTTCAACGAGGCGTTCCGGTGAGCGGCCCGGCGCTCGCCGAGGCGTCCGCCCCGGTCGTACCGGATCAGGTGACGCCGCGGCGGCCCCGGACCCGGGCCGTCCGGCGGTGGCGGCGGGTGCTCAGCCCGGTCGTGCTGGTGGTGGCCTGGGAGGCCGCCGCGCGGTCGGGCCTGCTCTCCCCGGAGAAGCTGCCCGCGCCGAGCGCGGTGCTCGCCACCGGGTGGCGGCTCGCCGCCGACGGCACGCTCGGCGTGCACCTGCTCGACTCGCTCACCCGCGCCGCGCTCGGCCTGCTGGTCGGCGGTGGGCTGGCGCTGGTGCTCGGCGCGGCGGCCGGGCTGCTGCGCCTCGGCGACGACCTGGTCGACCCGCCGGTGCAGATGGCCCGGATGCTGCCGCACCTGGGCCTGGTCCCGCTGCTCATCATCTGGGTCGGCATCGGTGAGTCGCTGAAGGTCACGCTGGTCGCGCTCGGCGCGTTCTTCCCGATCTACTTCAACACCTACGCCGGGATCCGGGACATCGACGAGCGGCTGGTGGAGGCGGCCCGCACGTGCGGCCTCGGCCCGGCCGCCCGGCTGCGGCACGTGGTGCTGCCCGGCGCGCTGCCCGCCCTGTTCCTCGGGCTGCGGCTGGCCATCGGCGCGGCCTGGCTCAGCCTGGTCGTCGGCGAGCAGGTCAACGCCCAGACCGGCGTCGGTTTCCTGATGATGGAGGCCCGCGAGTTCAGCCAGACCGACGTGGTGGTGCTCGGCCTGCTCATCTACGCGCTGCTGGGTCTGGCCTCCGACCTCGCCCTCCGGTACGCCGAGAGGAGGACGCTGACGTGGCGACGCGGGCTGCGGGCGACGTGATGCCGCCGGTGCTCACCGCGCGCGCGGTGACCCGGGCCTTCGGCCCCGCCGTGGTGCTGGCCGGGGTCGACCTGACCATCGCCGCCGGGGAGACGGTCGCGTTGCTGGGTGGCAGCGGCTCCGGCAAGAGCACGCTGCTGCGGGTGCTCGCCGGGCTCGACGACGACGCCGGCGGCACGCACCGGGTGCACGGCACCGCCGCCGTGGTGTTCCAGGAGCACCGCCTGCTGCCCTGGAAACGTGTGGCCGACAACGTCGCACTCGGGCTCACCGGGCCGGACGTCGCCGGGCGGGTGAGCCGCGCGCTGGCCGAGGTCGGGCTCGCCGACCGGGACCGGGCCTGGCCGGCCGAGCTCTCCGGCGGGCAGGCGCAGCGGGTCGCGGTGGCCCGCGCGCTGGTCCGCGAACCGGACCTGCTGCTGCTCGACGAGCCGTTCGGCGCGCTGGACGCGCTGACCCGACTGCGCATGCAGGGGCTGCTGCGCCGGCTGCGCGCCCAGCACGGCTTCGCCGCGCTGCTGGTCACCCACGACGTGGAGGAGGCGCTGCTGCTCGCCGACCGCGTCCTGCTGCTCGACGACGGCGTCATCGCCGAGGAGATCCCGGTCCACCTCGGCCCCGCCCCGAGCCCCGACGACCCGGCCCTCGGCGCGCTGCGCCGCCACCTGCTCGACCGCCTCGGCGTACCCACCGCATGACCGTTACGGAGACCCGATGACCCGCTGGACCCCCGACCCGACGTTCTACCCCTCTCCGACGCTGGCGGCCGCCGCGCCGGCCGAGAAGCTCGCGTACGTCGCCGCGTTCGACCGCTCCGGGCAGCGTCCCGACGCCATCGCGGTGCTCGACACCGACCCGGACTCCGGCTCGTACGGCCGGGTGGTGGGCTGGACCGAGCTGCCGCACACCGGCGACGAGCTGCACCACTTCGGCTGGAACGCGTGCAGCAGCGCGCTCTGCCCGACCGCGCCGCACCCGCACGTGGAGCGCCGCTACCTGATCGTGCCGGGCCTGCGCTCGTCCCGGATCCACGTGCTGGACACCAAGCCGGACCCGCGCCGCCCCGAGCTGGTCAAGGTGATCGAGGCGGAGGAACTCGGCAAGCGAACCGGCTACTCCCGCCCGCACACCGTGCACTGCGGGCCGGACGGCATCTACGTCTCCGCGTTGGGCGGCGCGGACGGGCAGGAGGGGCCGGGCGGCATCGCGGTGCTCGACCACACCACGTTCGAGGTACGCGGCGCGTGGGAGGCCGACCGGGGGCCGCAGTTCCTGGCATACGACTTCTGGTGGCACTACACGCAGGACGTGCTGGTCACCAGCGAGTGGGGCACGCCGTCGATGATCGAGGACGGCATCGTCGGGGAACTGCTGCTGGGCCGCCGGTACGGGCACGCGATCCACTTCTGGGACCTGGCCAAGCGCCGGCACGTGCAGCGCGTCGACCTCGGCGACCAGTACCAGATGCCGCTGGAGCTGCGCCCCGCGCACGACCCGACCAAGTCGTACGGCTTCGTCGGCGTGGTGATCAGCGTCGAGGACCTGTCCGCCTCGATCTGGCTGTGGCACCGCGACGGCGACGCCTGGGCGGTGACCAAGGTGATCGACATCCCGGCCGAGCCGGCCGACGCGGCCGACCTGCCGGACCTGCTCAAGCCGTTCGGGGCGGTGCCGCCGCTGGTCACCGACATCGACCTGTCGGTGGACGACCGGTTCCTGCACGTCTCCTGCTGGGGCACCGGCGAGCTGATCCGCTACGACGTCAGCGACCCGTTCCACCCGGTACGCGTCGGATCGGTGCGCCTGGGTGGCATCGTCAACCGCACGCCGCACCCGGCGTTCCCGGACGAGCCGCTGGCCGGCGGGCCGCAGATGGTGGAGATCAGCCGCGACGGCCGCCGCGTCTACGTCAGCAACTCGCTCTACGGCGCCTGGGACGACCAGTTCTATCCCGACGGGGTGGGCGCCTGGGTGGCGAAGCTCGACGTCGACCCGGAGAACGGCGGACTGGTGCCCGACCCGCGGTTCTTCCCGCGCGGGGAGGAGTTCCGCGGCCTGCGCGTGCACCAGACCCGGTTGCAGGGCGGCGACGCCTCGTCCGACTCGTACTGCTTCCCGTGACCGGCGCGACCTGGGCGGCGCTGGCCGGTCTCGGCGCGTTCCACGGCCTGAACCCGGCGATGGGATGGCTGTTCGCGGTCGCCCGGGGCCTTCAGGAGCGGCGCCGGGCCGCGCTGCTCGCGGCCCTGCCACCGATCGCGGCCGGGCACCTGGCGTCGGTGGCGGTGGTCGCCGCGCTGGTCAGCGCCACCCGCTCGGTGACGGCCGGCACGGCGGTCGCGGTGACCGGCGGAGTGCTGCTGGTCGGGTTCGGGATGTGGCGGCTGCTGTCGGACCGGCACTTCCGGTGGGCCGGCATGCGGCTGTCGGCCGCCCAGCTCACCGCCTGGTCGTTCCTGATGTCCGCCGCGCACGGCGCCGGCCTGATGCTGCTGCCGGTGCTGCTGGCGGAGCCGGCGGTCGGCGCGGGCCCGCACGCCGGGCACCTGTCCGCCGCGCCGGCCGGCGCGCTGACCGGGCTGGCCGCCGCGGCCGTGCACACCGGCGCCATGCTCGGCGTCGCGCTCGCCGTCGCGCTGCTGGTGTACGAGGTGCTCGGCGTCGGCGTGCTGCGCCGCGCCTGGTTCAACGTCGACCGGCTCTGGGCGGGTGTGCTGGTGGCGGCCGGCGTGGTGACGCTGATCGGCGCGACCTGAGCCGACACCTGGGCTGGATCGACGCAAAGTCCTACTGATTGAATAGGAAAGGCAGCGTCGCCCAGCCCGGAGGTCACCCGTGAGCCGTTCCCCGTCACCCGCCGAAGCCGTCCACGACGCCGAACGGAGCCGGCAGTGGCTCGCCGGGCAGGCGCACGGCGCGGGCGTCGACCGCGCGCGGCTGCTGGAGCTGGGTGCCGCCATGGCCGCGGTGACCGCCGCCGCCGCGGAGCGCGAGCCGGTCGCGGTGGCGCCGGCCCCGGTCGGCGTCGACCCGGGTACGCCGATCGCCAAGCCGCTGCCGGCGGCGCTGCTGCGCCCGCTGGACACCAACGCCGAGATGCGCTGGTCGGCGATGGCCGGCCAGGGGTACGTGGTGCCCAACGACCGCTTCTTCGTCCGCAACCACACCGTCACCCCCCACCTCGACCCGACGACCTGGCGGCTGCGCCTGTTCGGCGACGGCCTGCGCGGCGCGCCCACCCGCGACGCCCCGGTCGAGTTCGGCCTCGACGACCTGCGCCGGCTGCCCGCCGAGGAGCGCCCCGCGCTGCTGGAGTGCGCCGGCAACGGGCGGCGGTTCTTCGCCGAGCAGCAGGACCAACCGACCCCCGGCGTGGCCTGGGGGCTGGGCGGCGTCGGCGTGGCCCGCTGGCGCGGCGTGCGGCTGGGCACGGTGCTGCGCCTGGCCGGGCTGCGCGACGAGGCGGTCGACGTGATGCCCGAGGGCCTCGATCCGCACTACGTGACCGGCGGGGTCGACCTCGGACCGGTGCGCCGCCCGCTGCCGGTGGCCAAGGCCCTCGACGACGTGCTGCTGGCGTACGAGATGAACGGTGAGCCGCTGCCGGCCGACCACGGTTTCCCGGTGCGGGTGGTGGTGCCCGGCTGGATCGGCATCTCCTCGATCAAGTGGGTGGGACCGGTCGAGGTTTCCACCACTCCCCTGTTCTCACCGTGGAACACCCAGTTCTACCGGCTGTTCGGCCCCGGGCACCCGGCCGACGGCACGGTGCTCGGCGCGCAGCCGGTGAAGAGCGCGTTCGAGCTGGCGTGGGACGCCCGCGTCCCGGCCGGCGAGGACGTGCTGCTGCACGGCCGGTCCTGGTCCGGCAACGGCCCGATCGAGCGCGTCGAGGTGGACACCGGCGACGGGTGGCGACCGGCCGACCTGGTCGCGACCGACCGGGGCGGCCCCTGGCAGCGCTGGACCGCGCGCTGGCGTCCACCGGCTGCCGGCCGGCACGTGCTGCGCGCCCGCGCCACCGACCGCACCGGCGCCGGTCAGCCCGACCGGGCCGCCCCGAACGACCTCGCGTACCTGTTCGACGCCGTGGTGGCGCACCCGGTCACGGCATGCTGACCGTCAGGTAGCCGGGCGGCACGGTGTCGGTGAGCCACACCCCGTTCGCGGAGCGGTAGAACAGGTAGCCGTGCGCGGCCATGGTTGCGGCGTCGACCGCGAGCACGGCCACCGCGCCGCCCCGGCGCGCGCCGACCCGCCGGGCCGTCGCCACGTCCGGCGACAGGTGTACGTGGTGCCGGCGCCCCCGGCGCAGCCCCTCGGCCCGGATGGCGGGCAGCACGTCCTCGGCGGTGCCGTGGAAGAGTCGGCCCGGCGGCGTCGCCGGGGTCAGGCCGAGGTCGACCGGGACGGAGTGCCCCTGGTTGGCCCGGATACGGTCGGCGCCGTCCGGGCCGGCCTCGACGGCGAAACGCTGCTTGTCGTTTCCGGCCACCACGGCGTCGAGGTCGGCGCGGCTGATCCGCAGCGCGGCGAGCAGGTCGGCGACCGGCGTCCAGCCGGCCCGGTCGAGCGTCAGCTGGAACCGGTCGGGGCGGTGGCGCAGCGCCAGCGACATGCGTTTGCTCACCCGGACCAGGTCACGATGTTCCATCCGGACAGTGTGGGCGCCCGGCCCGGCCGCGTCGACCGGGTTCATCCGGCGACGGGCCGACCAGCGCGCCCAGCCGGGGGCGGGCTCGGTGGTCGACGTTCCGCTCAGCGGGTGGCGGCCGACGTCGGGGCGACCATCAGGCCGGCGGCGTCCACCACCTCGAAGTCGCCGCCGCGCAGGCGGTCCAGCGCGTGCAGGGCGTCGTTGTCCCAGCGCGGGTCCGGGGCTCCGGAGATGTACCAGGCGGAGCCGTGGTCGGCCACGATCAGTCCGTGGCGACGCATCGCCTCGGCCACGATCCGGGCCTGCCGGGGCAACCCGGACAGGTCGACCGAACGCTTGAGCCGCAGCCGCTGGCCGAGCTGCGGCAGCGCCGGGTCGGTGGCCGACGAGGCGGAGTGGCTGGCCGGCCACGTCCAGCCGGTGCGGGTACGCGGCACGGTCACCCGGATCGCGTGGTCGATCCGACCGGCCGCCACCTCGTCGTAGCGCACCAGCCCGGCCAGCACGGACAGCCCGGCCGCGTCGGCGGAGGTCCAGCCGGCCCGGCGCATCCGGTTGGACCGCAGGTCGAACACCGCGCCCGAGCCGGCCCGCCACCCGGCCCCGGAGCGGTGCGCGTCGAACAGCTCGTACGCCCGGCAGGCGCCGCGGTCCCAGACGATCACGTGCCGGTCGCCGGTGCCGGACGGGCCGCCCTCCACCTTCGCGTCGGGCGGGATCGGGTACGGCCCGCTGTCGCTCTCGTCGGCGTACCCGAACGTGACCGGCACCCGCCGTTGCCCGGCCGGGACGACGGTGACCGGGATGCCGATCGGCGCGCCCTCCCACGTCCCGGAGCCGAAGTCGGCGTGCACGGCGGCGTCGGCGCCGATAGCGCCGACCATTGCGGCCGACCGGGCGTGCACCGGCAGCCGGGTCACGTCGGCGTGCCAGACGTTGTCGGCCGGGAAGACCGCGCACGGCCCGGCCGACGCGCTCGGCCGGGCCCCGATCCCGGTACGCGCGGCCGGTGACGGCGCCACCGACGTCGTGCCAGCGGTACCGGGCGCGATGGTGGCGCCGCCTCTCGCCGCGCCCGGTGCGCCGGCGCCGGATGCGTCGGTGCTGGACGAGTTGCTGCCGGATGCGCTGGTGCCGGGTCCCGACGCGTCGGGATCGGCGCCGGAGGTGGAGCACCCGGCGGTGAGCAGGGCCAGCACGGCGACGACAGCGGCGCGGCGAGGGCGGAGGCGGAGCATTCCGGCGATCCTGCCCCAGCCCGCTCTCCCCAGCAACCACCCACCCCTTCACCGCCCCCGCTCGACACCGCGCCGTTCAACCACGCACCGGCCGACTCCGCTCCCGCATTCCAGGAACCGCCTCCCACCACACAGGAATCGCGAAGATCTTGGTAGGAAAGGGCCCCTATGGGGGCCGTTCGCTACCAAGATCTACGCGCGGAGGCGGAGACGTCAGCGCGCGCGGGTTGTGCGGGGACCGGTGATGGGGTGGGGCGCTGGCGAAGGGCTGGTCCTCGGCCAGCGGAGCGACCGGGTGGGACGGGCCGATGAGCGGCCAGGCTGCGGCACCCTCCGCGTAGGCAGCGCTGGGGGCCGTCAGGCGGCGGCGCGCTCCGGCATCGGGCGGCGACGTCGGGACGGGTCGGTCAGCGCGGGCGGGGACCAGACGCCGTCGGGCTGGTAGAGGTTCACCCCGGGCGGGACGATCTCGTCGATCCGGTCGAGCACCGTGTCGTCGAGCGTCAGCGCCGCCCCCGCGAGCAGCGCGTCCAGCTGGTCCATGGTGCGCGGCCCGATGATGGTCGAGGTGACCGCGGGGTGCGCCGCGGTGAACGCCACGGCGAGCTGCGGCAGCGTGCAGCCCACCTCGTCGGCGAGCGCGACGAGGTGCTCGACGGCGGCGTACTTGGCGGCGTTGCCGGGCAGCGCCGGGTCGAACCGGGCCGGGGTCCGCGCCGGGCGGCCCGAGGTGAGGTCCACCGGCTGGCCCTGTCGGTACCGGCCGGACAGGAAGCCGGAGGCCAGTGGGCTCCACACCAGCACGCCCATCCGGTGGCGGAGGCACACCGGCAGCACCGACGCCTCGATCCCCCGGGCCAGGATCGAGTACGGCGGCTGCTCGGTGCGGAACCGGCCGAGCGCGCGCCGTTCGGCGACGTGCTGCGCCTCGACGATCTCCTCCGCCGGGAACGTCGAGCAGCCGAACGCCCGGATCTTGCCGGCCCGGACCAGGTCGCTGAGCGCGGCGAGCGTCTCCTCGACGTCGGTGGTGTGATCGGGTCGGTGCACCTGGTAGAGGTCGATCCAGTCGGTGCCCAGCCGGCGCAGGCTGTCCTCGACGGCGCGGACGATCCACCGGCGTGAGTTGCCGCCCCGGTTGGGTCCCTCGCCCATCGGGAAGTGCACCTTCGTGGCGAGCACCACGTCGTCGCGCCGGCCCCGCAGGGCCTTGCCGACGATCACCTCCGACTCGCCCGCCGAGTACATGTCGGCGGTGTCCACCATGTTGACGCCGCGGTCGAGCGCGGCGTGCACGATGCGGGCGCAGTCGTCGTGGTCGGGGTTGCCGACGGCGCCGAACATCATCGTGCCGAGGCAGTGGACGCTGACCTCGATGCCGGTGCCGCCGAGGACGCGATAGCGCATGTGGACTCCATGGTGGGTGACGCCGCGCTGACCGGGCGGCGGCCGGTCCGGTCACCGTAGGAGTTCGAGTGCGCTGGAGGTCAACGGTCGGCGGCGGCCTCCCCGGCGCCGGCCAGGTAGCCGGCCGCCTGGAGTTCGAACAGCTCCCGGTAGGGCCCGGCCTGCGCCATCAGCGCGTCGTGGTCGCCGTGCTGCACGAGCCGGCCGTGGTCCAGGACGAAGATCTGGTCGGCGTGCCGGACGTTGGCCAACCGGTGGGTGATCAGGACGACGGCCCGGTCCGGACGCCGCCGCAGGTGTTGGAAGAGCGCGTGCTCGGCCCGCGCGTCCAGCGCGGCGGAGGGTTCGTCGCAGATCAGCAGTCGGGCGTCGCGGTAGAGGCCCCGGGCGGCCACCAGTCGCTGCCACTGCCCGCCGGACAGGTCCTGCCCGTCCTTGAACTGCCGGTCCAGCAGCGTGTCGTACCCGAAGGGCAGTTCGCTGATCATGTCGTGCGCGGCGGCCTCCCGGGCGGCGGACTCGACGCTCGGGCCGGGGCCGTCGGCCCGGTCGTGCCGGCCGACCCGGATGTTCTGCCGGGCGGTGAACGGGAACTTCCACCAGTCCTGGCTCATCACCGCCACCTGGGCGGCGACCTGGCGCGGGTCCAGCTCGGCGGCGTCCACCCCGTCCCAGCGGATCGCGCCGCCGGTGGGTCGGTAGAGCCCGGCGATCAGCTTCGCCAGCGTGGTCTTGCCGGACCCGTTCTCCCCCACCAACGCGACCACCTCGCCGCGCCGGATGGTGAGGCTGACCTCGTCGACGGCGGCGCCGTCGGTGTCCGGGTAGCGCAGGCTGACCCGGTCGAGGTCGATGCGCTCGAACCCGTCGACCGCCTGCTGCCCCCCGGTCGGTATCCGCCGCCCGGCCCGGTCGAGGAAGTCCCGGTAGTCCTGGTAGTAGAGGGCGTCCTCGTAGAGCGAGTTGGTGGCGAAGACGGCGGTGCGCAGGCTGCTGCGGGCGGACTGGAGGGCGAGCAGCGCGGTGGCCGCCGCGGCCAGCGCCACCACGCCGGTGAGCAGCAGCCCGCCGAGCACCGCGTAGACGGCGAACGCGGCGACGCCGGTCACCGACAGGCCCATCGCGCGGGTGACGGTCTGCGAGCGGGCTAGCCGCAGCTGGGCCTGGGTCTCCACGGTCATCATCCGGTGGTATTCGGCGAGCAGGAAGTCGCGCATCTGGTAGGCCCGGATCTCGGCGGCGGTGTGCCGGTCGGCCATCAGCCGGGCCAGCATGAACATCCGGCGACGCCGGGTGATCCAGGCCAGGATCGCGAGGTACTGCCGGCGGGCCAGCTTGACCGCGGTGACCGCCTCGGGCACCGCGGCGAGCAGCAGGCAGGGCAACAGCACCGGCTGGATGACGGTGACCGCGGCGGCGGTGGCCAGCACGCCCACCACCCCGGTCACCAGGTTGACCGTGTGGTCCACGATCGACGCCGCCTCGGCCATGCCCCGGTCGCGGGCGCGGTCCATCTCCTCGGCGAAGCCCGCGTCGTCGAAGGCGGCCAGCTCGACGGCGGTGGTCGCCTCGAAGAGCCGCAGCTCCACCTGGTAGTTGATCTGCGGGATGAGCCGGGCCTGGGCCCAGCCCGCGGCCACGGTCAACGCGCCCCGGCCGGTCACGGCGGCGGCCGCGAGCAGGAGCGCCGGCAGGGCCGCGCGGATCCGGTCGGGCGTGGGGCCGGCGGCGAAGAGCTGCCGCAGCACGCCGGTGGTGGCGAGCAGGCCGCACGTGGTGAGCACGCCGGCGGCGATGTTGAGCCCGATCGAGGCGGCGGTGTCCCGGCGGCTGGTCGCCCAGGCGAGGCCGACGGCCTCGCGGACGAGCGCGGGCAGCCGGCGGGCCACCGCCCAGAAGCTGGTGTGCGCGAACTCGGTGGCCCGGTTCATCCAGTGCCCGTCGGCCAGCTCCGGCAGCGGAGACTCCCCGGCCGCCGCGTCCTCCGCCGGCGCGTCCCCGTCGGACGGGGGCCGGGGGCCGATCACCGTTGCCATACACGCCTCCTCCGCACGGCCAGCCAGAGGGAGCTTACGGTGAGCTACCGCTCGATGTCTCCCCGTGTTCGGCGTGTCGAACAGGTGTCGCAACGGTGTGTCCCACCCCGCCCGGCGTGAGCCCACAGGGTGGGCGATGTCGCGTCGCGTCGCGCGTACCGGCCCCGGGTGGCAGGCTGGTGGGGTCGCGGGCGCGGGCCCGCCGACCGCCCCGTCGCGAAGGAGAAGATCGACCCGATGGCTGTGGACGTCACCACCACGGACGAATGGCAGGCGCTGCGCAAGCACGCCGAGGCGATGCGCGGCACGCACCTGCGCGACCTCTTCGCCGCCGACGGGCAGCGGGGCGAACGGCTCACCGGTGAGGTCGCCGACCTGCACGTGGACTACAGCAAGAACCTGGTCACCGACGAGACGGTCGCGTTGCTCGGCGCGCTCGCCGAGCGGGTCGGCCTGGCCGACAAGATCGCGGCCATGTTCGCCGGGCGGCACATCAACGTCACCGAGGACCGGGCCGTGCTGCACACCGCGCTGCGCCTGCCCCGCGACGCCTCGCTCACCGTGGACGGCCAGGACGTCGTCGCCGACGTGCACGCCGTGCTGGACCGGATGTCCGCCTTCGCGCAGCGGGTGCGCTCCGGCTCGTGGCGCGGCCACACCGGCGAGCGGATCACCACCGTGGTGAACATCGGCATCGGTGGGTCTGACCTGGGCCCGGTGATGGCGTACGAGGCGCTCAAGGCGTACCGGGACGCGGGGATCAGCTGCCGGTTCGTGTCCAACATCGACCCGACCGACATCCACGACAAGACCGCCGACCTGGACCCCGCGACCACCCTGTTCGTGGTGGTGTCGAAGACGTTCTCGACCCAGGAGACGCTGGCCAACGCCGACCAGGCGCGCCGCTGGCTGCTCGCCGGGCTGGACGCCGACGACGACGCGGTGGCCCGGCACTTCGTCGCGGTGAGCACCAACGAGCAGCGGGTCCGCGACTTCGGCATCGACCCGGAGAACATGTTCGGCTTCTGGGACTGGGTGGGCGGGCGCTACTCGCTGCCCTCGGCGGTCGGCCTGTCGGTGATGCTGGCGATCGGGCCGGACCGGTTCCGGGAGATGCTGGCCGGCTACCACGCGGTCGACGAGCACTTCCGGTCTGCCCCGGTCGAGCGCAACGTGCCGGCGCTGCTCGGGCTGCTCAACGTCTGGTACACCGACTTCCTCGGCGCGGAGACCCACGCCGTGCTGCCGTACGCGCAGTACCTGCACCGGTTCCCGGCGTACCTGCAGCAGCTCACCATGGAGAGCAACGGCAAGTCGGTACGCGTCGACGGCTCCCCGGTCACCTACCCGACCGGGGAGATCTTCTGGGGTGAGCCCGGGACCAACGGGCAGCACGCGTTCTACCAGCTCATCCACCAGGGCACCCGGTTGATCCCGGCGGACTTCATCGCGTTCAGCCGGCCCAACCACGACCTGGGCGACATGCACGACCTGTTCATGTCGAACTTCTTCGCCCAGACCGCCGCGCTGGCCTTCGGGCGGACCCGCGAGCAGGTGGAGGCGGAGGGCACCGCGCCCGAGGTGGTGCCGCACCGGGTGATGGCGGGCAACCACCCGACCACCTCGATCCTGGCGCCGAAGCTCACCCCGGCGACGCTGGGCCAGCTGATCGCGCTCTACGAGCACATCGTCTTCACCGAGGCCGCGGTCTGGGACATCAACGCCTTCGACCAGTGGGGCGTGGAGTTGGGCAAGGTCATGGCCAACCAGCTCGCGCCGAAGCTGACCGGCCCCGACCCGGACCTGGCCGACGTGGACACCTCCACCGCCGAACTGATCCGCCGCTACCGCGCCGAACGCGGCCGGAACTGACCCGACCGACGGCGCCCGGGCGGTCTTCCGCCCGGGCGCCGTCGTGACCTGCGGGTACGCACGACCCCGTCATGGTTGCAAGGACATCGTCGGGTGCCCATTCCCCGACAGTGGACACAATTCCGCCGCGCCCGCCTTGACCCGCCCGGCGGGGCGCCGCAACCATGGACGAGCCGACATCGATTCGCATTCCGACGTCGGCGCGGCGGGCCACCCCTCCGGTGGCCGCCGTCGACCACGGGGACCCAACGGGGAATGGTTTCCGCACGTCGTGCGCCCGATGATGGCGCGCGCCGGCGGATCCGACGGCCGATCCGGACGGCATCCAGGCGCTGATCGCGCCCATTTCCCGAATTGCGATCCGTTGTGGAGACGGCATTTCCCCGCCGCCATTCACCAACGGATCACATCGGGGGAAGTCGTGGATCAGATCCTGTACTGGAACGAGGTCGCCCTGGAGGCGAACCGGGTCACCCACACCACGGGTGACGCCGGCGAGGCGCGGTCCCAGGGCCCGGTGGGCAGCGCCCGCGCGCTGGCCGTGGCGCACCTGGCCATGCACGACGCGCTCGTCGGGCTCACCGGCGCGTACGAGCCGTGGTTGGGTGACCGGCTGCCGCAGCCGCCGGCCGGGGCCGACCCGGACGCCGCCGTCGCCGCCGCGGCCCGGACCGCGCTGGCCGCCCTCCACCCGGCGCAGCGGGGGTTCCTGGAGGCACGTCACCTCGCCGCCGGGCTGGTCGCCGGCAAGCACGACGCGGCCGGGCACGACTACGGCCGGCGGGTCGCCGAGGAGGTGCTGCGCCGGCGCGCCGCCGACCCCGGCCTCGACGACGACGGGTACGTGCCGTCGCTCGCCCGGCAGCGCCACCGCGTCGACCCGGACAACCCGGGCCAGGGCTTCCACGCCCCCTTCTACGGCGCCCGGTCACGCTGCTTCGCGGTCACCACCCGCCACGAGCTCGACGAGCCGCCGCGGCCGGGCGACCGGGCGTACGAGCGGGCGCTGCGCCAGGTGCGCGGCAAGGGCATCGCCCCGCACCTGGCCGGCACGCTGCCGGAGCGGCTGCCGCGGCGCACGGCCGCCGAGACCGCCGTCGGGCTGTTCTGGGCGTACGACGGCGCGCGCGGGATCGGCACCCCGCCCCGGCTCTACAACCAGATCGTCCGGGCCGTGGCCCGGGCGCGGGGCAACGACGTGACCGCCAACGCGAGGCTCTTCGCGCTGGTCAACGTGGCCATGGCCGACGCCGGCATCCTCTGCTGGACGGAGAAGTATCGCCACGACCTGTGGCGCCCGGTGGTCGGCATCCGGGAGCACGACGGCGCGCTGGGCCCGACCGGCGCCGGCGACGCGGCGCTCGACGGGGCCGCCGACATCGGCTGGCTGCCGCTCGGCGCGCCGCACACCAACAGCGTCGGGCAGAAGAACCGGACGCCGAACTTCCCGGCGTACCCCTCCGGTCACGCCAGCTTCGGGGCCGCCGCGTTGCAGTCGGTCCGGCGCTTCTACGGCCAGGGCGACCACGGCCCGGACGACCTGGCCGACGGGCTGGAGTTCGTCTCCGACGAGCTGAACGGGGTCAGCGTGGACAACACCGGCACGGTCCGGCCGCGCTGGGCGCGCCGGTTCCCCGACGGCCTGTGGCAGATGATCGAGGAGAACGGCCTGAGCCGGGTCTACCTGGGTGTGCACTGGTCGTTCGACGCGTTCGCGCTGGACGACGACGGGCGGGTCGACCTCGGCCGCAACGTCGGCGGGGTGCGCCTCGGCCTGGAGGTCGCCGACGACATCGCCGCGCACGGGCTGCGCGCCGACGCCGCCGCCGGGCCGGTCGAGTCCTGAGCCGGAGCGACCCGAACCCGGGCGTCGCCGCTCGCGCGGGCCGCCGCTCGGACGGTCGTCGTGCCGCGCGCCACGGGGGTGTGCGCGGCACGACGACGCCGGGTCAGGGGCGCAGGAGGTCGGCGTGGGCGGCGCGGAGCCGGGCCAGCGCCGGATCGCCGGCCGGCGCCCGCCGCTCCAGCTCGGCCCAGGCCTCGGCGAGCGCGTCGGTCAGCGCGCGCAGCTCGGCGGCGTGCCGCCGGCCGGACTGCCGGTGCAGCTCCTCCAGGCGGCGGGCCCATCCGGCGCTGACGGCGGTGACCCGGTCGGCGTCGGCGCGGGCCTGCGCCGCGGTGCGGGCCGCCGGCGCGGGCACGATCGCGGCGATCGGACGCGGGTCGCCGTCGCGGGTGACCACGGTGACGGTGTCGGTCAGCTCGGCGAGCGAGACGAGTTGGGTGAGCCGGGTGCGGACCTCGCGCAGCGGCAGGGCGCGCGGCTGGGGAGACCGGTCGGCCAGTGCGGGGACAGCCATGGACACATGTTGACGTCCGGGTACGACAAGAACTCGCGTCAGGCCGTCCACTCCGGTGCCAGCACCGACCAGACCTCCATGTCGGCCCGCCCCTCCGGCACCGGCGCGGCGCCCCGGAGCACCCCGTCGCGGCGCATGCCGAGCCGGCGGGCCACGGCGATGCTGCGCTCGTTGCCGGCCCGGGTCACCCACTCGACCCGGTGGATGCCGCGCTCCCGGACCGCCCAGTCGATGACGACCCGGGCGGCCCGGGTGACCAGACCCTGCCCCTCGGCGGCCGGCTCCAGCCAGCAGCCGGCCTCGCACACCCCGCGCACGGTGCTCAGCGACACCAGCAGCACTCCCCCGACGAGGGTGCCGCGCTGCCAGATGCCCCAGATGCCGCCGTCGTCGCGGGCCCAGCGGTCGGCGTACGCCTGGAGGACCGTGCGGGCCGACGCGGCGTCGGTGGCGACGAAGGACGCGCCGACCCAGGGCGCGATGTGCTCGCGGCAGCGGTCGAGGTTGGCGAGGAACTCGTCGGCGTGCCAGGGCTGCAACGGGCGCAGCTCGGCGTCGTCGGTCAGGGCGAGCGCGAACATCCGTGCAACCTACCGGCCGGACCGGCCGGCGCGCGCCCGGATTCCGCCGGTCACTGTCGCATCTCGTACGCGCCGGCCAGGTCGACCACCCGCTGCCACACCCGGGCCGTGCGGTCGGCGTCGACCACCGGCCGGCGGACGTGGGCGAGCGCCCAGGCGGCCTGCTCGTCGGTGGTGGCCGCCTTGCCGTGCAGCTCGGTGGCGTACCCGGAGAAGTCCCGGACCAGCAGGTCGAAGATCTCGTCGCGCAGGGCCGCGTCGAGGCCGGTCAGCTCGGCCTGCTCCAGGATCAGCTGGCCGTAGACGACGAGCGCGAAGAGCTGGCCGATGGTGAGCAGGAAGTCCAGGTCACGCTGCTGCGTCTCGTCCGGCGCGTGGGCGGCGAGCAACGCGACCAGCCCGTCGGCCTGCTCCCGGAAGCGGGCCACGTTGGGCAGGTGGGCGTGCGCGTCGTACGCGGCCCGCCAGTCGTGGAAGCGGATCGCGCCGAGCCCCCGGGCCGGGCCCTGGCGGAACAGGAACTCGTCGTCGGCCGCGTCCCGCCGGGTCGGCACCGCCGGGTGCGGCTGCGGCCGGAACAGGTAGTTCGGCATGAACTTGAGGATCAGGGCCAGGTTGACGTGCACCGTGCCCTCCAGCTTCGGCAGGCCGCGGATGTCCTTGGCGGCCTTGTCGAAGTAGGTGTCGGCCTCGAAGCCCTTCGCGGCGATCACGTCCCAGAGCAGGTCGATCACCTTCTCGCCCTCGGTGGTGACCTTCATCTTGGTCATCGGGTTGAACAGCAGGTAGCGACGGTCGTCCGGGCCGGCCGAGCGGAAGTAGTCCACCGCCCGGTCGCTGAACAGCTTCATCGCCACCAGGCGGGCGTACGCGTCGGTCAGCTCGCGGCGCACGTGCGGGAAGTCGGTGACCCGCCGGCCGTAGAGCACGCGGCCGTGGGCGTGGGTGACCGCCTCGTACATGGCGTGCTCGCAGATGCCGATGGACGCGGTGCAGAGGTTGAACTTGCCGATGTTCACCGTGTTCAGCGCGGCGTCGAACGCGGCCGGGCCGGTGTGCAGCACGTCCCGCTCCCGCACCGGGTAGTCCTCCAGCCGGAACTCGGAGACGTACATCTGGGCGTTGACCACGTTGCGGACCAGCCGGTACGCCGGGTGCCGGCTGTCGGCGGCGAAGAACACGTACCCCTCCGGGCCCTCGACGTCGGCGCGCCGGCCGAAGACCGAGACCAGGCCGGCGACGTTGCCGTTGCCGATGTAGTACTTGCCGCCGGTGGCCCGGAAACCGCCCTCGCCGTCGGGGGTGAGCAGCATGTCGGTGGCGTAGATGTCGGCGCCGTGTGAGCGCTCGGAGAGCGCGAAGGCCATCACGTGGCCCTGGTCGAGCAGGTCGGCGGCGTGGGCCCGGGCGGCGGCGTTGCCGCTCTGCCACACCGGCCCGAGGCCGAGCACGGTGACCTGCCAGGTGTACCAGTAGCCGAGGCCGTAGAAGCCGAGGATCTCGCTGAGTGCCGCGTTGCGGGCGGTGTCCCAGCGCTTGTCCTTGTCGTCGCCGCCGTCGGCGGACGGGGTGAGGAAGGTGGCGAAGAGACCTTCCCGGGCGGCGAAGGCGAGGAAGTCGGCGTACCACTCGTGCGTGTTGTAGCTGTCGACCAGGGCGCGCTTGCCCCGGGTCTCGAACCAGTCGACGGTGGCGCGCAGCAGCCGGCGCGAGGTCTCGTCGAGGTCGGCGGGGTCGTAGTGGTGCGGGTGGAACAGCAGCGGGTCGCTCACGCGGGTGGCCTTTCCGGGTCGGGGTCGAGGGCGCGGAGGGTGGCCAGGACGTCGTCCAGCCAGGCCAGCACCATCCGCTCGTACGCGATGCCGCCGCGCAGCACGACGTGCTGCAGCGCCGCCCGGGCGTCGGGTGCGACGGCGCCCGGGAAGTCGCGGCGTTCGCCGGCCACATAGCCGGCGAGGACGGTCGCGTGGTCGGCGCGGTAGCGCTCGACCTCGGCGACCAGGGTGGCGCGCCCGGCGGCGTCGTCGAACGCGGCGCCGCGGATCTTGACGGCCAGCTCGTGCCGGACCGCCTCCGGTCGCACCGGGGCGTGCAACCAGCCGAGCAGCGCGGCCCGGCCGGTCGGGGTGACCGACCAGACCTTCTTGTCCGGCAGGCCCTCCTGACCGACCTCCTCGCCGGTGATCCGGTCGTCCTCGGCCATCTGCTTGAGCACGCGGTAGATCTGCTGGTGGGTGGCGGTCCAGAAGCGGCCGATCGAGCGGTCGAAGCGCCGGGCCAGCTCGTAGCCGGAGGCCGGCCGCTCCAGCAGCGAGACGAGGATGGCGTGCTCCAGCGACATGCCGGCCATCATGCTATGCACTTTGTTGCATAGCAAGTCCCTCAGGTCCGGTCGGGTGAGGCGCGGTGCGTGAGGGTGGTCATAACGGCTGGACGGCCGGCACGGACCTGCTGCTAGCCTTCCGGGCAGGTCATGAGCGCCAGCGTCAAGCCCCGGCTCGCTGGCCGGCAACCCTCCTCCACGGTGGGGTGCTCCGGGTGAGGACCAGGCGCCGGCAGCCGTCGGCGCAAGCGTGGCCTGGCACCCAGGTCAGCCCGACCGACCAGGGAGACCGATGTTCGCACCACCCTCCACCCGCACCGGCGACACCGCCGCGCACCCGGCCGGCGTCGCGCTGGTCAAGCGTCGCCACGTCGACCTGATGCGGGTGTGCAGCGACGCCTGTCGCGACGCGCGCTGAGCGAGCGCTTCCCCCTTCCCCGATCCACCCTTCCCGGCCCCGCCGTGCCCGGCGGCGCCGGCACCGGCACGCCCCCGCGTGTCCGTCCACTCTGGAGAGACATCGTGCGTATCCGTACCGTCCTGACCCGCGCCGCCGTCGTCGGCGCCGCCGCCGTGCTCGCCGCGACCGCGCTGACCGCGTGCGGCGGGAACGACTCCACCGACGGGGCCGCCAACCCGTACGGCCTGCTCCAGCCCGGGGTGATCCGGGCCGGCACGCTCACCGACGCGCCGCCGAACGTCTACCTGAAGGACGGGAAGTTCACCGGCTTCGACAACGACCTGCTCACCGCCGTCGCCGGCAAGGTCGGCCTGAAGGTCGAGTTCGTCGGCACCGACTTCTCCGCCCTGCTGTCCCAGGTCAACAACCGCAAGTTCGACGTCGGCAGCTCCTCGATCACCGTCACCGAGGCGCGGAAGAAGACCGTCGACTTCGGCAACGGCTACGACTTCGGCTACTTCGGCCTGGACGTGCCGGCCGGCTCCCCGATCACCGGGTTCGACCAGCTCGCCGGCAAGCGGGTCGTGGTCGTCCAGGGCACCGTGCAGGACGACTTCGCCACCCGGGAGAAGCTGGACCCGGTGCGGGTGCCCGACTACAACGGTGCGGTCAACCAGCTCAAGGCCGGCACCGCCGACGCCTGGATCGCGCCCGCCGAGATCGGTGACAAGTCCGCCGCGGACAGCAACGGCAAGATCACGGTCGCGGCGAAGCAGCTCAGCCCGGCCCCGACCGCGTACGCCGTGGCCAAGGGCAACGACAAGCTGCGCGAGGCGCTGGACAAGGGGCTCGACGAGGTGATCGCCGACGGCACCTGGAGCCGCCTGCAGGCGCAGTACTACCCGGGCCGGCCGATCCCGGCCGACTTCACGCCCGGCAGCGGCTCGGTCCCGGTGCCGTCGCCGTCGGCCGCCTCCTGAGCGGACGACCGGATTCGAGCGGAGCGGACGGAGGAACGATGGATCCACTGAGCACCCTCTGGGAGACCTTCTTCGACGGTGACTCGATGCGCGAGGCGCTGCCCGAGATGCTGACCGTCGGGCTGCCCAACACGCTGATCCTGGCGGTCTCCGCCGCCCTGCTCGGTTCGGTGCTGGGCATGCTGCTGGCCGTCGCGGGCATCTCGCGTACCCGGTGGTTGCGGTGGCCGGCCCGGGTCTACACCGACGTGTTCCGCGGCCTGCCGGCCGCGGCGACCATCCTGCTCATCGGCGTCGGCCTGGCGCCGCTGGGCATGGAGGTGTGGGGACCGAACCCCTACCCGCTGGGCGTGCTGGCGCTGTCCCTGATCGCCGCCGCCTACCTGGGCGAGATCTTCCGAGCCGGCATCCTGAGCGTGGAGGCGGCCCAGTTGGAGGGCGCTCGGGCGCTCGGCTTCTCCTGGGCCGAGTCGATGCGGCTGGTGGTCATCCCGCAGGGTGTCCGCCGGGTGCTGCCCGCCTGGGTCAACCAGCTGATCGCGTTGATCAAGGACTCCAGCCTGGTCTACTTCCTCGGCCTGCTGGCCAGCCAGCGCGAGCTGTTCCGGATCGGCCAGGACTACGCCGCGAACACCGGCAACCAGTCCGCGCTGCTGCTTGCCGGCCTGTTCTACCTGTTCCTGACCGTGCCCCTGACGCACGCGGTCAACTGGCTGGACCGGCGGCTGCGGCAGGGCCGCCCGGCCGCGCCGCCCGAGCCCGAGCCCGACCTGACGCCGGCCGGCGTCAGCCCGACCGGAGGGAAACCACGATGACCACCGGCACCGTCACCTCGGTCAGCCTCACCGTGCGCGACGTGCACCTGGCCTTCGGCGCGCACCGGGTGCTGCGCGGCGCGGACCTGGACGTGGCCCGCGGCGGCACGGCCTGCGTGATCGGACCGTCCGGCTCCGGCAAGTCCACGCTGCTGCGCACGATCAACCGGCTGATCGAGCCGGACCGGGGCGACGTCCTGCTGGACGGACGCAGCGTGCTGGGCGACGACCCGGACGCGTTGCGGCAGCGGATCGGCATGGTGTTCCAGCAGTTCAACCTCTTCCCGCACCTGAGCGTGCTGCACAACGTCACGCTCGCGCTGCGCAGGCTGAAGAAGCTCGACGAGGACGAGGCGGTGGCGCTCGCCCGCGCCCAGCTCGACCTGGTCGGGCTGGCCGCGAAGGCCGACTCCCGGCCGGCGCAGCTCTCCGGCGGCCAGCAGCAGCGCGTCGCCATCGCCCGGGCGCTCGCGCTGCGCCCGCAGGTGATGCTCTTCGACGAGGCCACCTCGGCGCTGGACCCGGAGCTGGTCAAGGGCGTGCTCGCGGTGATGGCGGACCTCGCCGCCGCCGGCATGACGATGGTGGTGGTCACGCACGAGATGGGCTTCGCCCGCACCGTGGCCGACACGGTCTCGTTCATGGACGCCGGCGTGGTGCTGGAGGCCGGGCCGCCGGCCGCCGTGTTCGAGGCGCCCGAGCACCCGCGGCTGCGGCGGTTCCTGTCCCAGGTGCTGTGAGCGCAGGCGTCAGCCCTTGACCGCGCCGATCAGCACGCCCTTGACGAAGTGCCGCTGGACGAACGGGTAGACCGCGACGATCGGCGCGACGGTCAGCACCACCACCGCCATCTTGATCGCCTCGGTCGGTGGCATGGTCACCCCGGTGGTGCCGCCCGAGGTGTGCGGCGCCTGCCCGGCCAGCAGGTAGCTCTGCAACACTCGCTGAATCGGGTACATGTCGTTGCGGTCGATGAACAGCAACGCGTCGAACCACACGTTCCAGTAACTGACCGCGTAGAAGAGGCCGACCACGGCGATCACCGCGCGGGACAGCGGCAGCACGATCCGCCCGAGGGTACGGAAGTCGCTCGCGCCGTCGATGCGGGCGCTGTCCAGCAGCTCCTGCGGGATGCCCTGGAAGAACCCACGCACCACGACGAGGTTGAACACGCTGATCGCCGGCGGCAGGACCAGCGCCCAGACGGTGTCCTTCAGGCCCAGCCCGGTGACCACCAGGTAGCGCGGCACCAGCGGCGGGTAGACCAGGAACGGGATCAGGAAGTACGCGAGCAGCCAGCGGTGGCCCAGCGAGCCCGGCCGGGACAGCCCGTACGCGGCCAGCACGGTGACGGTCAGCGCGATCCCCGTGCCGAGCACGGTGACCAGCGTGCTGATCCACAGCGCCCGGGTGACCGCGCCGCCGGCCAGGATGGTCCGGTAGGCCGAAATGTCGATGCCCTTCGGCACGACCACCAGGCCACCGGCGGCGGCGATCGTCTCGCGGGAGGAGAGGCTGGTCACCAGGATCACCCAGAGCGGAAAGAGCACCCCGGCCACCAGCAGGGTGAGCAGGCCGGCCTTGAGCGCCTGGCCGACCGGGTTCGGTCGTTCCTCCCACACCGGGCGGCGGGGTCGCGTGCCGGTCGGCCGGCGGCTGGTCGCGGTCATGACTTCGCGTAGATCCCTCGTTCGCCGAGCAGGTGCGCCACCCGGTTCGCGGCGAGGATCAGCACGAGGCCGACGACGGCCTTGAACAGCCCGGCCGCCGCGCCGTAGCCGTAGTTTCCGGTGGCGATGGAGAAGTGGTAGACGAAGGTGTCGAGCACCTCGGCGGCCTGCCGGCCGACCGCGTCGCGTTGCAGCAGGAACTGCTCGAAGCCGACCGAGAGCGCGTCGCCGAGACGCAGGATGAGCAGCAGCACGATCACCGGGCGCAGGCCGGGCAGCGTGATGTGCCACAGCCGTCGCCACCGCCCGGCGCCGTCCGCGGCGGCCGCCTCGTAGAGGTTCTGGTCGATGGTGGACAGGGCGGCCAGGAAGACGATGGTGCCCCAGCCCACGTCCTTCCACACCGCCTCGGCGGTGACCAGGACGATGAACGTGTCCGGATTCGTCATCACGTTCCACGGCTGCATGCCGGCGTCGCGCATGGTCTGCGCCAGCAGTCCCGCGCCGCCGAACATGGCCACGAAGAAGGTGACCACCAGCACCCAGCTGAAGAAGTGCGGTAGGTAGACGACCGTCTGGACGAGCCCGCGCAGCCGGCTGGAGAGCAGGTTGTGCAGCATGACCGCCAGCACGATCGGCAGCGGGAAGAAGAACACCAACTGGAACGCGGTGATGGCGAGGGTGTTGCGGAACGCGTCCCAGAACGCCGGGTCGTCGAAGAGGAGCTGGAACTGGCCGAAGCCGATCCAGTTGCTGTGCGTGAACGCCTGCCACGGGTTGTCGCCCAGGTAGGGGTTGTAGTCCTGGAACGCGATGACGTTGCCGGCGATCGGCAGGTAGCTGAAGACCAGCAGGATGCCGAAACCGGGTGCCACCATCGCCAGTAGTTGCCAGTCGCGGCGCAGCCGGGTGCCCAGCGGCACGCGGCGACGGCGGGGCGCACGGGCCGGTGGGGCCGGGGCGTCGGGTCGGGTCCGCTCGGGCCCGACCACGACGGCCGGCTCGCTCACCTGGCCGCCTTCGGCAGCGAGTCGGCGAGCAGCTTGCGGGCTTCCTCCCCGCCGCCCGCCTTCCACTCGGCGACGATGGCGTCCACGTCGCTCATCGGACGCCGGCCGCGCAGGAGGTCGGTGAACTTGTCCTCCGTCGGCACCTGGTTGGCCTTGTAGGCGGCCGGCATCTCCAGCTTCACCCCGTCCCAGGGGTCCTTCTCCAGGAACCTGACCATCTGGTTGGAGTAGGTCAGCACGTCCGGGACGTAGCGGGGGGTGTCCGGGAACGGCCCGATGGTGGGGTTGCGACCACTGATGAAGAAGTACTGGTTGGCGATCTCCTTGAACGCCAGGTCGGTCTTCACCGGCCCGTTCGGCGACCTGGTGTGGTGCCGGCCCTCGACGCCGAAGTCGCGCAGCTGGGCCTCCTGGCTGCCCAGCGGCGCGGAGCACCAGTTGATGATCCGCAGCAGCTCCTGGACCCGGTCCTTGCCGAGGCCCTTCCGGACGAAGGTGTAGGAGATCGGCTTGTCCGCCCGCCAGACCAGCGGGTCGCCGCCGGTGGCGGAGAAGACCGGCACCGCCTGGATGTTCAACGTGGGATTGGTCTTCTGGTGCTCGGCCTGGGCGCCCTGCCACATGCCCATGCCGTCCTGCTTGAACACGATGGCGCCGTTCTTGGCGAACAGTTGCTTGGCGTCCGCGCCCCGGCTGGCCACGACGTCCGGGTGGACCAGGCCGTCGGAGTAAATCCTGGCCATCACTTCGAGAGCCTGGCGGAACTCCGGCGTCTCGTACTTGAACTCCGGCGTCCCGTCGGAGCGCAGCCGCCAGCCCTGCTTGGAGGCGGGAACCCGGTGGAACATCTGGATCATGGCGAAGACGTCGTCGAACGCCCACACCTTGCGGGCCGGGTCGGTGACCTGCTTGGCGACGGTGAGCAGGTCGTCGAGGTTCGACGGCACGGCCAGGCCGCGCGCGTCGAGCAGGTCCTTGCGGGTGAACAGCACCCACGGGAACGGCGAGTCGGTGGGGTTGGGCACGGACACCAGCCGCTCGTTCCAGACCGCCTCGCGCCAGGCGCCGGTCGGAAAGCTGGCCAGCATCGGGTACGCGTCGACGGCGTCGCCCCTGAGGTGGTCGGTGAGGTCCTCGAAGAGCACCTTGATCGCCTCGGCGAAGCGCGGGATCTTCTCCACCTCCCACCCCGGTACGCAGAGCAGCTCCGGCACGTCCCGTGCGCTGAGCATGGCGTTGAGCTTGTCGGCGTAGGTGACGCCGTCCTGGATGGTGAAGGTCACCGGCGTGCCCAGTTCGGCGTTGACGGCCTGGAGGTAGGCGCTCTGGGCGATGCCGGGCGGCGCCGCCCCCCAGGCGGGCGTCATCGCGGTGACCTGCTTGCCGCTGGTGCCCGGCTTGCCGCTGACGGCGTCGACCAGGGTGGCCGGATAGCTGGTGTAACCGTCGGCCACCGGCCGGGTCCCGACGATGTCGGGCTTGACGCCGCCGGTCAGGTCCTTGTGCGTCGGCAACAGGTCGGAGACGGCGTCGAGCTGCTGGGCGCCGCCGGAACCGGCCGGCTTCTCGGAGCAGCCGGCGAGCAGCGGGCCGGCGGTGGTCGCGGCCACGCCGAGGCCCATCAGGCCGAGGAAGCGGCGACGGGAGGAGCCCGGGTCGGGGTGGGTCATCGGTCCCCCTTCGGAAAGGGTCCACGGGACATTAGTTCGTATGGATTATCAACAAACTAATATCGACCGTGGTCTCGCACAAGGGCGGACCTTGACGGCGGGTCAGGCCAGGCAGCGATCGGAGAGCGCGTAGCGGGTGAGCACCACGTCGCCGATCTGGCGGACCTCGACGACCCGGGCGCGGCGGCCCGGGTGCCACGGGAACCGGCCGTCCCCGACGAAGCGGGGCGCCCGCCGGTCCCCCACGAAGAACGGCGCGACCACCAGGTGCAGCTCGTCGGCCAGCCCGGCGGTGAGGAACTGGCAGTGCACCGAGCCGCCGCCCTCGACCATCAGCCGGCTCACCCCACGCCCGGCCAGGTCGGCGACGACCGCCTCCGGGGTGACCGGCTCCCCGGCGTCGACCACCGTGGCCACCGCGCCGACCTGCTCCCGGGCCTTGTCCACCACGCCGCTCGGGCAGTAGACGAGCTTCGTGCCGTCGCCCGCGGTGAAGAACCGGGCCGCCGGATCGAGGTCGCCGCTGCCGGTCACCGTGACCTTCACCGGCGACGGCGCCAACCCCCGCGCCACCCGATCGGCACGCCGGCGCTCACTGCGCACCAGCAACCGCGGGTCGTCCCGGCGGACCGTCGCCGCGCCCACCATGATCGCGTCGCATCCGGCCCGGGTCGCGTCCACCCGGTCCAGGTCGTCGTCGTTGGAGAGCAGCAGCCGCTCGGTCGTCGCGTCGTCGATGTAACCGTCGATCGACATGGCGCAGCTGAGCAGCACGTACGGGCGGCTGGTCACGGCACGAACGGCAGGTCGAGGGCGTGGTCGGCGCGGGTGACCTTGGCCGCCAGGTAGCCGGCGTTCGCCGGGGACAGGTGCACGCCGGTGGTCACCCGGTCGGCCACCCGGACGCCGAGCCGCTCCAACTGGGCCGCCTTGTCCGGATTGTTGCTGAGCAGGGCCACCCGGTCCACCCCCAGCGCGGCGAGCATCTGCGCGGCCACGGTGTAGTCCCGCTCGTCGGCGCCCCGCCCGAGCGCCAGGTTCGCCTCGTACGTGTCGAGGCCGTCGTCCTGCAGCGCGTAGGCGTCGAGCTTGGCGTACAGGCCGATGCCCCGGCCCTCCTGCCGCAGGTAGAGCAGGTAGCCGCCGGCGTCGGCGATCCGCTCCACCGCCTCGCGCAACTGCGGGCCGCAGTCGCAACGCTGGCTGCCGAACACGTCCCCGGTGAGGCACTCGCTGTGCGGACGGACCAACGGCGGCTCGGCGGCCTCGTGGTCGCCGAGCCCGAACGCCAGGTGCTCGCGGCCGTCCACCAGGCCGTGGAAGGTGTGCACCGTGGCGGTGGTCACGTAACCGTCGGGGAACCTGAGCGGGACCGTGACCCGGGTCCGGACCGTCGCGTTGGGCAGGGTTTCGTCCATGGTTCTCCTCCGTCCGGTCGCCGGGCGGACCCGACGACGCACACCTCGCACCCTCACCGTAGGCGGGATCACCGACAGTTGCCGGGCTCCCGGCGCGGCAGGCGGCGCACCAGCAGCACCGCGGCGCCGGGCAGGCTGGCCACCAGGACCAGCGCGCCGTAGACCGTGCCGGTGGCGACGCCCTGCGCGGCGGTCAGCCCGGCCGACGCGAACGCCCACGCGGCCACCCCCTCCCGCGGGCCGAACCCGCCCACGTTCAGCGGCACCGCCATGGCGAGCAGCGCGAGCAGCGTCAGGGGCAGCAGGCGGGACAGCGGGGCGTCCGCGCCGGCCGTGCGGGCGGCCACCACGAAGGTGGCCAGGTGGCCGGCGAACACCACGGTCGAGGCCACCACCACGCCGGCCCAGGTCCGGCGGCCCAGCAGCCCGGAGCGCACGTCGGCGAGCGCGGTCCGCGCCGCCCGGGCCCAGCGGGACGCACCGGAGCGGGGCACCGCGCGGGCGGCCAGCACCAGCGCCAGCGCGACCACGGCCAGGCCGGCGGCCAGCGCCGGCAGGTACGGGCGGACCGGGGACGGAAACGCGGCCAGCAGCCCCACCGCGATGACCACCTGGACCACCTGCCCGGCGGTGCGCTCCCAGACCACCGCCCGTACGCCCCGGGCCACGTCCCCGGCGTCGCGGCCGTGCCGCACCGCCCGGTGCACGTCGCCGAGCACCCCGCCGGGCAGGGTGGAGTTGAGGAAGACCGCCCGGTAGCAGTGCGCCACCGCGGCCCGCATCGGCAGCCGTACGCCCAGCCCGCCGGCGACCAGGGACCAGCGCCAGGCGCAGCAGACCGTGGTGACCACGCCGATGCCGAGCGCGGCGGCGAGCGCCGGCGCGTCGATCAGCCGCAGTCCGGCCAGGAACGGACCGGTGCCCACGGAGGCGACCAGCACCGCCAGCACCGCCAGCCCGGCGAGCGGACGTACCCAGGCCCGGCCCACCCGGGCGAGGCGGGCCCGGGCCCGGCGCGCCCCGACGGGCGCGGGCATGACGGCCGGTACGGACCCGGCGACGGCGACGTGTGACAAGCGGTCCTCCCTCGTTCCCACCGGATGTCACGTGTCGGCGGGCCGTACGGTTCAGCCGGCGAGCAGGTCGGCGTGGTGCAGCACGACCTCCACGCGGCCGGCGGCGGCCTCGTCGAGCCGCCACTTCCTATACGTCGCGGCGGGCCCGGACAGATGCGGTCGTTCCTCCACGGCCGCGTCGACCCAGCCGGCGAGCCACTCGGCGGCCAGCGCGGCCTGCTCCGGGCCGAGCCGCCACGGGGTGGACCGCACCGCGACCTCGACGCCGTGGCGGGCGAACGCGACCACCGTCGCGTCCACCGCGTCCGGCCCGAGCAGCACCCGCCCGTCGACGGTGCGCCGCTGGTGGGCGTTGAACGCGGCGGTCAGCTCGGCGTCCAGCGGGTGCGGCGGGGTGAACTCCGCCCGGCCGAGCACGGTGAGCGCGAACAGCGTGGGGTGCCCGGCGCAGGCCGCCGCCATCCGGTCGATCTCCTCGGCGGTGAGCATGTCCAGCAGCGCCGACGCGGTGACCAGGTGGGCGTCGGCCAGGTCGGCGGCGGTCAACCGGGTGATGTCCGAGCCCCGCGTGGTCACGGTGACCGGGCCGCCGTCGGCGGCGGTCAGCCGCCCGGCGCCGGCCAGCGCCAGCAGGTCGGCGTCGCGTTCGTGCAGCACCCAGTGCTGCGGGCCGGGCAGCCGGGGGGCCAGCCAGCGGGCCATCGAGCCGGTGCCGCTGCCCAGGTCGTGCACGACCAGCGGCCGGTCGGCGGGCAGCCGGTCCCGGACCGCGTCGGCCAGCTCGGTCGAGCGGGCGGCGGCGTCGGCGGGCTCACGCAGCCGCAGCCAGTCCGCGAAGTCGGGCGGGAGTGAGGTGGTCATGCCGCGGTCGCCTCCTTGAGCGCGGTCGCCAGCCGGTCCACGGTGACCGGCCAGCCGGTGAGGGTGTGCCGCCGCTGCCGGGCGGCGCGGCGCAGCCGCTCCCGCAGGGCGGGTTCGGTGAGCCAGCGGCGCAGCGCGTCGGCGGTCGCGCCCGGGTCCTCCGGTGGCACCAGCAGGCCCGGCCGGTCGCCGTCGGGGGCGTGCCCCAGCGTGGCCGGCAGACCGCCGGTGTCGCCGGCCAGCACCGGCACGCCCCGCGCCAGGGCCTCGGTGACCACCATGCCGTACGTCTCCCGCCGCGAGGGCAGGACCAGCAGATCGGCGGCGGCGTACGCGGCGGCCAGCTCGTCGCCGGTACGGGGGCCGGTCAGTCGCACCCGGTCGGCGAGGCCGGTGTCGACCAGCCGCCGACGCATCCGGTCGACGAAACGCGGGTCCCGGTCCAGCGGCCCCACCCAGTCGCACGTCCAGGCCAGGTCCGCGACCCGGGCCAGCGCCGCGGCGAGCACGTCGTGGCCCTTGATCGGGGTGACCGCCGCGACGCAGAGCAGCCGACCGCCGCCGGGCGTGCCGGGGGCGAGCGGCGCCGGGTCGACCCCGGGCTCGGCCACCGCCACCCGGCCGCCGGCGAGCCCGTGGTGGTCGAGCAGCCGCCGCCGGGTCCAGTCGCTGGTGGCGACCACCGCGGTCGCCGCCGCCAGCGCCCGACCCTCGGCCTCGCCCTCGATCGGCAGGTGCACCAGCACCACCAGGCGCAGCCGGGTGGCGTGCGGGGTGAGCACGTCCGGCACGGTCGAGGCGACCAGGCCGTCGAGCAGCACGACCGCGTCGTCAGGCAGCCCGCCGAGCAGCCCGGCCAGCTCGGCCCGCTCGCGCTGCGCCGGGTGCGGCCAGCCACCCGGCACCGGGTGTTCGCGCACGGCCCAGCCGAGCGCGGCCAGTCCCCGGCAGACGTGCCGGTCGTAGGCGTTGCCGCCGCTGGGGTTCGCCGGGTCGTCGATGTCGCCCGGCAGCACCACGTGGACGGCCGTCATCCGGTCACAGCGACCGCTCGTAGCTCGCCCAGGCGACGTGCGACTCGTGCAGGGTGACGGTGATCCCGGCCAGCCCTCGTGCCCCCTCCCCCAGCCGGCCGGCGTGCACCGCGTCGGCGAGCCGGTCGGCCACCGTGCGGGCCAGCACCTCGGTGGTGGTGTTCACCCCGGCGAAGGCCGGCTCGTCGTCGAGGTTGCGGTAGGTCAGCTCGCCGAGCACGGCCCTGAGCTGCTCGGTGGCCAGCCCGATGTCGACCACGATCCCGTCGGCGTCCAGGTCGGGCCGGCGGAACGTGGCGTCGACGACGAACGTCGCGCCGTGCAGCCGCTGGGCCGGGCCGAACACCTCGCCGCGGAAGCTGTGGGCGACCATCATGTGGTCCCGGACGGTCACGCTGAACACGTTCACTCCTCGCCGTAGGTGATGAGATGGCACAGCGCCGGCAGCTCGCCCGAGGCGAGCCGGTCCAGCACGTCGGGCAGGTCGGTGAAGCGGGAACGGCCGGTGAGCAGCGCGTCGAACGCGGGGTCGGCCAGCAGGTCCAGGGCGAGGGCGAGGCGGTCGGCGTAGCTGCGGTCGGCACGCCGGGGCGACACGGTGCCGACCTGGCTGCTGCGGATGCCGAGCCGCCGGGCGTGGAACGCGCCGCCGAGCGCGAGGGTGACGGGCCGGTCGCCGTACCAGCTCAGCTCCAGCACGGTGCCCTCCGGGCGGAGCAGCTCCAGGCCGCGTTGCAACCCGTCGGCGGTGGCGCTGGCGTGCACCACCAGATCGCGCTCGCCGGTCGCGTCGGCGGGCAGGGCGAAGTCGACGCCGAGCGCCGCGGCCACCGCGGCCCGCGCCGGGTCGGCGTCGACCAGCTCCACCCGGACGCCGGGGAAGCGGGCCAGCAGGGCGGCCACGCCGCACCCGACCATGCCACCGCCGATCACGGTGACCCGGTCGCCGACCAGAGGCGCGGCGTCCCAGAGCGCGTTCACCGCGGTCTCGACGGTGCCGGCCAGCACCGCGCGCGCCGCCGGCACCCCGTCCGGCACGACCACCACGGCGTCGGCCGGGACCACGTACGCGCTCTGGTGCGGGTGCAGGCAGAACACGGTACGACCGCGTAGCTCCGCCGGGCCTTCCTCGACCGTGCCCACGCTGAGGTAGCCGTACTTGACCGGCGCGGGAAAGTCGCCCTCCTGGAACGGGGCACGCATGGCGGCGTACTGGTCGACCGGGACCCGACCGCTGAAGACCAGCGTCTCGGTGCCCCGGCTGACGCCGGAGAACCGGGCCCGGACCAGCACCTCGTCGGGTCCGGGCGGGGCGAGCCGGACCGGCCGGATCTCGCCCTGGCCGGGAGCGCGCAGCCAGAAGGCGTGGGCGTCGACCGTCACGAACTCTCCTCTTCCCCGCATTCCGACCGAGTTGTCGATCATAAACACGGAAGCGGGGCGTCCACGGTTCGAACCGCCCGGCCCCGCGACGCTCAGGCGGCGCGCCGCCGGTCGCGGGTCGCCCGGCCGGCGGACCCGTCGTATCCGGCGCGACGGCCGGCGTCCCCGGCCAGCCGCATGGCCTTGTGCGCCGCGGTGAACGGCTCGCAGGGCGCCGGGCGGCCGGCGCAGAGCAGGCTGGTGCAGCGGCCGGCCGGGTCGGGCCGGTGCGCGGCGGCCACGTCGTACGCGGCGCGCCACAGCAGCGGATCGGTGACGCCCTCGGGCAGGGCGGCGTCCTGACTGGACCTGGTCCGGATCGCGTCGGGCACCGGTGTCCCCCTTCCGTCGTGGCTCACCGTCCCAGTGACCGGAGGAGCCGACGTCAAACCTCCCACCTGCGCACATTCTCCGACCAGCGGGATATCTCACGCCCGGTACGCGCGCGTCTCGGCGGCCTTCACCGCCGCCCAGACCGGTTGGCCGGGGCGCAGCCCGAGTTGCGCCGCCGCGGCGGGTGTGACGTCGGCGGCCACCTCGACCGGCCCGGCGAGCTGCACCCGCAGGTTGTCGCCGTGCCGCTGCACCCCGGTCACCGTGGCCGGCCAGACGTTGCGCGGGCTGCCCTCGGGACGCGTCGGGTGCAGCGCGACGGCGGCCGGCGGGAACGCGACGAACGCCTCCCCGTGCACGCTGTCGGCGGTGGTCAGGGCGAGGCCGCCGACGGTGACGCTGCGCCCGTCGGCCCGGCCGCGGTGCAGGTTGAGCCCGACCAGCCGGGCCACGTAGTCGGTGCGCGGCCGGGCCGTGACGGTCGCCGCGTCGCCCTCCTGCACCACCCGGCCGTGCTCGACGATGACCAGCCGGTCGGCCAGCACCAGGGCGTCCAGCGGGTCGTGGGTGACCAGCAGCGTCGCGCCGGGGTGCGCGCCGAGGTGGCGTTGCAGTTCGGCGCGGGTGTCCAGCCGGGTCCGGGCGTCGAGCGCGGCCAGCGGCTCGTCGAGCAGCAGCAGGGTCGGCTCGACGGCGAGCGCGCGGGCCAGCGCCACCCGCTGGGCCTGCCCGCCGGAGAGCTGCCGGGGCCGCCGTCGGGCCTGCTCGCCGAGGCCGACCCGGTCCAGCCAGCCCTGCGCCCGGGCCCGGGCGGCACGCCGGTCGGCGCCCCGACGGCGGGGCCCGAAGGCCACGTTGTCCAGCGCGCTCAGGTGCGGGAAGAGCAGGTAGTCCTGGAACACCACGCCGACCGGCCGCCGCTCCGGCGGCGTCCACACCCGCCGGTCGGGCCGGTCCAGGTCGACGCCGTCGAGGGTGAGGTGCCCGGCGGCGAGCGGGTGCAGCCCGGCCAGCACCCGCAGCGCCGTGGTCTTGCCGGCGCCGTTCGGGCCGAGCAGCGCCACCACCTCCCCGGCGGCGATGCGCAGCCGCACGTCCAGCCCGAACGTGTCCCGCTCGGCGACCAGGTGCGCGTCGAGCAGCACCTCCCCGCTCACCGAGCCCACCCTCTTTCGCGACTGCGGGGCTCGCAACCCCGGCTCACTCCTCGCGCTCACGGGACCACATTCGTTCGCGACTGCGGGGCTCGCAACCCCGGCTCACTCCTCGCGCTCACGCGCTGCCGACCCAGCGGTCGCGCAGGCCGGCGAGGATGGCCACGGAGACGACGAGCAGGATGAGGCTGAGCACGATGGCCGCCTGCGGGTCCGTCTCCAGGGCCAGGTAGACGGCGAGCGGCATGGTCTGGGTCCGGCCGGGATAGTTGCCGGCGAACGTGATGGTGGCGCCGAACTCGCCCAGCGCGCGGGCCCAGCAGAGCACCGCGCCGGCCGCCACGCCGGGGGCGACCAGCGGCAGGGTGACCCGGGTGAAGGTGGTCCAGCGGCCGGCGCCGAGCGTGGCCGCTGCCTCCTCGTAGCGGGGGTCGGCGGCGCGCAGCGCCCCCTCGACCGCGATGACCAGGAACGGCATGGCGACGAACGCCTCGGCCAGCACCACCCCGGCGGTGGTGAACGGCAGCGTCACGCCGAACGTGTCGTCCAGCCACGACCCGAGCAGCCCGCGCCGGCCGAAGACCAGCAGCAGCGCCACGCCGCCGACCACCGGCGGCAGCACCAGTGGCACCGTGACCAGCGCGCGGACCAGCCGCCGCCCGGGGAACTCCACCCGGGCCAGGAGCCAGGCCAGGGGTACGCCGAGCGCGACGCAGAGCAGGGTGGCGGCGGTGGCGGTCTCCAGGGACAGCCGCAGCGCGGTGAGCACACCCGGTTCGCCGAGCCGCCGGGGCAGCGTGGTCCAGGGCGCCCGGACCAGCAGGCCGACCAACGGCAGGACGAGGAAGACCAGCCCCAGCCCGGCGGGGACGAGCAGGGCGGCCGGGACCCGTTGCCGGCGTACCGCGCGGTTCACGACCCGGACGCGGCCTGGAAACCGGCGGCGGTGAGCACGGCCAGACCCGCGTCGGAGCGGACGAAGTCGACGAAGGCGCGGGCGCCCTCGGGGTTGCCGGCGCCGCGCAGCACCACGATCGGGTAGTCGTTGACCGCCCGGGCGGACTCGGGGAACTCGACCGCGTCCAGGTCGGCGGCGGCGGCGCGGACGTCGGTGCGGTAGACCAGCGCGGCGTCGACCTCACCGAGGCGCAGCTTGGCCAGCGCGCCCTTGACGTCCTGTTCCAGGGTGACCGGGGTGAGCCGGACGCCGCCGGCGTCCAACGCGGTCCGGGCCGCCGCGCCGCACGGCACCTGCTCGGCGCAGAGCGCGACCTTGACGCCGGGCCGGGCGAGGTCGGCCAGGCCGGCGACCCGGCCCGGGTTGCCCTTCGGCACGGCGACGACGAGCTGGTTGCGGACCAGGGTGACCGGCGTGCCGGCCGCGTCGCCGGCGTCGGTGACCGTCCTCATCGTCGCCGGGGACGCCGCCACGAACACGTCGGCCGGCGCGCCCTGGGTGATCTGGGTGGCCAGCGCCGAGCTGCCGGCGAAGTTGAACGTGACGGTGCTGCCCGGGTGGGCGGCCTCGAAGTCCGTGCCGAGCCGGGTGAAGGACTCGGTGAGCGAGGCGGCGGCGAACACGGTCACCCGGCCGCCGCCGTCCCGCCCGGCCGCCGGTTCGTCCGGCCCGCCGCCGCAGCCGGCGAGGGCGAGCGCCGCCACGAGCGCGCCGGCGAGGGTGGCGCGGGGCCGCCGTACGGTCACGGGTTGGTCCTTCCCTTGGGCGCGGGGGCGCGCTCCACCACCACGGTGGTCGACTTGATCACGGCGACGGCGACGGAGCCGACCCGGAGGTCGAGGTCGTCGACGGCCTCGCGGCTCATCAGCGACACCACCCGGAACGGCCCGGCCTGGATGTCGACCTGGGCCATCACGGTGTCCTTGACGACGGCGGTGACGATGCCGCGCAGCCGGTTGCGGGCCGAGGTGAGCTCGGGGTGGCCGGGGGCGCGGACGAACGCGGCCAGGTCGGCGCCGTCGAGCACCCGGTGGCCGTGCTCGTCGCGGGCGGCCGGCAACCGACCGGCGTCGATCCAGCGCCGGACCGTGTCCGCGCTGACCCCGAGCAGTTCGGCCGCCTCGCCAATCCGGAACACCGTCACGCCGGCCACCCTATCGGCACGCACGTGCGGCCGGGAAGGGGCTTCGGACCTCGCATGCGCGAGGTGCTACGCCACCTGGCCGGCGCACCTGCGTGCCACCGGGGTGCGGCTCAGGACCGGTCGTAGACGGTCACGGAAATGTCGCGGGCGCACAGCGTGCGCAGCACCAGCGGCTCGATCCGCTGCCACGAGCCGCCGGCCAGCCCGCACCCGATGCGGGGCATGTGCACCGACGCGCCCAGTTCCTCGGCGTGGTCGGCCAGGGCCGTGAGGCAGCGTTCCACCGCGTCGTAGCGGATGGGCGGCCCGCCGCTGCCGCGTCGCATGCCACGCTGGCCGACCATGTTGGCCACCCACAGGTCCGGCGCGACCCGCACCAGCCGGGTGGCGCCGAGGCCGAAGTCGTTGCCGGCCCGGTGCCGGTGCCAGTCGCGGTAGTCACGCTCGGGCTCCGGCCAGCGCCGGGAGATCGCCAGGACGAAGCCCTTCCCCCAGCCGCCCAGGTCGTTGCAGACGTGGGCGATCACCTTGGGGCCCTTCGCCTGCGGGCTGGTCGCGTCTCCCTGGATGATCCGCAGCGTGCGCACGGTCGTCATCCTGCCCCGGGGGTGCGACGGTCAGCGCTGCGGCCGGGCGCCCACGCTCGGCCGGCTCACCGGCGGGCGACCCTGCCAGGGCCAGCGGCCGTCCAACTCGACCTCCAGCGAGAAGCTGAGGAACGTCCGGACCAGCACGATCAGCGCGAGCACGCCGACGCTGGTGAAGGTGGGTGACACCGCGACCGTGCGGATGATGTCGCCGCCGACCAGGAACTCCAGGCCGAGCAGGATCGCCCGGCCGACGCCCTGCCGGTAGGCCCGGTAGTTCGCCACCACCTGCCGGGTGCGCCCGCAGCGCACCGCGAAGACCACCGTGGCGACCGCCACGCCGACCGCGATGACCAGCACCCCGGCCAGGTCCAGCAGCGCGCCGACGTGCTGGATGAGTTCCTTGGTCGGCACCCGACACCCCCGTACGGAATCGGGTCCAGCCTGACGCACGGACCGCGACCGGCAGGGGGATTCGGCGCTCCCGCCACCCGGTGGCGGGAGCGCGCGGGGTGGCTCAGTCCTGGGCCTGCCAGCGGTAGAAGACCGTGGCCACCGAATCCTGCGGGCCGTGCCACGCCTCCGGCCGGTACGGCTCGATGTACGGGCCGAGGTCCTGCATCACCTTGCCGAACGACGGGGCGTCGCCGTGCTGGTCCCGGGTCGCCTCGGCGGCCGAGGACTCCTGCTCCAGCAGGTGCACGTAGACGTCGTCGATCGAGTAGAGCCAGCGCCCGGTCACGCCCAGGTCGGTCGGGAGCGACCCGGCGTCGGACTCGCCGAAGACCCGGGCCACGTCCGGCTCGGCGCCGGGCTTGATCCGCCCGACGATCACGGTGAGCGTGGTGTCCGCCGGCGGCTCACCCTCGGGCGCCCAGTGGTAGAACTCCTTGGCCACCGAGTCCGACGGGTTCTTCCAGTAGCGCGGGTACGGGGTCACATACGGGCCGATCGCCTCGGCGATCTTCTGGAACGCGGGCAGCCCGCGGGTCTGCCCGGAGATCCGCGGGTCCTGCTCCCGCTCGATCACGTGGATGTAGAGGTCGTGGTGCGACAGCAGGTACCGGCCGATGACGCCGAGGTCCTGCGGCCGGGTGACCTGGTCGTAGTGGCCGAAGACGTCGCCGACGATCTGCTCGCTGCCGGGGACCATGTGGCAGACGATCACGTTCCGGAAGACCATGACTGCTCCTCGAAGACGGGTGGGACGGGCTAGACGGTGAAGGTGACCGGTAGTTCCAGCAGGCCGCGGAACGGCGAGGCGGCCGGCAGCCGGCGCACCTCGGCGAGCGGGACGCCGAGCCGCAGCCCGGGCAGCCGGCGCAGCAGCGCGGACAGGGCGAGTTCCGCCTCCATCCGGGCCAGCGAGACGCCGAGGCAGTAGTGCACGCCGTGGCCGAAGCCGAGGTGCGGTCCCCGGACCCGGCGCACGTCGAGCCGGTCGGGGTCGGCGAAGTGGCCGGGGTCGTGGTTCGCCGCGTTGATCGCCACCCCGACGATCGACCCGCGCGGGATGCGTACCCCCTGGTAGTCGATGTCCTCGGTGGCGATGCGCGGGCTGGCCACCGGCAGCGGGCCGTCGAACCGGAGCAGTTCCTCGATCGCCGCCGGCAGCAGGCGGGGCGTGGCGCGCAGCAGTTCGAGCTGCTCGGGGTGGGTGAGCAGGGCCAGCACGGCGTTGCCGAGGAAGTCGGCGGTGGTCTGGTGCCCGGCGAAGAGCAGCAGGAACGTGGTGGTGACCAGTTCCGCCTCGGACAGCGTCCTGTCCTGGTCGACGGCCCGCACGAGCGCGCCGATGATGTCGTCGGCCGGGTCGTCGCGCTTGGCCCGGACCAGGTCGGCCAGGTAGTGGTGCAGCCGCAGCTGCGCCTCCTGGACCGCCGCGCGTTCCTCCGCCGGGGGCCGGCTGGTCGAGCCGGAGGTGCGGATGACCTGGGTCCAGTCGAGCACCCGCCCGTGGTCGGCGGGCGGCACCCCGAGCAGCTCGCAAATGACCGTCATCGGCAGCGGGATCGCGAAGTCGTGCATCAGGTCCGACTCGCCCTGCGGGATGATCTTGTCGATGAGCTGGTCGACGATCACCGCCACCCGGGGACGCAACGCCTCGATCCGCCGGGGCGCGAACGCCTGCGACACGACCCGGCGCAGCCGGGTGTGCTCGGGCGGGTCGGAGTTGAGCATGTTGCGGTTCAACCCCTCCGAGTTCGGGCCGAAGATCCGCAGGTAGTGCTGGTCCGGCCCGTACAGGTCCTTGGACAGTCGCGGGTCGGTCAGCGCCGCGCGCGCGTCGTCGAAGCCGGTGATCAGCCACGAGTCGAACCGCGGCGAGCCGACCGGGCAGACCGGCCGTTCGGTCCGCAGCCGGGCGAACGTGGGATACGGGTCGGCCGCGAACGCCTCGGTGTACAACTCGGCGGCCGGCACCTTGTCGTCGTCGGTCATCGCCCCTCCCCCGGCTCGCCGGCCACGCTGTGCAGCACCTGGTAGGTGTGGCGCTGCGCGGACTCGCGCAGCTCGCGGATGAGGGTCAGCAGCCGGTCCCGGTGCGCGCTGCGGCCGAACGCGTCCAGCCGCTCCCGGTCCGCCCAGTCGCTGATCACCAGATAGCTGCGCGGGTCGTCGGCGTCGCGGACCAGGTCCTGGTGCAGGCAGCCGTCCAGGGACCGGATCTCCTCGGCGACGGTGAGCCACGCCGCCTCGAACTGTGCCTCGCACCCCTGGCGGGTCCGCATCGTCAGCACCGTGCGCACCCGGCTCACCGCGCGCTCCCGAAGATCAGATGCAGGTGCTTGCGCAGCGCGTCCGGGTCGACGGGCGCGCCCCGGAACCCGACGTGCCCGTCCGGGCGGATCAGGTAGAGCCCGGTGCCGGTCAGCCCGTACCCGGCCCGGAACCGGCGGTCGGCGTCGCGCACCACCGGCGGGTCGGCCAGGCGCGGTTCGTCGGCCTCCGGGTCGAGCAGCAGGTACGCGTCGAGTTCGCCACCGGCGAGGCGACGCGCGTCGGCGCACAGGTCGGTGAACCCCGCCAGCTGCGCCGGGTCGGCCGTGGCGTCGGCGTAGAGCAGCAGCGTGTGCCGGGTGCCCCGGGTCAGGTCCCGCAGCCGCAGCGGGTGGCCGACGCCGCGCCGGCGCAGGCCGTCGACGTCGGGCGCGATGTCGCCGGGGCGGGGCGCGTCGCCGAGCGCGGCCGGGTCGGCGACGGTCTCCCCGACCAGCGGGCTGCCGGCGTAGCTGAGCAGCATGGACATCTCCTGGAGGAACTGCCGTTCCAGGTCGGCGCGGTCCACCTCCTCGGTGCCGGCCATCCGTACCGCCCGGCCGACGATCTCCTCGCCCTCCGGGCGCCGCTCGGTCTCGTAGCTGTCCAGCAGGCCGGGCGCGGCGAGCCCGCGTACCGCCAGGGCCAGCTTCCAGGCCAGGTTCCAGGTGTCCTGGATGCCGGTGTTCATGCCCTGACCGCCGGCGGGCGGGTGCAGGTGGGCGGCGTCCCCGGCGACGAAGACCCGGCCGTCGCGGTAGCGGTCGACGATGCCGTGGCTGATCCGGAACACCGATGACCAGCGCAGGTTGCTCGCCCGGGTGCCGGGTGGCGCGAGGCGGTCCAGCGCGGCCTGCACGTCGGCGATGGTCGGCTCGTCGAGTTCCTCGCTGAACCCGGGCGGGGCGTCCCGCCCGCCGGTCTGGGCGAAGAACCGGGGCGGGGCGAGGGTGGCGATGCGGTAGCGGTGCGCGCCGCGCAGCGGCACGCAGACCAGCATCCCGTCCATCTGCCCGTCGGTCATGTGCAGGAACCGCAGCAGGTGCCCGTCCGGCATGTCCCAGTTCACGTCGACGTCCACCAGCATGAACAGCTGCGGGAACCGGCCCAGACCGCCGGTGAAGGTGAGCCCCAGCCGCTCCCGTACCCGGCTGTGCGCGCCGTCGGCGCCGACCAGGTACGCCGCGCGTACCGTCTCGGTGCCGCCGTCGGCGGTGCGGACGGTGGCGGTCACGCCGTCGGCGTCCTGGGTGAAGTCGACCAGTTCGGCGCCGCGCTGCGGGCGCACCCCGAGCGCGGCCAGCCGGGCGGTGAGGATCCGCTCGGTCTCGTACTGCGGCAGGCCGAGGTGGTCGTACGGCAGGCCGGGCAGCTCCCAGCTCATCCGGTGGGTCTGCTCGCCGTTGACGAAGACCATGTTGCCGGTGAGCCAGATGCCGGCGTCCATGGCCTCCCGGACGACGCCCTGCTCCTCCCAGATCTCCATGGTGCGGCAGTGCACGCCGATCGCCTTGTCCGCGTGGCCGGGCGGCGTGACCTGCTTGTCGATGACCCGGCAGGCGATGCCGCGCCGGGCCAGCTCGACGGCGGCGGTCAGCCCGGTGGGCCCCGCCCCGACGACCAGTACCTCCGTTGTCTGCTGCACGTCGGCCTCCCTGCCCGTGGTCGAGTGGCGGCCGGTCCCGTCGGGTACGACGTGGAACAGGCGGCGCCGGATGTCGAGAAGAAACGGTGCGATCGGGCCGGCCTGCACCGAGGCGTGGGCCGGGTCGCCGATCCAGGCGAGGAACGGGGCGGCGCCGTCCCACTCCGCGAAGATGTGGTGCGTGTCGGAGCCGGGCTCACGGAGCAGCTGCTCACGCCGGTAGCCGGGGATGGCCGCCATCCGCCGCACCACCTCGGGGTAGCCCCGGTGGAACTCGGCGAGCCGGTCCCGTGGCACGGTCAGCTCCACGTCCACGTAGACCGGGCCGTCGCCGTCGCCGTCCTCCCGCATCGGCGGGTAGTCGGGCGGGTCGGCCGGCTCGGTCAGCGGCCGGAGCAGGTCGGTCAGGCGTGCCGCCACCGGCCCCTGCCGGTACGCGCGCAGCGCCGCCTCGTCGGTCCACTCGGTGACCACGACGAAGCCGTACGGGTCCAGGGCGTCGCGCAGCAGCTCGTGCCGGAGGCTGCCGGCGAGCGCGCCGACCTGCCCGGCGACGGTCTCCCAGGCCGGTCCGACCGCGGGCTCGCACCCCGCACGCGCGCGCAGCCGGAGCATCGTCCTGATCATGCCGCCCCCTCGAACCGTCCCGTTCTCGTGCCGCGACCCTGCCGGAGGTCGCGTCACCCGTTCGTCACCGCCGCATGCCGTGACGTCCCCCACCGGTGACGCCGCCGGGACGCGGGACCGCTCCGAGCTTGTTGCAAAAGATTGGCAACAAGCCTCGACAGGCACCTCCTCGGTAACTATCGTCAGCGGCATGACTCCTTACGATGTGGATGTGCGGGCCTGGCAGGAGAGCTGGGACCGGCAGCAGGAGGCGTTCATGCCGGACCGGGAGCACCGGTTCGCCGCGATGCTCGACGCCGTCGAGGCGGTCGCCGGTGACCGGCCGGCGCGCGTGCTCGACCTGGCCGGCGGCACCGGGTCGATCAGCCTGCGCGCGTTGGCCCGCCGGCCCGACGCCGAGGTCACCCTGCTCGACCTCGACCCGGTGCTGCTCACCCTCGCCGAGGCGGCCCTGGCCGGCCGGGCCACGGTGGTCACCGCCGACCTCAACCAGGCCGACTGGGCCACCGCCCTGCCCCACCGGGACTACGACGCGGTGCTCACCGCCACCGCCCTGCACTGGCTCGACGGGCCGCGCCTGGCCGAGCTGTACCGGGAGATCCGGGACGTGCTGCGCCCCGGCGGCGTGTTCGTCAACGCCGACCACATGCCCGACGACGCGTTGCCGACGCTGACCGCGCGGCTCGGCGAGCGGGCCCGGGAGCAGCGGCACGCCCGGCACCGCGCCGGCGCGGCGCTGTCCTGGGCGGGCTGGTGGGAGCAGGCGGCCGACGACCCGACGCTCGGGCCGCTGGTGGAGAAGCGGCGGCAGATCTATCCGACCGGGCACAGCCCGGAGTGGAACCCGCCCGCGGCGTGGCACCTCGACGCCCTGCGCGCGGCCGGCTTCACCGAGGCCGGCGTGCTCTGGCGGGGCGGCGCCGACGCGGCCGTGGCCGCGCTGCACTGACCCGGCCGCGGGCGCTCCGACCGGGCCGGCGCTCAGGGCAGCAGGCGGGCCAGCTCGGTGCGGGACCGCACGCCGAGCCGGTGGAAGACGTTGCGCAGGTGGTGGTCGACGGTCCGGGTGGACAGCGACATCCGGGTGGCGATCTCCCGGTTGGTCGCCCCCTGCGCGACCAGCCGGGCGATGTGCAGTTGCTGGCCGGTCAGTAACTGCTCCGGCCCGGGCCGGCCGGGTCCGACCGACTCCCCCGCCGCGCGCAGCTCCTCGCCCGCCCGCTCGGCCCAGGCGGTCGCGCCGAGCAGCGTGAACGCCTCCCGGGCCCGGTGCAGGTGCGCCCGGGCGTCCCGGGGCCGACGCCGACGGCGCAGCTCCCGACCGAACAGCAGCTCGGTGCGGGCCCGCTCGAACCGGTCGGTGTCGGCCGGGTGCAGCCGCAGCGCCGCGCGGAACTCCTGTTCGGCCTCCGGGCCGCCGCGCGGCGCGAGCAGCGCCCGGCACCGGGCGGCCAGCGCCCGCCGCGACGGGCTGGCCGTGCTGCTGGCCCAGTGGTCGAAGACGGTGAGCGCGGCCGCCGGCCGCCCGCCCTCGTGGGCGGCGGCCTCCACCAGGTACGGGGTGGCCATCACCTGCACCAGCACCTGCCCCCGACCGGTGCGCGCGCGGGCCAGCGCGGCCAGCCGGGCGACGGCGTCGGCGTACCGGCCGTCGATGAGGTCCAGCACGCCGAGCGCCCACCGGGCGTACGCGTCCGGCCGGCTCCCGGGGGCGGCCCCGTCACCGATCTCGGCGATCCGCGCCAGCGCGCCGACCCGGTCGGCACGCACCGCCGCCAGCACCGCGAGGATGCCGAGGTGCACCTGGGCGCAGACGTGCTGACCGGCGGCGCGGGCCGTGCGCACGCCCTGCCGGGCGGTCTCCGCGGCGGCCTCGTGGCGGCCCAGCCAATACTCCGCGACGGCCCGCAGCTCCAGCGCCCGGGGCAGCAGGGACACCTCGCCGGACGAGCGGGCCACCTCCACCGCCCGGTCGGCGAGCCGGTGCGCGGGGCCGTCCACGCCCACCAGCAGGGCGGCCGCGGCGGCGCAGGCCAGCGCGGCGGGGGTGGCTGCGGATCCGGCCAGCCGGCCGCCGAGGACGACGACCCGGCGCAGCGCCGGGCCACCGCGGGCGTGGTCGCCGCGCAGGGTCGCCCCGACGCCCACCGCGAAGGTGGCCAGCAGGTCGACCTCGGGCGGGTCACCGGGGCGCCGCAACGCCTCGGCCCGCCGCGCCACCTCGGCATAGCGGTAGTGGTCGCCGGTGACGCAGATGGCCTCGCCGGCGCGGACCAGCGCGAGCAGGGCGGAGCGGCGGTCGGTCGGCGCGACCGCGTCGGCGGCGGCCAGCAGCGTCGCCACCGCGGCGGCCGGGGCGTCGCACCGCAGCTGCATGTCGCCCCGGACCAGGTCGGCCGGGCCGCGCACCGTCGGTCCGGGGGCGAGCCGGCGCAGCAGCTCCCGGGCCTGGTCCGGGTCGCCGGCGGTCCAGGCGCAGCGTGCCGCCGCGACCGTCAGCTCGGCCACGCGGGCGGGATCGGCGGTCAGCTCGGCCGCACGGCGCAGCGCGACCGCCGCGGCGGCCCGGTCCGGTGCCCGGTCGACCGCCACCGCGAGCTCGGCGGCCAGCACGTCGGCCGGGCAGTCGGCGTCGGTGGCGTGGCGCAGCGCCCGGCCCAGTGGGCCTCCGGCGAGCGTGCCGGCCAGCAGCAGGTGCGCCGCGCGCAGGTCGGCCAGCGGCGCGACCGCGGTGATCATCGGCCGGGCGAGCGGGTCCGGGAACGTCACCCCGTGCGGCCCGGTACGCAGCAGGCCGGCCGCCTCGGCGGGGGCGAGCGCCTCGACGGTCAGGCCGCCGGCCCAGGCGGCGCGCACCAGGGTGCCCGGGTCGTCGTGCGGGTCGAGCGCGGCGAGCAGCACCATCCGCCGGGTCGGCGCCGGCAACCGGTCGAGGCGGGCGCGGTAGGCGGCGGCGAGCGCGCCGTCCACCGGCGGCGTGTCGGGCAACGGCTCCTCGCCCCGCCACTGGGCCGGGGTGAGCGTGTCGGCCAGGTCCGCGAGGGCCTGCGGACTGCCGCTGCTCAGCGCGGCCAACGCGCGGGCCACCGGCGCCGGTGGTGGGTCCCGGCGTCCGGCGAGCATGGCCTGGCACTCCCGGACGTGCAGCGGCCGCAGCCGGTGCGCCGGGACGCCGTCGACGGCCGTCGGGGACGTCGTGGTCAGCAGCAGCGCCACCGGCAGCCGGCGCAGCCGCCGCGCCACCACCGCCAGCGTGCACGCGCTCTGCCGGTCCCCGGTGTCGAGGTCGTCCACGGTGCACAGCAGCGGCCGGCGCTCGGCGGCGGCGGCGAGCAGGGAACGCACCGCCGCGGCCAGGGCCAGCCGCTGGTCGGCCGGGCATCCGCCGCCGCCGAGCACGCGCCGGAGCAGCCGACGCTGCCGCACCGGCAGGGCCGCGTCCGCGTCCAGCACGGGATCGAGCAGACGGTGCAGCCCGGCGTAGGGCAGGGCGGCCTCGTCGGCCAGGCCGGCACCGGTGAGCAGCGTCCGTTCCCCCGCCACCCGCCGGGCGTACGTCAGCAGGGTGGTGCGCCCGGAGCCGGGCGGGCCGTGGAACAGCAGCGCGCCGCCGGAGTCCCAGTCGAGGAGCCGACGGATCGCGTCGCACTCGTCGTCCCGGCCCCACAGGTTTATATGCACTGTCGATGCAGAAACCATGCATCCAGTGTCACCTATGGGTAACCCGTCGGAAAAGAGGCGGACACGCGGACGGGACGGCCGACGCGGCGACCGTCCCGTCCGCGTGCGGGTTCAGGAGCTGGGGCAGGTGTTGCGGTACTCCTCGATCGCGGACCCGCTCGGGCCCGGGCAGAGGAACTGCTCGTAGCGGGTGTCGTCGTCGACGAACCGCTTCAGCCAGGCCACCGCCTGCTTCGCCAGCGGGGTGTTCACGGTCTGCGGGAAGAAGTGGTTGGCGCCGTTCAACTCCAGGTACGCCTTCTCCGAGGACGACGGGATGCTGGTGTAGAACGGGATCGAGTGGGTGGCCACCGGCGCGATGCTGTCGGTCTCGCCGCCGATGATCAGCGTCGGCACCCGCACCTCGGACCAGGTCTTGTCCAGGTTCCACGGTGCGAGCGGGACGGCGGCCTGCAACGACGGCCGGGACGCGGCGGCCTCCAGGCTGCCGCCGCCGCCCATCGAGTGCCCGGCCACGGCGAGCCGGGAGGAGTCGATCCGGCCCCGCACCGAGCTGCGCTGGGTCAGGTAGTCCAGCGCGGCCAGGAGCTGCCGACCCCGGCTGTCCGGCTGGTCCAGCAGCGTGTTCGTCTCGATGCCGATCACCACGAAGCCGTGCGAGGCGATCCGCGGCCCGAGCCAGCTCAGGCTGGACCAGGTGGCGGTGTAGCCGGGCGAGATGGCCACCGCGCCGAAGGTGCCCTCGGCGGTGCTGGTCGGGTAGTAGATGACGCCGCCGCCGAAGCCGGTGACGCTCAACGAGGAGACGTTCACCGACGAGGTGGCGAACGGCCCGCGGCTGGCCTCCAGGATGGCGTTGGTGGGCGCCGGGCCGCGCTCGTAGGGGCTCGCGGCACTCGCCGCGGTCGGGACGGCCAGGGCGCCGCCAGTGGCGAGCAGGGCCGCCACGGCGAGTCGGGCCAGGACACGAACGGGGGTACGGGAACGGGTGGTGGGCACGTCGGTCACTCCTTGCGCCGGAAATACATCGACATGCGTCAGCATCGGCTCCCGGCTCGCCACGCGCATCGGCGAAATCACCGGTCCCGATCCCGGTGGTGACCCGGTCGTGACATGCACGGCGGACGATGGGGAGATGCGGTTCACCCGACGGCGCCTGCTCGGCGCCACCGCGGCGGCCGGCGTGACCGGCCTGGCCACCGGTTGCGAGCCGGAGCGCCCGGCCGCCCGGGCCCCGGCGTCCGGTGACGTGCCCGCCCTGGATCCGGCCCGGTGGGAAAGCGTCCGCGCCCAGTTCGCGCTGGACCGGTCCCGGGCCCACCTGGCCACCTTCGTGTTCGCCCCGCACCCGGCCCCGGTACGTGAGGCCGTGGCCACCCACCGCGCGGCGTTGGATCGGGACGCCTTGGGTTACCTGGGCGCCAACGAGGAGCGGCTGGACGCCGCGGTGCGCGACGCCGCCGCCCGGCACCTCGACACCCGTGCCGACCAGATCGCGCTGACCGACTCCACCACCATGGGCCTCGGGCTGGTCTACAGCGCGATCCGCCTGCGGCCGGGCGAGGAGGTGCTGACCACCGAGCACGACTTCTACGCCACGCACGAGGCGCTGCGACTGCGCGCCGACCGCGACGGCGTCACCGTGCGCCGGGCCCGCCTCTACCGGGACCCGGCCACCACCGGGGTGGACGAGATGGTCGCCGGCCTCGCCGCGGCGCTCACCCCGCGCACCCGGGTGGTGGCGCTGACCTGGGTGCACTCCGGCACCGGGGTGAAGCTGCCGGTCCGCCGGCTGGCCGAGGTGGTCCGCGAGCGCAGCCCGGAGGCGTTGCTCTGCCTCGACGGGGTGCACGGGTTCGGCGCCGACGGGGCCACCCCGGAGCAACTGGGCTGCGACGTGCTGGTCTCCGGCTGCCACAAGTGGCTGCTCGGGCCGCGCGGCACCGGTCTGGTCTGGGCCACGCCCCGGGCGTGGGCCCGGATGACGCCGGTGATCCCCCCGTTCGACGGGCGCAGCATCGGCCGCTGGCTGGCCGGCGGCACGGCCGGGGAACCCCCAGCGCCCGGCCCGGCGCACACGCCGGGCGGCTACCACAGCTTCGAGCACCGGTGGGCGCTGGCCGACGCGTTCGCGTTCCACGAGCGGATCGGCCCGGCCCGGGTCGCCGGCCGCACGCGGGAGCTGGCCGACCGGCTCAAGGACGGTCTGGCGGGCATCCGGGGCGTACGGCTGGTCACCCCGCGCGCGGCCGACCTCTCCGCCGGCGTGGTCTGCTGCGAGGTGCCGGACGTGCCGGTGGGCGAGGCGGTGGGCCGGCTGTACGCGGCCGGCGTCATCGCCAGCAGCACCCCCTACCGGCCGTCGTACCTCCGGTTCGGCGCCACGATCGCCAACGACGAGCAGGACGTGGAGGCGGCGTTGCGGGCGGTCCGCACGCTGGTCTGAGCCGCCCGGCGCGCGGTCAGCCGCCCGGTCCGGTCCGGGGTCGCATCGCCGGCGTCCAGGTCGAGTCGTAGCGCGCGCCGGCCACCGACTCGGCGAACGCCGTCGACGCGGTCGGTGAGCCGGCGATACGCCAGTCCTTCTCCTTGTCCACCTCGAACCAGATCAGCCCGATCACGTCCCGGTAGCGGGGCAGCGAGCGGAACGTCTCCCGGATCCACCGGGCCTTGTCCGTCGCCGTCTCGGCGGCGCCGGTCTCGGTGACGACCAGCGGCTTGTCGGTGAGGGCCCGGATCTCGGTGAGGGTGGGCCCGAAGATCTGGTCGAAGGTCCAGTACGTCTTGCTGAAGGTGCCCGAGCCGTAGTAGCCGGTGACGCCGACCCAGTCGACGTAGTCGTCGCCGGGGTAGAGCCCGGCCAGCCCGGCGGTCGTCTTGTCCCAGCGGGCGTTCGGGCTCCACACCCAGGCCACGTTGGTCGCCCCGGCCGCGGTGAAGATGTCGTGCACGTGCCGCCACGCCCGCACGTAGTCGCCGGGTCGGTTGCCGTTGGCGCGTTCGCACCAGGGATACCAGTCGCCGTTCATCTCGTGCGCGAAGCGGATGGCGATCGGGTAGCCGAGCGACCGTACGCCCTCGGCCCAGGACCGCAGGTAGTCGTCGAAGTCCCCGCGGACGATGCGGGTCAACCGGTAGTCCGGCTGGGTGGCCCGCAGCCGGTCGATCTGGCGGTCGGTCAGCCCGGTGCGCCGGGCGGCCTCGTCGACGGTGTGGTTCCAGGGCTCCCAGCCCAGCATCGGCATCATGCCCCGGTCGGCGATCCGGTCGAAGAGGCTCCGGTCGAAGGTCGCGGACGCCCAGCCGGCGCCGAAGAGCATGACCTGCGGCGCCCGCCGCGCCGCCGCCGCGAACCGGTCGGCGTCGGTGAAGTCGTACGGACCCTTGTCGGTCATCACCCCGAAGAACGCGCGGCCGGCCGGGGGGAACGTGCCGGCGACCGGGCTGGGCCCGGCCACCGCCGGGGCGTCGGCGGTCGCCACCGCCTCCGGCGTGGCCAGCGCGCGCGGTTGCGCCGGGACGTCCGGGCCGGGGTCGCGCCACGCGCCGGGCGCCACCACGAAGGCGTACGCCAGCAGCAGCGCGCCGGCCAGCGCCAGGCCCACCCTGGGCAGGGTCAGCCTCAGCACGACGCACCACCGCCGACCGTCGCCGGGACGGGCCGTTCCGGCGCACCGGCCGGTCGCGGTACGGGATCGGGCTCGTCGCGGCGGGCGCGCACGTTCTCCACCCAGGCGATCGCCGGCGGCGCGAGCCCGGTGAGCAGCGTCAGCACCGGCCACACCCGCAGCAGGGGGTAGTCGTGGTCCAGCGCGAAGCTGGCCCCGAGCAGTCCGGCGGCGACCGCCGCCCAGCACAGGTGGAGACGGAACGTGCGCAGCGACTCCACCGTCCGCAGCGCTCCCTTGGCGGTCACCACGAAGCCGAGCCGGCGGCGCAGCAGCGCGCCCACCGCGGCGGCCACGTAGACCGGCCCGGCGAACAGGGCGAGTGCCATCCCCACCATGCCCACCTCCTCCCGCTCGTGCGGAGCGATGTTGAAGCGGCGCAGCCAGAGCCAGAGCAGGAACCAGCTGCCGAGCGTCGAGCTCCACAGCGCCGCCCAGACCTGCGGGTCGAGCCGGCCCGCGTCGACGCCGGTGAGCAGGTACAGCGCGGTGGCGGCGTTGCCCAGCAGCAGGCTGACCGCGACGCTCGGGTAGTAGAACTGGAGCAGGCGGTACTGCCAGCGACGGCGGGCCGGCAACTCGCGCGGCGCGCGCAGGTCGCGGCGGAACAGGATCTCGCAGATGCCGGCCGCCCAGCGCTTCTGCTGGTTGAAGTAGTCGGCCCAGGAGGTGGGCCCCTCCCCCAGCGCCACCACGTCCGGGGTGTAGACGCCCTTCCACCGCCGTCCGGTCGCCGGGTTGACCGCGGCGTGGATCCGGATGCTGGTGAGGTGGTCCTCGATGATCGAGTCCTGGTAACCGCCGATGGTCCGCCAGGCCGCCGGGCGGTAGAGGTGGCCGGTGCCGGTGAGCAGCGGCGCGTCCAGTCCGTTGCCGCCCCGGGCGATCAGGCCGTTGTAGAGGTACTGCTGCACCGAGGCGCCGTGGGCGACGAAGTTCTGGTGCATGTTGCCGTAGACCTGGGGGGTCACCACGAACGCGACGTCCGGGTCGCGGAAGTAGCCGAGCGTGCGTTCCAGGAAGTTCGGCAGCGGCACGTGGTCCGGGTCGACGTTGGCCACCACGTCGTAGCGGTGCTCGTGCTCGGCCCGCCAGGCGTTGTGGTTGCCGGACTTGGTCCGGGCCCGGAACTCGCCGCGCGGCTGGTTGTACTCCGGCCGCCCCTTGCGGCTGAAGTGGTGGACGCCCAGCCGCGCCGCCATCGCCCGCACCTCGGGGTCGTCGCCCTCGTCGAGGATCCAGACGTCGACGCGTCCGCAGTAGACGATCTCGCGGAGCCGGCGCAGGGTCCGCTCCGCGACGTCGATCGGCTCCTTGCTGGGCACGATCGTGGTGAGCAGCGCGACCCGCAGGCCCACCGGGGGGTCGACCGGCACGGGGTCCTTGGCGTGGAAGGCGAACACCCACACCACCACGTTCTGCGCGAGGCGGATCAGCTCGACGCCGACGACCACGCAGAAGGCGAGCCGCGCGGCGATCGTCTGCCAGCCGCCGAGCCCGACCACACCCGGGCCGGGCACGTGCTGCGGCAACAGCAGCCAGCCGACGAAGAGCAGGCCGGTGGCGCTGTTGAGCAGCACGAGCAGGGTCAGCACCGACCGGGCGGCGACCGAGGCGGCGGGGCGCAGTTCGACCGGAGCGTCCGGACGGCGGGGCGGGCGCAGCGGCCCGGCGGTGGCGCCGCACCGGGCGTACGCCAGGCGGGCCTTCACGTTCAACTGCCCGCGGTCCGTACCCCCCGACCGACCCGGTCGCCCGGGGGGTACGGCCGGTGCCGGGCGGTCACCCGGAGTTCCCGGTCCCGCGGCCCGGGACGGGCGTGTATCGGCGGCGACGGCCACGTTTCCCCCATGGTCTGCATCGGGCTCGCCAGGAACCCCGACAGATGCTAAGCCGACAATCAACAACAAAAGGCGGGAATCAGGCAGATGCCGGTCGTCCACCCACGAACAACACCACCGTGAACCCGGTCGGCCGCCAGACCTGCGCCGGCCGGTACCCGGCCCGCAGCACCCGCTCCGCCGGGCCGTCGCCGGGCGGCGCCACGGCGGTCCCGGACCGGATCAGCCACAGCCGGCGGCGACCGTCGGGGCAACCGGCACAGGCGAGCGGACCCGCGTCGGCGAGCACGTCGGCCGGTCGCCGGTCGGCGGGGACGTAGCGCGCCACCACCGTGCGCGCGGTCGGGTCGGCGTAGAGCACGCCGTCCCCGCGCTGACCCAGACCGTCGACGATCGCCGCGACCCGGCGGGGATCCTGGCCGTGGCCGTCGGGCGCCCGCGCCGCGGCCTGGGCCGGCACGCCGACCAGGGCGACCGCCGCCAGCCCGGCCACCGCCCAGCCGGCGCGCATCCGCGACAGCGCGGCCGCGCCGAGCACCGCCCAGGCCGGCAGGGTGAACAGCAGAACGGCCGGCGACCAGACCGGCACGGTCCGGGCCACGAGCAGCAACCCGAGCGCCGGCACGAGCGCCCACGCGGTGCAGATCGCGGCGGCGTACCGCAACGGAAGGCTGAACAGGGCCAGACCGGCCAGCAGCGCGCCGACGGCGGCGACCCCGAACAGGTCCCGGGGTGTCGCCACCAGCGCCGCCGGGTCGACCCGGACCCCGGGCGCGAACCGCGCGCCGGCCCGGACCCCGGCCCAGAGCAGCGCGGCCACCGGCACCGCCGCCAGGACCACTGTGGCCAACCAGCGGGCGGCGGCCGCCCGGCGGAAGGCGAGCACCACCCAGCCGTGGCCGGCGAGCAGCAGCAGCGCGGCCGGCTGGCACAGGCCCAGCAGGACCACGGCCCCGGCGTACGGCGCGAGCCGGCGCACGCCCGGCCGGTCCAGGGCCGCCGGCAGCAGCCAGGTGGCGAGCACGGCCGCGCACACGGCCAGCGCGTACGGCTGGGCCTCCTGCGCGTACCGGGTCGAGGTCGGCAGCGCCGCGAAGAGAAGGCCGGCGAGCACGCCCGTGCCGGGGGTGAACATCCGCGCGGCGAGCGCGCCGACGAGCGCCGCGGCCGCGGTCACGGCCAGCAGCGACGGTACGCGCAGCGTGGGATCAGCGGCGCCGAACAGCGCCGCCCAGGCCCGGATCAGCAGGTGGTACGGCACGAGCGTGACCTCGTCCCCGGCCAGCGCCGACCGGAGGTCGCGCCACGGGGACGTGGCCGCGCGCCAGGTGTCCAACTCCTCGGCCCGCAGGCCCGGCCGGTCCAGCCCGACGGCACCCAGCCCACCGGTCAGCAGCGCCGGCAGCAGCCACGCGGCGACCCGCCACCGGGCCGGGCGGCGCGCGACGCGGGCAGGGGCCCGGCGCGGCCGGTCCTCGCCCCACGGGTCCTCGACACCGACCTCCGCCGGCCCGAGCCGGGGCAGCACCATGGTGTCCGCGTCCATCATCGTGACTCACGCATCCCTGTTGGGGGCCGGCGACCGGGGTCCAGCCGACCGGGCGCGACGGCGCCGGGACCCGTGGGTCACGGGGCTGGACAACACCCCCGAGCCTACTGAGCCGAAATCGACATAACACCCGATATGCCGTGAAAGCCCCTACAAGGGTGCGGGGCGGGCGGCGGCGTCCCCGCGAGTGGGACACCACCGCCCGCCCCGCGGCGGGCGGCGCTCAGCCGACCTCGGTGGTCGTCCAGCGCGGCGCGGCGTTGGTCACCGCGACCGTGTCACCGACCAGCGTGGTCGACGCCCACGCGTCCCGCCGCACGCTGGTGCCGACCCACACCTCCACGTCCCCGGGCTCCACGACCCGGGTCAGCGTGCGGTCGGAGAAGGCCAGGCGGGTGGTGGGCACCGTCAGCTCGACCGTGACCGCCTCGCCCGGTTCCAGGCGCACCCGCCGGTACCCGAGCAACTGCGCCACCGGCCGGGTCACCGACGCCACCAGGTCGCGGCCGTAGAGCTGGACCACCTCGTCGCCGGCGACCGCTCCGGTGTTGGTCACCCGCACCGTGACGCGCAGCGCCCCGCCGGTCGGTACGGTGGCGGGCACGGTGAGGTCGGTGTGGGCGAACGTGGTGTAGGACAGGCCATGGCCGAACGGCGCCACCGGCGTCGCGGGCAGGTTGGTGCCGTTCATGCCCTCCCCCAGCTCCGGGTGCAGGTACGAGTACGGCTGCGCGCCGGCCGAGCCGGGCAGGGTGACCGGCAGCCGGCCGGACGGGTTGACCCGCCCGGAGAGCACACCCGCGATCGCCCCGGCGCCCTCCTCACCCGGGAAGAACGCCTGCACCACAGCCGCGCACCGGGACAGCGCCCAGCCCAGCGCGTACGGCCGGCCGGTGAGCAGCACGAGGACCACCGGCGTGCCGGTGTCCAGCACCGCCTCGACGAGCTGCCGCTGCACGCCAGGCAGCTCCAGGTCGTCGCGGTCGCAGCCCTCACCGACGGTGCCGCGGCCGAACAGGCTGGCGTGGTCGCCGACCACCAGGACCGCCACGTCGGCGGCGGACGCGGCGGCGACCGCCTCGTCGAACCCGGACCGGTCCGCCGAGTCCACCTCGCAGCCGGCCGCGAAGGTGACCCGGTCGGCGCCGAACTCGGCACGCACCGCCTCCAGCACGGTCGGCACCTCGAAGCCGGTCTCCACCCCCGGGTGGAGGGCCAGCACGTGGTTGAGGAACGAGTAGCAGCCGAACAACGCGCCCTGCCGGTCGGCGTTCGGGCCGACCACCGCCACCCGCCGGCCCTCCGGCAGCGGGAGCACGCCCTCGTTGGCGACCAGGACGACCGACTCCTCGGCGAGCCGGCGGGCGATCGACCGGTGCTCGGGCGAGTCGAGGTCGACCGCGCCCGGTGGCTCGTCGTCGAACGTGGCGTCGAGCAGCCCGAGTTCCTGCTTCTGCCGCAGGACGCGCAGCACCGCCCGGTCGACCAACGCCTCGTCCACAGTGCCGGCCCGCACCGTCCCGGTCAGGGTCAGGTAGGCGTCGCCGGTGGGTAGCTCGATGTCGAGGCCCGCGCTCAGCGCCTGCACGGCCGCGTCCGCGTGGTCGGCCGCGACGTGGTGCAGCAGGTGGAGGAAGGCGACGCCGTAGTAGTCGGCCACCACCGTGCCGTCGAAGCCCCACCGGTCCCGCAGCACGCCGGTCAGCAGCGTCGGGTCGGCGGCGGCGGGCACGCCGTCGATCTCCGCGTACGAGTGCATGACGCTGCGCACGCCACCGTCGAGGATCGCCATCTCGAACGGCGGGAGCAGCACGTCGGCCAGCTCCCGGGGGCCGGCGTGCACCGGGGCGAAGTTGCGCCCGGCGCGGGAGGCGGAGTAGCCGGCGAAGTGCTTCACCGTGGCGTGCACCCCCTGTGACTGGAGGCCGCGCACGTACGACGTGCCGATGGTGCCGACCAGGTAGGGGTCCTCGGCGATGCACTCGTCGACCCGGCCCCAGCGCGGGTCCCGGATCACGTCGAGCACCGGCGCCAGTCCCTGGTGGATGCCGAGCGCCCGCATCGAGGACCCGATCGCCGCGGCCATCTCGGTGACGAGGTCCGGGTCGAACGCGGCGCCCCAGGCCAGCGGCGTGGGGAAGGTGGCGGCCTTCCACGCCGACAGCCCGGTGAGGCACTCCTCGTGCACGATCGCCGGGATGCCCAGGCGGGTGCCGGTCACCAGGTCGCGCTGGAACCGCCACAGCCAGGCCGCGCGGGACGCGGCGTCGACCGGGCGGGTGCCGTAGACCCGGGTGAGGTGACCGAGCCCGTGGCGGGAGAAGTCCTCCAACCGGGCGGCGTCGGCGAACTCGCCCTGCAGGGGTGCGACCGCCTCACCGTCCTCCTTCTCCCAGAAGCCGACGAGCTGGGCGATCTTCTCCTCGATCGTCATCCGGGCGAGCAGCTCCCGGACGCGGGCCTCGCCGGCGTGCCCGTCCGACCGGTCGTGGTCCGGGCCTGCCTGAGCCGGCGCCGGCCCGACCACCACCGTGTGGACCTCTGTCATGTTGTGCCTTTCGCTTGGTTGTGCGCGTACCGCTGCCGCTCAGCCCTTGACCGCGCCCTGCAGGCCGCCGACGATCTGCTTCTCGGCGAGCGTGAAGAAGAGCAGGGCCGGCAGCATCGCCAACGACGTGAACGCCAGGACGCCCGCGGTGTCGGTGGTGTACTGGCTGGAGAAGTTCTGCACGCCCAGCGGCAGGGTGTGCAGGCTGACGTCGCCGAGGACGAGCAGCGGCAGCAGGAACGCGTTCCAGCTCGCCACGAACGCGAGGATGCCGACCGTGACGACCGCGGGCCGCGACAGCGGCAGCACGATCCGCCAGAGGAAGCCGAGCCGCCCGGCGCCGTCGATCGCCGCCGCGTCCTCCAGCTCCCGCGGGATGGCGGACAGGAACGGGCGCAGGATGACGATCGTGAGCGGCAGCGAGAAGGCCACCTGCGGAAGGATCACCGCGTAGTAGGAGTTGATCAGGTTCAGGTCACGCAGCAGGAGGTACAGCGGCAGGATCGCCGCGCCGGCCGGGAACAGCAGGCCGAGGGTGAAGAAGGTGTAGAGCGCCTCGCGTCCCCGGAACGTGTACCGGGCCAGCACGAACGCGGCGGCCATGCCGAGCACCACCACACCGAGCGTGGTGCCGAGCGCGACCACGGCGCTGTTGAACGCCTGCCGCCAGAAGTCGCTCTGGGTCAGCACCCGGGAGTAGTTCTCCCAGACCCACGGGTCCGGCAGGCCGGCCGGGTCGGCCACGATCTGCGGCGTGGTCCGGAAACCGCCGACGACGACGTACACGACGGGCGCGATCGACACGGCCGCGACCGCGAGCGCCAGCGCGTACGTCAGCGGCGTGTTCCACTGCACCGGCCGGCGCCCGGCGGAGGGGGCGGGTACGGAGTTCACGGCCACTGTCACTTCCCCTTCCGGGTGATGGCGCCCTCGATGTCGCGGCGGAGAAGGAACCGCTGGAACAGCAGCGCCGCGACGAAGGAGATGACGAACAGGATCACGGCCACCGCGTTGCCGTAGCCCCACAGCCGGGCGAAGAAGCCGTTGTCCACCATGTACGTGGCCATGGTGGCGGAGGCGCCGAGCGAGCGCACCGCGGGCACGGAGGTCACCCAGACCATGTCGAAGACCTGCAACGAGCCGATCATCGACAGGAACATCCAGATCCGGATGGTGGGGCCGAGCAGCGGCAGCGTGACGTGGCGCTGGATCTGCCACCAACTCGCGCCGTCGATCTCGGCGGCCTCGTTCAGCTCCGGCGGCACGTTCGACAGGCCGGCGAGCAGGAGGATGATGGCGAAGCCGACGTACTTCCAGGTGAGGACCAACAGCAGGGTCCAGATGACCACGTCGAGGTCGGCCAGCCACGCCTGCACGAAGCCGCCCAGTCCGACCGACCGCAGCAGCGCGTCGAGCGTGCCGCCGTCGGTCAGGATCAGCTTCCACATGATGCCGACGGTGACCTCGGCGAGCACGTACGGCACGAAGACCAGCAGGCGGAACGCCGAGCGTCCGCGGAAGCGGCGGTTGAGCAGCAGGGCGATGCCGAGTGCGACAGGCCCCTGGATGAGCAGCGACCCGAACACGATGATCGCGTTGTTGCGCAGCGCGTCGAGGAAGATCGGGTCCTGGAACGCGAGCGTGTAGTTGCGGAAGCCGACGTACTCGGTGGGCGGGCCGACGCCGCGCCAGCGGAACAGGCTGTAGTAGAACGCGAAGCCCATCGGCACCAGCACGAACAGCACGTAGATGAGGACCGCCGGCGTGGTCAGCCCGATGATCTCGTACCACTTGCGGCGGGTCTCGGCGCGGCGCGAGGCGGCTCGTGCGCCGGGCCGGAGGCCCGCCGGCGGCGCGGTCACGCCGCCGGCGGGCATACGGGTCTGCGATGCGGACGTCACTTGCTTGCGGCCGCCTTCATGGCCGAGACGACCTTCTCAGGTGTCCCGTTGCCGGCGAAGATCGCGACGATCGCGTCGTTCATCGCGTTGCCGACGGTGCTGCCGTAGGCGGTGTCGAGCCAGAGCTGCACGTAGGTGGCGTCGGAGGTGGCCTGGAGGATCGACTTCAGGGCCGGGTCGGTGACGCCGTCGGCCGCGCCCTTGGCGACCGGCAGGCCGGTGCCGGTGGCGGCGTAGCCCTTCTGCACCTCGGGGCTGACGAGGTACTTGAGGAACTCGACGCACTCGGCCGGGGCGTTCTTGGCGCAGGCGAAGCCGTCGCCGCCGCCCAGGGCGGCCTTCGGGTCACCGGCGGAGCCGGAGATCGCCGGCACCGGGAACCAGCCGAGGAACTTGCCCAGAGCCGCCTTGTCGGTGGCGACGGTGTCCAGGGTGCCGCGGTTCCAGTCGCCCATCAGCTCCATCGCGGCCTTGCCGTTGGCGAGCAGGCCGTTGGCGCTGGTCGGGTCGTTCTGGCCCGGCGTGGCGATGAAGTTGTTCTGGAACGGCTTGGTGTCGATGAACGCCTTCAGGTCCTGGCCGGCCTTGACGAAGCACGGGTCGTCGAAGGTCCGGTCGGTGGTGGCCTTCTTCAGCGTGTCGACCGAGCAGGCGCGCAGCGCGAAGTTGTACCACCAGTGCGCGGCGGGCCACTTGTCACCGGCGCCGAGGGCGATCGGGACCACGTTGATGGCCTTGAGCTTGGTGACCGCGGCGTTGAGTTCCTCGAAGGTGGCCGGCGGTGCCGTGATGCCCGCCTTGGCGAACATGTCCTTGTTGTACCAGACGCCCTCGATGCCCATCCGGTACGGCAGGCCGTACTGCTTGCCGTTCACCTGCCAGATCTCCGAGGCGCTGCCGATGTCGGCCACCTCGGTCTTCACCTGGTCGGTGATGTCCTTGAGGTAGTCGGCCTCGACCTGCTCGCGCATCTCGCCGCCGCCCCAGGCCTGGAACACGTCCGGCGGGTCGTTGCTCAGCAGCGCGGCGGGCAGCCGGGTGCGCTGGAGCTGGTTGGTCTCGATCGCCTCGATCTCGATCTTGACGGTCGGGTGGAGCGCGGAGAAGTCCTTGGCGACCTTCTCCCAGTACGTCTTGCCGGGGCCGTCCTGGGAGGCGTTGTGCCACCAGGTGAGCGTCACCGGGTTCTTGTACAGCTCACTTCCCGCGTCCGTCTCGTCGTCGCCACCGCCGTTGCATCCGGTGGCGACCAGGGCGGTTGTCACAAGCAGTGCCAGCACGGCAGCCGCACGGCGCTTCATCGCCATGAATGTCTCCTCGACCACGTAGTCGGGTTACCTGCCGGGGAGTGTTACAGCCACGTAACTCGATGTCAATCGGTATCGATAACGTTTTCGAAACCGTAGCGACGCGGGCGGGCGAGCCCTCTATCATCGTCGGCGTGGTGTTCCCGGAGCGCGTCAAGATGTCGGACGTGGCACGTACCGCCGGCGTCTCGGTGGCAACGGTATCGAAGGTTGTGAATGGCAGGTACGGCGTCGCCCAGGCCACCGTCGAACGCGTGCAGCAGGTCATCCACGACCTGGGGTACGAGGCCGACCTCGGCGCGCAGAGCCTGCGCAGCCACCGCACCAACGTGCTGGGCATCCTGGTCGCCGAGTTCGAGCCGTTCTCGACCGAACTGCTCAAGGGCGCGTCCCGGGAGGTCGCCGGCAGCGGCTACCAACTGCTGGCCTACTCCAGCGGCGACGGCGAGGGCGCGGCCATCGGCTGGGAACGCCGGTCCCTGGCCCGCCTGTCCGGGACGCTCATCGACGGCGCGGTGATCGTGACACCGACCGTGGTGGAGACCAAGCACGGCTTCCACGTGGTGGCCGTCGACCCGCACACCGGCCCGTCCGGCCTGCCCACCGTCGACTCGGACAACTTCGCCGGCGCCGTCCTCGCCACGAACTACCTGCTCTCCCTCGGCCACCGCCGCATCGGGCACATCAGCGGACGCCCCGACCTGGAGTCGGCGCGGCTGCGGGAGGCCGGATTCCGCCGGGCCATGGCCGACGCCGGGGTGGCGGTGGACGAGCGGCTCGTGCGCGTCGGCGGCTTCCGCATCGAGAGCGCCGCGAGCACGGCGGCCGAGCTGCTGACGCTCCCCGACCGGCCGACGGCGATCTTCGCGGGCAACGACCTCTCGGCGATCTCGACGCTGGACGTGGCCCGCGGCGCGGGCCTGACCGTGCCGGACGACCTGTCGGTGATCGGCTTCGACAACGTCCCGGAGTCCGCGTTGGTCGACCCGCCGCTGACGACGATCCGGCAACCGCTGCAACGCATGGGCGCGGAGTCGCTGCGCCTGCTGATCGACCTGATCGCGGGCGTGGAACGCGACACGCACATCCGGCTCCCCACCGAGCTGGTGGTCCGGGCGTCCTGCCGACCCCTGCGCTGAGGCCACCGCTGCTCACTCGGGCGGGCGGGCGGCGCTGTCACGCACCACCAGCTCGGTGGTCAGCTCCACCCGTCGGCTCTCGGTCCGCTCACCCCGGGCCAGCCGCAGGACCGTGCGGGCGGCCAGCATCCCCATCTCGGCGAGCGGTTGGCGCACGGTGGTCAGCGGCGGGGAGCACCACCGCGCCTCCGGCAGGTCGTCGAAGCCCACCACGCTGACGTCGTCCGGCACCCGCAGGCCGCGCCGGCGTACCGCCTCGTAGGCGCCGAGGGCCATCTGGTCGCTGGCGGCGAAGATCGCGGTGGGCGGATCCGGCAGGGCCAGCAGCCGCTCGCCCCCGGTGAAACCGGCCTCGTGGTAGAAGTTGCCCGGGCGGATCAGCTCGTCGTCCACCCCGAGACCGGCGGCCTCCAGGGCCGCCCGGTAGCCGTCCAGGCGGGCCCGGCTGCACATCAGGTGCGCCGGTCCACCGATGAACCCGATGCGCCGGTGGCCGAGACCGAGCAGGTACTCGGTGGCCCGCAGGCTGCCGACCCAGTTGGTCGCGCCGATCGCCGGCGCCTCCTGCGGCGGCACGCCGGCCGGGTCGACGATGACGACCGGGAGGTTGAGCCGGCTCAGCTCCGCCTGCAGCGGCGCCTCCAGGGTCGAGGTCACGAAGATGACGCCCTCGGTCGAGCGGACCCGCAGGTTGTGCAGCCACTGCCGCGCCGACGAGGTACGCCGGTGGATGGCGGACACCACGGTGCCGATGCCGGCCGCGTGCGCGACGTCCTCGACCCCCCGGATGATCTCGACCGCCCACGGGCTGTCCAGGTCGTTGAAGACCAGGTCGATCAGGCCGGAGCTGGCCCGCATGCTCGGCGGACGGCGACGGTAGCCGTGCCGCGCGAGCAGCTGCTCGATCCGCTCCCGCGTCTGCGGGGAGACGTCGGAGCGGCCGTTGACCACCCGCGAGACCGTCGGCACCGAGACGCCGGCCAGGCGTGCGATCGTCGCGATGGTGACCTTGTCGGACACGGGATCTCCGGAACTTTCAGCGATGGAGCGGAATGGTTTCCGGCATTGGCCGGTAGGTTACGACCCGTCTGTGCCCCGGTCAAGGCTCCCCGACAGCCGCGTAGAGCCGATACGGTGGGCCGCAACTCCGCACTGTCCGGAGCGGAAGTTCCGGAAAGTCGTCAGTGGACCGAGCCCGAGGAGTCGCCGATGTCGACCGAGATCGCCCCCCTGCCCGCCGTCACCCGGTCGATCCGCAACCCGGTCCTCACCGGGTTCCACCCGGATCCCTCGATCCTGCGCGTGGGCGACGACTACTACCTGGCCACCTCGACCTTCGAGTGGTACCCGGGGGTCGGGATCCACCACTCCCGCGACCTGGTGCACTGGCGTCCCCTCGGCGGGATCGTCACCGAGCGCCGGCTGCTGGACCTGCGGGGCTGCGGGGACTCCAACGGGGTGTGGGCGCCGGACCTGACCTGGCACGACGGGTTGTTCCACCTCGTCTACAGCGACGTCGCCAGCTTCGCCAGCGGCTACTGGGACCCGCAGAACTACCTGACCACCGCCCCGGACATCGGCGGGCCCTGGTCGGACCCGGTGAAGCTGCACGCGCACGGCTTCGACGCGGCGCTGTTCCACGACACCGACGGCAGCACCTGGCTGCTGAGCCTGAGCGCGGACTGGCGACCGGGCCGGGACCGCTTCGGCGGGATCGAGATCCAGCGCTACGACCGCGAGCGAGGACGGCTGGTCGGCGAGGCGCGCATCATCTTCCACGGCACCTCGGCCGGGCTGACCGAGGGTCCGCACCTCTACCGGCGCGACGGCTGGTACTGGCTGGTCACGGCCGAGGGCGGGACCAGTTGGGAGCACCAGGTCACGGTCGCCCGCTCCCGCCACCTGTTCGGCCCGTACCTGGCCGACCCGAGGGGGCCGCTGCTCACCTCCGCCGGCCGGCCGGACCTGCGGCTGCAGAAGGCGGGCCACGGGTGCCTGGTCGAGACGCAGCAGGGTGACTGGTACCTCGCCCACCTGGTGGCCCGCCCCTACTCCCCGCTGGGCAACTGCGTCCTCGGGCGGGAGACCGCGATCCAGCGGGTCGACTGGCCGGACGGGCAGTGGCCGACCGTGCCCGGTCGCGTGCCGGCCGACACCGTCGCGGCGCCGGACCTGCCCGCGCATCCCTGGCCGGAGGAGCCGGCCACCGACCACTTCGACGGGCCCACGCTGTCCGCCCGCTGGTCGACGCTGCGCCGCCCGGCCGGCGAGGACTGGCTGGACCTGTCGGCGCGCCCGTCGCACCTGCGGCTGCACGGCGGGCAGTCCCCGGTGGGCCGGCAGACGCCGAGCCTGGTCGCCCGCCGGGTCGGCGCCGAGCGGTGCGTGCTGGAGACCGTCGTCGAGTTCGACCCGGCCGACCACCGGCAGCTGGCCGGCGTCACCGCGTACTACAACACGACCAACTGGCATCACCTCTACCTCACCCGGGCCGACGACGGCCGCCGGGTGCTCGAGCTGCTGAGCTGCGACCGGGGCCGGCGGACCGCGTATCCGGAACTCACCGTGGACGCCGGCGACGGCGCGCGGGTCGGGCTGCGGGCGCGGTTCGACGGGCCGGTGGTCCGCTTCGGGTACGACCTGGGCGACGGCTGGCGGGACCTGCCGGTCGACCTGGACGCGACGATCCTCTCCGACGAGCACGCCGCCCTGGTCGTCGACGGCGAGCCGGCCGCCTGGGGCTTCACCGGCGCGTTCCTCGGCCTCTGGGTGCAGGACCTCGGGGGCGACGGCGGGTACGCCGACTTCGACCACGCCACCTACCGGCAGGAGTGAGCGTCCCGGAGGGACGGTTGACGACCGACATCGACGTCCGTAGTGTTCCGGATCACTTTCGGAAGTATCCCGGAAGTTTCGGAACCGTCCCTCCGGAAGGAACGACCATGAAGCTGAGACGCTGGATCGTCGCCGGCGCGGTCGCCGTGGCCACCGTCGCCGCCCTCAACGTCGCCCCCGCCACCGCCGGCCGCCCGTACGATCCGGCCGCGCAGAGCCTGCGCGCGCTGGCCCAGCGGCACGGCCTGTACATCGGCACCGCGGTGGACATGGACGCGCTCGCCGACCCCGCCGACCCGCGCTACCGCGAGCTGGCCGGGTCCGAGTTCTCCACCGTCACCGCCGAGAACGCGATGAAGTGGGAGAGCCTGGAGCCGACCCGGGGAACCTACAACTGGGCACCGGCCGACCAGCTGGTCGACTTCGCCCGCCAGCACGGCCAGCGGGTCCGCGGCCACGTGCTGGTCTGGCACAACCAGCTGCCGGCCTGGCTCACCGAGGGGGTCACGGACGGCTCGATCGACAAGGCCGAGCTGCGCCGGATCCTGCGCGACCACATCACCGCGGTGGTGCGCCACTTCAAGGGCCGGATCTGGCAGTGGGACGTGGTGAACGAGGCGGTCAGCGACCCCTGGGACACCCCCTCCACGCTGCACTACAAGGGCTTCTGGGCGGAGAACCTCGGTCCCGGCTACATCGCTGACGCCTTCCGCTGGGCCCGAGCCGCCGACCCGAAGGCGCTGCTGTTCTACAACGACTACAACATCGAGGCGTTCGGCTCCGGCAACCCGGCCGACGACAAGACGCAGTTCGTCTACGAGATGGCCCGTGACCTGCGCGCCCGTGGGGTGCCGATCGACGGGGTCGGCAGCCAGGGACACCTGGGCACCCAGTACGGCAACTACGACACCCTCCAGGTCGCCGCAGCGCTGCGCAGGTTCGCCGGCCTGGGACTGGCCACCGCGTTCACCGAGGTCGACGTGCGCAGCCAGCTCACCGCCGGGGTCCAGGCGGGTGACTCCGCCGAGATCAACCCACGGTTGCAGGCGTCCGCGGCGAACTTCAGCACGTTGCTGCGGGCCTGCCTGGCCGAGCGGCACTGCCTGTCGTTCACGCTCTGGGGCTTCACCGACCGGCACTCCTGGGTGCCGGACTGGTTCGAGAACCCGCCGGAGGGGCTGGCCACCGCGTACGACGAGAACTACCGGCCCAAGCGCGCGTACCAGGAGATGAAGGCCGACCTCATCTTCTCCGGCCCGCCGTTCGTGCTGCCGCGCGTCCCGCAGCAGCCGCGCCGGTAGCGCGTCCCGACCGTCGCGGCGGGGCCGATCCTCCGGCGGGCCCCGCCGCGACCTTCCGGAAATCGTTGACGTTGTTGCGGCCCGATGCGGACAATGACGGTCGCGAATGGAGCCCTCCCGCGCGGAGCGGCCTCCGACCGACTCACGGTGGCGGGGAACGCACCCCGGCACGCGCGGCCCCGGGCAGCCGCGCCGCGCCGGCGCCGTGGCGGGCAAGTCGTCGGAGCGGGCTCCTCATCCACCACCCGTGAGAAAGGCTTCGTGATGGACAAGGTGCTCGCCCGCGGCAGCGGGAGCCCGACCGCCCGATACCGGCCGCGTGCCGCCCTGCTGTCGGCCGCCGTCGGCGCCGCGCTGGTCGCGGCCACGGTCGCGGTGGCGACCAGCGCCAGCGCCGGGACCACCCTGGGCGCGGCGGCGGCGGAACAGGGCCGCTACTTCGGCACCGCGGTGGCCGCGAACAAGCTGTCGGACGCCACGTACGTCGGCATCCTGAACCGCGAGTTCAACATGGTCACCCCCGAGAACGAGATGAAGTGGGACGCCACCGAGCCGTCCCAGGGCCAGTTCACCTACACCAACGCCGACCGGATCGTCGCCCACGCCCAGGCCAACGGCATGCGGGTACGCGGCCACGCGCTGGCCTGGCACCAGCAGCAGCCCGGCTGGGCGCAGAACCTGTCCGGCAGCGCGCTGCGTCAGGCGATGGTCAACCACATCACCCAGGTCGCCACCCACTACAAGGGCAAGATCTACGCCTGGGACGTGGTCAACGAGGCGTTCGACGACGGCAGCGGCGGCCGCCGCGACTCCAACCTCCAGCGCACCGGCAACGACTGGATCGAGGTGGCGTTCCGCACCGCGCGCGCCGCCGACCCGGGCGCCAAGCTCTGCTACAACGACTACAACACCGACAACTGGAACTGGGCCAAGACCCAGGGCGTCTACAACCTGGTCAAGGACTTCAAGGCCCGGGGCGTGCCGATCGACTGCGTCGGCCTGCAGTCGCACTTCAACAGCGGCTCGCCGTACCCGAGCAACTACCGCACCACGTTGCAGAACTTCGCCGCCCTCGGCGTCGACGTGCAGATCACCGAACTCGACATCGAGGGTTCGGGCAGTGCCCAGGCCACCACGTACGCCAACGTGGTCAAGGACTGCCTGGCCGTGTCGCGGTGCACCGGCATCACCGTCTGGGGGATCCGGGACAGCGACTCCTGGCGGGCCAGCGGCACCCCGCTGCTCTTCGACGGCAACGGCAACAAGAAGGCGGCCTACACCGCCGCGCTCGACGCGCTCAACGCCGGCGGCACGACGCCGCCGACCACGACGCCGCCGACCACCACGCCCCCGACCACGACTCCGCCGACGACCACGCCGCCCACCACCACCGCGCCGCCCTCGACTCCCCCGCCCACCGGCGGCGGGTGCACCGCGTCGCTCACCACGAACCAGTGGCCCGGCGGCTTCGTCACCACCGTCCGCGTCACCGCCGGCGCGGGCGCGCTCAACGGGTGGACGGTGACGCTCACCGTGCCGTCGGGCTCGGCGGTCACCAACACGTGGAGCGCCCAGGCCAGCGGCGCCAGTGGCGCGGTGACGTTCCGCAACGTCGCCTACAACGGCCAGGTCGGTGCCGGCGGCAGCACCGAGTTCGGTTTCCAGGGGACCGGCACGGCCCCCTCCGGCACGCCCACCTGCGCGGCGGGCTGACCGAGGTGGCCCGGCGCGGGGAGGCCGCGCCGGGCCACGCCGTCGTGTTCAGGCCGCGCGGCGCCGGCCGAGTTCCGACTCCAGGCGTCCGATCAGCGTCTTGCGGGCCTTGCCCCCGCGTTCCCGGCGCAGCGCCGCGTTCAGCTGACGCGTGTCGAGGCCCCGCACGATTTTGACCGCCTCGGCCACCGGCAGCTCGTTCACCTGCTCCGCCGCCGTCGCGTCCCGGCGGGCCCGCTTCGCCGGGCCGGTGTTCGACACGTACTGCCGGCCGGAGCGCGACGCCCGCCGCTTGCGGGTGTCGGTCGCCTGGCGTTCCTTCTCCGACAGCTCTTCCCAGGCCTGTTTCGGCAGGTAACGGCGGGTTTCGCCGTCCTTGCGCGCGCGGGTGTCCCCCGACCGGGTCTGCCACTGCTCGCCGCCCCAGCGTTGCAGCGAGCGCTGCCGCTCGTCCCTCGGTCCCTCGAAGCCCCCACCGCGCTTCTTGTACTCGTTCGTCAGCAGCTGCGACTTGCGGGCGGACCACTGCCCCGGCCGCCCACCCTTGTCGGAGGCCTTGATCTCCTCCTTGAGCCGTTCCCGCAGCTCGGGCCTGGTGTACTTCGCCATGCCCGGGCGTTACCCGCGCCGGGCGCGACCATGCCGGGTCAGCCGGCCGCGGAGCGGTAGGTGAGGTCCAGGGTGTCGACCCGGCCGGACCAGTCCAGTCGCAGGTGCCAGCACCCGGGCGCCGGGAGGTCGAGGATGGACGGTCCGGGCCCGCCGGCCACCTCCCGCGTGACCCGGGTGGCGGTGCCGTCCCGGGTCGCGGTGATCACCAGGGTGGCGGACGTCGCCGGGTCGGTCGCGCCCGGCGCGGGGCGCGCCACCCAGAGGACCTTGTTGGCCGGCCCGTCGCCGCGGCCGTGGGTGAGCGGATGCCCGAACAGGACCGCGACGATGTCACCCCGGGCGCCGAGCACGTGCGGCACCCGGGTGTCGCCGCTGAAGCCGGCGTCCGCCCACTCCGGCAGCGGGCCGGTGTCCAGCCGCGAGGGGCAGCCCGTCGACGCGGCGGAGGCGACGTCGGACGGAGGCGGGTCCGGCGGCCCCGCGGTCGTGCAGCCGGCCAGCACCACCACCGACACCACCAGGACCCGGCCCGGACGCGACATCGCGTACCCCCGATCGACGACGAACCTCGCCAGCAGGACACCGGCCGCGCCCGGAAGGTTCCCGCCTCAGCCCAGCGAGCCCGCGATCCCGATCGCCTCGTCCCGCCCGAGGTCGCCCTCCAGCCGGTAGCTCACCCCGGCGTGCTGCCAGATCAGCGTCGCGGCGGACAGGCGCGCGGTGGCCACCCGCACCGTCCCGCCCCGGTCCACGTACGCGAGCGCGTGCGGGCCGCCGACCCAGATCGCGAAGTCGCCGCGCACCTGGGTGAACGTGACGTCCGCCCCGGCCGCCTGCTTGTGGAACACGGGGTCGAGCGCGCCGTCGAAGGCGTCCAGCCGCAGCGCGCCGCCCCGCCAGAGCAGGCTCGCGACCCGGTGGCCGCCGGCGTCGTCCGGGTCGGCCACCAGCACCCGCTCCGGTGCGCCGAGCCGGGCCGGCACCCGGATCGGGAAGCGGACCTGCCGTTGGGCCTCGACCAGCGCGACCGGGCGCTGCCCCGGCAGCGGCGACGGGGCGCCGTCGGGGGGCGGTGGCGTGGACGACGTGTCGACGACCACGCCGGCGAAGCGCAGCAGCCCGGCCACCGCGTCGGCCAGGGCGGCCCGGCCCGGCGGCAGCGCCACCACGAGCAGGACGGCGAGCGCGGCGGCCACCCGGTACCGCCACCGGCGTCGCGGCGCCGGCTCGGCGAGGCGGGCGCGGACCCGGGCGGTCACGTCCGGCGAGCCGGCCGGCTCCAGCCACGCGGCCAGGTCGCGCAGCTCCCGCTCCAGGTCATCCACGGCGCACCACCTCGCGGTCGAGCAGGCCGCGCAGCTTCGCCAGCGCCCGGTGGGTCCGCGACTTCACCGTGCCCCGGGGAAGCCCCAGCACGGTCACGGTCTCCTCCTCGCCGAGGTCGAGCAGGTAGCGGCAGACGATCACCTCGCGGTCGCGCGCCGGCAGGCGGCGCAGCGCGTCCACCAGCGCGGCCCGTCGCTCGGCGGCGAGCACCGCGTCGAGGCCGTCGTCGGTGGTGGCGTCCGTCGTCGGGCCGGCCGTCGCCGCGCGCAGCGTCAGCCCGTGCCGCCGGGTACGCGACCGGTGCAGGTTCCGGCTCTCGTTCGCCACGATGGCCAGCAGCCACGACCGGAACGACGCCTCGCCCCGGTAGCGGGACAGCTTCCGGTACGCCTTCACGAACGCCTCCTGGACCACGTCCTCGGCGTCCGGACCGGCACCGAGCAGCAGCGCGGTCCGGTACGCGGACGCGGTGTGCCGGGCGACCAGGAGGTCGTACGCCTCCCGGTCACCGGCGCGTACGCGGGTGACGATGTCGTCGTCGTCCAGGGCGACCTCCACCTCGGTCCACCTTCATGACACCGCGCCCGCCGCCCGGGTTCCACGGAGTTTGACCGGTGGCCGTGGCGGAAAGAGTGGCGGGATGAGCTGGGCCAGGAGAGCCGTACCCGCCGCCGTCGCCGCCGTGGCCGCGATCGCCGCGCGCGACCTGCTGCAACGTGACCACGCGCTGCGGCGCAACTTCCCCGTCCTCGGGCACGCCCGCTACCTGATCGAGTCGATCGGGCCGGAGCTGCGCCAGTACGTCGTGGCCGGCAACGACGAGGAACGGCCGTTCACCCGCGACCAGCGGCGCTGGGTGTACGCCTCGGCGAAGCAGGAGAACAACTACTTCGGGTTCGGCACCGACAACGACATCGAGCACACGGCCGGCTATCCGATCATCAAGCACCGGACGTTCGGCCGGGCGGTGCCACCGTCGGCTCCGGGCGCCGGGCACGACGTGACGTTGCCCTGCGCCAAGGTGCTGGGTGCGGCGCGCGGCCGGCCGGGCGCCTTCCGTCCGGAGTCGGTGGTCAACATCTCCGGAATGAGTTTCGGCTCGCTCTCCGGCAACGCGGTGGAGGCGCTCAACCGGGGCGCCGCGCTGGCCGGCTGCCTGCAGAACACCGGCGAGGGTGGGCTGTCGCCCCACCACCGCAAGGGCGGCGAGCTGGTCTTCCAGCTGGGCACCGCCTACTTCGGGTGCCGGGACGAACGCGGCCGGTTCAGCCTGGACCGGCTCAAGGACCTGGTCGCCGGCGCGCCGGTGCGGGCGCTGGAGATCAAGCTCAGCCAGGGCGCGAAGCCCAGCCTCGGCGGCCTGCTGCCGGCGGCGAAGGTCTCCGCCGAGATCGCCGCCACCCGGGGCATCCCCCAGGGCCAGGACTGCGTCAGCCCGTCCCGGCACGCCGAGTTCTCCGACTGCGACAGCCTGCTGGACTGGGTGGAGCTGCTCGCCGCCGAGACCGGCCTGCCGGTGGGCATCAAGTCCGCCGTCGGTGACCTGGGCTTCTGGGAGGAGCTGGCCACGCTGATGCGGGACACCGGCCGGGGCGTGGACTTCGTGACCGTCGACGGCGGCGAGGGCGGCACCGGCGCCGCCCCGCTGATCTTCAGCGACTCGGTCTCGTTGCCGTTCCAGCAGGGCTTCTCCCGGGTCTACCGGACCTTCGCCGAGCGCGACCTGCACGAGCAGGTGGTGTTCGTCGGCGCCGGCAAGCTCGGCCTGCCGGACAACGCGGTGGTGGCGTTCGCGCTCGGCGCCGACATGGTCAACGTCGGCCGGGAGGCCATGCTGGCGATCGGCTGCATCCAGGCGCAGAAGTGCCACACCGACACCTGTCCCACCGGCGTCGCCACCCAGAACGCCTGGCTGGCGCGAGGGCTGGACCCGGCCCGCAAGTCGGTGCGGGCCGCCAACTACATCCGTACGCTGCGTCGCGACCTGGTCAAGGTCGCGGAGGCGTGCGGCGTCGAGCATCCCGGGCTGATCGGCACCGACGCCGTCGAGATCCTGGACGGCCGCACCGCCTCCACCCCGCTGGATCAGGTGTACGGCTACCGGCCGGAGTGGGGGCTGCCGTCGGCGGCCGACCGGGCGGAGATCGTTCGGCTGATGACCGCCGAGGGGCCGCGCGGCGGCAGCGCACCCCCCTCCCCCACCGCCGTCGGGTGAGCGGGCGCGAGGTCAGAGCACGCCCGTGAGCCGCCCCCGCCAGTCGCCCAGGATCGCGCCCGGATCGGTGTCCAGCACCCGCTCCAGCAGCGTGGCGTAGACGTCCCGGAAGTCGGTGGTGTGCTTCAGGTCGCCGTCGTCGAGGTCGGTCAGGCTGGGCGGCTCGCCGTACAGGCCGCCGTCGACCGGCGCGCCGAGCAGCAGCACGTTCGAGGCGGTGCCGTGGTCGGTGCCGTCGGAGGCGTTGGCCCGTACCCGGCGGCCGAACTCCGAGTAGACCGCCACCACCACCTTTCGCCCGGCCTCGGTGCGGGCCATCCGGTCGGCGAAGCGGGTCAGGGCGCCGTCGAGCTGCCCGAGGAGCACCTGCTGGAGTTGCTTCTCGTCGGCGTGGGTGTCGAAGCCGCCGAGCGAGACGGAGAACACCCGCGTGGTCACGTTGGCCTCGACGCACCGGGCGACCAGGTCGAGCTGCGCGTCCAGGGAGGCCCGGGCGCCACCGGTGGCGGTGGCCGGCGCGGTCTCCCCGTCGTCCTCGGCCTCCTCCCCCGCCGGCGTGGCACGCACCTGAGCGACCATCGCGTCCACCGCGCGCAGGTCGGCGAAGCAGGCCGCGGCGCGGGCCCGGGCGGGCGAGTCGTCCGGCGCGGCGGCGGCGAGCGCGGTGAGCGTCTCCGCGCCGAGTTGCGGGGCGGTCTCCCGGTCCGTCACCGGCACCGACGCCCCGGCCCCGCGTTCCCCGGCCAGCAGGGGCGGCAGGGCGGGCTCGAACGAGACCGCGAGCCGGGGATCGCCGCCGGCCCGGTCCAGCCAGCGGCCGAGCCAGCCGGTGGTGCCGGGCCGGTCGGGCTGGGCGGTCTGCCAGATGTCCATGGACCGGAAGTGACTGCGGTCGGCCTTCGGGTAGCCGACGCCCCGCACCACGGCGAGCCGGCCCGTGCCGTACGCGCGGTGCAGGCCGGCAAGCGCCGGGTTGAGTCCGAAGCCGTCGTCGAGCCGCAGCACGTCCTCGGCGGCGTACGCCAGATCGGGTCGCGCGTCCCGGTAGGCGGGGTCGGCGTACGGGACGACCGTGTTCAGGCCGTCGTTGCCGCCGTACAACGTCACCAGGACCAGCGTGCGGGCCTCGGGATCCCGGTCGCCGGCGGTGGCGAGCAGGTCGTTCAGGCGGTACGCGGCGGCGCCGCCGGCCAGGGCGGTCGCACCGACCACACCGCTGGCCACCAGGAACCGCCGTCGGGTCAGGACGTCCACGGATCGCTCCTCTCAACTGACCGCGTACTCGGGGCTGACCAGACCGGCCACCAGCAGCCGGCGCGGTTGTCCGGCCAGCGGGACCAGGGCGGACCGGGTGCGGTCGCTCCACCGGTCGACCACCAGCAGGCGGGCCATCGCCTCGGGCCGACCGGCCGGCGGCGCGGCGGTGAGCCGGGCCAGCACCGCCGGGTCGGCGACGGCGGTCAGGTGGTCGGCCACCCGGAGCCGGGCCTGCAGGGACGACGTGGTCAGCCACGCCGTCCCGGCCGGCCAGCCGCCGACGCTCGGCGGACGCAGCGGCACCTGGTCCAGGGCGTTCAGTCCGGTCAGGAGCCGACGCCGCCCCGCCTCGGGCAGCGCCGACGGCCGGACACCGAGCTGCCGGGCCGCGCCGACCAACCACTCGACGGGCTGCTTGACCAGCGTGTCCCGGGTCTGCGCGAACGCCGGGGCGGTGAAGATCCGGCGCAGGGTGCCGACGGTGTCCGGGCCGGCGAGGTCCGCCGGCGCCGGCACCTGCGCGCCGGCGTAGCGGAACCACAGCCGGCCGGCCACGAACCGGGCGGTCTCCGGGCGGCCGGCGAGCAGCGCGGCGTACGAGCCGGCGTCGAAGGCGGCACTGCGGCCGAGGATCGTCTTGCGGCCCGGGTCGTGCCGACGGGGCACGAAGCGGGCGACCCCGGTCCGCCGGTCCACCGTCCAGCCGGTGAGCGCCCGCGCGCCCTCCTTCACGTCGGTCTCGTCGTAGCCTCCGCCGATGCCGAGCGTGAACAGCTCCATCAGTTCCCGGGCCAGGTTCTCGTTCGGCGCCCGCCGGGTGTTCTGCTGCCCGTCGAGCCAGAGGATCAACGCCGGGTCACGCACCATGGCGTCCACCAGCGGGGCCAGCGGTCCGCGACCGAGCCGGCGCAGCGTCTCGAGCTGGCGCAGCATCAGCGGCGCCGAGCGCACCTTCTGCACGCTGGTCGCCCAGTGCCCGTGCCAGAAGAACAGCAGCTTCTCGTCGCACTGGTGCTCGGCGGCGACCATCCGCGCCAGCCACCAGTCGGTGAGCGCGGTCGCCTGTTCGCGGCGCCGGCGGTTGGCCTGCTGACGCTGCTCGCGCGTGGCTGACTTGTCGAGCGCCGCCGCCGGGTCCGGGCCGAGCTCGGGTGGCGGGGTCGCCGCCGCGCCCCGGTCCGCTCCGGCGGGGTCGAGCAGCCGGTCGAGGGTGGCGGCGAAGCCGGCCCGTTCGGCGGCGTCCACCTCGTCGGCGGTCGGCCCGAACGTCGCCCGCCGCAGCAGGTGTGCCACCGCTTCCCGTTCCGTCATGTGCGCCGACGCTAGCCGGGGCATGTTCGAGGACGGTAAGGGCGCCGTGCGGGTCGCGTGCGGAGAGGGCTGTCACCGGTGCGGCGTACAGTCCGCCGCATGGCTGTGGACACCAGGCCGGCGGCGCGCGCCGGCCGCCTCCGGCTGCTCCCGCTGGCGCTGATGTTCCTCAGCGTCGGCCTGTCCGTCGCCGTGGTGCTGCCGTTCCTGTCGCTGTTCCTCGACAGCGAGGTCGGCGCGGATCCGCTGCGGGTGACCGTGTTCCTGGTCGTCGCGCCGCTGTCCGGCGTCGCGGTCTCCACGCTGGTCGGCCGCCTGTCGGACCGGCGGCCGATCCGTCGCCGGCTGCTCGTCGGCGCGGCGCTGGCCGGGATGGTGGGCGCCGGCCTGACCGCGGTCGTGCGGGACTACTGGGTCCTGCTGGGGCTGACCGCGACCGCCGTCGCGTTGGCCAACTCGCTGTTCCCGCAGTCGTTCGCCTACGCCCGCCAGCTCCTCGACCGGGACAGTCCGGGCCGGGCCGCCCTGGGCATCAGCGTGCTGCGTACCGTGTTCTCGCTGGCCTGGGTGGCCGGCCCGGCGTTGGCCGCGGTCCTGCTCTCCGTCGGCGGTTTCCGGCTGGTCTACGGCGTCGCGGCCGGCCTGTACGCGGCGGCGGCGTTGCTGGCCGCGTTCCGGTTGGAGGAGCTGCCCGTCCCGGCCCGACCGGCGGCCGACATTCCCGGCGTCGAGGCGCCCGGCGCGTCGCGGTGGCGGCTGGTGTTCACCGTGGTCGCCTTCGTCCTGGTGCAGTGCCCGATGACGCTCGGTGTGCAGGCGATGCCGCTGTTCATCGGCCGGGACCTGGGCGGCGAGCCGGCCGACGCGGGGCTCGTGCTGGGCCTGTGCGCGGCGTTGGAGATCCCGCTGATGCTCGGGTTGGGCGTGTTGACCGCGCGGGTCCGGCTGCGGACGCTGATCCTGCTCGGCGCCGGTTGCGGCGTCGCCTACTACGCGGTCGCCGCCGCGGCACCGACCGTCGCGGTGCTGCTGCTGGCGCAGCCGGTCAACGCGATGTTCATCGCCGCGGTGTCGGGCGTCGCCATCACCTACGTGCAGGATCTGCTGCCGGGTCAACCCGGTCGGGCGACCACGCTGTTCACCAACTCGTTCCCGATCGGCGCCATGCTCGCCGGTCCGCTGCTCGGGATCTCGGCGCAGGTCGGCTACCGCTGGGCGTACGGGATGAGCACGGCGTTGTGCGCCGGCGGCCTGCTGGTCCTGCTGCTGACCCGACCCCGTCCGCCGGCACGGGCGTGACGGTTCCCCGCCGGGACGGCCCGGCGTCGGGCCCGGCCGGACGGTCGGGTGGTCAGCGGCGGCGGACCAGGACGACGTGGTCGACCAGCTCGCCCGTGTGACCGTCGTGGGTGGCGGTGCGGTGCGCCGCGCCCAGCCGCTCGATCTCCCAGCCGTCCGCGTCGAGGTCCACGGCGGCCAGGATCTCCTCCGGGGTGGCGAAGCGCGGGTCGTCCGGGTCGAGCCCGGACCACGGCGGCGGCGCGCCGTGCTCGACGACGAGCAGCCGGCCACCGGGCGCGACCGCCGCGGCGGCCGGGGGCAGCACCTTCTCCCGGGGCAGGACCAGCGGCGACTGGAAGAACTGCGCCGACACCAGGTCGAACCGGCCGGGCGGGAAGCCCTGGGTCACGTCGTGCCGGAGGGTGGTGATCCGTTCCGCCACGCCGGCCCGCTCCGCCTCCGCCGCGAGGCGGTCCAGCGCGACGGACGAGACGTCCACGGCGGTGACCCGCCAGCCCCGCGCGGCCAGCCAGATCGCGTCGCCACCCTCACCGGAGCCCAGGTCGAGCACGGTGCCGGGCGACAGGTCGGCGGCCACCTCGGCGAGGACCGGGTTCACCCGGCCGCTCCAGATCCGGTCCGACTGGCTGTAGCGCTCGTCCCAGAACCGGGCGGGGTCGGTGTCCGCCGGCGGGTTCTCGTGGTGCCCGTGCTGGTGCGCGGTCATGCCTGCCTCCTTCGCCGCCGGGCGCTCCCGTCCCGGCACCGCCATCGTGCGCCGGTCGGAGCACCGCGGCAAGGATCCTTGCCGTTTCGGCAAACGTGCTGGTCCGGCCGCCAGATCAGGTTGACCACCGCACGCGAAGACGGGCCACCGGTTACCCGGTGGCCCGTCCCGTGCGCGGTTCGGCTCAGACGAGGTCCACGCCGTAGACGCTCAGCGCCTCGGTGACCGGCTGGAAATAGGTCGTTCCGCCCGACGAACAGTCACCGTTGCCGCCGGAGGTCAGGCCGACCGCGCTGCTGCCGCTGAACAGCGAGCCGCCGCTGTCGCCCGGCTCGGCGCAGACCGTGGTGCGGATCAGGCCGGAGACGCTGCCCTCGGCGTAGTTCACCGTGGCGTCGAGCGCCTCCACCGTGCCGCCGTGCAGGCCGGTGGTGCTGCCCGAGCGCTGCACCGACTGCCCGACGAAGGCGTCCGCCGCGCCGGTGATGGCCTGCTTGCCGCCGTTGTAGAGCGAGACGCTGCCCTCGGCCGCGCCGGCGTTCGTGTGCTGCACGATGCCGTAGTCGTTGCCCGGGAAGCTCCCGGTGCCGCCGGTGCCGAGCTGGCTGCTCTGCCCCGAGTCGGCGTACCAGGTGGCGGCGATGGCGGTGCAGTGCCCGGCGGTCAGGAAGTAGTACGTGGAGCCGCTGCGCACGTTGAAGCCGAGCGAGCAGCGTCCGCCGCCCTCGGCGTAGATGGCCTCGCCGCCGGCGGCGCGGGTGCTCAGCGTGCCGGCCTCGCGCTCGATCCGGACGGTGCCGTCGAGCGCGCGGGCCACCGCGTTCACCCGGTCCAGCTTCGCGCCGGTGACGGTGCTGTCGACGGAGACGACGACCTGGTTGGTGGCCGGGTCGGTCCACCAGGCGGTGCCGGGAATGCGGGCGGACTTCTCGAGGGCGGTGGTGGCGCGGGCCAGGTCGTCCGCGCCTCGGGTGACGAGCTTGGGGGTGGCGCCGGCCGCGCGGACCTTCTGGGCCGCGGCGTCGTCGGTCACCGTGACCACCATCGCGCCGCCGGCTTCGGCGTACGTGCCGGCGGAGCGGTCGCCGAGTGCGGCGGCGAGCGCGGTGGCCTGTTCGGGGGACGCGGACGTCCCGGGTGCGGCGTGCGCCGGCGCGCCGGCCAGTGAGCCGACGACCAGCGCGCCGGCCACCGTGAGGGCGGTGGCGTGACGCCGCGGAGACCCGGAGAGTCGCATGTGGATACCTCCTGGAGCTGAGCACGGGCAGCCTTTCGGGCAGCCCCGGGCAGCCGTTCGGCCGGTGAGGCTCGGCCGATCGGGCTCGTCGAAGTTGTCACACGTTTGTCATTGATGGCAAGAGTTCCAGTTGCGCCGATCGGGGCGCATCTCAGAGCTTGGATCCCGAAGGCCCGATCAGCGGCAACTCAGCCGATTGGCGGTATTCACGCGCGTCCTTACTGGTCAGTAACGCGATCAGCGCCGGCCTTCGCCGAGCCGGAAATGGGACCGCCGTCCAGATGGTGGGACAGGATCGACGACCGAAAAATTGCCGTCGATCGACGCCGGGTGATTCCGCCCGGGCACTCCGCGCCGGGCGCAAAGGTCCCCCGATCAGGGCCGATCGGCACATCGCCGGGCGCGCGTGCCGGATGTTGACTGGAATCGGCGCGAGACGAGGGGGCGACGAGGATGAGCGGGCAGGTCGGCACCGTGGACGTCGGCTGGACGGCCGGCGAGGCGTACGAGTTCGCGGTGCGGGGGCACCGGATGCGGGTGGACCAGCCGGCGGAGGCGGGCGGCGACGACACGGCGCCGACGCCGACGGAGCTGTTCGTGGCGTCGCTGGCCACCTGCGTGGCCTTCTACGCCGGGCGGTACCTCACCCGGCACGGCGTGGACCGGGACGGGCTGGGGGTGTCCGTCACCTACCGGATGGCCGAGGACCGGCCGGCCCGGGTCGAGGAGGTGCGGCTGTCGCTCCGACTGCCGGACGGGTTCCCGGCCGCGCGCACCCAGGCCCTGCTGGCGGTGGCCTCGCACTGCACGGTGCACAACACCCTGGAGGCGGGACCGACGGTGACCGTCGACGTGGCCCGCGCACCGGAGGACGCCGTCAGGCCAGACTCCTGAGCATCCGGTGGCAGGCGGCGCGGCACCGGACTATCGTCGTTCCGGTATACCCCGGGGGGTATAAACCGGAAGGAGCAATCATGCGCGAGGTCGACCTGACCACCTTCGCCGCCGCCCACGCCGACGGGGCCACGGTGATCGACGTACGGGAGCCCGTCGAGTATCTCGGCGGCCATGTCCCGGGTGCGCGCTGCGTCCCACTGGGTCACCTGGCCGCCAGCCTGCCGCAGGTGCCCCGCGAGGGAACCGTCTACGTGATCTGCGCCGGCGGCAACCGCAGCCAGGTCGGCGCGGAGGTGCTGGAACGCGCCGGCATCACCGCCCGGTCGGTGGCCGGCGGGACGTCGGCCTGGATCCGCTCGGGGCGCCCGGTGACCGAGGGCAGCCGGCCGTGACCGGGCGGGCGCAAGGCACTGCCGGGCGGCCGCGGGGCGGCCTGCTGCGCCGCCTCCTCGGCGCCCGCGTCCCGTCGGTCGGTCCGGCGGAGGCGGCGGCCGTCGTCGCCGCGGGAGGGCTGCTGATCGACGTACGTGAACCGGTCGAGTGGCGCGCGGGGCACGCGCCCAGGGCCCGGCACATCCCGCTGGGCCAGCTCGCCGGTCACCTGGCCGAGGTGCCGACGGACCGGCCCGTGGTGACCGTCTGCCGCTCGGGCGCGCGGTCGCGCCAGGCCGCGCGGATCCTGGCCGACGCCGGTCGCCAGGTTCACGACCTGTCGGGCGGGATGCGGGCCTGGGCGGACGCCGGGCTGGCGGTGCAGGCCAAGGGCGGTCGGCCGGGTCGGGTGGCCTGAGCGTGCCGCCCGGCGGGGGCCGGTGGCCCCGGAGCGCGGGACCACCGGCCCGGAATATACCCCCGGGGGTATGCGCTACAGTCGTCGTATCGTCCGGCATCACTGAGAAGGAGTGCGGCTCATGCTGTTCACCCAGTACTACCTCGACTGCCTGTCCCAGGCCTCGTACCTGATCGCCGACGACAGCACCGGGCGCGCGGTGCTCGTCGACCCGCGCCGGGACATCGACGAGTACCTGGCCGACGCCCGCGCGCACGGCCTGACCGTCGAGGGGGTGATCAACACCCACTTCCACGCCGACTTCCTGGCCGGGCACCTCGAGGTGGCGGCCGCGACCGGCGCGTGGATCGGCTACGGACACCGGGCCGAGACCGAGTACGCGAGCCGCAAGCTCACCGACGGTGAACGGATCAGCCTCGGCGACGTCACCCTGGAGATCATGGAGACGCCCGGCCACACCCCGGAGTCGATCAGCGTCCTCGTGTACGAGCACGCGACCGATCCGACGCCGTACGGGATGCTGACCGGGGACGCGCTGTTCATCGGCGACGTGGGCCGGCCCGACCTGCTCGCCTCCCTCGGTGTCACCGCCGACGAGCTCGGCCGGATGCTCTACGACAGCGTGCAGCGCAAGCTGATGGGCCTGCCCGACGAGGTGCGCGTCTTCCCCGCCCACGGCGCCGGCTCGGCCTGCGGCAAGAACCTGTCCACCGAGCGGCAGTCCACGATCGGCGAGCAGCGCCGCACCAACTACGCCTGCGCCCCGATGAGCGAGGAGCAGTTCCTCGCCCTGGTGACCGGCGGGCAGCCGGCCGCCCCGGGCTACTTCGCCTTCGACGCCGTGCTCAACCGCAAGGCCCGCGAGCTGTTCGACCACGCTCGGCCGGCCCGCCCGCTCACCCCGGCCGAGTTCCTGGCCGCCCGGGCCGACGGCGCCGTCGTGGTCGACGCCCGCGACCCGCAGGAGTACGCCGCCGGGCACCTGCGCGGCGCGCTCAACGTCCCGGCGGACGGTCGGTTCGCCGAGACCGCCGGCAGCGTCGTCGCACCGGACCGACCGGTGCTCGTGGTGGCCCCGCAGGACCGCGAGGAGGAGATCGTCGTCCGCCTCGCCCGGATCGGCTTCGACCGGGTGGCCGGCTACCTGCGCGAGCCCGAGGGCGCCTTCCTGGAGATGATCGGCGAGGTGACGCGGGCCAGCCGGGTCACCGCCACCGAGCTGCGCGCGGCGCTCGACCGTCCGGACGCGCCGGTGGTGCTGGACGTGCGCAACGCCGGCGAACGGGAGCAGGGTGCGGTGGACGGCTCCCTGCACATCCCGCTCGCCGAGTTGACCCGCCGCCTCGACGAGGTGCCCGCCGACCGGCCGGTCGTCGTGCACTGCGCCGGCGGGTACCGCTCCTCGGTCGCCGCCAGCCTGCTGCGCAACGCCGGCCGCGCCGACGTGTCCGACCTGCTCGGCGGCTACGGCGCCTGGCAGGGGCTGCACGCCGCCGCCTGAGCGGCCATCCGACCGGGCCCGGGCGCGCGCGAGATCCGCGCGCGCCCGGGCCCGGGTCAGCCGATCGTGGCCAGCTTCGGCAGGACCTCGTCGGCGAGGCGCCGGGTGAACTCCACCGGGTGCCGGTCCGGCATGGTCTGCACCTCGGTCACCCCCAGCTCCGCGTACGCGGCCACGTCGGCGAGGAACGCGTCGACGTCGTCGAGCGGCGGACGGGTGACCAACACCGTCTTCTCCACGGTGTCGTAGTCGCGCCCCTCGGCGGCGCAGTGCGCCCGCAGCACGTCGAGCTTGCGCGCGACCTCGTCCCGCCCGGTGCCGAACAGGTTGCAGGCGTCGGCGTACCGCGCCACCAGCAGCAGCGTCTTCTTCTCCCCGCCCCCGCCGACCATGATCGGCGGGTGTGGGCGGCGCAGCGGCTGCGGCGAGTTGAGCGTCTCGGCGAGGCGGTGGTGCCGGCCCTCGAACGGCCCGTCGTCCTCGCTCCACATCTGCCGGCAGATCCGTAGCGTCTCCTCCAGCCGCTCGAACCGCTCCGCCACGGGCACCACGGGCACGCCCAGGCCGCGCTGTTCCCGCTCGTACCAGGACGCGCCGACGCCGAGGCGGGCCCGGCCGCCGGAGAGCACGTCGAGCGTGGACACGATCTTGGCCAGCAGCCCCGGGTAGCGGTACATCACGCCGGTCACCAGCACGCCGAGCGTCATCCGCCGGGTCAGGGCCGCCAGGTAGCCGAGCGTGGTGTACGCCTCCAGCATCGGCTCGCTCGCCGGCGCCATCGCCTCCATCTGGAAGTAGTGGTCCATCACCGTGAACGACGCGATCCCGGCCTGCTCGGCGAGGGTGGCCGTCTCGGCCAGCGTCGGGGCGATCGCCGCCGGGTCGGCCGGGGTGGAGTAGGTCCAGTAGTGCAGTCCGAGCTTCATCGTCGGCACCTCCCCGTCGAGCCTAGGACGCGACGGCAGGATTAGCGCGCCGCGCGCAGGGGCAGACATTTGTCATCGACCACGGATGCCGAGGGAGCTGACGACATGGCCAAGGGTGACATCGACACCTACCAGCAGGACGGGCAGTGGAAGAACCGCCCGGAGGGCAACGAGCGGGCGAGCAGCCGGCACGACACGAAGGCGGAGGCCGAGGCGGCCGGCCGGGAGATGGCGGCCGAGCGCGGCACCGAGCACGTGATCAAGAAGCAGGACGGCACGATCGGGGAGAAGAACACCTACCCCCGCAGCCGCGACCCCCGCGAGATCCCGGGCTGATCCCCTTCAAGGCGCCGGACGGCGCTGGATCCCCCCTGAACACGCCGCACGGCGCCGGACCCGCTCGGGGTCCGGCGCCGTCCGCGCTGCCGAAAGGTCTCCTGGTTGTGGCCTGCTGGCTAAAAAGTTTTGTTCGGTTCCTACAACGGTCCCCGCTCAGGCTTCGGCGGTTACGACATGGCGCCGCCGGATGACAGACGGAAAGGTGAGGCAAGCCGGAGGCACCGCCGCCACCCGGCGCCACACCGTGGGTCAACCGAAGGGGACGGTCACGTGTTCACCCGTGTCGCCATCGTCAACCGTGGTGAGGCCGCCATGCGGCTCATCCACGCGGTCCGGGAACTGGCCGCGGAGACCGGCAGCCGGATCGAGACCGTCGCGCTGTACACCGACGTCGACCGCACCGCCACCTTCGTGCGTGAGGCGGACGTCGCCTACGACCTGGGGCCCGCGTCGGCCCGCCCGTACCTGGACCTGAAGGCGCTGGAACGCGCGCTGGTGGAGACCCGCGCGGACGCCGCGTGGGTCGGTTGGGGCTTCGTGGCCGAGGACCCGGCCTTCGCCGAGCTGTGCGAGAAGGTCGGCGTCACCTTCGTCGGGCCGAGCCCGGACGCCATGCGCCAGCTCGGCGACAAGATCGGCGCGAAGCTGATCGCCGAGGAGGTCGGCGTGCCGGTCGCGCCGTGGAGCCGGGGCGCGGTGGAGAGCCTGGAGGCGGCCGTGGCCGCGGCGGCCGAGATCGGCTACCCGCTGATGCTCAAGGCGACCGCGGGCGGCGGCGGGCGCGGCATCCGGGTGGTCCGCAGCGACGCCGAGCTGGCCGACGCGTACGAGCGCACCAGCCAGGAGGCGGCCCGCGCGTTCGGCAGTGGCGTGGTGTTCCTGGAGCGCCTGGTCACCGGCGCCCGGCACGTCGAGGTGCAGGTGATCGCCGACGGGCAGGGCACCGCGTGGGCGCTCGGCGTGCGGGACTGCTCGGTGCAGCGGCGCAACCAGAAGGTGATCGAGGAGTCGGCGTCGCCGGTGCTGGGCCCGGAGCAGGCCGCCGAGCTGAAGGGGGCGGCGGAGCGGCTGGCGGTCAAGGTCGGCTACCGGGGCGCGGCGACCGTCGAGTTCCTCTACCACCCCGGCGACCGGATGTTCGCCTTCCTGGAGGTCAACACCCGGCTCCAGGTGGAGCACCCGATCACCGAGGCGACCACCGGCTTCGACCTGGTCAAGGCGCAGCTGCACGTGGCCGGCGGCGGGCGGCTCACCGGCACGCCGCCGCCGGAGCGCGGGCACGCCGTCGAGGCCCGGCTCAACGCCGAGGACCCGGACCGCGACTTCGCCCCCTCCCCCGGCCGGATCACCCGGCTGGACCTGCCCGCCGGGCCGGGCATCCGGGTCGACACCGGGGTCAGCGAGGGCGACACCATCCCCGCCGACTTCGACTCCATGATCGCCAAGATCATCGCGTACGGCCGGGACCGGGACGAGGCGCTGGGCCGGCTGCGCCGGGCGATGGCGGACACCACCGTGGTGATCGAGGGCGGAGCGACCAACAAGAGCTTCGTGCTCGACCTGCTCGACCAGCCCGAGGTGATCGACGCCAGCGCGGACACCGGCTGGATCGACCGGGTCCGGGGCGAGGGCCGGCTGGTCGCGCACCGGCACTCCGCGGTGGCGCTGGCCGCCGCCGCGATCGAGGCGTACGAGGAGGACGAGCGCGCCGAGCGGCAGCGGCTGCTCTCCACCGCAGCCGGCGGGCGGCCGCAGGTGCAGCACCGCAGCGGCCGGCCGCTGGACCTGAAGCTGCGCGGCGTCACCTACCGGATGCGGGTGGCCCGGGTCGGCGCGCACCGGTTCCGGGTCGGCGTCGAGGCCGGCGCCGACGTGCGGACCGCCGACGTGGAGCTGGACCGGTTCGACCGGCACACCGGGCAGATCGCCGTCAACGGCGTCCGCTACCGGCTGCTCACCGGCACCCACGGCCCGGTCCACCTGGTCGAGGTGGACGGCGTGACGCACCGGGTCAGCCGGGACGAGGGCGGCGTGGTCCGCTCCCCCATGCCCGCGCTGGTCGTCGCCACCCCGCTGGAGATCGGCGCGGAGGTCGAGGCCGGGGCGCCCGTCCTGGTGCTCGAGGCGATGAAGATGGAGACGGTGCTGCGGGCGCCGTTCCGGGCCCGCCTGAAGGAGTCCGCCGTCGCGGTGGGCACCCAGGTCGAGGCCGGCGCGCCGCTGCTGCGCCTGGAACCGGTCGCCGAGGAGGGCGCGGAGGCCGCCGCCGGCCCGGTCGAACCGGCGGTCGAGCTGGATCTGCCCACCGCGCCCGCCGACGTCCCGGCGCGCAGCCGGGCCGAGCGCGGCCAGGAGGACCTGCGCGGCCTGCTGCTCGGCTTCGACGTCGACCCGCACGACGAGCGGCGGGTGCTCGACGACTACCTGGACGCGCGACGCGCGGCCACCGAGGCCGGGCACCGTCCGCTGGCCGAGGAGCTGGAGCTGGTCAACGTCTTCGCCGACCTGGCCGAGCTGAGCCGCAACCGGCCCAGCGGCGAGGACGGCCCGGGCGGTCACGTGCACAGCGCCCGCGAGTACTTCCACACCTACCTGCAGAGCCTCGACGTGGAGCGGGCCGGGTCGCCGGAGCCGTTCCGGGCCCGCCTGGCCAAGGCGCTCGGCCACTACGGCGTCACCGAGCTGGACCGCTCCCCGGCCCTCGAGGCCGCGGTGTTCCGGATCTTCCTGGCCCAGCAGCGGGCCACCGCCGACGCCGGCGTGATCGCCGCGTTGCTGCGCTCGTGGCTGCGCGAGCCCCCGCCGGACGACGCGCTGCGCGAGCCCGCCGGCCTCGCGCTGGAGCGCCTGGTGGCGGCGACGCAGGTCCGCTTCCCGGTCGTCGCCGACCTGGCCCGGGGCGTGGTGTTCGCCTGGTTCGCGCAGCCGCTGCTGCGCCGCAACCGGGCCCGGGTCTACGCCCAGGTCCGTACGCACCTGCGGCACCTGGACGCGCATCCGGACGCGCCGGACCGCACCGAGCGGATCGCCGAGATGGTGCGCAGCACCGAGCCGCTGGTGCGGCTGCTCGGCCAGCGACTGGTCCGGGACAACCTGGACAACGCGACCATGCTGGAGGTGCTGACCCGCCGCTACTACGGCAACAGGGCGCTCACCGGCGTGTCCACCCGCGCGGCCGGGGGCTGCGTGTTCGTGGTGGCCGGACGCAACGGGTCGAGCGTGGTCTCCGCCGCGGTGCGGTTCGACGCGCTCGGCGACGCGCTGCGCGGGCTGGCCGAGGTGGCCGGCGCGGAGGAGGCGGTCGACGCCGACGTCTACCTGGCCTGGGAGAACCAGCCGGAGGACCTGGACGCCACCGCCGCCGCGCTGCTCGACGTGATCAACGCCCACCCGCTGCCGGACCGGGTCCGCCGGCTGACCACCACGGTCGCCGGGCGCGGCGGCGCGGTGATGCACCACCACTTCACCTTCCGCCCCACCGGTGACGGCATGGTGGAGGAGCGGCTGATCCGGGGCCTGCACCCGTACATCGCGCAGCGGATGCAGCTGGAGCGGCTGCACCGGTTCGACCTGACCCGGCTGCCGTCGCTGGACGAGGAGGTCTACCTCTTCCAGGCGGTCGCCCAGGAGAACCCGTCCGACCAGCGGCTGGTGGCGTTCGCCCAGGTGCGCGACCTGGCCGAGCTGCGGGACCAGGACGGCCGGCTGGTCGCGCTGCCCACCACCGAGGACGCGGTCGCGGCCTGCATCGACTCGATCCGCCGGGCGCAGTCCCGCCGGCCGTCGAAGGTGCGGTTCCGGACCAACCGGATCGTCATCTACGTGTGGCCGCCGAGCGAGCTGACCCGCGAGGAGATGGAGCTGATCGCCGGGCGGATGCGCCCGACCACCGTCGGCGCCGACCTGGAGGAGATCCTGTTCATCGCGCGCCAGCGCGACCGCCGCACCGGCGAGCTGACCAAGGTCGGCGTGCGGATCACCTTCGACGTCACCGGTCGCGCCCAGCTCACCGTGGGCGAGCCGCCGACCGAGCCGGTCGAGCCGCTGGACGACTACCGGCTCAAGGTGCTGCGGGCGGCCAGCCGCAACACGGTCTACCCGTACGAGCTGACCGGCCTGCTCGGCGAGTTCACCGAGCACGACCTGGACGCCGACCACACGCTGGTGCCGGTGGACCGGCCGAAGGGGCGCAACGCCGCGGCGATCGTGGCCGGCGTGGTCACCACCCCGACGGCGCGGCACCCGCAGGGCGTCACCCGGGTGGTGCTGCTCGGCGACCCGACGAAGTCGCTCGGCGCGCTCTCCGAGCCGGAGTGCCGGCGGGTGATCGCCGCGCTGGACCTGGCGCAGCGGATGGGCGTGCCGCTGGAGTGGTACGCGCTCTCCGCCGGCGCCCGGATCTCGATGACCTCGGGCACCGAGAACATGGACTGGGTGGCCGCGGCGCTGAAGCGGATCGTCGAGTTCACCCAGGCCGGCGGCGAGATCAACATCGTGGTGGCGGGCATCAACGTCGGCGCGCAGCCGTACTGGAACGCCGAGGCGACCATGCTCATGCACACCAAGGGCGTGCTGGTCATGACGCCGGACTCGGCGATGGTGCTGACCGGCAAGCAGTCGCTGGACTTCTCCGGCGGCGTCTCCGCCGAGGACAACTTCGGCATCGGCGGCTACGACCGGGTGATGGGCCCGAACGGGCAGGCGCAGTACTGGGCGCCGGACCTGCCGGCGGCGCGGGACGTGCTGATGGCGCACTACGACCACACGTACGTGGCGCCGGGCGAGGACGCGCCGCGCCGGGCCACCACCACCGACCCGCTGGACCGGGACGTCTCCACGTTCCCGCACGCGGTGCCCGGCAGCGACTTCGCCACGGTCGGTGAGATCTTCTCCGCGACGGCGAACCCGGACCGGAAGAAGCCGTTCGACATCCGTACCGTGATGCGGGCGCTCGCCGACCAGGACCACCCGGTGCTGGAGCGGTGGGCCGGCATGGCCGACGCGGAGACCGCTGTGGTGCAGGACGTGCACCTCGGCGGCATCCCGGTGTGCCTGCTGGGCATCGAGTCCCGGTCGGTGCCCCGGCACGGCTTCCCACCCACCGACGGCCCGGACACCTACACCGCGGGCACGCTGTTCCCCCGCTCGTCGAAGAAGGCCGCGCGGGCGATCAACGCGGCCAGCGGCAACCGGCCGCTGGTCGTGCTGGCCAACCTCTCCGGCTTCGACGGCTCGCCGGAGTCGATGCGCAAGCTGCAACTGGAGTACGGGGCCGAGATCGGCCGGGCGATCGTCAACTTCCGGGGCCCGATCGTCTTCTGCGTCATCTCGCGCTACCACGGCGGCGCGTTCGTGGTGTTCTCCAAGGCGCTCAACCCGGCCATGACGGTGCTGGCCATCGAGGGATCGTTCGCCTCGGTGCTCGGCGGCGCGCCGGCCGCCGCCGTGGTCTTCGCCGGCGAGGTCGCCGCCCGCACCGCCGCCGACGCCCGGGTACGCGAACTGGAGGGCCGGGTGGCGGCCGCCTCCGGCACCGCACGCGCGACGCTGACCGCGGAGCTGGACGAACTCCGCTCGTCGGTGCGGGCGGAGAAGCTGGGCGAGGTGGCCACCGAGTTCGACCGGGTGCACAGCATCCAGCGGGCGGTCGAGGTCGGGTCGGTGGACGCGGTCATCCGCGCCGCCGAGTTGCGTCCGCGCGTCATCGAGGCGATCGAGTCGCACCTGCGCTGACACGTTCCCCGGTCGGACGGCGGGCGGGCCTTCGGGCCCGTCCGCCGTTTCGCGTGCGCCGATGCTTGACGGGGCACCGACCACGTGATGTGCTCAGCCGGTAACGGAAACCGTGTTCGTTAACGATCCGGAGGACACATGTCGCTCACCGTTCCGCCCGACCTGCTGCACGCCGCCGAGACCGGACCCGTGGACGAGGAGGCGTTCGTCGCCTGCGTCCGCGACTCCCTGCCGTACGCCTGGGAGACGGTCAGCCGGGTGGTGGCCGACCTGGAGACGTCGAACGCCGACTTCGCCGACAACGTCGTGCCGCCGCCCACCGAGGCCGAGCGCGGGCAGTTGCTGCGCGCGCTGGCCAGCGACGCGATCCGCGCCGGACTGGAGCGGCACTTCGGGGTCAGGCTGGCGTTCCAGAACTGCCACCGGGTGGCCGCGTTCCGGCTGGCCGCCGTCGGTTCGGAGACGCACCGCCGGTTCACCTCCAGCCGGGGCCAACTGCTGAACCAGTCCCCGACGCTGCGTGACTGCTGACCAGCCGGTCACCGGAGGGCCCGGCGAGCGGGTGCGGGCACACCTGTTCCTGCTCGCCGGGCAGCACCCCGGCCACGACCACGCCGGCGCGCTGGCCGACGCGCACGCGTACGGGCTGGCCGCCGAGGCGGCCGGGTACGCCGGGGTCTGGCTCGCCGAGCACCACTTCGTCCCGTACGGGGTCTGCCCGTCGGCGGTCGCGTTCGCGGCGCACCTGCTCGGCGCCACCCGCCGCATCACTGTCGGCACCGCCGCGTGCGTGCTGTCCGACCGGCACCCGGTGGCCCTGGCCGAGGAGGCGGCGCTGCTGGACGCGCTCTCCGGCGGCCGGTTCCGGCTCGGTGTCGGCCGCGGCGGCCCCTGGGTCGACCTGGAGGTCTTCGGCACCGGCCCGGACCGCTACGCGTTCGGCCTCCCCGACGCTCTGGAGATCCTGCACCGCTGGCTCTCCGGCGCCGCCGAGGTCGCCGGCGTCGGCCGGTTCCCGTTCCGTGCGGTGCGGGTGGTGCCCCGACCGCCGGCGCCGATCCCGTTCTGGGTCGCGGCCACCTCACCCGACACGGTGGACCTCGCCGCCCGGTACGGCCGGCCGGTGCTGCTCGGGCTGCACGCCGACCTGCCGGAGAAGGCCGCGTTGCTGCGCCGCTACGCCCGGGTCGCGGCGGAACACGGCCACGACCCGGCGGAGGTTCCGCACGCCAGCGCGCACCTGGCATGGGTGGCGGACAGCGACGCCGAGGCCGCCGGCACGGTGCGCGACCACCTCCCCGGGCTGCTCGCCGGCGCCCGCCGTCACATCCGCCTCGACGGCGCGCCGGCCGGCCCGGCCGATCCGCAGGCGTACGCCGACCACCTGACCGCGATCCACCCGGTCGGTGCGCCGGACCGGTGCCGGGAGAGGGTCGCGGCGGCCGCGGCCCTGCCCGGGGTGCGGCACCTGCTGTTCCAGGTCGAGGTGACCGGGGACCGGCGGCGGACCCTGTCCACCGTCGACCGGTTCGCCGCCGAGGTGCTGGCCCTGCCCTGACCCGGACGGACGAAGCGGCCGGTCGGGTCGCCGTGTCGCTGCCCGCCGGCCCTGTCCGGTCCGGTACGCTCCGGCTCATGGAAATCGTTTCCACTTACGACGGTGGGGAGTGTGTCCGGTGAAGGTGGCGTTCGTCGGCAAGGGCGGCAGCGGGAAGACGACCCTCGCCGCGCTCTTCACGCGGCACCTGGCCGCGCTGTCCCGCCCGGTGCTGGCCGTGGACGCGGACATCAACCAGCATCTCGCGGTCGCGCTCGGCGCGGATCCGCAGGCTCCCCCGCCGGTCGACCCGCTCGGTGCGCACCTGCCCGCCATCAAGGAGTACCTGCGCGGCGACAACCCCCGCATCCCGACCGCGGCGGAGATGGTGAAGACCACGCCGCCCGGGCGCGGCTCACGACTGCTGCGCGTCGCCGAGGACAACCCGGTCTACGCCGCCTGCGTCCGGCCGGTCGGCGGCGTCCGGCTGGCGGTGACCGGCGAGTTCAGCGCCGAGGACCTGGGCGTGGCCTGCTACCACTCGAAGGTCGGCGCGGTCGAACTGCTGCTCAACCACCTGGTCGACGGCCCCGGCGAGTACGCGGTGGTGGACATGACCGCCGGCGCGGACTCCTTCGCCTCGGGCCTGTTCACCCGCTTCGACCGCACGCTGCTGGTCTGCGAGCCGACGGTGCGCAGCGTCGGGGTCTACCGGCAGTACGCCGGCTACGCCCGGGAGTACGGCGTGGCCCTGTCGGTGGTCGGCAACAAGGTCGAGGACGAGGGTGACGTCGCCTTCCTGCGCGAGCACGTCGGCGCCGACCTGCTCACCTGGTTCGGTCGGTCCGGCTACGTCCGGCGGGCCGAACGGGGCGAGGTCGGCCCGTTGACGGACCTGGAGGCCACGAACGGCGCCGCGCTGGACCGGCTGGTCGAGGCGGTGGACGGCACGCCGCAGGACTGGGCGGCGTTCACCCACTGGGCGCACGAGTTCCACCGCCGCAACGCGGTCGCCTGGGCGAACGAGCGCGCCGGCGTCGACCTCAGCGCGCAGATCGACCCGGAGTTCCGGATGGGTCCGCGGGCGCTGGAGGCGTCGCTGGTGGCGGGTGGTTGACCCACACCGGGGTCAGGCGGCGCAACGCTCGCAGGTGCCGAAGATCTCCAGGGTGTGGTCGACGTCGGTGAAGCCGTGCTCGCTGGCGACCTGGTCGGCCCACCGCTCCACCGCCGGGCCGGCGACCTCCACCGCCCGGCCGCACTGCCGGCAGACCAGGTGGTGGTGATGGCGGCTCTGGCTGCACCGCCGGTAGAGATGCTCACCCCCGGGCAGCCGGGCGGAGTCGATCTCACCGTTGTCCACCAGCAACTGCAGCGTCCGGTAGACGGTGGTCAGGCCGACCTTCGCCTGGCGCTGCACGAGCATCTGGTGCAGCTGCTGCGCGCTGTGGAAGCCCTCCAGCTCGCGCAGCAGGGCCAGCACCTCGGCGCGCTGCCGGGTGTTCCGGGTCGCCCCGGTCGTCGCCTGGGTCACCGTGCGCCGCCTCCCCTCGTGCGGGTGCCCTCCGGCACCCGATCGCGCCCGCGGCCCGCCGACCACGTGACATCCGGAACCATTATGCCTTGCGCATATGTGCGTCTCACGCCCCCGCCCGGGCCGACACGAACCGGACAGGGACCCACAGTGACGGATACGTCACCGTAGGATGCCCCCCGTCGACCCGAGAAGGTGATCCGACTGAGCACGACCGATCCCGCCGCTCCGGCCGCGCCCCGCTCCGGCGCGGCGGACACCGCCGCGCCACCACCCGGCCGGGACCGGGTGGTCGGCTCCACCGAGGTGCTCTGCGTCCTGCTCGTCCTGGTCGGCGTGCTGCACCGGCAGGTGGGCTCGCTCGTCTCCGACCCCCGCCTGCAGACCTGGCTGACCGTCTTCGTCTCGGTCCTGGTGCAGGCGATGCCGTTCCTGGTCTTCGGAGTGGTGCTGTCCGCGGTCATCGCGGTCTTCGTACCCCGCTCCTTCTGGGCCCGCGCCCTGCCCCGGCACCCGGCGCTGGCGGTCCCGGTCGCCGGCGCCGCCGGGGTGGTGCTGCCCGGCTGCGAGTGCGGTTCGGTGCCGATCGCCGGTTCGCTGATCCGGCGCGGCGTCACCCCCGCGGCCGCGCTGGCGTTCCTGCTCGCCGCGCCGGCGATCAACCCGATCGTGCTCACCGCCACCGCGGTGGCGTTCCCGCGCCACCCGGAGATGGTGGTCGCCCGCGGCGGGGCGAGCCTGGTGGTGGCGCTGGCGATGGGCTGGCTGTGGCTGCGCCTGGGCCGGTCGGAATGGATCCGCCTGCCGCACCGGGCCCACCTCGACACGATGCCGCGCGCCGCCGCGTTCTGGGCGGCGTGCCGGCAGGACGTGGTGCACGCCGGCGGGTTCCTCGTGCTCGGCGCGATGGCCGCGGCCACCATCAACGTCGTCGTGCCCCAGCAGGCCCTGCACGACCTGGCGGCCCGCCCGGTGCTGTCGGTGCTGGCGCTCGCCGCGCTGGCGGTGCTGCTGTCGATCTGTTCCGAGGCCGACGCGTTCGTCGCCGCGTCGCTGTCCCAGTTCTCGCTGACCGCCCGGTTGGCCTTCCTCGTGGTCGGCCCGATGGTCGACCTCAAGCTGGTGTCCATGCAGGCGGGCATGTTCGGGCGCGCGTTCGCCCTGCGCTTCGCGCCGGCCACCTTCCTCCTCGCCGTGCTCGTCGCGGCCGTCGTCGGGACGGTGCTCTGGTGAACCGGGGCAGCCAGGCCGTGGTGCTGGTCCTCCTCGGGGGCGCGATCCTGCGGGCCAGCCTCACCGACCTCTACCTGCGCTACGTCAAGCAGGGGCTGCGCCCGTTCCTCATCGCCGCCGGCGTGGTGCTCGTCGTCGCCGCAGTGGTCGCCCTGGTGCAGGAACTGCGTCACCTCAACCGGCCCGACGACGCCGGCGACGGGGCGGACGACGGCCACGGTCACGGCCGCTCCGGGCCGGCCGTCGGTTGGTTGCTGCTGCTCCCGGCGCTCGCCCTGCTCTTCCTGGTGCCGCCGGCGCTCGGCGCGGACACCGCGTCGCGTGCCGGCTCCGCCCTGACCGAGGACCGCGACGTCGCCTACCCACCCCTGCCACCCCGGGAACCGGCCGAGCTGACCCTCCTGGAGTACGGCTACCGCGCCGTCTACGACGACGGCCGCACCCTGCGGGGCCGGCAGCTCCAGCTCACCGGCTTCCTCGCGCCCGGGCCGGACGGACGCCCCATGCTCGCCCGGATCGTGCTGTCCTGCTGCGCGGCCGACGGCGTGCCGATCAAGGTCGGGCTGCGGGGCGAGGTGCCCGCGCTGCCGGCCGACACCTGGATCCGCGCCACCGGCCGGTGGATCCCGCACACGGTGAAGGACCCGGTCAACGACGCGGACGTGCCCTCCTTCCAGGTGGACACGTGGGAGCGGATCGCGGCGCCGGCCGAGCCGTACGAGTGACCGGCCGGCGCGGTCCTCCCGAACGGGACGCCGCGCCGCCCGGTCCCCATCAGACGACCAACGCTCGCCGGCCCGGTGTCACGCCCGGTGACACCGGATCACCAGGAGGCCTTGCGGATCCCGGGGAGCTCGCCGCGCAGAGCCAGTTCGCGGAACCGGACCCGGGACAGCCCGAACCGGGTCAGCACCCCGCGCGGTCGACCGTCGATCTGGTCCCGGGAGCGCAGCCGGACCGGGCTGGAGTCGCGGGGCAGCCGGGCGAGTCGACGGACGGCCTCCTCGCGGGCCGCCGGGTCGGTGTCCGGGTGCCTGATCGCCCGCTTCAGCCCGGCGCGGCGCTGCGCGTACCGGTCGACGAGCCCGACCCGGCGGGCCTGCCGGTTGCCGAGGCTGCGGCGCGCCATCAGCGGGCCTCGCGGAACTCGACGTGCCGGCGCACCACCGGATCGTACTTGCGCAGGACGAGGCGGTCCGGGTCGTTGCGGCGGTTCTTGCGGGTCACGTACGTGTAGCCGGTGCCGGCGGTGCTGCGCAGCCGCACGATCGGACGCACGTCGGTCTGTCGGGCCATCAGACCTTCACCCCTCGCGCGCGCATCTCCGCGACGACCGCCTCGACGCCCCTGCGGTCGACGGTGCGCAGCGCCCTGGCGGTGAGGGTCAACCGGACCCACCGCGCCTCCGACGGCAGCCAGTAGCGGTGGTTCTGGAGGTTGGGGTTCCACCGGCGCCGGGTGCGCCGGTGGGAGTGCGACACGGCGTTGCCGAAGCTGGGCTTCGCGCCGGTGACGTCACAACGTCGGGACACGGTGATCTCTCCTCGTGGTTGATCGAGTCCTGATGACAATGGCTTTCCTTCTGCGGCCCGCCGATCGGCCGATCCGGGGGCTGGGGGCCGGTGCGACGCCCGGAGGGCCCGAGGACGCCGCACCGGCCGGCCCGCTCCGTGCGAGGTACCCCCTACCTCCCGCGGGCCGGGATGATGGTATCGGGATTCGATTTCATCAGTCGACCCGATCCCCGTATCGGCGCGCTCGGCAGCCACCCTATACTGACAATGATTTTCAACAACATCCACCGGGAGGACCGACATGTCGACGTCACCGCTCGCACCGTCCGACGTGGTTGCCGCCAGGGCCGACGCCCGTCCGTCGTTGACGGTGCTCAGCGGCTTCTGGACGTCCCCGACGTACGCCGCGGCCCGGGCGCTCCTCGCGGCGGACCCGTCACTCCTGCTGGTCCGGCACGACCTGGCCGACCTGCGCTCGGGCACCGTGCACCGGGTGGTCCGGGACGTCGGGGGCGTGCTGGAGGACGAACGGATCGCGCTGGCGCACGGGTGCGTGTCCTGCACCCTGCGTGAGGACGTGCTGCCCACCCTGGCCCGCCTGGCCCGCGCCCACCCCCGGCGGGACCTGCTGCTGATGCTGCCCGAGGTGGTCGAACCGGAGGCGGTCGCCGCCGTCTGCGCGCACTGCCTCGTCGACGGGCAGCCGATCACCGACCTGCTCACCGTCGACTCCTACGTGACCGTGGTCGATGCCGAACACCTGCTCGACGGGCTGGCCCGCACCGACGACCTCAAGAGCCTCGGCATCGCCGCCGCGGACAACGACGACCGGGCCCTCGCCGACGTGCTCGTCCGGCAGATCGAGTACGCCGACACCCTGGTGCTGTGGGGACACTCCCGCGAGGGCGCGTACGACACCGACCGGCTGGCCGTGCTGCTCGACCGGATGGCGCCCTGGGCGACGCGGATCCGGGTCGACGACGACACCGTCGACGCGAACCTGCTCACCCGGCAGCTGCGCGGCACCCTCCGCCACCGCCCCGAGACCCCGGCCGTGCTGACCCGCGGGTTGGAGGGCCACATCCTCGGCGTGCACGAGCCGCACCCGGACTGCGGGATCGTCTCGGTGGTCTTCCGCGCCCGCCGCCCCTTCCACCCACGTCGGTTGCACGACGTCCTGGAGGAGGTCAACGCCGAGGTGGTCCGCTCCCGCGGACACGTCTGGCTGGCCAGCCAGCCGGACACCGTCGTGGCGTGGGACTTCGCCGGCGGCGGTCTCGCCCTCGGCGGTCTGGGCCGGTGGCTCACCGCGCTGCCCGACCCGTACTGGGACGAGGTGTCCGACCACCGGCGGCTCACCGCCGCGCTGGACTGGGACCCGTACTACGGCGACCGGCACCAGCACCTGGTCCTCATCGGCGTCGACCTCGACCCGGCCCACCTGCACCGCACGCTCGCCGGCTGCCTGCTCACCGACGCCGAACTCGCCGACGGCGAGGACGGCTGGCGACGGTACGACGACCCGTTCGCCGGCTGTTTCCCGCTCGCCGACCTCGACCGCACCGACACCGAAGGAGAGACCGCATGAAGCCCGACATCCACCCCGAGTACCGGCCCGTCGTCTTCCGCGACCGCGCCGCCGACTTCGCCTTCCTCACCCGGTCCACCGCCACCGGCGACCAGACGGTGGAGTGGACCGACGGCAACACCTACCCGGTGATCGACGTGCAGATCTCCTCGGCCAGTCACCCCTTCTGGACCGGCCGGCAACGCCTGCTCGACACGGAGGGGCGGGTGGAGAAGTTCCGCGCCAGGTACGCCAACCACGCGTCGCGGCGAGCGCGCTGACGTCGGACGGGGCGACCGGTCGCCGTGTGGCGGCCCGGTCGCCCCGGGCCGCTACGACCGGTCGCCCCGCGGCGCCTCGGAACCGCCGCCGGTCGCCGCGTCGGCCCGGCGGACGAGGTCGACGACGACGTCCACCTCCCGGGCGTCCGCCACCGGTCCGACGAGCACGCCGCGTCGGGCGGCCCGCCCCGTGCCGTCCAGCACGAGCACCGCGGGAGCCCGTTCGCACACGCCGAGGCACCCGGAGCGGACCAGCACCGCGCCACGGCTGGCACGGACGGCCCGCCGGAGGACCTCGGCGAGACCGGCCGACTCCTGGCCGGGCATGCCGGGACGGCGCAACGCCCGGCAGCGGTGACCGTCGCAGTAGACGACAGTGACCCCGGCACCCGGCCGGGCGGCGGCGCCCACCGTCAACCCCGGTCCGGCACGGCGTGGTCGTGCAGGTCGCCGAGGTCCCACGCCGGGAACGGGTCGGGCAGGACCCGCCAGGCGGGCTCACCGGTGGCGATCTCGCCGTCGGTGAGCAGGCAGCCGGTCAGGGCGGCCCGCAACCGTTCACCGTCCAACCCCACGCCGATCAGGACCAGTTCCTGCTGCCGGTCCCCGAACACCGGGTGCCAGCGGGATTCCGCCTCCGCCCGCTCGGTGGGATCCTCCGGCCATTCCCCGGACACCGCGATCGGGACACCGACCGGGTCGCAGCGGCCGGACGGCCCGGCCTGCGACCACAACGCCTGGACGTCGGGCCGGCTCGCCAGCCACAGGAACCCCTTCGACCGCACCACACCGAAGGCGTCCAGCCCGTCGGCGAGCAGATCCCACAGGCGCTGCGGGTGGAACGGCCGGTGGTCGCGGAACACGATGCTGGAGATGCCGTACTCCTCGGTCTCCGGCACGTGCTCGCCGTTGAGTTCGGCCACCCAACCGGGCGCGGTCTCCGCGCGTTCGAGGTCGAACCGTCCGGTGTGCAGGATCTCCGCCGCGTCGACCCGCCCGTGCGCGGCCCGGACCTGCCGGGCGGCCGGGTTGAGTCGGGTGAGCAGCGCCTGCACCACCGACAGGTCTGCCGGGGCGATCAGGTCGATCTTGTTGACCACCAGCACGTCGGCGAACTCGATCTGGTCGACCAGCAGGTCGGCGATGCCCCGGTCGTCCCCCTCGTACGCGGCCAGGCCGCGCGCCTCGAGCGTCTCACCCGCCTCGATCCTTGCCAGCAGCCCCGCCGCGTCGACCACGGTGACCGTGGTGTCCAGCCGGGCCAGGTCGTCCAGCACCTGCCCGTCCTCGACGCCGAAGGCGAACGTGGCGGCCACCGGCATCGGCTCGGAGATCCCGCTGGACTCGATCAGCAGGTAGTCGAACCGGCCCGGGCGGGCGAGCCGGGCCACCTCGTCGAGCAGGTCGTCGCGCAGCGTGCAGCAGATGCAGCCGTTGGTCAGCTCGACCAACCGCTCCTCGGTCCGTGACAGCGTCCCACCGTCGCGGACCAGGGCGGCGTCGATGTTGACCTCGCTCATGTCATTGACGATCACCGCCACCCGCAGCCCGTCCCGGTTGGCCAGGACATGGTTGAGCAGGCTGGTCTTGCCGGCACCGAGGAACCCCGACAGCACCGTCACCGGCAGCCGGCCGGTCACGGCTGGTCCACCACCTGACGACCCTTGTACAGGCCGCAGTGCGCGCAGGCACGGTGCGGCACCACCATCTCCCTGCGCGGGCAGGGACACGGGGTCAGTGCGGGCACGGTCGCCTTCCACCGGGCCCGCCGGTGCCGGGTGTTCGACCGCGACATCTTCCGTTTCGGAACGGCCATCGCGCTTCTCCTTCGTGAGCAGGTCGCGACACGGTATCGCTTTCGGTTGTCGTTTTCATCTTCGGATCAACGGAGTGGTGTCGGCGACGGTGCGATCCCCGGCGCCCGGCAGCCGCAGCGTGCGGTCGGCGAGTGTGGCGTCGGCGGTGTCGTGGCTGGCGTACACCACCGCCGCGCCGGCGCGAGCCCGCTCACCGAGCAGGTCGTGGACGCGCCGCCGACTCTCCGCGTCGAGGCCGACCGTCGGTTCGTCGAGCACGAAGACGTCGGCGGCCTGGACCAGAGCCTGGGCGACGAGGGCGCGCTGGCGCTGCCCGCCGGACAGTTCGCGCAGCCGTCGCCGGGCCAGCCGGGCGAGGTCCAGCCGCTCCAGGATCGCGCCCACCGCGAGGCGGTCGTCGCGGTCCAGCCGTCGGCGCGGCCGGAACCGGCCGATCTGCACGCACTCCGCGACGGTCAGCGGGAGCGCGTCGATGCCGCTGGTCCGCTGCGGGAGCAGGGCCAGCCGGCAGCCGGCGCGCCGCCGAACGCTGCCCTCGGCCGGCTGCTCGACACCGGCCAGCAGGTGCAGCAGCGTGCTCTTGCCGGAGCCGTTCGCGCCGGTCACGGCAACCGTGCAGGCGGCGTCCACACGCAGGCTCACGTCCCGCAGTACGGGGGTGCCGGCGTACCGGAAGGCCACGTTCTCGACGGTCAGGATCTCGGTGCCCACCATGCCCCCTAATGGAATCGGTTTTCGTTTGCACTATAGTCGAGCCGGTGATGGCGTCCCTGCTCGAACCGTTCACCGCGTCCTTCGTCGTCCGCGCCCTGATCGGCGGCGTCCTGCTGGCAGCGGCGTGCGCCCTGGTCGGTGTGTGGGTGATCGCCCGCGGCATGACCTTCCTCGGCGAGGCGATGAGCCACGGCATGCTGCCCGGCGTCGCCGTCGCGTCGATCGTCGGCGGCAATCTCGTCGTCGGGGCCGCCGCCAGCGCGTTCGCCATGGCGGTCGGCGTCAACGCCCTGCGGCACAGCCGCGAGTTCGGGCGCGACACCAGCATCGGGCTGCTGTTCGTGGGAATGCTCTCGGTCGGGGTGATCGTCGTCTCGCACTCGCGGTCATTCGCCACCGACCTGACCGCGTTCCTGTTCGGTGACGTCCTGGCCATCCGGTGGCCTGACCTGGCGCTGCTCGCCACCGCGGTCGCCGTGGTCGCGGTGGTCTCCGCGGCCTGCTACCGGCCGTTCCTCGCGCTCACCTTCGACCCGCGCAGGGCACGGACCCTCGGCCTGCGTCCCGACCTCGCCAACGCGGTCATGCTGGCCCTGCTCACCGTCACGATGGCGGTCGCCTTCAGCGTCGTGGGCACCCTGCTCGCCTTCGGCATGCTGATCGCGCCGTCGGCCGCGGCGATGCTCGTCGCACGGCGGCTCCCGGTGGTGATGCTCACCAGCTTCGGCATCGGCTCGGCCGCGACCGTGACCGGTCTGTGGATCTCGTGGTACGCGGCGACCGCCGCCGGTGCCACCGTCGCCGCCGTGGCCGCCGGAACGTTCTTCGCGATTCTCGGCGCGAGCCGGGTCACGGCCGCGACGCGACGTCGTCGGTCACCGGCCCTCGCACCACCCCCCGTTTCCGTACCGAAGGGAAGTTCGTGATCTTCAGCACCACCGGAAGGCTCCTCGGCGTGACCGCTCTGGGCCTCACGCTCGCCGTCTCCGCCTGTGGCTCGCCGGAACGCCGGCCACCGGACGCCTCCGAGACGCCGCACGGCTACGTGGAAGGCGCCGAGGAGCTGGCCGAGGCGCAACCGGCCATCGCGTACGCCACTCGCGGTGGGCGGCGGTTGGGCCTGCTCGACCTGGCCAGCGCCGCCGAGAAGGACATCGCCCTGTCGGTCCCCGCCGCCGGGGTCACCGAGGACGGCCGCTTCGTCTACGTCGACGACGGTGACCGCACCCTGGAGATCGTCGACGGCGGGGTGTGGACCGTCGACCACGCCGACCACGTCCACTACTACCGCGCCCCGTCCCGGTCGGTCGGCACGCTGTCGCTCGACGCCCCGATCCGGACGATCGCCGGCTTCGGGACCCACACCACGGTCGGCACCGCCGACGGAAAGGTGACGGTCCTCGACCGACGCGCACTCGAGACCGGCACGATCAGCGAACTGGCCACGATCGACTCGAGCAGTTCCACACCGCTGGCCGTGCCGTACGCGGGGCAACTCCTCGTCGCCGTCGGCGACGATCCCCGGCGTCCGGCCGACCGGATCGTGGCCATGGACGCGACGGGCCGGCCCACCGGCGCCCTCGAGGCACCCTGCGCGGCACCGCGCGGGTGGGCCGTCCTGCGTGGCGGTGCGGTCATCGCGTGTGAGGACGAGGTCGTACGGGTCAAGCTGGCGGGTGACGACCTCACCGCCACGGTGCTGACCTCCCCGCGTACCCCGGTCTCACCAGGCAGGTTCGGCTACCGCCCGCGCAGCAACGAGGCGGCGGTCGCGGACCGTAGCGGCATCTGGTCGGTGAACGCCGCCAAGGCCACCCTCCGGTACGTGCCGGTCGCCGGCCGCGAACTGGTGGCCGCCGCCTCACCCGCGGACGCGAGCACGGTGCTCGCGCTCGACACCTCCGACCGGCTGATCAGCCTCGACCTCGAAACGGGCAGGATCCTCGCCGAGCGCCCGCTGCGCGCCACCGGTGTGACGCTGGACGTCGACCGCGCCTACCTGACCGACCCGGAGGCCCGCGTCGTCCATGAGATCGACTATCGCGACCGGCTGCGCACCGCCCGCACGCTGACGGTCGCCGACCGACCGGATCTAATGGTGGAGGTCGGTCGATGAGAGCACGGAAGGTCCTCGTGACGCTTCTCGCCGGCGCCCTGCTGACCGGGGGCACCGCCTGCGCCTCACCCGACACCTCGCGCATCGTGGTCACCACGAACATCCTCGGCGACGTCGTCACCGAGATCGTCGGCGACCAGGCAGAGGTCAGCGTGCTGATGAAACCCGACGCCGACCCGCACTCCTTCGCCGTCTCGGCCCGGGAGGCGCACACCATGCAGACGGCCGACCTGCTCGTCTACAACGGACTCGGGCTCGAGGAGGGCGTCCTGCGCCACGTCGAGGCGGCGGAGGCCGAGGGCGTCCACAGCGTCGAGGTCGGGTCCCGGATCGAGGCGATGGAGTACCAGGACGGCGACGCCGCCGGTCTGCCCGATCCGCACTTCTGGACGGATCCGGCGCGGGTGGCCACGGCGGTACGGCTGCTCACCGACGAGATCGTCGAGCACGTCCACGGGGTGGACGCCCGCGCGGTGCGGGAACGCGCGGAGGCCTACGGCGGGAAGGTGCGTGAGCTGGACGCGGATCTCGCGCGACGTTTCGCCGCCATCGCCCCGGAGCGCCGGGTCCTGGTCACCAACCACCACGTGTTCGGCTACCTCGCCGATCGCTACGACTTCACGGTCGTCGGCGCGATCATCCCGAGCGGCACCACGCTCGCGTCACCGAGTTCGTCGGATCTCGCCTCGCTGGTCACCGCCATCAGGGCCCACCGGGTGCCGGCGATCTTCGTCGACACCTCACAACCGGCCAGGCTGGCCGAGGTGCTCGCCTCGGAGGCCGGTATCAGCGTGAAGGTGAGCGCCCTGTACTCGGAGTCGCTCAGTGACACCGACGGCGACGCGCCCAGCTATCTGGGGATGATGCGCTTCAACGCCGAGGCGATCGTCGGCGGCCTCTCCACCTGAGACACCCCGGACGTCGGGCCGGTGGGCTCCCCGTGTACGTTAATGAAAATGGTTGTCAGTTTTAATTGAGGGGGAACTTCGTGAGGCATCGTGGAACCAACGGCGCGGCCGCCCTGGTGGCGGCTGCGCTGGCGCTCACCGCGTGCGCGTCCGAGTCGGACGACGGCACCGCACCGTCGGCCGGATCGTCCGCCGCGGCCTCGGTCAAGGAGCCGGTGGCGATCACCTACGACGGCGGTATCTACGTGCTCGACGGCGAGGCGCTGAACGTGGCGCACACCGTCGCCCTGCCCGGCTTCAACCGGGTGAACCCGGCCGGCGACGACACCGGCGTCTTCGTCTCCACCGAGTCCGGGTTCCGGGTCCTCGACGCGGCCGCCGGCAGGATGACCGACGTCAGCTACCCGGGCGCCAAGCCCGGCCACGTGGTGCGGCACGGGGACCGCACCATCCTGTTCACCGACGGCACCGGCGAGGTGCACAGCTTCGACCCGAAGAAGCTCGCCGACGGCAAGCCCGAGGGACGCCGGTACAGGACCGCCCAGCCACACCACGGCGTCGCCGTCGAACTCGCCGACGGCACCCTGGTGGTGACCCTCGGCACCGAGGAGTCCCGCCCGGGAGCCATCGCCCTGGACAAGGACGGCAAGGAGATCGCCCGCAGCGAGGAGTGCCCCGGCGTGCACGGCGAAGCCGTCGCCCAGGGTGAGACCGTGGGCCTCGGCTGCACCGACGGCGTGCTGCTGTTCGAGAACGGCGCCTTCGTCAAGGTCAAGAGCGCGGGTGCGTACGGCGCCGTCGCCACCCAGGCCGGCAGTGACAAGTCCGCCGTCCTGCTCGGCGACTACAAGGTCGAGCCGGACGCGGAGCGTGAGTTCCCCGAGCAGTTCGCGCTCATCGACACGGCCGCACGGAAGATCCAGGTCGTGCCGATGCCCGAGGGCGTGAGCTACAGCTTCCGCTCCCTGGCCCGCGGCCCGCAGGGCGAGGGCCTCATCCTCGGCACCGACGGCAAGCTGCACGTGGTCGATCCCGCCTCGGGGAAGCTGACCAGTTCGTGGCCGGTGGTCGGCGCGTGGAAGGAGCCGATGGAGTGGCAGGAACCGCGCCCGGCCCTGTTCGTCCGCGGTGACGACGCCTACGTCACCGAGCCCGCCACCAGGAAGGTGCACCGCCTCGACCTCACCACCGGCCGGGTCGTCGGATCGGTGACGCTCGACGCGGTTCCCAACGAGATCAGCGGCGCGGTGTCCGCGCACTGACCTCCCGTTCGCCGGCGGTGAGGACGAACCTCGTCCCCACCGCCGGTGGCGTTCGCGGGCACCCCCGGCGCGACGCGTCGTGCCCGACCCGCCAGGCGGGCGAGGTGATCGATCCCACCGGCTGGAACTTTCCACCCCTCGGATCCGACCAACCGGACGAACACCGATCTTCGAGGGGACACCGTCATGCCCAGCACCACCAGCGGCCGGCTCCTGCGCCCGGCGGCCCTGATCGCCGCCGCCCTCCTGGCCGCGTCCGTCGCCGCCTGCGGGTCGTCCGACGACCCGACGACCGCCGCCCCGTCGGCCTCGACGAATGCCTCGGCCTCCGCGGGCGCGACGGCCGGCGTGCTCGGCATCCGGGACCCGTGGGTGAAGGCCGCCGACAAGGGCATGACCGCGGCGTTCGGCACCCTCGTCAACGACGGCGACGCCGACCTGACGATCACCGGGGCGGCCACCGAGGTCTCCCCGATGGAACTGCACGAGATGGCCATGAAGGACGGGAAGATGGTCATGCAGGCCAAGCCGGGCGGCATCGTGATCAAGGCGCGCTCCAGCGCCACTCTCGAGCCGGGCGGCGACCACCTGATGCTGATGAACCTCAAGCAGCCGGTCAAGGCCGGCGACGAACTCAGCTTCACGCTCACCTTCGCCGACGGTCGCACCCAGACGTTCACCGCCGTGGCGAAGCCGTTCACCGGCGCCCAGGAGTCCTACGCCCCCGGCCACGGCGAATCCCCGATGCCGGAGATGAGCATGAGCCCGGCCTCATGACCGAGGGCTCCCCCACGGGCCGCCGGGTGAGCAGGCGCGGCCTGCTCACCGGCGGCGCCGTCGCCGCCGGGGGCGCGCTCGCCGGCGGCGCCGCGATCGCCGTCGCCCGACCCGACGATCCCCGGGTACGCCCCGCCGAGCCCGTCCCGGTGGCCCAGGTCGGCAGCGCGGTGGAGTCGTTCCACGGCGTGCGGCAGTCCGGCGTGACCACCGAACCGCAGGCGCACGCGGCGTTCGTCGCGTTCACCCTGAAGCCCGGCGTCGACCGGGCCGCGCTCGGGCGGATGCTGCGGCTGCTCTCCGACGACGCGGCCCGGCTCACCCGGGGCCGCCCGGCGCTGGCCGACACCGAGCCGGAACTCGGCCTGCTGCCCGCGCGGCTGACCGTCACGTTCGGCTTCGGCCCCGGCCTCTACGCCGCCGCCGGGCGCGCCGACCGCCGGCCGCCGTCGGTGGCCGACCTGCCCGCGTTCCGCATCGACCGGCTGCAACCCCGCTGGTCCGGTGGGGACCTGCTGCTGCAGATCTGCGCCGACGACCCGCTCACCGTCGCCCACGCCCAGCGCGTCCTGGTCAAGGACAGCCGACCGTTCGCCACGGTGCGCTGGGTGCAGCAGGGCTTCCGCCGGGCCGCCGGGGCCGAACCGGGCCGCACCCAGCGCAACCTGTTCGGCCAGCTCGACGGCACCGCCAACCCGAGACCCGGCACCCCCGCCGACACCGCCGTGTGGGTCACCGACGGACCGAACTGGTTGCGCGACTCCACCACGCTCGTCGTCCGCCGGATCAGCATGAACCTGGAGACCTGGGACCTGCTCGGTCGCACCGACCGGGAGATCGCCGTCGGGCGGCGCCTGGACACCGGCGCGCCGCTGACCGGCACCGCCGAGCACGACGAGCCGGACTTCGCCGCGCTCGGGCCGGACGGGCTCACCGTCATCCCCGACTTCTCCCACCTGACCCGGGCGCGGGTCACCGACGACCGGCTGAAGATCCTGCGCCGGCCCTACAACTACGACGGCGTCCCGACCGCCGAGGGGCACGCGGACAGCGGGCTGGTCTTCGCCGCCTACCAGGCCGACATCGCCCGGCAGTTCCTGCCCATCCAGCGCCGGCTGGCCGAACGGGACCTGCTCAACGAGTGGACCACCCCGATCGGCTCCGCCGTGTTCGCCGTCCCGCCCGGCTGCCCGGAGGGCGGCTGGGTCGGCCAGCAGGTGCTCGGCTGACCACCACCAGGAAGGCTCCTCCCCCGATGCGTACCCGATCCGCCGCCGCGTTCCTCGCCGCGCTGCTCGCCGCCGCCACGCTGCTGCTGGCGCCGGCCGCGCCGGCCGCCGCGCACAACACGCTCCAGGCGGCCACGCCGGCCCAGGACGCCCGGCTGACCGCCGCGCCGACGACGGTCACGCTGCGGTTCCTCCAGCAGCTCAACCCGGAGTTCACCACCATCGTGCTCAGCGACTCCGGCCAACGGAAGGTCCCCACCGGCGCCCCCGTCGTCGACGGTCCCACCGGGACGATCTCCGTCGACGAGCCGCTGGCCAACGGCACCTACACCGTCGCCTACCGGGTGGTCTCCGCCGACGGCCACCCGGTGCAGGGCTCGTACCGGTTCACCGTCGCCGACCCGGCGGCCGCGGCCGTGCCGGCACCGGCGGCTGCCACGACCGGCGGCGACGCGGGTCCGACATCGACCGCCGCGGGTCCGGCGTCCGCCGCGGCCGGCGGTGACGACGGCCCGCCGGCCGTCCTGCTCGCCGCCGGCGTGGTCGTCGTCGTGGCCGTGGCCGGCGCGGCCCTGCTGCTGTTCCGACGCCGCCGCGCCTCCTGAACCACGACGCCGGCCGAACCCGGCGTCCCGTCCGAAGTCAGGTCCGCACCGTGCACCAGCCCACGCCGTCCCCGACACCCCGTTCCCTGCCCGACACCGGCCACCCGGAGCAGGCCGGGCCCGACCGCCCGGAACAGGCCGGGCCGGACCGCCCGGAACAGGCCGGGCCGGACCGCCCGGAACAGGCCGGGCCAGGCCGCCCGGGGCGAGCCGGCCCGGCGGCCGGTGGGTGGCTCGTCGGACTGGTGGCGGCCGGTGCGGCGGTGGCCGTGCTGCTGCTCGCGCTGCGCCTCGGCGGCGCGCTCGCCGCCGCGATCCCCGGCCTGCCCGATCCCGGCCCGGTCACCACCTGGGCGCTGCCGCCGGTGCGACTGATCGCCGACGCGCTCGCCACCCTCACCGTCGGCTTCGCGGTGACCGCCGCGTTCCTGCTGCCCGGCGACGGGACGAGCGTGTCCGCGCACGGCTGGCTGCTGCTGCGCCGCGCCGGCCTGACGGCGGCCGGCTGGGCCGTGACGAGCCTGACGCTGCTGGTGCTGACCGTCTCCGACCTGCTCGGCGTGCCACTGGACCGGCTCGGTGCGGCGAGCGTGGTCAGCTTCGGCGTCGACATCGCGCAGGGCCGCTCGTTGCTGGCGCAGGCGGGGCTGGCCGCGGTGGCGGCGGTGGCGGCCCGGGTCGGCGTGTCCCGGGGCACGGCGGCGCTCGCGTCGGCGGTCGCGCTGGTCGGGTTGCTGCCGCCGGCGCTGACCGGGCACGCGGCCGGGGCGGGCAACCACCAGATCGCCGTGTCGAGCCTCGCCCTGCACGTGCTCGCGGCGGCGTTGTGGGCCGGCGGTCTGGCCGCGCTGCTGAGCATCCGGCGCAGCCGGCACCTGCCCGGGGCCGCCGCGCGGTACAGCCGGCTCGCGCTGGCCTGCTTCGTCGCCGTCGCGGTCAGCGGCCTGGCCAACGCCGCGGTACGCCTCGGCGCGGTGGACCAGTTGTGGCAGTCCCGCTACGGGTGGCTGGTGCTGGGCAAACTCGCCGCGCTGGTGGTGCTGGGGCTGATCGGCGCGGCGCACCGCACGCGTACCCTGCCGGGTCTTCGTGCCGGGCGGCGCGGCGCGTTCGCGCGGTTGGCCGCCGGGGAGCTGATGGTCTTCGCCGCGACGGTCGGCCTGGCCGTGGCGCTGTCGCGCAGTCCGACGCCGGTCGCCGAGCCGGTCGACGCCGACCCGGTGACCGAGGTGCTGGGCTTCGGCATGCCGGCCGCGCCCACGGCGGCGCACCTGCTCGGGCAGCCGCTGCCCGACCTGTTCTTCCTCACCGTGACGGTGGTCGGCATCGCCGCCTACCTGGCCGGGGTCCGCCGGTTGCGCCGAGCCGGACACCACTGGCCGGCGGCTCGCACCGCGAGCTGGGTCGGCGGCCTGCTGGTGCTGGCCGCCGCCACCGGCCTCGGTTTCGCCCGCTACGCGTACGTGCTGTTCAGCGCGCACATGGCCCAGCACATGGTGCTGTCCATGCTGGTGCCGATCCTGCTGGTCGGCGGCGCACCGGTCACGCTGGCGCTGCGGGCGCTGCGACGCCCGGCCGACGCGCAGGTGCGGGGCGCCCGGGAGTGGCTGCTGCGTGCCCTGCACAGTCGCCTCACCCGGCTGCTCACCCATCCGGTGGTGGCGCTCGGCATCTACACCGCCAGCCTCTTCGGCCTCTACTTCAGCGACCTGCTGGGCACGCTGATGCGCTCCCACCTCGGGCACCTGGCCATGCTGGGGCACTTCGTGGTCTCCGGCTACCTGCTGTTCTGGGTGCTCATCGGCGTCGACCCGGGCCGACCCCGGGTGCCCCACCCGATCCTGGTGCTCATCCACCTGGCCGCGATGATGGCGCACGGCTTCTTCGGACTCGCGCTCATGCAGACCACCACCGTCATCGCGCCGGACTGGTACCTCGGCGTCCATCCCGAATGGGCGTCGTCGCCGCTGGCGGACCAGAAACTGGGCGCCGGCATCGCCTGGGCGTTCGGCGAGATCCCGGCCGCCGTGGTCATGGTCCTGCTGGTCCGACAGTGGATCCGAGCCGACGAGCGCGAACAGCGCCGCCTCGACCGGGCCGCGGACCGGGCCGAGGTCACCGGCGAGGACGACGAGCTGGCCCGCTACAACGCGTTCCTGGCCGCCACCGCGCGCCGCGCCGACCGCAACTGATCGGAGCATCGGCGGGAACTTCCGCGCGGTCCGGTCCGACCATTCACCCGGAGACGGCAACCGCGCACACCGGCACGGCTCGACGGGCACGGGCCGGCCCGTTCCCCAATTCCTGTTTCCCGATCGGAGTTGCCCTGATGTCTGTGACCGAACTGCACGGCGACCGCGCGCCGGACTCCCCCGCCACACCGCCGGACGCCGCCCGACCGCCCCGCCGGCCCGCGCCGCTGACGGCCCTGCTGACCCGCCTGCACTTCTACGCCGGCGTCCTGGTCGCGCCGTTCCTGCTGGTCGCCGCGCTCACCGGGCTCGCGTACACGATCACGCCGCAGCTCGACGCCGCGCTCTACGGCGACAAGCTCACCGTCACCGCGGTCGGCGGGCAGCCGCGACCGCTCGCCGACCAGATCGCCGCCGCCCGCGCCGCGCACCCGGACGGCACGCTGACCTCGGTGCAGCCCGGCGCCGGCGAGCGGACCACGCAGGTGGTGTTCGCGCAGGAGGATCTCGGCGACCGGCAGCACACCGTCTACGTCGACCCGTACACCGCCGAGGTGGCCGGGCAGCTCACCACCTGGTTCGGGTCGACACCGGCCACCACCTGGCTGGACGACCTGCACCGCAACCTGCACCTGGGCGACGTCGGGCGGCACTACTCCGAGATCGCGGCGAGCTGGCTGTGGGTGCTGGCGCTGGGCGGTGTGGTGCTGTGGTGGCGCCGGCGCGCCGCCGGCCGGGCCCGCGCCCGGCACCTGCTCGTGCCCGACCTGTCCGCCGGCCGGGGAGTACGCCGCACCCGGGGCTGGCACGCCACCACCGGCGTCTGGCTCACCGTGGGTCTGCTCTTCCTCGCCGCCACCGGTCTGACCTGGTCCCGCTATGCCGGGGCGAACTTCGGCGCCGGGCTGGACGCGTTGCGCGCCGGCACCCCGGAGATCTCGACCGCGCTCGACGGCGCGCCGCCCGCCACCGGCGGTGGGGAGCACAAGCACGGCGCAACGGCCACCGCGCCGGCGGCCGACCCGGCCACGTACGACCGGGTGCTGGGCGCCGCCCGCGCCGCCGGCCTGTCCGGCCCGGTCGAGATCGCACCGGCGGCGCAGGACGGTGCCGCCTGGACGGTCGCGCAGACCGACGACACCTGGCCGGTCGCGTACGACCGGGTGGCCGTCGACCCGGCCGGCGGCACGGTGACCGCGCGCAGCGACTTCACCGACTGGCCGCTGCTGGCGAAGCTCAGCAAGCTCGGTATCCAGGCCCACATGGGCCGTCTCCTCGGTCCGGTCAACCAGGTCCTGCTCGCCGCGCTCGCGCTCGGCCTGCTCTGCGTCATCGTCTGGGGCTACCGGATGTGGTGGCAGCGCCGGCCCACCCGCGCCGACCGCCGGGCGCCGCTGGGCGCACCGCCGGCCCGGGGCGCGTGGCGCGGCACGCCGTGGTGGGCGCTGCTGGTCGGCGTGCCGATGGTGGCGGCGCTCGGCTGGGCGCTGCCCTGGTTCGGCGGCACGCTGCTCGGTTTCCTGGTGGTCGACGCCCTGGCCGGACTGCTCGCGCGCCGGCGGCGCAGCGTCCCGGTGTCACCCGCCCCGGCCGGCAGCTGACCGGCGTCCCGCCCGGCGACCCTCCACCCGGGGCCGCCGGGCGGGCCAGGCGGCCCGAAGGTGCTGGGTTACGCTGCCGGCAGCGCTGGTTCACCCGGTCGGCCCCGGCCGGGTGTCGCAAGAGGGAACCCGGTGGAAGTCCGGGACTGCCCCGCAGCGGTGAGTGGGAACGACCGCCGTCATCAGCACTGGGCCACCCGGCCCGGGAAGCGACGGCCAGTAGGCGACCTCGTGTCGTGCCCGCGAGTCCGAAGACCTGCCCGCGCCGCGCGCACCGACCGGTGCGCGCTGCCGTCGACCTCGCGGGTGGGTCGGGCGGGTGACACGCCGGACGCGAACCGTCGGCGTGCCCTCGACGATGCGCCCCGCCCGGTCGGCGGCCCGCTTCGCGAGGACGGAACCACACGTGCCCGACACCAGCACGCTCACCGGCCGACCACCGTCGGCCTCGCACCTGACCCTGTCGCAGATCATGGACCAGCACCACACCAACCTGATGGGTACGGTGCACGGCGGTCGGATCCTCAACCTGATCGACTCGGTGGCCGGCGTGGTCGCCGCCCGCCACTCCGACGGACCGGCGGTCACCGCCGCCATCGACGAGACGGCCTTCCTGCGGGCGGTGCGCGTCGGCGACGTGGTCCACGTCGACGCCCGCATCACCTGGGCCGGGCGCAGCTCGATGGAGGTGGCCGTGAAGGTCAGCGCCGACCGCTGGGACCGGGCGGTGCCGCCGGTGGACGTGGCCACCGCGCACCTGGTGATGGTGGCCGTGGACGACCACGGCCACCCCCGCGCCGTGCCGCCGCTGCGCCCCGAGACCGACGGCGACCGGCGCCGCTACCGCGAGGCGCACATCCGCCGGGAGCATCGGCTGGCGCTGCGGCGGGCGCTGCTCGACGGCGGGGGCGAGGCGTGACGGCCGGACTGCCGCCGGCCGTGCTGGCGGGTTACCTCGCGGCGATCGTGCTGCTCATGCTCACGCCGGGACCGGACATGATGTTCGTGCTCGCCAACGCCGCCCGGTACGGCGCCCGGGCCGGCGCGGTGGCCGCGCTCGGGGTCGCCGCCGGGGAGGCGGTGCACGTCGCCGCCGTGGTGGCCGGGCTCGCCACCGTGGTCGCCGCGTCGCCGGTGCTGTTCACCGCGATCCGGTGGGCCGGCGCGGCGTACCTGGTCGTGCTGGGGGTGCGGGCGTTGCGCGACGCCGGACGGCCCAACGCCTCGGCGGACCGGGCCGACGGGCGGGCCGGCCGGGCGTTCCTGCGCGGTCTGCTGACCAACCTGCTCAACCCGAAGATGATCCTGTTCAGCGTGGCGTTCCTGCCGCAGTTCGTCCGGCCCGGCGAAGGGCCGGTGGCGGCGCAGCTGGTGCTGCTCGGCGCGCTCTTCGTCGCGGTGCAGCTCACCGTCGACCTGGCGCTGGGGCTGGGCGCCGGCCGGATCGCCGGCCGGTGGGGCGACAGCCGCTGGACGCGGCGGGTCGACCGGGTCTGTGCCGTGGCGTTCGTCGCGCTGGGAATCCGGCTGGCTGCCGGTTGACGTCCGAAGTGGCCGGTGGGCGCGGCGGCGTTCACCGGCCGGGCGTGGCGCCCAGCCCGTCGTCGACCCGCCGCGGCGGCGCGGCCGGACCCGCCGGCACGTCGTCCGGCCGTTCCCGGTCGAGGTGCAGGCGCAGCAGCACCCAGCCCAGCGACACGCCGCCGATGAACAGGTAGGCGGCCTGGGTGCCGAACGTGTCCCAGCAGGTGTGCAGCGTGACGGCCGCGGCGAAGGTCAGCAGGAACGCCGCCAGCCGGCGCCCGCCCGGCGCGGCGGCGAGGGCGAACAGCGCGCCGGCGGTCAGGCCGGTCCAGGACAGGTGCGCGGCGGGCGCGGTCAGGCCCCGGATCAGCAGCGTCTGCTCGACCGTGCCGAGGTTGCCCTGCGACCCGACCAGGGCGGTGAACGCGTAGCCCATCGTCTCCAGCGCGGCGAAGCCGGCGCCGGAGGCCACCCCGATCACCAGACCCTCGCCCGGCGACCGGTGCCGGCGCCACAGCAGCAGGATCGCCACCGGCACGATCAGCTTCGCCGTCTCCTCGATCAGGCCGACGAACACCATCGGCAGCACGCCGAGGCGGTGCAGGGTGTCGTACTCCAGCCAGCCGGCCGCGACGACACCGACCACCCCGCCGACGAACGCGGCGAGGCCGACGACCGAACCGGGGACCCGCCACCGGCCGGTGCGGCCCTGCGCGAAGGTCAGGAACGTGGCCGGTGCGATGGAGGCGCCGAGCAGGATCAGCGCCGGCACGAAGTTGATGTTCCGGGTGCCGGCCAGTGTCTCCAGCACCAGCAGGAACAGCCCGACGCCGACCAACAGGACCGCGACCCACGCCCAGCGGCGCCCCAGATTCGCCATGCGCCGAGTATCGCCGTCGACACCGGCGTCCGCCATGGCGGGGGACCCGTCGACGCCACCGTGGACGCTGAGACGTTGCCGACACGCGGACGCGACATGTGGTGTTGCCTACGGGAGGCCACCGCCATATATGGTGTTCACCGCAGCTGGTTCACCCGGTCGGCCCCGGCCGGGTGTCGCAAGAGGGAACCCGGTGGAAATCCGGGACTGCCCCGCAGCGGTGAGTGGGAACGACCGCCGTCAACGAAGCACTGGGCCACCCGGCCCGGGAAGCGACGGCCAGTAGGCGACCCCGTGTCGAGCCCGCGAGTCCGAAGACCTGCCAGCGCGCCGTGCGCTGCCGCGCGCGGCGGTCGGAGGTCGCGCGGGACGACCGACGCCAGCAGCCGGGCCGGCCCTGTGCCGTGCCCGTTGGCGTCCTCCCGCCGTCCGAGGCCATCGGTGACAGCGAGGAGAGGTCATGACGGTCGTGCAGGAGAGTCCACCGTCCGAGGTGGGCGGACCGGAGCAGCGCCGGCCCGTGATGCGGGTCCGCAAGCGCGACGGCGACGTCGAGCCGGTCGACGTCAACAAGATCGTCAAGGCGGTCGAGCGGTGGGTCGCCGACCTGGACGAGGTGGACCCGCTGCGGGTGGCCACGAAGACGATCAGCGGGTTGTACGACGGCGCCACCACCGCCGAGCTGGACCGGCTGTCCATCCAGACCGCGGCGGAGCTGATCGGTGAGGAGCCGCAGTACTCCCGGCTGGCGGCCCGGCTGCTGGCCGCGTTCGTGGACAAGGAGGTACGCGGGCAACAGGTGGCGAGCTTCAGCCAGTCGATCGCGTACGGGCACGGGCTGGGGCTGATCGGCGACGGGACCGCCGCGTTCGTCTCGCGCCACGCCGACAGGCTGGACGACGCCGTGGACCCGGCCGGTGACCTGCGGTTCGAGTACTTCGGGCTGCGGACGGTGGCGGACCGCTACCTGCTGCGGCACCCGGAGACCCGGCTCGTGGTGGAGACGCCGCAGTACTGGCTGCTGCGGGTGGCCTGCGGCCTGTCGGAGACGCCGGGCGAGGCGATCGGCTTCTACCGGCTGATGTCCAGCCTGGCCTACCTGCCCAGCTCCCCCACGCTGTTCAACTCCGGCACCCGGCACACCCAGATGTCCTCGTGCTTCCTGGTCGACTCCCCCCGCGACGAGCTGGACTCGATCTACGAGCGTTACCACCAGGTGGCGAAACTGTCGAAGTTCTCCGGCGGCATCGGCATCTCCTGGTCCCGGGTGCGGGGCCGGGGCGCGCTGATCCGGGGCACCAACGGCCGCTCCAACGGCATCGTGCCGTTCCTCAAGACGCTCGACGCCGGGGTGGCGGCGGTCAACCAGGGCGGCCGGCGCAAGGGCGCGGCCTGCGTCTACCTCGAGCCGTGGCACCCGGACGTGGAGGAGTTCCTGGAGCTGCGGGACAACACCGGCGAGGAGTCCCGCCGGACGCACAACCTCAACCTGGCCAACTGGATCCCGGACGAGTTCATGCGCCGGGTCGAGGCCGACGGCGAGTGGTCGCTGATCGACCCGTCCGACGCGCCGGAGCTGCCCGACCTGTACGGCGAGGCGTTCGACGCCGCGTACCGGGCGGCCGAGAAGAAGGCGGTCCGCACGGTCCGGGCCCGGGACCTGTACGGGCGGATGATGCGCACGCTCGCGCAGACCGGCAACGGGTGGATGACGTTCAAGGACGCCGCGAACCGGCTGTCCAACCAGACCGGCGAGCCGGGGAACGTCGTGCACCTGTCCAACCTGTGCACCGAGATCCTGGAGGTCAACGACGACGCCGAGACCGCCGTGTGCAACCTCGGCTCGGTCAACCTCGGCGCGCACGTCACCGCCGACGGGGTGGACTGGGAACGGCTGCGCGCGACGGTGCGCACCGCGGTGGTGTTCCTCGACCGGGTGATCGACATCAACTACTACCCGGCCGCGCAGGCGGCGGCGTCGAACCCGCGCTGGCGGCCGGTCGGGCTGGGCCTGATGGGGTTGCAGGACGCGTTCTTCGCGCTGCGCCTGCCGTTCGACTCGGCCGAGGCGAAGGAGCTGTCCACCCGGGTGCAGGAGGAGATCTTCCTGACCGCGCTGGAGACCTCCGCCGGGCTGGCCGAACGGTTCGGCCCGCACCCGGCGTACGACCGGACCCGGGCGGCGAAGGGTGACCTGCACCCGGACCTGTGGGGCGCGGAGCCGACCCAGGTCGGGCGCTGGGCCGCGCTACGGACCCGGATCGCCGCGCACGGCCTGCGCAACTCACTGCTGGTGGCGATCGCGCCGACCGCCACCATCGCGTCGATCGCCGGCTGCTACGAGTGCATCGAGCCGCAGGTGTCCAACCTGTTCAAGCGCGAGACCATGTCCGGGGAGTTCCTCCAGGTCAACACGTACCTGGTGCGGGAGCTGAAGGCGCGTGGGCTGTGGACGCCGCAGATCCGGGACCGGATCAAGCGCGCGGAGGGCTCGGTGCAGGACGTCACCGAGCTGCCCGCCGAGGTGCGGGAGCTGTTCCGCACCGCGTGGGAGCTGCCGCAGCGGGCGCTGATCGACCTGGCCGCCGCCCGGGCGCCCTGGATCGACCAGTCCCAGTCACTGAACCTGTTCCTGAGCGCGCCGACCATCGGCAAGCTCTCCTCGATGTACCTGTACGCCTGGAAGGCCGGGCTGAAGACCACCTACTACCTGCGGTCCCGTCCCGCCACCCGGATCCAGCAGGCCACCGTCGCCGTGACCCCGGCGATCGCACCGCTCGTCGTGGCCGACGACGAGGCGCTGGCCTGCTCCCTGGAGAACCCCGAGAGCTGCGAGGCCTGCCAGTGACCACCACCGAGACCCGGCCCATGCTGCTCGACCCCGGCATGGACCTGACCCTGCGCCCGATGCGCTACCCGCACTTCTTCGACCGGTTCAAGGACGCCATCCGCAACACCTGGACGGTCGAGGAGGTGGACCTGCACGCCGACCTGGCCGACCTGGCGTCGCTGTCCCCGGCCGAACGGCACCTGGTGTCGCGGCTGGTGGCCTTCTTCGCCACCGGCGACACCATCGTCGCCAACAACCTGGTGCTCAACCTCTACCAGCACGTCAACTCCCCCGAGGGCCGGCTCTACCTGTCCCGGCAGCTGTTCGAGGAGGCGGTGCACGTCCAGTTCTACCTCAACCTGCTGGACACGTACGTGCCGGACGAGACGGAGCGGTTCGCCGCGTTCGCGGCGGTGGAGAACATCCCGTCGATCGCCCGCAAGGCCGAGTTCTGCTTCCGGTGGATCGACTCGATCCACGAGCTGCGGGAGCTACGGACGCGGGCGGACCGGCGGGCGTTCCTGCTCAACCTGATCTGCTTCGCCGCGTGCATCGAGGGGCTGTTCTTCTACGGCGCGTTCGCCTACGTCTACTTCCTGCGGTCCCGGGGCCTGCTCAACGGGCTGGCCTCCGGCACCAACTGGGTGTTCCGGGACGAGTCCATGCACATGGCGTTCGCCTTCGACGTGGTGGACACCGTGCGCGCCGAGGAGCCGGACCTGTTCGACGAGGAGATGGAGCGGCAGGTTCGGGAGATGCTCGCCGAGGCGGTGGAGTGCGAGGCGCAGTTCGCCGAGGACCTGCTGGAGCAGGGCGTGTCCGGGATGTCGCCGGCCGACATGCGCGAGTACCTCCAGCACGTGGCCGACCGGCGCCTGGCCAGCCTCGGCATCGCGCCGATGTACGGCAGCCGCAACCCGTTCGCGTTCATGGAGCTCCAGGACGTGCAGGAGCTGTCGAACTTCTTCGAGCGGCGGGTGTCGGCGTACCAGGTCGGTGTCACCGGCGGCGTCACCTTCGACGACGACTTCTAGCACGGTGGGCCCGCCCCGCGCCGGGACGGCCGGGGCGGGTCCGCAGTCCCGTCGACGACATTCCCGGTACGCGCATGCGCGTATCGCCCCTGCCTCCCCGATCCGCGACGTTGTCATCGCCGAACCCAGGGCGGGCGTCGGCGGACGAGGGGGGAACGCGCGTGAAACGGATACGTCAACGGCTGCGGCCGTTCCTGGCGGCGGCGCTGGCCATGGTGGTCGGCGCCGCCGCCACCACCGCGCTGCCGGCCACGCCGGCCGCGGCGAGCTACGGCTCGACGGTGACGGTGACCGTCGACGAGATGCACACCACCGAGTGCCTGGACCGGGTCTGGCTGGTCGTGTGCGACACCCCGGAACTCTTCGGCGTCGCGATCATCACCCAGGACGACGGCCAGCAGCTGCGGTGCGAGATGGCGCTGCCGGCGGCCGGCGGGACGGACATCGTCACCCCGAGCACGGTCTGCGCCGGGCGCTCGGTGACCGGCAACTTCCGGGTCAACTTCGAGCTGTGGGAGGACGACTCCACCGAGGGAGGCAGCCGGGACCAGGCCGACCTCAACGCCGGTACGGCCAAGGACTGGGCGACGACGAACCTGCTCGGCGGCCGGTCCGGCACGTCCCGGTGGACCACCAGCGGCGGCCCCTCCCGGGCGATCTTCACGGTGTCGGTGTCACCCCGGCCCACCGCCATCGCCATCTCGTCGCCGCCGCCCGGCGGCACACCCCGCGAGTTCGACCCGCGACTGGGCGAGATCCTGACCGTGAGCGGCACCCTGTCGGTGCCCTCCGCGCTGCGGTTCACCGTCACCGCGCAGGCGACCGGGGCGTCGTTCGTGCTGTTCGAGGCGCCGTTCTACGGCAGCGTCTTCAACGTCACCTGGGACGGTCGCTGGTCCGACGGGTCGTACGCGGCGGTCGGCGGATACACGATCACCGTCGCCGACCCCGTCGACGGCGCGTCGGCGCGCACCACCCAGGCGCGGGTGATCCAGCGGGTGGGCCTGGCCTTCACCGGCATGACCAGCCAGCCGGCCACGAACTGGCAGTACCGCAGCGGCCCGATCGTGGTCGGTGCGGTCGCCTCGGCGGCCGGGACGTTCCGGATGCGGGTGCTGCGCGGCGCCACCGAGGTGTACCGCACCGCCGACCAGCGCCGCGCCGCCGGCCCGCTCTCGTTCTCCTGGAACGGCCGGCACGCCGACGGCTCCTGGGCCACCCCCGGCAGCTACACGTTCACGCTGGAGGGCACCGCCGACGACGGCCGCGCGTTCCCGGCCACCTCGCGGGTCGTGCCGGTCAGCGACCCGCCGCCGGGCCTGGAGGTGTACGCGCTGGCCGAGCCGGGCGTACCGGCGGTCAACCCGCAGGCCGTGCCGGGCACGTCGATCCGGGCCAAGGTGGTCGCCGCCGACCACACCGCGCGACCGGCGGCCCGGATCACCGTCGAGATGAGCCCGGCCGGCTGGATCGGGCGTCCGGTCACCCTGGCGCCCCGGGTGGTCAAGACCTGCGTGCAGGCGACCGAGTGCCAGGCGGTGATCCCGTCGGACATCCTCGCCGGGGAGGCGGTCGCGTACCGCGTCACCGCCAGCGAGGCGGACGGGGTGCCGGAGATGCGCACCGCGACCGCGGACTGGCGGATCACCGACCTGAACCCGCCGGACCCGTCGCAGGGCCCCGAGGTCACCCTGGTGCCGCTGTGGCGGGCCAGCGTGCCGGCGGTGGTGGGCGCGGACGGGCGGGTGAACACCCGGCCGCTCAACCAGACCATCGACGTGGCGTACGCGCCCGGCACCGGCTACGACACGTCCACCCTGGACGGCGCGCGGCAGTTCGGCAACGCCGTCGACGACAACGCGTGGCAGCTGCTGGGGATCCGCTCGCGGGTGTTCCCCAGCTCGATCGGCACGCACTGGTCCCAGGTGGGCATCTGGGTGCAGAACGTGCCGGTCGAGGTGACGGTCAGCCCGGACGGCGACGCGCTGTGCCGGCGCGGGCCGTTCAGCCCGGTCAGTTTCGCCGAGACCAACGGCGTGCTGCACACCGTCAACTGCCGGGACAACGCCTCCGGCGCGGTGTTCAGCGCCGACTCGCCGATCGTGGGCTGGCACGAACTGCACCACAGCGCCTACCACGAGGGCGACGAGTACTGCTGCGACGGCGGCTACTCCTACGGCGACGGGCGCAACACCTACCCCTCGCTGTCGGCCTGCCAGCGCGGCGGGTCGGACGCACGCACCTGCAACGAGATCACCGACGGGGTGAGCCCGACCGGTTGGTGGCGCAGCGACGGGCCGATGGCCGACGTCATGATCGACAACTCGGTCGAGCGGGCCGACGACATCCGGGCCGCCGAGGCGACCTTCGCACGATGCGGGAGAGGGCAATGCTGAACCGACGGATCCGGATGCTCCTCGCGGCGGCGCTCACGGTGCCGTTCCTGGGCGCCGCCGCGGTGGCCACCCGGACCGGGACCACCGCGGCCGGCGCGGCGCCGGTGGTGCCGGCGCCGACCGTCGACCCGGCGAACCCGACCACCGGCACCCACCTGCGGCTCGGGCTACGCGTGTCGGCGCGCGCCGCCACGCCGAACCTGCTGGAGATCGACAGCGGGTTCGCCTCGTCGTTGCGCGGCACGGGCGGGCCGTTCCAGCTCGTGGTCCGGGACTCCGGCGGGGCCGTGCTGGACACGCTGTGGCTGGACGACCCGCTGGCCACGCGGGTCTACGGCAACAAGGAGAAGGCCCACGACACCCCCCGGGCCAAGGAGGCGGACGTGGTGGTGGACCTGCCGGTCACCGACACCGCGTTCGTGGTGGACGTGGTGCTGGCCGACCGGCGGATCGGTCAGGTCGAGGTGGCCTCGCTGATCCAGGCCTGCCGCAACGCGCCGCTGCCCTGCGCCACCATCTAGGCGCGCGGGCCGGGCACCTCCAGGATGCCGAGCGCCACCGCCCGCATGACGGTGGCGACCGGCCCGGAGGTGCCCAGCTTGCGGTGCACGTTCTCCAGGTGCTTGCGCACGGTGCCGGCGGCCAGGCCGAGACGGCGCGCGGTGGCCGGCACGGTCAGGCCGTCGGCGATGCCGCGCAGCACCTCGACCTCCCGCCCGGTCAGGCCGGCGCCGCCGGGCGGCACCGGCCCGCCGGGCAGCCGCACGCACCGGTGCACGGCGATCAGCGCCGGCTGCAACCGGGCGAGCAGGTCCATCTCACGCGCGTCGAAGACCCGGTCCCGGTTGAACTGGTACCAGCTCAACACCGGCGTCGGGCCGACCACCAGGGCGACCGTGTGCGCGCCGATGCCCCGCGGCGCCAACACCTCGCGGTAGAGCGCGTGCCGCCGCCACTGCCGCTCCGACAGCACGTCGGTGACCTGGAGCGGCCCCGCCGGGTACGGGTGCGACCGGCGTACGGTCGGCGCGAACAGCGGATGGTCGGTGAGCTGGTGGTGCATCCGCCGCACCAGCGTGCGGTCGACCGGCCGGTCCGCGGCGAGGTCGGGCAGGCGCAGCGTGGCCAGGTCCAGTTCCGCGTAGGTGGACAGCTCGCTGCGCAGGCGGTGGGCCAGGGCGGCGAGCACGGTGTCGACGAGCGCGCGCCCCCGCAGCGCGCCGATCCCGGTCGCCACCTCGCGGACCCACGCCCGGTCCGCGGCGGTGGTGGAAAGCGTCACGAGCGGACCATAGGAGCCGGCGCACGCGCGGCCGGTCGGCAAGTGGACACTGATCACCTTCCAACACCGCCCGGTCTCGACCGCGGTTCGAGGCCGCCCCGAACCGCACCGGAGATCGTCGAGCCACCGACAGACAGGGGTGGCAGATGGTCAGGTTCGGCTACAAGGCCTCCGCCGAGCAGTTCGGCCCGCGGCAGCTGCTGGAGTACGCGGTGCGGGCCGAGGAGCACGGGTTCGACTCGGTCTTCGTCAGCGACCACCTCCAGCCGTGGCGGCACGACGGCGGTCACGCCCCGGCCGCGCTGCCCTGGCTGGGGGCGCTGGTCGCCCGTACCCGGCGGATCGTCGTGGGCACCAGCGTGCTCACGCCGACGTTCCGCTACCACCCGGCGGTGGTCGCGCAGGCCTTCGCCACCCTCGGCTGCCTGGCGCCCGGGCGGGTGGTGCTCGGCGTCGGGTCCGGCGAGTCGCTCAACGAGGCGCCGCTGGGCGCCCCGTGGCCGCCGCCGGCGCAGCGACTGGCCCGGCTGACCGAGGCGGTCGAGCTGATCCGCCGGCTGTGGCGCGAGGACCGGGTCGACTTCGCCGGCCGGTTCTACCGCACCGACCGGGCCACCGTCTACGACCGGCCGGAGCAGCCGGTGCCGCTCTACGTCGCCGGCGGCGGCCCGGTGGCGGCCCGGCTCGCCGGGCGGCTCGGCGACGGCTTCATCTGCACCAGCGGCAAGGGCCGGGACCTGTACGCCGACCGGCTGCTCCCGGCGGTGGCCGAGGGCGCCACCGGCGCCGGGCGGGACCCCGACGCGCTCGACCTCACCATCGAGGTGAAGGTCTCCTTCGACACCGATCCGGACCGCGCGCTGCGGGACACCGCCCACTGGGCGGCGCTGGCGCTGACGCCGGAGGAGAAGACCGGGGTGGACGACCCGATCGAGATGCAGCGCCGCTCCGACGCGCTGCCGTTGGCCCGGGCGGCCAGCCGCTGGATCGTCTCCGCCGACCCGGCCGAGCACGCGGCCCGCGTGCAGGAGTACCTCGACCTGGGCTTCCGGCACCTGGTGTTCCACGCCCCCGGCCCGGACCAGGCCCAGTTCCTCAGTCTCTACAGCACCAAGGTCCTGCCGCTGCTCGCCGACCCGGACCCGCGGTGACGCCGCCGGAGTGGACGGTGCTGGTGCCGGTGAAGCGGCTCGACCGGGCGAAGAGCCGGTTGGCCCTGCCGGTCGGGCTGCGCCGCGCGGTCGCCGAGGCGATGCTGGTCGACGTGCTCGCCACCGCCGCTGCGGTGGCGCGGGTGTGCCTGGTCAGCGGCGAGCCGGTGGCCCGAGGTTGGGGCGTACCCGTGCTGCCGGACCCCGGTGGCGGGCTGTCCGCGGCGGTCCGGGCGGCCGCGGCGCGCATCGCCGGGCCGGTGGCGGTGCTCTCCGGGGACCTGCCGGCCGCCCGGCCGGCGGAGCTGGCGGACGCGCTGGCCGCCGCGTCGGCGCACGAGGCGGCGGTGCTGGCCGACGCCCCCGGCACGGGCACCACGCTGCTCACCGCGCGCAGCGGCCGACGACTGCGGCCGGCGTACGGGCCGGGCTCGCGGGCCCGGCACGCGACGGCCGGGACGGCCGACCTGACCGGGTCGCTGTCGGTGCCCGGCCTGCGTCGCGACGTCGACACGGTGGCCGACCTGCGCGACGCCCTGCGGCTGGGCCTCGGCCCGGCGTCGGCGGGGGTGCTGGCCGCCGCCGGGCACGCGCCGACCGGCCACCCCTGGCTGCCCTGGTGACTCCGGGCCGCGGGACCGCCGGGCGGGCACCGGCGGTCCCGCGCCGGCTCAGTCCCGGTACGCGGTCAGGCGCCGCACGTCCAGCCGCACGCCCTGGCCCCAGATCCGGTCGGCGAACAACGCCAGCCCGACCGTGAGCTGCCGGGGCGCGGCCGACTCGGCCGGCCGGCCGTTGTCCCGCAGCGCGTACCCCGGGTCGAGGACGCGGTGCCCGATCCGGTCGACGGTGAGCACCTCGTCGTCGCCGACGTACCAGTGCGCGGTGCGCCGGTCCGCGTCGTAGCGCAGGGCCAGCTCGTGGACGTCCGCCGGCTCGCGGTCGCGGACCGGCACCGCGAACGAGAACCCGCCGTAGGTGTGCGGCGGGAACGCCAGCCGCTCGTAGACGGCGAAGACGCACCGGTCGGTGACGATGAAGTCGAACACCATGCCGGTCTCCCGGTCCATGCAGATCAGCGCCGACGCGCCCAGCCGCAGGTCCCGGTGCGGGTCGGCGACGGCGTCGCCGTACGGGTGGCGGTCCAGACCGTACGCCCGCACGGCCAGCTCCGCGCGCAGCGTGAAGCCGCCGGCCGGCACCGCGAAGCCGGGCAGGCCCGCCGGGGTGTCCCGGTTGGCCATCAACGCCCAGCGCAGGTGGTCGGTCTCCGACAGCGGCTGCGGCGGCTCGGCGAACGCCGGCTCGCCGGTGCCCGGGTCGGTCCCGGTCGGCACCACGGTCAGGCCGCCCTTCCCGGTGACCGGCGTCCCGTCCCCGGCGGGGAAGCCGGGCACCGGTCGCAGCCGCCACCGCGAGGTGGGCCCACCGACCGAGAGCGGGCCGGTGAAGTCGTCGTGCAGCACCTCCTCCCCGCTGGAGTGCGGACGGGTCGTGGTCTCGGACTCGGCGCTCATCGCCACCTCCACTGTCGGGTCAGCCGTTGCGCGGCACACCGGCCGCCGGCGGGGCGCTGTGGGTGCTGCTCGGCGCCCAGCCGGTGCGCGACAGCCAGCCGGCGAGGGTGAGCAGCTCGGGGTTCTGCCGGCGCAGGGCCGGGATGTCGGCGTGGTAGCCGATCCGGTTCAGCCAGCCGTAGGCGGTGGCCTGCCACTCGCTCTGCCGGCGCAGCTCCGCCATCGGCACCGGCTCGTAGCGGGTGGGCAGGCTGGTGTGCCGGGCGAACGTGGCGGCGATCTGCTCGCCGGTCAGCTCGTCCCCGGCGAGTTCGATCCGGGCGCCGATGGTCGCCGGATCGTCGAAGGCCGCGGCGGCGAAGAAGCCGATGTCACCGGAGGCGATCATCTGCAACGGGGTGTCCGGCGCCAGGCCCCGCCGGTAGACCAGCTCGTCGCCCTCCCGCAGCGGCGGGTACTGCGCGAAGTTGTCCATGAAGTAGGTGGGGCGCAGGAACGTCGCCGGCAGGTCATGCTTGCGGATGCGGTCCTCGATGCGCAGTTTCGCCTCCCGCCAGAACACCCCCTCGGGGCGCTCCGCGCCCCCCACCGAGCTGTGCACGTAGTGCGCCACGCCCACCTCGCCGGCGACGTCGGCCACGGTCAGGCCGTGCCGTTCCTCGGCGGGCACGCCGCCCGGCCCGAGCGGGGTCTGCACGCTGAACACGCCGTACGCCCCGGTCATCGCGGCGCGTACCGACGCGGCGTCGTCGAGGTCGCCGACGACCAGGGTGGCGCCCCGCGCCGCCAGGTCCCGCGCCGCCGGGCGCTGCGGGTCCCGGACGAAGGCGCGCACCGCCCAGCCCCGCCGCAGCAGGTGCCGCGCGGTTCCGCCGCCCTGCTTCCCGGTCGCCCCGAACACCAGCACCCACCGGTCTGCCCGTGCTGTCACGGCCACCTCCTCGCCCTCGCGGCCACGGCGGGCGGCGTCCGGCCGTCCGCGTCCTGCCGACGAAGGCTCACCGGCGGGGATAGAGCCGGCGTCGAGAGCCGGTCGAGGCCACGGGTTCGAGTCGCCCTCGACCCGGCCTCCAGTCCGGGGCGAGCCGGGGCCCCGACGATCGGGCCGCCGGGTGTGCCGCACACCCGGCGGGCCGCGCGCGGCGCGGGCCGGACGCCGACGAGGGGCAGGATGACGTGATCTTCACCGAGGACGAGCTGGAGTACCTGAGGTCGCAGCGGCTCGGCCGGCTGGCCACCGCGCAGCCCAACGGCACGCTCCAGAACAACCCGGTCGTCTACTGGTACAACGCCGAGCTGGACTGCATCGACATCGGCGGCCGGGCGATGGCCACCACGCAGAAGTTCCGCAACGTCGCGGCCAACGGCAAGGCGTCGTTCGTCATCGACGACGTGGTCTCCCGCCGTCCGTGGCGGGTGCGGGGCATCGAGATCCGCGGGCTCGCCGAAGCGCTGGTCGACCAGCCGGTCCCGCCGGAGCTGGAGTTCCTCAGCCCCGAGCTGATCCGCATCCACCCCCGGCGGCTGTTCACCTGGGGCCTGGACCCGAACCACCTGGCGATGGTGCGGCGCACCGTCACCCCGGCCACCACCGCCGGCTGACCGTCCACCGGCCATCCCCTGACACGCCGTGCCACGGCGTGCCGACGCCAGAAGGAGACAGATCGTGACGGACAACCTCCGCCGGCTCGTGGACGCGGGCCTGAGCGTGTGGCGGGACGATCCGGCGGCGGTCGCCGCCGACCCGCCGGCCGGAACCGGGCTGGTCCTCGGCGCCGACGCGGTCCGGGCCGCGCTCGCCGGCCCGGCCGCCACCGAGGGCGACGACGGGGACGACGCGGTGCGGCGGATCACCGCCTCGGTGGCGCGCCGGGCCGCCGACGCGTTGCTGCCCGCGTACCACGCCGCCGGCGGACGCGACGGCCTGGTCAGCGTGGAGGTCGACCCGCGGCTGGCCGACGACGTCGACGGCGCGGTCACCGAGGCCCGCCGGGTCGTCGACCTGGCCGACCGGCCGAACGTGGTGGTCCGGGTGTTCGCCGCCGAGGCGGCCCGGGAGCTGCTGGCCGGTGGGATCGGCGTCGAGGTGGCGCTGGTCTCCGCGCCGGAGCTGATGCGCGCGGCGCTGGACACCGTCCGCGAGGGGCTGGACGCGGCCGAGGGCTTCCCGCCGGCGCTGGTGTCGGTGCCGGTGGCCGACGTGGACACCGAGGTCGACAAGCGGCTGTGGGCGATCGGCACCGACGACTCGGCCCGGCTGCGCGGCACGGCCGCCCTGGCCACCGCGCGGATGACGTACGCGGCCTACGAGAACGCGCTGCGCGCGCCGGCCTGGGGCCGGCTGACCGCATCGGGCGCGCCGAAGCCCCGGCTGGTGTGGACCGCCACCCAGGTCCGCGACCCCTACTACCTGGAGACCCGCTACGTCGACGAGCTGGTCGTCTCCGGCGCGGCCGCCGTGCTCTCCCCGGCCACCTGGCGGGCCGTCGTCGAGTACGGCGAGCCGCGCGGCGACACGGTGCACGGCACGTACGAGGAGGCCCGGCAGGCGCTGGACCGGCTCACCGACATCGGCGTGGACCTGCCCGACGTGCACCGGGTGATCCGGGCGCGGTCGGTGGCCCGCTCGGTGGCCGCCTGGCAGCGGGTCCGCGACGCGGTGGCCGCCACGCGCCGGCAGCCGGTGGGCTGAGCCGGACCGGTCGGCACGGCCCCCGGACGCCTCGGCGTCCGGGGGCCGTTCGCGCGTCGCCTAGTCGACGACGAGTGCCACCTTGCCGCGCACGTGGCCGGTCTCGACCAGGCGGTGCGCCTCCGCCGCCCGGCTCAGCGGCACGGTCTCGGCCACCTCCACCACGAGCTTGCCCTCGGACCAGAGCCGGGTGAGGTCGTCGAGCTTCTGCGCCGAGCGTTCGGTGCCGATGCGCCGGATGCCGAGCTGCGCGGACCGGGCCCAGTCGGCGATGGTGACGATCCGCTCGGTGCTGCCCAGCAGCTCCAGCGAGACGTCCAACGCCTCGCCGCCGATCGCGTCGAGGGCGCAGGTGATCCCCTGCGGCACGGCCGCGCGCACCCGGTCGGCCAGGCCCGGTCCGTAGGTCACCGGGACCGCGCCGAGTGAACGCAGGTAGTCGTGGTTGCGCTCGCTGGCGGTGCCGACGACCTGGGCGCCGCGCGCCTTGGCCAATTGGACCGCGAACGAGCCGACCCCGCCGGCGGCGGCGTGGACCAGCAGCGTGTCCTGCGCGCCGACGCGCAGCTCGTCCAGGGCGGTGTACGCGGTCTGCCCGGACGCGGTCAGCACGCCCGCCTCGGCCCACGGCATCTTCGCCGGCTTGTGGCCCACCTGCTCGGCGGGGACCACCACGGTGTCGGCGTAGCCCTGCATGTCGAGGTAGGCGATGACCTCGTCGCCGTCGGCGAACCCGGTCACGCCGTCGCCGACCTGGTCGACGATGCCGGCCACCTCGTTGCCGAGCCGCACCGGAAAGGTCAGCGGGTTGTACGCGGCGAAGTCACCCCGCCGCGTGGCACAGTCGAACGGCTGGACCCCGGCCGCCTTGACCCGGATCCGCACCTGGCCGGCGCCGGCCTCCGGGTCGGGCACGTCGACGAGGTGCAGCACCTCGGGCCCGCCGTACTCGTTGAACACCACGATCTTGGCCATTGTCATCCTTCCGCCGGCGCGGGTCGCCGGTGTCTAGTGTGGAGGTTGTCGGCTCGTCGGCGCGCCCGGTCAGGTCGCGGCCGTCGGTTGCGGGGGCGCGGCGGCGGCGCGCTCGCCGGTCCCGCCGCCGGGCTGCCAGCGGCGGGCGAACGGCGGCAGCAGCATGGTCAGCAGGAACGCCGCCACCAGCAACGCCGCGGAGACGCCGATGGTGCGGACCAGCGTGCCGGAGAAGCCGGCCCGGCCGGCGTCGCGGGCGGCGGCCTCCACCGCCTCGCCGACCGCGCGCGGGTCGGCGCTGGCCGCCGCGACCCGCGTGGTGCTCTCGCCCAGGCGGGCGCAGGCGGCCGGCACCCGGGCCGGGTCGCTCGCCTGGGCACCGGCCCGACCGCAGGCGCGCACGTCGGCCACCAGCCGGTCCTGGTCGGACGCGGCCACGCCGACCGCGCCGAGCCGGGCCCGCAGGTCGGCCGCGCCGGTGTCGACCGCGCCGGAGACCTGCCCGACGAGCACGCCGAAGAACACCGTGCCCAGCACCGCGGCGCCGAGCGCGCCGCCGAACTGCTGGATCGCGGTCATCGTGCCGGAGGCGGAGCCGTATTCCTGTGGGCGCACGCCGGCGAGCACGATGTCGAAGAACGGGGACAGGAACAGGCCCAGGCCGGACCCGTAGACCAGCAGCGGCCCGGCGAGGTGCCAGGGCGAGACGCCGGCGCCGTCGGCCCGCAGCACCAGCGCCACCGCGGCGAGGCCGACCAGCATCAGCAGGATGCCGAGTTGCAGGGAGCGGCGACCCAGCCGGGCGGAGAGCCCGGCGCCGGCGAACGCGAAGCCGACCATGCTGCCGAGCGCCTGCGGCAGCACGGTCAGGCCCGCCCTGAGCGGGGAGTAGCCGAGCCCGACCTGGAGGAACACGGCGAGCACCAGGCCGAACCCGACCATCGAGGTGAAGATGGCCAGCCCGGTGGCGAGGCCGCCGGTGAAGGCCCGGTTGCGGAACAGGGTCGGCACGATCAGCGGGTCGCCGCCACGGCGGTGCACCCGCGTCTCGATCCGGGCGAACACCACGAAGAGCACCAGGGACAGCGCGATCATGGCGAACGCCCAGGCCGGCCAGCCCAGTTCCCGCCCCTGCACCACCGGGTAGACCAGCAGCAGCGCGGCCACGGCGGCGAGCAGCGCGCCGGGCACGTCCAGCCGCCGCGCGCCGCTGGTCTGGCCGCCGGGCAGGTAGCGGGCGCCGGCGACCACGGCGAACAGCCCCAGCGGCAGGTTGATCAGGAAGATCATCCGCCAGCCGGTGCCCCACACGTCGGCGCTCACCAGGGCGCCGGCGAGCACCGGGCCGGCCACCGAGGCCAGCCCCATCGCCGGGCCGAACACCCCGAAGGCCTTGCCCAGCTCCTGCGCCGGGAACATCGCCCGGATCACGCCCAGGCCCTGGGGCAGCATCACGGCGCCGAACAGGCCCTGCACCACCCGCGCGCCGACCAGCGTGCCGGGGGACGTCGCGACCGCGCAGAGCAGCGAGGCCACGGTGAACCCGGCCGCGCCGACCAGGAAGACCCGCTTGCGGCCGTAGAGGTCGCCGAGCCGGCCACCGGTGATCAGGCCGGCGGCGAGGGCCAGGGTGTAGCCGGCGCCGAGCCACTGGATCAGCGCCGGCCCGCCGCCCAGCTCCGCCCGGATGGACGGCGCCGCGATGTTGGTGACCAGGGTGTCGAGCAGGTCCATGATCGAGGCCAGCAGTACGACGGCGAAGGCGGGCCAGCGCCACCGGTAGGCTCCGCCGGCCACCGTCGACGCGGGCGCGAGGGCCACGTTGTCGGTCATGTCGTCCCGTTCGTCGGAGCGCCCCGGCGGGTGCTGAAACGCCCACCGGGAGGCAGTAGCGAAAAAGTTCGAAAGTCGATACCTTCTAAGTCCGAAGTATTCGGGGTTCGGAGTGACCATGTCAAGGAGAACGCGGGACGAGGTGGTCTACGCGTTGATGCGGACCTGGCGGGCGTCCCGCCTGCAGACCGATCTGCTGGACGACGCCGCCTTCCACAAGATCGGCATCAACCGCACCGACGGGCGGTGCCTCGACGCCCTGAGCGAGGGGCCGATGCCGGCCAGCGTCCTGGCCCAGGCCTGCGGCATCAGCCCCAACGCGCTGACCACCGTCGTCGACCGGCTCGCCGAGCGCGGGCTGGTCGAGCGGGTGAAGGACCCGGCCGACCGGCGTCGGGTGCTGGTCCGGCTCACCCCGCTGGCCGACCACGTCAGCCAGCAGCTCTACGGGCCGGTGGTGGCGTGGTCGCTGCGCAACTTCGAGAAGTACTCCACCGAGGAACTCGCACTCATCGAGGGCTTCATCGACGCCGGCCGGCGGTTCCAGGCCGAGCACATGAGGTACATCGCCGCGCTGGACCTGTCCTGGGAGGTCCCGGACAGCCCGGCCGGCGGAACCCCCGAGCCGGGCTGAGAGACCGGCCCGGCCACCGACAAGCAGAGGGAGCAGAGCATGAGCAGCGCCATCGGAGAGGCCCGCCCCGCCCTGGGACGCCGGGCCACCCGGGCCGTGGTCGTCGTGGCGGCGGTGGTCGCCGCGGTCGTGGTGTTCGCCGTCGCCGACGCCGTGGCCGGCGAGATCCGCGTGCCGCAGCGGCCCGCCTCGTCCGAGACCGAACCGCTGACCCTCAGCGCGGTCACCTTCGCCGCCGCGCTGGCCTGCCTGGCCGGCTGGGCGCTGCTGGCCGTGCTGGAACGCTTCACCGCCCCGGCCCGGGCCCGGGCGGTGTGGACCGGCGTCGCCCTGGTCGTGTTCCTGCTCAGCCTGCCCTACCTGCCGGGCTTCCGGCTGGCCGACCGGGTGGCGGTCGCGCTCGTGCACGCCGCGCTGGCCGCCGTGCTCATCCCGGGGCTGCGCCGCACCGGCCGGGCCGCCTGAGCGGCCGGGCGAGGAGAGGAGGAACGCCGTGCTGGTGGAGGTCTGGGCCGACATCATGTGCCCCTGGTGCTGGATCGGGAAGCGGAGGTTGGCACGCGCGTTGGCCGACCACGGCGACCCGGACACCCGGATCACCTGGCGGGCCTTCGAACTGCGGCCGGGCCACCGGCGTACCCCCGACCTCACGCTGGGCGAGGTGATGGTGCGCTGGCGCGGCCGCACGGAGGCGGAGGTGACCAAGCTCTTCGGCTGGATCCGCACGCTCGGTGCGCAGGAAGGGCTGGAGCTGAACCTCGCCACCACCCGCCCGGTCAGCTCCTTCGACGCCCACCGGCTGTGCCACCTGGCCGACGCCGCCGGGTCGCGCGACGAGATGACCGAGCGGCTGTTCCGGGCCCACCTGACCGAGAACGTCAACGTGGCCGACCACGACGTGCTGGTCGGCCTCGCCACCGAGGTCGGCCTGGACCCGGCGGAGACCCGGCGGGTGCTCGACGGCGACCGGTACGCGGCGCAGGTCCGCGCCGAGGCCGGCGCGCCCGGCGTCACCGGTGTGCCGACCGTGGTGGTCGACCGACGGGAGCGGGCCACCGGCGCGTTGTCCGTGGACGACTACCGGGCCCTGCTCGCCCGGGCCGCCACGCCCAGCCGGCCGTGACGGCGGCGCCGGCCCGGACGTGGTCCGGGCCGGCGCCGCGCGGGCGCGGGGGCCGCTCACCCGTCCAGTGGGGACAGGGCGATCAGCGGCTCGTCGTACTCCACCGGGGCGCCGTCGGCGCGCAACACCTCGGTGACGGTGCCGTGCGCGTCGGCGTGCACCGGGATCATCAGCTTCATCGCCTCGACGATGCCCACCTGCTGGCCCGGTTGGACGATGTCCCCCTCGGTGACGAACGGCTTCGCCCCCGGCTCCGGCGACCGGTAGAAGACCCCCACCGTCGGCGCGCGCACCACGTGCCGGGCGGGGTCACCCTCGGCCGCGGTGACCGGCGCGGCCACGCCCACCGGCTCGGCGGCCGGCGCCACCGCCACCGGCGCGCCGACCGTCGCCCACTCCGCCTCCAGGGTCAGCGCGCCGGCCCGGATCCGCAGCGCCGTCGGCGGCCGGGGCAGGTCGGCGAGCAGTCGCAGGGTGCTGCGCCGGACGGCGTCCAGGGCGGCGGTCAGATCCGGCTCCCGGTCGGTGCCGTCGTCGTTCTCTGGGCTCATGCCAACCTCTTCCGGTCCGTCGCTCAGTAGTTGCCCAGACCGCCGCAGACGTTCAGCGCCTGCGCGGTCACCGCCGCCGCGTCGTCGTGCACCAGGTACGCGACCATCGCGGCGACCTCGTCGGGCCGGACGTAGCGGCCGATGGGCACCCGGGTGGTGATCCGGTCGAACGTCTCCTCCTCGGAGACCCCCCAGATGTCGGCGTAGTGCGCGCGCACGCGCTGCGCCATCGGCGTCTCCACGAACCCGGGGCAGACCGCGTTCACCGTGACGCCGGTGCGCGCCAGCTCCAGCCCGAGCGCCTTGGTGAAGCCGACCACGCCGTGCTTGGAGGCCGAGTACGGCGCGGCGTGCACCACGCCCTGCTTGCCCCCGGTCGACGCGATGTTGATCACGCGCCCCCGTCCCCGCGCCAGCATGCCGCCGGTGGTCAGCGCCGCCTTGGTCATCAGGAAGACGCTGTTCAGGTTGGTGTTGATCACGTCCAGCCACAGCTCGTCGTCGATCTCGGCCGTCGCGCCGCCGCCGCTGCGCCCGGCGTTGTTCACCAGGACGTCCAGCGGGCCGTACCGGGCCACCGCGGCGGCCACGAACCGGCGCACGTCGGCCGGCACCGACACGTCGCACGCCTCGCCGTCGGCGTCGAATCCCTCCTCGACGAGGCTCTTGACCGTCGCGGCCAACTCCTCGTCGTGACGGGAGCAGACGAAGACGCGGTGCCCGTCCCGGGCCAACCGCCGGGTGACGGACAGCCCGATGCCACTGGTCGCCCCGGTCACGACTGCGACCGGCTGGGTTCTCTCCACGGTCCCTCCACGGGCCACTCGGTTCGGCGGATGACCGTCCGACCTTCGCGCGGCGGCCTCGAGCCGGCGTCGAACCGGCCTGGAACGCCCGGTCGCTGGCCGCGTTCTCGAGGACGGTTCGAGCCGGGCCGGGCACCGTGGGGCCGTGGTCGGCCGGGCCACGGCGGCGACCCGCCGCCGCCCCCTCTCGATGGGACGAGGAGCACGATGATCGGTACGCAGAGCCTCACCGACCTGTACGTCGAGGTCCAGCACTTCCACGCCCGCCAGATGCAGCTGCTCGACGGCGGCGACTTCCCCGCGTACGCGGCGACGTTCACCGAGGACGGCGAGTTCACCCACACCCCGCAGCAGCCGCCGGCCCTCGGCCGGGACGGCATCGTCGCCGAGCTGAACCGGTTCCACCAGCGCTTCGCCGAGGACCCGGTGATCCGGCGGCACTGGTTCAACCAGCTCTGGCTGGAGCCGCGGGAGGACGGGTCGGTCCAGGCGACCTACTACGCCCTGGTGGTCACCACCCGGCCCGAGCGGAACGTGACGATCGCGCCGAGCTGCGTGGTGCGTGACGTGCTGGTGCGCGACGGCGAGGGCAACCTGCTCGTCCGCTCCCGCACCGTGGACCACGACCGGCTGGCCTGAACCGGGCCGGGCCCCGGGGCGACGCGTGGTCGCCCCGGGGCCGTCGGTCACCGGTCCGCCGCCACCGCCTCGGCGCCGAGGAGCCGGTCCACCAGAGCGGTGTCGTGCTCGGCGGCCCGGAACAGCGGATGGTCGACCACCCGGCGCAGGAAGTCCCGCGTGGTGGCGATCCGGGGCCCGGTCACCCGGGTCTCGTCGAGGGCCCGCAGCATCCGGGCGATGGCCGCGTCCCGGTCGGGCGCCCACACGACCAGCTTCGCCAGCAGCGAGTCGTAGTTCGGCGGGACCCGGTAGCCAGGGTGGGCGTGCGTGTCGACGCGCACGAACGGGCCGGACGGGGCGACGAACTCCTCGATCACCCCGGGGGTGGGGGCGAAGTCCCGCTCCGGGTCCTCGGCGTTGAGCCGGCACTCGACGGACACCCCGCGGGGACGGATGTCGTCCTGGGTCAACCCGAGCCGCTCCCCCGCCGCCACCCGCAACTGCTGCTGCACCAGATCCACCCCGGTGACCATCTCGGTCACCGGGTGTTCCACCTGGATGCGGCAGTTGACCTCCATGAAGTGGAACCCGCCGTCGGGGTCGACGAGGAACTCGAAGGTGCCCGCCCCGACGTAGCCGACCGCCCGCGCGCCGGCCACCGCCGATGCGCCCATCCGCTCGGCCAGCCCCGCCGGCAGGCCCGGCGACGGCGTCTCCTCGACCAGCTTCTGGTGGCGGCGTTGCACGCTGCAGTCCCGCTCGCCGAGGTGGATCGCGTTGCCGTACGCGTCGCAGAGGACCTGGATCTCGACGTGCCGGGCGGAGCGCAGGTAGCGCTCGACGTAGACCCGGCCGTCGCCGAAGAGCATCTGCGCGGTGGCGCTGGTCCGCCGGTGCACCTCGGGGAAGTCGGCCGAACGGGTCACCACCTGCATGCCCCGCCCGCCGCCGCCGGCCACCGCCTTGACGATCACCGGGTAGCCGATCCGGTCGGCCAGCGCGTGCGCCTCCTCCGGGCCGAGCGGGTCGAGGCTGCCCGGGAGCAGCGGCAGGCCCGCCGCCTTCATGATCGCCCGGGCCGAGCCCTTGTCACCGAGCTTCGCCATCACCTCCGGCGGCGGACCGACCAGCACGATCCCCTCGGCCGCGCAGGCCTCGGCGAAGTCCGGGTCCTCGGAGAGGAAGCCGTACCCGGGGTGGACGGCCTCCGCCCCGCAGCGCCGGGCCGCCTCCAGCACGGCCGCGGCGCACAGGTAGCTCTGCCGGGGCGGCGGCGGTCCGATGTGCACCGCCTCGTCGGCGAACCGGACCACGGCCGAGTCCCGGTCCGCGGTGGAGTGCACGGCGACCGTGCGGATGCCCAGCTCCCGGCAGGCGCGGGCGACCCGGAGGGCGATCTCGCCCCGGTTGGCGATCAGGACGGTACGGAACACGGCTCTCCCTCGTGCGCTCCACGCCGCCCGGTCGGGCGGCGACGGTGCCGACGGGCCCGGGTCGGGTCGGTCGGCGGCGATCCGGACGGTCAGCGGCGCGGGCCGGTCATCGACCGCAGCTCCGACTCCACGGTCAGCGCGGAGCCGTACTGGCGGAACCGGCCCCGCCGGTCGGCGCGCAGCTGCGCCGGCGTGAGGCCGTCGAGGTCGCGCAGCGCCTCCGCCACGGCCCGGCGCAGCGCGTCGGCGGCGGCCGACGGGTCGGCGCCGGTGCCGCCGTCGGGTTCGACCAGGACACCGTCGACCACGCCGAGGCGCAGCAGGTCCCGGGCGGTCACCCGGAGCGCGGCGGCGGCCCGGGGCGCGGCGGCCGGATCCTTCCAGAGGATCGCCGCGCACCCCTCGGCCGAGATCACCGAGTAGACCGCCGAACCGAACGCCAGCACCCGGTTGGCCACCGCCAGGCCGAGCGCGCCGCCGCTGCCGCCCTCGCCGATGACGACGGTGACCACCGCGACGGTGAGCGAGGACATCAGCCGCAGGTTCTCGGCGATCGCGACGGCCTGCCCGCGCTCCTCGGCGTCCGCGCCGGGGAACGCGCCGGGCGTGTCCACGAGCGTCACCACCGGCAGCCGCAGCTTCTCGGCCAGCCGCATCAGCCGGGCCGCCTTGCGGTAGCCCGACGGCATCGGCATGCCGAAGTTGCGGCGCGCCAGCTCGGCGGCGGTGTGGCCCTTCTGCTGGCCGATCACCACCACCGGCCGTCCGGCCAGCCGGGCGAGGCCGCCGACCACGGACGGGCAGTCACCGGAGATCCGGTCGCCGTGCAGCTCCAGGAAGTCGGTGAACGCGGTGGCCAGGTAGTCGACCGTGGTCGGCCGGCTCAGGTCGCGGGCCCGGCGGACCTGCTCCCACGCGTCCGCCTCGGGCAGCCGGTGGGGGTCGCGCACCGTCGCGGCGGCGTCCGGGGCGGGGGCCGGCTCCGGCGTGCCGGCGTCGGCCGCCGCCCGCAGCAGCCGCCCGATCTCGGTACGCAGCCGCGCGCGCGGCACGATCCGGTCCACCACGCCGCGCTCCCGCAGGAACTCGGCGGTCTGGAACTCCGGCGGCAGCTTCTCCCGGATGGTCTGCTCGATGACCCGGCGGCCGGCGAAGCCCAGCCGCGCGCCGGGCTCGGCCAGGATCACGTCGCAGAGCGTCGCGAAGGAGGCGGCCACCCCGCCGTAGGTGGGGTCGGTGACCAGCGAGACGGTGAGCACGCCGGCCTCGTCGAGCTGGCCCAGCGCGGCGGCCGTCTTGGCCATCTGCATCAGCGACAGCACGCCCTCCTGCATCCGGGCGCCACCGGAGGCGGAGACGATCACCAGCGGCGTCCGCTCGGCCAGCGCGACCTCGGCGGCCAGGGTGATCAGCTCCCCCACGGCGCTGCCCAGGCTGCCGCCGAGGAACCGGAAGTCCATCACCGCCAGCACCGCCGGGGCGCCGCCGATCCGCCCCCGCGCGCAGAGCACCGCCTCGTGCAGGCCGGTGCGGGCCCGCGCCTCGGCCAGCCGGGCCGGGTACGGCACGGTGTCCACGAAGCCCAACGGGTCCTCGCTGCGGGCGTCCAGGTCGAGCGGCTCGTAGCGGCCGTCGTCGACCAGCAGCTCCAGTCGCCGGCGCGCGGTCAGCGGCGTGTACCGCCCGCACTCGGGGCAGACGTGCAGGTTGCGCTGCCAGCGCCGGCCGTACACCGGCGTGGCGCAGCCGGGGCAGAGCACCCAGCGGGGCTCCTCCAGCGTCCGCTCGACCGTCTGCGTCATCGCTCCCACCCTCCAGGCACGGCACCGGGTCACGGACCATCCGACCCCGGGGCGCTCGAACGCGGACCGAGGATCGCTGGTGGCGGAGCGTCCGACCCCGGTTCGACCCGCCTTCGAGCCCCGGCGGCCAGCGTGGTGCGGGAGGTTCGCCGCACCCGACCGGAAGCAGAGGAACCAGGATGATCCCAGCGGATTCGCGTGAGCGGGCCGACGCCCGCCGGGAGGCGCTCGACCCCGCCGACTTCCGGGCCGCCATGGCGTCCTTCCCGACCGGTGTCACCGTGGTGACCACCCGGGACGCCGACGGCGTGCCGTACGGCTTCACCGCCAACTCGTTCTGCTCGGTCTCGTTGGAGCCGCCGCTGGTGCTGGTCTGCCTGGCCCGCTCGGCGCACTCGTACCCGGTCTTCGCCGGCTGCGAGCGGTTCGCGGTGAGCATCCTGCAGAGCCACCACACCGAGCTGGCGCGGCGGTTCGCCAGCAAGCGGGAGGACAAGTTCGCCCAGGGCCGGTTCCGGCGCACCGCCGGCGGGCTGACCGTGGTGGACGGCGCGGCGGCGGTGCTGGAGTGCGACCGCTACCGGCAGTACGAGGCCGGCGACCACGTGATCCTGCTCGGTCTGGTGCGGACGGCCCAGCTGGCGCCCACCCGCGACCCGGTGCTCTACGTGGAGCGCACGTTCGGCACGGTGGGACCCGCGACCCGGCGGTGAGTCCGGACGGACCGACGGGGAGCCGCCGGTGGGCCGGCCGCTCCCCGCCGTCGACGTCGTCGTCAGTCCTCGGCCAGCCCGGCCCGGCGCAGCGCCTGCGCCGCGCGGCGCAGGATCGTCACCCGGCCGGCGGTGTCGGTCGCGGCGGCGGACACCATGACGCCCAGCGTGGTCACGCCGGCCTCGGCGTACTCGCGCATCCGTCCCGCCACCCGGTCCGGCGGCCCGACCAGCGCGGTCTGGAGCACGAAGCCCTCCGGCACCGCCGCGCCGGCGGCGACCCGGTCGCCGGCGAGGACCAGGTCGTGCACCTTCTCCACCTCGCCGACGTAGCCGAGGCGCCGGGCCAGCGCGACGTACACGTTGCGCTCCGGGTCGCCGATGCCGAGCAGGTACGCGTACTGGCCGCGGACCAGGTCCACCGCCTCGCTCACGTCGTCCGCGATCGCGGTCGGCAGGCAGGGCAGCGTCTCGAACCCGGCCATCGTCCGGCCGGCGCTTTCCCGGCCGGCGCGCACCTGGCCGATCGCCTCGGCGGCGAGCGCCGGCGAGGTGAACACCCCGATCCACCCGTCGGCGATCTCCCCCGCCAGCCGCAGGTTCTTCGGACCGACGGCGGCCAGCCAGATCGGCAGGTCCGCGCGCAGCGGGGTGGTGAGCAGGTGCAGCGGTGCGCTGCCCGCGCCGTCACGGGGCAGCCGGAAGTGGCGGCCGGAGTAGCGCACCGGGCCGCCGCGCAGCGCGGCGCGGACGATGTCGACGTACTCCCGGGTGCGGCGCAACGGCTCGTCGAAGGGCACGCCGTACCAGCCGTCGGAGACCTCGGCGTTGGAGACGCCCAGGCCGAGCCGGAACCGCCCGCCGCTGAGCGCGTCCAGCGTCGCCGCGGTCAGCGCGGCCAGTCCCGGTGTCCGGGCGGGGATCTGCATGACCCCGGAGGCCAGGCCGATACGGTCGGTGCTCGCGGCCACCGCGCCGAGCAGGCTGGCCGCCTCGGAGCGGTATCCCTCGGGCGCGAGCGCGACCGCGTAGCCCAGCTCCTCGGCGGTGCGGGCCAGCAGCGCGGCGTCCTGGTAGACGAGGTTCACGGCGAGCTTCATGCGTTGCCTCCGGCTTCAGATGAGGTGGGCGCCGCCGTCGACCAGGACGACCTGGCCGGTGACGTAGGTCGCGGCGACCAGGCCGGCCACCGCCTCGGCGACGTCCTCGGGCCGGCCGACCCGGCGCAGCGGGGTGCTCTCCCGGACCTTCTCGGCGATGGCGGTGAACGACTCCGTCCACGGTGTCTCGATCAGGCCGGGCGCGACGGCGTTCACCCGGACCCGGGGCCCGACGACGTTGGCCAGCAGCCGGGTCAGGTGTTCCACCGCGGCCTTGCTGACCGCGTACGGGATGGAGCTTCCGGCGGGCCGGCTGCCCGCGACGGAGGACACGTTCACCACGGCGCCGGCGCCGGTCGCGGTGAGGTGCGGCATCGCGGCGACGGTGGTCTGCCAGGTGCCGATCAGGTTGAGGTCGAGGATCTCCCGCCACACCTCGGGGGTCGCGGCGGCCAGGTCGGCGTGCGGGATCAGGCGGGTCCGGCCGGCGTTGTTGACCAGGACGTCGAGGCGGCCGTACGTCTGCACGGCGGCCTCGACCAGCCCGGCGGACCCGGCCGGGTCGGCGACGTCGGCGGCGACGTAGACGGCGTCGGGCAGTTCGGCGGCGAGCTTCTCCCCCGCCTCCCGGGACCGGGCGGAGTTCACCACCACGCGGTAGCCGGCGCCGCCGAGCCGGCGGGCCACCGCGGCGCCGATCCCGGACGAGGATCCGGTGACCAGCGCGACGGGCTTGTCGGTCATGTCCTGCTTCCTTTCCGCGTACGGACGGTCGGACGACGCGGGCGCCGGACCAGGTCCGGCGCCCGCCGTGGTGCCGGTCGGTCAGCCGATGGTGGTGCTGGTGAACACCACCGGGGCCGCCGGGTTGCAGTCGAACGGCCGCTCCACGCCCTCCAGGTCGGTGCGGACCCAGGTCCAGGACGGGTCGGTCAGGCTGGTCCCGCCGGTGGTGGTCCGGGCGGTGCCGCTCGGGCCGGAGAGCAGGTAGACGGTGACGGTCGGCAGGTCGAACGGCACGCTGGCGGGCAGCGGGCCGGTCTCGGTGATGGTGAGCACCCGGGTCGACCAGTCGTACTGCGCCTGCGGCGGCGTGGTCAGGTTCTTGCCGCCGGAGAGGGTGTGCCAGACGTACCAGGCGTTGTCCGGCAGCTTGTACCTGACCTTGACGGTGCGCACCTGCTGGTTGAACTTCGGGTCCGGGGTCCACTCCTGCGGGTCGAGGGTGACCGCGAACGGCCGGTACGGCGCCACCTTCTGCGGCGCCGAGGCGGTGAAGGTGAGGCTGAACGGCACCGTCGTCGACCCGCCCGGGAAGGTGACGTAGCAGCTGTAGTCGACCGGAACGGTGCCGGTCACGGTCGGCGGGAGCAGGTTGTCGGCGGCCGCGCCGGTCGGGGCGACCGCACCGGTGGTGGCGGCGGCCGGGACCGGTGTGGCGGCGAGCCCCACCGCGCCCAGCGCCGCCACCGCCAGCAGCCGGCGCTTCCAGGTCGTGCGAGTGGTCATTGCGGTCCTCTCGATTCGGGGTGAACCCGGGCGGCGTCCGTGCGCCGCCGGGCGCGCAGCAACGGTCGCAACGGCCGGTCGAGGCCGGCTCGACGTCGCGTCCACAGGGGACGTACGGCTCAGGCGGGTTCGGTGACGGCGGCGGCCGGGATGCTGCGGGCCAGGGTGTAGCCGGTCATCTCGGGGCCCCGCACACCGGGGATCGCGGCCAGTGCCGCGCGCAGCGCGCCGGCGCGCGGGTTGCGCTTGAACGACTCCCGGTACGCCTCCTCACTGGCCCACTGCGCGTAGTTGACCAGCCGGGTGCCGTCGGTGCTGACGTGGTAGTTGGCGGAGATGAAGCCGGGACAGTGCCGGACCCACTCCTGCACGTCGGGGACGAGCAGGTCGAGCAGTTGGCGCTGCTGTTCCGGCCCGTCGGTGCGGAGCGTGACGATGGCGATGAATCCGGCGTCCGGCCGGGCGGGGTCGACCACGGAGTCCTCCTTCGGTCAGGGGCGGTGCCACGCCTGCGCGGCGTAGGCCGCGGCGGCGGGGTCGAACTGCAGGACGACGTGACTGGCCGCGGCGTTGGCGTCCCGCCAGGCGCGTTGCAGGGCGTTGCCGTCGGCCTGGGCGCGGGTGCCGGCGGCCCGGAACAACCGGTCGACGGCGCCGACCAGCAGGTCCACGGCGAAGGCGCAGTCCCGGCCGTTGCGCGCGGTCTCCAGCGCGCCGACCGGCCCGCCGTCGACGACCGCCGCGACCCGGTCCAGCAGCAGACGGGCGGCGTCGATCTCGGCCGCCGAGCGGGCCAGGACCGCGTCGTAGCCGGGGCCGCCGGTGATGCCGTTCGCCGGAGCGGTGCGCACCTTCTCGGCGATCCACGACATCCACACCTTCAGCGCGCCGGTCGCCGTGCCGAGGATCGGCGCCGCGAACCCCAGGCCGTTGGCGGCCTTGAGCGGCACCCGGTGACAGGGCGCGTCCGCCTCGGCCGCCGTGCCGGCGGCCAGCGCGTCGCGGGTGAAGGACATCTCGGCGGACACCCGCACGTCGTCGAGGACGAGCGTGTTGCTCCCGGTGGCCCGCATGCCGACGGTGAACCAGGTGTCCTCGATCGCGTACGCCGCCCGGGGGACGGCGAAGAAGCGCGCCCGCGGCCCGCCGTCGGTCCGGACCATCGCGCAGACCAGCGCCCAGTCGGAGAACTCGACCGCGCTCACGTACGGCCACCGGCCGGTGAGCCGCCAACCGCCGTCGGAGGGTGTCGCCTCGCCCAGCGGCATCAGCGCGCCGACGATCAGCGGATCGGGACCGTCACGCCACAGCTCGGCCTGGCCGGCGGCCGGCAGGTAGGCGGCCATCCGGCCCAGGCCGGCGGTGAGTGAGGCGTACCAGGCGGTGGAGGCGCAGCTCTCGCCGATCGCCGCCACCGCCCGGGACACCTCGGTGAACGTCCCGGCGTCGCCGCCCCAGCGGGCCGGCACGAAGTGCCGGGCGAACCCGGCGTCGAGGACGGCCCGGACCACCTCCGGATGCAGTCGCCGCTCCGCCTCGGCGGCGCCGGCGCGCTTGCCGGCCAGATCGGCGACCTGCTCGGCGGCGGCCCGCAGACCGTCTCGTTCGGACAATTGATCGCGCACGTCCTGCCTCCTCCTGGTACGGACGACTGGCGGTCGCCCGTACCGTGTCAGGAGGGGCTCGAGGACAACTCGACGCCGGCTCGGTCCCGGTCGGCGGGCAGCGGCAGGTGACCGATGTTGAGCAGCTCCAGCTGGAGTTGCTGGACCTCCGGGGTGGGCAGGACCCCCAGTTCCTCGTCGAGGATGCGGCGCAGGTCGTGGTAGGCCTGCAACGCCTCGGCCCGCCGGCCGGACCGGTTGAGCGCGGTGATGAGCTGGGCGTGGAACCACTCGTTGAGCGGGTACGCGCAGACCAGCGCACGCAGCTCGGGGATCAGCTCCCGGTGGCGGCCCAGTCGCTGCTCGGCCTCCATCCGCAGCTCGATCGCCCGGATCTTCAGCTCCTCCAGGTGGGTGATCTGGCCGCGCAGCACGGTGCCGGCGGAGACGTTGGCGAGTGCCGCGCCGCGCCACAGGTCGAGCGCCTCCCGCAGCACCCGGGACGCCTCCTCGAGTCGGCCGTCGTCGAGCAGTGTCCGGCCACGGCGGGTGAGCCGGATGAACACGGCGGCGTCGACCTCGTCCTCGGTGACGTCGACCAGGTAGCCGGGCGGCCGCGTCACCAGCAGCTCCCGGTCCGGCCGCACCAGCTCCTGCTGCGCGAAGATGCGCCGGGCGTGGTAGACGTACGTCTGCAGCGTGGTCACCGCGCTGCGGGGCGGGTGGTCCGCCCAGAGTTCCTCGACCAGCGCGCCGACGCTGACGATCTCGTTGGGCCGGATGAGCAGCAGGGCGAGCACCTGGCACACCTTGGGTGTGCTCAGCGTCGCCGCCCTACCGTTGTCGGCGACGATTTCCAGCGGACCGAGCAGATTGAAGCGCACCTTGATTCCCCCGAGCCAGGCGTTGTTCACGGACAATTAAGGCCGATCGGCACTCGCACCTTCCCGCCGCACTCGCAATTCCCACGACGGGGGCCGAACCGGCATTCCCCCGGTGCATTCACACCTGTCGACAATCATAGATGGGGGATGGACACCCAACGAGGCGTGACCGACGCCACAACCATTTCGGACAGTCGCGCTGACCTGGGAATTCGGTCGAGGTCGGTGATTTGTGCCGGGCTCGCAACACACTATCCGACAGAAGTTCCAAACGAGTGCCGGCGAAAGCCGGACCGCTCGACACATCTGCCGACACAATTTTACCGACCGGAAATACTCTCTCCGACGAACCGGGCAGGCGAATGCCGGGGACGGTCGTCGCGTTTCACGCGAACCGCCCCCGGCACCGCGGTCGGCCGGTCAGGCCCGGCACTCGGGCAGCTGCCCCCCGTTGAAGTCCACCATTTCCTGGAAAATCGCCACCACGTCCAACGGGCGACCACGGGCGCCGCCGCGCACCTCGTCGTACGCCCGGTGCAGGTTGCCCACGGTGCGCTCGGGGTCCAGCAGGTCGGCGAACTCGCCGGGGCCCGCCTCGCGCGCCGCGCGCAGCGGCGACCAGCCCTGCGCCACCCCGTGCCGGGCGACGTCGAGCACCCACCGCAGGTACCGCTCGGTCGGGTCGAACACCTCCGGTCCGGTCACCGCGCCGTGACCGCAGACCACCGTCGCCGGCCGCAGCTCGCGCAGCCGCCGCACCGCCGCCAGCGCCCCCTCGATGGAGCCCATCAGGTTGAACGGGGTGCAGCCGGAGAGCACCACGTCGCCGGCGAAGAGCACCCGCTCGGCCGGCAACCAGGCCACCACGTCGTTGGTGGTGTGCGCCGGCCCGACGTGGAGCAGGTCCACCCGCCGCTCCCCCTGGTGCAGGGTCAGCGCGTCACGGAAGGTCAGCGTGGGCAGCACCACCCGCACGTCGCCCCAGTCCACGTCCGGCCAGAGCCCGGTCAGGGCGAGCCCGGTCTCGGCCATCTCCACCCGGGCCCGCTCGTGGGCCACCACCGTCGTCCCCGGGCCGAAGGCGGCGTTGCCGAAGGTGTGGTCGCCGTGGTGGTGCGTGTTGACCACGACCCGGCCCGGGCCGGCGCCCAGGGCGTCCACCGCCTCGCGCAGGCGGGCCGCGCGCGCCTCGGTCGCCGCCGTGTCCACCACCACGGCGCCGTCGCCGCCCACCAGGACACCGGCGTTGTTCAGGCACCAGCCGCCGTTGGGCTGGGTGAAGGCGTAGACGCCGTCGGCGATCTCGGTCAGCCGACCGGCCGGCGCGACCGGCGTGGTCGGGGCGCTCACCGCGCCGCCGCGTCGGCCGCTCGCCGGGCGGCGGCGAACTCGCCCGCCCGGGCCAACGTGGTCCGGCTGTTGGCGCCGAGCGCGTCACGCACGTACGCCCGGGCGGCGGCCAGCGGGTCCGCGCCGCCGAACCGCGCGGTGGCCGCCTCCGGGTCGACGAGCACCAGGTGCCGGGCGGTGGCCTCGGTCGCGCCGTCGTGGTCGGCGAAGGTCCAGGTGCCGCTGTGTCCGAGCAGCAGCTGCGGCACCTCCAACTGCTTGTAGGCGATCAGGTCGGTGGCGCGGCAGACCCGCACCGAGCGGGTGCGGTGGGTGGAGCCGTCCCCGGTGACCGTCTCCATCTCCAGCGTCTGCGACCCCGGCTCGTCCTCGGTGAGGCGGACCCGCCGCACGTGCGGCAGCCGTTCCGCCCACCGGTCCGCCCGGTCGACGAACTCGAAGGCGTCCGCCGGGGACCCGGGCAGGGTGACCGTGTCCGCGAACTCGACCACGAGCTCGCCCACCGGCCGGGCCAGGCCGGCGACGCGGGCCAGCGCCGCCAGCTCGGCCGGGCTGTTGCGGTCCACCGCCGTGCCGACCCAGTCCAACGCGTCGGGATCGTCGTCGACGACAGTGAACTCGTGGCTGAGCCGGACCTCGGTGCCGCCGCCGGGCGCCGGGCGGAACCGCCACTCGCCCCGCATCGAGGCCACCGGCGCCTGACTGCGGTCCTGCGCGAACCGGATCCGCAGCTCGACCGGATCGAGCACGCGGCTCGACGTCCAGGTGCTCACCCGGTCGTTGACCATCGCCCAGATCCGGAACCGTTCCCGGTCCCCGTCCCGGCCGAAGTGCTCGACGTGGACGGTCGGCCCGAAGACCACCGGCCATCGACGCACCTCGGCGACCAGGTCGAAGACCTGATCGGGCGACCCCGGCACCACCGCGGTGTGCGCGGTGCGCCGGCTCCGGCTCGATCCACTCATGACGGTGACCTCCCTTCTCGGCGGGTTCAGGCCGTGGCGGCGGCCGTGTTCACCGCGTCGAGGACGGCCTTCGGGGTCTCCAGGTCCATCACCTGCTCGTCCGGCAGGCGCACCCCGAAGCGCTGCTCGATCCGGGCCGCGGTCTCCATCAGGGCCAGCGAGTCGTATCCGAGGTCCTCGAAGGGGACGTCGGCGATGTCGCCGCTGACGTCGTTCGAGTCGTCCTCGCCGGCGCACTCGACGAGGATGTCGCGCAGGTCGTCCAGGGTCATCAGGGGCATGTCGTCTCTCCTCGGTCGGCGATCCGGCGCCGGGCGGCGCCGGGTCGGAAATGCGGAGGTCAGGCCGCCGGGACCGGCGCGGCGGCGGCGCGTACCAGCACCGCGGCGTTGAAGCCCCAGCGGCCGCGGGCGAGCACCAGGGCGGTCCGCACCGGCGCCTCCCGCGGCGCGTCCCGCACCAGGTCGATGCCGTAGTCGGCGGGCACGTCGCCGGTGTGCCAGGTCGGCGGGATCAGGCCGTCCCGGATGGCGAGCAGGGCCGCGACCACGTCCAGCGGCCCGCCGCCGGAGTAGAGCCGGCCGGTGAGCGTCTTCGGCGCGGTCACCGGCACCCCGGCCGGCCCGAACACCTCGCGGATCGCCGCCGCCTCGACCCGGTCCAGCTCGGGCACGCCGGCCGCGTCGGCGAAGACCACGTCCACCTCGTCCGGGCGTACGCCCGCGTCGCGCAGCGCCGACTCGGCCGCCCGCCGCAGGCCCGGCGGACGGTCACTGCCGGCCGGCGGGTCGAAGGTGGCGGCGTAGCCGGCGATCTCCCCGTACACCCGGGGGGTGCCGCGGCGGGCGGCGGCGTCGGCCCGCTCCAGCACCAGGATTGCCCCGCCCTCGCCGGGCAGGTAGCCGCTGGCGGCGGTGTCGAACGGCAGGTAGGCCCGGCGGGGGTCGGCCACCGGGCTCACCCGGCCGCTGGCCAGGTGCGACACCCAGCCCCACGGGTCGAACGACGAGTCGACCCCGCCGCTGACCACCAGCGCGGTGCCCCTGCGGGCCGTACGCCGGGCGTGCCCGAGCGCGTCCAGCCCGCCGGCCTGCTCGGCCACCAGCACCGCGCCCGGGCCGCGCATGCCGTGCCGGATCGAGATCTGCCCGGTGTTGACCGCGTAGAACCAGGCGAACGACTCGTAGACACTGACGAACTGCGGCCCCTGGGACCAGAGCTTGCGAAACTCACCGTGGGTGAACTGGAAGCCGCCCGAGGCGTTCGACGTGATCACGCCCATGTCGTAGTCCCGGACATCGCCCGGGCCGACCGCCGCGTCGCGCAACGCCCACTCCGCGGCGGCCAGGGCCAGCCGGGTCGAGACGTCGGTCTGCGGCAGCAGCCGGTTGGGCAGGTGCGCGGCGGCGTCGAAGTCGGCGATCTGACCCGCGAGCGAGGCCGGGTACCGGCCGGCGTCGAACCGGTCCAGCGGGGCGATGCCGGAGTGCCCGGAGAGTGTGGCCGACCAGAAGTCGTCCACTCCGAGCCCGTTCGGCGCGACCACGCCGAGACCGGTGACGAGGACGGGCGTGGTCATCGCCGAACCCCCGCCGCGCGCAGCACCATGGCGCTCTGGAACCCGCCGAAGCCGCTGCCCACGGTGAGCACCGTGTCCAGCCGCCGCTCCCGCGCGGTGACCGGGACGTAGTCCAGGTCGCACTCGGGATCGGGAGTGGTGAGGTTGGCCGTCGGCGGCACCACGCCGTGCTCGATGGCCAGCGCGCACGCGGCCACCTCGATCGAGCCGATCGCGCCGAGCGAGTGGCCGACCATGGACTTGATCGAGCTGACCGGCACCCCGTACGCGTGCTGTCCGAGGCTGCGCTTGAAGGCGGCCGTCTCGTGCCGGTCGTTCTGCTTCGTGCCGGAGCCGTGCGCGTTGACGTAGTCGACCGCCGTGGGGTCCACCCGCGACTCGTCCAGGGCCACCCGGATCGCCTCGGCCATCTCCCGGCCGTCCTTCTTCAGGCCCGTCATGTGGTACGCGTTGCAGCGGGTGGCGTAGCCGGTGACCTCGGCGTAGACGTGGGCCCCCCGCCGGCGGGCGTGCTCGTACTCCTCGACCACGAACATCGCCGCCCCCTCGGCCAGCACGAAGCCGTTGCGGGTGCCGTCGAACGGGCGGGAGGCCCGCTCCGGCTCGTCGTCGCGGGGCGTGGTGGCCTTGATCGCGTCGAAGCAGGCGACCACGATCGGGGTCACCGGGGTGTCCGCCGCGCCGGTCAGCGCCACGTCGACGCTGCCCTCGCGGATCAGGTCGGCGGCGTGGCTGACCGCGTCCAGGCCGGAGGTGCAGCCGTCGGAGACCATGGTGACCGGCCCCTCGGCGCCCACCGTCCAGGCCACCTCGGCCGGCATGACGCTGGGGATCAGGTAGTCGAACATGTGCGGCGACAGGTAGTCGTGGTCGACCAGCCACCGTCGCCCGCTGTCCGAGAGCACCAGGTACTCCCGTTCCAGGCTGGTCGCGGCGGCCACCGCGCTGCCGAGGCTCACCCCGATCCGGGTCGGGTCGACCTCGGACGGATCGAGCCCGCTGTCCTCCACCGCCTCCCGGGCGCAGACCACGGCGAACTGGCTCGCCCGATCCATCCGGCGGATCTCCCGCGGGCTCAGCCCTTCCAGCTCGGGGTCGAAGTCGCACTCGCCGGCCACCCGGGAACGGAACGGCGCGGGATCGAAGAAGGAGATCCGCCGGGTCGCGGTGCGCCCGCTGGAGATCAGGTGCCAGAACTCCTTGGCGCCGCGCCCTCCGGGGGTGCGGACACCGATGCCGGTGATGACGACTCGGCGGGTCATCGGCGGACCTCCCGGGCGGTCGGGCGGCCCGGGGCGGAAGCCGGACGGGATGGGCGATGCGTCACCGGTGGGTCCCTTCGCGACGGCGGGAACGGCGACGCCGTCAGGAACCGGCGTCGCGCCCCAGCGTCCGGCGCGGCGCTCGAACCGCGCTCGAGACCGGTTCGGTCTCCGGTCAGGTCCGCACGGCCCTCCGTTCCCGAGGGCCCTCGATCGCGGCGCTCGCCCGATGGCAACCCCTGAGCACGCCGGGGGCACCCCTGCCTCGGGTCGGGCCACCCCGGCCCACCCCTTCACCCTCGGTAGCAAACCGTGCCGTCCGACAGGCAGGTGAAGCGAATCGATACTGATTAGCGGCTCAGCGGCGGGAAAGTTTGCGCCCTCCGCTGCCACCCCTTGGATCAAGGGGTTCAGCTCGACAAACCTTTGCCATAGATTGCCGTCCACGGCTCGCGGCGTGGATCACGAGCCGACGCGCGATACGAAGGGAAGGTGATCGCGATGTCCACCATGACCGACGCGGCCATCACGGAGAGTGCCGCGATCGAACTCACGGACGTCAACGAGGTCGAGGTGGTCGAGATCGAGTTCGACGAGCTCGGACGCTTCGAGTCGCTGTCGATGTGCTGCAACGTCGCGTTCTGACCGATCCGGCCTGAGCAGTACGGAACGCCGGCGGGACGTGGCGGCCAGCCGGTACGCCACGTCCCGCCCGGCACCCCGACGACCGGAGGAGAGCCCCCGTCGTGCACACCTCCCTGATCTTTCCCCCGGCCACCTACTACCACATGCCGTACCTCGCTCCGTACCTGCTCAAGGGGCACCTGCACGCCAGCAGCCCGGTGACCTGCCGGACCGACGACGCGAACATCCGGTTCTTCCACGCCCTGTGGACCGGCGGCGTCGAGCCGACGGAGCTGGACCCCTCGACCCCGCCGCGGGTCCGGCTCAGCCTGGAATATCTGGCGGCCCGCGGGGCGTCGGCCTGGGAGGCGCTGCGGGACCTGGCGACCTACCGGAGCACCCGCGCGGTCGCCCGGGCGTCCCGGACGCTGCGCTTCGCCGACCTGGCGCTCTCCTACGACCTGCGGCACCACGGCCTGACCCGGCCGGTGCCCACGCCGGAGCAGGACTGGCCCGCCCTGGTCGACCGCCTGCGGCACAGCGTCCTCGGCCGGTGGCTGGAGCGCGACGTCCGGGGCGGGCGCTACCGCGACTGCGCGGTGGTCTGCCTCAGCGCCGCCTACCTGGAACAACTCGCGCCGGCGCTGCTCATCGCCCGACTGGTCAAGGAACACCAGCCGGGCACCGTGGTGGTGATCGGGGGCAACGCCGTCACCCACGTCCGGCGGGAGGTGCTGGCGCACGACACCTCGTTCTGGCACGACGTCGACTACGCGGTGGCCTTCCAGGGCGAGGAGCCGCTCACCGCGTTGCTGACCGCGCTGGCGGCCGGGGCGACCGACGTCGACGTCGACGGCGTCGCCCGGATCCGGGACGGGGCCGTCACCTACCGGCGCGCCGCCCCGCAGACCGGCCCGCCGGCGGGGGCGCCCGACTTCACCGACCTGGACCACCTCTACCCCACCCCGGAGCCGATCTACCCGCTGCTGACCAGCAAGGGCTGCTACTGGGGCAAGTGCGCGTTCTGCACCCACCACGAGGGATACGGCGACGGCTACTTCCGGCTCGGCGCCGACGCCGTCGACGACGCCCTGAAGGCGATCAGCGCGGTCGACGGTTCCTACCTGTACTTCGTCGACGAGGCCATCCCGCCGCGGGAGATCAACGACCTGGCCCGCCGGCTCGCCGCGATCGCCGACGTTCCGGCGGAGACCGCGACGGCACGGCCGACCGCGGACCGGCGGTTCCGGTGGACCGCCGAGGCGCGCGTGGACAAGCCGATGCTCACCGAGGCGGCCGTGCGCAGCCTGGTCGACTCCGGCTGCGTGCTGCTGGTCAACGGCATCGAGGCCGGCTCCCAGCGGGTGGCCGACCTGATGCGCAAGGGCATCCGGCTCACCGACGTGGAGCGGCACGCCGAGCTGCTCAAGCGGGCCGGCATCCCGGTCGGCTGGATGTTCTTCATCGGCTTCCCCGGCGAGACCGACGAGGAGGCCCGCGCCACCTTCGAGATGATCCGGCGCAACCGGGACCACATCTCGTACGCCTCCGTCGGGACCTTCGCCCTGGAACGGGACTCGCCGGTCTGGAACGACCCCACCCGCTACCGGATCAATCTGCTCGAGGCGCACGTGCCGTACGCCCTGGCGCAGAACTACACCACCGCCGACGCCCAGGGCCCGGAGGCGGATCGGCAACGCGTGCGGCTGGACCGCCGGCTGGCGGAGCTGCACGCGGAGTTCGCCGACCTCGACCCGATCTTCGAACGGGCGGTGGACCGGTCCTTCGCGATGTTCATGGCGGTGGCGCAGGACGGGCGGCCGGACGTGCCGGACGTCGCCGGCGAGCCGGTCGGCGAGTCGTTCCGGTCGCCGTCCCTGGGCCGCACCGTCACCGTCGACCTCGACCGCTGGAAGATGAGAGTGAACCCATGACCACACAGACCACCGGCGACCTGCCGGCCGAACTGGTGCTGGCGCCGTTCGTCAAGCTCACCGGCACCCGGCGGTACACCGAGGACACCCCCCGGGTCTACCGTCGGCTCGACCTCTGGCGCGGCGCGAAGCAGGGCGTGGCCGCCACCGACCGGATCACCCGGCTGCTCGGCCGGTTCGAACACCCGCAGTCCACCGCCGCGCTGGTGCTCGCCGCCGGTTCACACGCCGACGACCTGGCCCGCACGCTCGCCACGCTGGTCGAGGTGGGGTTGCTGGTCGACGTGTCGGCCATCCGCACGCCGCGACCGTCGCTGGAGTTGGAGATCACCAACCGGTGCAACGCGGACTGCATGATGTGCCCCCGCCAGGAACTGCGCCCGCTCGGCGACATGAGCGAGGAGACGTTCGACCGGTTCCTGGAGTTCGCCGCCGCGATCGAGGCGCCCGGGATCATCCTGCAGGGCATCGGCGAACCCACGCTGCACCGGCGGTTGGTGCCGTGGGTCCGGCGGATGCGGGAGGCCCTCGGCCCGGAGGAGCGGTTCCCGATCGTCGCGGTCACCAACGGCTTCCGGATGGACGTCGACACGGTGACGGCACTGCGCGACGCCGGCCTGTCGCTGCTGAAGTGGTCGATCCACAGCCTGCGTCGGGAGCGGTTCGCCACCATCTTCGGGCGGGACAAGCGGGACGCCTCGGTGGCGAACCTGGAGGCGGCGATCCGGGTGGCACCCGACCTGGTGGCGCTCAACTTCGTCAAGATGGACATCAACCAGGACGAGGTGGACGACTTCCACCGCTGGATCGAGGAACGGGGACTGTCCCGGGGCAGGTTCCGCCAGATCGAGGTCCAGGGCCGCGGCGGCACCCTGCCGATCATGCAGCTCACCTCGCGTCCCGGCGCGACCGACCAGGCGCACTGCCTGTTCCGCAAGCAGTCCCTCTTCGTCGCCTGGGACGGTGACCTGCTGCCGTGCAGCAACGACGTCGGCAGCCGCCACCGCTACGCGAACCTGACCGTGGACGACACCGACACGATCATGAGCCGCTGGCGCACCGAGTTGCTCGGCCGGCCGGCCGAGTTCGCCATCTGCGACGGCTGCGACCACGGCAGCCGGGGCAACCTGCCGACCGACTGGCACGCGCTGGCGAGCGGGGCCCGTCTGGAACCCGCGTGACCGCGTCGGAGGCCGTGGACGTCGCAGGAGCGTGGCGGGACGTCGCCGCCACCTGCGACATCGTCAGCGTGGACGACCGGGGCGCCTCGGCCCTGCTCCGGCACGGGGCGCGGGGCTGGCGGCTGCGCTCCCCCGACCCGGCCGCGGTGCTCACCCAGGCGCGGCGTCTCGCCGACGGCGCGCCGGTCCCGGGCGGAGAACCGCGGGAACCCACGGTCCCGTTGCCGGAGCACGTCCTGCTCGACGCGCCGGACGACGGTTGGCGGCTCGGCCGCTGGTGGACGGCCGACGACCTGGTCACGGCCTGCCGCAACGCGCCGGCCGCGGCGGTGCCGGTGGCGGCCTGCGCGTACCGGCCGGCGCCGTGGGCGGCGGCGCTGGCCGACCTCGCCGGCGCCGTGCCGCACCAACCCGTTCTCGTCCTCGGCCGCTGGCTGGTCGTGGGACCGGTGGTCCACAACCACACCGACCACCGCTGGCTCCGGTCGCTGCTGGGCCAGCTCGACCCGCAGCTGTCGGCCCGGATCGACGGCGATCACCGGCTCGCGCATCCCGCCGGCCGGGCGCTGCCCGCCTCGGTGGTGTCGGCGGTCGTCGCCGCCCGCGAGGTGGACCCGGACGGCGTCGACATCCACCTGCGCGACCTGCGTGGTGGGTCGCGGCAGCGGGTCCGGCCACCCCGGTCGGTGCGGCGGGCGGCGCGGACGGATCCGCCGGACGGCCCGGTCTTCCAGCCGTGGGTGGACCACGAGGAGATCGACGCGGCGATCCCCCTGACCGTCGCGCTCGGTGCCGCGACCGATCCGGTACGCCCGGTCCGGTCCGCCGCGGTCTCCCCGCTGGCCGGCCTCGCCACCGCGCGGGCGGCACTGGAGGCCGCCGAACGCTTCGCGCTCAACCGCCGTCCCGCCCGGACCGTCACCTGCGCCCGCGAGGACCTGCCCGCCGGCCAGTCCGTCGTGGTGCCGGAGCCGTTCACCGACGCGCAGCGGGCCGCAGCGGACTTTCCCCACCCGGCCGTGGACCCGCGCGCCCCACGGCCGTGGACGTCGGCGACCTCGCTGGTGGACGGACGGCCGTGCTGGGTGCCGACCGAGGTGGCCTGCCTCGTTCCCGCCGTGGCCGGTGACCGCCCGTGCGTCCCGCGTACCAGCACGGGCACCGCGGCGCACACCAGCGCCCTGCTCGCCGAGCAGGGCGGGCTGCTCGAAGTGGCGGAGCGGGACCTGGTCGCGCGCCACTGGCCTGCCGGCCGGATGCACCGGTTGGACCCGGGCGTCTGGGCCCGGGAGCTGGACCAGGTCGCCCGGCAGCTCGGCCGGGACCCCTACCTGTACCTGTGCGCCGACCCGCTGGCGTCGGTCTGCGTGGTCACGCTGCACGACCCGGACACCGGAGCGGCGCACGTCGGCGGCTGCGCCGCTGCACCCACCGTCGCCGAGGCCGCCGCCCACGCCTTCGAGGAGGCCCTGATGCTGCACCACCGGGGCGTACCGGCCGGTGCGCCGGCGCCGCTGGCCGCACCGGTGGTGGCGGACCCGCTCGACCCGGCCGGCGTGGCCGCGTTCGAGGCGAACTTCCACTTCGACCGGCTACGCCGGCACTACCGGGCGGTGAGCGTGGACCTCGACACCCCCGGGCTGCGAGCCGACGGCATCGTGGTGCGCAAGGTGATCTCACCGGTCGCCGCCGACCTTCCGGTGCCCGGCGGGCCGCTGCCCGAGCGCCTGCTGGACGCTGCGGCGATCCGAGGCGCCGGACTGCTGCGACTGTTCCAGACCGGCTGAGGCGGCGCCGGTGCGAGACCGAGATCAGGACCGTGGGGTCACCCACCGACCGTCGGCGGCCCTGGTGTTCCACGCCCTCACCGGGCTGCCACCGGAGGGACCGCCGGTGGCCACGCTGCGGGTGCCCCGACAGCAGCCCGGCCGACGTCCGGCGGTGGCGCGACCCGCGTCGGCGCGCCGCTTCGGCCCGGCCGGACCGGACGTCGACGCCGCGGCCCGTCAGGTGACCGGGGAGGTGTTCGGCCGGGACCGCGACGGCCGCCGGGCCTATCCCTCGGCCGGCGGGCTGTACGCGGTGCGTGGCCACCTCGTGCAGTCGCACGCCGGTGCGGTGCTGGCCTGTGCCGGCGACGAGCAGCCCACGGTCGGCGTAATCGACGCCGGTGCGGTGCGGGAACACGCCTTCGCCCAGGTGACCGGCGAGCCGAACTGGGTGGTGCTGACCGGCCGCCAGCCCCACTACCAGGAGCGCTACGGCCTGCGCGGCTACCGCTACCTGCTGCTGGAGGCCGGGCACCTGGCGCAGTGCCTGCTCGACGCGGCCGCCCGGGCCGGCCTGCGCGCGTTGCCGGTCGGCGCCTTCGACGACGAGGGACTCGCCGAGACCCTCGGTCTGCGCGGAGCGGACCAACTGCCGCTGTACCTCATCGCGCTGGGCCGTTGAGGCGGGCCGCGCGACCACCCCGCACACACCGGAGGACCCGATGCGGCCGACCATCACGCACCGCTGGCTCGAACGCCCGCTGGCCAACACCTACCTCTGCCTGGCCACGGTGGGCGGGCCGGCGCTCGAACAGCTGGTGGGCGCGCCCACCGGCACCAGTCACCTGCTGGAGCACCTGCTGTTCCGGCGGGTCGAGACCGAGCCGCCGGACTCGCCGCTGCGCGGGGCCCGGCTGGGCATGTTCACCTCGCGGGAGACCATGCAGGTCGACGTCGTCTGCGCGCCCGAGGCAGCGCCGGGCATCGTCGCCCTGCTCGAGCGGTGGTGGCTCGACTTCCGGCTGACCGCCCGTCTGGTCGCCGAGGAGCTGCCGGTGATCCGGGAGGAGCTGGCGGAACGGCGCTTCGAGCTGATGCCCCGGCTCTGGCCCCTGGTGTTCGGCAGGTACGCACCGGGAAGCTGGGCCGCCCGGCCGCTCTCCGGCCCGGTCGAGGACCTCGCCGGGCTCGGCGTCGACCAGCTGCTCGACTGGCAACGGGCGGCGGTCGGGCTCGGCGCACACCTGAGCGCGGTCGGGCCCCGGGACCCGTGGCGGGGCTCCGGCCGGTACACGGAGCCGAAGCCGGGGGACGCGGTCTCGCTCCCCGACCTGCCCTGGACGTCGTTCACCTCGTCCCCGGTGCCGCGGGACGTCCCCGACGCCGACCGGGTGGTGGTGTGCTGCGCCCGGGAGGTGCCGGGCCGGCGGTCCCCGCACGCCGCCGCGGGCCACTGCCTCAACGGCGCGCTCGACCGTGGGCTGACCGTCGAGATCCAGCGGGAGCTCAAGCGCCGGCACGCCATCCGGTCGATCGAGTACCGCCAGGAGTTCCTCGCCGACCGGGCCGTCGTGGTCGCCGTCACCGAGTGTCGGGGCGAGGTCGCCGCGGACGTGTGCCAGCTGCTGGAACGCTCCTTCGACGTGCTGCGGCACGACGTCGACGCGGCGAGCCTGGCCGCCGCCGGCGCCGGTTACCTGGGCGGGTACCTGGACGAGCCGAAGACGCTCGCGCAGTACGACGCGCGCGCCGGCCTGCTCGCCGTCGATGCCGCCGTGGACACGCCCACGGCACTGCGGGACAGCCCACCGGAGACGATCCGGGCCCTGGTCCGCGACCACGTCGCGCCGGCCGGACCCGCGATCGTCGTCCGCCGGCGGTGACGGCCGTGCCCCGCGGCGGTGGCCGCGCCGGTCGGTTGATCCTCGCCGCCACCAGCCTCTCCGCGCTGGGCGACGGCTTCCGCTACACCGCGCTGCCGCTGCTGCTGCTGGCGGTGGGGGCGGGAACCGACACCCTGTCGACGGCGTACGTGGTCAACAGCGTTCCCGGCGTGCTCTTCGTGCTCTTCGGCGGCCTGCTCTCCGACCGTTACCCGGCCAAGCGCGTCGTGGTCCTGGTCGACCTCGTCCGGGCCGCCGCCGCGACCGTGTTCACCGTGGCCCTCGTCCTCGGCGCGGTCACGGTGTGGTGGGTCTACCTGCTGATCTTCGTCCTCGCGACGGCCGAGGTCGTCTACTTCAGCGCGATCCAGGTGTTCCTCGCCGACGCGCTCGACCGGTCCGACCTGGGCGTGGTCAACGGCCGCGTCGCGTCGGTCACCACCACGGCCAACAGTCTCGCCGGACCCGGCGCCGGCGCCTTCCTGTTCGGGCTCGCACCGGTCCTGCCCTTCCTCGTCGACGCCGTCTCGTTCGTGGCGGCGGCGGTCTGCAACGGGCGGGTGCCCACCCCGAGGCGGACCCCGGGCGGGGCGCCGGTCGGCCGGACCGGACCGGCCGGCGCGGTGACGCTGCTCGCCGCCGGCTTCCGGACGACCTTCTCCGACCCGGTCCTGCGCGGGCTCTTCGCCTTCGCGGTGGCGCGGGCCTTCGCCGCGGCGGCGGTGCTCTCCGTGCTGGCGGTCTTCGTGGTCACCGAACGAGGGCTTCCGGTCAGCCACTACGGATACGTGCTCGCGGTCGGCGCGGTCGGCGGGGTGCTCGGCGGCTGGTTGGTGTCGCGGTACGGCGACCGCGTGCCGCTGTGGCGGAGCACCTGGGTGGCGAACATCGCCTTCGGTCTCTCCTTCGCGTCGCTCCCGCTGGGCGCCGGCGTGCCGGTGATCGGTGGCCTGCTCGCGGTGAACCTCGCCGCCGCGGTCTGGACCGCGGTGCTGGCCGCCACCCACCGCCAGCGGGTGGTGGCCCGCGACGAGCTGGGCCGGACGAGCAGCGTGCTGCGGCTGGGCGTCGGCGTGGCGACCGTCCTGGGCGCCGCGGCGGCCGGCCTGCTCGGCGACGTGGTGCCGCTCGGCGGCTTCTTCGTCGCTCTCGGCCTCGGGGTGCTGGTCGTCTGCGCCCCGTTCCCCCGCCCACCCCGGCCGCGTGCCGAGCCACCGGTCGGGCCCCCCGGCGGCGCCCGCGCGGAGCGGGACGGCCCGGTCGACGTCACCGCCTGAGCCGGCGACGCGAACGGCCCGGAGCGTCGGGTCGACGTTCCGGGCCGTGGCGTGCGCGTGCCGCGTTACTTGAGGAAGCGGTCGAGCGCGGCCTCGATGGTGCCGCTGTCCGGCGCGGCGTACGACTTCAACGTCACCTTGTTGTAGGAGATGAAGCTCGGGCAGCGGCTGGCCGGCGCGGTCACGGTGCCGCCGTCGCCGATCTTCTCACCGGTCTTGGCCGCGTGGAACGTCAGCGTGTACCGCGACGAGATGTAGTTGACCGTGACGACCTTGCCGTCGGTGTTCTTGTACTGGCACTTCTTCGGCGTGCCCTCGCTGCCCTCGACCACCTTCAGGCAGCCGATCACCGACGCGGTCGCGAAGTCCGCCGACTTGGTGTAGTAGCTCTTGTCCGAGCTGAACGACTTCTGCGACCAGAACGTGGGCCGGTCCGGGGCGTTGGAGAAGACGAACGCCTTCGCGCTCGACGGCCCGGTGTACGCGGCGGCGTTGAGGATCGCGCCGCCCTCGCAGACCGCGGACATCTCGCTGGAGTACCGGGCGGTCAGCGCGTCGTTGTTGGACGGCTCGTCCGGCCCGGTCGACGCCGGCCCGGACTCGCTGGGGGCGGCGGTCGGCGTGCCCGGCCCGGGGGTCGCGCTCCCGGACGCGACCGGCTTCGGGTCGTCCTCGTCCCCGCCGAAGGCGACGTAGGCGAGCCCACCGCCGCAGCAGAGCAGCGTCAGCGTGACCGCGCCGGCGACGAGGCCCACGATCAGGCCCTTCGTCATCCCGCGCTTCGGCGGGACCGGCGCGAACGGCGCGGGCTGTCCGGGATAGCCGCCCGGCGCGGCGGGCTGACCCGGGTACGGCGCCGCGGGCTGGGCGCCGTACGGCGCGCCGGAGCCCGGCGGGGTCCCGTAGGGGGCGCCGGACGCCGGCTGGGCGCCGTAGGGGGCACCGGACGCCGGCTGGGCGCCGTAGGGCGCGCCGGAGCCCGGCTGCGCGCCGTACGGGGCGTTCGGGTCGGGCTGGTTGCCCCACGCTCCGGCGTTCGGGTCCGGATAGCCTCCGTAGGGAGGGTGATTGTCACTCATCTGAGGTTCTTCCACCTGTCGTCCGTGGTTCCGGCGATCAACCACCCGCAGCGTAATGACGGCCGCAAATTCGCAGATCGCCGAAGTCTGATCGTTCTTCACCACCGGTGTCGGGGCCGTTCCGGTGTGTGCCGGCGCGACCCCCCACGACCGGCTGGCGACCCGGCCGCGCCCGGTGCGCAGTTGTTGCGGGACAAGGGATCGGCTGCTCGACGGCGCATCCGCGTCCACTTCCCGGGACGCCGGAAAATGTGACGCAGACGACAGCCGCGCCGCCGCCCGGAGCGTCCCTCAGCGCGCCGCCGGCACGGCCTCCCGGGCCAGGGTGAGCGCGCCGAACAACGCGGCGTCGTCGGCGAAGCGGGAGCGCACCACGTCGGGCGGGTGCGGCAGCGCCTCGGTCAACCGGTCGACCAGCATCCGCCGGATCAGGTCGCTGCGGGTCACGCCGCCGACCAGCACGAGCCGCTGGGGGTCGAGGAGCAGGCAGCAGGTCGCCAGCGCCCGGGCCGCCTCGTCCACCCGGGCGGCCAGCGCGTCGCGGGCCGGGCCGGGCCGCTCGGCCTCGGCGGCCAGCCCGGCGGCCCCGCCCGACAGGCCGAGGTCGGCGGCGAGCCGGTCCAGCGCCAGCCCGGAGAAGTCCCGCTCCAGCATGGTCCCCGGCCAGGGACCGCCGGCCACCGCGTACCCGATCTCGCCGGCCGCGCCGCGGTGCCCGGACAGCACCGCACCGCCGACCGTCACGGCCGCCGCGATCCCGGTGCCGATCCCCACCACGAGGCCGGGGTCGACCCCGCGCAGGGCGCCCAGCCGCAGCTCGGCCAGGGCGGCGGCGTTCAGGTCGTTGTCGACCGCGACCCGGGACACGTCCAGCGCGTCGCGGACCGCGTCGGCGAGGCGGAGCCGTTCCCAGCCGGGCACGTTGGGCGCCAGGTCGATGCCGTCCGGGCGGACCACGCCGGGCGAGGCGACGCCGGCCGCGGCGACCGGGCCGCCGACCTCACCGACCAGGTCGCCGGCGAGGTCCAGCGCCCGGGCCAGCGCCTGCGGGGCGCCCTGTTCGGCCAGGGTGGGCACCCGGCGGTGGGCCAGCAGCCGACCGTCGGCGTCGGAGACCCCGACGGCCATCTTGGTGCCGCCGAAGTCGATGCCGAGCAGCAGCCCGGTCCTCCGGGCGCCGGCGGCGGGCGGGTCGGACAGTCGCACGCTCACCGCGCCCCCAGTTCGGCGGCCACGGCGTCCAGCGCCTCGTCCGCCGCGCGCAGCAGGTTCCGCACCGCGCCCAGCCGCTCCGCCACCGGGTCGAGGGCGGCGCGCAGCGCGCCCACCTGGGCGCGGACCGCCGCGGCGCCCGGCCCGTCCGCCTGCGCCCGCCGCAGCACCAGCTCCGGACGGACGGCGGCGGCGATCAGGTCGGCCACGGCCGCGTCGTCCAGCGCGCCGGCGATCGGGTCGGCGGCGGCCCGCACGCCCTCGGCCGTCCAGGTGTCCGGCCCGCCGGCGCGGACCAGCCGGCCGACCACCGAGTGGGCGGCCCGGAACGGTACGCCGTGGCGGGTCAGCGCGTCCGCGGCGGCGGTGGTGGTGGCGCCGGAGGCGACGATCTCCTCCCGGCTGGGCGGGTTGAGCGGCGCGATCTCGGCCAGGAAGCCACCGACCAGGGCGAAGAAGCGCTCGGCCCGGTCGTTGCTCTCCCAGAGCCGCACCTGCACGTCGGTGGTGGCGTTGTTGGAGTCCTCCCACCAGGCGGCGCCCACGTTGTTGAGCACCGAGGCGGCGTCCGCCGCGGCCTGCCCGGCGTACGAGACCAGGTGCTCCAGCACGACCGGGTTGCGCTTCTGCGGCATGATGCTGCTGCCCTGGGTGAAGTCGCCGGGGGTGGTGACCCAGTTCCAGCTCAGCCAGTCCATCAGCGTGCGGGCCAGCCGCGCGCCGGTGGCCAGGGCCCGCGCGTTGAGCGTGCCGACCCGGACCAGGTGGTCGGCGCCGGCCACCGCCTCGTACGAGTTGGTGACCAGGCCGGCGAAGCCGAGCAGCTCGGCCACCCGGGCCGGGGCGATGTCCAGGTCGGTGCCGGCGAAGGCGCAGGAGCCCAGCGGGGAGACGTTGAGCTGGTCGATCACGTCGGCGTAGGTGGCCGCCTGCTGGGTCAGCGCCTCGGCGTAGCCGGCCAGGGCGTGCCCGATCGTGGTGGGCTGCGCCGGCCGGCGGTGGGTGTAGCCGGTGATGACCACGTCGGCGTACCGGTCGGCCCGGTCGAGCGCGGTACGGCCGGTGTCGACCACCCGCTGGAGCACCTCGACGAGCTGGTCGCGCAGCAGCATCCGGAACACACCGGCGTCCAGGTCGTTGCGGCTGCGGGCCAGCTGCACGTCCAGCTCGGAGGTGGGGATGCCGCACGCCTCGGCGAGCCGCTTCTCCAGCAGGTAGTAGGTGTCCTCGAAGCCGCCGTCGTACGCCGGCGGCGCGCTGGTGTCGGCGCGCAGCTCGGCCAGCCCGCGCAGCAGCCGGGCGCCCCGGTCGGCCGGGATCAGCCCCTGCTCGGTCAGCATCACCACGTGCGCCTGGCTGGCCCGCACCATCGCCGGGTAGAGGCGCCCGACGTGGTGGTCGTAGGTCGGCGCCAGGTGGTTACGCTGGTAGGTGGTCAGCGTGCTCATCGGGTTTCCTTCCGGTCCGCGGTCAGGCCGAGCAGTCGCTCGGCGTTCCCGGCGAAGATCGCGCGCAGGTGCTCCTCGGGCATGCCCATCTCGTGGCAGATCCGGAGCTGGTCGTCGAGGTAGCGGGTGACGTAGCCGCGGGGGAACCAGGACGAGTCGCTGCCGAAGACGATGCGGTCCGGCCCGATCGTCTCGTAGCAGCGGCGGAACAGGTCCTCCAGCGTGAGCCGGTACGGCATCCAGCGCACCCACTGGTTGGAGCCGGACGTGTCGATGTGGACGTTCGGGCAGCCCCACGCGGTGAAGAACAGCTCCTGCACGTGCTGCACGCCGAAGTGCGGCACGACCACGGCCAGCTCGGGGAAGCGGCGGGCCATCCGGGCCAACTCGTCCGGTCCGCCGTGGCGGCCGACGCTGAGCCCGCCGGCGCTGCCGTAGTGCCCGATGTGGATCAGGACGGGCACGCCGAGGCGCTGGGCGGTGCCCCAGAGCGGGTCCAGGTCGGTGTGGTCGAGCGGGCCCCGCAGCAGCGGGGCGAACAGCTTCAGCCCGCGCAGGCCCCGCTCGGTGACCGCGCGGTCCAGCTCGGCCGCGGCGTCCGGTCCGTACGGGTCGTGGTGGGCGAAGCCGAGCAGCAGGTCCGGGTGCCGGTCGACCACGTCGGCGACGGCGTCGTTGCCGCCGCCGGTGACGAAGACGGCCCGCCGTACCCGCGCGGCGCGCAGCTCCTCGGCCCACCGGTCCGCCTCGTCCTGCCAGCGCTCGGCCGGCGGCTCGGGGTCCGGGAAGCCCCAGGCCCGACGCCACTCGCGGGCGTACGGCGCGGACCCGGCGGCCCGCACGGCGCGTTCGCGCTCGCCGCCCGGGTGCATCCCGGCGGCCTCTTCGCAGGCGTGCACCGTCTGGTCGGCGCCGATGCGGAAGTGCAGGTGGAAGTCGACGACGTCCAGTCCCCGGTCGACGGTCACGCGTCCTCCTCGGGCAGCGGGTCGGCGGTGGGCGGTTGCGGCAGCGGGTCGGCGGTGGGCGGGGCCGGCGGCGGGGCGGCCACCCAGGCCGCCACGATCTCGCGCAACCGCGCGCCGGCGGTGGCGCGGACCGTCCGCCCGACGTCCTCGGTGGCCAGCGAGACGTGCCCGGACCAGCCCTGCCACGGGTCGGGCCGGGACTCCACCAGGACGTACGGATGGTCCACCGGCAGCTTGGGCCGGGGCGGCAGGTCGGCGGCCGCGTCCAGGCGTACCGTCTCCGGCGCGAAGCCGAGCACACCCGAGGTCTCGTACGCGCCGCCGTGACCGCGGGCGATCGCGTCGCCGTAGAGTTCGGCGGTCTCCGCCGGGGTGACCAGCTGGAACCAGTTGACCAGCAGCAGGCTGGCGGTGCGCCGGCCGGAGACCCACTCCATGGCGGCCCGGACGGTGGACATGTTGGCGTCGTGGCCGTTGACCACCAGCAGCCGGGGGAATCCGGCGGCGACGATGCCCTCGATCACGTCGGCGAGATACCCCACGGCGATCTCCGGCCGGATCGCCACCGTGCCCGGCCAGGGCCGGGTCTGCCCGGGGCAGGCCGCGTAGGCCACCGGCGGGAACAGCACGCCGCGCGGACCGGGCCCGGACGCGGCGCTCTCGGAGGCGAAGCCCTCGGCGAGGACGAGGTCCGCGCCCAACGGGAGGTGCGGTCCGTGCCACTCCACCGCGCCGACCGGCAGCACCGCGAAGTCCGCGGCCGCGACCACGTCGGCCAGTTCGCCGCCGGGGATGCCGGCGGCGGGCAGCAGCCCGCCGCCGTCGGCCCAGCGTGCGGTCACGCCGTCCACTTGACCCCCTCCCGGGCCGCCCGGCCGCCGTTCTGGAGCCGGCCGGAGACCACCATCACCACGAAGATCAACACGACCTGGAGCATGCCGTACGCGGCGGCGGTGCCGACCTCGAACGAGTACATCCGGTTGTTGATCTCCACCGAGATCGGCGCGGTCTCCGAGGTGTAGATCAGCACCGAGGCGACGAACTCGCCGACGCCGTTGACGAACGCGAGCAGCGCGCCGGCCAGCACGCCGGGCAGCATGAGCCGCAGGGTGACCGTGCCGAACGCGCGCCACCAGGACGCGCCGAGGTTACGGGCGGCCTCCTCCAGCGACGGGTCGAGCTGGGCCAGCGTCGCCGAGCTGGAGCGGAACACCAGCGGCAGGAAGCGGACGAAGTAGGCCAGCGGCATGATCCAGAAGGTGCCGATCAGCACCTGGCCGAAGCTGAACGCGTTGCCGGTGCTGAACGCCGAGATCAGGTTGATCGCGACCACCGTGCCGGGCAGCGCCCAGGCGAGCATGACCGCCACGTCCAGCAGGCCGCGCCCGCGGAAGTCCAGCCGGCGCACCGCGTACGCGATGAGCACGCCGACCACGACGCAGCCGACGGTGGCGAGCAGGCTCATCTGCAGCGAGTTGAGGATCGGCCGGTACGCGTCCGGGTCGGAGAAGATGGTGACGAAGTTCTGCGTGGTGTAGCCGGACGGGATCACCTCGGTGGTCCACGACCCGTCCCGGGAGAACGCCACCAGGGCGATGGTCGCCACCGGCGCGAGGAGCACCACCACGGCGAGCAGCGAGGCGAGCAGCGCCAGCCAGCGGGCGAACGGGTTGGTCAGCTCGCGGCGGTGGCTGGCCACGCCCTTGGACTGGGAGCGGTAGCTGCGCCGCCCCTCGTACCAGCGCATCCCCAGCAGGAACAGCACCGACACCACGGCCAGCACCGACGCGTAGGTCGAGGCCATCGGCAGGTCGCCGTTGGTGCGGTTGATGTAGATCTGCATGGTCATGGTCCGGTCCACGCCGAACAGCAGCGGGGCCGTGTACGAGGCCAGCGAGGTCATGAAGACCAGCAGCGAGGCGGAGACCAGCGCCGGGGTGAGCATCGGCAGCAGCACCGTCCGCCACACCCGGACCCGGCCCGCGCCGAGGTTGTAGGCGGCCTCCTCGACCGAGGGGTCCATGCCGACGAGCGCGGCGGACGTGGCGAGGTAGAAGAACGGGTACATGGTGAACGTGTGCACCACCAGCACGCCGGCGATACCGCTGAACGGCAGCACCGGGTTCTCCGTGCCGAACAGCTGTTGCAGCGCGCGCGGCAGGATGCCGGTCTCGCTGTAGAGCAGCTGGAACGAGATCGCCCCGATCAGCGGCGGCAGCGCCGCCGGCACCAGGATGATCGCCTCGATGATCCGGCGGCCGGGGAACGAGAACCGCTTCAGCAGGAACGCCATGGCCACGCCGACGACGCCGCAGAGCAGCACGCTCGCCGCCGAGATCAGCAGCGACGTGACCAGCGCGGAGCGGGCCACGCCGTCGCCGGTGAGGAAGCTGGCCCAGTTCGCCGGCCCGTCCACCCCGACGCTCTCGCCGAAGGTCGCGAGCATCGGCTGGACCACGTAGCCGAACAGGACCAGCGCCAGCGGGAACACCAGGACGTACGGGAACCAGCGCGAGTTGGCGTTGAGCCCGGGGCGGCGGGACCGCCGGCCCGACGGCGGGGTGGGGTCCTCGGTGATCGGCGGGACGGTGGCCGCGCTCGGGGTCGCGGGAATCGTGCTCATGGCGTCACCTCAGTTCGCGACTGCGGGGCTCGCAAAATCGGCTCACTCCTCGCGCTCACGGCGTCACCTCAGTTCGCGACTGCGGGGCTCGCAAAATCGGCTCACTCCTCGCGCTCACGCGCCCACCACCCACATCCGCTCCGGCGGCAGGCTCAGCCCGACCTGGTCACCCACGCCCAGCCCGGCCGGCACGTCGATCGCGGCCACCTGGACCGGTTCGCCGGCCACGTCGATGAGCAGGTTGGTGGCCATGCCGGTGAACTCCAGCTCGGTCACCCGGCCGGTGAGCGCGCCCTCGTCGGTGGCGGAGGTGAGCGTGATGTGCTCGGGCCGGACGCTGACCAGGGCGGTCGCGCCCGCGGTGAGCCCGTGGTCGGCGGGCGCGGCGACCGGGACCTCCGAGCCGCCGGGCAGCGCCACGGTGACGCGCTCCGGGCCGACCGTGACCACCGGCAGGTCGAGCACGTTGCTGCGGCCGATGAACCGGGCCACGAACGCGGTGGCGGGCCGGTGGTAGATCTCCTGCGGCGTGCCGACCTGGCGGACCCGGCCGGACTCCATCACCGCGATCCGGTCGGACATGGCCATCGCCTCGGCCTGGTCGTGGGTGACGTAGAGGGCGGTGGTGCCGCTCTCCTTCTGGATCCGGCGGATCTCCACCCGGGTCTCCTCGCGCAGCTTGGCGTCGAGGTTGGACAGCGGCTCGTCGAGCAGCAGCGTGCGGGGGCGGATCACCAGGGCCCGGGCCAGCGCGACGCGCTGCTGCTGGCCGCCGGAGAGCTGGTCGATGCGCCGGTCGCCGTACCCGGCGAGGTGGACCTGCCCGAGCGCCTCGTCGATGCGCCGGCGGGACTCGGCCCGGCCGACCTTGCGGATCTTCAGGCCGTACGCCACGTTCTGGGCGACGCTCAGGTGCGGGAAGAGCGCGTAGTTCTGGAACACCATGCCGGTGTCGCGCTTGTTCGGCGGGCGGTTGGTGACGTCCTCGGCGCCGAAGCGGATCCGGCCCGAGCTGGGGAAGTAGAAGCCGGCGACCATGCGCAGGGTGGTGGTCTTGCCGCAGCCGCTCGGGCCGAGCAGGGTGAAGAACTCCCCCGCGCCGATGCGGAGGTCGACGTCGTCGACCGCCGCGGTGTCGCCGGCACGCGGGAAGCGCTTGCTCACCGACTCCAGCGTGACATCGATCATGATGTCTCTCCTTGCGTCCGGTAACCGGGTCCGACCGGTGACGGGGTGGGTGGTAAGGGAACGGCGACGGCGGGACGCCGGGTGCGCGGGGCACCCGGCGTCCCGTCCGGTCAGCCCTTGTTCTTGATCTGGCTGTTCCAGTGGTTGATCCACTCGGTCTCGTTCTTGCCGATCACGTCCCAGTCGACGTCCAGCGGCTTGAGGTCGAGCTGGGCCAGCCACTCCGGCTTCTCGGCGATGTCCACGGCCGGGATCTGGTAGTAGTCCTTGGCCAGCTCGGCGCGGAGCGAGTCGTCGAAGAGGAACTCGAGGAACTTCTGCGCGCCCGCACTGTTGCCGCCCTTGACCTGGGCCAGCCCGTCGACCAGGACCGGCGCGCCGGAGGCCGGCATCACGTAGCCGAAGGGCATGTTGGCCTGGTTGGCCTGGAGCAGGATGTCCTGCAGGTTCCAGGCGCTCAGCGTGCCCTGCTGGCGGGACAGCTTCAGGTAGAGGTCGGTCGGGTTGGCCGCGTACGCGCCGGTGTTGGCGTCGAGCTTCTTCAGCCAGTCGTAGCCCGGCTGCGGGTTGCTGCCGTCGGGCGACTGGCGCTGGATCATCGAGGCGTAGATCGACCGCATGGTGCCGGAGGCGGCCACGTCGCGGATAATGATCTTGTCTTTCCACTCCGGCTTCAGCAGGTCGTCCCAGTCCTTCGGGGCCTGCTCCGGGGTGAGCGCCTTGTTGTTGTACATGATGACCTCGGGCAGCAGGATCTCGCCGAACCACCGGCCCTGCGGGTCCTTGTACGCCGCGTCCATCTTGCCGGCGAACGACGGCTGCCAGCCCGCCAGCAGGTCCTCGGACGCACCGGCGGCCAGACCCTGCTGCGTGCCACCCCACCAGACGTCGGCCTGCGGGTTGGCCTTCTCCGCGCGGACCCGCTCCAGGATCTCCTGGGCGCCCAGGTTGAGCACCTCGACCTTGCCCTTGTACTCGGGGTACTTGGCGGTGAACTTGTCGACGACGTAGGTGGTGACCTTCTTGTCGCGGGCCGTGTAGATGGTCAGCTTCTCGGCCGCGCCGCCGCCGGAGTCACCGGAGCCGCCGCCGCAGGCGGTGCCGGCGGCGAGGACGGTGGCGAGCGCTCCGGCGAGCAGGAGTCGACGTCTCATGGGGTACCTCCGAGGGGTGTGAGGGGGGAACGGTGGATCAGGGAGCGGGTAGGAGGGCGGACAGGCCGGACGCGGCGGCCGAGAGCGCGTAGCTGATCGCGCCGTAGAGCACCGCCCGGTCACCGAGCACCGCGCGGCGGACCTCGGTGGGACTGGGCGCGGCGGCGGACACCAGCGCCTGCAGCCGCGCCACGGCGGCGTCGTCGAGGTCGGCCGCGGCGCCGCTGAGCAGCACCCGGCCGGGGTCGATCACGCAGGCGCAGGAGACGATGAGCCGTGCCCAGGCGTCGAGCAGGTCGGCCAGGTAGGCGGCGGCGCGCTCGTCGGCGGCGGCCAGCTCCACCAGCGCCCGCACCGGCGCGGCCGGCCGGCGCCCCGGGGCCAGCGCCACCACCCGCTCGGCGACCGCGCTCTCCGACCAGCGGGCCTCGAACGGCCCGACCCCGTCGTGCCCCCGGTCGGCCCGGTCGAGCGGCAGGAAGCCGACCTCGCCGGCCGCGCCGCCGGAGCCCCGACGGACCTGCCCGTCCAGCACGAGACCGGCGCCGATGCCGTCCGCGACGTGCAGCAGGAGCAGGTCGGCCACGTCGACCCCGGCGCCGGCGGCGTGCTCGCCGGCGGCCATCAGGTTCACGTCGTTGTCCACCACGACCGGCACGCCGAGCCGCCGCTGGACCGACTCCCCCACCGGGCGGGCCTCGACCAGCCCGACGGAGGGGGCGAGCCGGACCGCGCCGCCGGTCGAGACGCCGGGCGCGGCGATGGCCACCCCGCGCAGCGCCGGCAGGCCGGTGCCGGCCAGCTCGGGCACGGCCGTGCAGATCAGGTCGACGATGTCGCCGGTGCGGCGCACCGTGCGGTGGGCGATCACGGCGCCGTCGCTGTCGGCGATCTCGCAGCTGATCCGGGCCGGTTCCAGCGCGACCGCGGCGACCAGCTCGGCGCGCGGGTTGAACTCCAGGATGGCGCGGGGGCGGCCGGCCCGGGACGCGCCGGGGCCGCGCTCGATCAGGTAGCCCTCGGCGATCAGGTCCCGGACCAGCGGGGTGAGCGTGGCGGGGCTCAGCCCGGTCAGCTCGGTCAACTCGGCCCGGGACAGCACCCGGGCCTGGCGGGCGGCGGAGATCACGCTACGGCGCTTGATCTCCTTCGACCGCTCCCGGCTCACCGGGCTCGTCGGTGGGGTCACCACGTCAGTCACAGTTCCTTCCTACGGCGAACGAAGTATTGAGTCAAGTAACGGTTGGATCTCGCCGACCTCGCGGCGACGGTCTCCACCTGGCCAGATGACCGATATGGGCGCGTCGGAGCGCGGACCGAATCCGTCGGCGCGGGGTCCGCCGACGCGGCAGAGGGCCCCATTTGCTTCACATCGCAAAGAATCGCGGGCGGCCCGCCCGACGGGGACGACTTCAGCGCCGCCCGCCGAACTGCCAGTTGTGCACCTCGATGTCGGGGTAGCTCCGCTCGCTCAGGAGGGCACGAGCCGCCTCCGGATGCGACGCCCGCACCAGCATCGCGGTACCCAGCCAGGCGTCGCCGTCGTCCGACAGCAGCGGGCCGTACGCGATCAGCCGGTCCGCATCCGGCGGCACGGCGAGATCCACCGCCCGCCCCGCGCCGAGGGCCAGCACCAGGTAGCGGTTGCCGCCGACCGGACCACCGGGGAAGTCGCCCATGGCCCGCCCCAGCGTGTTACGCCAGCGTCGGAGCAGCACGTCGCGATACACGCCGGCCTGGTAGTTGGGCTCGTCGAAGGCGAACGCGCGGGCGGCGGCAGGGTCGGGCAGGTCGACGATGTGCAGGCTGCCGGTGGGCGTCTCACCGTCGTCGGCGAGGGTCGGCCCCCGGGCGATCATTCCGCTCGCGAACCGGTCCATGTAGGACCAGTGGTCCTCGCGCAACGCCTCGCGCAGCGGGACGGTGCCGCGCCGATCACGGTGGAAACACAGAAACTCCATGCCGGACAGTCTCGACGCACGGCCGGCGGCACGGTGGCCGGCGTCGCCGGCGGCCCGGCCGGACACCCCGACCCCGGGCGCCCCACATCCCCGACCACCCCTTAATGAGGTCCATCTATATTGACGAGCGTCATGGACGCGGCCAGACTTCCGGAACCACCACCCCCACCATCCCGCTCCGGGAGGGCGCCATGAACCGTCCCCGCCTGCCGCTACGACGTACGGCCGCACGACTGGCCGCGCTCGCCGCGGCCACCGCCGGTGTGCTGCTCGCCGTCGCCGCGCCCGCCAACGCCGCGGTGCCCACCGGGCGCTACGTGGCGCTCGGCGACTCGTACACCGCCGCCCCGCTCGTGCCCACCCAGGTCGACCTGAACTGCCTGCGGTCCAACCGCAACTACCCGTCCCTGGTCGCCGCGTCCGCCGGCTCGTCGTCGTTCGCGGACGTGAGCTGCTCCGGGGCCACCACCGACGACATCCTCTACGGCGGCGACGGGCAGCTCGGCATCACCGTGCCGCCGCAGCTCAACGCCGTCACCTCGACCACCGCGCTGGTGACGGTGCAGATCGGCGGCAACGACATCGGCTTCTCCGGGATCATCAGCGACTGCGCCGAGGCGAGCGTCAGCAGCCCGCTCGGCTCACCGTGCAAGGACCGGTTCACCGCCGGCGGCACCGACCAGCTCCGGGCCCGGATCGCCGCCACCGTGCCGAAGGTGACAGCCGTGCTGCGGGCGGTCCGCCAGGCCGCGCCGAGCGCGCGGGTCGTGGTGCTCGGCTACCCGGCGATCCTGCCGGACAGCGGGTACGGCTGCTGGCCGGTGGTGCCGATCGCCTACCAGGACGTGCCGTACCTGCGCGGGGTGGAGAAGGCACTCAACTCCATGCTGGCCGACACCGCGGCGGCGAACGGCGCGAGCTACGCCGACGTCTACACCCCGTCGATCGGCCGGGACGCGTGCAAGGGCAGCGGCACCCGCTGGGTGGAGGGACTCATCCCGCAGAACACGGCCGCGCCGTTCCACCCGAACGCCCGCGGCGAACAGGGCATGGCCACCGCCCTGCTGGCGCACCTCAACTGAACCGGTCCGCCGGTGGGCCCGTCCGGACGGGCCCACCGGCGGTGTCCCGCCGTCAGGCGCGGGTGAGGCGGACGGCGTCGGCGACCACGAAGCCGCTACCTGCGGTCCACCGGCTCACCCCGACCCGGTCGCCGGATCCGGCCGCCAGCGCGAAGACCCCGAGCGAAACCCACCGGCCGCCGCCGGACCGCTGGTCGACCACCACCGGCCGGTTGCCGGTGGTGGTTGCCACCAGGTACGGCGTCCGGTCGTTGTAGCCGGGGTCGGCCGGGTACCACACCGCGACCTCGTAGTCACCGGCCTCGGGGAGCGTCGCCCGGAACCAGGCCACGTCGCTGATCGACGCCGGCGCGGCGAACCGGTAGTCGGCGCCGTACCGCTGGCCCGAGTACGCCGAGGCGCCCCACGCCGCGCCGGCCGTGAAACCGCCCGTGGTGGCGTTGTCGACGGTCACGCTCCACGGGCCGGGCGGCGTCGCACCCCCGCGCACGTCGATCCAGTTGCGGTCGATGGTCATCGTCACGCCGCCCCAGGTCTCGGTGACGTCGCCCGCGTACTGGTGCAGGCGTTGGCGGTCGGCGTAGCGGGTGTCCGCGCAGTAGGTGCCGGCACCGGTGTCGGCGACGCCGTTCCACCAGGCGATCCAGATCTGGTCGAGGCGCAGGTACCGGGTGTCGTCGTAGGCGTCGCACACGTCCTTGATCCCGGACGAGCCGCTGGAGTACATCCCGGCGAGGTAGCCCCGTGCATGCAGTCGCTCCACCCAGCCGGACAGGAACGACAGCACCGCCGCGCGGCAGGAGGCGCTCGACGGGTAGTGCTCGACGTCGTTGTAGAGCGTACTGCCGACGCCGATGCCGAGCGCCTGGGCGGCGCCGACCGCGTCGTCCGCCGCGGTCGCCCCCTGAGCGCGGGCGACGGCCGGGTCGGCGGACATCTTCGGCGTACGGGTGCCGCAGGGCGCCTGGCGGCCGAGGTCGATCGGGATCAGGCGCCACCCCTTGGCGGTCTGGCTCGCCACCCAGGTAGCGGTGAGGTTGGGTTGCGCGCACGTCCGGCTGGCGCCGCTGATGTAGACACCGATCGCGCGGTACGGCGAGCCGGCCAGCCAGGCGTCCATCGCGACCTGCGACGGGGCGGCGCAGGTGTCGAACCCCCGGCCGGTGAACGTGCCGGGCTGCGGGCCGACCGCCGCCGCCACTGGCGACGGCTCGGCCGCCGGGGCGGCGAGGGCGGTGGCGACGGTGAGCGCCGTCAGCGCCACGGCGATCGTTCTCATCGGCAAAACCTTTCATCGAGACGTGAGGGAGTGAAGGGTATCGACATCTCGATCGATCCGGGATAGCGTGCCCGCACTTACATCCGTCGATCGGTTGGATGCCGAGCGCCGTCCCCGAAGGAGCGCCATGCCCACGTCCCGATCCGTCCGTCTGCGACGCCGCGGCCTGCTCGGCGTCCCGGCCCTGGTGGCCGCCGCGCTGACCGTGGTGGCCCGCCCCGGCGCGGCCGTCGCCGCGCCGAAGGCCGAGTGCCTGGCCGACCTGCTCCGGGAGCAGTGATGGCGACCATCCCCTGGCTGGTGGACGTGCTCCGGGCCGCCGGGGTCCAGGTCGTGGTCGAGGGCGACTGGCTCAACCGCGGACGACCCGGCTCCTTCGACCCCATCGGTGTGCTCTGGCACCACACCGCGGCCACCTCCAGCGCGAGCAACCCGCACCCGGCGCTCAACATCTGCATCAACGGCCGGTCCGACCTGCCCGGCCCGCTCTGCCAGGCCCTGGTGGACTACCACGGCGTGTTCCACGTGATCTCCGCCGGCCGGTGCAACCACGCCGGCGTCAGCGGCGGCAGCGGGCCGATCCCGGCCGGCGACGGCAACACCCTGATGATCGGGTGGGAGATCGACTACAACGGCGTCGACCAGCGGATGACCACCGCCCAGTACGACGCCAGCATCGCGGCCACCG